>NZ_JBCMJM010000017.1:0-350110 GCF_050457485.1 Gottfriedia acidiceleris
TTTTTATAAACTTTTATAAATTTAAATTAACAGTTGCTAACCTCTTTAAAATTTTTTTTATTTTAATAAAGAATTCACTAATTCATCATACTTTGGACTGTTTAAGAAGTTCTCCACTGAAATATGAACTGCATTCGGTACTTTTGCTTTTGCTCGATCAGTTAAATCTTTATGAGTTATAACAACATCCACATCATTTGGTAAATTATTAATTGCTACATTCGTAACCTCTAATTCTATCCCCGCTGTTTTTACCTTTTTGCGTAATATTGATGCCCCCATGGCACTTGAACCCATACCAGCATCACAGGCAAAAATAATCTTTTTCACTTCTTTATCAATACCAAGAGAACTAGCTACTTCTTTTTCAGTCTGTAATAGACTAGCTACTTTTCTTTCTTTACCTTTTAATTCTTGTGTTTTTTGAGCTGCTCTTTCTAAATCTTCATCTGATGCAACTGACTTAGATGATTTCAGAACTACAGCTGAAACGATAAATGAAACGGCTGTTGCAACAAATACTCCCGCAAGAATTGGTAAGTATCCTCCTTTTGGAGCCATTGCTAATATTGCAATAATACTACCTGGAGAAGCCGCTGCTACTAGACCCGCGCCTAAAATATTAAAAGTAAATGTACCAGCCACACCACCAGCGATTACCGAAAAGATTAATAAAGGTCTCATTAAAATATAAGGGAAATAAATCTCATGAATTCCACCTAGAAAATGGATAATCACTGCTCCTGGTGCTGTTTGTTTAGCTGTACCTTTTCCGAATATTGTATATGCTAATAGTACACCTAAGCCCGGTCCTGGATTTGCTTCTAGTAAGAATAAAAGTGACTTTCCAACTGACTTTGCTTGTTCAAGACCAATTGGACTTAAAATTCCATGGTTAATCGCATTGTTTAAAAATAAGATTTTTGCCGGTTCAATAAATATGTTTGCCAATGGAATGACATTTGCTTTTACCATCATATCTACACCGTTAGCTAATGCTTCTGTTAGTGTCGAAACAACTGGATTAACACCTATTAAGCCAATTATCGCTAAAATCGCTCCTAAAATACCCGCTGAGAAATTATTAACTAACATTTCAAATCCTGACTTAACTTTTCCTTGTATAGCTTGGTCAAATTTCTTAATAGCCAAACCGCCAAGTGGTCCCATAATCATAGCGCCTAAGAACATCGGCATCTCTGCACCAACAATTACCCCCATCGTTGCAATCGCACCAACAACTCCACCTCGAATATCATGGACCATTCTTCCGCCAGTAAAACCAATTAGCAATGGTAATAAGTAAGTAATCATCGGTCCAACTAATACAGCTAATTTTGCATTAGGTATCCAACCTGTTGGGATAAACATTGCAGTTATTAACCCCCATGCAATAAAAGCACCAATGTTTGGCATTACCATACCGCTTAAAAAGCTACCAAAGCGTTGTATTTTTACTTTTATATTATTGTTTTTATCTGTATTCAAAATCTTACCTCCCTTGTGAAGCTTATATACAAATGATAAAACGCTTACAGTACCAATACAATGAAATGAATATTCGTATTTGTCGCTTACTAATGTGACAAAATTTAAAAGAGCTAAAAAATGAAGGAACCATTTTCTATAATCTCTACTTTTAATAGAATGCTAGATTTCATCAACCTGAGCAATAGGTCTCTAAACACACTCAAAAACATGACATACTACCTACAAAAACACCCCTGTATTAGACTCATAAACCAGTATAAAAAAAGGAACATATTCAAGTTATGAATATGTTCCTTTTGATTTTATATTGTAGAAATTAAAGCTTCCAACCTACTACTCTTATCCGACCTGTCCACTATATTTAGATTCTTCTTCTGGGAATAAAAATCCTAACTCATGGTGTTCACCTTCATAAACTGAAGATTGAGTAATACGAATTTCAGAATTCAAATCAACTACTTCTAATTTACAGTACGCACGATTAATTTGTAGTGCTTCATAAAACTCATTAACAGTAGAGACATTTTGTCCATTTACTTTAGTAATGCTTTCGCCTACTTTAATATTCATTTTATCTGCTACTGAGTTTGGTAAAATCCCTAAAACAATTAGGCCAGTTGATTTAACTGTAAAGTAAGATGGTGTATTAATATCTTTATTTTTATGAATATAGTGTATAGCTTCTCGTCCCACTACCGCGATTGCTACAGCTATAAATGCTACAAAACCAATAAAGTGACTTAATATTCCACCTGCACAAACTATAATTGCTAAAGCTACTATTTGTTTACCAACAAGTTTAATTGATTCCTTTGGAAGCATTCCTTGAATTAACTGGTAAAATCCAATTCCAAATGGTACACAAAGAATCGAATACCCACTATCACCTAAAGCAAGTGTAGGCCACCATGAATAGTCACTAACGATCGAACCACTTGGTATTAGTAAAAATAATGGCACCATCCATAATCTATTTGCTTCATGTGCTCCTACTCTTTTTCCACGTTTACTTTCAATAAATAAAGGAGTTGTATGATTTGCAGCATTACGTTGAACTAAAATTCCTTCAGCTAATAAAAGTAAAGCCAATAAAATCGTTATAGCAGGAAGCATAGCATTCAGATCATTAGGTATAAAGTTTTTCAACAAAGGTAATGAATCTTGCCCTCTATTTAGTAATGGCAGTGCTACTAATGCTAGTCCAAAAAGATAAGCAGGAGACATCCATCTGAATTGTAAAATTAGTGCACAAATAATCGTCAATACACTTAGTAAATAAACCATTTCAACCGGAATGCTAATTCCAGCTACCAATGTGATAACTGAAAGAATTAATCCAATCAGTAATCCATACCATAGTGAAGTTTTCCACTCGAACGTTACATTAAAATTCCGAACCGAAAAATGCTTACGTTCTCGTTTTACGCGTAAATTGCCACAGAAAATTGATGCGATGAAAAATATATAAGTAAATGGATTTAAAAATAGTTTACCTAATCCAACTAATAGTTCAGATAATAAATTTGACCACATAACATTCACCACCTTTTTTATATAATAGATTGATATACTTATGTTATCGGTTTATTAATGTTTTTTCAAAGAGAATATGCTACAAAACAATAAAAAAAGCACACTTCTCCATAAAGTGTACTTTCGACATACTAAACTAAAATTCCTGCATGGATTGTAATTTCAAATCTATTTCCCGGGAATTATGTCAAATGAGGACGAAATAAAACTGGACATTACTATAACAAAGAGGACAATACAAAATTGTCCTCTTTGTGTAGTATTACTGAGCTACCATATCTAAAGCTTTCTCTAACTGAAGATCATTCTTTTCATCTTTAATTTTATCAATTAATGATGATTCAAGTTTTTCTGACGTTAGAGGATCAATCTCACCGTTAACAGTAATCCCAACAGCTTTTTGATAATTCTTAACTGCTGTCTCTGTTTGTTTGCTGAAATATCCATCTTTACGGCCTGGGTCATAACCTAAACCTTTTAACATGATTTGCGCTTGTTTAATATTTTCATCATTGTCATCGAATTTAAATGTTTTCTTTTTATCAATTGGTGTAGCGTAGAAATAATCAGGTTGTTTCACAGCAACATCTGGTTTAATACCTTTTTTGTGAATCCAAGTACCATCTGGAGTTAACCATTTAAATTGTGTTAACTTAATATTGCTACCATCTTTGAAATCTAATGTAGATTGTACAGTACCTTTACCATAAGATTTTTCCCCAATTAATTCATAATGTCCTGCTTCACTTAATGCCGCTGCTAATATTTCTGCCGCAGATGCACTTCCTTTATCAATTAATACATCAATTGGATATGGTTTCGCTTTATTTAATTTAGTATAATACTTTTCACGTTGGCCATTTCTATTTTCAACCTGTAAGTATGGCTCACTTTTTACAACTAATTCTTCTAAAACGCCTTCTACAGCTTGTAAGTACCCGCCAGGATTTCCTCGAACGTCAATTGTTAATCCCTGGATGTTTTGCTCCTCTAGCTTTTTCAATTCTTTCTTAAACTCGTCTGCTGTTTTTTCATTAAACGAGGTAATATGAATATAACCAATTTTTTCGTTGTTTACGTCTTTCACTGAACTAAATACTGTATACATTGGAATATCATCACGTTTAATTGTAAATTTAATTGGATCCGGAACTCCTGGACGTTGTACTTCAATCGTAACATTTGTTCCTTTTTTACCACGGATTTTTAATACCGCATCATACTGTGATAAACCTTTTACACTCTTACCATCGACTGATAAAATTTCATCCTTTGGTTTCAGACCAGCCTTTTCCGCAGGAGAGTTCTTAATTGGAGATACAATAATTAGTTTTTCACCATCTTTAGAAACTTCCGCTCCAATACCTTGGAAAGATGAACCTAATGATTCATGGAATTGTTTAGCTGTCTTTCCATCCATATAAGTAGAAAACGGATCATCTAAGGTTGTTACCATCCCTTGGATTGCACCTTCAGTTAATTTATCAGGATCAATCTTTTTCACATATTGATTTGCAATTATTTCGTAAGCTTTTTGTATTTTAGCAATATTTTCATCTTCTGAAGCTTTTACTTCTTTACTCTCAGAGAATTTCGAAACGATTGTACTTGTACCATCATTAAATGCAAATGTACCTACTCCCATACCAACAACAAATGTTGCTGTTGCAAGTAAAGCCGTTGTTTTACGATTCATACAGAACCTCCTATTTTTCGTTCCTTAAGAACGTACCAATCTATTAAATAGTGTATGTACTTGAAAAAGCATCACACAGACGTGCGATGCCATTTCTGTTCTATTATATGATAAGCCTGTATCACTTATGTTTGCAAGTAGAACACGATTTAATAAATTTTTATTAGAAGAGTTTAATTTATTTTGGTAGATGTTGTAAGTATGGATTTAGATTAATACCTAATATCTCCGCAAGTCTCTCACCTAATTTTGCATCTGCACGATAGAAGTTACAAACAGCACGAAGCTTAATTTTTTCATCTACATCTGCTAGATCAGCACTAATATTTTTAATAACAGCATCCTGCTCAGCTTTACTATATCTATTCCACACTTCTCCCGCTTGACCGAAGTCATTTGTTTTTTCTATTTTTTTGCGCTCAGAAACACCGCTTAATGGCTGAACTACTTCAACATAATCGGCATCCTCTTTTGGCGTATCCGAGTAGCTATTTGGCTCATAGTTAATTTGATGTGTTTGCTGACTAAAAGGCAAATGACCATCACGTTGACCATTTGCTACTTTCGCAAAAGGACAGTTAATTGGAAGTTGTAAATAATTTGCCCCAATACGATATCTTTGGGTATCTGAATAAGAGAATAATCTTCCTTGTAGTAACTTATCCTCAGATGGTAATATACCAGGAACTAACACACCTGGATTAAATCCAACAGATTCAGTTTCTGCAAATACATTTTCAGGGTTTCGATTAAGGATCATCGTTCCAACAAATTGTCGAGGAATCACATCTTCAAACCAATCTTTTGTAGGGTCTAATGGATCAAAATCGAAATCATCCATATCTGCTGGATTTAATACTTGTACATATAAGTCCCATTCTGGGAATTCTCCGTTTTCAATTGAATCGTATAAATCACGGCTTGCATGGTTAAAGTCTTTACCTTGAACTTCACTAGCTTCCTCCATTGAAAGATTTTCAATTCCTTGCTTTGGTACCCAACGAAGTTTTATATAAACAGTATTACCGTATTCATTTACCCATTTATATGCGTGAACACTTGAACCTCTCATTTGACGATAGTTCGCTGGAATACCTTCATCAGAAAATAAATGTAATAACATATTTGTTGACTCAGGTGTTAGAGACATAAAATCCCAATATCTGTTAGGTGTTTGTAAATTAGTCCTAGGATCCGGCTTTAATGAATGAACCATATCTGGGAATTTCATTGCATCACGAATAAAGAATATAGGAAGATTGTTACCTACAAAATCATAATTACCATCTTCAGTATAGAATTTCACAGCAAATCCTCGAGGATCACGTAATGTTTCCGGAGAATGTAATCCATGAATAACTGTTGAGAAACGAGCAAATATAGGTGTTTCTGTTCCGGGATCTTGTAAAAACTTAGCTTTCGTATATTTTTTCATACTATTTTTAGTTATGAAAACACCGTGTGCGCCAGCTCCGCGTGCATGCACAACACGCTCAGGTACTCTTTCACGGTCAAAATGAGCTAGTTTTTCAATTAATTGATAATCCTCTAATAAAGTTGGACCTCTACGTCCCGCTGTAAGTGAATTTTGATTATCTCCAATTGGCACGCCTTGATTTGTTGTTAGTCGGTTATTTGTCATATCATTTCTCCTTAATTATAATTATTATAATCTAGTAATAATTATATAATAACCTAACTAGTAATGAAAATCAATATCAAATTATAATTATTATAAACTAGTAATTAATATAATTGATTTTAACCACCTCAAACTATTTAGGTATGAATGGCCAGTTTTATAAATCAATTAGGATTTATATAGTAAAAAAAGAAAAAAAGAAAAAACCCATCCTAGTGTTTTAGGATAGGTTTTTAGTAAATTAAAAATTAATATATTTCATAGGATCTACTGCATTTGATTTAGCATAATTCCATTCACCTTTATGTAATTCAAAGTGTAAATGTTGTCCTGTAGAATGACCTGAATTTCCCATATAACCAATTTTCATACCTTTTGAAACAGTTTGTCCAGTTGATACATTAAAACTAGCCAAGTGAGCATATACAGTTGTCCATACTTGTCCACCAATATTATGCGTAATAAATACACAATTTCCATAAGAAGATGAGACATAAGCACGAATTACAACTCCATCAGCTGCCGCTACAACTGGTACACTTCCCGCTGAGGCAATATCAACACCTTCATGGAACTCTCCACCTTCAAATGAACGTTGTCCAAATCCAGAAGAGATATAACCGTTTGCTGGTCTTGTAAAGTTGCCACTAGAAACGGTTGGTGTATTATCAGAACTACCAGTACTATCTGAGTTACTAGAATTACCCGAACTACTAGAGTTTCCAGATTCACTTGAATGACTTGTACTTGTAGATGGCTTTTTACTTTTTGCAGCAACTTCTGCTTTACGTTTAGCCTCTGCTTTACGTCTAGCTTCTGCCGCAGCTCTTTCAGCAGCTTGTTTCTTAGCGATTTCAAGAGCTTTTTGCATTGCAGCCTGCTGACTTGCTAATAATTGATCTTGTTCCTTTAAATCTAAAACATCTTCATGAGCTTCACTTTCTTTAGCTTTTAATGAAGCCATTAATTTGTTCTTTTCGCTAACCTGACTTGCAAGTTGATAATTTAGACTCTTTAAGTTCGCTAAATCTCTTTCGATTTTTGCTTGCTTTATAGTCAAATCATCTTTTTTAGCACTAACTTCTTTTAAGTCCGAGTTTTGCTGCTTAATAATGTCCTCGTCAGCCTTCATAATAATTTGTACGGCACTCATTCGTTGAATTAAATCTCCGAAACTATTAGCGCCTAAAATGACATCAATGTATGATACCATTCCACCAGCTTTTTGAAGAGAACGCATACGGTTTTTCAATAATTCTTCACGAGATTTAATGCGTTCTTCAATAAACTTAATTTCTTCCTTTAGTTTTGAAATTTGCTTTTTCCCATCACTAACTGCATCTTCGGTTTGGTTAACTTTTTGCTTAGTCAGTTTCATCCGAGCATCAAGTTTTTCAAGCTCCGCAACAACTTCTTGCTGGTCATGCTTTATATCAGCAATTTTGTTGTTTGTTGCATCCGTCTGATCCTTAACTTCACTACGCTTCTTTTTAATGCGGTCAATTTCTGATTGGTATTTACTTTCAGCAAAAGAAACGGATGGGATAGCACCGACTATGAAAGTACTGCATAACATAATCGTTATTACTTTCGATGATTTTCTCTTACTCATCTAAGATCCCTCCTTATATGTATATAGAAAAGCCCTAGTACCTGTATCAACTCAGACAGACGTTAAATTGGGAACTAGAGCTTATCAATCGAATTACACTATTAAAACAATAGAACTACAAATGAAATATTTAATCTTATTTACGTAAAAACTTACGAATTGACATGACAGAACCCCACATCCCGATTATTGCACCAATAGCTATTAATATTGCAGATAGCTGGTAAACAAACGGTGAAAATGGTAATAATGTAAACATTGTTCCTGCTAATTTTGGCATTAACATATTATAAATGACCTTATAGCCAGTTAATAGTAAAACAATCGGAATAACCGATCCTAACACACCTAACAGTAAACCTTCTATTAAGAACGGCCAACGAATAAAGTTATTAGTTGCACCTACCAATCTCATAATCTCAATCTCGCGTCGTCTTGCCATAATCGTTATTTTGATAGTATTAGAGATTAAGAACATCGCAGTAAATAATAGTCCGAAAATCAGTACTAAACCGATATTACGACCTACCGAAACTGCATTAAATAATTTTTGAACTTGTTTTTTACCATAAATTACTTCGTCAATATATTTTAAGCCTTCAATTTTTTTGGCTACTGGTGCGATTTGTTCTGGAGAATCTGTTTTTACAATAAACGTATCATTTAATGGATTTTGCTGTTCAAACAGTTGGAATGCTTTTCCATCTTCTCCCATACTTTTGATTAGATTGTTTAATTCTTGATCTTTCGATGAGAACTTTACAGTAGTTACATGATCTAATTTTTTGATTTCTTCTTTTAAAGTAGCTAGTTGCTCTTTGTTTGCTGTTAAATCAACTAAAACACGTACTTCAACATCTTTTTCTAAAGTTGTTCCAATGTGATTAACGTTCAAAATTACGGTTAAAAATACGCCAACAAGCATTAAAGTAACTGCAACAGCACTTATCGATGCAAACGTCATCCAACCATTTCGTTTTAAACTACGTAGTCCCTCGCGAACATGTCTTCTTGCAGTTCTAGCTTTCATAACCGTACACTCCTCTCGCTTGGTCGCGTACAATTTTTCCAGATTCAATTGCAATTACACGTCGCTTTATCGTATTTACGATATCTTTATTATGAGTTGCCATTACTACAGTTGTTCCACGATCATTGATTTCTTTAAATATATCCATAATCTCCCAAGTAGTTTCAGGGTCTAGGTTACCCGTTGGCTCATCGGCGATCACTACTTGTGGTTTATTTACAATAGAACGGGCAATCGAAACACGTTGCTGTTCACCACCAGAAAGCTCTGTTGGTAAGAATCGCGCTTTATGTTTTAACTTAACAAGGTCAAGTACTTCCATAACTCTCTTCTTTACTGTTTTCGGATTTTCTTCAATAACTTCAAGTGCAAATGCAATATTTTCATAAACTGATAAAGTCGGTAATAATTTATAGTCTTGGAAAACTACCCCAATATTTCTTCGTAATAAAGGAACTTTTTTATCCTTCATATGGCTTAAATCAATTCCATTAATTAAGATTGTACCCTTTGATGGTCTTTCTTCGCGATACATCATTTTAATGAATGTCGACTTTCCGGCACCACTTGGTCCCACGACATACACAAATTCACCTTGGCGAATTTTTACATTAATACCATCTACCGCAAGAACACCATTAGGATAAGTCTTATAAACATCCTTTAACTCAATCATGACATTCTCCTTAATTTTTTGTTTCCGTTTTCTTCTATCAAACTATATAAGATCCATTCTGGATGAAATTATACTAACTTTACTTGATCTTATTAATTCGCCTGCTATTTACATATTTCGATAATTTCAGCTAAGCTCCTCTATTATACCACTTAAAAAATGTCAAAATTGATAAATTTATGTTACATTTTAATAATAGTCAAGATTATTTCCGAACGATTTATGGGTTTGTTTAACAAATCATGGAAAAATGTAACTAAAATGAAAAGAAACAGACCTTTTCTAATTGACAGAAAATTGTCTGTTTCTTTCATTTTTTTCGATAGAATTTAAAACATTTTATTTTTTAGTCGCAAGCCATTTCGCTACACTTTTCGCGTCATTTCCTTGAACAACTCCACTAGGCATTGAACCTCTACCATCATGGATAATATTTTCTATTTCTTTTTCAGAATATTTCGCTCCGACCTTTTTTAAGCTCGGTCCAATTATTCCTTCTAATTCTCCACCATGGCAGCTAGCACAGCTTTGTTTAAATAACTTTTCCCCATTAGCAACTGAAACCGGCGCACCTGAATTATTATTTTTACTAGAATTATTATTTGAACCACATGCAGTAATCGTTAACAGCATACCACCAGTTATAAAAGCAAGAAATAGCTTTTTCACAAAAATCATCGCCCCTTTAAAAATCCCATAACTATAGTCTACTACTAATAAAAATATTTATTTTACCTTTTTATGTCAAATTTGTGAAACCTTCTCCAAGAACTTCTGTTGCATCTACGACTGTGATGAAAGCATTTCGATCAACTGACCGAACGATATCACGTAGAGAAGAAAATTCAGTTTGATCAAGTACACACATTAATACTAAACGGTCTTCATTTGTATATCCACCAACACCAGTTAGCTTTGTTACTCCACGATCTAATTGGTGAACAATAGCTGTTGTTACAGGCTCCACTTCGGAAGTAATAATTAGTGCCATTTTTGATCTAGCAAGTCCAATTTGAACTAAGTCGATTGTTTTACTCGTAACAAAAAGTGCAATTAGTGCATACATACCACTTTCAAGATTAAACACGATTGCAGATGTAAGAACAATTAACCCGTCAATAAAAGCTACACAAATCCCAAGTGATAAACCAGTATATTTATGAACAATTTGAGCTGCTAAATCTGTACCACCAGTAGACGCTTTCCCACGGAACACGATGCCTAGACCTAAACCAATAAATAGTCCACCAAAAATTGATGCTAAAAGTGGATTATCAGTGGCAGGTTTTATATTGTATAAATCAACTAAATAAACAACAAGTGGAATAAAGATTGTTCCAACTAATGTTTTAGCGCCAAATTGTCTACCTAAGAAAATGACGCCTGCTATAAATAAAGGAATATTAAAAGCCCATTGTACAAATGCAGGATTAAATCCCATTGTGCTCTTTAGAATCGTCGAAATACCACTTACCCCACCAGAAGCAATATGATTTGGTAATAAAAACACACAAAACGCGACAGCAATAATTGCAGAACCAATTAATACAAAAAAGTACTCAAAAAACGTTTTTCCCCACCCTACAGTTAGAGCAGTAGAATATCTGACCTTTTTCAAACTTATCCCCCTCAATATTTCTCACTTACAGACAACTTTTCTATTTTATATCCTTTATATCGGATACTCTCTCTATTTTTTATTATGAAAAAAACAATAAGATTTAATTACATATAAACAAAATTTAATTTCTTCTATTTGTAAAACAACTTAAAAATAAATATGATTCATGTAACTCCTTTACATTAGTAAGGTAAAATCCTTATTAATCCCCTAAAGAAAAAAGCTCAAAAGAATAACATCTCCATAATTAGAAGCTGTCCGTTTAGACAAAGTCCAAAAAAATTGATGATCAGACTAATTGCAAGTGTTTGGCAGGCAGTCTGAAAGTAGATGTTATAGGTTAAAAGATGGATTTACAACTAACTAAATGATAAAATATACCTCTTTTGTCCCCAAAGATTAGGGCTGGTAAGAAAGAAGTTTCCCCCAATCTTATCAGCCCATTTTTCAACATTAAATCTTAGAACGTAAGTAAGCATCAATAAATGGATCAAGATCCCCATCCATTACTGCATGTACATTACCAACCTCTGTGTTTGTTCGATGATCTTTAACCATTGAGTATGGGTGGAAAACATATGAACGAATTTGACTTCCCCAGCCAATTTCTTTTTGTTCTCCACGGATTTCATCTAGTTGAGCTTGTTGCTCTTCTATTTTACGTTGATATAGTTTTGCTTTTAACATTTTCATTGCATGTTCTCGGTTTTTAATTTGTGAACGCTCTGTTTGACATGTTACTACAGTATTAGTTGGAACATGTGTAATACGTACTGCTGAATCAGTTGTATTAATGTGCTGACCACCCGCTCCACTTGCACGATACGTATCAATTTTTAAATCTTCTGTACGTATATCGATTTCAATTTCTTCATTAAACTCAGGCATTACTTCGCAAGAAACGAAAGAAGTATGACGACGACCTGATGAATCGAATGGAGATATACGTACTAAACGATGTACGCCTTTTTCTGCTTTTAAATAGCCATAAGCATTGTGGCCTTTAATTGCTAAAGTTACGCTCTTAATACCAGCCTCATCACCAGGTAGATAATCTAAAGTTTCGACTTTAAATCCACGTTTTTCAGCCCATCTAGTGTACATACGTAATAACATTGAACCCCAATCTTGAGACTCAGTTCCACCTGCTCCTGGGTGAAGCTCAAGAATTGCATTATTTTTATCATATGGCTCGCTTAATAATAATTGAAGTTCAAAATCATTCAGTTTTCCAGTTAAAGATTTTACTTCAGTTACTAGTTCTTCAAATAGTTCATCGTCATTTTCTTCTTTAACTAACTCATAAGTTACTTCAAGATTCTCATATCCATCATTTAAATCATTGAATTCATTAATGACTTCTTTTAAACCATTTACTTCACTAATTACTACTTGTGCAGCTTTTTGATCATCCCAAAAATCTGGCTCTGACATGAACGCTTCAAGCTCATCTAGTCTTGCTTGTTTTGTTTCGACGTCAAAGAGACCCCCTAAATGCTTGAAGGCGTTTCGCCATCTTTTCTAGTTCTTGCTTTACTTCTACTAATTCCATTACATAACACCTCGATTAAATTTTACGAACAATAAAAAGCAGGTAAAGACAAGTAGTAAAGTAAGAATAACCATTGAAAGAAAGTTACTCCTACCTTTTAATAACTACTTGCCCTTGCCCCTTTTCATATAGTTTCTATTTTATTAGATTCCTTTACCGTGGCAGTTTTTATACTTCTTACCTGATCCACAAGGACAATCTTCATTACGGCCAGTTTCTTCGCCTTTTACGATTGGTTTTTTCTTTACTTCACCTTCACCATCATTACTTACATGAATTGCATCGCCTTGTACAGCTTCACGCTCTACATCAGCTTCAATTTCAGCTTTCATAATAATGCGAGATACTTCTTCTTCAATTGAAGCAATCATCTCTTCAAACATTGCGAAGCCTTCCATTTGATATTCACGTAGTGGATCAATTTGTGCATATGCACGTAAATGGATTCCTTCACGAAGTTGATCCATTGAATCGATATGAGCCATCCACTTATTATCAACAGTACGTAATAATACAACTTTTTCAAACTCACGCATTTGTTCAACTGGTAAAGCTGCCTGTTTTTCTTCGTAACGCTCGAATACTGTTTTTTGAATTAATTCAACCATTTCATCAGGTTCAATTACACGTAATTGTTCAACTGTGATTTCATCTTCATTTAATAAGTTTGCTTCTAAGAAATCAATGATTCCTTCTAAATTCCACTCTTCTTGAAGCTGCTCGTTTGGAGTATGAGCTTGAACTACTCTGTTAATAGTCCCTTCAATCATATTCTTAACGATTGGTTGTAAATCATTTGAATCAATAACTTCAGAACGTTGAGCATATATAACTTC
This sequence comes from Gottfriedia acidiceleris, assembly GCF_050457485.1. Taxonomy (GTDB): domain Bacteria; phylum Bacillota; class Bacilli; order Bacillales; family Bacillaceae_G; genus Gottfriedia; species Gottfriedia acidiceleris_D. Next base: position 13,690 of record NZ_JBCMJM010000017.1, read on the forward strand.
ACGTTGTTGACGTAATACATCATCATATTGAAGTAATTGTTTACGAGCATCAAAGTTATTACCCTCTACTCGTTTTTGTGCAGATTCAACTGCACGAGAAACCATTTTACTTTCAATAGGTTGAGAATCATCTAATCCTAAACGGTCCATCATAACTGATAAATTGTCTGAACCAAAACGACGCATTAATTCATCTTCCATTGATAAATAGAAAGTTGTCACACCAGGGTCACCTTGACGACCAGAACGACCACGTAACTGATTATCAATACGACGGCTTTCATGACGCTCTGTACCAATAACAGCTAATCCACCAAGCTCACGAATGCCTTCACCTAATTTAATATCTGTACCACGACCAGCCATGTTTGTCGCAATAGTAACTGCGCCACGGTGACCAGCTAATGCGATTATATCAGCCTCACGTTCATGGTTTTTCGCATTTAATACTTCGTGTTTAACACCTTTACGCTTTAACAATTGAGAGATTAATTCTGAAGTCTCGATCGCTACTGTACCAACTAGAACTGGTTGCCCAGCTTTGTGACGCTCAACGATTTCATCGACAACAGCATTAAATTTTCCAGTCATTGTTTTGTATACTAAATCAGGTTTATCCATACGAGCGATTGGTCGGTTCGTAGGAATAACTAGAACATTCATATTGTAAATATTACGGAATTCTTCTTCCTCAGTTTTAGCTGTACCTGTCATACCCGAAAGTTTTTTGTACATACGGAAGTAGTTTTGGAAAGTAATTGTCGCAAGCGTCATACTTTCATTTTGAATTTTTAATCCTTCTTTAGCTTCGATCGCTTGGTGAAGACCTTCACTGTATCTACGACCTTTCATTAAACGACCAGTAAATTGGTCAACGATTACAATTTCACCATCTTGAACTACATAATCTACATCATGAGTCATCGTCACGTGAGCACGTAATGCCTGAGTAATATGATGGTTTAAGTTAACATTTTTCAAATCAAATAGGTTTTCAACGCCAAAAGCTTTTTCTGCACGTGAAATACCCTCTTCAGTTAATAAAACTGATTTTGTTTTTACATCGTACGTATAGTCTTTGTCTAGCTTAAGCATTCCAACAAATGCATTCGCCGCAATATATGATTGTGCAGACTGCTTTGCTTGTCCAGAAATAATTAATGGAGTACGTGCTTCGTCAATTAAAATTGAGTCAACTTCATCGATAATAGCATAGTTTAGTGGGCGTTGAACTCGTTGTTCAGCGTATACAACCATATTATCACGTAAATAGTCAAATCCTAATTCATTATTTGTACTATACGTAATATCACAAGCATATGCTTCACGCTTTTCATCTGGTTCCATACTATTTAAATTTAGACCAACAGTAAGTCCTAAGAACTCGTATAATTGACCCATTTCACGAGCATCACGACTAGCTAAGTATTCATTGACTGTAACAACGTGAACACCTTCGCTACTTAATGCATTTAAGTAAACTGGTAAAGTGGAAGTTAAAGTTTTACCTTCCCCAGTTTTCATTTCTGAAATATTACCTTCATGTAAGGAAATTCCACCTAATAACTGTACAGGATATGGAGTCATACCAAGCACACGAGTAGCACCTTCACGAACAACGGCAAATGCTTCAACTAAAATATCATCAAGAGTTTCACCTTTTTGAATACGCTCTTTAAATTCAAATGTTTTACCTCTAAGTTCATCATCAGATAATTTTGCATACTGATCCTGTAAAGATAACACTTGATCAACTTGTTTTTGCATTTTATTTAATTGTCGCTGATTAAGATCAAAAACCTTTTTTATCATTCCAAGCATTCGTAACGCTCCTCTATTATAAAGTCATAAACTAAAATGTCATTAAGTTAGTAGATACTATTTCTAATTTTATCATTAAATGAAGATACGTGACAACCTTATGTCGAGAATGTTCTATTAGAATTAATTAATATTTTAGAAAATAATCAAAAAAACCAAAAAAGGACTAAGCTATTTGTTCAGCTCAGTCCTTTTATTATTATTTTATTAATTTTTATTTGGCTTCAATTAAACCATAACGCCCATCTTTTCTAGCGTAAACGATGTTCGTTTTATTCGTTTCACCGTTTAAGAATACAAAGAAGTTATGACCTAACATATTCATTTGTAGCACTGCTTCTTCTGCATCCATAGGTTTTAAATCAAACTGCTTTGTTCGAACTAACTCAATATCATTTTCGTGCTCTTCTACTGCAACAGCTGATTCAGTAGTTGATGGTGCAAACATGAATTTTAATGAACCTTTTTCTCTTAACTTACGATTTACTTTTGTTTTGTGTTTTCTAATTTGACGATCTAGTTTATCAATAACTAAATCGACAGCTGCATACAAATCTGAATGCTCTTCTTCTGCACGTAATAACATATACGTTCCAGGAATAGTTACTTCAATTCTTTGCTTGTCGTGGAATACCTTAGCATTAACTCTCGCCGTTAACTCTTCGTCAAAATAACGATCAAATCGCGATAATTTTTTATCTACGTAATCACGAATTGCTGGAGTAATTTCAATATTTTCGCCTCGGATGTTTAGCATCATATGGGTTTCCTCCTTCATCAAGCTCCAAAAATGAAAGCTGTCATACTTATATTCTACACTTCAATCTTAATTTCCTCCTTGAAATTTTTGTCAAATATGAGAAATCTCTGTGACCATTTTATGAACTTTTATCGTTTATATCAGATTATATTTTTATAATAATTTAAAGATACTCAAAAATTTTCCAAAACAAACAAAGGCTTACTCATTTGAGTAAGCCCTCGTGGTCCGAATCTATATAAGCAAATACTTACTTATTAACGGAAAAAATTAAATTTTAGTAACATTAGCAGCTTGAGGTCCACGGTTACCTTCAACGATTTCGAAGCTAACTGCTTGGCCTTCTTCTAAAGATTTGTAACCTTCTGCGTTGATAGCTGAGAAATGTACGAATACATCGTCTCCATCTTCACGCTCGATAAATCCAAAACCTTTTTCTGCATTAAACCATTTTACTTTACCTTGCATTCAAATCCATTCCCTTCAGTCGAAAACTTGTGAATCTTCTCCACATTTCAACTATACATCATAAAACTAGGACAAGTCAAAAGTAGCTTATCGCCTTTTTTTTCACGAATTCGACAAATAACGAAAAATTCTAATTATTTCCTTACCTATCATATTCGCTTACCTTCTGACATGTCCCATTATTTTTTTCCTATTTTTATAAAAAGAAAATTTATATCATTTTTCCTACAAGTTTTTTCCTTCTTTAACCCCCCTGCACTCTACACCTTAAATCTATAAGGTACAGTAGTTACAATTACGCTTCGTTTATGAAGTAAATACGCTCGTAGTAATAAGCTTGATTGATTATGTAAAACATTGTGCCAATTTTTTCTCGTAATAAACTGTGGTATTAAAACTGTAATTTCAAAACCTTGTTCATGAGCTTTAGCTTCCATTTCATCTATTACTTTTAAAAGAGGTCTTGTGATTTCTCGATACTCAGAGTGAACAACTATTAATTTTACGTTTGGATTCCATGCTTCCCATTTTTCTCTCATTTGCTCTTCACTTTCTTTATCAAAAGAAATGTAAACAGCATAGACTTCATCAGCAATCCCTTGAGCGTATTGCATTGTACGTTCAACTACTTTTGTGATTCCGGCGACAGGAACAACCATGATATTTCCACTAATTTTTTCAGGAATATCATTATTTAATCTTAATTGGTCACCTACTGCTTCATAATGCTTACGAATTCTTAAGAATAGAATAACAATCAGAGGTAAGAAAACAAATATTGACCAAACTTGGTTTAACTTAGTAGTTAAGAAAATGATCGAAACTGTAGCTGAAATAATTGCTCCAACGAAGTTTGCAATTAATTTTGGGAACCAGCCAGTCGGTTTTTCTCTAATCCATTTAATTACCATACCTGTTTGAGAAAGTGTAAATGGTACAAATACACCAACCGCATATAATGGAATTAATTCTTCTGTTTTACCTTGGAAGGCAATAATTAATAAAATTGAAGCTATACCAAGTGTAATAATACCATTTGAATATCCTAGACGATCTCCTCGAAGTAAATACATTCTAGGCATAAATTTATCACTTGCTAAGTTATAAGCAAGTAATGGGAATGCTGAAAATCCTGTATTAGCTGCTAATACAAGGATAAGCGCTGTTGTCCCTTGTATAAAGAAATAGATTACATTTCGTCCGAAAATATCAGAACCTAATTGGGACATAACCGTTTCTTCTGCATTTGGTACGATTCCATACCAGTAAGCTAAAAACATTATACCCGAGAATAATACTGCCAAAATCGAACCCATCATCAATAGTGTTTTTGCCGCATTTTTATCTGAAGGCACTTTAAAGTTCGGAATAGCATTTGAAATTGCTTCTACACCAGTTAAGGCTGAGCAACCAGATGAAAATGCTTTTAAAAGAATAAAGAGCGAAATCCCTGGAACAACAGTACCAATCGCTGAATGTGCTGTTTGTGGTGCATGGCCTGTAAAGACATTATATAAACCTACGATAATGATAATAACAAGTGCTACAACGAATAAATAAACTGGATATGCCAAAATCGAAGCAGATTCAGTTAGTCCGCGTAAGTTTAATATTGTAATACATATAACCAAAATAACAGCAATAAAGACTGTATGAGCATGCAAAACTGGAAAGGCGGACGTAATTGCGTCCGTTCCTGCTGACACACTAACCGCTACTGTCAAAATATAGTCAACTAGCAAGGATCCACCGGCAACTAAACCTGGAATAACACCGAGGTTTTGTTTAGATACGACATAAGCGCCTCCACCATGGGGATAACTAAATATAATTTGGCGATAAGATAAAATTAATGCTAATAATAAAATCAGTACGCCTATACCAATCGGAACCGAATACCAATACGCTACCGCCCCAACCGTAGTTAAAACGATCAGAATCTGCTCCGGACCGTATGCTACTGAAGAAAGCGCATCTGACGATAGAATTGCCAAAGCCTTCGTATTCGATAACTTTTGTTCACTTAACTCTGTTGACTTAAGTGGTTTACCAATTAAGTATCGTTTTAAAATCGATAACATATGTACACCTCTACATAAAAAGTAAAAAACTAAACCATTTGAGTTTATCACATTATTAGAAAAAATTGTGTGATATATTAAGAAAATCTTTCCATAATTTTATTAAGGTTTTTTCGAAATTATTAATATTAACTTTCCTCCAAATCAAATTAAAATACAATAAAATGAAAGACACTTTAAAAACTTCACTACTCAAATACCAGACGCTTTCATTTCGTATGAAAATCATTTTTATTTCCTTGTTTACACACAGAAAGAACTTAACATTTTTGCTAAGTTCTTTCCTATTTTCTTCTTATTTAATTAACAATTTTTTTAACAACCCGGTTCGGTTATTAGTCTTTATTTCTTATTAAAATAACTAAGCATTTTTTCAGCCACTTTCATTGGTTGAACTTTGTATGTTCCCTCATCTATTTGTTTTTTTAATTGCTGTATACGTTCATCACGTTTTTCGATTATCTGATTAGCGATTTGATTATCCTTCGCTTGAGGGGAGATTTCTATTTTTCCTTCTTGTTCTCGTTTAATATTTTTTTCAATTTTTTCTACGTTGTATTGATGTAAATGAACTTTATCTTCATCAGATGTATTACCCATCATTTTCTCACCTCATCGCTAATCGTTTTATACCTCGACACTTTATTATTATTTTCCGATCATTTATCTATATTTTTGTTTTATTCTGTCCAATGTCTACTATTAATATCGGTAAAACTCGTAGTAAAATTAAGTTCTTATATAATTAACAAGCCATCTAGCTTCATGCCCGAATCAATGTGAGTGAATGTACTTCAGTAGCACCATTTTTTAACAATATTGCTGCGGCATCTTGTACCGTTTTACCAGTTGTATACACATCGTCAAGTAATAAAATCGGTTCATTATCGATTTTTTGCTCACCACAAAAAGAAAAAACTTGTTCTCGACTTAGTCTTTCATAACGGTTTAACTTACTTTGTTTTTCAGTATGAATTCTTTCTAAACAATTTGTTAAGTTTAAACCTGCATATTGTGCGAGCAATTCAACTTGATTAAAGCCTCGTTCCTTTAGTCTCACATCACTTAGAGGTATTGGAACTATTTTATAATTTTTGAAAGAATTTTCATAGTATTCCCTCAAATCACTCGCAAAAATAGATGCCAACTGAACATCACCACAAAATTTAAAATGATTGAGCCACTCTTTTATTTCATTTGTGTAATGAAATATCGACTTATTCATAATTAACGGCATATCTAGCTTTAAATTCATATACTCTTTACAATTTTTACAATGCTTTTGATCCTCCCTAATGTAACCACAACAAATTTCACAAACAGGACCAATAATTTTTTTAAATTTCGCTACACATTTTGAACAAGCTGATTCATTGCTTAAAAAAAACAATTTATGCAAGGAAAACTTCTCAACAAATCGAACACCACAATATACACAAATCATTTATGATCCAACCAGCCTTTCTCGATACCTAAATGATTCATTAGAAGTATTTGCTTTTTAGCTTTGACCATTTCTTCGCTAATCCCATTATGAAAAAAGATAACCTCTCCATTTGCATAATTAATATGCCTACCAGCACGCCCAGCAATTTGAACTAGCGCACTTTCAGTAAAAATCTCTTCATCAGCACCTAATACTGCAATTTGACTATTCGAAATCGTAACGCCTCTCTCTAAAATTGTCGTTGTAATTAAAACTTGAGTATCACCATTTCGAAAAGCACTCACTTTTTCATGTCTTTGTGGATCTTGACTATGAACCGATGCCGATTTAGCTGTTATCTTTTTAACAGCTTCTTCTATAAAAACACATTCACTAATTGTAGGGACAAACAAAAAGATAGGGCAGCCTTTTTGAATAAATAATTTCATCCATTTTTCTAAAGAATTTGGAAGTTTTTGTGATTTACGGATCGTTTTACGCCAGTTACCAATCCATTCAAAGCTCGGTACTGGTAGGGGTTGCCTATGGTATCTTGCGGGGACCATTACATTTTTGATTTTATTTTTTAGTGCAAGTAGTTGTTGTTCACTAGAGGGGGTAGCTGTCATTTGTACTGTAGAACCTTTAATTGTTCTTGATTCATTTGCAACCCAGTGCAAATATGTTTCAATATTATAAGGAAAAGCATCAACTTCATCGATAATTAATAAGTGGAAGGTATGTCTAAATTTCATTAACTGATGTACTGTACAGATCGTTATCCTATTTCCATCCCATATCTCTTCACTGCCTCCATAAAGTACTGCAATTGAAATAGTAGGGAAGGCTTGTCTAAATCGAATCGATAGCTCTAATACAACATCTACTCGAGGAGTTGTAATGCAAACAAATTTTCCTTGCTGTAGTGCAGCTTCAATCCCTTCAAACAACATTTCTGTTTTTCCTGCACCACAAACTGCCCAAAGTAACAAATTCTGATTTTCGTTCACAGCTTCAACTACTTTAATAGATGCTTCTTTTTGCTGCGGTGAAAGTTTCCCATCCCATTCGAGTCCAGAAATTGAGGGAGCGAATTTCATATCAACTTCATTAATGACTAGCTCAGTACACGTCGACATCTTTCCCATAGTGATACATTTTCGACAATACGTACACTGAGATGAACATTTAAAACAAAAATGAGTAGCGAAAAAGTGCTGATTTTGATTACCACAACGAAAGCATTGATCACGATTTTTAACTTTTTGAACCGCTTGAATGATTAGACTTGTTGGAGGGATGTCCTGAAGGTTTATTGAGGGGGGAAGTGGAAGTTTTCTACCGTAAAATTTGTCCATTTTTAACCTACTTTCTTTTAATAATTATTGTGAGGGATAAAACTTGGGATTTTTTAAAAAGGTTCCACATAAATATGACCATCTTCAAATATTACATCCAATCAGTCACTAACGACGTAAAATCCAGTGAAATTTCCTTGTCAAATAGATAGATATATTGTGACGATTTTTTAAGGACCCCATTATAAAAAAAACCATTTCAATAGTTCTACAGTTCGTTTGTAAAGTAGACTTAAAATAATTCAATCGAGTTAATTATGAAACATTTTTGATCAACTTCTATATAAACTCCTAAAAAAACCCACTTTAAGTCAAATTGAACAAAATCTACAATAATTTATCGAGTTTTTATTTGCGCCACTCACTTTTTAAATTGCGATAACAAGTTTTTACTGTACAAAACAAAAAAAGCCCCCTATCAAAGGAGCTTCTACTCAAACAACATACCAACCCAATCCTAAAGCACCTTCACCAAGATGCGTTCCAATTACAGGGCCAAAATATGAAGTTTCTAATTCAACTTTCGGATATTTTTCACTAAGTTGTTGGGCTAACTTTTTTGCATCGTCTTCACGATTTGAGTGAATAACAACTGCTTTCATTTTTTCACCTTTTGATGCAACTTCGCCAAATAAATCTGTAATTCGTTTCATTGCCTTTTTTTCAGTTCGAATTTTTTCAAAGGCAACAATTTGTTTGTCTACAAATGTTAGAATTGGCTTTACTTGTAGTAAGCTTCCTACAAATGCTTGTGCACTTGAAAGTCTTCCACCCCGTTGTAGGTGATCTAAATCAAAAACCATAAAGTAAGCATTTGCAGATTGTTTTATTTCATCTAAACGCTCAATGATTTCAGTTGGTCCAGCACCTTTCTTTGCCATTTTCGCAGCTTCAATGACATAAAACCCTTGGACCATGCAGCTAATTTCTGAATCGTAAGCGACTACTTCTAAGTTATCAATCATTGAACCAGCTGATACAATACTTTGATAGGTTCCACTAATTCCACTTGATAATGAGATAGCAACAACAGCCTCATATTCTTTTGATAGCTGTTCAAATTTTTCAATAATCGTGCCGTATGCAGGCTGTGAAGTTTTTGGAAGCTCCTTTTGTTCACGGACCTTGAGGAAAAATTGTTCGGCTGTAATTTCAACTTCTTCTTGGTAGGACGCATCTCCGAAGATTACATTAAGAGGCAACATATGTATATCTAAAGGATCTCTTATTTCCTTTGGGATATAGGATGTACTATCTGTAACAATTGCAGTTCTCATTGTCATATCCTTTCTTATATATAATAACGTTTAACCATGTATTTATTGGTTTAATTTTACACAACTAGTTAAGTAAAATCATTGTATTTCATTCTCTTTACTCTGAGCCAATTCGACAACTCAGTTAGACTTAGAAAGACTTATTATACTTAAAAGCCTATTTATTGAAAAGAAAAAGTGGGCATTTTATTGATTCTATCTTTCAGACTAATCGTGAAAAATAAACTTTATTGTTCTTTTTCTACAAACTAAAACAGAGTACCGATCATCCGATACTCTGCTTTTTGCACTTAACTATTTCACTTCTACCCAAGCGTTTCGAATTGCCGTTACTACAGCATGAGTACGATCATTTACTTCTAGCTTTTGTAGAATATTACTTACATGGTTTTTGACAGTTTTTTCACTAATAAAGAGAGCTTCACCAATAGCACGGTTACTTTTACCATCTGCTAACATTTGAAGTACTTCACATTCTCTTCTAGTAAGTAAATGTAATGGACGGCGCACTTCTACTTCTCGTGATTTAAATAACTGTTCTTTAAGTGATAGTCTTCTAAATTCTTCTACTAGGTTGTGAGTAATCTTCGGGTGTAAATAACATCCACCTTTTGTAACGACTTTAATCGCTTCAATTAGTGTATCTGAGTCCATTTCTTTTAATAAATAGCCTCTTGCACCCACTTTTAGGACATGAGTTACATACGATTCATCATCATGAATTGATAAAATAATTACTTTTGCATCAGGATGTTTTTCTAGTAATGCTTTTGTAGCAGTTACTCCGTTCATTGTCGGCATGTTTATATCAACAATAAATACATCTACTTGATGTTGATCCATGATGTTTACAACCTCTGTACCGTCTGAACCTTCAGCAACAACATCAAAACTCTCTTCAAAGTCTAGGATTCTCTTAATTCCTTCACGAAACAATTTATGATCATCTACAATTGCAATTCTAGTTTTCATTTCATTACTCCTCTGTTTATTTGTTCTAGTTTGCTAATCTATCGAAATTTGTAGAAATTGGTATTTTTTTCTAAATTATAGTATATTTTAACATATTTTATTGATAGATACGACGCAAATCTCCGAAAAACGTGAAATAAAATTTTACTTTTAGAAATTTTCAGACGTTTCTTTTTGAAATGACATTTCAATCTCATTCTCTATTTCTACATCTAAAGTGAACCTAATTGTCGTACCTTCGTCTAGTATAGATTCGATTATAAAATCTCCATTTAATAACTCAACGCGTTCTTTTATTCCTATTAATCCAAAAGAGTTTTCACTTTGGCCTTTTCCAACTGAAAAACCAACTCCATCATCCTGAACGAAAACATTAATTTTGTTTCCTAAAAACTCTAGTCTTACAATAATTGTTGATGGATCGGCATGCTTACATGCGTTTTGAACTGCCTCTTGGATGATCCGAAAAATCGCAACTTCTATTTTTGAATTAAGTCTTTTTTTGCTTTGACCGCAATATTCAAATTTAATCTCAATATGCTTATACGACTCAAGCGATTTTAAATATTTATTAAGGGCTGGAACTAAACCTAAATCATCTAATGCTATTGGGCGTAGATCGTATATAATTCTTCTAACTTCCCCTAATGCGCAACGGACTTGTTCCTTTATATCACCTAATTCTTTTCTTGCTTCTTCTTCTGGTCTTTGGCGATATGTTTTTATCAAAAAGTCTGACTGCATTAATATACTGGCTAACGTTTGGGCAGGTCCATCATGAATTTCGCGTGATAACTTTATACGCTCCTCTTCCTGAGCTTGTATCAGTTGAAATCCGAACTCTTGTTTTTGTTTTGCATCTTCATGTAAATGACTAACTTGCTTAAAGTCTGTATTAAGGTAGTTTAAAACAATTGAAATACGGGCAACTAATAGTTCGGCTTTTTGTAGTTTCTCTAACAAAGTCTGTAGCCTATTTTCTAATTCTTTTCTACGAAGAATTAGAACTTTTTCTTCCTTTAATGAAAGAAGATGCTGTTCCTGAATATTTTGGACAGTTTCATATACTGACTTTACTTGAGATTCAGTATACTTATTAAAATCCCCATCAACTTCAGTTAGTTTTTTGTGTGCCGATCGGGCTAATAAATCTAATCTAACCGTATTTTCAATCTTCTCTACTACTTGTAATTTTACTTCTTCAAGCTCTACTCTTAATTTCTCATATTCTGAGCGAGTATCTTCAACAATTCCAAACACATGGGACTTACTATCTATAACAGATGAGAGCATATTATCCATAATTTCGTCTAGTGTCTGATTGTCCATTTTTCTAGCTGTCATTCACCTTTTCCCCCATTAGCCTATTACTAAATGACTAATAAATTTATATATATCTAATATTATAATGTAAATAGGATTATAATTGTACAAAAATTTGAAATAAGCAAAAATTTTAATTTTTCCGATTCAAACCTTATATTACCAATATATATTGGTATTTTATTATAAGTTTTAAAAAATACATACCTTTATATAACATCCTTAACACAATGTTAACAAGTATTACAAATATATTACGATTTACCCAATAAAAAAGCTGATTCCCGTAAAAGAATCAGCTTTCTGCCTATTTATTGATTGGTACTATTTTCATTTTCAGAACTACTATCTGAATTAATTGTATTAGTTGTTTTAGTTGTAGGTGGTTTTTCTAAACCTAAGTGAACTCGGAATTTGCTAGTAATTTCTTTTACACTTTCCTCTTCAGGAACATAATAGTAAATACCGTGAATCGTATCATCGTGACCTTTTAATTTTATTGTTTCTAAGTCATTTTCAGTGATATTAGGTAAATGCTTCGCAAGTGAAATACCACCGCTCATTTTCATATTCGTACTAATATTTTTACTGAACACTTTCGCATATTGATCCATTTTCATGATTGTTTCAGGTGACTTAATTTCATTTAAGATCGCTTTTATTACTTGTTGCTGTCTTTCTTCACGTCCAAAGTCACCACGAGGATCACGTTTACGCATACGAGAATATGCTAATGCCTCTTGTCCATTTAAATGCATCATACCTTTAGTAAAGTAAACCTTTTTCCTTGGTGTAGTATCTGTATTTTCCCAGAAATCAAAAGGTACATCAACATCTATTCCACCAACTGCATCAACTATGTTTTTAAAGCCATTAAAGTCCACTGTAACATAATAATCAATTGGTACATTTAAGAATTGCTCAACTGTATCAACTGTTAATTGTAAACCGCCATATGAATATGCATGGTTTATTTTAGTTTTTTCTGCATGTCCTGGGATACTTACATATGTATCACGAGGAATACTCATTGTTTTAATTGTCTCCTCTTTAGGATTAAAGGTAGCAAGGATCATCGAGTCAGTTCGTCCACCCTTTCCACCAGTTGAATAGTTCTCAATCCCTAAGAAGAGAATCGATATTGGATCTTTCGATATTGCAACTTTTTCATTTCTTAAGTTCGAAGAAATATCTTCTCCTTTTGTTGCTTTATTTAATTCAAGATATGTTCTAACGCCTTTATATCCTACAAATACTAAGGCTACAATAATGATAAGTAATAATACCCTAGCAATTAAGCCTCTCTTTTTCCTTCTTCGTTTCTTGGCCATTTTTCGAGAATGATTCTGATTCATATGTTCGAATAGACCTCCTTTAAAGTTAGTATGATTGTTCTATTTGAAATTAGTCATATATTTACTATTTATAAAGCTAGACTACTACATGTATTTAACAATACTTTCATTTATATGGCAACTACCATTTGTTAACTCAATCATCCAGTTTTTGAAGATATCTACTTCATCAATCTTAATCCAAAGTTCAAAGCTTACTTCTTCCATGTGGTTAACATTTTCTAAATGATAATGTGAGTTCCGTAAAGCGAACTCTACTTTACCTAACAATTTATAATTAATCTTTACGTTCATTACTTTAACTAATGAACGCTCTACAATTCCAACAGCGTTTAACCCTTCACTGACTGCCTGTCCATATGCACGAATTAATCCTCCTGCTCCAAGCTTTTTACCGCCAAAATACCTTGTTACAACAACAACAGTATCTTTTAATCCTCTCTTTTTCAAAACCTCTAACATCGGAACTCCAGCCGTACCACTCGGTTCACCATCATCATTGGCTTTTTGAATTTCATCATTTTCACCGATTAAATAAGCTGAGCAATTATGAGATGCATCAAAATGCTTTTTTTTAATTTCTGAAATGAATCGTTGCGCATCAACTTCAGTTTTCGCTTCATTTATGTAACAAATAAATTTCGATTTTTCAATCTCAATCTCATGACTACCAAAGCCACAAACAGTGAAATAATTCGCTAGCATTTAACACCTAACCTTTCGACTAAATTAAACAAAATTTCGACTCACTTCAATATATTACTACAATTATTCATTCCATTCCTTAAAAAACACTAACATTCTTCAAAAGTAAGTATTTACTGACAAGATTTTATACAGTAACATTAGAAATAATGCTTAATAATTTGGTTTTAAACTTTAAGTAACTACAATATAATCAGCCAGTATGATCTAATCATTTCATCCGAAAAAGTATTTCATATTCTCACGAATATCAAACTGTATATCCACTACGCATAAAAAAATTTATATCAATTACTGATCCCACATCAAGTGATATCTACTCAATTTAAATTAAATTTAATAATATTGAAAACTAAGTGATAAATACATTTCATCTTTAGTCATATCCAGCCATATCCCCACTAATTTATTTACTTTTTCATTTAAAAATTAAAGTTAACGCCTTTTTGAAGAAGAATATTATCCTAAATGATCAAAAAATATTAGAATCATATTTCTTCTGCGGTAATAAGTTTAATAATGCGGTAATTAAAAATGCAGTTAATAAGAGCATTCTATTTCAACGCTTAATATTAAATATAGTCCTTAATGGAACAACATAAATTTATAAGCTGCGCCCACTTAATTCAAAATCAAATATAACAGCAATGAAAGTGCTAAAAGAGGTTTGCCATAAGTAAAAAAAATCTTGAACAATTACAAAAGGGAGATGATTTTTGGAGAAACAAAAAAACAAGAATTTAAAAGTAGGATAAAAAAACTAAATTTATTCATAATAAATTATAAGGAGAATCATCAAAATATTGTTGTTATTACATACCCAATTACAAAACCAAGGTTATAAAAAGGATTAGTCCTCCCACACTGCTAAATCAATATCTATATGGGGTTTTAATTTCTTTGAGAAAGTGCTATTTTAACGCGACGTATTTTTCCACTTACTTTATGCTAAAATAATAATACTTAAAAAGTTGAACTGGACAAAAGTTTGATCAATTGCTAATTATTGTAATGCCGATTAATAAATCATTCTTGCATACACTATAAGTGTAAGGTACCCTTGTGAACTTTTTATGTGGAGTAATAAGCTTGTAACATAAAAATAATTTGATTTTTTTCTACGAACATTTATAATTGTTATGATGTTATAAAACGTAAACGTTATACATTAGGACATGTTGCAATACACTTGCAAGGATGGGCCTAAATTATAAACTGGGGTGTTTAAATGGCCTTACAGAATACTCAACAAAAGGTTGAAAGCCGCTACTCAATTCAACAACTTGAGTCATTAAAAAAGAAAAGTATTTTTTATTCATTTATAAAAAGAACATTGGATATAGTCTTTGCGTCGCTCGCGTTTGTGATTTCTTTACCATTCGTTTTGTTCTTTATCGCATTAATTAAAATTGATTCTCCTGGTCCCGCTCTTTTCATCCAAGAACGAGTTGGATTAAATGGGAAGATTTTTAATATTTACAAGTTAAGAACAATGCGTATGGATGCAGAGATAAATGGACCACAATGGGCTAGTACGGATGATCCTCGCATTACAAAACTTGGTCACTTCCTTCGAAAAACTCGTATCGATGAATTACCACAGTTCGTCAATGTCTTACGTGGAGATATGAGTCTTGTTGGTCCTAGACCAGAAAGAGCGTTTTTTTTAGTAAAATTTAATCATGAAGTACCAGGCTTCACTAATCGCTTAACAGTCAAACCAGGGTTAACTGGTTGGGCACAAGTGAATGGCGGGTATGAATTAACACCGAAAGAGAAGTTAGTTTTGGATTTACACTATATCGAACATCGATCAATTATGTTGGATATTCGAATTATGTTTAAAACAATTAAAGTTGTCTTGACTGGTGAGGGTGCTCGTTAAGTAATTTAAGACAAGTTCAAATTCTCTTTATTAAAAATAAGAATAGATTAACAAAAGGCCTTTTCTCTATTGGGAAATGGCCTTTTAATTTCTTTAATAATAAGTATTATTGATCATTAAAATACTTAAAAGATAAAAAACATTTTAAATTCCGAAAATTACCCACAATTTCAGAAGTTTATTAACAATTTGTGGATAACATATAATACTTATCCACAAACCGCTTGTTTATAAATTAATTCAAATAGCTAAGAAATATAAAGATACGACAAAATTCTCCCAAAATGAAAATTTTTAATCTTTTCTTCCTGTCGATAAGTATTAATTTTATTCACAAGTTATCCACATGTTAAAAACAAATTGCATTCATCTTAAAAATATTTAGAAAAAAAGATACTCGTCTAACTAATTTATCGAGCATTAGAAATGGAGCAAATGTATAGTTCGAAACAAATAAATTTACTCTTACTTGAAAAATAAAAAAAATACAATGCAATAAGAAAAAAACTTATCGCATCGTATTTGAACTATTTTACAACTTTAATTGTACGAACACTTTTGTTTCCCGATTTATCAATGACATAAACCTTTAAATATGTGTTTGCTTTCTGTACTTTTATTGATACAGAAAATTTACCACTGGAATTAACCGAGCTTTGACCTATTAATGTACTTCCTCGATAAATCTTCACTGAAGCATATTTCTCAGCACTACCTGTTACAGTTTTTGATTTTGAAGTAACTTTATTAACAACTGGAAGAGCTGGTGGTGTTTTATCTAATACTTTTAAAGACTTTGTTGCACTTACATTTCCAGCTTTATCCGTAGCAGTTACACTTACTGTCGTTCCACTTTTTTGCTTTGAAATTGTAAATTTGTAGCTTTTATTTGAAGCAGCTGTAGTGCTTTTTTGAAGCTTACCATTAATATATAGTTTAACTGTAGAACCTGCTTCTGCTGTTCCGGTAATAGTAGTTGATTGATCTGAAACTGTATTCATTGTTGGTTTTGTTGGTTTTGTTTTATCGATTGTAAATTTAATAGTTGTTGTATTCATCACTGAATCTTTCACTACCAGTGTATAGCTTCCCGCTTTTGAAACTAAGTAGTCATTATTAATACGCGTTCCATTCAATGTTGCGATACCCTCATTAAAGTGAAGTTTTACGTCTTTATTGTAGAATTTCCCATTAGTAACCCCAGTTACAACCGGTTTTGCTAAATCATATTTCTTCGTAATGTAAGCAGATGAAATAAATCCTATTTTTCCATCTGCTCTTTTCACTTTAAACCAAGCGAATTGGTTATCATCTTTCTTAGTATCAAACTGGATTTCGTCATAAATTGTTAATGGTGTATACTTAGCAAGTCTTTCCCACTTTGGAGTTGGTTTATCTTGTTCTACCGATGTATTTGGTTCTGGTCGTAATTTAGCACCATCTACTGTTACGTATGCAATTTCTCCCTTTTTCATGAAGAAAGGAGAATCATGAAGCAGCTCTTTATTGATTGCATAAAGAGGAGTTTTGAAAATAATTGGTGCTTTACTATCTTTATTATAATCAAAATCTGACGTTTTAAATGGATACTTAGCTAAAACCGGTGGGGCATCATCAAGCCTTAAATAGCTTTGGCCTTCTATTATTCGGAATACTTTTTCCTGATAAGCATTTACATTGACCGATCCATCTTCCTGTTTAAGTGGACTATTGGCAGGTACATTACCATTATAAGCCATCACAGGAAAGTACCAGTTCTCAATAATATGACGATTAGCACCATTAATTCTTGGTAATAAGTAGTTTCCGCCTGATTTCAAATTGTATTTCTCGTTAAGAATCTCGACACCAGCTTGAATATTATATGCAATATCATTTTCTAGTCGTTGCTGATCATATCTAGGTTGATCTGTCTTTTCAGTAATTTGCATAATACCAAGCCCACCATCAGGGGACTTCATTTCCTGGTTCCAACCAGATTCCCTCCACGCAATTGCCTTTACAACCTCAGGTGGAATATCGGCGTTTATTGCCGCATAAGTCAATAAACAATTAACCTGTTGTATCGAAGGAGTTAGAGTTTTACTAGCGTCTCCACACTTTGAAGCCCAATCTGTGTTTGTTTCTGCACTAGCTTTTCCAGTAAATAAACTTACTGATAAAGCAGTTATTAAACCACTTTTCAGAAAAAAAGATTTCATTGTATCTTCTCCAATCTACCTAAATATTAAGCAATAAATCTATTTTAACATACTTCAATTCATGACTATCTATTTGTCTATAAATCTCATAAAAAAATGGCTCAGTTTTTCTGAGCCATCAAAAAATATTATTTTAATTCTTGTTTAACATAACTTGAAGATACCCATCCAAAGCTTCCATTCGCTAATTGGATTTTATACCATTTTTTTGTACTATCCATTGTTAAAGTACCATCTGTATTTGTAACAATACATACGTAATTATTAAGATTTAACGTACCAATTACATTGTTTTCAGCTGTAGTTGCAGCCGAGCGCACGTTTAAACCATCTGTTGTTATTCTTCCTAAATTTTTAACAGATAGTGTTTGACTATATGCATTTAACTTGATACTGTTTGTCCAAAAAACATTCCCACCAATTGATAATTTAATCCAATAATTATTTGTTTTTTCAAGAAGAAGGAAGGCAGTACCAGCTGCGATCGATTTCACTTTAGCCGTATCTCCTTTTGCGGAGTATAGATCAATGTTTCCTTTTGCAACTGCTTTGATATTAGCAGGGAATACATCACTACCAACAGGAGTAGATGGACTGCCTGGAATCGTAGTATTCGGCTGAGCTTTATCATAGTACGCTTTATCAAACGGTAGAATTTTTTGCATATGTTGAGCAATCAATTTACCCCAGTTTGGATCAGTCGCGTAATAAAAATTCATTCCTTCACTCGCTGCATCTATTCTTACATTGCTCATATCTTTCGTACTAAAGCCAAGATATGCACCTTTATATTTCCAGTTACTTGGGTTTAAGTAAGTAGATTTAATTGAGCGAGCAATATACTCTACATTTTCTTGAACACTCATAAATTTGTATGATGCTATGTATGGTGTTGCATCATATGAACCAAAGCCAAATAAGTTATTTTTACCTAATGAAATTTGAGAAGTACCAAATCCACTTTCATGAATGGCATGCGCTGCTAAATATAGTGCATTTACACCATATTTATTTCCAGCATCAATAAATAATTGTCCTTGGCCAGTCAGTATACTCTTAACTCCACTTTTCACATTACTAGCTATATAGGTATTAATTTGCGCAGCAGTTACAGGAGAAGGTGTACGCAGATCAATAAACTGGTAGCTATCTCTTGATATTATTGGGTCACCAGTTTTTACTTGTTTGATATATGATCCCGATACATATCCCGTTTTCCCATTGTAACTAACCTTATACCAATTGTTAGATGTTTTATCAGTCGCAATTAAAATCATATTAACTGGTATTACCGTAAGCAATGGTGAAGAAGCATTATACGTTTGACGTAGATTTAATTCTGAAGTCGTAATATACGTCGTATCTGTTATATTCGTTATCGTCACGACATCACTTTTTCCGAAATCTACTGCTCTTACATATCCATTTACACCGTTATAAGACACACTATACCAATTACCAATTTTTTTGCTAATTGGAATAACTGCATCTTTTGGAATTTGAATAAGCTTTTTTGATGCGCTGCCGAACGATTGGTATAAATATGTTGCATTTAGCGCCTTATAATTCGTAGTAGTAAATGTTGTGAAGCTATTTGCAGTTACATCTTCACTCTTCACATAAAGATTTTGTCCATTGTAATTAATTCGATACCATATCTTCCCTACTAAATCAGTCGCTTTTTGAGTTGAAGCGAAGCCATTATCTGCACTAACTGTAGTTACTACAGGTTTTGTCGCATCTGGAGTTGCATATAAGTTAGTGACTGCTTTCGTAAAATAATATGCAGTACTTGTTGTTTCATATTTTATTTCATTTACTTTTGTAAAGTTATTAATATAAACATATCCCGTTTTACCATTAAGCGAGACGTTATACCAGTTACCAACACGTTTTGATGATGAAATAACTGTACCACTTGGAATACTTAATAATACTTTAGACGAAATACCATAGGTTTGATATAAACTCGTGTTTTTAATTGCTTTATATTTAGTTTGGGCAAATGTAGCTACAGTACTTTTCGTAACATCTGCGCTATTTACATACAATGTTTTTCCATTATAACTAACGCGGAACCATGTTTGGCCAATGCTATTTACAATGTTTTGAGTACTATAAAATCCATTATTAACAACTACAGAATATACTGCAGCTTTTTTGGTATCAGGCGTTGGATATAGCTTAGTAGTTTTATTTGTAAAATAATAAGCAGTCGATTGAGTAGTATATTTATAATATTCCTTTAAATAGGCACCACTTACCCAGCCAGTTATTGAATTATAAGTCACTTTGTACCAATTACCGTTTCTTTGAGTAGCGGTAATTACTTTTCCTTTTGGAATCGTCAAAAGTGTTTTATAGGTTGTACCTGCACCCTGTCTTAAATTTAGATTTGCTGTCGTTTGATACTTCGTTTTAATATTTACGATTGCTGCACTCGCTTTTGATGTTTCCAAGCCAATATTAGGACAGGAAATGCTGGAGGTGCCTACTAATATGCCTGTTGATACCAAAAGTACTCTTCCCATTTTTTTCATGTATCAAATTTTCCTTTCCTACCATTTTTACATTTAAAACGTAGAATAAAACAATCCAATTCTATTAAACTAGTAAAATTAATAATCTATAATTTTTTTAAAATGAAATTAACAAAAAATTAACACTAAAATTAAGTATAAGTCATAAAATGTCGGAATTTGAATTGTTTTTTCAATAATTATATCGGTAAAAAAAGGAAATTGTTTAATTTTATCGAAACGACAACCATTTTGTAATTAAATTGACATAATTCTAAAAAAAAAGTTAAAAAGTCCATAAAGAAGTCATTTATTTCTTCTTCATGGACTATGGTTTTCCTACTATATTATGTTTAAGAGGGACTAAAATCTCGAAGTACTTTGTTTTCTTCATTACTTTTTGACTATATGTGAAGTCACCATAACAATATGGATATCTGAAATTTTTCTTATTATTATTACACGTATAAAGCTCAGGATTCGTCTCCACCATCGATAGAGAATAAGTTTTAGCAAGTTGATCTGTATGTTTACCTCCATGTGTTTTTACAAAATCAATATAAGCAATCCCCATATTGTAACTTTGTATTATGGTTTGTAAATCAACGCCTTGCTTTTTACCATAGGAATACACGTCTTTAAAGTGTGAGACCCCTTGTTGTATGCTTTTTGAAGTATCTTGAATACTATCCTTTGTTAGTCCTAGTGATTCTGAGGCCTGCATTGGATCTTTTCCTTTACCCTTCGTTTCTTGCATCATTAGTCCTAGTAATAAAGGTGTATATTCTTCTAAATTAGACGTCTTTAATTCAGTATAAACTTGTGTTTCATACTTCAACACATCTTGGAAATAGTAACGATAGATCGCAAATAACCCAATAATTGACATCAGAAGTGTAAATAAAAGAAGTCTTTTAATAAATTTCCACATTCTATTCTTTTTCATTACCTCCAAACATTTCTCTTTAATACATTATAACGAATATTCCTATTTAAAAAAGCAATGTGATAAAACTACATATATTTGACATTAAAATGTGAAAAAAGAAATATTTCTTATAATAATCATTTAATATGAATTGTGCCCTTTTAATCCCAGCTTAATAATTGTGGAACCTTCCAACTCTGAATTCAAAAAAGAGTCCAACCTAAATTGGACTCTTTTCTACAATTTACTTTATCTCTTTTACTTCTACTATACGATCCATTTTTAATTCATCATTTTCTCTTGAGAAGTGGTAAGTAATTTCAAATGATTTCATTTTAGCTTTACCATGTTTATCAGTTACCTCATACGACTCATTTGTTGTAATGATCATACCCGAATCATCTTGCTTTGAATCTTTCATAGAAAAGCTTGTGAGTTTTTGAGTTGTATCCTTTTTCTTAATTTTGTCTTGATATTCCTTAGACTGTAAGAATGCTTGACCATTTTGATTAAACAATCCGTTGATTAGTTGCTTTTCTTCTAAATCAGAGGAAGGCTTAGGACTAGGTAAATACTTATCAAAAAATCGTTTAAGTCCTGCAAAGAAACCATCTTTTTGATCTGTCTCGTCCTGATTTTCAACTGGCGTATCAAACATTAAATCTACATATTTTCCTGTTACTGGAATATCATCCGTTTTAAATAATTCACCATTCTTTTCAATTTCAGCGTGAACTACTGTTTTACCATTTAATAAAAACGGACCAAAGCGATCTAGTTCACTTATTTTTTGCCCAGTATCTTTTCCATTTACAAAAAGTTCTGCCTCAGGTTCGTTTGAGTAAATTTGGACATAACTAACATTAAAAGTTAATTCTTGTGATAACTTATTTTTTGAAGCAGAAGAAAAATCTATATCAACTGAATCCTTAACATCACTATAAACACCTTTGTATGAAACAGCCATAGTGTACTTTCCAGGTAAAATTTTGTGATATGTTGTTTCATATTCATCTTTATTCAAATGTGTAATATGATTATTTAATTTTAATTCAATGTCGTCAATTGGCGAAGAAATCTTTAATTCGAATGGTTGGACACTTATTAAATACGTTTGATAAATCCCTAAAAATTTACTACCCTTTTTAATTGAAAGCACATAGTTTCCTCGACTATCTATTAATTTACTTTTAATCACTTTATTATTTTGAATCATATCGTCTAATTTATCTAATACATTATAGCTATTCAAGTAATCCATAAATGCGATTACTGATTCTTCATCTAAAGATGCTCCGGTACCGCCTTTTTGTAACATATGTGTGACTTCTTTAAAATTATTATCTGACACAGCTTTATCAAAAATCTTCACTAATCTTTTAGGCGAATTTAAGTAATTTAATGTTAAATGTGTAATTAATATCGCGATAATTGGTATTAAAATAAACATCCATTTTCTTTTAAAACTAGGTATTCGTTTTTTTCGCATTGTTCGTATACCCGCTCTTGACAAGGAATTTTGTTCTCTTAACTGAGTTTCCATTTATTTTTAACTTCCCCTTAAATTTTCATTCTATATAGTGCATGTTTTTAATATATAAATTGAATCTAAATAAATACTTAAAAAAGTAAACTATAGTCTATCATACTATTTTTTATTTAAAGGGTAAAAAGAAATTTTTTTATTATTTAGTGGAAGTAATTGGTTTCATTTCTTTTAAATATATGTATGACATCCTTTCCATTTCCTTGTTAAACTATAAGAATTGAGGTATAGGAGGAGAGATATTGAAGCCGTTAGTTAATCGGAAAGAATCGATTTATTTTATATTACTTTTACTTTTTAGTATTCCAATTTATTTTTTACTTATTTTAAGTGTTGTTGGTCTTATTATTTTAGGAATTTTAATTGTTTTACCACTCTTTGCCCATTTAATTTTCACTGCCCACATACGTATAAATGGCGTTAAAATTTCTGAAAAACAATTTCCAGAGGTATATTTCAGAACAAGAGAAATTTCAAAGGAAATGGGCTTTTATTTTCTACCAGATGTGTATGTAGTCCAATCTGGAGGACTGTTAAATGCCTTTGCTACGCGTTTCTTTGGACGAAATATGATTGTTTTATATTCAGATCTATTCGAAGAAATTGAATCAAATCCAAAAGTAGTTGATTTCGTGGTTGCACACGAGCTTGCACATATTAAACGAAACCATATACTAAAACAAGCTTTAGTATTGCCTGCAAATTGGGTTCCTTTTTTAGGTTCGGCATATTCACGTGCATGTGAGTATACAAGCGATCGAATGGCTAGTCATTATATAAATGATTTTGAAGCATCGACTCAAGCACTTACAATGTTAGCCGTTGGCCGCAAATATTATCAACAAATTGATCAGCGTGAATATTTATTAAATAGTAGTAATGAAAAAGGCTTTTTAATTTGGTTAAGTGAACGATTAATGTCCCATCCAACTTTACCAAAACGTATTAACGCTTTGCATCATTTTAATAATGTAGAAAGCGATATTAAATTTAAAACACCAAAACGCGTATACGGAATTGCTGTAATTGTATTCGGGTTGTCATTCGGGGTTATAGTCGGTGCAGGTTTATTAGTAGAAAAAGCGATTCCGCTAGCACAATCATTCGTTGATGGCTATTTAGCTGCGGAAACACCATTAACGCAAGCAGTGCTTGATAATGACATTGAACAAGTTAAAGAGTTAATTGACGAAGGAGCAGACGTAAATGAATTGAATGATGACTACGAATCTCCACTTCTCGTAACTTCATATACTGATGAAGATCATCTTAACTTGGAAATGTTAAAGTTATTACTTGATAACGGAGCTAATCCTTCTATAGGAGATGCAGATGATTGGACAATCTTACACGCCGCTGCTTCTATGGGAGACAAGCAAGCAATTGACTTACTACTAAAATATGGAGCAGATATAAACCAGCAAGACAGTTCTGGAGAAACACCTATTTTTGATACAACTTATGAAGTAGATGATGTAAAAACATTCCAGTATCTAATTAAAAAAGGTGCAGACTTATCAATAAAGAATGTGGATGGAATGACAGTAAAAGAAGTAGCTAAGGAAAATGGAGCAAAGAAAATCTTAAAGTGGTTAGATAGTCAAGTAACCGAGATTAAACTTTAAGACATAAACAAGTATTTTCTTATCTAAATAAACAGAGTCAGTAAAAAAGCAAAGTTCATTAATCACTGAACTTTGCTTTTTTTACTAGCTTTTGAAGAAGTAGCCGTTCTTTTTCAACTATTCCCTAGATTTAATTAAACTTAAATTATATTTTTCTACATCATTAAGCTCTCCGCCATACGCTGGATTAGGTTTATACCAAGACTTCGAGCTGAAATAAATCGTCAAGTCACTAGATTTAAATACTAAACCATGCCTAGCATAGATTTCATTTCTGGCTAAACGCAATTCATTTGGAGCTAATTTAATTAGATCTGCATTCGTTAGTTTTCTACTATTACTTTCCGGTAAAACATAATCTTTTGATTGCTTTTCTTCATCGGTAACTTTTGTTTCCTTAGTAGTTGTTTCTTTAGCAACTTCCTTAGTTTTTGTTTCAGTCGCCTTTTCACTCTTTGTTTCTTTTTTTACATCTTTAACTGCTGCTACCTGTGTAGAAGCATTTTCCGGATGAATATTACCTTCATTCATTATTTTTGGGTAAACATAAAAAATTGCTGTAGCACCAATTATAAGTACTCCAGCTATCGAGAGTATTAACGAAAAGTATCGTTTATTACTTAAACCATCTTCCTTATTCTTAAGTTTTTTATGTTCTGAACGACTTTCAACTTTGTTTTCTGCCTTATTAGCCAAATTCTTTCACTCCCCTAATACAGTTATAAATAAATACACTTATCATATTATCTAATCTATTTGCTTAAAATCCAATTCTTTTAATAGAAGTTTAATACGTTATTAACACAATTGAAAAGACTATATCAAATAAACAAGAAATCCCTAGCTCCGCAAACGGAATTAGGGATCATTCACCACTATATTTATTGGATATTGACGCTTATATATTTACCTCCCCTAGTTCCAACAATTACTTGTTGTCCAACTACAACTGGAGACGCCTCAATATTGGCACCTAGATTAATCTTATTGATAATTTTTCCGCTACCACTTATTAAGTACAGGTTACCGACGGAATCACCTTGAATGAAGTAAGCTTTATTATCCTTTGTATAAACTGCTACTGTAGATGACCACGCATAGTTTGGTAACTCTAAATGCCATTTTTCTTTCCCAGTAACAGTATCATAACTAATTAATAAGCCCCCATTCATCCTTTTATACCTTGAAATATTAAAAATAACCTGCCCTTTTAATGGCCCGGTTCCAACAATTGGCGTCGCTAACAGTCCACCATTAACAGGATGATTACCTTTTATCGAATAACCCGGTATCTTCTTCTCCCAAATTACTTTACCAGTAAGCCCATTTAACTTTTGAATGCGTGCATAGCCTTTAGTTCCTTGTTTATCGATTTCAGAACCTGTGTATAAAAACGGTGTGTCATTTGAATTCTCAATGACAATTGACGCATCCGTATCATCATATGCATTATTTGCCCAAATTGGCCTTTTCTTAATAATATCCAGCGCTTGAATACCACCACCATTATCGGCGAAGTATGCAATATTTTTAAATACCGCTACTGAATTTTCAATACCTTGGTAAGAATTACTTTTAAGTTTATATCGATATTTTGAAATTACTGGAGAAATTTTTATCTTTTTAGCCTTTGGATCATATTTAGTATTTAGTTTTATAAAATAAACTAGTCCATTTTCCCCGCCGACTAACATAGCATCATCTTCTCGGTTAAATAACGCAGAGCCATCAAAAGCTCCCCAACCACGAAAAGAATAAGAATCAATTCCTGGAATAAATGCTAATTGTGAGCCATCAATTAGACTAAAAATCCTCATACCTATTTTTCCGGTTTGTGGTATACCTTGTCCAACGTATAAAAGAGGATAACCACGTGGATCAAGAGCCACGCTTCCCTTAATTGGATTTTGTATATTAATTGGATTTCTTGTTTTCTTACCTGTTGCTAAGTCTAAAAAGTAAACTTTTCCATCTAAAGATCCATAAACTACTTCTTTAAAATTTGACTTTGTTTTAAATTGAGAATATAAATTCATAATTTTTTGTTCCTGTGGTTTCCATTCAATTACACTAGGTTGGCCAGTCCATCCTGAGCCGCCGCCCCATCCAGATGAAGAAGAAGTTTGAAAAGACCAGCTCTTTACTAACTTTTGCTTTGAAATGACTGTCGTTCCCATCGAACCGTTATTTCGGAAAGGTCCGCCTCGAAAGCTCAATATTCCATTAATAGTTTGATATTGCTCTGGGAAAGGCTTTGTAAACACTTTTGTACTATTACTGAAACTATACGATAGGTTTTTACTACTTGGGAGTGGATTCAGTTGTAGTGCTTCCCATTTTTTTTGTTGATTTGTCTCAACTTTTTGAAGTGATGATTGTCCACTCCTCTTTTGATTTGTTGCAGCTTTTACTTCATTATTACTTATTAAATTGGTCTCATGTTTAGTGCCTCTATGTTTCAACGATGGTGAACTAAATATACTTGTTAGAAGTATTGCAGCAGAAAAGATTATACCGATCTTTGTCTTCAATTAAGCTCTCTCCCTCATATCTTAGTAGACTATTAATATGAAACTAATAAGATTATATATAATAGGAAGTAAGCAATTTGTCACATTTTGAAATTAACTAGTTATTTTTACTTAAAGATTGATCGCTTCATTTTGATTCTTACTAATTTTTACTTTAGTATTAATAATATAATTTTCAATCTTTTCTATAAATTCCCACTATTTATACCTTGAGTCCCTTAAAACTTATGATACATTTAAAGAAGAGACTTGATAGATTACTAGCTCAGGAGGGAACATCCTTGATCCAGACTTTGCAAAAAATTATTGGCAATCGGAAATTGAAGGAGTATGAAAAAGTTGTTCAAGAGATAAATACAAAGGAGCCATTCTTTGAAAGTCTTCTAGATGAAGATTTGCGTAAATTTACTTATCTATTAAAGCAAAAAATTTCTAATAACGAAGCTGTTATTCATGAAATTACGATAGATGCTTTTGCTCTAGTACGCGAAGCATCAAAACGTGTTTTAGGGATGCGCCCTTATGATGTTCAATTAATTGGCGGACTTGCATTACTAGATGGAAATATTGCTGAAATGCCTACTGGGGAAGGAAAAACATTGGTTTCTTCATTACCTGCTTATACTCGTGCGCTTGAGGGAAAAGGCGTACACATTATTACCATAAACGAATATTTAGCTCGACGAGATGCGGATCAAATTGGGCGGATTCACGAATTTTTAGGTCTTTCAGTAGGATTGAACATTCCCAATTTAACTTTGGAAGCTAAAAAAGCTGCATATAATGCAGATATTACTTATGGAATCGGAACAGAATTTGGTTTTGATTATTTAAGAGATAATATGGTTACTTCATTAGTTGAACAAGTACAACGCCCATATCATTATGCAATTATTGATGAAGTTGACTCAATATTAATAGATGAAGCAAAAACACCACTAATTATTGCAGGAAAAAAACCCGCACAATCACACTTATACTCACTTTGTGCGCGATTTATTCGTACGTTTATAAAAGATAGAGATTATTTTTTAGATCAAGAAACTAAAGCAATTACTTTAACTGAAGAAGGTATTTCAAAGATTGAAAAAGCCTTTATGATTGAAAATTTATATGACCTAGAACATACTATGCTTTTCCACTATGTTCATAACGCATTGCGAGCCGATTTAATATTTCAACGCGATGTTGATTATATTATTCAAGAAGGCGAGATTAGACTAATTGACTTATTTACTGGCCGAATTATGGAAGGACGTTCATTAAGTAACGGTCTCCATCAAGCAATCGAGGCAAAAGAAGGTTTAAAAACAACTGAAGAAAATCATACCGTTGCATCTTTAACAATACAAAATTATTTCCGTATGTACCCAATTCTTTCTGGAATGACTGGAACTGCAAAAACGGAAGAAAAAGAACTCCTACATGTTTATAACATGGAAGTTATTCGAATTCCTACTAATAAACCGGTAATTCGTATTGATCACGAGGATATTGTGTTTGAAAAAATAGAAGAAAAACTCAGAGCAGTTCTGGCTGATGTAAAATTTCGACATGAAAAGGGACAACCAATTCTAATTGGAACAACCTCCATTCATCAATCTGAAGTACTCGCAGAATTATTAGAAAAAGAATCGATAAAGTTTCAGCTCCTTAATGCAAAAAATGTTGAAAAAGAGGCACAGATGATTGCCCAAGCTGGTCAAATAGGTACGATTACTATTTCAACCAATATGGCGGGTCGAGGGACTGATATCATATTAGCTGATGGTGTATCAGATTTAGGAGGTCTTCATGTAATTGGAACCGAACGTCATGAAAGTGAGCGTATTGATTTACAATTAAAAGGGCGTGCAGGAAGACAAGGGGACACTGGTTCATCTCAATTCTATCTGTCATTAGAAGATGAATTATTTGTAAAATATAATACAGAAAAGCTAGAGAAATTATATAAGAATCTACAGGCCGATCAATTTGGTAAAGTACTAAATTCTACGATTCAAGACTTTGTTTCATCTACACAAAGGCTCTGTGAAGGAAATCAATTTTCAATTCGTGAATGGCAGCTTAAATTAGATGGTGTTGCAAATGAACATCGCCGTATTATTTATAAATTAAGAAATAACTTATTACAAAACGAAACTGGTATAGACTGGTTTATTGTTCAAGCTGAAGAAACTATTGATCACTTATTAATGCAATTCTATCCTAAAGATAGTACACCTGAAGATTGGGATCTACTAGAAGGAAAAACAGCACTTGAACAACTTATACCACCACTTCGAATAGATATTGAACATTTTAATACTGAACAAGAGATTTGGCATAACGTAAAAGAAGCTTTTTCAGTATATAAAGATGTATTAAACGGTATGGATGAAGAGAAAAAAGTAAAATTTATTAGTATTGTAAAAAGCATGGCATTAAGTACGATAGATTTATATTGGACTGAACATTTAGAGCATTTACAACAATTGATTGAAGGGATACACTTAAGACAGTATCAACATGAAGATCCATTTCGACTATATGAATTTGATGGATTTACTCTGTTTGAACATACTTATAACTCAATACAACAAGAAATATCAGCAAGTCTTGCTTCAACATTCCAAGAATTATCTTGTCCACAGGGGGTAGAAAAACAAAATGTTATCGTCGATTAAGCGTTTATTACAAAAGGGTAAAGATTCAACAGTTTCATCGAGTGATTTATTGCAACAAACATCTACTGATCAAGCAGTTCAAGTTGAAGAAAATGAAGTGGTTGAAATTTTTCCTAAAATTTCATTCCATCCATTAATGCATATTGAGGATGAAAAGCGTTATGTTTATCAATTTTTAAATAACGAGCTTTCTCCTTTAAAACCAAATCAATTATCATTATCCGCAATCGAACTTGAAACTAATGATGACGGAAGTGCAACTGTTACTGCATTCGTTCGTAACAGTTTAGAAAAATTAGTTCGTTTAGAAGATGCAATTCTATTATTGATTAGTGAAGAAGGAGAACTCTTAGCTAAAAAAGGATTTAGATTGGAAGAGCTTGGCGAAATGCCTCCTTGCAGTAGCCGCCCATGGCGCTTTGTATTTGAACGAGAGTATTTACTAAAAGAGAACTTGCCTGAAACTGGTTTTGAGTTAGCATTTGATTTATCAAAAACTATCCACCGATTAGATATAGATCCAACATGGGAAGGCCGACTTACTGAAGAACAAATTACAGAATTAAGCAATCTTGTAAATTCTTTACCTAAATTACGTATAAATGAAGTGAGCTTACATGCTTTACGTGCAAGCTATAATGAAGAAGGAAACTTAGGCGTTAATATTTTAGTTCGAAACGGATCAACCCAAGCTGTTAGTCTAGAATTATTACCACTAGAAATGTTAAATGAGAATGGCGAAATAATTGCGAAAGGTTTATTCACACTACCTCCATTAACAATCCAAGCAAATACAAGTAAACCATGGACATTTATCTTCCCTAAAGAACTAGTAGAAATAAATGCGTTCTCACAATGGACAATCAGGATACCTGAACAAGAAGTTATTTAAGGTATAATTAAAGAATAGATACACAAAGTTTAAAAGCAGGATTTATGATCAATTAAGATCTTAAGGCCTGCTTTTTGTATTTCCTGCCCCTGCTTTCCTAAAAACAACTTACCTCTAGCCTACCCATCTGAAGAATATCCTTCTATTAATTCCTTAATCATCATTAACTTTTCTTCATCTGATTTTAGCTTATATTCTACTTTCTGACTTAAATACATACTAATAATCTTTGTGGCTTTACTAATTTGTTTATCAAAAATGTAATAAGAAATTGGGAATACTCTCTCTTCTCCATTCCTAAACTGTATTTTTGTTTTTCTTTTTTCTTTTATATATTTATTTATTTGGATAAAATTTAGCCATTTGCAAGATATGTTATTTTGCGAAGATGTAGGAATCATAATAATTGATAATGTGGGATTAATCATAAGAGGAATCTTTTTCATAGTTGGATATTTACTTTTTACGACTTCGAGATGACCTTTAATAGATTGATTATGGTAGAGGGCGGATTCTTTCAAAATTGCTTTCATTGGCCGCTTTGAATAGATCACCCCTTTGTTTTTATCTGTTATTTTGGTTAAAAACTCTGGATGATCCGCAGCTTCAATCAGCATTGTT
Organism: Gottfriedia acidiceleris; assembly: GCF_050457485.1. Classification (GTDB taxonomy): domain Bacteria; phylum Bacillota; class Bacilli; order Bacillales; family Bacillaceae_G; genus Gottfriedia; species Gottfriedia acidiceleris_D. The sequence goes on from NZ_JBCMJM010000017.1 coordinate 44,650, forward strand.
TCATACGATACAACATAATCTAATTTTGACATATGTGCCTCCTTTGAGGATTTTTTACATATCGATTATATCAAAATTATCTTTACGTATTTTTGAAACTTCTATGACCGTTTAGCCTGTGTTTTAGTAAACTTTACTTCTTTTAAAAATATAAATAGATAAGATTTCATTTAATTATTTCTGGCAAATTTAAAGTTTTAAATTCAATACTCACATTTCACTCTATTTTTTTTATTCTTAATTGATGTTTCCAAATATGATATATTTCTTATATTTTTATATAGTTACTTCACCGCGGAATACACAAAAGGGCATGCCTTTAAGAAAGGCAGTAAGCATGAAATGTAGTGAAGAACATGTAGATTATCAAGTTGTTTCAGGAAAATTGAAGCCAAGTACATTCGAGGAATGCTTAAACCAGTATTCCCGAATGATAAAAGCAACTATGAAGAAGTTACATATATACAAAAATTTTGATGAATATTATCAAATTGGTCAAATCGCATTATGGAAGGCTTATCAGCAGTATCAAACTGAGAAAGGGAGCTTTTCAAGTTATGCTTTTATTACAGTAAGAGGCTATTTATTAAACGAGCTTTCCAAAGCAATTAAATATGATGAAAGAAACGTATTCTCCAAGCAAGGTATAGAAGATTTAATATATTTTGATGAGGCATTTTCACTTGTAAATTTCATGAGTTTTCTAGATGGAATTTCCCCCTTACAGAAGCAAATTCTTATTGAACGGTTTTATTTCAATCATGAATTTCCCCAAATTGCAAAAAATTTAAATATGAAAGAATCTAGTGTACGGTCTAGTTATCGTTATGCATTAAAAAGATTAAGAGATTCAAAGTAAACTAAAGAAATATAAAATGGTCAATAGGGAAAACGGACATTAAATGAACAATTATTAATGATGAAATTATCATTTTTTGGATGTTCTATTAATGGATTTTAATGTTAATATGTTTGATCAATTTTATGATTCTAATAACACTAGTAATGTTTTTTAGAAGTTAAAAATATTATGAGCTAATTTTTAGAAAAACCTATTCAATTGATTAGTTTAATTAGTGCTCCATATTAATTGACCTAAAAGCTGTTTAAAATACAACAGTTAAGTTACTCTAAGTAAAGGCTATTTGATTAGGAATTATTACAGACTTTTTTTATGGATAAGTTGATTGAAACGGAGGGATGCTCGACTCCTATGGGATAAGCGGGGAGGCTAAAGACCCCGCAGGCTTGCCGAGAAGGTTAAAGAATCTCGCCCCANNAATCAACATCACTCTACTCCTATTACGAAAATTTGATAATTTAATTGACAAGGTTGTTTTTCAACAGCGTGAAATAACTTAATCTATTTATTGATCATTTTATTTTTTAAGTTTATCAACTTGAATTCCTATTATATCCAAGAGAACCATTACTTTCCTCCTATTTTTAGAAACTTCAAAACTATGCCGTTTTGAGTAGAATTTTACACATTTTTTAACATTCACTTCTATTTTGGCCTAGTCTAGAATACTATTCTAGAATTACTAAATTTTACCAGCGTTTTTTGGTGTTTCGACACTTTTTTTATCGAATGTCGAAATGTTTTTTCTTAAAATTTTTCCTTTTATTTCAAATGTAAAAAAACACCTTGATTTATCTAATGTTTTTAATATAATTGAAATATTATTAATATTATTGTTTTTTTTGAAACTACAAATTACTACAAACTATGTATTGGATTCATTATATAATTGTTATATAAATTTTTTAAAAATTGTAATAAATCAACCAGAACTCTCTCTAGAAAAAGGCAAACCAATTGAGAGATTGGGACGCAAAGCCACTGATCTTAGTTGTAAATATAGTTAAAAAGAACTATTTTTCTGTATTTTTTAACTATGAAACGAACTAAGATAGCAGGGTTACCTAGGTATTTTATACCTTAATTTTAGGAGGCCATTATCCATGTACAGTCAATTGGAAGAACATTCTGCCGAATTAAACTGGATCGACTTACTACTAGAGTGCATTGAAGTAGGCATAAGCCCTGATGAAGTGCGATCATTTCTTTACAATTGCGTTAAAGATTCATGTCAAAACTAGGATAACTACTCCCTACTATGATATACTTTTTGTAATAGTCAAAAAGATATGGAGTAGCTTATATGATTGGAGAACGAATTAAAAAACTACGTTTACAACATGGAATGTCACTTACAGAGCTTGCAGAACGTGCTGGTATCGCAAAATCTTACATAAGTTCGATTGAACGAAATCTACAAAGCAATCCTTCAATTCAAGTACTTGAAAAAATTGCTGGCGTCTTCAATACAACGGCAGAAAGCCTCCTGAAAGATGATATTGATCCAACAAAAATTATTGATTCTGAATGGATGGATATCCTTCAAGAAGCAATTAATTCAGGAATACCAAAAGATGAATTATTAAAATTTATTGAGTTTAATAAGTATAAGCAAGGCAAATAAACCTTCGAATTAAAATGTTTCCATTTTAATTTGAAGATTTTTTTTCCCACAAAAATAAGAAGGGCGCTCTTCAAACGAAGAGCGCCCTTCTTATCATTTATTTACGTAAATCATATTTTAGAGAAATGTTATCGATATAACCAGCATCTTTACTAGAGCTGCCAGATTTATCTTTAGCATACGTAAGTTTTAACACATGTTTACCTGGCTGAATAGTAAGTTTTTTATTTATCCAATGGTTATCTGTACCCGATTCACTAACTAGTACATTTCCATCTAATGAAATCGTTAGGATATCTTTATTTAGTTGAGAAAGTACTAAATAATCAAAAGATAAGAATGCGTTATATGCGTTATCCGGTACATTAATTGTTACCTCAGCAGTAGAAGAACTGTTATTAGAAATATTATTGCTAATTAAATAAAAGTCAGTTTTACCATCTACTTTTGAATTAATTCTTCCCCAATCACCAGCAATTGAAAATGGTGAACTTGCACTTTCAAAGTCTGCTAGATAACTATTTTGTGGAGTATATAATCCACCAGCTAGAGTATCTAAATCATTAAGTGTATCATTTTTAATAGATGTAGCTTTATTCGCTAGAGCTGTTGCTTTCTTAAGCTCTAATTGATCTGTTGCAGCATTAATAATATTTGTTACTCTTTTGATTTCATCTGATAAATATGCTTTTACAGTTGCATCAGTCGATTTTTTTTGCTCATCGATTAATTGCCCTAAAGTTACTTTAGCAGCGTTTATTGCGTCTTCTAGTTCATCAAGCGCCTTAGCTTGCTCAGCAGTAATTTTTTGTTGCCCATTTGAAACTTGTGAACTAAAGTCAGGTTTTAATCCGTTAACTTCACCTTCAACTCCAGCAGTAGTTTGAGCATTTAATTGTGCTACTAGCTGCGAAAATTGGTCTGTAGTATTTTGATTAATTCCAGGTAAAGTATTGTTGATTGCGTTAATATGCTCATCTGACTGACTGTTAATTTTATTAACACCAGCTTGTTCTAACTCACCTTGTTTATTATTAACGCCATTTTCTGTATCAGAAGCATATGCATTTAATTTATTCTTTAATGCCCCAATCATATCTGAAGTTTTAGAACCTAATGTGCTACTAACAGTTGACTTCGCATCACTTAATAATTGAGCGGCATAATTTGTAAATAACTCCCCGGCATTAGTAGATGCAAATGCCAAGCTAGAAGATGTTAAGATTCCAGCAGCCAGTATTCCAACTGCAATTTTCTTTTTCATTGACTTTTTTTCCATTTTCTTTCGTGCCTCCATTAGACAGATTACACTTTAAGTGGTTTTGCTATTTTATGAATAGGTAAAATTGAAACAAGTACATAACCTTTAATGTCATTAATAGGTATAAATCCAAAATCTTTACTTCGACTATCGAAACTTATTCCCGGCTCTCGATTATCACCAACAACAAATACCTTGTTTTTAGGAACCGTTATTTTTTCCATATCTTCAGAAGTCCCATTTGTGGAGATTTCTGGAACTGGTTGGTTATTCACATAAATAATTCCATTTTTTATAAAAACTGTGTCCCCGGGAACTCCAATTATTCGTTTTACAACATCAAATCCTTCAGCTCTTAATTTCATAATCGCTACATCTCCAAGTTCAGGATCATGAGTAAAACGAGCTAATTTATTCACAAAGACTACATCCCCATCGTTTAAAGTAGGGTACATTGAAAATCCGCTAACTTTTGTAAGTCCAACTGTGTTTAGTAAAATAACTAAAAGAATACTTAAAATTAGAAAGAACCTCATCCATTCAAATAATGACTGACTAAAAGTTTGTACGTTTTTATCTTCAACTGCTTTTTGTTCTTCAATTTTTGAAGCATTCATTACTGTTGACCTTCCCCGCTAGACTGATCTTGGCTGTTTGTATTTTGTGAATCATCATTTTTCGAGTTAGATGTTTCATTGGATTTATTTCCATTATTTGAGTTCCCCTTAGGAACTTGCTGTTTAATTTCTTCTTTTGCTTGTTCCTGAGCGTTTTGTATAATTTTATCAATTCTCGCTTTTGCTTCTTGTACATCTTTTTCATTCTTACTATCAATTTGTTTAATCAATTGATCTCCATACTTTTGAAGCTCTGCTTGTGATTCTATGCTTTTTTGTGTCGCATATTCTTGTATTTCATCAGCAGATTCTTTAGCATTTTCTTGCACCTCTTGAATTAAGCGTGCTTTTTGCTTAGTAGACTCTGCTTCGGTCATTCCAATAATATAATCGCTTGCTTGTTTAGTTTGTTGACTTGTCCATGCAGTCATTGCTGCAGGTAAATTTGTATCGGCAAATGAAAACGTCGTTGCGATGAGCAAACCACCACTTAACGTAACAGAGCCAATTAAAAGCTTTTTAATTTTTTTGGAGATCCATGTTTGTTTTTCTGTTTTTTCAGTACGATTCTGCATAATTTACCTCCTAATGACTACATGAAAAAAAACAAACTCTTTAATTTTATGAATTTAAAATTCATGTTTACTGCTAATAATGGAAATTATCTTATTTATTAATCGCATCCACTAAATTTTGCATATCTTTTATCGCATCATTAGTAGTTTTTGATTGTGTATCTTCTAAAGTTTTAAATGCTGCTTCTTTTTGCGTGTCAATTTCAGTTTTTAATGAAGCTTCAATACGATCAATTTCAGAAGATAAGTGCTCTAAAACAGCTTTTTGGGAATCAGATGCTTGAGAGTTAATTAATGTAGTAATTTCAGCTTTAGCATCTTGAATTTTTTGTGTTAAAGTGTTTACAGCTGTTGTACGAGAAGAATTTAAATTAGATTGAAGTTTTGAATCCGCACTTTTAGCAACTGCTGAAAGCTGTGCATTAAAGCTACTATTTAATGTATCTGCTAATGCATTTAAATCAGATGTTGTTTTACCATTTGTTGTTGAAACATAGTTAGCAAAATCAGCAGGAATGCTCATGTTTAAAGCTGCCATAGCTTCAGAAATTGCAGCAATATGCTCATTTAAAGCCGCACTAATTTGTTGATTTGCTAATTTTGTTTGAGCGTCTCCTACTGATTCGATCGTGTTTGCAGCATCAACTTTGTAATTGTTTACGTTAGTTTTCATATCTGCAACTGAAGAATCATATTTTGGTTTGTATGATGAAGAAAGCTCTGTTTTTGCATCAGAAGTTTTCGAATTAGCCCAGTTTGTTAATAACTCCCCTGCGTTAGTACTTGCGAATGCGATTCCTCCAGAAATAACTAAACCGGCAGATACAATCCCTATTACAACTTTACTCTTAACCTTTTTCATCTCTTTCTCTCTCCCTAAATTGTATATAGTTTGTATTCTGTTCTCCAGTGAGAACGTATACAATTTAACTATACAAAAGACTAAATAATCTAACAATTGAGTTGAACCTCTATAAAAAGTGCTATTTTGACAAAAAACGACGATAATACTGTTGTTTTAAATCACTTTTTGACGAATATTGTATTTATTTGTTATTTTCTGTTGTAAAAACAGAACTATACTAACTATTACTCTATTAATTAGTTCTTTTTACATATAAAACACGAAAATGATTAAACGTAAATACTGTTCATTCTCTATTTTTTTTCAGATTTCAAAGGTAAAACCAGGATTAAGTACTAGGTCTTTAGTAGCCTAAAGATTTATGATCGAATATCAATATGTAGAAATTTGTAGAAACTACAGAGGATAAATATCAGAGGAATAGTCTTTTGTTCAGATTAAAGATCAAAGCAAAAAAACCCCGATTTGTAATATAGTTAAACTATAATACAAATCGGGGTTTTTTCTTATTGAGTTAATCCCAACTGATCGCGTAGTTCGTTTGAAAGTGCTAAACGATTTTCTTCCGGTACTAAATAATAGTAGATTCCTTTAATCATTTTCCCACTTCCTTCTAATTGCTGTTGTTCAATACTGTCAGTGGCAACGCGGTAGCTTTTCTGAATATCGAACATTTCATTTAAGGTTAAATTAGTTTCTAGGTTTTTACTAATCGAATTTAATATATCCTTATAACTCACTAAACTTTTAATTTTTGTTCCTTTGTTAATTACTTCTTGAATAATTTGACGTTGTCTAGCTTCACGTCCAAAATCACCTTGTGGATCCTCGTAACGCATTCGCGAGAAACTTAACGCCTTTTCCCCATTTAAAGACAATAATCCCTTTTTAAAGTGATAACCGTCATTTGTAAAGTCTAGTGTATTCATAACCTCTACTCCACCAATTGCATCTACAATGCCCTTAAATCCCTCCATATTGACCTCCAAATAGTAATCAATAGGTATGTTTAAAAATTTCTCCACAGTGTTTACACTCATCTGTATACCACCGAATGCAAATGCATGATTAATCTTATCAGTACGATTTTTCCCTACTATTTCAGTACGAGTATCGCGGGGAATACTAATAATTTTCGTCGTATGTTTTGTAGGATTTACGGTTATGACCATTAGGGAATCTGAGCGCCCCTGGTCACCTGGCCGTTTGTCTACTCCTAGAAGTAAAACTGAGAATGGACTTTTTTCTTTAACGCTGACGGGTTCTACCCTTTTCTCCGTCTTTTCAATTGGGTGATAGATAACGCTAGTCGTTTTCGTTACTTCATGATAAATATAAAATCCAGTAGCCCCAGCTATAACTACCAGTACGGTCAAAACAATTCCAATGCGCAACATTATTTTTTTCCAGCTCACGGATATTGCTCCTTTTAGTAAAAATTAAAATGTAGTTAGACTATAATTAAGAAAATATGTTTCAACATCTTGTTAATTTTATTTTTTTTGTTTTAATGTTAAAACATTAATTTCAGGTGGGTTAAATAAACGAAACTTTAGGAATGGAATAAAATTGCTGCTTCCAAGACCTGTACTCACATATTGTTTAGTATGTTTGTACTCCCAAAGACCTTTAACTCGGTTTTGTGGAGGAAACAGACCACCCCATTTATACCATCCCTCTGGAACAAATGGTGCTCCTATAAAAGGTAAACGAATTTGCCCCCCATGATAATGTCCAGCAATAATCAAATCGTATTTCCGATCTCTAAACTTCAGACTAGAATCATTTAAAAGACTATCAATTCTCGTGTCAACTATAGGATAGTGATTAAGCGCAATTAAGACATCATTCTTTTTTAAACGATTAATACCGGACATCTCTTTAATTAATGATTTACGGTGCTCAATATACTGCTTGGTTTGTACATATTCAGGTAAGAAGATCCCATTTGTTTGTTTTTCACTTTGAGAAGCGTTCAGGATCGACGTTTCAAAGTCAACGAAGTTAATTGAGGAATTGTTTTTTTTGACTGAATAAACAGATTCCAAGAATTTGATACCACGTTTTTCAATTCCTTTTATGAACTTACTCTTTACTAATACACCTTTTGAATTTACATAATATGCCTCTGGGTCTTCATTTCCAGGTATATAAATTGCATTCTCTTTGTTTTTTATTCCTTCTAATAATTGATAGAAAGGCTTAACATTATTACTTTGGCTTTTAAGAATCATATCCCCAGTAAAAACAATGGCATCATAATCAGTGGAATTAATGGATTTTAACAAGCGACTTTGATTTTTACCAAACTCTTTACTATGCAAGTCTGTAATTTGAAGAATTTTATATCCCTCAAATTCTTTTGGTAAGTGGTCTACTAAGACATCTTGTTTTGCTATTGTAATTCTGTTATTATCCCAAATTATATAAATTACTAGAGCACAGATAAATAATATGATTAACCCTGCAACTACTTTTGCTAATTTATTTTTCAAAGTAACCGCTCCATTATCCACTTTTTATACAAAGTATTGATAACCCGTACAAATGAAATTAATACTTGATTGTCTGCTTTAATTCAAAAAAATCAAAGAGCCCCTCAACGCTCTCAGTTACGTGAACGTTCTTACACTTACCTGCATCAACTATACTTTCAAAACCGTAACCATAGGTAACGGCGATAAAATCGATTCCTACTTTTTCAGCGCCGATTGCATCATGCATGCTATCACCGATCAATACTACCTTTGACAAATCATTTTGCCCTATCTCTTCTAAGCACATTAAAATTAGATCTGATTTACTAAGAGTATCGGCATCGTCAACCCCGAAAATAACATCAAAGTGCTTACTCAATTTGAAATTTTCCAAAATATCTTTTGCTAAATCATCCCTCTTTAGTGTTGCAACTGCCGTAGTACAATTTTTTTCTTTTAATGAAAATAGTAACTCTTTAATATAGCTATATTGCTTAGCTTCAAATTTACCCTTTTCTTTATATCTACTTCTATATATTTTTACAGCTTCTCTAGCCTTCTCTTCATTAAAACCGCACTCTCGCATAAATGATTCGACAGGTGGTGGACCAATAAATCGTCTCTGCTGTTGAACTGTTAATTCGGGTGCCCCCATTAGAATTGCAGTATGATTCGCGCCAATCATGATTCCTTCCGCTGTATCTAATAATGTTCCATCTAAGTCAAAAATGATTGTAGAATATTTCATATGCCCTCCGCTTTAATATGTCTTACTATACAAATGAACATCTTTATAAATCGTCGACGTTACATAGTGAATTTCCATATGCTTTTCTACATTGGCTAAGTAATTTTTTATTTCTTCATTCTTCTTAACAAGCTCAACCATTTCAATATGATTAATTAATTCTGTTGAATAGTAGTTTTTAGCCTTGTTTAAACTGAACCCATCAAATCCCGCAAGATACACATGATCAATAAATAAACGATTTAATAAATTAATAGCCATTAATCCTGCGTTATCTGAAATTAAGGAGTTTTCTAGCAGTAAATCAGAATAATTAACAACAATAGGTGAATCCACTTTTAAATTTGTAATATTTGACGTTGTAATCAAAGTTGTAGTAAATGGTCTATCTTTTATTACATCTTCCATACTCTTAAATCTCTTACTATTGCTAATAAAAATGGCGTTACAGTTAAAAGGACTAGGTAAAAAATTTACGCTAATAATAAACGGATGCTCTTCGTTTATAAACGTTTTAATATTCTCTAATTCTTTTTCGATTGATTTACCTGGTGCTATAATAAGTACCTTTTTATTACCAATTAGCTTCCTTAATCTTTTCAAACTTTCTGTATCGTCTACCAATTGCATTTGATGACTTATGTATAAATCTTCAATATAATTTTCAGCATAGATATCTCGTTTTTTGTTCGGAATTTGCCTCAATATTGTATTGATTGACTTAACAGAAATCGTCTGTTTATTCATTAAATATGATGCATAGTTAGGGTGACAATTATTGATTGCCGCTATGAAATAGGGAACGGAATAACCCCATTTAGGCTCATTAAAAAATCTACTCAAATGTTCATCAACAATTTCCAATAACGGTACTATTTTATATTTTTCGTCAATATTTTCATTGATGTACTCAGAAATTAGCTCCGTGCATAAATTCCCTGCTCCTCTTCCCATACCAAATACCGAAGAATCTATTATTATATTTCTTTTAGTGTGTAGCGTTAGCAATTCTTGGGCATTTGAAAAAGATAATTGTAAATTATTATGAGAATGGAATCCGATGTTAATTGTTTTATCAAGATTATGATCTAGTAGGTGGTACATTCTTAGTAAATTATTTTTGTACATAATCCCAAGTGTATCTACTAAGTAAAATGCATATGGTTTTAACTCATTAACTTTTTCGATCAAAGCTAACAGATTTGCATCAGTGTAGCTAGTAGTACCAACTGGCTGAATAAACACTTTATACCCTTTTTCAATTAACATTTTTCCATATTCTAATGCTTCAGCAATTTCTTTTTCATTATCATGGAACGTTAATCGAATTCCATCAATTGAAGTACCATCATATACTTTTATTTTATCGATTGAGATGAATGGTTGATCAATCATAGCTACGTAAATAGTATCTTTATTTTTTGGCTGAATCAGTTCTTTGATTTTTTCAATATCATTGAAAATTGTAGTATCATTATCATAATCCACATCTCTAAGAAATCCACATTCGATAATGTCTATATTAGACTGGGTCAACTTTTCAATTACTTTTTTAACCGTCCTCTTACCAAAGTTCCAATCGTTGATGTATCCACCATCGCGTAAAGTACAGTCGAGTAGCTTTATATTGTTCACTCAAATACCACACTTTCTAAACGATTTTTTATGATATCCCGTACTTTATCTAAATCTTTTGGAGTATCTACAGAAAGAGTCGTCACATTTGCTTCCACAAATTTTATCTTTTGACCATTCTCAATAAATCTAAACTCGTCAATGTCTTCAGCTGCTTCCAAAGGGCCTCTCGGTGCTGAATAACAGAACTCCAATGCACTTTTTGTAAAACACTGTACTCCAACAAACTTTTTATAATAAAAATCGTATGTCCCTTTTGGGTATGGAATTGGGCTTCGAGCTAAATATAAACCATATCCAAAAACATCCGTGGCAACTTTAATCTTTGAAAAATCAACCGCCTCCAAAGGATTTTTTAACTCCGTCATTAAATTTGATACATATAATGAATTCGAATCAACCTCTTTAGGAAGAATCCTTCTAATTGCCTCAGTTTCTATTAATGGTTCATCCCCATTTACATTTATATAAAAATCTGCGTCTACTAATGTGGAAACTTCGTATAATCGGTCTAGATGTGTTTTATGATTTTCAGAAGTCATAATCGTTTTTATTCCATAGCTTTCACAAACTTCTTTAATTCGTAGATTATCTGTTGCTACATATACCTCACTTAGACCCTCTAATCCTTTTAATCGTTCGTGAACCCACCAAATCATTGGTTTTCCACAAATATCTGCTAATGGCTTGCCTGGGAATCTTGACGAATTATATCTAGCTGGAATAACACCAATGATTTTCATAAATTATCTTCCTCCTGATATCTTCTTATAGATTAAAAGGGCTTGTTCATTTTAAAGAACGTTCACATAAAATATTTCTACTGAATTTTTTCTACTATACAATTATTGTATTTATTTTCGTTTAGCTTACTTTCATATGCTTGAAAAAATTTAATTCGCTCTACTAGATATTCAAAATATATTCGTTCTCCTTTAAGATTTCCCTTTATCTTTCGAAGAATAAATTCTAAGTAAAATATATATCTATAAATTTCCGACTGATTTACTAGAATTGCTGCTATTTCTGAGTTAATAAAATTGTCTTCTAAGTAATTCCGAATAAAAATATGAAATAAGTTTTCAAATTCTCCACTTGTTTCGTACAACTTTATTTCACTTACATTTGAAAGTTTTTCAAATATAAGAAAGTAAAGATCAAAAAACGAACTTCTAATTTCTAAAGTATTCCAATCTATTACCTTAGTTATCTTCTTACTCTTCAGAACATTTCCTTCCCAAAAATCTCCATGGGTGAATCCTAAAAGTATTTCTGTTTTTAAACAATTTTTTTTCAATTCTATATTTATATCTGAAACAAATTCAAAAATAGATTTTACACTATTAATTAATGTAAAATCTTCTTGTAATAAAGGATTTAACAATTCATCTATCCTCTTTGTAACGTTTTGGAGATGTTGCCCCAATGAGACTATTTGGTAGTTTTTACTTAATAAAATATCTCTTAATATAGGTAAAGCCTCTGTATGAACATTCTGAAGACTAAAGCAAGCCGGTTTTAAATTTACATAAGATTCTTTCATAAATCTATTACTAATATTCCACTCTAGTAAACTTTGGGATAATTTACAATTTTGAGCCTCGATTAGTTTATAAATTTTATCCTCCATTACATTACTTGAAAAATTGTTAGGAAATATGGTCGTAACACTTTTCTCTCTAAGATTTACAATTTTATGCTCACCGTGCCCCACCAAAATTAAACAATTTCCATAATGCGATGACGACAAAGTTGGAAAAGTACCAGGCTTTACTTTATTAATTCTCCTTTTTTTAAAATATAAATATGCAAATTCCAATACTCGAATAAGTCTAACTATTGGTATAAAAAAATTAATAAATCTAATTTTCGTCTCCCTTTCAAGAAAACCAAAAGGTTTCCCTTTAAAAAACAGGAAGAATATAAGACCAATTAAACTTTGCTCTAAGTTTATGTAAAGCGAACTATATAGAAAGTTATCTATATAAATATAAGTAAACTCCTCCATTTAAAGCTCCCTCTTTTTGTCCTTTGATGTAAGATCGTTAATTTTTTAAGTTTAAAAGTAGCTGTTCATTATATTGAACAATGACTAAAAAAAATATCACATAAGGAGGTATAGTCTAGCAATTAACAAATCATATTTTTTCTTTATTGAGAACTACTTATCACAAAAATTATCATCTTTTTAAATATCTGTCAATTTGGATTTTTATTAAGTTAAATAAACTAAAGATTCTTCTATTTTATTGTTTGCTAAAACATTATCAAGATCGACTCTTTCAAATATTTCAAGCATTCCTCCTCTAGTTGCATTAAAGATTTTAATGTTTTTCTTATCCGCGTATTCTTTTGCCACTTTGTACGCATCAATCATTTTTAAGCCAGCAACTGTATAATTAGAATCATGATAATCATAATTTTTAAAATGGTGGTTCAAATCCCTAGAATAATTACTATCTGCTCCAAGTAAATAGATCTCCTTAAATCCCATGTAAACTGCAATTTGTATAAGTGAGTAAGTAATTGTATATCCATCATACACAACTGCAAATGCGTCATCGCTAAATTTTGTATTATATTTTTTATGCATCCAATTATGGTTTAGCATGTTCATTGGATAAACGTAAAATTCTTCTGAAACAGTATCACGTTTTAAAATAGATTCACCAATAAATTTGCATTCTGAATCCAATTCTTTAATATCATCTTTGAACTTAAAATAATTTCTAATATCTTGAATACCATAATAGGTCGGCCTCCAATCTGTTTCGTTAAACGCGAGGCAAATTGAATTCATACTAAATGTAATTTCACCACGAAGTTTTTCCAAATCCTCAACTTTCAGGCTTGGTCCCGTTGCGACTATAAAACATCTTTCACCTAAATGTTTATTTTTTATACTTTTTAATTTTTCAAAACGACTCTTTCTATCAATACGAGTTACCCTTAAAAACTTTTTAAAGTTGAATATAATATTTGGTATAATGACTGGTCTAATCATAGGAATAAAATCATATCTTGCTTTTCTAATATAGTCATAAAAGTACAATGTAACTTTATTACTTTTTAAGATGTCTTTTAAGATATCTCTTAATGTCATAATTCCCATTCCCTTATTATTTTTCAATTTTTTTAAAAGAAAGTCCCCGTTTTAGCCTCGATTTGATCATTATCTATTTTTATTTCCTTTAACTTACTAAGTCTTTCTAACAACCTATAATCTGAAATATTATTACCATATAGATTAATTTTCTCTAAATTAGATAGATATTGTACTCCGTCTAGGTTAGAAATATTTTGACCGCCTAGATCTAATTCTTTTATCGAGCTCAATTCAGAAATCGTTATCCATTTTACATTTGGATTATGGAGCTGCTGTCTAATACAATGTTCTAAAGTTTGATCTATAAATGTGGCAATTCCAGCTATTTCAGCAGTAGTATAGAATTCCAACCCTAATGATTTTGCTTCTTTAATAATTTCTTCAATCATTTTAGGTGAGGTTCTCCACGTTCCAGCGAGTTCCGATTCTTCTCCCCAACCAAAATCTTCCCACTTTACATCTTCAGGTAATATAGAATGCGACATTAAAATTAAATTTAGCCCAGTTTTCTTAACAACTCTCAAAATTCTTTTTATATACTTTTTATTTTTTAAAAATATACTATCTATACAAATAGCAGGTGCAAATCCAGTATGATTGAAAGGAGTTAAATGATCAGCAGCCGAATGTCCCCTTACAACTTTAAAATACTTTGGAACGATCTCGTTTATCATTTCATCATTATATGCAGCAAATGGAAATGAATAAGTCACAGGCAATTTAAACTTTTCTTTTGTTTTAGAATGAGATTGTTTTTCCATCCATTTAAATAATGATTCTATTTCATCTTCAATCCATTTTGTTAAACCATGTTCCTCAATATATGTTTTAGCATTTTGGTGCGTTAAGCTATGGTGAGCAAGTTCGTGGCCATTTGCTTGTAATTCTAGTAACAGATCTATTTCCTTTTGATTATGTTCCCTTTCACCTTCAAAATGGTGAAATGCGTTAATATTAAATGTTACTTTAACATCGTAATATCCGAATAAATCCATTCCATATTTATACCATTGCTCAACTCTAAAACTGTCATCAAATGAAAATGCAATGCCAGGTTTATTTATGAAAGAAACTTCATTTTCACCATTTTTTGGTTTTATTTTCCTTTCCATCTCCCTAATTAAATTCCCATAAAACCCATGCCAGTACCAAGTTTGGGCTGCTTTATTTTTTAATTTTTCTAATCCTCTCCTAAACATTACGTACCTCCTTTAAGAATAGTTTAAATTAGATATTTACCACTATTAAATAACTGAGTGCTTTAATTTATGGTCAACTGTCACTAATCTACCTTTATTCAATTTGAAAACAGTATCACAGTTTTCAATTGTACTCAGACGATGCGCAATAATAATTAACGTTTTTTCTCCCTTTAAGCCATCGATCGCTTTCATAATTTCTTTTTCTGTTTCATTATCTAGTGCAGATGTTGCTTCATCCATAAAAATTATTTCTGGATTGTGGTATAGTGCCCTTGCAATTCCAATACGTTGACGTTGTCCGCCCGAAAGTCTTACTCCTCTTTCACCTACAGTTGTGTTTAATTGATCAGGAAGTGATTCAACAAATTCTTTTAATTGTGCCTGCTCTAATGCTCTCCATACAGCACAATCATCTATTTGGTTCTCATCTAAACCAAATGCAATATTACCGCGAATTGTATCATCAGATAAAAAAATCGATTGTGGAATATAACCAATTTTTTGCTTCCATGTTGCTCTTTGATCATTTAAGTTTTTTCCATCAATTAAGATTTCACCGTTTTCAGGGTGGAATAATCCAAGAATGATATCAACTAAAGTTGTTTTTCCAGCACCAGATTCACCAATAAATGCAACAGATTGACCGATAGGAATCTGTAAAGATACATCTCTAACTGAAAAGTCTTTCTGATTAGGATATTTAAAAGAAATATCTTTCAATATAATGGAATCTGTAAAAACTCTTTCATTTTGGTCAAGTATTGTTGAATGATCCTCAAGAACCGGATGGTCACTGCTTACATTTTGGTCTTTATTTAAAAACAAATCGTCATAAATAGTTGATAAAGCAGGTTGAGAATAACGAATAGCTGTTATAAATCCTACAATACGAGTAATTGAAGGCATTAAACGAAATGCTGCCATAGCAAAGAGTGCCATTGTTGAAACTAAACTAGTAGTATTACTACCTTTAAAAACGATGATTAACATCGTAATCAGTACGATTGTTACCATAATCGTTTCAATAAAGTATCTCGGTACTTGATTTAACATTCCTAATTGTCGACTATTTCTTGCGCCTATTTGACTTTGAGCAGTAAAGGCATTAACAAAGAAATCTTCTTTACCTGAAACCTTTACTTCTTTACTCGCACCTAGCCCTTGGTTTACCCACTTAATCATTGCAGCGTTTACTATTTGTTGTTCAGTACCTAGATGGCTAATCTTTTTACGAAAAAATCTAAAAAAGATAAATACACTACCTCCTAGTAGTATTGAAGCAACAATAGTTGCTAAAGGAGCCGTAAAAATTAACAAAGCTAAAATAAATGATGTTACTAGAATTTCTGTTAATAGTTGAAAGCCCGATATGATAATTCCTTGGAAAAGTTTTGTGATTTCTGAATTTATGTTTCGGAGTAATTCTGATGTATTTCTTTGTAAATGAAATACATAAGGTTTCGTTAAATACTCCTTAAACAGGCTTCTAGATAATCTTACTTGTTGATTTAGAATGACACGTACTTGTATATAATTAAAAAATAATAGATATATGTTTTTAATAAAAAAGATTGAAAGCAATGCTATTCCTGCGAATACGATAAATCCATTAATGGAATTGAAATGAAAAAAATTATATAAAAACGATAAAATAGATTGTTCTTCAATTACCTTTGGATCAGTTAAAATCCCTACAAAAGGGAAAATAGCTCCAATTCCAATTGTTTCAAATACCGCTGCTACTATCATCATGATAAATAAAATTATAAGTTTCTTCTTTTCCTTTTTGTTAAAAAGCATTAGTAATTTACTTAACGAAGACTTCAAAATATATCACCCTTTAAAAATAAAATAAGTAATCCCTATACTTAGAACGGATTACTAAGTCTTTCCCCTAGTTTTAAATCTTATATTTATTAAGATACTTTTCTACTTTATATATAGAAACAATTATTAAAATCTCAAAGGTCATTCAATGTCCCCTATTTTAGAATTTACGATATTCTAGAAATGATTTCTTCTTCATACTTAATGTCGTTAATACCATGAACATCAGTACCTTCTGGAACTTCACCTACATATTTATTTTTAATTGCTTCTTTTTCTACAGCTTTATTTAAAAACCATTCATATTCAATATCAATATGTCCAATATCAATTGCATGATAGCCATAATTAGCTAAGTCATAAGCTAATACCGTAGCTGTAGGCCCAAGAGCAATTAACACTAGTTTTGATTTATCGTGTTTTATTACCTCTTCAAATATTTGATCATACTTTGCAAATGCATCAGTAGCTGGACATAAAATTCTTTTTATTGATTTGGTATTATCGAACAAATCATTTCCAATTCCTAGTCTGCTTTGCTCTCCTTCAATAATAATGACCTCTTTTTGATGCCACAGCTTTTTAAAAGTCTTAAACCTGAACTCAGCCTGACTTTTATCCTTATAGTCTATATAAAGTCGAGTGACCAATGAATCATAATAGACCTTGTTCTTTTGTAGTAGTTTATAAATCTTATATCGATTTAAATTTAAGTAACGTATCCAATAATTTCTTGATCTGTCTGTACACCAGTCAACATTTTTAAAAACATTTGGGATAAAGACTTCATGATTTTCTTGATTACTTTTGATAATTTCACTTAACCTTAAGCTTAACTCCTCTGAATATGGCTGAAATCTTAAGCTTTTTCCGTTCATTAAATTGAACTCACCATCGCCATACCTACTTATAGAACATTTATTTTGAACAATTAGATTTAAACTTTCATCAGTTGTTTTTACAGAAGGTTGGCTAGAAAATAAAAAAACCATTCCATTAAATAGGGTGGTAATCTGTTCAATACTTCTTATTTTTATTTTTGAGCCTAACACATACATTCTTCGGTATATGCTCATCCTCTTTTTCTCCTTGATAGGAAATTAATTATTAACTTATACAAAATAGGGTGAATACGTGTTGCAAATAATAATATTTTTACATTTGTAACATACTCTTTTAGTTTGATTGTTTCAGTGAAGTAATTGTTTAAAATCTCGGTTACTTTTTTATATTCTATTTGATATAAAATATGATTTGGATCTAGTGAAATTGTGTTTAAAACAGCCATTGCATTATTAGCCAGTTTTAGTGTTATGATTGGCTTTAGTTCAGGATAATATCGACTTACATAACGATAGATTTCGTCATAAATCAGGACTGCATCAATACTTTTATTTTTTACTGCCAGATCCATTGTGCTATTTTCGCGCTTAATATAATGATATTTTGGTTCGCCAATATAGCATACTTTTTCACTCTCATTAATTACTTTATAAGTAAATGCTGTATCCTCATACATAATCCCTTCTGGAAATCTAAGATTTTCCAAAAGCTTTCTTTTCATTAATTTCGACCAAACAACTTCATCATATAATGCACCTTCAAATAATGCCTTCATTGCTTGACTTCTATTATGAATCGTTAATGGCTCTGATCCATTTATGATTGTTTTGTCGTTATAATGAACTATACTCGTACAGTTTGCAATATCACAGTCATTCTCAATACAAATATTATAAAGTAGTTCATACATATCCGGTTCGATCCAGTCATCACTATCTACAAATCCTATATAATCGCCTTTAGCAATATTTAAAGCAGCATTTCTAGCACTTGCTTGCCCGCCATTTTTTTTATGAATTACTTTTATTCGATTATCCTTTTTAGCATACTCATCGCATATTATTCCGCATTGATCGGGTGATCCATCATCGACAAGGATAAGTTCAAAGTCAGTTAGAGTTTGAGCTAAGATTGAATCCACACATTTATGTATATATGACTCTACTTTATACACAGGAACAATAATACTTATTTTGGGATTCATTTGTTCACTATCCTTTCCATTATTAATATTTTACGAATATTAGAGTATGTTCTTAAAAGGTAATTTAATCCCCACATATAATTCGTAAATATAAAGTTAAACTTGTTAATATTTAACTTCGAAGTCTTTACTATAGGATAAAATTTCTTTAAATTTGGATTTACTAAAAATTCTCGGTAACTTTTTAGGATTTTGTTTTTTAATTCATTTCTGTATTTCTTATTTGGATCAATTTCTTTATTGTTAAGTAATTTTTGATAAAAAAATAATATACGGGTAAAAAAATAAGATTCTGATAAAGTAAGTAATGATTGTTCACTAACCCGTTCCCGTATAAAATGAAATCTCTCTTCATCACACTCTAAGCCATCTAAATTCCTTAAAGTGAATATTTCTTGTTTTGACATTGTACTCTCGTTTCTTTGTACGTAATAATATTTACTTGCACCAATAAATACGTATTTCTTTACCAAATAATATATTTTAAATGCTAAAAAACCGTCTTCATATAACTTATTTGGAAATCTAAGATCATCAAAGATTTCTTTTTTATACAACTTATTACAAACTGAATTCCTGTATCCATTGTTTAATAGTCCTTTTAGAGCGAATATATTATCACCAATTTCAACTTGGTTATTATTTTGAATTTGTTCTACCTTATTACCATTTACAATTTTTATGCCGCACTCAACAACATCTGCCTCAAATTTCAATGCATTCTCAATTAATGATTCAAACATATCATTTTCAACATAATCATCACTATCAACAAATCCTATATAATCTCCCTTTGCTATATCCAATCCCATGTTTCTTGCGCTAGCTTGCCCACCATTTTCTTTATGGAATACCTTAATTCTATTATCTTTAGAGGCATAATGATCACAAATTTCCCCACTTTTATCTGGTGATCCATCGTTAACTAGAATTAATTCGAAATCAGCAAACGTCTGATCTAATAATGAATTTATACACTTATGAAGATAGGGTTCTACTTTATATACAGGAACAATAATACTGATTTTTGGATTCATTAATTTCACTCCATCTTATCCAATATATTGATATAACTTATCTATTTCAGAAGTAGTATCTACAATTTCGTTTAATAGATTTCTAGATAAATCCTCGCTTTTTCCAGGATTGTTAATTAAGTATGTTATTTTTTCAAATAACTCATCATGGTCAAATTTGACAATTAACCCATCATAATTATCAGTGATTTGCTCATATGCACCTGTAAAATTTGTAGTGACGATTGGTTTATGTAAACACCTAGCTTCAGCTAAAGTAAGACAGAAACCTTCGTGTCTAGAAGTTTGTACATAAAGATCGGCATTTGCTACATACGGATATGGGTTTTGTTTTGCACCTAATAAAATAAAATTGGATTCTAACCCAAGTTTACGAATTAACTCCTCGTATTCTTTGCGATCATCACCTTCACCAATGCAATACCATCTCACGTTATATCCATTTTCAATTAATTTTGATAATACCTTTATAGCTATATCTTGACCTTTTTCCATCGAAAGCCTTCCAACTGTCAAAATTTTCTTCCCTATGAAACTATTATCAAAGTCAACCTCTGCTAAAGACATATTATTAATTACACTTGATGAAAGTATATTTTTAAATACTTCTGTTTTATTTACATCTTGTGGTAATTTTTCAATTAGCATTTTCTTTGCTTCCTCTGAAACGACAAAGATCTTATCGAACTTTCTATGAAGCTTTTTATATAATTTCGTATTGATTAGATGCTTTGAAACATCGAAGTGAATCCATGACACCTTTTTTTTAGCAGTTACTCTGTTGGCGATATAATAATCAATGATGTCAGTAGGTCCTTGATATGCTATAGCTACATCATACAAAGTAAAATCTTTTGGAACATCCTTAAAAATATGATGATAATAAATATTTCGATCTGCAATTTTTTTGGAAATTAAGTATTTACTTAAAAAAAATAGCATTTTTACGTATTGCTTATTATGAAAGTAATCTTTCAAAGTTTTGTATGGAGGTTGTAATATAATATCTTTAATTGTGGTAAACCATGTAGCTTCTACTACATTAACCCAATCTGGGATATTCTCGAAAAATCCGCCTTTTTTCTCTAAAAGGAGGAGCGTTATATCATATTTATCTTTTGGAATTACTGATAATAATGATAGAAAAGATTTCTCCACACCGCCTATATTCATACTACTAAGCATAAATAAAACTTTTTTCTTCATATTTCACCCCAAAAATGAGTAATAAAAACCAGAATACCTATCTAGATGACTAATGAGGTAAATTTTTTATACATTGAGTAAATTCAATTTCTCTATTTCCTTTGTAGTATCTACAGATTCTTTTTGTAAATTTATTTTTATTTCATTTCTTAAAATCTCATTATCTAGTAATTCTTTCACTGCCTTATACATTTCCTCTTCATCAAAATTAACAATTAAGCCCGTTACCCGATTTATGAGTTGTTCATTTGCACCGGTAAAATTTGTTGTAACGATTGGATTATTAAAGCATCTTGCCTCAGAAAGAGTAATACAATATCCTTCGTGTCGCGATGGCTGAACATATATATCGCATTGCTTCATATAAGGATATGGATTTGTTTTCGTACCTAATAAAATAAAGTCTTCCGAAACATTATACTCCTCTATTAATTTGCGATACTCTGCTTTACCTTCTCCATCTCCAATGCAATACCATTTAATTTCGTATCCGGCTTTCTTTAGTTTCGATAATACTTTGATTGCTAAATCCTGACCCTTTTCAATTGAAAGTCTTCCAACCGTTAGAATTTTTATTCCTTTAAAATCTTCATCAAATCCTGACTCTCTTTCTGCCATCTTTTCGATTAAACTTGAAGAAATAATATTTCCGAATGTATTTATTTTGTTTTTTATTCCAGATAACTTCTCTATAAGTTTTTCTTTTCCTTCATTTGATACAACGAAAATTTGATCAAACTTCTTATATAGATTAATAGCAAACTTGTTATTAAAGGAAATTTTAGTTACATCAAAATGAATCCACTGAACTTTCTTTTTGGCGTTTATTTTGTGCATAACAAAATAGCTTATTAAATCCATTGGACCTGCATAAGCTACCGCTATATCATATTCTTTTTCAAATTTACCATAATCTTTTAATACATATTTTAAGTATGAACTTCTATCTTTCATAACCTTTGAAAGTATGTGATGAAAGATTAAATTAATAGCGTGAACCGGTTTACCATCTTTTAATATTTCCATTGCTTCGAATAAAGGTGGATTATTTAGTAATGCTTTTATTTTGTCGTAATCTTTTACATATTCAATTCGAATATTACTTGGTAATTCATTTAAAAAACCACCAAACTCTTCTAACATAAGTACAGTAATTTCGTATTCATCTTCATTCATCTCAGATAACATATTTAGCAGTGCTTTTTCAGTTCCACCAATATTCATATTAATTATCATAAATAATATCTTTATTTTCATAGGCTTCACTCTCTCTTCTTACATTAACCTATTAACTCATAAAATTTTTCTAATTCTTCGACATTACCTTTTTTCTCAACTTGTAAGAATTTTACTATATTCTCTTTCAGTTCATTATCCGTGATTAATTTTAATATCCCGTTTGTTACACCTTCAGCCGTCATATCTACAACTAAACCATTTTTCCCATCAATCATTTGACTATAAACTGCGTCAAACCTAGTTGTTACCACAGGAATATTTAGCATACGTGCTTCAGCAATTGCAAGACCAAATCCTTCAAACTTCGATGTTTGAACATAAAGATCAGCATCTTTTATATATGGATAAGGGTTTGATTTTACTCCTAACAATATAAAGTTTGTATGTAACTGATGATCCTCAATATACTTTTCAATTTCTTGTTGTAACGGGCCCATTCCTAATACATACCATCTAAAGTCAATGCCCTTTTCTTTCAGATTTTTGCAAGCTTCTAAAGCAAGATCATAACCCTTTTGGTGTGCCAACCTTCCAATCGTTAAAATTTTAATGCCATTAAAATTATCTTGATAACTATCTCCACTTAATGCCATTTGGTTAATAAATTCCGGATTATTTATATCAAAAATAACCTCCACTTTACTGGAATAACTAGGAAAAGTCTCTATGAAGATTTCACGTGTAGAATTTGATACAGCTACAATTTTTTTATATTGATCATAAAACGGTTCTTGAAAATTCCTTTCATGATCAGTTAAATAATAGCTTACGTTTACCCATGCATATTTTTCCTTAGCTATAACTTTATCAGCGACATAAAAAGTAGGAATACCTTGTGCATAACTTATTGCAATATCATATACTTTTTCATTTTTCTCGATCACATTGGAAACACTTTCCCAAAATATTCTTGCTTCTTCCGCTATACTATAATTTTTTCTCCTTATTTCAAAGGAATACTTTAGCCTTGAAAATAGCATACCAAATTTAAATTTCTTTAATGAGTAGATAACTGAGTCAGTCATACTTAGCTCAGTATATTTGGTGTATTTAAGGGGGGGTAAAATATTTACATCCTTAGGAACCAGCTTCTCAAATTCACCACCGTGTGCGAATAACATTAGATCAACGGAGTATTCTTCTAGATTTAATAAATTCAATAGTGTTGTTAAACTTTTTTCCGCTCCAGCTATGTGTAAGGAATCAATTACAAAGAGTATATTTTTTTTCACTAGAAAAACCTCCCTTATACAGGTTTATATTTAAGCAAAAGCTGTTGCAAATTATATTAAGCTATAAAGTTTGTTTAGTTCATTTAAATTACTAAAAACTGTACCTTTACAATTGTTTACTAATTGCACTCTCATTTGGGAATCTAAGTAAAGTTTTTCAATACCATCTGCAATACCTTTAACTGAGAGCTCACAGATTGAACCATCAAATCCATCTTTTACTTGGCTTTTAGCTGTTGGATAATTTGTTATAAGAACTGGCTTCGAAAGAACTTGCGCTTCGACCACTGTAACTGCTTTTCCCTCATACCTAGATGGTTGTACGTATAAATCAGCTTCTTTTATAAAGGGGTAGGGATTTATTTTCTTTCCTAAAAGAATAAACTGATCCGTTAAATTATTTTCCTCTATTAAATCTTTAATTTGTTGTTCGTCGCCCCCGTAACCAACTACATACCAACATATGTTTTTGTATCCTCGATCATTTAACATTTTCAATGCTTTAACCGCGGAATCAATCCCTTTTGCGTATGATAGTCTGGCCACAGTAATAATTTTAAATCTAGCATCTTCCACCATTGGATTATCGGCTTTTTCATTTGCTAATGTGTTAATCAATTCAGGAGTTGTAATGTTTTCCATTACAATGACTCGGTCCCCTAATGCTGAATATTTACTTATGAATGCATTTTTGCATTCATCTGAGACTGCTACGATATAATTGAACTTACTCCACATTTTTACATCCAATTCAATGTCTGTTTCCACTGTTGAAAAATCTGTATGAATCCATGCAATTTTGATCTCAGCATCTACCTTCTCCGCGACAAAATAGTGTGGCCATAAGTAACTAATTGCCACATCATATTTCTTACTTTGTTTTGGTAGTAAAGGGACTGAGTACTTCCACATATATTGCATTTGTTTATATCCATTTTCAGAAGAGTGATTTTTATTTGCCAAATACTTTGCTAACAGTCTTGAAAGCGCAAGACTTAATTGCCCACTTTTTACTACATCGAGGACTGGCATTCGAAATGTCTTATACGCCTTACTTTCTGCAAGTAGATTTGCTTTTTTGGGCAACAACTTCATGAATTCACCAGAGTGACTATAAAGCATTAAATCAACTATATAGTTGTTATAATCAAAGTTAGTTAACATACTGATTAGGCTTCTCTCAACTCCTCCAATCTCTAGATCAAAGGATGCCACTAATATATTCTTCTTCATTTAGTTCACCTGTCGAATATTGGTAAATAGCCAATAAATTTGATATTCCTTTAGAAACCGAATACCCTTCCGTTTCGAATCCATTAATTATTCGGTTAATATTTCCTTCTTTATTCCGAGAATTCATTAATATTGTATTTGCCCAAAGTTCTGGTCCTTCGCTTAACATGAGCTGCTTGACCAGTCCGATATTTAAGTTTGCCTCAGGCTGTATTGCTTCAGATACAATACAAGGTATACCACTTGCTTGTGCCTCTAAAAGAACAAGTCCTAATCCCTCGTACAAAGATGGAAAAACAAATAAATCCATACTATGTAATAGCGTTGGTATGTCTTCCCTAACACCTACAAATTTAATATTCTCATCGATTCCAAACTTTTTAACTTCTTCTTCAATACTTGCTCTTAATTCCCCATCTCCAACTAATAACAAGATAATGTTTTTTTCCTTTTTTAAAATGTTCTTCATTATCTCAATTAAGAACAATTGATTTTTTGCATCCATAAACCTACCGATATGTCCAATTACAAAACTATTTTCTAAACCTGCTTCCTCTTTGAATTTCTTCACTTCTTTTAATGGCGGTTCTAAAAATTTTGTATAATCTATTACATTCGGATAATAGGAATATCTTGTTTTTACTAATTCTTTCTCTCCAAATAAATATCGTCCGGCACCATTACTACATGCCAATAATTTTGTTGAAGTTACATTGATGAGTTTTCGCATTATTCCTTTATAAATCGTTCTAACTAAAGATTGATTAGTATCTAAGGTTGTATGTGCATGTGATATTCTAATCTTTACACCTGCTAATCGAGCCGCTAAATTGGCTATACCACAATTAAATAATGTATGTGCGTGAACTACATCATACGGACCGTACTTTTTAATCGCGGCATAAATTTCTGTAACTGAGTATGTTTTTTCCAATCTTATAATGCGTCCGCCTAATCTTTCTATTTCTTGATCATAGTGTGCTTCTTTTTGACTATAAGAAATAAAATCAAATTGAATTTTGTTCCGATCTATATTTCGATATATATTCATTAGCATCGTTTCGGTCCCTGCTCTATTCATTGCACCAACGACATGAAGGACCTTTAAGGGCTTTGTTTTATCCATACATAACTCCCTTTAGCATTTCTTATCAATGATTTTTAGAATTCTTCCATTTTACAAATTCAAATACCTTTTTATATTCCCTTAATTCTTCTCTTCCAATGCCAATTTCAACTAATTCCTTTATAAGATCTAAATAGTCGCTTTCGAGTTTATTATTTTCTGTATTAGTCCCCAGTAATGTTCTAAAATCAACTCCTAATACTTTTGAAATCTTTTCTACAACTTGAATAGACGGATTATCGTTTAATTCACGCTCAATATTGCTTAAATATGACTTAGATATATTAGCTTTTTCTGCAAGTTCTGATAAAGTAAGTCCCTTTTTGACACGAATTTCCTGAATGTTTCTTCCTATCATTTTTGGCACCTCAGCTGTTCTGTCATAGAATGCCCTCCCTACAAGCTACTTTATAAAATACTTTTTTGATACAGCTTATTACTCTACTTTGATCGTCAAACGATAGATTCGATCCTGATGGCAAACAAATCCCAGTTTCGAACATCCTCTCTGCAACATGGTTATTTTCTTCGTGGGGATAATAACGAACTCCTTTGAATAGGGGTTGCATGTGTAATGGCTTCCATACGGGTCTTGCTTCAATATTTTCCTCTTCTAATGCATCTAATAGTGTATTTACTGATAGCTTAGATTCCTCTTCTTTAATCGTTAATACCGTAAGCCACCGGTTACTGCGTGTATTTGTTAACTCTGGCATAAAAGTTAGACCTGGTAAATCCTTTAGCTCTTCAAAATATCGTTGAAAAATCCTTCTTCTAGCTTCAATTCGCTCCTCTAATACTTGCAATTGAGCTCTACCAACCCCAGCCAGTATATTACTCATCCTATAATTGTAACCTGTTACACTATGTTGGTAATGTCGAGCTTCATCCCTAGCTTGAGTGGCTAAATATCTTGCTCTTTGTATTAACTCGGTATTATTTGAAACAAGTGCTCCGCCACCAGATGTCGTAATAATTTTATTTCCATTAAAGGAAAAAATACTAAAATGCCCAAAAGTACCACTAACTCTGCCTTTATAAGTAGAACCAAGTGATTCAGCAGCATCCTCAATAATAGGTATATTGTATCTGGCGCATAACGATTGAATTTCATCCATTTTTGCAACTTGTCCATATAGATTTACAACGATAACTGCTTTTGGAAGAGTTCCTTCTAAATAAGAGTCATGCAATGCTCTTTCAAGTGCTTTTGGTGACATATTCCATGTATCGGGCTCCGAGTCTATAAATATCGGTTCGGCCCCTTGATAAATTATTGGGTTAGCACTAGCCACAAAGGTAAGACTGGAGCAAAATACCTTATCGCCTTTTGTGACATCTAATAAAGAAAGAGCCAAATGGATTGCAGCTGTTCCTGAACTAACAACTAACGCCTCATTGGCTCCTACATAATTAATAATCTCTTTTTCAAATCCATCCACGTTGGGTCCAAGTGGTGCGATCCAATTTGTATTAAATGCATCCTGTATATATTTTATCTCCTCTCCGCTCATATGCGGGGGAGATAAATAAATTCTTGATAAGGTCAATTCACTTACCACCTTTTCGAAAAATTTAATCTAAAAATTTAAATTTTTAATAATTCTAGCTGGGCAGCCTACTACTGTACTAAGCGATGGAATATTGTGAATAACCGTTGAACCCGCACCTACAATTGACCAACACCCTACTTTAATCCCGGGAATAATAGTCGCTGATGCTCCGATATGTGCACCTTCTTCAACTAAAACACTTCCTGTTAAAGTAGCATTCGGAGAGACATGCGTATAGTCTCCGATTTGATTATCATGTTCAATGATTGCTCCAGTATTAATTACACAATGATCGCCAATTTGCGCTTGTGCATTAATAACTACATTCGGCATGACCACTGTTCCGTATCCAATTCTAGTCGAAGTGCTAACAACCGCTGAAGGATGAACAACTGTTAAGTACTGTTCTTTTTTAATATCAATTGAATTAACTATATTTTTTCTAAGCTTATTATCTCCTATTGCAATGACTACTTTAGCGTCTTGATCTAGAAATCTTTTTAAAGAAACAAATGGAGCATATATAATCCCATTCTCACGTTTTTCAACCTTATATTTGTCATCTAGTATAGCGATAATCTCATTTCCCTTTATTGAGTAAATGATGTCTTGAATAACTTTGCTATGTCCCCCATTACCTAAAATAATTACTTTCATATTACATCACTTCATTAGAACCAGTGAATTTTTCCATTGTCACTTGCCCCTCCTGTGAAATTCCTTCTTTTTTTATTACCTTAATGGCTGTTTTAATCAGGATTTTCAAGTCTAAAAGGAGATTATTATTTTTCACATACCATACGTCCATTTTAAATTTCTCCTCCCATGTAAGTGAATTGCGTCCATTTACTTGGGCCCACCCTGTAATTCCGGGTTTTACATTATGTCTTAGCATCTGTTCTTCTGTATATAAAGATAGGTATTCCATTAAAAATGGTCTAGGTCCAACTAAACTCATTTCCCCTTTAACCACGTTTATTAATTGTGGAAACTCATCAATACTATACTTTCTTAAAAACTTCCCGAAGGTAGTTAAACGTAATTCATCCGATAAAAGGTTTCCCCCTGCATCATGCAAATCACTCATTGTACGAAATTTATACAAGTAAAATGGTTTACCATTTAAACCAGGGCGCTGTTGAGTAAATAATATTGAAGCACCCATTTTTAATCTAACAAAAATTGCTACAACTATTAGAGGTAGCGATAGCAACAGCAATATTACTATTGAAAATACTAAATCTATTACTCTCTTCATTTTTAGTTTACTCCTAAAAATTAATTACTTCGTTTCTACTAAATTGTTTGTACTAATCATTAAGATCGTTTTTTTCATATCATTTATAAAATCAATCGTATTTAACTCATTCGAATGGCTTCCTCTATAGTAAAAGAGTTTTAGAATATCTATTAATTGTTGTTGTGATAAATTAATTGATTCCATTTTTTCCTCCCAAACAAAAAAAACACTGCATTATTGCACTGTAACTTGTTCAATCTCTTCAGTATATCCGTTCGGATTATTTTTTTGCCATCTCCATGTATCTTCACACATTAAATGAATTCCCTTAGTAGCTGTAAAGCCAAGTTTTTGCATAGCCTTTGTTGGATTCGCATAACAAACTGCCGCATCACCAGGACGTCTTTCTTTAATTCTATAAGGAATCTTTTTACCAGATGCTATTTCAAAAGCTTCAATCATTTCTAGAACACTATAGCCAGTGCCTGTACCAATGTTATATGCTTCAATTCCAGTATTGCTTTCTAAGTTTTTTAGTGCTTTAATATGACCAATTGCTAAATCTACCACATGAATATAGTCCCTCACACCTGTGCCGTCTTTTGTTGGATAGTCGTTTCCAAAAATAGTTAATTGCTCCAATTTACCTACTGCTACTTGTGAAATGAACGGCATTAAGTTATTCGGAACGCCATTTGGATCCTCACCAATTAAACCACTATGATGTGCACCGATTGGATTAAAATATCTCAATAATGCAATTCTCCAAGTATGGTCTGATTCATATACGTCCCTAAGGAATTCCTCAATCATAAACTTAGTTCGTCCGTATGGATTAGAGGCACCTAATTTACTACTTTCTGATATCGGAGATTCATTTGTTGAACCATAGACTGTAGCAGAAGAACTAAAAACAAGCTTTTTTACTCCGTATTTTCTCATCATTTCGCAAAGGTTAATCGTTCCTGTAATATTGTTATGATAGTATTCAATAGGAGTTTTGACTGATTCACCTACAGCTTTAAGCCCGGCAAAATGGATGACAGCCGATATTTTATTCTGAGAAAATATATTTTCTAACTCATCTCTATTTAATAGGTCAATATTATATGTTTTAAATGACTTACCCGTTATCTCTGACACTCTTTTTAATGCCTCTGGCTTACTATTTGTAAAATTATCTAGAACAATAATTTCATTGCCACTTTGTAACAGCTCTACGATCGTGTGACTCCCTATATATCCTGCTCCTCCAGTTACAAGAATTGCCATTTATTTTTCCTCCTATAAAAGACTAAAAAGCGATCACTTTTACCAGTTTAAATTAATATAATCACTGAAATATTGTATTTGCAGACTAATTACATTTTCATAGTAATAATAAAAAAAGTAGCAAATTAATATGCCATAATATATTAACTTTTGATCTCTTACTCTAAATAATTTCACAATCCATGAAATTAAAATTAGCTGATAAAAACTAAAATAAATTGAAATTCTTGCAAATATCCAATTTTGCGTTGATATAAGCATAAAGACAAATCCAAGTAAAGCCATATTGACAACAATATCACTCTTTGGATTCATTTCTCTTAACTTCTCTCTTCCCATAAAAGCAATTAATAGTGGAATTCCTGTTACTGCAACTCGTATAACACTAGCTCCACCTTCTTGAAAGTTTTTATAGACTGCATACTGGGTATCTTGAATGGCGTTAAACAAATAAGTTGAAAGTTGATTAAATCCAATTATGAATACAATTGAAAATAATAATAGAGCGATTGTTACTTTTGACCATGCTTTAAAGCGCACAAGAAAATAAATTGGAATTAAAATAAGTGCAGTTTGATGGAATAAAGAAGCAAATAAAATAACGAGTAGATAGCGTTTAAAACTACCTTCTAGCAATAGTTTTATACCTGCAAAAGCAATGGATGCAGCAAGTACTTGTCTGATTCCATTCATAGAGACCAGAAACAAACCACCAGTGATATACACATAAACGCTCAATTCAAAAATTCTTGAGTAATTATACAATGTAAAAATAACCAATACATTCGTGATAATTGCTGTTGTAATTAACAATATTTGAGGATTTGAAGAAAAATATTTTAAGATCATTTGCAGAAGGCCGAATCCAATATCTTTAGACTCTAAAATATAGTTCCATGTAAAGTCATGTCTTTTATAGATATCCACATATGCATATGTATCCCCGATATTTGATCTAAGTCCCGATACGCAAACTAGAGTTACTAATACAACAAATGCCAACGTTTTATTAGGTTTTATATAGACTGCTGATAAAGTTGCAGTGCTAGATATGCTGGCCCTTGAGGCTACTCGCGCCATGAATGAAAAAACAAATACAATTGCTAAATTGAACCAAAATATAGTCATACCAATATCCTTCCAAAAAACAAAACCACTTTCTAGGCGGCTTTTGTTTTTGTCGTAATATAAATATATAAAGTTATCCCAAATGGAATCGCCAAGATTGTTAAACCTTTTTTAGGCGTCTCGTCTAAAAAACTCCAGTTTCTACTCATAATGCTACTAGAAACGTAATGAATGGCCTGTCTGAATTTAAACAATTGACTTGCAAAGGGCAATTTCATCATTTCTTTTCGATAGAACGCAAACCCATTCGGATTTTTAATATATTGACTTAACATATTTAACGATGATCCATCCGCAAGGTACTCTACATAGCATAAAATTTCATTCATTAATAGCATTTCGTATTGTTTATCAAGCATGTGATATTTGTATGCTAGACCAACATACCGTTCATTTTTAAATAGTGGATATGGAAATTCTTTTGTTAACTCTGTCCGATATACAAGCTTTTTATCACCAGTTACTCCAAATTTATTATATAAATCAAATAATCTAGACTGCTTTCTATTAACCGGCAACTTTGTACCAATAATTTTTCCATCTGAATATGCATCTAGCCCAATAATTCCACTCACATTATCGTTACCAAATTGATTCCAGTACTCAATAATTTTTTCAACTGCTTCTAAAGGCATATAATCATCTGAATCAATACAGACATTAAGTTCTGTGACAATTTTCTGGTAAGCGGCATTATGGGCACCATGCATTCCTTGGTTTTTCTGCCAATAATACATAATTTCAATTTTATTTTCTTCGATCCAACCTTCAACCAATTCTTTAGTATTGTCAGTTGAACCATCATCAATGATTAACCAGATAAATTCTTTGCATGTTTGATTCTTTAAACTCTCGTAACATTTATGAAGGCAGTATGCTCGATTGAATGTTGGAGTAAATACAGTTAACTTCTTCATATCCTACCTCCCTAACGAGATATAAGTCTTTTGGGTATTCTCCGCTGTTTTGCGAATATCATATCCTTTTTGGATCAATGCATTCTCTGCATTTCCTCTATTAAAATTTCTTTTTGCTTCTTTCAAGATTTTCTCAACCCATTTTTCACTGTCATTTAAAGAACAGTATTGGATTAGCCCCATCTCCATATCTACTTCTGTTGTAATCGCATCTGAAATAATACAAGATAAACCTGCACCTTGTGCTTCTATTAACGTTACAGGTAACCCTTCATGCAAAGATGGGAAAACAAATACATCCATTGCTTGTAAAAGTTTATGAATATCATCTCTAATACCAAGTAACTTTACATTTTTCTCTATTTGAAGTTCTTTTATTTTCGATTCTATTTTTGCTTGAAGGGAACCTCCTCCAACTAAGATTAGAACTGCATTCGGCATTTTTTTTAATAGTGAAGCAAAAATTTCTAGTAAAAAAAGATGATTTTTTTGTTGATTAAATCTTCCAACATGGCCAAGTACGAATGCTTTGTCTGAGATATTTAACTGATCCCTAACTTGTTTTCTTAAATTTAATGAAAATTGAAACCTCTCACTTTCAACTCCATTTTTTAGGATTAGTGATTCACTTGAACGTTTAGTAAATAACCACCTACTTGCAGACTCCGAACAAGCAAATAAATGGGTAGCATTGGGCTCAATGTATTTACCCGCATACCATTTATAAACCTGTGAAGCCAATCCACCTTCACTTTTTGTATTATGGCTGTGGGCAATTCTCGTGGGTATATTAGCTTTTTTTGCTGCTCTTAAAACTAAGCCACTCATTTTATCCATATGAGAATGTACGATTTTATAATTAGGATTTAGTCTAAAAAACTTATCTAGTTTTCTTATATAACCTAAATGACCAACGTCCGTTACATATGGAATTCTATGAATCTTTCCACCCATGGCAATTATTTCAGAGTCATATGCCCCCTCTTTACACGTTAAAAAATCGAACTGTATTTTCGTTCGATCAATATTACGATACAAATTCATTATTAATGTTTCCGCGCCACCTCTGTTCATATTAACAACGGTATGTAAGATTCTTAAAGGGTAGCCCACATTGTATCCTCCATTTCCTTCATATAGCTCTTATATACCTCACTTTTTTCCAATATTACTTTATCAATGCTATATTTTCTCAAAATGATCTTTCTACTATTAGACCCAAGCCTCTCTTTAAGACCCTTTCTTTCGGCAAGGTCTTTTATAGCGTTTGAGAAACCAGTGGAGTCATTACTCTTAACAAGCCATCCATTTTTGTTATTAGTTACAAGCTCTCTATGCCCCCGGTTATCTACTGCTATAATCGGTAAGCCACAAGACATTGCTTCCATTATATTGACCGGCAGACCTTCACGTAGACTAGACCCAACCGCAACGTCACACATAGGTAGAATTTCTTTAATATCCTTTCTAAAACCTAAAAAGTCTACCATATGTGAAATTCCAAGTTGATTTGCTAACTGTTTACATTCATTTAGTAAAGCACCTTCACCAGCAAGTAGAAGTTTTACATTTGATAATTCATCTTTTATTAAGGCCAATGAATTAAGTAGAAATTGTTGATTTTTATTTTTATTAAATTCAGCTGCATAAAAAAGCAAAAAGTCATCTGGTTGATATCCAAATGACTCTCTTACTATTTTTTTATTTAATTCATCAATTGGCTTAAACTCCTCTGTATCTATTCCAACTCCATGGATATGTACGATTCTTTTAATGTTAAAACTTCTATTTGATAACTCATAATCTTCTTTATTAATTGTAATTAGACAATCTGATAGGGGAGCCATGAATTTTTCAATTGGATAATATAATAACCAGTTTAATATAGGAGCACCCTTACAAAAATGGAATCCGTGTGCTGTATAGATCAATTTTGTTGTTCCTTTAACCCTGGACTTACGAGCCGCAAGGCGAGCAAGTATCCCCCCCATGGGTGTATGGCAATGTATGATCTCATAATTATTTTCATCTATTATATTTTTAAGGTCTTTTAGTGCCTTTATATTTTTAAAATTAAAAGGCGATCTTTGGATAGGTAGATTAAACTTTTTGTCCACATAATGAATATTATTTTCCCCATTAGCAGCTATATGTACTTCCCAGCCATTATCCTTGAACCACTTTATATATGGCATATGAAATGCCGTAAAATGATAATCCACAGTTGCACAAAAAAGCACCTTTTTTTTCATTTTTTTCACCTATCAACATTATTTTCTAATCATTCGACCCGCTAATTAATTCTTTTTTCATTAGTTCCGTTAAATAATCTAAAACATTATTTCTCAAGTCCTCTCTTTTAAGAGCAAACTCAAGAGTAGTTTTAATAAAACCTAATTTCTCGCCTACATCGTATCGTGTTCCTTCAAAATCATAAGCATAGACTGCTTCTTGTTTGTTAAGTTCAGCAATTGCATCCGTCAGTTGAATTTCATTTCCAGCCCCTGGCTTCTGATTACTTAAAATATCAAATATTCTCGGCGTTAGTATATAGCGACCTAAAATCGCTAAATTTGAAGGAGCTTCCTCTTGCTTTGGTTTTTCTACCAAACTATGAACATTATAAAAATGATTATCTATTAAACTTCCGTCAACAATTCCGTATCTAGAAACCTCAGCTTCATTTACAGTTTGTACACCTAATATAGAAGCATTATATCGATTAAATTGCCCAATCATCTGCTTTAAACATGGTGTATCGGCTTTAACAATATCATCGCCCAATAACACTGCAAATGGTTCATCACCTATAAATTTGCGTGCACACCAAATCGCATGACCTAAGCCCCTTGGTTCTTTTTGACGAATATAATGAATGTCTACCATCTTTGATGATTTCTGAACCTCTGATAATAATTCAAATTTACCTTTTTCCAATAGATTTTGTTCCAGTTCAAATGAATTATCAAAATGATCTTCAATCGCTCTTTTTCCTTTTCCGGTTACAATAATAATATCCTCTATTCCTGATTCAATAGCTTCTTCAACTATATACTGAATAGTAGGTTTATCTACAATTGGCAACATCTCTTTTGGCATTGCTTTTGTTGCTGGAAGAAATCTAGTACCTAATCCAGCAGCAGGTATTATGGCTTTTTTAATTTTCATCTCTTTCTCCCTTAATTTAAAATTGGTGTTGTAGCGTTCGTTTGAGAAATAACTCTATTATTAGCCAAGTTCAATAATCTCTCTCTAAGATCTTCCTTCTCTAAATCTGAAAAGTTATCAATAATTTCATGTATTTCACTTATACGCAAATCTGTTGTTTTTCCAATATAAATCTTCGGATAAATTTGTTCTTCATGAATTTCTTCTTCTTTTAACAATTCCTCAAATAGCTTCTCTCCCGGTCTCATTCCTGAGAATTCAATCTCTATATCATCAAGTGAATTTCCTGATAATAAAATTAAATTTCTAGCAAGATCTACTATTTTTACCGGCTCACCCATGTCTAATACGAAGATTTCGCCACCCTTTGCTAATGCCCCTGCTTGTATCACTAGCCTAGATGCCTCGGGAATCGTCATGAAATAACGCACCATTTCTGGGTGAGTAACAGTGACAGGGCCTCCATTTTCAATTTGCTTTTTAAATAGTGGAATAACACTGCCCCTACTACCAAGCACATTTCCAAATCGAACTGCTACAAATTTTGTATCACTATTTTTATCCATATCTTGAATAATCATTTCTGCAAGTTTTTTCGTTGAACCCATTACACTTGTTGGATTGACAGCTTTATCAGTTGAAATCATGACAAATGTTTTTACACAATGCCAGCTAGCTGCTTTTGCAACATTCATAGTACCAATTATATTATTTTTAATTGCTGCCTCCGGATTTCGCTCCATTAAAGGTACGTGCTTGTGTGCTGCTGCATGGTAGACAACATCCGGACCATATTGTTCCATAATTGACATCATTTTCTTTTCGTCTTGTAAATCAGCAATCTCCGTAATAAATTCAATACTAGAATCCTTAAAACTATTCCTTAGTTCCATTTCAATTGAATAAATACTATTTTCACCATGTCCAAGTAAAATTAATTGTTTCGGATTAAAATTAGAAATTTGTCGCGATATTTCCGAACCGATTGATCCTCCCGCTCCTGTAACTAATACAACATTATTTGTAATCGATTCAGAAATGCTACCCATATCCATTTCAACAGGATCCCTTCCTAATAAGTCCTCTACTTGAACATCACGAAATTGATTGACTGAAACCTTACCAGTAATTAGATCTTCTAACATAGGTAGTATTTTAGTGCTAGCCTTTGTTTTAGAGCATCCTTGAAAGATAATATTTAACTCCTTTTTACGTAAAGAAGGAATTGCAATAATGATATTTTCAATTGAATACTTATTTACAACACTTTCAATTTTTTCAACCCCTCCTAAGACGGGGATACCCAATATATCTAAATGATGTTTTTTTACGTTATCATCTATAAAAGCAACAGGATGGAGATGACTATAATTATCGTTACTTTTTAAAAGTTGTCTCGCAACCATAGTGCCTGCTGCGCCAGCACCAATTATTAAGGTTCTCTTCTTAATAATATTTTTTCTAACGAATGAATCTCTATATAACCTCCAAGTAAATCTTGAACCACCTATTAATAACATATGAAGTAACCAAGCGACCGCAAATAACCTGAAATACGTTTTTTGCATAATCATTTGCTGGATAATTAATGATGAAAGTATTGAAGACGTTACAATATTAAAGATAATAATTATTTCACCTATACTTGCATATTCCCATGCCTTTTTATAAAGTTTAAAAATGAATGAAAAAATATGATGGCTTATTAAAAGAAAAAGTGAACTTATAAAAACATGTTTAATAAAAATATCAATTGTTGCATCTACTAAAAATCGACTAATAAAAATGGATGTGAGTACAATACATGAATCAATAATTATAAATAGAGATAATCTTTGCCTATAAGTCACTTGAATGCTCCTCTCATAAACCATCCTACGTTATTTAATTCAAGTTTTTTTCTTCCATCGTCTTTTATTTTATTATTTGGTAACCAATTAGCTTCACTTAGCCGTTCAAATTGTTGAATGAATCTAATTTTATTCTTTAGTGTTTTAGGTGGCCTATCCTTATTTTTCATATTCACATCTCCATACTGTAGTAATAAAGTGCTTATTTTTGCACTCTCTATAAAAAGCACATAAATAAACACTTTATATAAAAAACGGGCATTCAACCCACCCTCACACCACACTCTTGACGACTTGCGTCTAAGGTATATTTCAACCCACAGCATGATCGAGTGCCTACATTGATAAAGGAAAGTAGACATTACCTAAACTATTCTATTAAACATTGTTCTTAATTAAGAACAAAATAGTAAAAATTTTACTTACTTTTCATTTATAATTGCACCGATCAATCTTCCATGTGACAGCTCAATTACTCTACTAGCCTCACTCGTCTTCTCTATTTCAGTTTTACCACGATTAAGTACTAGAACTACACCATCACATTGATTTGCAAGTACCCTTGTCTCTGTATAGTCTAATATTGATGGTGAATCAATTAGTACAATATCATAAGAGGTAATCAATTTTTTAAATAATTCTTTAACCGCTGAATTCGCCAAAAGTTCTACAGGATTAAAATTAATTGTGCCACTAGTCAATACATCCAAATTTTCAAAGTCTGTACTTGTTACTACATCTTTAAGCTCTATACGTTTTGTTAACAAATCTGTTAATCCAACATTGTTCTGTAATTTAAAAATTGTATGTATTGAAGCTTCCCTTAAATTAGCATCTATTAATAAGACTTTTTCTTTCTGCTGAGCCATCGATACAGCTAAATTAGCGCTAATTGTTGAATTTCCTTCACCTTTACCAGTTGAAGTAATTAAGAGGATCTTATTCTTTGTTCCCTCAGTTAAAAAATGTAAATTTGTACGTATTGTTCGAAATTGGTCAGATATAATTGAATTTGGATTTGTAAACGTTACTAGATTTCTTTTTTTAAAGGCTGTGTTTTGTTTTCTTTTATTAAATATCAACATTCTCACCTTCATTTTTTAATAATTTATATTTCTTTTTCTCAGTTAGTAACTTTTTCTTATTCATATTTGGAACTATGCCAATTACAGGAACCTCTAGGATTTCTTCAACTTCGCTTCGTCTTTTAATTGTTTGATCTAAAGAATCCATTAAAAATACTAACGCAATACTAATAACAATCCCCATAACAAATGCAAAAATAATGACTTTATTACTTTGCTTATTAATTGGCAATGGCGCTGCCTCTGCTGGGGTTAATAACTGAACATTTTTAAAATTTAATAGATTACTAACTTCATCTTTAAATGATTTCGCAGTTTCATTCGCAATATTTTTAGCAATAGTTGAATCGGTATCTTGTACTTTAATACTAAAAATAGTTGAATCACCTATTCTTCGCACGTTTAATTTTTTTGCTAAAGTGTCTTTAGAAATATTAAGGTTTAAATTATTAATTACTCTTGCCAAAACAGTTGGATCATTAATCATAACCGCTAACGTACTCAAGTCATCCTTTGTATTAATCATTATTCTAGTAGATGATTCATACACAGGAACATAATTGTTATAAAATTTCTGATATAGGTAACCAGCTGATGTAGTTAAAATAGTAAAAACAATAATAATCCAAAATCGACTTTTAATTACATCAAAATATTCCTTTATATCAATTTCCTTAGGCCTTACACTATTCATCCATTCACCTTCATTTTTTAGTATTTTTTACTGGATATAAAAACATGACGAAAGATTCTATATAACGAACAACATTGTAATAAGCTATCAAAATATTATGTACGCATATAATTATGCATAATAAGTACTCTTATGACTAAATAAAGTCTGAAAATTAGGGTAATTATGAACTTAATTTTAATTCTTTATAATGAACTAGTCAATAACATTTTCGCTCCAATTTATATCTATTTTACTATGCTTTAATAATAGTAGATTCTAGTAAATTAATTATAAATTCCTAGTAAATTTATTGTTAATAAATTATGTTTAGTACTAAACATAAGAACAATTACCATACTTAATTACTAGGAAAAATTAAATTTTTTTAATAATATTCCATTTACTTACTAGATAGTTTCACCATCTTTTATGCTTTATCTTAATTAGTACAAGCAATTAGGACTGAAACAAATATACTACTCCTATAAATATACTAATTTATAAGGAGTGTCATGTTATTTGGCAATTAGTAGCCCAAAGATTAATAGTTTACCTGTTGTAACAAGTATAAATGCAAGCTCCTATATCGTAAGTGGTAGTGGGATTGCAAATGCTACTATTTATTTAACGCTTAAAGATCCTAATAAAAATACGATTTCTACTACTGTTAAAGCAAATTCAAGCGGTACCTATTCTACAAAATTCAATCTCACTACTCTAAAAGATGGCCAGTTAAACTTGGAAGCTTACCAAAAGGACACAAAAGGTAATACAAGTGGAAAGGTTAATAAGACTGTTTTAAAAGACACCCTTGGACCAGCGATTCTTTTAAGTGTCTCGAATGTTACATTACAAAATCAAAGTGCTTATCCAGTAACTGGAAAAGTGGAAGCAAACCAAAAAGTAACAGTAACTGTTAGTGATGGTATTCATAGTCCACTATCTAGAGTAACTACGTCTGACACGAGCGGAAATTTTTCAGTGATATTTAATATGAGTTCTTTAAATAACGGAAGGATTACAATCACTGCTGTCTCGAATGATCAATACGGCAATCAATCTACGAGTTCCTCAGTTGTCACAAAAGATACTACGGTTGTTTCCCCTCCGGGAGGAGTATATGAACTAACTTCGCAAGAAAGAACTAAATGGGGAATCTATAATGATAATTCTCACCCAATTGAAACAACAAATGGATTTAACCAGGCATTACAGTGGGCAACTAGCAACGGGTACACTACCTTTCATGTATTAGGTGGTACGTACTTAATAGCTAAAGGCGTAGAAGATAGAGATCATAATGCTCAAATTAATATGGTAAGTAATATGACATTTTTAATGGATAGTGATACGGTACTCCAAAAGGAAACAAATAAATGGGAACAATACGCTATTATTTCGCTAAGTAAAGAGATTGTAAATGTGACTATAAAAGGTGGTACCCTGAAAGGTGACCGATATACTCACGATTACACTTATGTTGGTCCGTACACTTCAGGTACACATGAGTGGGGATTTGGAATTATAACAGAGGGAGCAAGTAATGTCACTATTGATGGTGTTAATTTTACAGATTTTACTGGTGATGGTGTTCAAGCTGGTGGTACAACAGTCACAGGCGAGTGGATTGATTCAGCCAACCTCGAATTAGGTGGATTAGATGCTAATGGAAACCCTATTAGCCAATCAGGTAAAATTCGCACTAAACCTTATACCCTAAGTGATCCAGCGTATCAAAATCCTCATTTTAGAAATATTATGATGTGGAATCCTGATGGAGTATCCGGAAAATACGATTTATATTATTACCGCTCAGATGGAAGTTTAGTTAAAACTGATAAAGATCAAG
This sequence comes from Gottfriedia acidiceleris, assembly GCF_050457485.1. Lineage (GTDB taxonomy): Bacteria > Bacillota > Bacilli > Bacillales > Bacillaceae_G > Gottfriedia > Gottfriedia acidiceleris_D. The sequence continues at coordinate 85,307 of NZ_JBCMJM010000017.1, forward strand.
ATTTCAATTCTTCTTTTGGATATTCTAAGATTCCAGATGACGCAGTTAAATGGCGTGCCGTTTTTAATGCTACTAGTACAGCAAATGTTGGTGTTCAAATGATGTCTGTTGCAGTTACGGAAAATTTACTCATACAAAATTGCAATATAGGCAATAACCGTCGACAAGGCATAAGTTTAGTAGGTACAGATGGCGTCAAAATACTAAATAATAAAATTCACGATATAAGTGGAGTCGCTCCTGGAAGTGGAGTTGATTTAGAGCCTGGATTTTACCCGGGTATAAATACGGAGATAAGCGGTAATGAATTTTTAAATAATAAAATTCATATGGTACTCTCTTATGGTGGCCATGCAATAGCAAATAATAACTACTTTGGTCCTGATGCTACTTTTGCTTCAACTAGCTGGGGTGGCGTTTCTGCTTCTAATAACACCTTTGACAATTCTTCATTTGTAAGTTCAGACGGTTCTTCTAATATTACTTTTACAAATAACAAACTAACAAAAAGTGGAGCAGTTTTTGACGGTGGAGAAAATATAGTTGTAGATGGTCTTGTTGGTGTTGATTCAGATATCAGCTTTACTCAGACTGTTGAAAACGGCATAAACGCATCCAATATTTCTCTTACATCTTCTGGACAGGATTCAGAATTGCATGGTTTTGCTATTTGGGGAGACAAGCCAATAACGTTGAGTACTATTTATCTAGAAGGAAACAATGGTCTAAGTGGCAATGGACTCGCTTCGAATTTATACTCGAATGTTACATTTAATAATACTACTGAATCTCGATTAGCTTCTGGAAACTATAACAATCTAATTGTTACAAATGGAAAGATAAATTTCTATCCTGGAAAAGTAACTATTAATCAAGGAAAGTTTAAAAATAGTACTGTAATACTTGATAATGACAATGGATATCCAAATGTTACTATATCAAGTTCAACATTCGACTTTGATAAATCTGTATCTGGTAACGTTATTTTAGTAAATAATGCAACAAGTTTTGCCTTTCTTAACAATACAATAAATGATAGTGTAACAACTTCTGCAGATCATCCAATCATTCAAATTGGCCGTGACGCATGGAACAATTCTCCTACTCAAGTTAAAGGAGCAGTAATTAAAGGAAATAAAATAACATCTAAAATAAAAAGGGTTGGAATTGACACAACTAACGGTGGCGTCGGTGCGCCTCCTTATGATATTGAAGACAACACATTAATTAATAATACACTTGCATTAACATCTAAAGATATTAACAAAAACAATACAGTCACTTAAAAGAAATAGTTGAAAGAGTATGAGCTAAGCCACAATAGGTGCGTTAATTATTTATTAAAGTAAAATTCAACCACCATTAATTTATCTGATATAAATATACAAAAATATTCATTCTAACGATTACACATATTATTTCGTACACAGTTTAAAACTTTCTACAAAGTAAGTTCCAGTTATGGATAGGTGGTTGAATCTTTAATGGTCTAATCAATTTGTTTACACGGTTTGATTAGGCTTACATATAAGAGCTTAATTATAAGAAACACAATTGTTTAACAAATGTCTTTCCATATCATGACTTAATCGATAAATAGTCAGTTATAAATTGTAATAATTCCAAGTAATTTAGGGGATTCTACTTATATCTTATTTTGAAAGGATGCTACTAAATGGAACAAACTCTTTATGAAAAATATGGTGGAGAAGAAACAGTTGGAAAAGTAGTTGATTATTTTTACGATGAATTAGTCCTAAAAGATGAAACAGTTAATCATTTCTTTGATCAAACGGATATGGACAAGCAACGTCGTCATCAAACGAAGTTTATTAGTTTCGCTTTAGGTGGACCTAACAAATATACTGGTAAATCCATGTCAAAAGCTCATGAAGGAATGAATATTCAACCCGAACATTTTAATGCAATTGCTACCCATCTCCATGATGCACTAGCTCACTTCGGGGTAAGCGAGGCAGACATTGATCAAGCCCTAACAAAGGTAGAATCACTAAGAGATGACATACAATATAAATAAATAATTCAATAAAAGCTACTATCTGTTGATAGTAGCTTTTATTGAATTATTTCCAAAACGCACCCTCAAACTCAACTAGATCGTGATATGGGTACAACGGTTTCAATAATCTTGCTTTTGTCCATAAATCTGTTGTTTTTTCTAAAGCAGTTAAAGACGTTTTATAATTCTCATCAACTGTAATATATTTGACATTACCGAGATGCTGGAGTGAGTACCCTGTTATTTGTTTAAAGAAGGTTTTATTCGCGTAGTCCAATGGGTCACCCTTTACAATGTAATTTGTAAATAGTGGTTTAAACGTTTTTTGGACTTTTTGTGATTTTGCATGAAGTTTTTTCGAACCATCATCTAATAGTACACCTAATGAGTTAAATGTAACGCCCTGTACAAATAGATGATTTTTCAATTTTTTATCATTTTTAAGCTGATAACCCACAAATTGAGCCAAATAACCTCCAAACGAATGACCAGTAACATATACACTTGAATGATTGTTCTCTTTTTTATTTAATATTGATGTAACCCAGTCATATGCTTGCTGAGCTTGTTGATCAACGACAACTGGTGAACCATTCTCAGGAGTTTCAAATTCAACTAATCTTTGATAAATATCTTGTAAATTTATTTTCTTTAATCCACTAAAAGCAAATAGTAAACTATTATTTTTATTGTTTTTTAATGCAATTGCAGAAAATCCAATATTACCAGATGTAATGGAAACAAGCTTATAATCACTAAGATTCTTATGAACTTGAGTAAGTAATGGATTAGCAACCCCTTTATGTTCTCTTAAGCTTTTGCCTATTTCTTTACTTAGAAATGCTTCATAAGAAAGCTCAGATGCTGCTAGCAATACGCCATTGGGAAGCTTCTCTAGCTCTCTTTGCTCTTGTTGGCTACATCCGGTGGTCGCTGTAAAAAAAGTTAGTACTGTAACGATAAAAATAACTACACGAAAATTCATTAGTAACTTAACCTCCTTTCGACAGTCTCTTTCTTCATATTATGTCCACGACCATACAACATGTTCATCTTTTCCCCAAAAAAGTAAAAAAATATACATAAAATTATTGACAGTTTTATTTTACAGATGTTATCATATAAATTTTGTTATTTCATTTATTAATGTTATACTTAAGCTATAAGAATTTTCGGAGGTGGGTACATTGTTCAAAATTGGCGATCAAATTATTTACCCAATGCAGGGAGCTGCAGTAATTGATTCCATCGAAGAGAAAGTTATACAAGGTGTAACACAACAGTACTACATAATCAACATACCATCCAGCAATTTAAAATTGATGGTCCCTCAAGGGAATGTGTCAAATACGAAAATTCGTTTAGTCGAAGACAAAGAACATTTAAGTAATGTATTAGATGACTTTTCAAATGGTCTTCCCGACGATTCCTTATCTTGGAAACAAAAATATGATTTAAACATGAAAAAATTAAAATCTGGCGAATTACTCGCTGGTGCTCAAGTGGTGCGTGATCTAACACTTCAAAGTAGGGAGAAACCTTTAAACCCTAGTGAAAGAGAAATGCTAGACATGGCTAAACGCATGTTTGTTGGTGAACTTAGCTTAATTAAAGGCATATCGCAGCTTGAAGCAACCGAATTAATTGATTCAGCATTAAAATAAAGACTTTTTTAGGAAAAGGAGCTTACTCAAAGCTCTTTTTTTGTTGATTTTCGAACTTATTAGATTCTTTTATGAATAACTAGGATGACCAATTGGTCAAAATAAAGTATGAATATAGTTTCAAGACCACCTTTTGTGTTTTTTTGGTAAGATTTACTATTGTATTTACCAGTTTTAAAACCAGTTTTAGTTGTTTTAATACAATTTTAATAGAAAATTTGGAAGATATTTGAGGTTTTAGTAATTTTTTTTGGTTTGCTTTTTTAAATAGTTTATCTACGATTGTGGACATTTTATTTACCGCGCCATTACTACTTCTCCAAACAAAAAAAGACTGCTAACAAAAATGCTAGCAGCCTTTTATTCACTCAGAAGTGAAAATTATAATTTAACTACGTTTTCAGCTTGAGCGCCACGGTTACCTTGAGTGATCTCAAAGCTTACTTTTTGGCCTTCTTCAAGAGATTTGAAACCTTCGCCTTGGATAGCTGAGAAATGTACGAATACATCGTCTCCACCTTCAACAGCGATGAATCCGAAACCTTTTTCTGCGTTAAACCATTTAACTGTACCTGTGTTCATTGTACGAACCTCCATATATACCTGTTTTTTTACACTTAATGAGTATTGTTAAGAAAAAATACACACATTAGAACAGGATGAAAATTCGTCCCTTTTAACACATGAATTGAATTAACCAATTTCTTATTAAGTATGTCCCTATCGTAACATAAAATGAAATGAAAAACAAATTGTGCACGAAGAATAATTAAATTTTATAATATTATTATAAAAAATGACCTTATTTTTTACTTTTCGTTAGCAAGAATTAAACCAACTGGTAAGTTCTTTTTCATAATACTACTAAAGTAACTATTTGGAACTGGTTTGTTCCCTACATAAGGAGAAATTTCAATCGTAAATCCAGGTCGTTTTTTTGCAGCGACATACCAGTCTTTATATCCACCGCCTCCACCTTTTGCGGGAGCGACCAAACTATACCCTGTTTGTTTTGATAATTTTGTAGCAATTGCCTTATCTCTAGCCATTTGAGTTCCTGTTTGATTATAATGCCAGAAAATAATATTTCCTGATGAGTGGTATGCAACTGTATTTTTGAATGAATGTTTATTAGTGAAATCATATAAAGCTTTAGCTTCTGGTTCACTTAGAGCCTTCGTACCTTTATAGTTATCAGGTCCAGGCTTTGACTTATTTCCAGAAATTGTATTCCACCCAGCTGGATATTGACGATTTAAATCTACGCCACGTACATTTGCCTTCCAAGCTTTAAAATTCTTGCTACCATTATTTAATTTAATGACCTGATTTGGATTCTTTGCACTGCTCGCACCTTTTTGTACAAGCATTACACCATCAGGATTAACCATAGGTACAAAATAAATAGACGTTTGAGATAATGTTTTTCTTACATCAAAACCAGAAATCTTTGTATTTTTTTCATACGCACTAGCGTATTGATCAAGCATTTCCATTATGACATTTGTTGTCATATGCTCACGAGCATGATGCGAACCGTTTATACTAATTTCAGATTTTCCAGTCCCTAGCTTAATCGCATATAAATTTCTACCATCTACCGATTTACCAATTGTTTCAACTTTAGTAAATCCAGGATACCAAGCATTCAGTTCCTGTAAATCCGCTGTCAATTCCTCATATGAGTAATCACCATTTGGGTCAACGTAGTTATAGGTTTTTAACGAAATATCCGCTTTAGGAATAAGCCCCTTAAGTCCTCCAACTTTAACAACATAATAAGAGGAATAAGCTGAATCAATTACTATTTTTTGCTTAGCAGTTATGTTAATCATTGTTGGTTTCGGATCGCGCGGGAAGACAATTTTAGTATTTCGCACTGCAACACCTGCCGTAATTTTAACAGGCTGCGTCACAATACTAACTACAGGCAATGTCTCATTTGGTAAAGGAATTGTTTTATTTTTATCAATATAAGCAGTTTGATTAGAATATTGGATCATTAAATACTGATCCTTCTCACCTATTTTACTAAAAACCGTATTTGCTTTAACTGTTCCCCTATTCACTAATTTACCATTTTCATTTAATAACAGAGGTGTATCGTTTGTTACTTTAAAGATTTTCGCCGTTGGGTAGATTTCCCATGGAGTTGCATTTCGGACAGCACTTTTTAATATAGTCCCAGCATTCCCATTGTAAGTAACATAGTAAAGGTCATTCTCCTCTTTATCTACTTTTAACTTAACGTTTGCTGGTATTGTTATTGTAGTATTTGTAGTAGTACCAGTTTCACTAGTTGTTCCTCCAGTTGCTTCTCCAGTTGCTCCTCCAGTTGCTTCTCCAGTTGCTTCTCCAGTTGTTCCTCCGGTTGTTTCTCCAGTTGTTCCTCCAGTTGTTCCTCCGGTTGTTTCTCCAGTTGTTCCTCCAGCTGCTTCTCCAGTTGTTCCTCCAGTTGCTTCTCCAGTTGCTCCTCCAGTTGCTTCTCCAGTTGTTCCTCCGGTTGTTTCTCCAGTTGTTCCTCCGGTTGTTTCTCCAGTTGTTCCTCCGGTTGTTCCTCCAGTTGCTTCTCCAGTTGCTCCTCCAGTTGTTCCTCCGGTTGCGCCTCCAGTTGTTCCTCCAGTTGTTGCGCCTCCAGTTGTTCCTCCAGTTCCATTCTGAATCGTCAATTCTGTAGGTTTTAGAGTTACAACCCATTTGTCTGCAGCTTTTGTTTCCGCAAATACATCTTTAAACATACTAAACATAAGTACTAAAACAATTAAACTAATAAAACCTTTTCTCAAACCCTTCACCTCTCTAGTTAGTCAAAAACAATTGTGATATGTAAGTAATTGTTTTTTACTCATAACAGACGAAAAGCTCCCTATTTAGGGAGCTTTTTTTAATTGTCTAATATATTAATATTTTATAATATTAGCATTTTCATTGCATATTAAAATTGTATTACACACTTGCCCATTCCTGTTACGTTTTTTACTTTAAATATAGGTATGTTTTTATCGATTTTAGTTGAAACTATGAGGATTTTACATATAAGTGCGATATATCTGTTGAATATATTTGATTTGATGGTTTTTATTTGCGATTTACACTTTTTATTTGCGTTCCCGGAACTTATTTGCGATTTATACTTTTAATTGCGTTCCCGAATTTTTACAACTTAATATTACCAATCTATATCAACTTTCAATTTTTCCCTTTTCGGCTATGTGTATCGTATTTGTTTAGGGTATAATTACCAATAAGAATGTTTCGAGTAAGGAGGCATCGAATGCTTCAGCGTGATTTAAGTAAAGATATTATTTATGAACTTTCATATTCACTCTTTTCAAAGCTTTCTCCTCAAAATACGAGGGACGCAGAGCTTGTTGAAACTGGCCTACAGTTGTATCGACTAGGTCAAGTATATAATGTTTCGGTTCGCGAAGGTCGCCTAGTTGGTGTTGTCGAAGAAGGGGATCAAATTCATTTACCAATTCTACATATTGAAAACCATGATCAAAATGGATGTGATTGCTACGAAGCTCCTCCATGCCAACATCAAATTGCACTTCTTTGCTATGCTGCCGCTTCATTTTCTTTAGTCGGAGATATTATGAGGAAGTTTAAGCAGTCTTCTTTAAAAAGTATCCCGAATATCATGACTGGTCGCCAACTGCTAGATCAAATGAGTATGTTTGAGCAGGATCGACCGAAAGAGACAGTAGCGTTATTTGAGCAAAAGTATAAGGAGTATATTGAACAGCAAAGAACGTCATTTTACCAAGATGTTTATTTTGTATATCCATTATATGAACGGTTTTATCATGGATTATTGAATCAACAACCACGTCAAGAAAAGGAAAAGCTACAATATCAATTACTTGCATCCATTTTTACAATGAATAAAATGGTCGGACAAATCGAAATTCAAAGTACAGTTTACGACAATGCGCATTTACCGCGCGAAATGACAATGCTAGAAAATCAAATTGACGCAGTAAGTAGACAATTACATAATTTAACTGGGGGTTCCGTGTCTACTCAGTACGAAGAAGTTCTTCGTGAGCAGTTGCAGGCTCTTTTATTAGAAAGAAACCTTTGTTTAGTTCCTCGATATAACTCTTTTCGTCATGTATATAAAGAGCTATTAAATAGTCCAAAGATTTTATATAAGGATTTAGAAACATTATCAAAGGTTGAGGACAACTACTATGCAGATTTAGGAAAAGCTCATCTATATTATTTATTAAAAGAAGATGAAACAATGCTACCCATTATAAAGCAATACAGCGATAATGAACGTACTCTCTATTGCTTTACTTACTGGATAGAAAGTCTTCGAAAAAACAATGAAACAGATCGACTAACATTATTTTTACCATTGTATTACGAGATGCTTTTACACTTTTTAAAAAATGGCGATGATGAATATGCAAAAACTACTTTTGCGAAACATTTCCTTACTAATTATGAGTACAATAGTTTTTACACTAATGAAACGGCCGGCCTAGAAGTAGTTTATCAAGCATTACTTCCATATAGTGTGATGCAGTACACTGATTATTTAATGCATAATCGAGAATACAAACGATGGGCTGAGCTGCAAATGCACTTATATTCTTACAATCCTGATTATATTGATAAACATGACCTTCAGGAAGTACATAAGTACTCACCTCAATCTGTATTACCTATATACCATCACTTAGTTCTTTATTACATTGAGTTAAAAGGCCGAGCAAACTATAAAATAGCTGTTCGATATTTGAAAAAACTAAGAACAAATTATAAAAAATTAAAGCGCATGAATGAGTGGGAAGACTATATTCAGTATGTTGAATCTCAATTTATTCGTTTACGTGCACTTCAAGAGGAATTAAAGAAAGGAAAATTAGTCAATGAAGCGACTAGCAAATCTTAGTATTGCCGTAAAATGGGTTGAGCGAAAAGGCTTACTCATTTATGGAATGCAAAGTCACGGTGTCATTTTACCGGTAACCGCATGGAAGCATCTAGTGTTTCAATGGCATGAACCTTCATATTATGGAACATTATTGCAACCGACCCGAGTCGGTCAGATTGAAGGAATTCTTTTAACTCCAATCGAAGCACTTACTTTTTTTAGAGAACACCAAGAAAACTCATTAGTAGAGATTACTTATTTAGATGAAGCAAATGAGTTTCATTCGGTAATCTCACGCTTATACGATGATTTTAACGAGGGCCACGTTTCGCCAAGTTTTGTTCATTATCAGAATGGCGAAGAGCTATGGAAAATTGATGGATTTGAACAATTAGAACCAACTTTACAGGAATTGGTTTCTTCTGCAATTAAACAGCAGTTTGAAATAGAAACTTTACAGTCAAAACGCTGGGATATTGCTAGGGGCTTGTATCACAATCCAAGTTATATAAAACAGCAACTCACACATAGTATTGATGAAGACGATTGGCATGTAAAAATCGGGCTAAGAGACGATGATGTTCCATTTTCGATTCGATTAGTACTTGAAGAGCCAATGAGTGAGCATGACGACTGGAATCTACGTACATATTTAATAGATGAGCGAAAAACGATAAAACCTTATGAATATAACGGACATGAATCATTACACAAAAAGCATTCTTCTTATGCAGAGTATTTAGATCGAACGTTCCAAGGTGTAGGATTATTAGCACCAAACTTAATCGATGATCATAAGCCAAAAGAAATTTTAAGTGAACAAGAAGCTTGGACATTTTTAACTGAGGATAGTGAAAAAGTACTTTCAGCAAATATTCAGGTTCTTTTACCAAGCTGGTGGCAAGCTTTAAAACAAAATAAGATGACTTTAAAGGCAAGTGTAAAAGGTAAACCTGCTGGAAATTCATTTTTCAATATGGAAACATTAGTTGACTTCAACTGGCGAATCTCTACAAATGGAATGGAGCTTTCGGAACAACAATTCCAACAATTCGTTGAAAATCAAAGACGTTTAATTCAATTTAACGGTCAGTGGATTGCACTTGACCCTGCTTTTATTGCACGTATGAAGAAAATGATGGCAAAGGCTGAAAAGCAAGGACTTAGATTTCACGAAGTTCTTCAACATGAGCTACTACAAGGGACTGAAAAACCCGAGGACGATCACTCACCTTTTGCCGAAGTTGAAATTGAAGTAGATGATGTATTCCGAGAATTAACTAAACGATTAACATCCATTTCAGAAGTTCCTGAGCTTAATGTTCCTCATGGTCTGCAAGCAACATTACGAGCATATCAGCAAAAAGGATTCGAATGGTTAGTTCATTTGAAAAATATGGGATTTGGTGCACTACTTGCTGACGATATGGGGCTTGGTAAAACAATTCAATCGATCTCTTATTTAGCTTATCGTAAAGAAAACGAAGAAAAACGAGGGGCATCATTGATTGTCTGCCCTACTTCTGTTATCAACAACTGGAAAAGAGAAATTGAATTATTTTATCCTGATTTAACCGTTCATGTTCACTATGGAGGTAACCGTTTAAAAGGTGAAGACTTATTTTCAATAATGAGAGATGTCGATATTGTCATCACCTCCTATGCTTTAAGCGTGTTAGATTATGAAGACCTAAAGCAATATGTTTGGAAGAGTATCATTCTTGATGAAGCTCAAAACATAAAAAACCCAACGACAAAGCAGTCTCGCGCAGTTCGCGGGTTAAAAGCTGAGCACCGGATTGCTCTTACCGGAACTCCAATGGAAAACCGCTTAACGGAGCTTTGGACAATATTTGATTTTATAAATAGAGGATATCTTGGTTCACTAAACCGTTTCGCAAGCAATTATGTAAACCCTATTGAGAAGGACCGCGATGAAGAAAAAATAAATGCTGTTCATCGTTTAATTTCACCTTTCTTACTAAGACGAACGAAGCAAGATGAAGATGTTGCTTTAAATCTTCCACCAAAACAAGAACAAAAAATGCTTTGTCCTTTATCAGTAGAACAAGCTGCATTATACGAGCAAGTTGTTCAAGACAGCTTAAAACAAATCGATACATTAACTGGTATCGAACGTCGAGGCCGCATTTTATGGATGCTAAATAAATTAAAACAAATCTGTGATCACCCTTCTTTATTCTTGAAGGAATCACAGCTTGTTGAATTCGAAGAGAGATCAAGTAAAGTTGAACGACTATTCGAATTAATAGACCCAATCCTTGAACAGAGCGAAAGCTGCCTAATCTTTACTCAGTATGTGAGAATGGGTGATATGCTTAAAGAGGCAATCCAAGCAAAATTTGGTGAAGAGGTATTATTCTTAAACGGTAGTGTTCCTAAAACTGCCCGTGATAATATGATTTCTCGCTTCCAAAACGGCGAGGTAAAAGTGTTTATTCTTTCACTCAAAGCTGGTGGAACAGGATTAAACTTAACAGCAGCAAATCACGTAATGCACTTTGACCGTTGGTGGAATCCAGCAGTTGAAAATCAAGCGACTGACCGAGCATACAGAATAGGGCAAACAAAATTCGTTCAAGTCCACAAATTTGTAACGATCGGAACACTAGAAGAAAAAATTGATGAAATGCTACAACGGAAACAATCACTAAACGATACAATCATAACGAGCGAACAGTGGATTACAGAATTGTCTATGGATGAGCTTGTTGAGTTGTTAGGTGTTTAATATGAATGAAAAATGGGATTATTGTATAGAGATAATCCCATTTTCTATTAATTGGAGGTTATATTATGGGCACAAATACTGGAATGAACGTAATTGTCAAAAACCATGATGAAAATTGGAAAAACTTATTTCAAATAGAAGCTAACCAAATACGTGAAATCTTAAAAGATGAGCTTATTGAGATTCATCACATTGGTAGTACATCAGTTCCAAATTTAAAGGCTAAACCGATTATCGATATGTTACCTGTCGTTAAAAACATAGAAAACATAGACAAGTATAATGATCAATTGGCTGAAATTGGTTATGAGGGACTTGGTGAATTCGGCCTTCCAGGTAGAAGATACTTCCGAAAAGGTGGTGAGAATCGTACCCATCAAATGCATATGTATCAGTTTGATAATGAAAAAGAAATTGAGCGTCATATTGCGGTTCCTGCTTATTTAAGAGCACATGAAGATGAGATGAAAGCATATGGAGAATTAAAAGCACAGCTTGCTGAAAAATTTCCACAAGATATTTATGGATATATGGACGGAAAAGATGCTTTTGTGAAAGAAATAGAGCGAAAAGCTATAGAATGGCGAAAATCGATTTAATTAATACAGATAGTAAAACAATAAAAAACATGCAATGGGAATATGCATGTTTTTTTATTTGGATTTCTTTATTAAAGATTATAAAAAAAGGTCCCACAAATCGAATAGAATATAAAGAACACAATTGGCAGAGACATGAAAAACCCTATTGCCAAGAACTTTCTTTTTGAGACTCCCCAACAAGAAATACCTATTAGAAGTGGTATAGCAACAACGATTCCAGCCGCGATGGGAAATTTTAATAAATCGATTCCCATTATAGTAACTAGGATCCCACTGAATGAAGTGAGTGTTCCAAGAATAATCCCTTTAAAAAAATCAGCAACTGGATGATGATCACGTTTATCTGACAATCTCATTCCCCCCTCCCCAATTTGCACTACCTATAAATATAAGATAGTAGAACATTCAGAAAAATAGTATCATAGGGTTAGCAACATGACAATAAAACTTTTGAAATAAAAAAGGAAGTGATACTATAAACACCCCTGTAATGATCCCGCTTTTCGGCATGGAACTTCACCCACATCGAATTTTTGAAAGTTTGGCCTTTTTTATAGGATTTAGAATATACATTAAGTTCCGCCGGAAGGAAACAATTAGTGAAGAAAAAACCGTTTATGTACTAATAGGAGCAATTCTAGGGTCCCTTTTGGGAAGTCTGATTGTCGCTTCACTACAGGACATCCCAAAATTATTACATAGTATTAATAGTCATGGTCTACTTGGAATATTTCAAGGTAAAACCATTGTCGGAGGGTTACTTGGTGGGATCTTTGGAGTCGAATTAAGTAAAAAGCTTTGTAAGCAAACGCGTTCAACCGGAGATGATATGGTCCTTCCACTTTGTCTGGCAATGTGCATTGGAAGAATAGGTTGTTTTTTAACCGGAATAAATGATGATACATATGGGATCCCTACGTCAAGTGTATTTGGTATTGATGTAGGTGATGGAATAAAACGTCACCCAACATCACTTTATGATATAGCTTTTTTATGCTGTCTACTGTTCGTTATAAAATACATTTTTAGACAAAAACCTTATGAAGGCTTTCATTTTGCTCTATTTTCCAGCTCATACTTTCTTTATAGGTTTTTCATTGAATGGCTAAAACCGACAATCAAGCCATATGGAGAAATGAGTAGTATTCAACTAACTTGTTTATTAGGCGTATTGTATTACGCTTTCTATTTTATCTATCAGAGAAGGAGAAATTATCGTGCCAAATCGTCCGTATACCTACAGTGATTTTACATTATCTGTTTGTAGTAAATGCTTACGAAAAGTAGAAGCAAAAATTATATATGAAAATGATTGCGTTTATATGTTAAAACGCTGCATGCACCACGGTATGGAGAAAGTCTTAATTTCTACAGATATCCCTTACTACCAATTATGTAGAGAGTTTATTAAACCAAGTGAAATGCCCCATCGATGGAACACTCCAATTAAATATGGTTGCCCATACGATTGTGGTCTTTGCCCAGATCATGAACAGCATAGTTGTTTGAGTATTGTTGAAATAACAGACGTATGTAATTTGCAATGTCCAATTTGTTATGCAGAAAGTTCCCCTAAACGAACTACTTGGAAAGACTTAGAAACCATCAAACGGATGTTTGATACGATTATTAAAAACGAAAATGAAGCAGATGTAGTTCAAATCTCCGGTGGTGAACCGACAATTCACCCTCAATTTTTTGAAATACTAGATGAGGCAAAAAAGCGAAGTATTAAACACCTCATGGTCAATACTAACGGAATTAGAATTGCCACTGATGAAGCCTTTGTAAAAAGACTCGCAAGTTACAAACCTGGCTTTGAAATCTATCTCCAATTTGATAGTTTTGAAGAGGATACACTTCTTGAGCTACGAGGGCGCGATTTACGAGAGGTGCGACAAAAAGCTATTACTAATTTAAATAAATATAATATTAGTACAACGCTAGTAGCTGTCTTAAAAAAGGGCTTAAATGACCATGAAATAGGCAAAATTATTAAATGGGGTACAGAACAAAAATGTGTACGTGGTGTAACTTTCCAACCTATTCAACATGCCGGAAGAACAGAAAATTACGACCCATCAACTGAACGCTTAACACTGAGTGAAGTTCGCCAAGAGATTATTAAACAAAGTGAATTCTATTCTGAAGACGATATTATTCCTGTGCCGTGCCATCCTGACAGTTTAGCAATGGGTTATGCTTTAAAAATGGGCGGTAAAATCACCCCTTTAACTAGTATCATTGATAAGAATGTATTGCTTGAGGGCGAAAGGAATACAATAGTTTTCGAGAGTGATGAAGAGCTACGAAACAAAGTTTTTAAGTTATTTAGTTTAAATCACTCCCCTCAAAGTGGATTTCAAGGATTAAAGGATCTGCTATGTTGTTTACCAAAAGTGATTTTACCAAGTGGAATGGGATATGAAAATGTATTTCGAGTATTAATTATGAAATTCCAAGATAATTATGATTTAGATGTTCGTAGCGTAAAAAAATCATGTGTTCATTTTGTAACGACAGACGATAAAATGATTCCGTTTGACACATATAATTTATTTTATAGGGATGACAAAGAGTCATACTTAGAGACAATCCGAGAAGAAATCATGAGGTAAAAAACCTTTCTTAAAGTAAAAGTGAATTTGATTACTTATATTTTTCCCCCTCAATTATAGATGAAATTATTTGGAGAGAGGCCACTTTAAATAACAGTTAAATGCCCTTCTTTTAAAAATAAAAGAAAGCCTATTTCAAAAATAGGCTTCTTTTTTTTCAATCTATTTATTTAAGTGCAAATGTAAGTTCAGCTTCACAAGCTATTTGTCCGTCAACTGTTGCTACTGCTTTACCTTTACCAATTGGTCCACGCATTTTCACTAGTTCAACCTCTAGTCTTAGCTGATCACCTGGTACTACTTGTCTTTTAAAACGGCAATTATCGATACCAGCAAATAATGCTAGTTTTCCTTTATTTTGCTCAAGGCTTAAAGCCGCAACTCCACCAACTTGTGCTAGAGCTTCTACAATTAGTACCCCTGGCATTACAGGATAATCAGGGAAATGACCGTTAAAAAACTCTTCGTTAGCAGTTACATTTTTAATGCCAATCGCACGTTTACCTTCTTCGTGCTCAATAATACGATCTACTAATAAAAATGGGTAACGATGAGGAAGAATTTCTTTAATTGCTTTAATATCTAACATTTTATGTAGTCCTCCATTTGTAAAGATTCAATATGTTAATAAAAAAGAAGCAAGTCTTAAGACCAGCTTCTATGCGCTATTAATATAATACTATCTTATTTTGTAAGTTAACGCAAACCAATAATGAAACCGCTCATTTGCTTACCAATATTACTCCAATTACTCTATAAGAGCTAAAACGGTAAGTTTCTTAGTCAATTAAGCCAATCATAGAACTCAATATGTTATCTATTACTTTTAAGTCTAGTTATTAGTGATCACCTAAAAGCAAAGGGTCATCCCCAACTTATTCAAGCTACCTACTGTGTTCAACTATTATATGTTTTATTTACAGAAAATTTATAAAAGTTAGAAATTTTGTAAAGTATTTGACAGACGAAAGGAACCGATTTTTTTATCATTAAGTTAGAACAAGAAAGAGATGCTGCTCTTTAGGTCAACAGCGTGTATCGCCCATTTTGTTTCTCAATGAATCCTTTTTCACATAATTCATTCATTACATAGGACACGCTTACACGTGATGAACCAACTACATAAGCTAGTTCTTGGTGAGTGAATGGAATCGTAATTGTTATACCCTTCGGTGTTTCCTTACCATATGAGGATGCTAATTGGCGCAACATTGTTAAGACACGCTCTCCTACATCTGAAAAACTCATTAACCTTGTTTGAAGAAGTAGAGCTGATTGTTTATTACTTAGCGAACTTAGCGTTTTAAGAATGAGTTCTGGCTCACTCATAACGATATCGCGAAACGTTGATTTTGGAATTCTAAAGACACGTGCGATTGACGAGGTAGAAGCGTTATATCCATATGCTTCATCTGCCCATACGTTTGATTCACCAATTATATTACCAGAGCCTACGATATATAAATGGCGCTCGGCTCCATTAGGTGATAACAAGTAAATACGAATTCGCCCTTCAAGGACGAGATAAACAAATGGATGATTTTCTTCTTGTTGGAATAATACGACTTCACGTGAGAATGACAGTTCTTTACCTACTTTAAGAAAAGGTGCTGCTGTCCATTCGCCTTGTTCAAACCATAAGGATTGATGATTCATATGTCACCTCAAATTAATTATGTATCAAATAATGAAAACGCTATCAAAACAGTGAAAGGATGAATTTAATATGACTAGCCCATTTTTAGAGAAACGTTCTCTTTTTCCGACCTTATCTGAAACAATTCATTTATCAAGTTGTTCCCAAAGTGCAATCTCATCACCTGTGAAGGAAAGTATTCAATCTTACCTTACAAGCTGGACCGAAAAAGGTATGGACTGGGAAGGATGGATGGACAAAGTATATGAAGCAAAAGTCGCCTTTGCTACTTTAATAAATGCTTCTCCAGATGAGATTGCGGTGTTATCTAGCGTATCTGATGCCGCTTCATCATTTGCAGCGTCGTTAAATTTTACTGGAAGTCGAAATAAAGTTGTTACAACAGATATTGATTTCCCATGCATTGGTCACGTTTGGCTATCACAAGTACCACGTGGCGCAAACGTCACGTTTTTAAATGAAAACCTTCATCAAATTCAAATCGAACAATATGAAAAAGCAGTGGATTCAAACACACTTATTACCTCTGTCCCACATGTGTCTTATTATAATGGGTTTATTCAGGATATCAAAGCTATATCAAACATTACTAAAGCGAATGGATCACTACTATTTGTCGATGCCTATCAATCTGCTGGAAGTGTTCCAATCGATGTAAAGGAAATGGGAGTCGATGCACTCGCAACAGGTGCACAAAAGTTTTTACTTGGTATTCCTGGGATTAGCTTTTTATATGTAAGAAAAGAGTTAGCAGAGTCTCTCCAGCCCCCAACGACTGGTTGGTTTAGTCGAGTAAATCCATTTGCTTTTGATCAGCATCTTCTTGATTATGCGGAAGGGACAAGGAGATTTGATACGGGAACTCCGATGATGATAAACGCTTATGCAGCTGAAGCAGGAATTTCTTTTTTAAATCAAATTGGTGTTCCATCTATTCAGGATTATCTATCTTACTTATCTACTGTTGCAATTGAAACAGCGCATTCACTCGGATTGACCGTTGTTAGCCCAACAGATTTATCAATAAAAGGTAGTAACACTGCAATTCGAGTGGAACAAGCTAATGCCGTTGAGCAATACTTAAAAACAAAAAAAATAATTGTCTCTGCCCGAAATGACGTTTTACGTGTAGCTCCTCATTTCTACAATACAGAAGATGAAATTGTACGCGCGATTGAGGAAATTGCTTATGCAATTAGGGAAAGCTAACCAAAAACTATATTTCAAAAAATCAATTATAGTAATTGTTGGAACAATTTTGGTCTCACTTACCTATTACTTTTTCCAGGTGCCAAATGGAATTGTGGCTCCAGGACTTGGTGGTATCTGTATGTTGCTTGTTAAATTTATGCCTATTCCACTAGGGATTCTTTACTTTTTATTAAACATACCACTATTTTTAATTGGATACCGAGCAGTTGGTGTACCATTTGCATTGCTTAGTTTACTTGGAATGTGTAGTTTATCATTCTTCTTAACTCTCTTCTCCTCACTACCAGGCCCGCATCTTCCGTTAATAGGATGTATACTCAGTGGAATTTTGTCTGGTATCGGAATTGGAATCGTGATTTTAGCAGGTGGTACAACTGGAGGACTTGATATAGCAAGTGTAGTAATCAATAGAAAATTCCCGAGTTTTTCTATTGGAAAAACGATGATGGTTATAAATGGAATTGTCCTTTTGTATTCCTTAATCGGAGAAGGATTACAGCGAACATTCCTCACGTTTTTTAGTATGCTGATTGCCGGAAAAAGTGTTGATTGGACGTTATCTTATAGAAAACAATTCAAGAAAGGTGGCGAAACAATATGAATGAAAACAAAACTGTAATTGAACGAGAAGGAGGACTAAGTCGTTCGCTAACTAGTAAACAACTGACCATGATTGGGATTGGTGGAGCAATTGGTACCGGTTTATTTATGGGAAGTGGCATTGCAATCGGATACGCTGGACCTGGGGTTATTCTAAGTTATATTATTGCTGCATTCATATCAGTGATAATGATGTTTAGTTTATCTGAAATGGCAGTTGTGCACCCGACAGCCGGTTCATTCGGCACTTATGCAGAGATGTATTTAAATCCTTGGGCAGGTTTCCTTATTCGCTACACATATTGGGCGGCACAAGTAATCGCAATTGGTGGAGAAGCTGTTGCGGTTGGACTGTACATGCAGTATTGGTTCCCGAGTATTCCTGTTTGGTTATGGACACTCGGATTTGGTATTGCGTTAGTCCTTGTGAACAGCAGGTCTGTTTCCAACTTTGGTCAAATCGAGTATTGGTTTGCAATGATTAAAGTCGTTGCTATTGTACTATTCATAGTTTTTGGTGTTTCGCTCCTATTTGGAATTGGACATTCACACTCTGTAGGATTTCACCATTATACCGATCAGCACGGGTTCCTACCAAATGGGTTTAAAGGCGTTTGGATGGCTGTACTTATGGCAATCTTTAGTTTTTATGGTGTAGAGATTGTCGCTGTAACAGCAGGGGAATCTAAAGACCCAAAAAAAGCTATTCCTAAAGCAATGAAGAGCATGGTTCTACGTTTGTTTTTATTCTATATTCTATCATTAGGAATCATCGTTGCTGTTATTCCTTGGATGCAAGCAGGTGCCCATGAGATTTCTGGATCACCGTTTGTAAAAGTCTTTGAGAGTTCTGGTGTGAGATATGCGGCTGGCATTATGAATTTTGTGATCTTAACCGCTGCACTATCCAGTATGAATACTAATTTATACTTAACATCACGTATGTTATTCTCCTTATCTCGCGGAGATTATGCTCCAAAATCATTTGGTAAATTATCTAAAAATGGTACGCCCGTAACAGCAATTTTCATTTCAAGTGCAGGTGTATTAATCGCAACTGTATTGTCTATGTACTACCCAGATACATTTAACAAATTATTTGGTATCTCAATCTTTGGTGGAATTTTAGTATGGCTTATGATTTTAATTAGTCATCTTCGTTTTAGAAAAACCGTTCACCTTCATTATAACGAGCCATTACCAGTCAAAGCACCGCTCTTTCCATTTCTTCAATGGATCGGAATACTTCTACTTAGTGGTATTTTAATTACAATGGCATTTTCACCAGATTGGAACTCCGCTTGGAAAATTGGTGTTCCGTGGGTCATATTAGTATCAATTGGCTACTGGATCCAAAAAAGTCGCAAATCGATTTTATACAAACATAATTCAAATAATAAATCAGCACTTTAATTATTTAAATTATATTTTTTTAAAGATTGTTAGTTTATAAATACAAATTCATACAAAAAGACAGGTATAAAAGAGGTATTTGCCTTTTATATCTGTCTCTTTTTTATTCTATTTATTGATTTACCGATTTCTCAACATTTACGGTTTTAATAGACTCAGCTCTAAGAAACTTAGGCAGTATAAATAAATAATAAATACCAACAATCGACAAGCTAGCACCGACTATGGCATGGAGCCATTCAATTTTTAAAATCGAAGGATAAAAAGCTGCAATTAATCCCAATGTGATGCTTTGGGAGAATAAAATAATAGGAGATATCCAGCCCTGAACTCTTCCCATCATCTTTTTTTCAACAATTTTAGGGAACCATCCTCCAAGACCAATATTAATAACAGGTAAAGCCAACCCGATTATGAATTGCCAAATGATATAAGCATATGTAGTATTAGAGAAACCTCCTGCAACAACACATAAGCCAGAAACAATTAATCCAATTATGATCATATATGGTAGTGGCATTTTCTTCGCGAGCATTGATCCAACTATACTTCCAATTAAAACGCCCGAACCAAAGGCTACTCCAATATAAATTAACATTTCTTCATAGTTAGAAGGTGCCAGTTTATATTTTAAAATAAATGATGGCATAACTGAGAATCCACCATTAATTACACCAAATAAAAAGAAACCAGATATAAGTGATCTAAGTAATGAATGATTAATTATATAGTATATTCCCTCTTTAAAATCCTTTAAGACTAATGTAAATTTCAAATCTTTAAGCTTATGCTCTCCATTCGGATTCGTAATGTCCTTTGAAACTTTTGCTAATAAAATAAATAGTCCCGATGCAATGAAGGAAATCATATCAATGACGATGGCTGCTTCTACTCCGAGAGTCCAAAATATGAAAGTTCCAATTGCTCCGCCAAAAAGCATAAATAAGCTACTAACTAGCTGGTTTAAACCGGCTGATATTGCATACTGATCTTCTGTTAATATTCCCTGTAATAAAGCAGATTGAGCCGGTTGGAAAAATTTTGAGACGCCGCTTCTTAAAAAGAGAATTCCGAATGATAGGTAAATCCAATCCTGCATAATCGTTATTAGTAGAATAATTGATAATATCGCGCTTATAAAGTCACAATTAACTGCTATTTTCTTTCGATTTAAACGGTCTGCTACTACACCTACTAAAAAGAAAACAAAGATCATTGGTAGGGTATACATTAGCTCGGTTATCGTAGCATAGTATGGCTGACTTGAAAATTTTCTTAATAAGTACAACATAAATGCTGTCATCCCTACTACAGAACCAAGCTGAGAAGTAAAATTCGCTAAAAATAGCCATGAAAAATTTTTGTTTTTAAATATTTGGATCAATTAACTCACCCCTTTTACACTCCTTTTATTATATACTAAATTTTCAGATAAATAGTCATAGACTTTTCTTGAAGTTTCCCTAACTTTTCGTATAATCACTGCCATCATATACCAAAATAATAGTAATTAGTCATTATAAATGGGGTGCGGGCATTGAAAGTATTTTGGGTTTTTCTTTGTTTATTTATACTAGAGATGTGCTTATTGGAAGGAATCGACTTATATAATGGGGATGAATTTCCTCACTTACTAACGAATATAAAGCTTAGCAAAACTGAACTAGTAGGTGAAGATTATGTATTAATTTTCTTTTTTACCGTACCATTCGGCGTTGCCAAAATCGTCCTATCGTATATGAAAAAACTAAAAAAGAAACGAAATCAAGAACAAAATCAAAATACTTCTAATTAAAACGAAAGAGAATGCAGTTAGAGCTTCTAAGCTGCATTCTCTTTTGTTTTTGTTTTTGCTTTTTTTTGGATGACTGCAATGACCAACAGAACAGTAGGAATAATGATTTGTAAAGGTATATGTAAAAAGTAAGGCACAATGTCGAGCCCTTCTTTATAGTGCTCTAAATAATCAGGTGCCATCCATATGGAACAAATTAATATGATTACTGCAATTGGATAAGTAAGTGTATCAGATTTTTTTACTTTAAATAAATCTGCCGCTCCAACGATCGCACAAAAGAAGAAAACCGTTATCTTAATAAATCCTCCTATGACGATAACAATGACAATGACAGAATCTAATCTTTGAATAAAATCAGCAATATTTATATAACTAATAGCAGTTAAGATAGGATAAGTAGCTCTTACCACCGTGTTTGCTCCTAAAACGCAAATATTAAGCATTGTTACTAACGTTAAAACCAGACCTGCAAAGATTAATCCAGGAATACCGACCTTCCATGCATACTCCTGTTTCTTTAAATAAGGTAAAAGCATTGTGAATACAAGCATTTCACCAAATGGAAATGTAACAGTCAAAGGGTAAGCCTCTTTTATTACAGTTTTCCATCCGGTCTCTAGTACGGGTCTTAAATTATCAGTTTTTATTAAACCTGCAATTACTTCAAAACCAATAATTGTTGTCGTTATGGCGATGATTACGAAAAAAAGAAACTCACATACTCTCCCGAATACTTCAAAGCCTTTAAAGATTGCATACATACATAAAAACATAATTAAAATACCGATTGAAATTAGAGATGACGCATTGTAAAGTGTAATCACGAGTAGTTCTTCAAAGTCTCTAAGAACTCGTGCTCCAATATAAATAAAATAGAGAATATAAACCATTGCTAGTAATTTACCTGCAAACCTCCCTAATATAGATTGAATATATCTCGTAAATGGTAACTCGGGATACAGTTCAAATAATTTAATGTAAACACAAAATAGTAAGCATCCAGTAACCAAAGCTATTAAAACACTAACCCAAGCATCCTGCATTGCACCAGATGCAATCCCTACTAATGTAGCGCTCCCCATTTCAAATAAAAATATAATACTAAAGAATTGGTAGGCACCAATTGATAATTTTCGATTCATTAGCATTCCCTTCTTTTCTAAAATGGATAAGCTTTTTTTCTCATACCTACATTATTTATTTGGACATCAACATCAATTTTCACTTTAGCTTTTTGAAATTGTTCATTCCAATTTTTCTCATATTTTTTAAAAACCTTTGGATCTGATAAATGTAGTTTATCGCCAAACCCAAAAATATCTGCACCATATCCTTGTGCTTTTTTAATTCCTTCATCTAGGGATTGCTTTATCGCTTTCTCACTTAATATTTCATATTTTTTTAGAGTGTTTGCCTTATCAAAATTGTCATTACAAAGTACTTCATCAATAATGGCTATCGCTTTTACTTTTATGTGAATTATTGGTATTTTACCTTTCATTTTAATCTTCGTGTCCGTTTTCACACGTGTGAGTTCCATCGAATCAAATTCTGTTTTGCTGCATTTTATTTGTATATTTGTTTCTTTTATTGCATTATCAACTATTTGTACCGATTTTGCTGGTGAGCCATCTAACCATCCTACTAGCCTTCCTTTTTTAATAACGCCTAACCCCTCAATTTTGTTATAGGATGATTTCACACTTGAAAAATTATCAAGTGTTTCAGAAGTCTTGGTTTCATTTTCTAAAATTGCACCATTAATGACTGGTTCTCTACCACTACTTGAAAGAGCTGATATTACTTGTCGCATTTGTATTTCTTGATTTTCCCCTAAAAGAGATGAAGTATTTTTAATTTTTCCTACGATCGACTTAGCCGGTAATTTATCAAGTGCTGGCAAGTTATTCATTACTCGATAAACACTGTCATTCCTTGCAATAATAACTGGAATATTAACACGTATTTTGGAATCTCGCTCAAACACATCAAATATATAGTTCAACGTTTTTTCCTTTGCTAAGTTTTCACCAATGACAACGAGTGCCACATGAGAATAGATATTTGATCGAGAAACACTTTTTGTAACGTTTCGAGCCGCCTCCGAAATGGTTCTACCTTTTTCTTCTAGGGAAATAACTGGTGTACCTATGGATCCGGTTACACTAGCAATTGCACTCGGATTAATGATTTGAAGAACCATATTGTATTGATTTTCTTTAGGTATATAATCAACACCCATAGCTACCACGATCGATACACTGTTTAATTCTTTATAATTAGAACAACTCACCAAAAGTAAACTTGTAATTAGAATTAAGATCATACATTTTCTTTTCATACTTATTCTCCAGATCTTTGTTCTTTAACGGTTTTCGTGTTTCCTTGAGTAGGTACAACTAAAATAGTATCTTTTTGACTTTTTATACGGAATGGAGCAAATGGCGCAAAATATGGCTCTCCAAAAGATCGTAGACTACACATATGCAATAATATAATTAAACCGCCAATCAAAATTCCAAATAAACCAATATAAGCTGCTGCCAATAATAATATAAACCGAAGAATCCTAGCAGCTGTTGACATATTATAATAAGGGATCGTAAAGCTAGCAATCGCAGTAATTGATACGATGATTACCATTGACGCAGATACAAATCCTGCTTGTACAGCTGCTTGCCCTAAGATTAAGGCTCCAACAATTGAAAGCGCCTGCCCAACCGCTCTTGGCATTCGAATTCCAGCTTCACGTAATACTTCAAAAACTAGTTCCATACCAAGTGCTTCAACAATCGCTGGCAATGGCACACCTTCACGTTGAGCAGCTAAGCTTACTAATAAAACCGTTGGAACTACAGCCTGATGAAAGGAAGTAATTGCAATGAAAATTCCAGGTGCAAACAAAGCAGTCCAAAAGGACAGATAACGCAGCATTCTTAAAAAAGTACCAATATATGAGCTTTGATAATAATCCTCTGGAGATTGAAAAAACTGCGTAAATGTAGCTGGTAAAATTAAGACAAATGGTGTACCAGCTACAAAGATAGAAACACGTCCTTCCAGTAAGTTACCTACTACAGCATCAGGTCTCTCTGAGTTAATCAATGTAGGAAAAATAGTCTTTTGATCGTTTTGAATATAGTTTTCAATATAGCTGGATTCTAAGATTTCATCTGCATTAATAGCCTCTAAGCGATGTTTTACTTCCCTTAATAACTCTTCATCTACAACCCCTTTTATATACATTATTTCTACGTCTGTTCTCGTTACTTCGCCTATTTTCATTGACTCAATCCGTAACGCTGGGTGCTGGATTCTATTACGAATCAGAGAAGTATTTGTACGTAAGCTTTCTGTGAAACTATCCTTTGGTCCCCTGATTACAGTTTGTGTTGAAGGCTCTGATATACTTCTAGATTGGACCATTTTTGTACATGCAACTAAGAAATTACTATCATGATCTAAAAGAACAACGGTATCTCCAATCAGTAATGCTGATAAGAGATTTGTATAGCTTGATTGTGATTTTAAACTTGAAACGGCGATTACGCTTTTTAACCCATTCTCTAAATCTGTTAATGACAGCGTTGTTTCTTTTTCTGCATTAACTTTAACGATTTTATTAATGATTCCATCATTCACTAATTTCTCATTTGAAATTCCGTCAATATGAATCACAGCAAACGAATACTGCATACCTTCTCCAAGTGTTTCATGACGAATCACAAGGTCAGAGCTATCTCCAAAATCATCTTTTATTCTTTTTATATTTTCTAAAATGTCCTTACTTAAAGAACGGGATATATTATTCTGAAATGGAATTTTTTTATTTGTAGCTGCACTATTGGTTTCTTTGTAGTTAAACACTTTTTTCCACCACCCCATAATCATGGCTTATTATTTTTATACTTTTTCCAAAATATTTCATTTAATGTATTGTTTTCTAAGTGGTTTATTTTGCACACAAAAAAAGGCTGTCTCATGAGACACCCCGCTTCACTTTTGATATAAGAATTTTTTTCCATCTAGGTTGCTCGATCTCCGAAGTGCCGTGTCTTATCCAAGCAACTTAAGGGTCCCACTCCTATTAAAGAGTCTTAGAAATTTTCAGTTCAAATGAGTCTTAAATTTATTTATAATTATTTACTAATAAGCTGTGGGATCGGATTTACTGGCTTTCGACCGATTGAGTAATAGTGAATGTTCTTTTTTTGCATTTTAATTAATTCAAAACAATTACGTCCATCAA
The DNA here is from genome assembly GCF_050457485.1 of Gottfriedia acidiceleris. GTDB lineage: Bacteria > Bacillota > Bacilli > Bacillales > Bacillaceae_G > Gottfriedia > Gottfriedia acidiceleris_D. The sequence continues at coordinate 110,780 of NZ_JBCMJM010000017.1, forward strand.
TTAATAATGGAAGCTTCATTAGCTCCTCGTACAATTGGAGATCTGTTTCTACGATTTCTCTCCATTCAGTCAAAATAAATGTGGCCTCTTTTTCATGAATAGCTTCCTTCACATTAACTGAATAATTTATGGAATCTCCGAATACTTTTCTTAATTCAGGTAAGGCATACGGATCATATACGGTTATTTTAGTACCTTCTCTGATGAACTGATTAATTAAATCGATAGAAGGTGCATGTCGAATATCATTTGTATTTGGTTTAAAGCTAACTCCTAGAATTGCAATTTCTTTATTTTTTAAATTTCCAAAAAGAGATTTTGTTAATTCGAAAAGTTTTATTTTCTGTTGATTATTAATTGTAATAACAGATTTTAATAGTTTTAAGTCTACACCTACTAGCTCAGCTTCTTTTACTAAAGCAGTCGTATCCTTTGGAAAACAAGATCCGCCATATCCAATTCCAGCTTTTAAAAACTTTGAACCGATTCTGTGGTCTAGCCCGATACCATGGGCAACATGATCAACATTAGCATCCAATTTTTCACAGATCATAGCAATTTCATTAATAAAACTTATTTTAGTAGCTAAAAAAGCATTAGATGCATACTTAATCATTTCCGCACTTCTTGCATCTGTTGTATAGATAGCTGTATTAAATGGTTTATATAATTCCTTTATTAATTCCGTTGCACTTTGGCTTTCGGAACCAATGACAATTCGATCACCATTAAATAGATCGTAAAGTGCAGAACCTTCCCTTAAAAATTCAGGATTTGATACTATATCAATCGTTAAATGTCGAGGGGCATTTTCCAACATTATTCTCTTAACTGCCTCATTCGTTCCAACTGGAACAGTGCTTTTAATAACAACTGTTAGATTTTTTTTAGCATTAATTGCGATCTCTTTCGCAACCCCTTTTAAATAGTGCAAATTTGCTGTTCCATCTGGAAGTTCTGGTGTACCGACCGCAATGAATATGATATCTGCATGGCTATAAGCTTCTTTGTAATTTGTTGTAAACTCAATTTTATTAAGGAAAATATTTTCTAATAATGATTCTTTCAAACCCGGTTCAAAAATAGGGCAAATTCCTTTTTGCAATAATTCAATTTTTTCAATATCAATATCAACACACGTTACATTGTAACCAACTGAAGCAAATGAAACTCCTGTAGTAAGACCAACATATCCCGTACCAGCAACAACTATATGCGTCATAGTTCATCCCCATCCTATACAATTAATCAGTAAAGATAAAAAAACCTTTAACACTGCCTAACGTGATAAAATTTACTCTTAATTGCAAATTCAGTTTTGATTTCTATAGGTCTATTACTTTTTAAAGGTATCTTTACTTATCCTGAAGTTCGATCATCATTTACACCAGTTAAATTAACTATCTACCAATCAACCCTTTTCGATTTTCTTTAGATCAAGTCCCAAGTGAAACTAGAGTAGCGTTTTACATAATTTTTAAGATGTTAGAGTTTTAAGTATTAAATCATATGTACTGCTTACCTAGATAATCCACGTTTTACAATTACTTAATTTAAACTTTAAATGGAGCGTTTTAAACTTTGATACTTTCCTTTTCTCTATTCTAACTATGACTACCTTCTTGTTCATCTTAACTTTACAAAACCTAAACACTATTCTTACAAAGATAACTGCTCCTAATATATTCCAAACAAAAAAATCCCAAGCTCTATATGCTTGAGATTTCAGTGTGTAGCTATATAGCTTGAGATTTTTATTTTAAGTAACGACTTGGAATTTTATCAATATTTTCTAACATAATTCCAGTACCTACTGCAACACATTGCATTGGATCTTCAGCGATGAAAACAGGTACTTTTAATTCTTCAGCAAGTAAAATATCTATTCCATGAAGTAATGCTCCGCCACCAGTAAGAATAACTCCACGATCAATAATATCAGCTGATAATTCAGGTGGAGTACGCTCTAATACTGTTTTTGCAGCTTGTACGATTAAGTAAACTGGTTCACTTAATGCTCTTTGAATTTCATCAGATTGTACAGTAATTGTACGAGGTAATCCCGTTACCATATCTCGTCCACGGATATCGATTGATTCATTTCTTGCGCCAGGGAAAACAGTACCTACTTCAATTTTAATTTGCTCTGCAGTACGCTCTCCAATTAGCAGTTTGTATTCACGCTTGATATAGTTTAAAATCTCCATATCAAACTTGTCCCCTGCCATTTTAATTGAAGAGGCGGTGACGATATCTCCCATCGATAAAACTGCGACATCGGTTGTCCCACCGCCAATATCAATTACCATGTTACCACTTGGTTGGAATATATCCATTCCAGCACCAATTGCAGCAACCTTTGGCTCTTCTTCAAGATAAACTTGTTTACCGCCACTCTTTTCAGCAGCTTCACGAATTGCTTTTTGTTCAACAGATGTGATGTTTGTTGGACAACAAATCAAAATACGCGGCTTTGACATGAATCCCTTTACATCTAATTTATTTATAAAATGACGTAGCATTGCCTCAGTAATATCAAAGTCAGCAATTACACCGTCTTTAAGTGGACGAATTGCTACGATATTACCAGGTGTACGACCTACCATGCGGCTTGCTTCTTCCCCTACTGCTAATACTTTACCGCTACTACGCTCTATTGCAACTACAGAAGGTTCGTTTAATACGATTCCCTTACCTTTAACATGTATTAAGACATTGGCTGTACCAAGATCTATTCCGATATCCTTAGAAAACATTCCTTTTGGCTCCTCCTTATTCACTATACTCATGAGCAGTTCCCCGAATACGTTCCATACCAAAATATAATTTTACCATAAAGAACTACTTTTAGTAATTAATATTTGTGAACAGGAGGTTAAATATTTCTAATTTTGTTTTCAAGGCTCAGAAACCCTATTTAGTTACTTTCTCAACGTCTTCTTTTTGATACTTTTGCTTTGTAGCCTCTCCACCGCGTAAGTGACGAATTGATTTGTGATAATCCAAAATTTCTTTTACTTCATTTGCCAAATCTGGATTGATTTCCGGTAGGCGTTCTGTTAAATCTTTGTGTACTGTGCTTTTTGATACTCCAAATTCTTTAGCTATTACACGAACTGTTTTCTTCGTCTCCACGATATATTTCCCAATCTTGATCGTTCTCTCTTTGATGTAATCGTGCACACTACTCTCCTCCTCTAAATGGATGTGAGAAGCGTGAAATGAGACTCGTTTTGACTGACTAAGCTGCTCTTTTTCCTGCTCTGACTGACCTGCTGAGGTACATTTATTTTGACTAGGTAGAAAATCCACGATTCCTCACCTCAAACACCTCTTTGATGGGTTTATAACATTGTATTAGCAAAGGTGTCTAACTATGCACAATTATCAGAAAAAAACAAGTGCCCAACACATATGGGGTATGATTCCCACGTGTTAGGCACTTTGTGAATTGCTTAATTATTATTGTTGAATTTTATTTCCATCTGAATCAGTATTAGAAGAACCTTCTTCATTGTCATCTGATACATTACCAGAAGTATTCATTGTATTAGATTCTTTTGTTTCGCCTTTTGTATTAACAGAACTAATAATTGATGAAACATCTTGTCCTTGGTATTTCTCTGGATTAATTGCTACACCATCTTTACGTAATTCATAATGAACATGAATGCCATTTTCTTTGCCAATTAAAGCTGTTCCAGCAGTACCAAGAACTTGTCCTTGTGAAACTTTTGTTCCTGGCTCAACACTTACAGATTTTAAGCTTTGGTAATATGAAACTAATCCGTTACCACTTTCTACTACAACTACATAACCTAGCTCAGCATCTTTTTGAGCTTTTGTTACAGTACCACTAAGAGCAGCAGTTACATCAAATTCTTTTCCACTTTTATCAACTAAATCCATACCAGTGTTGATCGTGAAAGTATTATTATCCATTTGAATTAATGATGCTTGTTGCTCATCTTTTGAAGCAGAGTCGTCATAATAATGACTTTTTACTTGAACTGTTGCATCCTTTGAAACTGGGTAAGTTAATTTTTCTTCTGGCTGTGAAGCTGGAATTGCTTCAGGCTCTCTCGTATCAACTGTAGTTCCAGTTTTTGTTGGAGTTGGAGCATTACTGTATTGATACCATAAAGCACCTGTCAAAATTACTGCCGCACTCACTAAATAAATTGCTGGTACAACCCAACGCTTTCTTAACATTTTAATAACTTTTTGAGAAGTTTTTTTGTTTTGTTCCTCTCTCATCCTTATCACCTCTGCAATCATTGTCAACAGATTTCTGGAATTATATACGCAATTTAGAAAATTTTAGTTCGACAAAATTCTTATTTTTCCACACAATTTCAAACTAATTCACACTAATCCACAAAATACTTGAACAATATTAACAAATGAAAGCGATTTATCCACAATTCCACAAGGTTTATACACAATATTTGTGGATAAGTTAATAAGTCTCATTATGAAGTTAATAAAATATTTTTCTTGCATTTTTCTTTTTTACAAAATATAATCACACTACAAGCTTGTACGATGTATTAAAAACCTAAACTTAAAAATTATTTCAGTCATTATATATTTTTTGCGATGATGAAGAAGAGTAGATTATATGAAAGTTTCAGAGAGCTGACGGTTGGTGCAAGTCAGTACGGACATATTTTTGAATGGGCTTCTGAGCACCCAAACCGAACCATTTATTTATGCAGTAGGCTTTGGCGGACGTCTCACCGATAAAAGAGACAGGTATTCAAACTCATGTTTCGATACTGCTTTTTGTCACAAGGTAGTTCAATTCATTTGTTTTGATACTGCAAAGTGAGTCTAAACGTTTTTAGGCTAATTAAGGTGGCACCACGGGAGTCCTCGTCCTTTCTATAAGGCGGGGACTCTTTTTTTGTACCCAAAAATAAGGAGAGAAAAAATAAAATGATATTTACTAAGAAAACCTTCATATCAATTACTTTATTACTCACATTGGCACTAGCAGGCTGTGGACAACAATCAAATCAGGTAGCTTCGAAGTCAAATGATCACACGCTACATTTAATGGATACTTCAGATATTGTCAGTCTTGATAGTTCACTAGCTTTAGATGGACCATCATTGAACGCACTTAATAGTGTAATGGAAGGTCTTTATATGCCAAATGAAAAAGGAGAATACGTCCCCGCTGCTGCTTTGTCACATAAAGTTAGTACGGATGGTAAAGTTTATACATTTACTTTAAGAGATGCTAAATATTCAAATGGAGACCCAGTAACAGCAAAAGACTTTGTTTTTGCAATGAAACGAGCAGTCGATCCAAATACTAAAGCTCAGTTTGCATACGATTTATATGATATTGAAAATGCAAAAGAAATTAACCAAGGAAAGTTATCTGTGGATAAACTCGGGGTAACTGCACTGGACGATAAAACATTACAAATTAAACTTGAACGTCCTATTCCATATTTCATTCAACTGACTAGTTTACCAATGTTCTTCCCGTTAAATGAAAAATTCGTTAAAGAGCAAGGTAGCAAATATGGTCTAGAAGCAAATACAACTTTATATAACGGTCCTTACGTTGTAAGTAAATGGGATCATGAAGCTGGATTCACAATGACAAAAAATCCACAATACTATGATAAAAAGAATGTCCATGTAAATAAAATTGACGTTAAAATCATGAAAGAAACAACAACTGCAGTTAATCTCTATGAAACAGGTGAACTTGACCAAGCGATTATTGATTCTAACGTTATCGATCGTTATAAAGGTAATAAAGAATTAAACAAATTAGCTATGCCAATTATCTCTTACATCAGCTTTAATCAAAAAAATCCATTTTTAGCAAATCTAAAAATGCGTAAGGCAATCGCAAATGGCTTTAATAAAGAGGACATTAGTACAACGCTATTAAACGATGGTTCTATTCCTACTGATCGAATTATTCCTAAAGGTTTAGTAAAAAACTCTAAAGGCGTCGACTTTGTTAGCTCAACATCTCATCCTTCTGCAGTAAGTTTAGAGGAGGCGAAATCACTTTTTAAAGAAGCTTTATCTGAAAGTGGTAAGTCAAAAGCTGCAATTTCATTACTAGTAAGTGATAACAATACATCGCGTAAAATCGGTGAATATTTAAAATCACAATTAGAAACAAATTTAAAAGGTCTAACAGTTAATATTGTCGTACAACCTGCACAACAAAAATTCGAATTGCGTCAGCAAGGAAACTATGATCTTTCTCTAGATACATGGGGTGCAGATTATCCAGATCCAACGACTTATTTAGAGCTATTTACATCTAAATCGGCTTTAAATGTATTAAATTATAAAAACGCTCAATATGACGAATTTATTCAAAAAGCAAATACAATCAGCTTACAAAACGAAACAGAACGTACTCAACTCCTTCATAATGCTGAAGACCTTTTACTAGATGATGCTGCGATTGCTCCAGTTTACCAAGCTGGCTATGTATACTTGCAAAAATCAAATGTAAAAAACATAAAGGTACGTCCATTTGTTGGATATTTTTATTATAAATATGCTCAAAAGCAGTAAGGGCTAAGAAAAGAAGAGGAATTGTAGTGTAATCTTATGTATCGTAAGGAACTGAAATTGAACCTGCATGTTGCAAATAACACTGGTATTTCTGCAATTAAACTTCTTAATTTCCCAAAATCAATATTTTATTTAATCAAAAAACACTCTAAGTGAACGAATCTTAGTTCGATTTAGAGTGTTTTTTATGTTATTTTCTTCTTTTCATATAAAACCGATCTTAGCGGTTATACAAAAAAACAGACCTTAATGAGGTCTGTCTTACTGTACCTTTCTCAAAGCTTCTCTAATAGGTCATAGTCCTTCTTACTAAGCTTCTTTATGTTAATTCCCTTATAATAATACTTAACAATCTCATCGTATGTTTTTCCTTGCTTAGCAAGCTCATTTGCTCCGTATTGACTCATACCTACTCCATGGCCAAAACCTTTTGTTGTAATGATAATATCATTACCTGAACGCTCCCAAGAAAAATCTGTTGAACGTAGGTTTAGTTTTTCTCTAATCTCTTTCCCTGAAAGAGTTTTTTTACCAAACGCCACTTGTTCTACACGTTTACCTTGTGTTCTCGAAGTGACTTTCCCTATGTCTGACTTATTAATTTTCACATTAAGTTTCTTTTCAAAATCACTTATTGTAAATGATTTTTTTGATATATAGTTGGGAGCAACGGAATCCCAAGGACTCGGTACGCTTTTTAAATATGGTACACTATTTTTCCAATATTCTTCGGAGTTTTCTGTGTATCCATTGCTTGTGGAGAAGAATGAAGCAGTTATAGGTTGTCCATCGTAAGTTAATATTTGTCCTTCAGTGGCTTTTACAGCTTTTTCAATTTTAGCTATATTTTTATCGTATTCAGCACCATATCTTTTCTTCAGATCGTCACGATCCTGAAAGACTTGAAAATTAACTGAATCATCAACAATTCCACCCTCATCAAGTGGTTTTCCTTCTTTCAACCGTTTGATGATAAATGTTCTTGCACTTAAACTTTGTGCTTTTAATGCTTCTGTTTCAAATTTTGCTGGCATTTCTGATGCTACTACTCCTAATACGTATTCCTCGATTGGTAGTTTTTCAACTTTTTGTGTTTTTGTTCTAAAAACTTCAATACTTAGATTGTCATTTTTGTTCGCTGCTGCGACTTGGTTTGCTTTTTTCTGTAGCTGATCAACCAATCTACCATCTGTGTGGCTATGAAATGGTAGAACAAGCAATGTAGGGATAATAATAACGACTGAGCAAGTAGTTAATCCTGCAGTGATTAATGTTTTAAATGACTTCATATTTTCCTCCTATCCATTTCAAAACAACTTTAAATGACAATTTTCAACTAATTGCCTTTTCTAAAGATAATTTATGTATATGGACAAGCATTTAGAACAAGTAATAGATTGTTTCAAATTAGATTCTTTTAACAAATTGTATTATTTTTTTATTATTTTTAGAATATTTTATAAGGTTTCTGTCTATAACTGATAGTAGAAAGTTGCATGAAAATGCAAAAATGCCCGACTCTATGTGGGGTAACACAAAGTGCCAGGCATTTGAATTAGTTTTTAGTTTACGCTTGTAAATCTTTTAGTGTTTCTTCCTCTACAGCTGTGCTTGGTTCGTTTACACGTTCAATGTCCGCTCCAAGTGCAGCAAGCTTTTCATGGAAATTTACATAACCACGATCTAAATGTTTTAATTCAGTAACACGAGTATATCCATCAACAACAAGACCAGCAAGGATAAGTGATGCAGCAGCACGTAAATCTGTAGCAGCTACTTCTGCTCCTTGAAGATCATTTGGTCCATGAATAATAGTTGATCGACCTTCAATTTTAATATTTGCATTCATGCGACGGAATTCTTCCACGTGCATAAAACGATTTTCGAAGACTGTTTCAGTAATCATGCCTGTTCCATTAGCTTTTAATAGAAGTGCCATCATTTGTGATTGCATATCTGTTGGGAAGCCTGGGTGAGGCATTGTTTTGATGTCTACAGGTTTTAAATTGTCTGTACCAATTACACGAAGTCCTTCTTCCTCTTCGATAATTGTTACGCCCATTTCACGCATTTTCGCTACAACTGAGCTTAAGTGCTCTGGAACTGCATTTTCAATTAATACATTACCATTCGTAATCGCTGCTGCTACCATAAATGTTCCAGCTTCAATACGGTCTGGAATAATGTGATGAGTTGTACCAAATAATGTTGGTACACCTTCAATTCGAATAGTGCCTGTTCCAGCACCACGAACTTTACCGCCCATTGCATTAATGAAATTTGCTAAGTCAACAATTTCAGGTTCTTTTGCAGCATTTTCAAGAATTGTTGTTCCTTCTGCAAGTGCTGCTGCAGACATAATATTTTCTGTTGCTCCTACGCTTGGGAAATCTAAATAGATTTTTGCCCCTTTTAAACGACCGTTTGATTTTGCCTCTACAAAACCATTACCAACCGTAATTTGAGCTCCCATTGCTTCAAATCCTTTTAAGTGTTGTTCAATTGGTCTAGATCCAATCGCACATCCACCTGGCAACGCTACACGTGCATGACCATTTCTTGCTAAAAGTGGTCCCATTACAAGAATAGATGCTCGCATTTTACGAACATATTCAAATGGTGCTTCAACATGTAAATCCTTTGAAGCATCAACTGTTACTGTATTATTTTTGAACCCAACCTCTGTATTTAAATTACGAAGAACTTCGTTAATCGTGTAAACGTCAGATAGAGTTGGTACGTCATGAATTATATTTTTTCCTTCACTAGCTAGTAGCGCTGCAGCAAGAACTGGTAAGACAGCATTTTTTGCACCCTCTACACGAACTGTGCCTTGAAGCTGTTTCCCGCCACGGACAATGATTTTATCCAAACTTTTCCCCTCCGTGTCCTAAAATAGATCTATCAATATTCTACTGTTATAATCGGTGTGCCAATAATAATTGTCGTTGATTTATCAACATTATTTTCACGTATTGCAATTTGTAAATTAATTTTTTTGCCATTTGCAACCAGAGCGTCATTCCACTGTTCAGTATATGCTGAAACAGAGACGAATGCCCCTTCTTTTATTTCTTCAATTTTTGTTGCTTTAAAAGTCCCCAAAAAATCATTTTTTATACCTTGCAAAACACCTTCAAGTTTACCACCCATTGTCCCCTTTATACAAGTAAAAAAAGTAGGTTCTTTACTAAAAATATTTTCCAATGAGTTCTTTATCAGTTTATTTGTTTCTTTTTCAGCATGCTGGTCCCATTTAGTCCCACTAAGTTCATAAATTACATAGCTGCTGTTATTGCCAGTAGATGTAACAACGATTCTTTCTGTGACCAAATTATGATTAAACGTACCAATTATTTTATTACCATTGTCAGCTTTCGTCCACTTAAAATTTTTAAAATCATTTTTATATTTACTGATTATTTTAGACACCGAAGTATTCATTTTAGCTTCTCTTGCGTATAAATTCCAACTTGTAACCGAAATGTCTTTTTTATTTAATACATCTGCAAAACGGTTCAATTGGCCTACACCTGTATCAGCCATACCGATTTTACCCCAATTAAAAAATAGTGCAGAAGCAAAAGTAATAGTAATTAAAAATAAGTACATAGTCTTTTTCATAAATAAACCCCTCTCTTACTTCCATTTTTCACAGGTAGAGAGGGGTTTATACGATACATCGTAACATACTTTTTGACAAATTATTTCAATAAATATGTAATGTTTTTTGTATATTGTAGATAGTCTAAGAAAAAACTACTTACAGCAGAAGAAATTGTAATCGTCAATAGCACCATAAAAAGTCGAATTTGGGCGACATGACCTTTTTTCATAATACTCTCCCACTTAATTGCTGTTAAAGCCCACCAAGTTAAAATAATGAAAAATAAATGGACAATTATTGCTAATAACGCTTCTGTCCCAACTAAAGCTTCCAATTATTACGTCCTCTTTTCGCTCGATTTTTATAGAAAAACTTTCAGATTGCCTAGTTGCTTTTTTAGCCAATGTTTTCTTAGTGCAAGTAATTTTAACAGTCTGAAAAACTAATTTTATACTTTCTTTACAAATTAAAAAGTGTAGGAATCAACCTACACTTTTAATTTAAATATATTTTACGCCATAAAGAAGTCTTTCACAATGTCTAGCTTATGAAATACATCTAATGCTAAAGATGGTTTAATTCCCAATACAATTGTTAAAACAGCACAAACCAATACAACGAATAGATGTGTCTTAGGAAGTACAACTTTACGCTCTTCACCACTTCTAAAGAAAATATTTTGAAGGATGCCGAAATAGTAAAAATAAGATACTACTGTAGTTAAAAGTAGAATTCCGCCTAATACATAATATCCTTTAACTTGCACGAAAGCCCCCAAGAAAATATTTAACTTTCCTATAAACCCTGCAGTTAAAGGAATACCTGCTAGTGATAACACAAATATTGTCATTGTAATCGCTAAAAATGGATTCGTTTTAATTAACCCTGCAAATGATGATAATGAGTCAGATCCCCTTTGTTGTTGTACATTGTAGACAATTGTTAAAATACCGATTGTCATGAATGTATAAGCTAATAAATAGAACCAGATTCCCTCAAACATGAATGGTGAAATACTTACAAATGCAACTAGAACATAACCTCCGTGTGCAATACCTGAGTATGCAAGTATACGCTTTAGACTGTTTTGTTTTAAAGCTATTGTATTACCAATAATCATCGATAACGCGGCCAATGTAGCAACAACTGGTTGCATTACTTCAAATACAGATTTTTGTTCCTTCATCAATAATGCACCCGTAAAAATTGCTAAGAAGATGCGAAGTACGATAATAAACCCACCTGTTTTTGAAACTGTTGCTAAAAATGCTGTTACAGGGGTTGGAGCACCTTCATATACATCTGGCGCCCACATATGGAACGGAACAGACGCAAGTTTAAATGATAATCCAACAAATACTAGCACAAATGCTAGAATCATTAGAAATTCATTACTGCTTGGAATTCCTTGTTGAAGTGCCAAATTCATTTCAGTAATATTTGTTGTACCTGTTAAGCCATAAGTATAGCTTAGTCCGAATAATGTTATTGCAGTTGAAATACCACCGTTAATTACATACTTAAGTGCAGCCTCAGAAGAGCCTTCTCTTCTCTTTTGAATGCCGACTAGAATATAAGATGAAATCGAAAGTAGCTCTAATCCAACAAATAATGTGATTAAATCACTACTTGAAGCCATATACATTGCTCCAATTAACGCTGTAATAAACAATGTGTAGTATTCTGAGCGCTCTGCAATTGATTTATCTCCAAGAGCAAGTAATAAAACTAAGATTGCTCCTATTAATAAAATAGTTTTAAAGAGAAGCCCAAAAGAATCAAGTTTAAACGATCCCGCTAATAGACTTATTGGTTTATGTGAATAAAGTGTGATTAACCATACTAGTGATCCAACAACGCTTAGTAAACCAATCCAACCGACTATTTTACGACTCGAGTTTTTAGGTAGTAAGAGTTCAAGAGTTAATAGAAGAAGCGCAGCAGCTACTAGAATAATCTCAGGACCCATTGTTCCCCATTGAAATTCAGATAATGCTTTCCAAGTCATCTTCTATACACCTCTAATCCCTTGAATGATAAAATCCACTGATGAAACAATCATATTATTTACGAAAGCTGGGTATACACCAAGCAGGACAATCGCAAATACTAAAATAACTGAAGCGATTGCTTCGCGTTTTGACAAATCAGTGAATGATGAAATAAATTCACTAGCTTTACCGAAGCTTAATTGTAAAATTGCTCTTAAAATATAAGCTGCAGTTAAGATGATTCCTAACGTACCTACAGTTGCTATTGCTTTATGAGATTGGAAAAGGCCAACAAATGATAACCATTCTCCTACGAACCCTGATAGACCTGGTAAACCTAACGATGCCATACCACCAAAAAGCAATAAGCCAGCTAGTCTTGGAGCTGATTTTGAAAGACCAGAAATACGGTCAAAACTAGTAGTATCACCTCGGTTTTCTAACATGCCAACTATTAAAAATAGAAGTGCTGCAATTAAACCGTGAGATACTGATTGTAAAATTGCTCCTTGAATTCCAGCGCTATTCATTGCTGCTAATCCAATAATAACAATCCCCATATGTGAGAAACTTGAATATGCCAATACCGAGCGTAATTCCTTTTGAATTAAAGCAATATAAGCTCCGTAAAGTAAATTAATTACACCAATAATCGCAAGAGCTACCGACATTTTTTCAAATTGCTCTGGGAAAACACCTAAAGCAAAACGAATTAAACCGTAAGTTCCAATTTTTAATAGGATACCAGCGTGAATGATTACTACAGCAGGGTTTGCTTGAGTATGAACATTCACCATCCATCGATGGAACGGGAATAATGGTAGTTTGATTGCAAACGCAATTAATAAACAAATTAATAGAACCATTTTTAAATGCTCTGAAATTGGACTAATTGTTTGTTGTCCTGCTGGAATGATGTTTGCTAAAACTTCATAATTTGTTGTGCCTGTACGAGCAAATAGGACAGCAATAACAAATAATAAGAATGCAGATCCTAATCCGTTATAAATTAAGAATTGGTATCCAGCACGTTCACTATCAAATCGGCCCCATTTACCAATTAAGAAGAACATTGGAACTAACGTTAATTCAAAGAATAAGAAGAATAACACTAAGTTCTGAGCTGCAAATACACCAAACATACCTACTTGTAAAATAAATAGTAGTAGATAGAAGCCTTTTGAACCTTTATTAATTGAGTAACCTGCTATTACAGCGATTAATGAGATAATACCAGTAAGTAAAATCATTACTAATGATAGACCGTCTACTCCAAGCTCAAACTTAACTTGAAACAATCTAGTTGATCCAGCGAAAAACTTTCCAAATGAAAACCAATCATAAGAAATATTCCAATCTTTTAAACTAGAATGGTTTTGACCTGCAATATAAGCAAGTATAGTAACTGCAAATGATAAAACCGAAGTCAATAATGCCCAGAGCTTATAAGAATTCTTTGGAGCAAAAGAAACTAGTAATAATCCCAATAAAGGTGAGAAAACAACCCATAATAAGAAATGAGACATCATAAGTTGTACCCCCCTGTCACAACGATTGCTAATAAGATTAGAGCAAGACCAAGTAATGTAATAAATCCATAAGTTTGAACTTGACCACTTTGAAGCCTTGAACCAATTCCACCGACACTATTTACAATTCCTTTTACAAGAACTGCAAGCCCTTCAATTACAAAACGCTCAATAGCAAACATTACATGTCCGATTGCAAACATACCTTTTACGATTGAACCGTTATATAATTCGTCAATATAATATTTATTAAGAAGAATTTCATAGAATAATCCATTTTCTTCTTGTTTAGATTGCTTAGCTTTTCTTCCATACATATTGTAAGCAAGCGTAATACCAGCTAAAGAAACAAGCGTTGCTACGATCATAATCCAAACCGGCTCATGACTATGCTCTGCAATTGTAAATGGAGCTCCGTCTAATAAAAACTCATTTAAGTGACGACCAAAGAATGGTGTATTAATATAACCTGCAAATATTGCAAGGATCCCTAGTAGTGACATTGGAAGAACCATTGACATTGGTGACTCGTGCGCACCTTTTGTCTTCTCTTCTCCAGTGAAAACTAAGAAAAATAATCGGAACATATAGAAAGAAGTAAAGAATGCCGCTATTAAAGCTACTATGAATAAAACGTAATTTCCATTTTCCCAGGTTGCAGCTAAAATCTCATCCTTACTAAAGAAACCAGATAGTAATGGTACACCTGTAATAGCTAATGTACCAATTAAGAATAGTGTAGATGTCCATTTCATTTTCTGACGTAACCCACCCATTTTAAAGATGTCTTGAGTGTGTACGGCATGAATAACACTACCTGCAGCTAAGAATAACAATGCTTTAAAAAACGCATGAGTTGTTAAGTGGAAAATACTTGCTGTATAACCACCTACACCTAATGCAAGCATCATATAGCCCAATTGACTGACTGTAGAGTATGCTAGAACTCGCTTAATATCTCTTTGCACAAGACCAATACTCGCTGCAAAGATCGCTGTAAATCCTCCGACAATCGCCACTACTGTTAAAGCAGTTCCACTAGCAATAAAGATTGGATAAGTCGTTGCTACTAAGTAAACACCAGCAGCTACCATTGTTGCTGCGTGAATTAATGCAGAAACAGGTGTTGGACCTTCCATCGCATCAGGAAGCCATGTGTGAAGTGGGAACTGACCTGATTTACCCATTGCTCCTACGAAAATCAAGATCGCAATAAGTGTTAACATACCAGTACTCACTTGCCCACCTTGGATTACATTGAAAATTTGATCGAAATCAAAGCTCTTTGTTTTCCAAAATAAAAGTACCATCCCGATGAATAAACCAACGTCCCCTATTCTAGTCATAATGAACGCTTTTTTAGCCGCTGCTTTTGCTTCCTCTTTATAAAAGTAGAAACCAACAAGTAAAAATGAACCTAAACCTACTAACTCCCAGAATACATAAAGTTGTAGAATGCTAGGTGAAATGACAAGTGCTAACATCGCAAATGTAAATAAGCCCAAGTATGCGAAAAACACTGTAATTCGGTCATCCTCTTCCATATATGCTGTTGAATAAATATGTACTAATGTACTAACAAACGTAACGATTACTAACATTAACGAATTTAGTGCATTTACTACATATCCAACGTGAATATCGATATTTCCAATTGTTAACCAAGTGTATAGTTTCTGCACTGTATCCCCTTGTAGACGGTCAAATAAGACGAACAAGGAGATGATGAATGAGATTCCTGTTAAAGTTGCTCCTAAAATCCCACTACCTTTCTTTCCTTTTGTACCAGCTAATATTAGGATTAGAAAGGAAATTAGCGGAAGTACCGGAACAAGCCAAGCATACTGCATCATCAAATTCCACCTCCTATTTATCTTTTCAATGAATCAGCTTCATCGATATTGACTGTCTGACGATGACGATACCATGCAATTAAAATTGCCACGCCCACTGCAGCCTCAGCAGCTGCAACTGAAATCGTAAATAATGAAAAAATTTGTCCTGTTAACGAAGGTGCTACACCAAGCTTACTAAATGCCACTAAATTAATATTTGCGGCATTTAACATTAACTCAATACAAATTAACACGATTACTGTGTTTCGTTTTGTTAATGCACCATATAATCCGATACAAAATAAAATTAGCGCTAAAAGAAGATAAGCATTAATTGGAACTGAATTCATTCCTTCGTACCCTCCTCTTTTGAATCATCTGATTTTGCTAAAATGATCGCACCTACTAAAGCAATTAGTAATAAAACAGACATTACTTCAAATGGCACGATATGATTTGTAAATAATTCTAATCCAATATTTTTCGTATTATTTGTTGCTAAATCAACATCTGATGCGTCGATTGAAAGTCCATTTACACCTAAAAACATAACGACTCCAAATGCAACAATACCGATTAATGCCGCAATATTTCTCCAATTTCTTTTTGGTTTTTCACTTTCAATATCATGTTTCGTTAACATGATTCCAAAAATCATTAAGATTGTTACTGCACCTGAATAAATAAGAATTTGAACAACAGCTACAAATTCAGCTGATAGAAGGACATAAATCCCAGCAATACTAATGAATGTTAATACAAGTGAAAGCATCATATGCATAACTTTCGTTGAGTTTAACATCATTACGCCACCTAAAATGGCTGATAAAGAAAGAAGAAAGAAAGCAACTACAAAACCACTCATGCTTTATTCTCCTTTCGAATGTTTTGATCGTTTTCATCAAGCCATTGAAGGTCTTTAAACAATTCATCACGTGAATATTCAGCAAGTTCAAAGTTATTTGTCATAATAATCGCTTCTGTTGGACAAACTTCTGTACATAAATCACATAGAATACAAATTTCGAAATTTATATCGTATGTGTCGATAATTTTTCCTTTTTTCGTAGGATCAGGATGTTTTTTTCCAGTTAATGTAATACAGTCTGTTGGACAAATTGCTGAACATTGATTACAAACAATACATTTTTCTGGATAAAACTTTTGAATTCCACGAAAACGATCTGGTAACGGAATCGGCTGATTTGGATAATCATACGTCACTTTTTCGCGCGTTAAATTTTGAAGAGTATATTTTAAACCTTTTACTAACCCAATCATGACTCACACCCCTTTAGATTGGTCTATTTGTTTAGAAGAACAAGCTTTTTACTAATGCAGTTATTAAAATATTAGCTAATGAAACTGGTAATAATACCTTCCAACCGAACTCCATTAATTGGTCAGCACGTAAACGTGGGAACGTTACACGGAACCAAATTAATAAATATAAAATTACACTAAATTTTAAAGAGAACCATACAGCTCCAGGAATAAAGTCTAGACCCGCAATTGGTTTCCATCCGCCTAAAAATAGAATCGTAATTAACGAACACATTGCAAAAAAGTAAACATACTCTGAAAGCATAAAGAATGCCCAACGGAATCCTGAAAACTCTGTATGATAACCTGCTACAAGCTCTGACTCAGCCTCTGGTAAGTCAAAAGGTGTACGGTTTAATTCAGCTACAGCTGCAATTAAGAAAACGATGAAAGCAATCGGCTGAGTTACAATGAACCATACATTCTCTTGTGCATTAACAATATCATTTAAATTCAAGCTTCCAGTTAATAAAATAACACCTAATACGCTCATTACTAACGGAATTTCATATGAAATCATCTGTGCTGCTGCACGCATACCACCAATAAGTGAATATTTGTTATTTGAAGCCCAACCCGCTGTGACAACACCAACTGTTGTTAATCCTGAAACAGCAATATAGTAAAGTAATCCAACACCAATATCAGCAAACTGTAAGTTCTCTGTGAAAGGTAGAGTTGCTAATACCATAAACGCTGGTGCAAATGCGATGACCGGTGCAAGTATAAATAATGGTTTGTCTGCCGCTTTCGGAATTGTATCTTCTTTTAAAAGTAGTTTTAATACGTCAGCAACAGTTTGAAGTAAACCATAACGTCCACCAACTTGGTTAGGTCCAATACGCCCTTGCATGAAACCCATTACTTTACGTTCTGATAGGATTCCAAATGTTACGAAACCTAAAACTACAAATAGAAAAATAACGCCTAAACCTAAATAGATGAGAAAATTTATCCAAGACGGTGTACTTTGTAGAAGATTTTCTATCATTATCCGTCTACCTCCCCAAGTACAATATCAATACCACCTAAAATAGTAATTAAGTTTGCGATGTTTTCACCTTTTAATAACTTTGGAAGAATTTGCAGGTTATAAAAAGATGGTCGTCTAAACTTCAAACGATACGGCTCTTTTTTTCCATCACTTGCAATATAGCAACCAATTTCTCCACGCGGTGACTCAATCCTAACGTATCCTTCACCTTTTGGGGCTTTGATGATTTTAGGAACTTTTGCTAAAATATCACCTTCAGCAGGGAATTGTTCAACAGCTTGTTCTAAAATCTTTAATGACTCTTCAATTTCTAGCATTCTGCACATATATCGATCCCATGCATCGCCAACTGTTCCCACTGGGACATCGAAATCAAAGCGGTCGTAAATAGAATATGGAGCATCTTTTCGTAGATCATATTTAACACCGGTACAACGAAGATTTGCACCACTTAATGAAAAATTAATTGCATCTTCTTGTGAATATGCACCAATACCTTTTACACGATTAATAAAGATTTCATTACCTGAAACTAAATCGTGATATCCTTTTAATTGCTCTCTCATATAAGGAATAAATTCTTTTACTTTTTCAATCCAACCTTCAGGAGCATCCCACTTAACCCCACCAACACGCATGTAGTTAAAAGTCAATCTCGCTCCACAAAGTTCGTTTAATAGATTGATAATCATTTCACGCTCACGGAAAGCATAAAGGAATGGACTCACTGCCCCAATATCTAGAAGGTTTGTACCCCACCAAACTAAGTGACTAGCAACGCGCCCTAATTCCATTGAAATAACGCGTAGATACTCTGCGCGATCTGGAACTTTAATATCCATCATTGTTTCAACAGCGTGACAGATAACATAGTTATTTGTCATTGCTGATAGATAATCCATACGGTCTGTATATGGAATAATCTGTGTATATTGAAGATTTTCAGCGATTTTCTCTGTACCACGGTGTAGATAACCGATGACAGGTGTCGCCTCTTTAATGATCTCTCCATCAATCTTTAACACAAGACGAAATACACCGTGTGTACTTGGATGCTGAGGTCCGACATTTAATAGCATTTCTTCCGTACGAATCATGGCTTATCCTACACCCCCTCGTCAAATTGAACGTAATCTTTTCTTAGTGGATAGCCAACCCAATTATCTGGCAGCAATATACGCTCCAACTTTGGATGTCCTTCAAACTGAATACCAAGTAAGTCGTAAGTCTCACGCTCTGGCCAGTTTGCACCTTCCCATATTGGAGTAATACTATCAACAATAGGTTGTTCACGGTCTGCTCTTACTTTTAAAGCGATTCCATGTTTACGTTTATATGAATATATGTAAGAGTAAACTTCCATGTACTCAACAAAATCAGTTCCGTGTAATCCAGATAAATAAGTAAAATGTAGCTGTTCATTATTCTTTAAGAACTGTGCTACTTTAAAATAAGCATCTCTTTTAATTGTAAAAGTTGGATCATGTTTAGAAAGCGTATTAATAATTGCTTCCTCAATAACATCTGCTCCAAACTCTTTTTCAATTAATGCCTTTACTTCATCTAACAAAGGTTGATTATGGGAAGGTCTCACTTCTTCAACTGGAGCCTCTTTACCACCGTCTGTTTTACCTTTCGCTTTTGCCGCTGCCGCTGCTTTTGCCTTCGCAATTGCGATCGCCTTCGCTTTTGCTTTTGCCGCTTCATCGTCTGAACCAGCAGTGTCTTCTCCACCCGCTGCTTTTTGTTTTGCCAATGCCGCTGCCTTTGCTTTTGCTGCTGCTACTGCTTTTGCCTTTGCTGCAGCAATTGCTTTCGCTTTTTCATCATCTGCACCATCTGCCGGAGCTTCTCCACCTTCTGCTGCTTTTTGCTTTGCTAATGCCGCTGCCTTTGCTTTTGCTGCCGCCACTGCTTTTGCCTTCGCCGCTGCTAAGGCCTTTGCCTTATCTTCATCAGAAGTCGCCTCTTGCTCTTCTGCTTGTGCCTGTTCGCCTGATTCCGCTGCTTTTTGTTTCGCAATTGCTGCTGCCTTTGCTTTTGCTGCTGCTACTGCTTTTGCCTTCGCCGCTGCTAAAGCCTTTGCCTTATCTTCATCAGAAGTCGCCTCTTGCTCTTCTGCTTGAGCCTGTTCGCCTGATTCCGCTGCTTTTTGTTTCGCAATTGCTGCTGCCTTTGCTTTCGCCGCTGCTACTGCTTTCGCTTTCGCTAGTGCAAGTGCTTTCGCTTTTTCATCTTCTGAAGCTGGTTCCTCTTGTTTAACTTCATTTTCAACAGTAGGTTCCTCAACTACAGGAACTTCTTCTTTTTGAACTTCAGTATTTTTTGCAGATTCCTTTTCTGCCTTCAACTGTTCCATTTTACGTCGAGCCGCTTCTTTAGCCCTCTCAGCTGCTTCTTTCTTTAACTGTTCTTTTGACTTATCTTCACTCACTTATTCGTCACCTGCTTTCCAGTTTTAGCTTCGTAACGAATCTTCTCTTTCAATTTGTTAATACCATAAATTAATGCTGCTGGATTCGGAGGGCATCCAGGGATATACACATCTACTGGAACAATTTGGTCCACTCCTTTAACAACTGCATACGAGTTAACATATGGTCCACCAGCAGTCGCACATGAGCCCATCGCAATTACCCATTTTGGTTCAGGCATTTGATCGTAAAGGCGTTTAACAATTGGCGCCATCTTTTTCGTTACAGTTCCAGAAACAATCATACAGTCAGATTGACGAGGAGAAGTACGGAAAAATGAGCCAAATCGGTCTAAGTCATAATGAGATGAACCTACACCCATCATTTCGATTGCACAACAAGCTAACCCGAATGTTAATGGCCACAACGAGTTACTTCTTGCCCATGCCTTCACTTCTTCCAAAGTCGTGAAAAAAATATTCTTTTGGAGTTCTTCCATTTCAGCAACAGAAATTCCATCTAACTTCATAACCATTTCAACACCTTCTTCTTCCAAGCATAAATAAGTCCAAGTAGTAGCATAAGAATAAAAATAATCATCTCTACAAAAGCAAAAAGTCCTAATTGATCATATGCAACCGCCCACGGATATAAGAAAACAGTTTCAACATCAAAAATAACGAATAATAGTGCAAAAATGTAATATCCAGCGTGGAAACGAACCTTCGCATCATGAAATGGTTCAATACCACTTTCATAGGTCGTTGCTTTTGCTTCAGTTGGTACATTCGGTCTCAAAATTTTACCTATTACCGAGAGTGCGACAACTGGAAGCGCAATTCCTATAACTAGAAACACAACTACGATCACATAATTATTTAAATAAGCATTCACGAAACTTGTCCCTCCTCTAACTAAAGAGCTCTACATTATATACTTATTATAAATATAATGTATTTTTCATTAATTTTTACTATTCAGTTTTGTAATCGTATCCATTATAACAAATGTGACAAAAACGTGTCGATATTTATTGCCATTAATCAAAAAATTGAATAATATAGCTGGAAAATAAATTCCAATATTCTTAAATTATCTTAGATGTATGTCGTTCTAATAAATTTCTAATATTTCTATTGTCATTACCAGTTACTAAAATTGTATATCAGTATAAGAGTTATCCACAAATCCACAGAAAGTTATTCACAATTCCCACAAATTAAAAAATAGTGATAATTGTCGAAAAAAAACCAGTTCAAAACATGAACTGGCCTTTTTTTAAGATGCAATCGTTTCTGAAGACTGCTTATTTTGATTTTTAGTTTTAGGTTGTGCTAACTTTCTACTTTTTGTACTTCCCATAAAGAATGAAAGTACTAATGCAATACCAGACAATGCAGTTGCAAAGATAAATGCATCATTGATTCCATTAATAGAAGCTAATTTAGACGCCTGGCTATAAAGGGTTGTAACTGCTAAAACTCCACCTTGAGAAGGGGTTATTCCAGCTGCACCAGCTAACTGTGCACCTGTTTGGTGAATCCAGTCCATAATGAACGGATTCGTCGACGTTACTTCATTTGAGAAGTTTGCCATGTGATTAGTCGTTTGAGTCGTCATAATTGTAACAAGGACTGCAGTACCTACCGAACCCGCAACTTGTCGTAGTGTATTTTGAGTTGCAGTACCATGCGAAATCATCTTAAGTGGTATTTTATTTAAACCAGCAGTCATAATTGGCATCATAATAAATGACATACCGAATGAACGTAAAGTATAGAAAAACATAATTTTTAAATACGGTGTATCAATAGATAATTTAGTGAACTCATAAGTTGTAAAAGTCATAATAAGTAAACCAAAAATTGCTAAAGGACGGATACCATATTTATCGAACAATTTACCCGTAAGTGGTCCGAGCGCACCCATTATCAATGAACCAGGAAGCAATAATAATCCTGCTCTAATTGGTGTAAACCCACGAATGTTTTGTAAATAAAGAGGTAGTAAAATCATCCCTCCGTATAAAGCAGTCGTAACGATTAAGTTAATTAATAATGTGTAAGTAAACGAAAAAGATTTAAATACTTTTAAATTTATTAATGGTTGTTTAGCAGTTAATTCTCTCCACACAAATAAACCTAAACTGATACAAGCAATTACTAAAGAAAGAACTACTTCAGTGCTACCCCAACCTTTATTACCAGCTTCACTGAATCCATATAATAAACTTCCAAATCCAAGTGACGAGCTTATTACTCCCCAAATATCCAAAGTTGGGAATGAACGTTTACGTGAAATATGAAACCAAGCATTAGACAAAATGATTGAAATGACACCTAACACAGCCATTCCATAAAATAAGAAATGCCATGAATAATCTTGTACTACATACCCAGTTATTGTTGGACCAATTGCAGGTGCCAGGATCATTGCAATCCCCATTAATCCCATTGCTGCACCACGCTTTTCAGGCGGGAAGATCGTCATAAAGATATTCATACCAAGCGGCATTAAAATACCAGCCCCGACAGCTTGAACTACGCGACCTGCCATCATAACTGGGAAGTTTCCTGATAAAGCACAAATAATTGAACCGATTGTAAAGGCAATCATTGAAAAGATAAATAATTTTCGATAAGTAAATGTATCAACTAAGTAAGCACTGACCGGAATTAAAATACCATTCACTAGCATAAAACCAGTAGATAACCATTGTGCAGTCGAAGTAGTTACATTAAAATCTGCCATTAACTTCGGTAAAGCAACATTTATTAATGTCTGATTTAAAATAGACACGAACATCCCTAGTAATAGAACTGTCAGAACTTTTCCCATACTAAAGCTCTGTTTTTCACTTGACTCAGATGGAATTGATTTCTTTTGAATTTCTTCAGTTTTTTCTATTTTATTTGGTTCTTCCGATTGGACCATTTCTTCTCTTTTATCTATTTTTAGGTCATTTTCTTTATTTCTTAATACGATTCGATTAATAATAAAGAAAACAATTAAGCAAAACCCTCCATATGCTATGATCATTCCTGTAGACATAGAAATTCCTCCTTACTTATGGATACGAACAGAAGCATTCATTCCTGGAACAATTTCAAATGACTTATTATGATCTAAAGCAATTCTTACAGGTACAACCTGCTCAACTTTCGTATAGTTTGCATTAGAGTTTCCAGAAGGTAATAAACTAAATGTATTTGCAGTTGTTAATCCAACATATTCCACAGTACCTGTTAAAGTAGTATCTGGATATGCGTCAACATACACATCAACCTCTTGACCTTTTTTAACATCTTCTACTTCAGTTTCTTTAATATTTGCAGTAACCCAAAGATTATCTAAGTTATATGCATAACCAAGAGTTGAACCTGTTCCAACTAATTGATCTTTAATTGCATTTGCTTGAACAATCGTAGCATTTGTTGGTACTGAAACTGATACTTCATGTGCAGTATCCCCAGCTGTTTGAGGAGCAGTTAAAACTTTCCCGATTGATTCATTTGGTGAAAATGTTTTTCCGAAAGTACCTGACCATGACTCAAGCTTACCAGCAGCAGGAGATGAAATAACAATTTGTTGCCCATCTATTTTTGCATTATCAGTTTTTATATAATTTGTTGATTGATCATAATAGTAATAACCAGCAAATCCACCAGCAACTAATATGATTAAAGTAATTATGTTAACAAACACCATTTTCTTCATGTTCCCCATAAATAAAATTCCTCCTAAATTTTTAATCGTTTTCTCTATATAGGTAACAAAAGTAAAGCAACACATTGTCGTTTTACTTCTCATAGTTTTTAATTATAATTGATTTATAAACGTACTCAACCGTTAATAATTTAAAATTTGTTGTTTAAGCAACACTACTAATAATGATTGTTTACTTTCTTAAAGTTATTTAATAAAGGAGTTTTAAAATGAGCATAAAAAATAATCTCGACCCTCGTGTCATTCGAACTAGACAACTTTTACAAGATGCATTAATTACGCTATTAGCAGATAAAGAATTCGAAGCGATCAGTGTACAAGATATAACTAAAAAAGCAAATGTCAACAGGGCAACCTTTTATAGCCACTACGAAGACAAATACCAAATGGTCCGCCAAATCGTTAGAGAAAAACTAGTTGATTTGGACAGCGCCATAAAGAACGTAGATTTTAGTATGTATGACGGAAACCCAAACTCACTCGATGAAATGGCCTTACAATCCTACTTCCATCTATTCGAACATATCGAAAAAAACAGTTACTTCTACAAAGTCCTACTAAAACGACAAGGACCAAATATTTTTAGAAGAAGACTTTACGAAGTATTATCAACAACTTTCGAAAAAGGCATTGCATTCATACAGCCAAAAAAGAATAAATACCTTGTCCCAGGTGACCTACTAGTAAGTTATATATCAGGTGCAACTCTCAGCGTAATTTCATTTTGGGTTGAAAATGACATGCCATACACAAAAAAACACATGGCAGAATACCTTTTAAAAATCTCAAGAAATGGTGTCTTAACAACAGCGGGATTGGAATTAAACTAAAAAGAGGATTGCTGTGACAGCTCGTCTAAATAGTCGGTAGGTTTAGTTTACGAAGGAGTCTTGAAGAGTTGTAGATAGGGAGTATGTGAAGCAAGTCTCTAACTTGTTTAAATGCACTTTCATAATGCTTAATTACAGATACTTCGATTTTATTTACACCTTTCAGTTTATTCTCCATTAATTTGACCTTATTTACACGCTCAACGTATTTATTTCCACTTCCATATTTTCAAAAATGCACCTATCAGTTTTCTAATTACCCCCACCCTACTTAACCCAACAAAAAAAGAGCCCCAAAAGGGCTCTTTTTTTAATTACTTATATTGTGCTACGTTTAAACGGTTCATTGCTTTGTGTAAAGCAAGTTCTGCACGTTTGATATCTGTGTCAGGGCGTCTGTCTTGTAGACGTTTTTCTGCACGTTTTTTTGCTTCTACTGCACGCTCAACGTCGATTTCAGTTGATGCTTCAGCAGATTGAGCCAATATTGTAACGGCTTCAGGTCGAATTTCAATGAATCCGCCACTCACTGCAACGTAATCTGTTCCAGCTGGTGTTTTAATTTTAACAGGTGCTGTTGCTAACGGTGCCACAGTTGAAATGTGTCCTGGTAAAATACCTAGCTCACCGCTAGTTGCTTTCGTGCTAACGAATTCTGTTTCGCCTTCATAAGCCGGTCCATTAGGAGTGACGATACTGACTTTCATTGTCTTCATAGTGAACTCCTCCTGTCTAGCTTCGTGAGCTAATCAAGTCCATTCAGTTAGAATGATGAACAAGCTGTCGATTAGACAATTATTATACTAATGTTTTTGCTTTTTCTACTACTTCTTCAATGCGTCCAACTAGACGGAATGCATCTTCAGGAAGAGTATCATATTTACCTTCTAAGATCTCTTTGAATCCACTAACAGTTTCTTTAACTGGTACGTAAGAACCTTTTTGTCCTGTGAATTGCTCCGCAACGTGGAAGTTTTGAGATAAGAAGAATTGAATACGACGAGCACGAGCTACGACTAATTTATCTTCTTCTGATAACTCATCCATACCTAAGATTGCGATGATATCTTGAAGTTCTCTATAACGTTGTAAAGTTGATTGTACTTGACGAGCTACTTCATAGTGCTCTTCACCAACGATTTCAGGGTTTAATGCACGAGATGTAGATGCTAATGGATCTACCGCTGGGTAAATACCCATCTCTGATAAACGACGCTCTAAGTTAGTTGTTGCATCTAAGTGAGCGAACGCTGTAGCTGGTGCTGGATCCGTATAGTCATCGGCAGGAACGTAAATCGCTTGAATCGAAGTTACAGAACCTTTGTTTGTTGAAGTGATACGCTCTTGTAATTGACCCATTTCAGTAGCAAGAGTTGGTTGGTAACCTACCGCAGAAGGCATACGACCTAATAGGGCAGAAACCTCAGAACCTGCTTGAGTGAAACGGAAGATGTTATCGATGAAGAATAACACGTCTTGTCCTTGCTCATCACGGAAATATTCAGCCATTGTTAAACCAGTTAAGGCAACACGTTGACGTGCACCAGGTGGCTCGTTCATTTGTCCGAATACCATCGCTGTTTTCTTGATAACGCCAGAGTCGCTCATTTCGTGGTATAAGTCGTTACCTTCACGAGTACGCTCACCTACACCAGCGAATACTGAGATACCGCCGTGCTCTTGTGCGATGTTGTTAATTAATTCTTGAATTAATACAGTTTTACCTACACCCGCACCACCGAATAGACCGATTTTACCACCTTTGATGTAAGGAGCTAATAAGTCTACTACTTTGATACCCGTTTCAAGGATTTCTACTTTTGTAGTTAATTCTTCAAATTTAGGTGCTTGACGGTGAATTGGGTCGCGACGTACGTCTTCTCCAAGTTCTTCGTCTAAGTCAATGTTGTCACCTAACACATTGAATACGCGTCCTAATGTAGCGTCACCAACTGGAACCGAAATTGGTTTTCCTGTGTTAACTGCTTCCATTCCACGTACTAATCCATCAGTTGAAGCCATTGCAACTGTACGAACAGTATCGTCACCTAAGTGAAGAGCAACTTCTAATGTTAAATCAATGTTTACTTCGTTTGCGTCGCCCGCTTCTTTACGAACACGTAACGCATTATATATTTGTGGTAATTGGCCGTTTTCGAACTTTACGTCTACTACTGGACCTAATACCTGAGTAATAATACCATTGCTCATCGCTTTTCCTCCTAGCATTGTTTCATTAAAAGCCGTTCAATTTATATAGCCGTTGTAAGCAGATTAGCCAAGTGCTGCTGCTCCACCGACGATTTCAGTAATTTCTTGTGTAATTGCTGCTTGACGCGCACGGTTATAGTGAAGAGTAAGCTTACTAATAACTTCTTTCGCATTATCAGTTGCACTTTTCATCGCTGTCATACGTGAAGCGTGTTCACTAGCTTTACTGTCCAATAATGCACCAAAGATTAAGCTTTCTGCATATTGAGGCAGTAAGACTTCTAAGATTTCATCATCAGATGGTTCAAATTCGTAATTAGTTGTTGCCTTACCTGTGTCAATATCTGTTAAAGGTAATAGCTTTTTCTCAGTAACTTCTTGAGAAATCTTACTTACGAAATGGTTATATGACAAGTAAAGCTCATCAAAAATGCCGTCTGTATACATTTGAACTGTACGATTAGCAAATTTTTGAATATCATCGAATGAAGGTTGATCTGGAAGCCCAAGAACCTCTTCAACGATTGGGTAACCTAAACGCTTAAAGTAGTCACGTCCAACTCGACCTAGTACAATAATTGCAAATTCATCATTTGATTTATGACGCTCTTTAATTGTATTAGTTACCGCACGTAATACGTTACTATTAAATGCACCCGCTAAACCACGGTCAGAAGTGATGACAATGTAACCAGTCTTTTTAACTGGACGAGTTACTAGCATCGGATGTCTACTGTTTACGCCTTTTGCCACGCTACCAACTACCTCTTGCATTTTTTCCATGTAAGGAACGAATTGCTTAGAGTTTTGCTCAGCACGGTTTAATTTCGCAGCAGATACCATCTCCATCGCTTTTGTGATTTGGCTTGTCTTTTTTGTTGAATTAATTTTTGTTTTTATATCGCGTAATGATGCCACAGGTTTTCACCACCTTTTGGTAAACAGTTAAATGAAGGACGAGCTAGAGCCCGATCCTTCAAATCCAGATATTTAAATCGCCTTCTTATTTAGAAGCAATAAAGTTCTTTTTAAAGCTTGTGATTGCAGCGTCAAGGTCAGCTTCGTTTGGTAATTTACCAGTATCACGAATAGCATCTAAAAGACCTTTTGCGTTAGCATCCATCCAAGCTAACATTTCTTCTTCAAAACGAGTAATGTCTTCAACTGCTACGCTGTCTAAGTGACCACGTGTTAACGCATATAAAGATGTTACTTGTTTTTCTACTTTTAACGGTTTGTGTAAACCTTGTTTAAGGATTTCAACTGTACGAGCACCACGGTTAAGTTTAGCTTGAGTTGCTTTATCTAAGTCAGAACCGAACGCAGCAAATGCTTCAAGCTCACGGAATGACGCTAAGTCAAGACGTAGCGTACCTGCTACTGATTTCATCGCCTTAGTTTGCGCTGAACCACCAACACGTGATACAGAAAGACCTGCATTGATCGCTGGACGTACGCCAGAGAAGAATAAGTCAGACTGTAAGAAGATTTGTCCGTCAGTAATCGAGATTACGTTTGTTGGAATATAAGCTGAGATATCACCAGCTTGTGTTTCGATGAATGGTAATGCAGTTAAAGAACCGCCACCTAACTCATCATTTAACTTAGCTGCACGCTCTAATAAGCGAGAGTGTAAGTAGAATACATCCCCTGGATATGCTTCACGACCTGGAGGACGTTTTAATAGTAATGAAAGTTCACGGTAAGCTACCGCTTGTTTAGATAAATCATCGTATACTACTAATACGTGTTTACCATTGTACATAAATTCTTCACCCATCGTTACACCAGCGAAAGGAGCTAAGTATAACATTGGAGCTGGAGATGAAGCAGGTGCAGTTACAACGATTGTGTAATCTAAAGCGCCGTGCTTACGTAAAGTTTCAACAAGTCCACGAACTGTTGATTCTTTTTGACCGATTGCAACATAGATACAGATCATGTTTTGGTCAGCTTGGTTAAGGATTGTATCGATAGCAACAGCTGTTTTACCAGTTTGACGGTCACCGATGATTAACTCACGTTGTCCACGTCCGATTGGTACAAGAGCGTCGATCGCTTTGATACCTGTTTGTAATGGCTCATGTACTGATTTACGCGCCATTACGCCTGGAGCAGCATTTTCAATTGGACGAGATTTTGTCGTTTCGATTGGGCCTAAACCATCAACTGGTAGACCTAATGAGTTTACTACACGTCCTACTAATGCTTCACCAACTGGAACTTGCATGATGCGTCCAGTACGACGAACTTCGTCGCCTTCTTTAATACCTGTGTAAGGTCCTAAGATGATAATACCTACGTTGTTTTCTTCTAAGTTTTGTGCTAGTCCCATAACGCCGTTAGAGAACTCAACTAGCTCTCCAGACATACATTGGTCAAGACCATGAGCACGAGCGATACCGTCACCAACTTGGATAACTGTACCAACATCACTAACTTCTATTTCAGTTTGGTAATTTTCGATTTGCTTTTTAATCAGCGCACTGATTTCTTCAGCTTTGATGCTCATGCATTTCACCCCTATCTACAAACTATTTTGCGATTAATTCACGTTCAATTCGAACAAGTTTATTTTTTAAACTGCCGTCAAAAATACGGTTTCCAACACGAACTTTATAACCACCGATTAAAGATGGATCAATTTCGTTTTTCAAACGTATTGAGTTTTTACCTAATTTAGAAGCGAATAACGCTCCAATTTTATCTAGTTCTTCAGAAGACATTGCCGTTACAGAGTAAACTGTTGCATCTGCAATATTACGAGTTTCATTCGCAATTTTTACATATTCAGTTACTAAGTTAGAAATAGTGCTCATTCGCCCACGATCGACTAATAAACATACTAGATTTAATACCGTTTCAGAGATTGAAGCAAACGTGTCATTTAAGACAGACTTTTTGCTTTCTTTTGTGATTCCAGGGTGTTGTAAGAACTTATTTAATTCTAAGTTTCCTACATACTCCTTTTTCACTACTTGTAAGTCATGTTCAACAGTTTCTACTAAATTTTGTTCAGTTGCTAATTCAAAAAGAGCGTTTGCGTAGCGTTTTGCAACTAATTCGTTACTCATTTAGCTTCGCCTACTTCTTTAAGATATTGATCAAAAATAGCAGATTGGTCTTCAGACTTCACTTCTTTTTCAAGTACTTTAGAAGCAATTAATACAGATAATGAAGCAACTTGTTGTTGAACTGATTGTACTGCAAGCTCTTTTTCACGAGTAATTTCACGTTTAGCGCTTTCTTTCAAGTTTTCAGCTTCTGCTTTTGCTGCTGCAACGATTTCTTCACGTTGTACATCAGCTTGCTTTCTAGCTTTCTCAAGAAGCTCACGAGCTTCAGTTCGAGCAGCAACTAACTCTTGCTTTTGCTCTTCAACTAGTTTCATTGCATCAGCGTTGTTTTTCTCAGCTGAATCTAATTGATTAGCGATGTGATCTTCACGTTGTTTCATAATTCCCATTACAGGTCCTAATGCATACTTACGTAATAAAGCAAGTAGTATTAAGAAGATTACTAATTGAAACGCTACATCGCCCCAAGGTATACCATGTCCGTGTGCTTCACCTATTACGAATAATGATCCGTTTAACACAAGCCTTCACTCCCTTCGAGGGTATCATTTAATAATTTTTCTTTTTTATAACATAGCCCAGGACTATTACCGACCTTAGCTTAACTTTCATAATTAAATCTTTACAACAAAAGTGTCATAAAGGAATGGCGAAGTAAATGTGAACACAAACTTCGCCATTTTTTAACTGCTTGTATAAATCTTAAGCTTTACCAAATGCCATGAATGCGATAACTACCGCGATGATTGGAAGTGCCTCAACTAATGCAACCCCGATGAACATTAAAGTTTGAAGAGTTGAACGTAATTCTGGTTGACGAGCAACACCTTCTACTGTACGTGATACAATTAAACCGTTACCAATACCTGCACCTAGTGCACCTAAACCTATTGCAATTGCCGCTGCGATTAAAGCCATTTTAAATTTCCTCCTTCTTAATCATAAGAAATATATTTTTTTTTATAATTTTTATCAAACTACCAAATTTAAGATGAGCAGATTAATGCTCGTCCGCCACTTTATGTGACAAGTAAACCATTGTTAACATAACGAAGATAAACGCTTGGATTGAACCTACGAATACAGAGAATCCCTGCCATATGATCATTGGTATTGCCGCTGCAATTGTCCAAAGAACGCCTTCTCCTGCGCTTGCTGCATAAGCATGTGTACCCATTGTTGCAAGTAAACCTAGTAAGATTTCCCCCGCGTAAATGTTACCGTAAAGTCGAAGACCTAGTGTTAATGTGTTTGCTAATTCTTCAATAATTTTTAATGGGAATAAGAATGGCATTGGTTGGAAGAATGTTTTGCCATACGCTCCAAAACCTCGCATCTTAATACCATAATAATGTGATAAACCAACTATAAAGATTGCTAATGATAAAGTAATGACTGGGTCTGATGTAGGTGATTTCCAAACTGAGTTTCCATCGAATGAGATATCGAATGGTAGACCTAACATATTTGAAACAAATATGTACATAAGTAATGTCACACCTAGTGTAAGGAAGCGACCACCAGTTTCCCAATCCATTGTACTGTTGATAATGCCTTTAACGAAATCTATAACCCACTCTAAAAAGTTTTGCTTTCCTGTTGGGCGTATTTGTAGACTTCTTGCGCATGTAACTGCGATGATAAAAACGATTACTGCAGCAATGGTTGTCATTAGAACATTTGTTAACGTAAAATCTAAACCAATAAATTTAAAACCATAAGTGCCGTGTTCCAATTTATTCACCTCTCTTCCTTGCAAAAGACGTTTGTTGTAATGCAAAATGTATCATAATGACAAGATGTCCTGTCATTAGTCCCGCAGTTAGTGCCGGTATGCTCACAAAATTTTCATACCGAAGCGCGATGACCATAGCTAGAGCCACCGCTGAAAGACAAATTACAGTACCTAAAGATCGAACTTTTTGTTGCTTTAAAACTCGGTCAAAAAAGGTATTTATCTTTCTGTGTAGAATCCATATACAATAAAAGCTAGTTACTGTTCCGAGAATATAGCCTGTGAATATTGTTTTGTAGTCGGTAAATGCCCAACCCAAAACAGCTAAAGCAATGATATACAACATATCTCGTGTGAATCGTCTAAAATTATCTTTTTGCATGTAACTAGTCCCCTGGTGTGAATTGCTTAACTAATTTAAGCGTGCCGTAGATTCCAGTAAATAATCCTAACAGTAAAAAGATGATCATAAATACTGGTACTGGCCAATTAAAAAATGAATCAATCCATCTTCCTAAAAAGATGCCTATGAGAATAGAACCGACAAGCTGAGCTAGAATGGAAGACATGAGTGCCATTGCTTTAAGAGGATGTTGATTGTTGTTTTTCATACAAAATCCCTCCATGTCAATTTTCATTCTCAAAAAATTGCCAAAAGTCTTATCATGGTTAATTCTACAACAAATATTTGCTAAAATCTCTAAACATTGAAAACGTTCACAAATTGTTCACAAAACGTTCAAAAAATTTTAATAACATAGTATTTACATACATTGAAAACCCTTTTAAACATTCATGTTAAGCATACAATATGTTACAAAAATGTGTCAATTACCTAAATTAAAAAACTATTAAAAATTACTTACCAATTTTTAGTCTTCTACATAAATTTTAGCGACATTGACATAAGATTCCGTTGCACTTTCATATTGTTTACGTTTATAAAAGATCACAAACTTATAAATTCCACTTTTAGGAAAGTCTTTTAAAACTAATTCCTTTTTGATAATTCCCCTTTTACTATTTTCCTGTTCATCAATTATTCCTAACAAACGGAACGTTTCTGATTCAAAAACAGCAATTTTATATTCCTCAACCTTACTTGGTAAATAGAGTTCATATTTATAGCGGTTTTTCCCTTTTACTCTTCCAAAGTGAAATCCCATTACTGACGGAAAGTTCGGTTCTCCTTGTAGTAATAAAAACGGCATTCTTAGATTTTCATCATCATTTGTACTGAACGTTATTGCCCCATCATAAAATCCATCTCTTAATACTTTCGTATCAACTGTTGCAGTTAGATTAATCTTTTTGCTAGTGCGCGCTGGAATTGTAAAAGGCTTAGGTAATACCCATTGTATTCCAGTCGCTGGCTGATTATTTATAGCTGTAACTTGTTTTGGCATATTTGATTTATTAGATATTCTTACGACAAAATCTTTCTTTACTTGTAAATCTGTTTTCCTCGTTACTCCTAAAGATAAAGATGTCGGGAATAATGTTGTCTCAGTCTCAAGTGCTTTTTCAATATCTAATCTTCCAGCCCCTTGTTCGTACGCATGATACATCTTTTTATTATTCTTATATAATGGTGTTGCTGTATTGACGAGCACACTCTTTAAATCCTCCATACTCCAATCTGGGTGTAATTGTTTTATTAGAGCTGCTGCTCCAGCAACGTGTGGACTTGCCATACTCGTTCCTTGAAGTGCTAGATACCCACCCGGAATTGTACTTTTTATTTGTACACCTGGAGCTAATAAATCCGGCTTCATTTGCCAAGTACCTGTTACCGGCCCTCTAGAGCTGAAATCCGCTAGAATATCAACCTTCTTTTCATGTCCAGTTTTAGCTTCCACTTTATTTTTTTCAATGATTTTCTTAATCATTAAGCCTTCTTTTCTTGAAATAGTCGCAGCCGGAACAGTAAATTTCCCTTTAATTTGTCCGATGAAATTTCCATCAATATTATTAAAGACAATAACAGCTTTAGCACCAGCATCTTGAGCATTTTTTACTTTATCAGTGAATGTGATTTTTCCCCTTTCAAGCAAGACAATTTTGTTTTTTACTCTTTTTAAATCACGCTTTTCCCCATATTTCTTAAATACAAATCTCCCATTTAAACCTTTACTCCATTTAGCAGATCCGATCATAGGACTAATAATTGTCTCTTTATTTTTCACATGTATAGATGGAAAAAGTACAGGTGGATAGCTCGCACCAACGGTTAAAGCCTTTGATGCAGTTGCAGGAGAACCAACAGTCCATAGTCCTGGTCCAGAGTTTCCTGCAGCCGTAATTGCAAGTACACCCTTCTCTACTGCCTTATCTAACGCGATACTTGTCGGCCAGTCTGGTCCGTTTACATCATTACCTAGCGATAAATTAATAATATCTACTTTATCCTTCACTGCTCGCTCAATTGCAGCCATAACAGTTTCAGATGTACCAACGCCACCAGGACCAAGAGCACGGTATGCATAGATTGTAGCTTTAGGGGCTACACCTTTTCTTTTTCCATTTGCCGCTATTACACCAGCTACATGGGTACCATGAAATGTACTTTTTTCTTCAAGCTTAGTCTCCATTGGATCTTTATCTAAATCAATCGTATCATAACCGCCACCATAATTTGATTTCAAATCAGGATGCCTGTAATCTACACCAGTATCGATTACTCCTACCTTTACACCTTCACCAGTAATCTTTCTTCCCCTTTGATCCTTATATAATTGAGCTTCGTCCGCTCCAATAAAAGGGATGCTATCTTCTAAATGAGCTCTATAAGTTGTAACAAAGTGCATATCCTTTACTAACGGCATTTTAGCTAACTGTGATAACTCTTCAAGAGAACCCGATACAGAAAAACCATAGTACGTCTCAGTGTATTGTTGTCTTACGGTTACATTAGGGAAACGTTCAGCAATATATTTTATCGCCTGTGTAATCATTCCGTCTTTAACTGAAATTAAAGCTACTTGTTTTTGTTGTTCATGTGCATTTACATAAACATCTTTAAATGGAACTAGTAAAAAAACTAAACAAATAATTATTTTAAGAAAGTAATTTTTCATTCAATGCAGGTTCTCCTTTATATAAGATATTTTCTTTTTAGCTTTCTCACTAATCGTTCATTCATGTATAAAAAGGTAATTTTCTCTAGAACCTACAAAGTTTTCAAAATAAAAAAAGACTAACTCTAGGTAAAGCATAAAGCTTACCTAAAAAGTTAGTCTTTTTTATTATCATTAATTTTTTAATTCAGGTTGATTAAACAACTGGAATTTTTTATTTGTAACATACGCTTTAACTTCATGGATGACAAAATACAATATTGATGCTCCTAAAACGACGATCCATGCATTTGAAATGACTGTCTCCTGCCAAATCCCTAAAAGCATAAAAAATGCAGGAAGAGTAATTGTAGTCCAAGATTGTATCATTGCAACAATTCCTGTGTATCGCTCTATTTTCTTACCTAATACAAGGCCAGCAAAGAATAGATACCATAAATATGCCCACATAACCCATAATAGTCCGTTCACAACATCATGAATAATAGCGAAGTTTACGAAAGCCCAAAGTACAGACATGATTGATACCCAAAGTGAGAACCAACCTAAGCCAGTTCCATTAAAACCTTTAAGATTTGTAAATCCATTATATAAATAAGTAATACCAAAAAAGAAAATACTTGCCGTATTAAATAATTCCCACTTACCAGCACCTAAATGCATTAATAAATAGAAAGGAAAAACGATTTGTAATGTACCAACAAATAAGTTTAATAAAGCTGCACTTTTAGCATTCGCTTTATTTAATAAAACAAGACTATTTAAAAACAGAGTTGCACCAGATAAAAGTAAACCTACAGATCCCATAGTGACTTGTTAAAAAGTAAATTGTTAGTAATTCACTTTTTAACTCAACCCTCCTACTTTAAGATTAGAAAAAAAATACAAGCGCCTGATCTAAGTCAAACGCTTGGATTAAATTATTTTAAAACGATCCCTACGATAATTGCCGTTAAAACACTTACTAATGTTGCACCAAATAATAATTTTAAACCGAAGCGGGCTACAACATTACCTTGTTTTTCATGTAAACCTTTAACTGCACCTGCAATAATACCAATTGATGAGAAGTTAGCAAATGATACAAGGAAAACTGACACAATTCCTAATGTACGAGTTGAGAACTCTTTACCATGTTTTGCTAAATCCATCATTGCAACGAACTCATTTGAAACAAGTTTTGTTGCCATAATACTACCTGCATCAACAGCTTCTTTAAATGGTACACCCATAATGAATGCGAATGGTGCAAAAACATAACCTAAAATCCCTTGGAATGAGATTCCAAAAATCATATCAAAAATATTATTAATTGCACCAATTAATGCAACAAAACCAATTAACATTGCTGCAACGATGATTGCTACTTTGAAACCATCTAAAATATACTCACCAAGCATCTCGAAGAATGTTTGTTTTTCTTCTTCTTGTACCGTTAAGATATCTTCTTCAGGTGTAACAGTGTAAGGATTAATAATTGAAGAAATAATAAATCCACCAAATAAGTTTAAGACAATTGCCGTTACTACATATTTTGGTTCAACCATCGTCATATATGCACCTACGATTGACATAGATACTGTTGACATTGCTGATGCACAAAGAGTATATAAACGATTTTTTGGTAAATGACCTAATTGTTTTTTTACTGAAATAAATACTTCAGATTGTCCTAAAATTGCAGATGCTACTGCATTGTAAGACTCTAATTTACCCATACCATTGATTTTACTTAAGATTAAACCAATGTATTTAATAAAAAATGGTAAAATCTTTGTGAATTGTAAAATACCGATTAATGCAGAAATAAATACGATTGGTAATAATACTCCTGTGAAGAATGGGAAAGCACCTTCATTTGCCATACCACCAAATACGAAATTAACACCTTCACCAGCGTATTCTAATAACTTTCCAAATCCGTTAGAAATCCCTTTAATTAAAATTAAACCTACTTCTGTATTTAATAATAAGAACGCTAAAATGATTTGAACAACGACCATGATGACAACTGGGCGATATTTAATGTTTTTACGATCACTACTAGCGATGAATGCTAGACCGAAAACAACTAGTAATCCAACAAGAGCTATAATATATTTCATGTTTCTCCCCCGAAAATCCAATAAATTTATTTTTTATTAATATAAGCGCTTTCAAAACGAACACAACTTTTTTATTTGTTGGATGTCAGACATCATATAGAAGTTAGATGTCAGACAAGGATTAACCTTGTAAATCTTTTGAACTAAATGATCCAGGAAGTAATTCCTTAACAGTTGTTTCAGCGATGTCACCTTTTAAGTTAGTTAAGTATACTTTTGTATTTTCATCACTAAATTCTGCGATAACTTGTCTACATGCACCACATGGTGAAATTGGCCCTTCAGTGTCCCCTACTATTGCGATTGATTCGATCTTTGCTGAACCGTTACCCGCAGCGACAGCACTAAATATAGCAGTTCTTTCTGCACAATTTGTTAGTCCATAAGAAGCATTTTCTACGTTACAACCTGTGTAGACCGTTTGGTTATTCAATAAAATTGCTGCACCTACTTTAAATTTCGAGTATGGAGCGTATGCGTTTTCACGAGCTTTTAAAGCTTCTTTGATTAATGATTGTGTATTCATATTTATCACCCTTTAACGAATTGTTAGGTAATTCTTGATTAAAGTGTGTGAGTTTTGTCTTCGCTTTACCATATTACCAACGTAAGAGCTAAAGAGCAATAACTCACTCACTTTTTTTTATTTTAAAATTATTTTGAAATTAATAAGCTGTGTTTGCTTCTTCGCCTTGAACGAGTTTAACACCTGAACTTGTTCCGATACGGTTTGCACCAGCAGCTACTACATTTTCTACGTCTTTTAAGTTACGAACACCGCCAGAAGCTTTAACGCCTACGTTTTCTCCAACAGTTTTACGCATTAATGCAACGTCTTCTGCTGTTGCTCCACCAGTTGAAAATCCTGTTGATGTTTTTACAAAGTCAACGCCAGCTTTAACTGATAATTCACACGCTCTAACTTTTTCTTCGTCAGTTAAAAGACAAGTCTCAATAATTACTTTAACTAAAGCTTTACCTTTAGCAGCTTCAACAACTGCACGTACATCTCTTTCGACTAATTCGTCATTTTTTTCTTTCAATGCAGAAATATTGATAACCATATCAACTTCCTCCGCACCATTTTCAATTGCGTTTGTAGTTTCGAATGCTTTTACTTCTGGAGTGTTTGCTCCTAGAGGGAAACCAATAACCGTACAAACCTTTACAGAAGTATCTTTTAATAATTCACTTGCATAAGAAACCCAAGTTGGATTGATACAAACTGATGCAAAGCTAAACTCTTTTGCTTCTTCAGCTAGTTTTGCAATTTCTTCTCTTTTTGCGTCAGCTCGTAATAATGTGTGATCTACTAATTTTGCGTAATTCATATATAGTCGCTCCCTTAATGGTTTTATTATAAAAAAATGTTTATTTACTAAGTTACTTTGAATATGTCTATACTATATCACCGCTATGAAATTTTGTAAAATACAAATTGAACTTATGTTCATGGATAATTTTTCCTATTAAATAAAAAAAAAGGCTGTCACCTAAGCCAGATTAACTGACACTAAAGACGCCTCCTTTTTAATTGTAAAAATATCTGATTTTCCCTTGCTTATTCCTGCTCTAGCAATCTTTTTGCAGTAAATTGATCGGTTATTAAAACGTTTGCATATTTACCCATTAATGCACCGTGAATAGCGTTTATTTTTCTTTCTCCGCCTGCAACTAAAATAGACTTTTCTTTACTTCTTAGCTCATCTAACTCAATTCCAATCGTTCTACGATCAAGCAGTTCAGAATAAATATTTCCTTCTTTATCAAAAAAGCGTGAGCAAATGTCTCCTACAGCAAATGTTTGTAAATCCGCCTCTTCCTTCTCGTTTAAGTAGCCAACTCTAAATAACAAGGCATCTTTTTTTACGGTTCCTACAGTAAAAATTGCGACATTTGATTGTTTTCCCAAATCGATTAATCGACCAATATGGCGATCTTCCTCAACCATTTGTTTTACTTGTGGATTATCAAATATTACTGGTAGTGGTAAATATCTTGGAACGGTGTTAAATGCTTCAGCAAACAAATTAACCGTTTCAGATGCATAAGTATTCGTTTTAGAGTAACTTACTCCACCGTTTAGCTGAATTACTTCTACACCCTTTACTTGTTTATTACTTAACTTCGTTGCAATATGATACATCGTTGTTCCCCAAGTTACCCCTACAACGTCACCATCATGGACTAAATCTACTAACACATCCGCAGCTTTTTTAGTGATTGTTTGCAAAACTTCATTGTAGTCATCAATTGGTGAATAGCAAACCTCTACAGATTGTAAATTATATTTCTTCTTTAACTCTCGGGCTAAATCTTGATTTCCTTCTAGGGGGTCAATAATTTCAATGCGTACATATCCCAATTCCTTTGCTTGTTGAAGTAATCTAGATACAGTTGGACGAGAGATTCCTAATTGTGTCGCGATCTCTTGTTGACTAAAGTCAGAATCATAGTATAGTCTTGCTGCATCTATTATTAATCTTTGTTTTTCGAGTGACATTCCCTAATCCCCTTTAACTTACCTATCTTTATTTCACGTTCAAATTTTTAATTATTATACCCCTTTTAATTTAAAGAAAACTCGCCGATTGGCGAGCCTTTAAGCGAAGACAGAGGCGTAGTTGCACTTATACTTAAATTCCTATAATTTGCAACTACGTCGAGTCCTCTTCATCTCTGCAAATTTATACTTTCTTAATGTGAAAAAAAGCTCTCCTATGCTAGGAAAGCTTTAAAAATGTAATTACTTTGTACCGAATAAACGATCTCCAGCGTCGCCAAGACCAGGAACAATATAACCATGATCGTTTAATTTTTCATCAAGGGCAGCTATGTAAATATCCACATCTGGGTGTGCTTTTTGTAAAACTTC
This sequence comes from Gottfriedia acidiceleris, assembly GCF_050457485.1. GTDB lineage: Bacteria > Bacillota > Bacilli > Bacillales > Bacillaceae_G > Gottfriedia > Gottfriedia acidiceleris_D. Next base: position 150,667 of record NZ_JBCMJM010000017.1, read on the forward strand.
AACACCTTCTGGAGCTGCAATTAAGCACATAAACTTAATATTTTTAGCACCTCGTGTTTTTAAAGAGTTGATCGCTTCAACTGCTGATCCACCTGTCGCAAGCATTGGATCAATCACAATGAAATCACGCTCTTCTACATCTGTAGGAAGTTTAACGTAATATTCAACCGGTTTTAATGTCTCAGGATCGCGGTATAATCCAACATGTCCAACTTTAGCTGCAGGAACTAATTGAAGGAATCCATCAACCATCCCTAAACCTGCACGTAAAATTGGTACAATTCCTAATTTTTTACCAGCAATAACTTTTGACTTTGCAATTGCTACTGGTGTTTCGATTTCCACTTCTTGTAGTGGTAGATCGCGTGTGATTTCGAATGCCATTAAACCTGCAACCTCATCAACTAGTGCACGAAATTCTTTTGTTCCAGTGTCTTTTTTACGAATTAAAGAAACTTTATGCTGAATTAACGGATGATCAAAAACGTATACTTTACTCACTTTTATCGCTCCTTGCAAATACTTATTAATTTATTATTCTTAAAAAGAATACCGAAAGCGGTTAAATAATTCAAGCCACATTATACAATCACTTAGAATTAATTTAGATCTTTTTTACAGTCAAACTTCAATATTTCCTTTTTTTACTAATCTAATTGCTATTTTGACCCATTTTGAATAAAAAACTCCTCTTCCTCATTATTAAAAGTCAGAGAAGTTTTTATTTAATACGCAAAGAGAGAACCAATTGGTTCCCTCTTAAGTGTGTATAGTTAAGATGCTTTACTTAAATTATGATCTGATACTTTTGGAGTGAAAGAATTTTTTCTATTAAAAAACTTGCGAATATAATGATCTAATCCGATACGTCCTGCATTTGTACCAGCAATTATAATAAAGATTCCTAATAATACCATTTGTGGATTTGTGCTAGTTGTACCACTAAACATAAATGCAAAGTTCATCATTAAACCAAAGAACATTGCTGTTTTTGTAAAACATCCAAGAATAAGTCCAAGTCCGATTGCGAATTCTCCAATAGGTACTAAAAAGTTAAATAAATCGATGTTTGGTATTGCAAAGTTTGTAAGGAAGTCTGCCCACCAGCCTTGAACAGCTGGATGTTCCCCTGAGGCACTTTTAACTGCAAATCCTAAAAATCCTGAAGCATCGAAACCACCAGCTGATAACTTACCCCATCCTGCATGAATCCACTCATAACCTAAATAAAGACGAATAATAGTTAAGAAACCAGATGCAATTTTATTAGTTCTTAAAAAATTAATAAACATAATTTTTTGCCTCCGTTTGGATATTTTTTAATTACTGTTTACATGAGTTATTGTACTCTATTTCCGATGACTAATGTGAAGTTTTTCACAAGTTTAAATGAACGTTTTGTGAACTTCATCACAAATTTTTTAAAAAAATAAAGCTATCTTTAGTATTACTGCACCTTCAATGTTGAAAATGCAGTGCTAAAGATAGCTTATACTTTATTTATTAAAATGTAGGATATAATTCGTATTTGCTTGATAAAGCATTAACTCGATTACGAGATGCTTCTAGTACTTCTTGGTTTTCGTGATTTTTTAATGTTTCAGCAATGATTGATGCAATTTCATCCATATCTTCTAAAGTAAATCCTCTTGAAGTTACAGCAGCTGTACCGATACGGATACCACTTGTTACAAACGGACTTGCTGGATCAAATGGGATTGTATTTTTGTTACATGTAATACCAACCTCATCTAATACGTGCTCAGCAACTTTACCAGTTAACTCTAATGAACGAACGTCAATTAAAATTAAGTGATTATCTGTGCCACCAGATACTAAATTTAAGCCGTGAGATTTTAAGCCTTCTGCTAAACGAGCAGCGTTATCGATGACCGCTTGTGCATACTTTTTAAAATCTTCTTGTAATGCTTCACCAAATGCTACAGCTTTCGCTGCAATTACGTGCATTAATGGTCCACCTTGAATTCCAGGGAAGATTGATTTATCAATTGCTTTTGCGAATTCTTCTTTACATAAAATCATACCACCACGTGGTCCACGTAATGTTTTATGAGTAGTTGTTGTAACAAAATCAGCAAATGGAACTGGATTTTGATGGAGACCAGTTGCTACTAAACCAGCGATATGTGCCATATCAACCATTAAGTAAGCTCCAACTTCATCTGCAATTTCTCTGAATTTTTTAAAGTCAATTGCTCTTGGATAAGCACTTGCACCAGCTACAATTAATTTAGGTTTGTGTGCTTTAGCTTTTTCTAATACATCTTCATAGTTAATTACTTGAGTTTCTGGATCTACTCCATACTCAACGAAGTTATACTGAACTCCACTGAAGTTTACTGGACTTCCGTGAGTTAAATGACCACCATGTGATAAATTCATACCTAATACTGTATCACCATGTTTTAAAATAGTGAAATAAACTGCCATATTCGCTTGAGCACCTGAATGAGGTTGAACATTTACGTGTTCTGCTCCGAAAATTTCTTTTGCACGGTCTCTTGCAATGTTTTCTGTGATATCAACATATTCACAACCGCCATAGTATCGTTTGCTTGGATATCCTTCAGCATATTTATTAGTTAATACTGAACCTTGGGCTTCCATTACTGCTTCGCTTACAAAGTTTTCAGAAGCAATTAACTCGATTTTAGTACGTTGTCTACCTAACTCTAACTGTATTGCCTCATACAATGATGGATCTTGCTTTTTTAAATTTTCCACAGTTATATCCCCCTTTTTATAAAACACGAACATTACTAGTATAAATTTGCTATATTATTCGATAAAACGACCGAATTCCTTTCTATTTTACCATGTTTTGCATTGAAAATGAAAGATATATCTTTCAAATAACTAACATTTAACTATTCTATTATAATAAAAAACGCTTTATTTCAAATCTTCATCTATTGAGTAAACTGCACGTGCTCCACCAATCAACTTTGGACGAGTCTTTGCCGCCGTTATATGAGCTTGTCCAACTTGTTTAATACTTGTTCTTAAAGGAACTGCTACGTGCTTTAAATGCATGCCGATTAAAGTATCGCCAATATCAATTCCTGCATCCGCTTTAATGTGTTCAACAATTACAGCATTATCTAAATGTCTAAATGCGAATGAAGCAAGAGCTCCTCCTGCAGTACGAACTGGTATCACAGTAACCTCGTCGAGTTGTAAATTTTTTGCCGTCTTTCTTTGAACAACTAATGCTCTGTTCAAATGTTCACAGCATTGAAACGCTAACTGTACTCCTGTTTCATCTTGAAAGTCCTTAATCTCATTAAATAAAGCTTCTGCTACTCCTATTGTTCCTGAAGTTCCAATTCTTTGTCCGCTAACCTCACTAGTGCTACATCCAATGACTAAAACATGGTCACTTGTAAAATTCACATGATCATTTAGCTCGTTTAATAATGATTTTATTTGCTCGCCAACTAACCTTAACTCTTCATTCATTTGTTTTACTCCTTTCGACTCATTATTAAAAAAGCCGATAATCTTCACATGATGTTTTGGATTAACGGCTTCTCGTTTAAGTTTTATAATTGATGATTTTTTTCGTAGTCTTTAATTTTATTTACTCGATTTTCATGTCGACCGCCTTCAAATTCAGTCGTTAACCATATTTTTGCAATGTCTCTCGCCAAACCAGGTCCGATTACTCGTTCCCCCATAGCTAGAATATTCGTATCATTATGTTCACGAGTTGCTTTTGCACTGAAAGTATCATGTACTAATGCACATCGAATTCCTTCAACTTTATTTGCGGCAATTGACATACCAATTCCTGTCCCACAAATTAATATTCCACGGTCTACTTCTCCATTTGCAACTTTTTGTGCAACTGGGAATGCATAATCTGGGTAGTCTACAGATGTACCACACTCACAACCATAATCTTCGTATTCAATACCCATTTCATCCATTAAATTCATGATTTCTTGACGAATATTTAATCCACCATGATCAGATGCTATTGCTACTTTCATTAGATAACCCCCGTATTGATCTCTTTGATTCAATTTTCTTTTGTATTGAATTAACTTCAATTTCTATCTTACACTATTATGTTCAGATTTAGGGCATCTAATTAACACCCAATCACTGTTTAAATTAATAATCGTTTTGTTTCTGTACAATCTGTTTTATCAACTCTTCTAATTCCGTCAAAGTATTTTCATAAATTGTTAATGACCCTCCATAAGGGTCAGAAATATCTTTAGCCTGACCGTTTATATATTCATAAAATGTAAAGATTCTATCCTTATATTGAGGAAACCTAGAAACTAACATTTGTTTATGGCTCAATGTCATTGATAAGACTTTCGAAGACCATTCCAAAAGGTCTTCATTTACTTGCTGCGAGGAATGATTTATTTCAATCCCTTTATATTTTAGTGCCAATATTGCATTTTGAGAGGCAGGGTCGCCTGACATAGCAAATACTCCAGCAGACTTGACCTGATAGAGCTCATTCCCATGATGTCTTAATAGTGCTTCTGCCATTGGGCTTCTACATGTATTTCCGGTACAAACAAATAATATATTTTCCATCTTAATACCTCACCCTCATTTATCTGAACGTTTTATTTAATCTATTTTACTAAAAAGTAAAAGGATGGGGCAATTGTCTCCAATTTTCTCCATCCTTAGCTCATATTCGCCATATGTATCTTTTAAGAAAAAAATAATAGTTTTATTCCGAAAATCAATAAGAATGAACCACCTAATAGTTCTCCAAATTTACCGAGTTCCTGTTCTACTCTTCTTCCTAAAAGTAATCCAGCCCAAGTTAAAATTGTACTAATAATACCAAATAGTAAAATGGTTAGCCAGGTTTTAGCACCGAATGTTCCTAAGCTAATTCCAACCGAAAAACTGTCCACGCTTACACTAAATGCAAAAAGAAGTAAACCTACTCCTGTCGGTGAATATTTATTTTCTTCTTTACCAAATAAAGTTGAATAAATCATGTGAAAGCCTATTCCCATTAATAAAAATCCGCCGAGTAATGCAGCAAATCGTCCCAGATTCTCGGATAACTCATATCCAATGATCATTCCTATTAAGGGCATTATTACATGAAAGAGACCGATTACAATTCCTATATTAATGATCTGTTTAAATTTTAGTTGTATAACTCCCATTCCTAAACCAACTGAGAATGCATCTAAACCTAGCGCAGATCCCATAATAGTTAATGTAACTAGTTCATTGATTAAAGAGCTACTCATGCTTTCCCCCCTAGGACTTGCTATTAAAAGATATGCACGTCCTACAAATCATATGAGGGAAATTAATAAAATTTTTCGGACTGTTGACAAACACTCGCTTTCTTCGTTGCTTCGCGCCTCGAAAGACAAGTGTTTGCAATCAGTCTGAAAATCAATTCTTAGGATATTTGTCTATATATAGACGCCCGTACGATTATTTTTCCTGTATCACCGAATGTCCACAAGCTTTCCACAGACGATTCATAATGGCAATTCCAATACCTTCATAAGGGAAAGTTTCGCAATAAATGATACAAACATGTTCTTCATTAAACTGACGAATGCAATCATATAATGCTGCAGCAACAGTTGATAAGTCACTACGTTTTCCACATGTAAGAACAACATCTGCTGCATCATATTTCGTTGCATTTTCTTCCGTCGTTAATATCCCTACTCTTTTACCTTCTGATTTGGAATTGTGTATAAGTTTGTGTATAAATTCAATACTTCCATTTACAAGATGCATTTGAGCATCTGGTGCATAATGTTTATATTTCATCCCGGGTGATTTTGGTGCTTCATTTTCCCTCATTGTTGCTGGATCTACTTCCACCGTAGGAATTATTTCTTTTATCATTTCTGGGGTAATACTACCTGGTCTTAATATTGTAAAAGTATCTTGGGAACAGTCAATAACCGTCGATTCCACTCCGACTCCTGTACTACCACCATCTACAATTCCTACAATTCGTCCATTTAAATCTTCAAATACATGCTTAGCAGAAGTTGGACTAGGCTTGCCTGAAGTATTTGCACTTGGCGCTGCTATTGGCAAATTACAAGCCTCAATTAACGCTAGAGCAACTGGATGATCAGGCATTCTTATTCCAACAGTGGATAACCCTGCCGTTACATATTTTGAAACATGTTTTTTACTTTTTAAAATTAACGTTAATGGACCTGGCCAAAAAGCATCCATTAGTTTTTTGGCATCTAAAGGAATTTCTTCAACTAGATTATTTAACTGTTCTTTGTTGGCAATATGTACAATAAGGGGATTATCACTTGGTCTACCTTTTGCTTGGAAGATTCGTTGTACCGCTTCATCTGAAAGAGCATTTGCTCCTAACCCATAAACTGTTTCTGTTGGAAAAGCGACAACTTGTCCTAACTGTAAATTTTTTGCTGCATCCACAATCTGTGGGTAAACTTCTTCTTTATTCACAGGATTATCCACATACCATATTTTCGTTTCCATACGTAGCACCTCTCTCTAGAGTGAATAATAGTGTATATTTTACAATTTTAGACATTATCCAAAGAATGAAAAGCAAGTTTTATCCACAAATTGTGGACAAAACTTGCTAATTTGTGGATAACTTTGTGTATAGTTCTTTTTGATAAACTAATACTTCTTCATTCGTAATAGTAGTTTGGTAATGCTTCATTTCTTTAATACTGTTCGAAACATTTTCCTGTTCGACTTGCCCAAAACCTAGTAAAAGGAATAGGTCTTGAACTACATGCTGTCTTGTTAATAAATATACTTTACTAATCATTTCATCTTTTAGTTTTTCAAGAACACTTTGTAAAAAGAGTACCATATGCTGTGAGTAAATGGTAGGTGCAACTACTAGTGATCTTAATAACGCTTCTTCTCCATCTTGTTCATATCCTATAACAGCTTGTGCTTTCCCAAACTCATCTTCCATTATGAAAAAAGATTCTTGTTGCTCCTCAAGTCCGTTTGTAGATAATCCTGCTTGTCCCAAGAATGAAAAAATTGTATCAAAATCTTCCTGAATCGCTGAACGTATTTTCATAAAAAAAACCTCCCTAGTATGCTTGTAATACTTTATGCACATAGGGAGACTGCTAGAACTAAAATAATTGCTTTAACATTTGTACAAAGAAACTCTCTACCTTAATATCATCTTTGCGTTCATCACCAGGTAGAGTGGAAGCCACAACCGCATCTTCACTGCTCTTGTCCTCAGTATCATCCTGTAAAGATGATTCATCGTTTTGTTTTGTTGCAATATTAGAATCATCATTGCTTAAACGTAATGCTTCTTGTTCTTTAAACTCTCTTTTTGGTTCATTATCGATTTTTGTTTCATTATCGATTTTTGTTTCATGATCTACCTTTTGTTGCGATTTTAGTGACTCTTTACTTAAAGTTGCATCACCGTTTGAAAAATCTAGGAAACATAATGGTGGGAACAATACGCACCACCAGTTTGCCCCTTGACCTGCACCAAGTTTAATTAAAACCGCTTCGTAATCACCAGCAGGATATAAGAAACTACCATATAATTTTGTAGGGAATTTAACTTTTTTAGAGTAAGTAATTGTAAATGATTGATTTGAGCCTTCTTCTTTAATAACACGTGCAACTGTTTTTTGTAAGTCTGGAATATGACTTTTAATAACCTTTTGTCCCTCTTCAAAAGTTGTTAAATCTTTTACCCAAGTATTAATTTGAGCATTAACTTCATCTCGAACTTTACGTTTAAGAGCTTGATCTTCACTAGAATCGCTATTTGCTAGAATTCGTAGTCTTACAGCTTTCTTAGGAATTACGACCATTTCATTACCTTTTGCATTTGTATCTCGAAGTGGCATTAACACTGATGAACTAATCAATAATATGATAAATAAAGAAATAATTTTATATGTTATTTTTGTTTTATTTTTAGTTTTCATTCTCTCCACCATCCCTCTAGGAACAGTGTAGACAATTTCATTTTTTCTTAAACACTAGTATTCTATTTTTTTTAATAGATTCTTTATTAAATTAGATAGTAAACGATGATTTCCAGTTCAGGCTACCCGTTTTCCGTTGTGCAGATGTTGGGCTCCTCATAGATAAAAAGGTTACCCTAACTGTTCTATTAACTATCAATTGAAAAGGAAAGTGTGAATTAAAATCAGGAAAAACCTTAAAAAGCTTTCTTTATTTCCTAGATATCTTTCAAATCTTTTTTCTCTAGCAGTTTATCTGCTTTTTAATATAATCCATAAACAACGAAACAATATCTATATCTGATACTGTATATAGTGTTCTACTTCCTACTACGTCCTCAATTTCATTTAGGATCAATTGGTTGTTTGCATCAAACATGAAGTCAATTCCCACGAAGTCGAAATCAAAGCGATCTACTATTTTCTGAATAAGTTCTTTTTCATTTTGGGAAAGTTCATAAAGCATTGCGCCTCCACCAAGAGAAAAATTCGCTCGAAAGTCTTTTTCTGAATATCTTAAAACAGCTGCAATAATTTCTTTACCGATAATGAAAACTCTTAAGTCCTTACCTAATTGTTCTGCAACGTTTTGAATTAATAGTTCATCAAAATTTGAGCTCTGTACAATATCCAGTAACTCTTCTTGATTATTTATAAAATATACTTCGCTTCCCCCTCTTCCTGTGCAATTCTTAAGCACACAAGGGAATTGGACTGTATCTAAGGATTTTGTAATCGTACTTTTTTTATAATAAAATGTGCCTAGCATTGGAATACCTAGACTAGAAAGCTTTTGGTGTGTTAAAAACTTGTGATTGGCCATCGTTGAAATCGCCTGGTTATTAAATGTTCTGATTCCCATTTCTTCAAAGTGGGAAGATAATATTTGTGATATGCTCCTCATGATTACAAAGGCCGGTTTGCTTAATTCTTTACCTTGATAGTAAAGTATATTAACACCATTTCGAATACCTATTACAATATCTTCTGTATATAGTAATTTTAACTCAAATCCATTTTCCAATGCTCCGCTTACTAGCCAGTCGATATACTTTCTGTTTCTTTCTGCATCTGCTTCGGAATAGATTAGCCAACCAATCATACGTTTTTCTCCAAGTCCCAGGTAATATAATCAATAATATATTTCGTTGTATCCACGTCTGTACATAGATAAATATTTTTGAAATGTGCGTTAGAGTTAACCTCACATATATATGTTTTTCCATCTTCTCCAAACAATAAGTCAATCCCTGCAAAATCTGCTCCTACTATTTCAGAGCATTTTAGTGCTAAATTGATTTGGTCTTCTGTCGGCTCATACTTATACATTTTTCCACCGTTTGTAACATTTGCACGAAAATCTGATTCTGATTTTCTTAATACTGCTGTTACTACTTGTTTACCTACTACTTGGATACGAATATCAGTCCCTCTACTTGATTCTATAAACTCTTGATAAATATGCGGTTTGTGCTTTAGTTCATCTACCTTCTTAAAAAAATCTTCGCTATTCTCAACTAAATAAACTTGTCTACCGAATGAACCAAATGACTCTTTTATTATTAAAGGAAAACCTAATTCCTGTATAACTTCATCGTAAAAATCATAGTTTGTTAAATCACAATTAGGGAATAATAGCGGAGCCGTAATTGTTTTTGGCATAGGTATATTAAAGTTAGATAACGCTTGAAAAGTTAAAGCCTTATCATCACAGACTTCTATCGTTCTCGCAGAATTATATAATTTTAGCCCCATATTTTCTAAATGCCTTGCTAAATGAACATCCTTGTCCCAAAAAATTACAAAATCAGGTTTCTCATTCGCGAATTTCCCTTTTAAAATCGCTTGACCCTTTTCGATTACTGGGATTAGTTCATAATGTTTAACTAAAGAAACGTCTATTCCTTTTGCGATTGCTGTATCTTGTAACCATTCGAAAAGTTCAGTAAATTTTGTAGCTGTAATATGACCATTAAATACAATCCAACCATTAAACTTTTTCATTCTAACTATCTTCTTTCGTAATGTTTTTGTTTTTTCTTGATTGAAATTTTCCTCATCTTTTACAACTTTAACACAAAAAAAAGAATCGTAATACATAGACTTTTTCTAGTCAATATCATTACGATTCACTATTTAAATTAGCCATTTACCATATAAACCATACGGTCTTTACCATTAATATCGAAAACAACTTCAACATTTGAGTTCGGATAAGCTTTCCTTAAAATGTCTGCAACCTGTTCACCTTGATTGACACCTACTTCAAATGCAACCAGTGATTTTTCTTTTAATACTTTAGGCAAGTCATTTGCAAAACGACGGTAAAAATCTAGACCATCTTCGCCACCAACTAAAGCACGGTATGGTTCATGTTCCTTAACTACTTCATCTAAACCCAACCAATCCTCATGTGGAATATACGGCGGATTTGATACAACAATATCAACTTTCTTGTTTTCTTCAATAAAGTAATTCAGTAAATCATTGTGTATAAAGTGGACATTTGCCTGTAACTCTTTTGCATTTTGTTTAGCAACTTGGATCGATTCTTCTGCAATATCAACTGTATGAACTATTAGTTGTTTATTTTCAAGCGCAAGTGAGATTGCAATTGCCCCACTGCCTGTTCCAACATCTACTAGTTCAAGTTGTTCTGTATTTTTCCAATTCTTTTGAATACGATGCAGTACCCCTTCCACTAACTCCTCTGTTTCTGGTCTTGGAATTAGTACTTCTTCATTAACGAAGAACTTTCGGCCATAAAAGTATTCATAGCCTATTAAATATTGGATTGGTTGGCCATCTATGTGCTTATGAACCAATTCTTTAAACTCCATCCAATGATTCTCTTCTAAGTCTTCTCTCATATTTAGCAATAATTCTGTTCGATTGTAATCCAATATATGTTTTAATACAATTTCACCCACATTTTCATCACGACCGTGTTCTTGTAAAAAAGAAGAAGCCCATTTTAGGGCTTCATATATCTTTGTTGTCATTATTGACTTTGTTCCATGCGTTTTGCTTGATCATCCATAATTAACGCATTAATAATTTCGTCGATTTTACCTTCAACGATTTGATCAAGCTTTTGAATTGTTAATCCAATTCGGTGGTCAGTTACACGGTTTTGTGGGTAGTTATAAGTACGGATACGTTCAGAACGGTCACCTGTACCTACAGCTTGCTTACGATTTTGATCGTATTCTGCTTGTACTTCTCTTTGGAATTTATCATAAACCCTAGCGCGAAGAACCTTCATCGCTTTTTCTTTATTCTTAATTTGTGATTTTTCATCCTGACATGATACAACAGTATTTGTTGGAATATGAGTTAAACGCACTGCAGACATCGTTGTATTTACTGATTGACCACCAGGACCACTTGAAGCAAATGTATCTACACGAATGTCTTTTTCATGAATTTCAATTTCAACTTCTTCAGCTTCTGGTAAAACTGCTACTGTTGCAGTTGAAGTATGAATTCGTCCACCTGATTCTGTTTCAGGAACACGTTGAACACGGTGTGCACCATTTTCAAATTTTAGTTTTGAATATGCACCTTTACCATTGATCATAAAGATAACCTCTTTAAAGCCACCTAGCTCTGTATAGTTACCTTCAATGATTTCTGTTTTCCATCCGTTAACCTCGGCAAAACGGCTGTACATACGGTATAACGTAGCAGCAAATAATGCAGCTTCGTCTCCGCCGGCAGCACCACGAATCTCAACGATAACGTTTTTATCATCGTTAGGATCTTTTGGAATTAAAAGGATTTTTAATCGTTCTTCTAGATCCTTTGACTCGTTTTCCAAATCATTTAATTCTTCTTTAACCATTTCGCGCATATCAGCATCAAGTTTCTCTTCAAGCATAGCTTTTGCATCTTTAATTTGCTCTTTAACTGATGTGTATTGACGGTATACATCAACTGTTTCTTGTATGTCTGATTGTTCTTTTGAGTATTCACGTAACTTTTTTGAATCGTTTATAATTTCCGGGTCACTAAGTAAATCGTTTAATCTATCATAGCGATCCTCTACAGCTTGTAATCGATCAAACATAATTTTCACCTCGACATTTTCGTCTTAAATAGTTTCTAAATATATATCGAAAAAAAGCGATTCTAAATCGCTTCTTTAATTCTAAATTCTAAGGTAAAAGCGCCAATAACACTTTATCCACAATTATTATTGTCCAGTTCCGAAAGCTAGCTCTCCGATAATAATCCATTCAGAGCTGGGCGAGCTTTCTCCACATTTCTTAGTATATGGTCTTAATAGCTAATTTTCAACCTACTGTAAAATTAATCGTTCTGACTTTGAAGTGCTGGTTGAATTGTTTTCGTTGGTACTTCATGGCAGTGACGACATCTTGGTTCGTACGATTCAGATGCACCTACTAAAATAATAGGGTCTTCAAATAAAGCAGGTTTACCATTTATTAATCTTTGCGTTCTACTTGCAGGTGATCCGCATGAAGCACAAACTGCATTTAGTTTTGTTACATGTTCTGCAATTGATAATATTTCAGGTACTTTACCAAATGGTAATCCTCTAAAATCCTGGTCTAAACCTGCACAAATCACACGTTTCCCAGAGTTAGCAAGTTGTTGAACTACCATAACTATTTCATCGTCAAAGAATTGAATCTCGTCAATTGCAACTACTTCAACTTCTTCTGTAACGTATTTAAGAATATGTGATGAGTGTGTTACTGCATAAGCAGGTACTTTCATACCTGTGTGAGACACCACTTCTACTTCACTGTATCGATTATCAATTGATGGCTTGAATGTCACACAGCTTTGCTTAGCAAACTGCGTACGACGAACTCGGCGAATTAATTCCTCTGATTTTCCAGAAAACATACTTCCGCAAATCATTTCAATCCATCCATTTTTTTTCATCATAAAGAACATTATGTGTCTCACCTTTCTATATCAGTACAAAGACTATTTTATTATTTATTTTAAACGCCGGTTAATTCAGCAGTATTTATAATTCGTGTAAGTATCTTGAGTATTTATATAAAAATTCACTAAATTGAATTAGAGTTATATGTTATTTGACTATAAATGCGTAAAAAAAGCAGGCAAAGTAGCAATAACTCGCCTGCTTTTCATCAATATTACTTAAGGCCGTATTTTTTGTTGAAACGTTCAACACGTCCTGCAGCGTTAGCAAATTTCTGACGTCCAGTGTAGAATGGGTGAGAATCAGAAGAAACCTCAACTTTGATTAAAGGGTAAGTTTCGCCATCTTCCCATTCGATTGTTTCGTTAGAATATTTTGTTGATCCGCTTAAGAATTTGAAACCAGTGTTAATATCCATAAACACTACTTTCTTGTAATTAGGATGAATATTCGCTTTCATGTTTTTCATCTCCTTCCGCCCTGAAATCCTTGAAATCAGAGTTATAAGAAACCATGTGTATACCACATAATTTACATTTCACATACAAATGAAATTATAGCAACTAACCCGGGAGAATGCAACCCACTATTTCTCTATCAGATTGCTTATATCTTCCAACTATTTATTAGAGACTGGCGTTTTTCTACTTTCCTCAGTCATCGTATTGAAGAAATCTTCATTTGTTTTCGTTTGACGAAGCATTCTGAAATAACGTTCAACAAAGTCTGGAATATCAGACATTGTTTTTCGCATTAACCATAGCTTGTCCAGATGATCTTTTGGTATTAATAGATCTTCCTTACGTGTTCCAGAACGACGAATGTCAATTGCTGGGAAGATACGACGTTCAGCTAATGAACGATCTAAGTGAAGCTCCATATTACCTGTACCTTTAAATTCCTCATAAATAACATCATCCATACGTGAGCCAGTGTCGATTAGAGCTGTTGCTAAAATCGTTAAACTTCCACCTTCTTCGATATTACGTGCAGCACCGAAGAAACGTTTTGGTCTATGGAATGCAGCAGGATCAATACCACCTGATAATGTACGACCACTTGGTGGAATAACTAAATTATACGCACGAGCAAGCCTAGTAATACTATCCATTAAAATAATTACATCTTTCTTGTGCTCTACTAGTCTCATAGCGCGCTCTAATACTAATTCAGCAACCTTTATATGACTATCAGGAGTTTCGTCGAAAGTCGAACTTACAACATCTCCTTTTACAGAACGTTCAATGTCCGTTACTTCTTCTGGTCGCTCATCGATTAACAATACAATTAGTTCAGCTTCTGGGTGATTTGTTGTGATGCTATTTGCAATTTCTTTTAATAACTCTGTCTTACCGGCTTTTGGAGGGGCAACAATTAAACCACGTTGACCAAATCCTACTGGGGAGATCATATCAATAATTCTTGTAGAAAACTTAGCAGGAGATGTTTCAAGCTTCATTTGTCTATTTGGATATAATGCAGTTAATCCCGGGAAGTGAACACGTTCTTTAGCATTTTCAGGATTATCTCCATTGACTGCTTCTACTTGAAGTAGACCAAAGTATCTTTCATTTTCCTTCGGTGGACGTACTTTTCCAGAAACCTTATCACCATTTCGCATATCAAAACGACGAATTTGAGATGCAGAAATATAAATATCTTCTGAACTAGGTGAATAATTAATTGGACGTAAGAATCCATATCCTTCTGAAGGGATAATTTCTAGTACACCTTCCATGAACATTAATCCATCTTTTTCCGCTTGCGCTTTAAGGATTGCAAAAATAAGTTCTTTTTTCGTTAATTTACTGTAATACGAAATTTTCATTACCTTTGCGTGTTCATACAAATCTTTTAATTTCATGTTTTCTAATGCAGAGATTGTTAAACTCATATAACACCACTCTTTACTTTTATTCGTTCAAATTAGGGTTTTCTTAATTCGGAAGGTTATTTAGAAGGTTTTTTGAAGGAAACTTACATAAAGTATTACTCTTTAGTGTAACCTTTTCCCCTAAAAATATTCTAAGTAATTAGAATTAATAGGTTTACTATCTATTGAGATTATAATTCGAAAGAGTTTTTTATGCCAACTATTTTTCGACTAAACTATTTAATGACTCTTCCCCTTGGTAAATAAAGGAAAGAGTCATTATTCTACTAAATTAATATCTAGATTCCGATTTCGTTAACAAAGAATTTTGATTCATTATTAACCCTCATCAAAACCAAGCTTTTAAGCTGTTTGATTATTTAATAACTAGGTTTGGTTTTTTGTTTAGACTGTGACGTCCATCTACAAAACGAACAGTTCCTGATTTAGCACGCATAACTAATGATTGCGTAGAACCTACATTCCCTTTGTATTGTACACCTTTTAGTAATTCTCCATCAGTTACACCAGTAGCGGCAAAAATTGCGTCGTCACCCTTAACTAAATCGTCCATATATAATACACGGTTTGGATCTTCTATACCCATGCGTTTGCAACGTTCGATCTCTTCTTCATTTTGAGGTAATAACTTCCCTTGAAGTTCTCCACCTAAGCATTTTAAAGCAACTGCAGCGATAACTCCTTCTGGCGCTCCACCACTTCCAAATAAAATGTCAACACCTGTGTGATCAAAAGCTGTGTTAATTGCACCCGCAACATCACCATCGTTAATCAGTTTAATTCGAGCACCTGCTGAGCGAATTTCTTCAATTAACTTCGCATGACGTTCTCTATTTAATACTGTTGCAACGACTTCATTAATATTTTTTCCTTTTGCTTTTGCTACAGCTGTTAAGTTCTCAAGAACAGATGCATTGATATCGACTTTACCAACCGCTTCAGGTCCTACTGCAAGTTTCTCCATGTACATATCAGGAGCATGCAATAAATTGCCATGGTCAGCAATCGCAATAACTGCTAAAGCATTCCATCCACCAGATGCTACGATATTTGTTCCTTCAAGTGGGTCAACTGCTACGTCCACTCGTGGACCATAGCCATTACCAAGTTTCTCACCGATATAAAGCATTGGAGCCTCGTCCATTTCGCCTTCTCCAATTACAACTGTTCCCTTCATAGGAATCGTATCAAATACGTCACGCATTGCTGTTGTAGCAGCATCATCTGCTTCATCCTTTTTACCTAAACCCATCCATTTTGCAGATGCTAGCGCTGCTGCCTCAGTAACACGTACTAACTCCATTGATAAACTTCTTTCCATTCAAAACTCCCCCTTTGATGTAAATGAAAACTATCTAAATTATGTTATGAGTATGTGAACACCCAATCTTACGCATTTTTTAATTGTTCAACTTCTTGCTTGGTTAGCTGAACACGCCAAACATTAGCTCCTAATCCTAAAAGCTTTTCAACTAAATCTTCATATCCTCTGTCAACATGCTCTAATCCAGTTAGTTCTGTTTTACCTTCTGCAATTAGGCCTGCTATAACTAACGCTGCTCCAGCACGTAAATCACTTGCTTTTACACGGCCGCCTTGTAACTGTGAAGGACCGGAAATTATAGCCGTACTACCCTCGACCTTAATCGTTGCACTCATTCTTCTAAGCTCATCAATATGCTTAAATCTTGCACCATAAATTGTATCAGTTATAACGGCTGTCCCATTTGCCTTCGTTAACAGCACAGAAAACGGTTGCTGTAAGTCAGTTGGAAACCCTGGATAAACTAAAGTTTTGATATCTACTGATTTTAGTTCTTTATTTGAGCCTGAAACGATAATTTGATCGTCATTCGTATCAATATCTATATTCATTTCTCTCATTTTCGCTATAAGCGATTCCAAATGGTGAGGAATAACATTATCAACAATAACCTTGTCCCCTTCTTGCACAGTTGCAGCAGCTAATATTGTATAAGTTCCTGCTTCAATGCGATCAGGGATAATTGTATGTGTACAGCCAGATAGTGATTCTACTCCATCAATTCGAATTACATCAGTACCAGCACCTTTAATTTTAGCACCCATACTTGTTAATAAAGTAGCTACATCAACAATCTCAGGCTCTTTTGCAGCGTTTTCAATAACAGTTCTACCATTTGCTAAAACCGCTGCTAACATGATATTAATCGTTGCACCAACACTCACTACATCTAAGTATATACGTGCACCTTTTAGTTCTTCTGCCCTTAAATAGATTGCACCTTGCTCATTTGTTACTTTTGCACCTAGTGCTTCAAAACCTTTTATATGTTGATCAATAGGTCTTGGTCCGAGGTAACAGCCCCCTGGTAAGCCTATAACCGCTTGCTTAAATCTACCTAACATTGCACCCATTAAATAATAAGACGCTCGCAATTTTTTTACCTTCCCACTTGGAAGTGGCATTGCAACCATATTTGTTGGATCAATCATTATTTTTTCATCAGATACTTCTACTTGACCACCTATTTCCTCTAAAAGGTCACATAGTGTTTGAACATCCGAAATAGAAGGAACTCCTTCAAGTGCTACAGGTGAGCTTGCTAAGATAGTTGCTGGGATTAAAGCCACAGCACTATTTTTGGCACCGCTAACACGAATTGTCCCTTTTAAAGGTATACCGCCTTCTAATACAAGCTTTTCCATAGTATACTCCCTTCTAAATGAGCAGAAGAAAATAGTAGAGAAGTATAGTTTTTGAACTTCTCAACTGTCGAATAGTTTCTACTTATTTTCTCCAAAATTCTACTTCTCTAATCTTAGTTTATACGAGAGCCACA
Source organism: Gottfriedia acidiceleris (assembly GCF_050457485.1). GTDB lineage: Bacteria > Bacillota > Bacilli > Bacillales > Bacillaceae_G > Gottfriedia > Gottfriedia acidiceleris_D. Next base: position 168,289 of record NZ_JBCMJM010000017.1, read on the forward strand.
GTCTAATATAAAGACTTTTGCTTCGGATTGGTTAATTACAATATCTTGAATTTCAATAAAAATTCAGTAAAACCTTTAAATAAATTTTAATTAGTTAATAAAGTAGAAATAGATATTTGGTAAATTCTTAACTAGACCTATACTAATTCTAATCATTATTAGCTTATATCTTCAAGTCTAAATGAAAAAACATATAAATTTATTTCTAAAAACGGCTTTGTTAAACAAGAAAACCGTCTAAACATAATTTAGACGGCTTAATTTATTATAATATATCATATTTTAAGCTAAAAAACTTAAAATATTACGCTTTGTTGCTAGTACCGAACTCACGGATTTTACCAGCTACTGTTGCGATAATTGCTTCGCGACCTGGTCCAAGAACTTTACGTGGATCGTATTGTTTTTGATCATTTGCAACAAATTCACGAACAGCTTTATTGAAAGCAATTTGGTTCTCAGTATTTACGTTAATTTTTGCAGTTCCACGAGCGATTGCTTTTTGAATTTGTTCAGTTGGGATTCCAGTTCCACCGTGTAAAACTAATGGTACATTAGTCTCGTTACCGATTTGTTCCATTTCGTCGAAACCTAATTTCGGTTCACCTTTGTATGGTCCATGAACAGAACCTAAAGCTGGAGCTAAGCAATCAATGCCAGTACGCTCAACTAGTTCTTTACACTCTGCTGGGTCAGCATAAATAATGTCTCCAACAACGTGATCTTCTTGTCCACCAACAGTTCCTAATTCAGCTTCTACAGATACACCATGAGAGTGAGCGTAGTCTACAACTTTTTTAGTTGTTTCAACGTTTTGCTCAAATGGATCATGAGAAGCATCAATCATAACTGAAGTAAATCCAGCGTCAATTGCAGCTTTACATGCTTCGAAGCTTGAACCGTGATCAAGATGAATTGCTACAGGTACAGTAATTTTTAAATCAATTAATAAACCTTCTACCATCTTTACAACAGTATTAAATCCACCCATGTATTTAGCTGCACCTTCAGAAACACCAAGAATTACAGGTGATTGTTCTTTTTCAGCTGCAGTAAGAATAGCAAAAGTCCACTCTAAGTTATTAATATTGTATTGACCAACAGCGTATTTACCTTCTTTTGCTTTATTAAGCATTTCAGTCATAGATACTAAAGGCATTTTAAGCCCTCCTTATATACTCTTTTATGAAAATTAATCTGCACCCATAATTTTACTAACAAGAATATAATGCTACAAATTGTTCTTTATTATGTAAATTATAAGGTATTTATATCACAACATAAGAATACAAAAAATGAAATGAAAACACAACAAATATCATCTAATGTTCGTATTATCGTAACATTTTAGACAATTAAACAATATTTCTACCGGTTTTATCCGTTATTTCCGAAAACGCTTTCAATTAATGGGTAAAAATAAAAGCAGATGGTCCGCTACCCATCTGCTATTTTACTGCTGAGATTGTGGTTGTGAAGTATGCTCTCTAACAACCTTTTTAATTTCATCAATATCAAATGGTTTTGGAAAATATTGTAGTGCTCCTAATTTTTTAGCTTCTTCAATAATATCGAGTTCACCATAAGCCGTCATCAAAATAACTTTAATATCTTTATTAATTTCTTTGATTCGCTTTAGAATCTCCACTCCGTCCATACCTGGTATTTTCATATCAAGAATAACTAAGTCGGGACAATCCTTCACTACAATATCAATTGCTTGAAAACCATTAGCTGCCTGAAATACCTCATAGCCTTCTTTTTTGAAAATTTCGTGTAAAAGCAAACGAATTCCGTACTGATCGTCTACTATAAGTAATTTACTTCCCAAAAATAGTACCACCTTTCTAAACCAGATAACCTTGCTTAAAAAAATACAAATTCCCCTAAATTTTTACATTCTACTTAAAAACCTTTTTTCCTGCATACGTTTGAAAAATATACAAAAAATTACTTTTTAAAATTTTTTGTATCTATCTAAATTACAGTATAATGGTTAGACCATACTTTTATAAGAGGGAGTATTATTTAATGTTAAAAATTTTTTCGACACAATTGAATGGAGTTTTTCAAAAAATAGTTAAGCATGAGGAAGTATTTGAAGATGCTTCACGCTTCCTAGCACAGGCAGTTATAGGAGAAGGATGCGTTTATGTTCATGGTACAAAAGAATTTGCTGGTATTGTTTCAGAAATAACTGATGGAGCAGAACAAAACGACTCAATTAAACCTTTATTGATTAACGGCGAAATTCAGTCATTATCTCCAGTAGATCGAGTACTTTTATTTACAAGACAGACGGATGATCAAGAAGCTATTCTTCTTGCTAAGAAACTATCAGAATCAAACATTGGATTAGTGATCGTCTCTACTACAATCAATGGAGAAGACCATTTATCAGAACTAGCTGATGTATTTATTAACTATGAGTTAACAAGAAAGCTTGTTCCAACTGATGAAGGAGACCGAATCTGTTTACCTACTCTACTTACAGGACTATTTATTTATCACTGCTTACTACTTACTATGAGTGAAATCCTATCAGATTTCGACTAAAAAATAATTCTAAAATAACAAAAACACCCAACATGATTTTTATAAAATCTGCTGGGTGTTTTTTTATTTCCTTAACCTCGGTTTTGTAGTGATGCTCCTACAAAATCTCTGAATAATGGTTGTGGTCTATTTGGACGAGAAATAAACTCTGGGTGGAATTGAGAAGCTACAAACCATGGATGATTTGGCAACTCAATAATTTCTACTAAACGACCATCTGGGCTAGTACCTGAGAAGATAAATCCTTCTTGTTCCATTTGTTGACGGTATTCATTATTGAACTCATAACGATGACGGTGACGTTCATAAACAACTTCTTCTCCGTATGCTTCGTATGCTTTTGAACCTTCAACTAATTTACATGGATATAAACCTAAACGTAATGTACCACCTAAATCTTCTACATCTTTTTGTTCTGGTAATAAATCGATAATTGGATAGTTAGTAGTAGGATCGATTTCAGCTGAGTGAGCACCTTTCAAGCCTAAAACATTTCTAGCAAATTCAATTGACGCAATTTGCATACCTAGACAAATTCCTAAGAATGGTACGTTATTTTCACGAGCAAATTGTGCAGTTAAGATTTTGCCTTCTACACCACGGTCTCCGAATCCACCTGGTACAAGAATTCCATCTACATCGCTTAAAAGTTCGTTTACATTAGCTGATGTAACTTCTTCTGCATTAATCCATTTAATTTCAATTTCACTATCAAAAGCATATCCTGCGTGCTTTAATGCCTCTGCTACTGAAATATAAGCATCTTGTAATTCTACATATTTACCAACAAGAGCGATTTTTGTTGATTTAGTTAGGTTTTTAACTTTGTCTACTAAAGAAATCCACTCTGTCATATCTGCTTCATTTGTTTGTAGTTTTAAATGATTACATGCGATACTGTCTAATCCTTGTGCTTGTAATGCTAATGGGATTTCATAAAGAGTATCTGCATCTACACATTCGATTACATCTTTTGCATCTACATCACAGAATTGAGCAATTTTATCTTTCATTTCTTGTGGTACAGATGTTTCTGAACGTAATACGATGACATTTGGTTGAATACCAATGCTACGAAGTTCTTTTACACTGTGTTGAGTTGGTTTAGTTTTTAACTCACCAGCAGCTTTAATATAAGGTAGAAGTGTACAATGAACATACATTACGTTGTCACGACCTACATCGCCTTTAATTTGACGAATAGCTTCGATAAAAGGTAATGACTCGATATCACCAACTGTTCCACCGATCTCAGTGATAACAACATCAGCATTCGTTTCGCGACCCGCACGGAAAACTTTATCCTTAATCTCATTTGTAATGTGTGGGATAACTTGTACAGTTCCTCCTAAGTAATCTCCACGACGTTCTTTTTGTAATACAGTAGAATAAACTTTACCACATGTTACATTGTTGAATTTAGTAACGTTAATATCAACAAATCTTTCATAATGACCTAAGTCTAAGTCTGTTTCTGCACCGTCATCTGTTACGAAAACTTCACCATGTTGGTATGGACTCATTGTTCCTGGATCTAAGTTAATGTACGGATCGAACTTTTGAATTGTTACATTTAATCCTCTGTTTTTTAGAAGTCGTCCTAAAGATGCTGCAACAATCCCTTTACCAAGAGAAGAAACTACGCCACCTGTTACAAAAATATACTTTGTCATAATTGAGCCCCTTTCATTTTTAGCATTCGTATTTTATTTTTCCTTACAAGAAATTACAAAGCTAAACCTTTATAAAAAATTATTTAATAACATTTTGTATGCATGCTTTATTGTCATCCAAAACTGGGTTTTTTCATGCAAATTTTTAACATTTGAATCTAAAGCAAACATTTCATTTATTGTTTTATTACATTGAGTATTTGTAAAAAAACAAAGACGCCCCCTATTTAAAATAGGGAGCGTCAAAATATATTTCGTTCTTTTTAAAGAGCCCAATAAGAATTCTACTCATTCAGTACTTAAAAGTCAAGAACTTATAGCTCCTCTTCCTCTTCAAATTCATCTAATTCTTCATCTTCTTCATCTTCTAGCTCTAAATCTTCATCATCTATTTCAAGGTCTTCATCATCTTCATCGATTTCTTCGTCATCAAACTCATCAGTTTCATCATCATCAACTAGATCTTCATCTACCTCGTCTAACTCAAGTTCTTCCTCTTCAAAATCATCATCTTCAGATGTGTCATAATCTTCGAACTCATCGTCTTCTTCCAATTGTTTACGTTTCTTCTTAGGTTTTGCAACAGGTAATACTTCTTCTTCTGCTTGATCGTATGGGTACCAAGCACGTAATCCCCAACGATTTTCACCTAAACATACGAAACGGCCATCAATATTTAATTCTGTATAAAATTGAGGAAGTTTTTCTAATAATGCCTCTCTAGTTACACCTAAAACTGTTGCCATTTGGTCAACTAAATCGTAAAAAGAAATAGGTTCCTTTGTTTCAGAAAAAAGTTCATATGCTAATTCAATAAGCGATAATTCTTTTAATTGCTCTTCCGAGTATTGCTTTAAACTCAAGGTAAGCACTCCTTTAAAAATAATATTTTCACCATAATTTAATAACATTATGTATAAATTTTACTAGTTAGCTATAAAATACATATCTTTCATTATAAACAAAACTAAGTTAAATATGCTAGCACCTTGTCTATATTTTTCAATATTAGATTATTTTTTTGCGAAAATAGTAAAATGAGCGTCTAAAAGACGCCCATTCTACCTAACTCCAATCACATGTCCCTTTTGCTGTCTTAAAACAGGACAAACGGCTTTCATAATTCTTTTTTACATATTTCTACGGTATTGTCCGCCTACTTCATATAATGCTTGAGTGATTTGTCCTAAACTAGCAACGCGAACAGTATTCATTAGCTCTTCGAATAAATTGCCATTTTGACGAGCAACTTGTTTTAATTGTTCTAAAGCAACTTGTGCTTCTGATTTATGTTTCACTTGGAATTGCTCTACATGATCAATTTGAGATTGTTTTTCTTCGTAGCTTGATCTAGCGATTTCCATTGTATTAATTGATTCCATTTGTTCGTTAGGATTGATGTAAGAGTTTACTCCTATAATAGGAAGGTCACCATTATGTTTAAGTGTTTCATAATAAAGTGATTCTTCTTGAATTTTGCTGCGTTGATATTGAAGCTCCATCGCACCTAATACGCCACCACGGTCACTGATTTTCTCAAACTCTTTTAAGACCGCTTCTTCTACTAAGTCTGTTAACTGCTCAATGATAAATGATCCTTGGATTGGATTTTCATTTTTCGATAGACCATTTTCTTTTTGAATAATAAGCTGAATCGCCATTGCACGACGTACAGATTCCTCAGTAGGAGTTGTTACAGCCTCATCGTAAGCATTTGTATGAAGTGAGTTACAGTTATCATATAAAGCCAATAACGCTTGTAACGTTGTACGAATATCATTAAATGCCATCTCTTGAGCATGTAATGAGCGACCTGATGTTTGAACATGGTATTTAAGTTTTTGGCTACGTTCAGATGCACCATATTTTTCTTTCATAGTTACAGCCCAAATTCTTCTCGCTACACGTCCGATTACCGAATACTCAGCATCAAGGCCATTACTAAAGAAAAACGATAAATTATGGGCAAAATCATCAATTTTCATGCCTCGACTTAAATAATATTCAACGTAAGTGAATCCATTTGATAAAGTGAATGCAAGTTGTGAAATCGGATTTGCTCCAGCTTCAGCAATATGGTATCCAGAAATTGAAACTGAATAATAATTACGAACACTATTATCAATAAAATACTGCTGTATATCGCCCATCATTTTTAAAGCGAATTCTGTTGAGAAAATACATGTATTTTGACCTTGATCCTCTTTTAAAATATCAGCTTGAACAGTACCACGAACTTTTTGTAAAGTTACTCGCTTTATTTCTATAAATTCTTCAACTGTTAAAATACGACCTAATTCTTTTTCTTTTATTTCAACTTGTTGATGGATAGCAGTATTTAAGAACATAGCTAAAATAATTGGTGCTGGACCATTAATTGTCATAGAAACAGATGTTGAAGGACTACATAAATCAAAACCATTGTATAGCTCAATCATATTATCTAAAGTACATACATTAACTCCACTCTCACCAATTTTCCCAAAAATATCAGGACGGATTGCTGGGTCTTCTCCGTATAGAGTTACTGAATCAAATGCTGTACTTAAACGTTTAGCTGGGTCATTCTCACATAGATAGTGGAATCGTTTATTCGTTCTGCTTGGAGGTCCCTCACCAGCAAATTGTCTCTTTGGATCTTCATCTTGACGCTTGAATGGGAACACTCCAGCTGTATATGGGAAATATCCAGGTACGTTTTCTTTCGCTACCCATCTTAATAAATCTCCATAATCTCGATAAGTAGGTACAGATACTTTCGGTATTTTTGTGCCCGATAAAGTTGTAGTTGTTAACTCAACTTTAATTTCTTTATCTCTAATTTTTTGAATTAGTTGATCTTGTGAATATGCTTCTTTAATCAATTTAAAATGATTTAGAGCTTGTTTTGTAGATGGAGCAAGAGATTCTTCAAATTTATTTTTCAAATCTACTAATGTATGTTTTGCATCTTCAATATTTTGTGACTCTATTTCAGATAGTGTTCCTTCAATTTGATAAAGCTTTGAAGCTTTTGCTGCCTCAACTTCAGTGTTTTCGTGATAGTTTCTTACAGTTTCTGCAATTTCTCTTAAATAAAAACGACGATTACTTGGAATAATGACATGTTGTTTCTCAACATTACCCGGCTTAATATATGTCGTATTCCACTCATTTGTAGTGTGTTTTTCAATTGATTTTGTTAAAGCTAAAAATAAATTATTAGTTCCTGCATCGTTGAACTGGCTAGCTATTGTTCCGTATACAGGCATTGTAGCGATATCATCATGGAAAAGATGACGACTACGTTGATATTGTTTTTGAACAAGACGTAATGCATCTTCTGAGCCTTGTCGTTCAAATTTATTAATTGCAATCAAATCTGCAAAATCAATCATATCAATTTTTTCTAATTGCGAAGGTGCTCCAAATTCACTTGTCATAACGTACAGATGAATATCACTGTACCTGGTAATTGCAGCATCACCTTGACCTATACCACTTGTCTCAACAAAAATAACGTCAAAATCAGCTGATTTTAAGATTGAAATCGTATCCTCTAATGCATTTGAGATTTCAGATTGGCTATCTCGAGTAGCTAAACTTCTCATATACACATTTGGATGGTGAATTGAATTCATACGAATACGATCACCTAATAGTGCCCCACCTGTTTTACGTTTTGTTGGGTCAATTGAAACAATACCGATTGTTTTTTCTGGAAACTCTTGAATAAAACGGCGTACTAGCTCATCTGTTAATGAACTCTTACCCGCTCCACCAGTACCAGTCATACCAATTACTACACTTTTACTAGTTTCTGATTTTTCTAATGTTGCGGCCATCTCTAGGCTTGAATCTAGAGAACCTTTATTTTCAGCTAAAGTAATAAATCTAGCAATTTCTTTATGATTTGTAGCAGATAGTTTTTGAACGTTTTCTAAGTCTTTCAAAGGTGGAAGAAAATCTGTGCTTTGTAACATATGATTAATCATTCCTTGAAGTCCCATTATACGGCCATCTTCAGGTGAATAGATTTTAGTGATTCCGTATGATTCTAACTCCTCTTGCTCCTTAGGCAGAATTACGCCACCACCACCACCAAATAACTTGATGTGAGATGCGCCTCTTTCTTGAAGCAAATCGTACATATATTTAAAGTACTCCATATGTCCACCTTGGTAGGAAGAAATTGAAATACCTTGTACATCCTCTTGAATTGCTGCGTTAATAATTTCTTCTACAGAGCGGTTATGGCCTAAATGAATAACTTCAACACCATTTTCTTGCAATAATCTTCTAATCATATTGATTGACACGTCATGGCCATCAAATAAGCTTGATGCAGTAACGAAACGAATCTTGTGCTTAGCTTGATACTTTTCTACCATACTAATCATCCCCCAGAATTATAATTGCTTTTTTTTGTAAAAGAAAACTTGGCAAAGGTCTACCCATATTCCTTGTACCAAGCTATCCTAATCATTCGTAATGCGAAAAGAAGAATTAATATTTTTACAGCATTCTTGAGATTACTAGTTTTTGAATTTCTTGTGTTCCTTCATAGATTTGAGTAATTTTAGCATCTCTCATAAAACGTTCCACTGGATAATCCTTCGTATATCCATAGCCACCGAAAACTTGTACTGCCTCTGTTGTAACCTTCATCGCAGTATCTCCTGCTAGTAATTTAGACATAGCAGATTCCTTACCATATGGAAGTCCATTAGATTCTAACCATGCAGCTTGATAAGTTAATAGACGAGAAGCTTCGATACCTGTAGCCATATCAGCAAGTTTAAATGAGACACCTTGTTGAGCAATAATTGGTTTACCAAATTGAACACGCTCTTTAGCATAATCAACTGACGCATCTAAAGCACCTTGTGCAATACCTACTGCTTGAGCAGCGATTCCATTTCTACCACCATCAAGAGTTTGCATCGCAACTTTAAATCCTTTACCTTCTTCACCTAATAGGTTTTCAGCTGGGATACGGCATTCTTCGAAGATAATTTCAGTTGTTGGCGATGAACGAATACCTAATTTACTTTCTTTCTTTCCAACTGAAAAACCTGGTGTATCACTTTCAACGATAAATGCAGAAACTCCGTGTTTATTTGTAGGATCAGTCACTGCAAATACTACGTAAATTTCCGCTTCTCCACCGTTAGTAATAAATATTTTTGAACCATTTAATATATAATCATTTCCTTCTTTTCTAGCAGTCGTTCTCATCCCACCAGCATCTGACCCAGATCCTGGTTCAGTTAATCCATAAGCACCGATTTTTGTTCCTTGTGCTAACGGTTTTAAGAATTTTTGTTTTTGTTCTTCAGTACCAAATTTATATATCGGCCAACTAGCTAATGAAGTGTGAGCTGACAAAGTTACACCTGTTGAAGCACAAACTCTAGAAAGCTCTTCAACCGCGATAACGTAAGCTAAATAATCACTACCGATTCCACCATATTCCTCTGGGAATGGAATACCTGTTAATCCCAACTCAGCCATTTGATCAAAAATTGAACGATCAAATTTTTCATGCTCATCACGCTCAGCAGCTGACGGAGCAACCTCATTTCTAGCAAAATCTCTTACCATTTTACGAATCATTTCATGTTCTTCACTTAAACGAAATTGCATAGATCATTTCCCCCGATTTTTGCTAGGACAAGGATCACAATCAAATGAGAGGCTTTAATCGAAGATAATTATTTTATATCCTATTCCCCTTATCTTAATTGCTCCCTTATCACTGCCATGTTGTTTTTGTCGATTTTTGTAAGCGTTAACAAAATATTTTCTACTTTAACTAAAAAGATAGTCTACTTCGTATAATATTAGACAAAAATCTGAAAATTCCTGTTATTTTTTGTAGAAAAATTTTTAAGTCTGGAAGGAAGGAAAAATAGGATCAAGTTAATAGGCAAAAATAGAAAAGCAAAAAAAATAACAGCTTAAGGGAGGTAGTACTTAGGCAGAAGGAAATATTCCCTTCCACACCTTTCCTACTCTTCCCATACCCTGCTATTCTTGCTTTTCTCTCTTATCGTACCTCTACTAAGACCGCGTCTCCTTGACCACCACCGCTACAAATTGCAGCAATTCCAAGGCCTCCGCCTCTTGCTTTTAGTGCATTAATTAAAGTTACGATGATTCTTGCACCACTTGCTCCAATTGGATGTCCTAGAGCAATCGCTCCACCATTTACATTTATTTTTTCTAAAGGTATATCCGCAATTTTCGCACTTGCTAAAATTACTGCTGCGAATGCTTCGTTAATTTCAAATAAGTCAATATCTGACATCTTTTTATTTGTTTTTTGTAATAATTTTTGAATTACATATCCTGGAGTTCTAGGGAAGTCCTTTGCTTCTACAGCCATTGATTCTGTTGCAACAATTGTAGCTAAAGGTAAGTAGCCATTTAGTTTTGCTTCTTCCTCACTCATTAACAATAGTGCTGCACCTGCGTCATTTAATCCAGGTGCATTTCCAGCTGTGATCGTTCCGTCGCGATCAAATGCTGGTGATAGCTTAGCTAGTTTTTCAATAGTAGTATCTTCCCTTGGACACTCGTCTACTTCTATTTTTGTTACGACTCCTTTTTTGCCAACTGACTCAATCGTTACAATCTCTTCTTCAAATTTACCTGTTTTAATCGATTCAACCGCAAGTTGTTGACTACGAAGTGCCCACTCATCTTGTTGTTCACGAGATATGTCTTCAAGTTTAGCAACTTCACTTCCGTATGTGCCCATATGAACTCCAGTAAATGAACAAGTTAAGCCATCTACTAGAAGACCATCCTTTAATTCTGTGTTCCCCATTTTATTTCCCCATCTTATAGAGGTTTGATAATAGGGTGTATTGCTCATTGATTCCATTCCACCTGCAACAATACGTTTACTTTCGCCAGAACGAATCAATAGATCAGAAAGCATAACACTACGCATACCAGATGCACATACTTTATTAATTGTTTCTGATCTTGTTTCCCAAGGTAATCCTGCATTACGCAGTGCTTGTCTTGAAGGTAATTGTCCTTGTCCACCTTGTAAAACTGTACCCATTATTACATCATCAATCTTTTCTAATGGATGGTTAACACGATTCAATGTCTCTTTAATTGCGATACCACCTAACTGAGCAGCACTAAAGCCCTTTAAGGCGCCTCCAAAACGTCCGATTGGTGTACGAACTGCACTTACTATAACTGTCTTACTCATCCCATTTTCCCCCTTAAAATTTTATCTATTTCTCCTCTATAATAAAATTCTATAATCAATCAATTCACCAAATAAAAAAACGCTGGCAGGCAGTCTGAAAGGTGTACAAGTTGCACACCTTTCATTGCTATTTTATGAAGATTGAAAAGTTATAGAACTTTTATGAAGCTTGGTTTTGTTTGTCACCAAAAATCGATAACTCTAAAAGCTCTGCTATATCTAGTGTTTTAACACTTTCTTCGACTTCTTTTGCTTTTGTTCCATCTGATAGCATTGTTAAGCAATAAGGACAACCTGTTCCAATTACATTTGGACTAACTGCAAGTGCTTGTTCAGTACGTGTTACATTAATACGATTACCAACATGCTCTTCCATCCACATTAATCCTCCACCCGCTCCACAGCACATACCTGTTTCACGTTTACGCTCCATTTCAACCAGTTTGACACCAGGAATTGCACGAAGAATATCCCTAGGAGCTTCATAAACTTCATTGTATCGACCTAAATAGCATGAATCATGGTAAGTAATCACTTCATTTACTTGATGAACCGGCTTTAACTTACCTTCTTTAACCAATTGAGATAATAATTCTGTATGATGATAAACTTCTATTGATAAACCAAAATCAGGATATTCATTTTTAAATGTGTTATAAGCATGCGGGTCAATTGTTACTAATTTGCTTACTCCCGTTTTTTCAATTTCTGCGATATTATTACTTGCTAACTCTTGGAATAAGAATTCTTGACCTAATCGTCTAGGTGTATCGCCCGAATTTTTCTCCTTATTACCTAAAATAGCAAACTTAATTCCAGCTTCATTCATTAGTTTCGCAAATGCTAATGCGATTTTTTGGCTACGATTATCATATGAACCCATTGCACCAACCCAGAATAAGTACTCAATTTCTTCTCCAGCTTTCTGAGCTTCTTTTACTGTTGGAATATGAATACTTTCATCAAGTTCTCTCCAATTTTCACGGTCTTTACGATTTAATCCCCATGGGTTTCCTTGACGTTCGATGTTTGTCATTGCACGTTGAGCATCAGGTTGCATCTTACCTTCTGTTAAAACTAAATAGCGACGTAAATCAATTACTTTTTCAACATGTTCATTCATTACTGGACATTGATCTTCACAGTTACGGCAAGTTGTACATGCCCAAATCTCTTCCTCAGTAATTACGTCACCAATTAAACTTGGACTATATTCCAATGTTGCTGCTGATTCTTGTTTTCCTTGTGAAGCAAATGCTAATTGATTTCCTTTTGTTTTAGAAAATGCAACTGTTGGAACCCAAGGTGCACGAGACGTTACAACAGCCCCTGTTTCAGTTAAATGATCACGAAGTTTTAAAATTAAATCCATTGGTGACAGCATTTTTCCAGTTGCAGTTGCTGGACATACATTAGTACAACGACCACATTCTACACAAGCATATAAGTCAATTAACTGTGATTGACGGAAGTCGCTGATTTTTCCAACACCAAATGTTTCTTGTGTTTCATCTTCAAAATCTATTTTTTCTAATTTTCCTGCTTTCGTTAAACGATTAAAATACACGTTTGCTGGACCAGCAAGTAAATGTGCGTGTTTTGATTGAGGTACATATACTAAGAACGTTAAAAGTGAAATTAAGTGAGTCCACCACGCAACATAAAATAAAGAAATTGATAAAGGCTTACTAATACCGTTAAAAACTGTTGCAATTAGTGATGCGATTGGTTCATGTAAGCTCGTTGCTTCACCATGCCAAATGATTCCCATACCATTACCAAATAGTGTTGATAACATTAATAAACCAATAAAAATAAGAACTAAACCACTTTTCCAACCTCTTTTTAGTCGAACTAACTTTTCAATATATCGTCTATGGAAGGCCCAAACAACTGCCACCAATATTAGTAACGCAATGATTTCTTCAAAAAATGTAAATGCACCATATAAAGGACCAAGAGGTAAATGTGCAGTAGGAACAAGGCCTCTTATAATAAAGTCTAAAGCCCCCGCTTGAACTAAAATGAATCCATAAAAGAATAACAAATGAATAAATCCACTTTTCTTATCCTTTAATAGCTTTTTTTGTCCAAAAACATTGACCCAAATTTTTTGAAAACGTTCTTTCAAATTTCTTTCAAATTCTTCTTTTTTACCTAATTTGATGTAGGCAAGTCTTGTTTGAATCAGGTAAATGAATAAATAAATTGCATAAACTGTAATTGCCACAAACCCTAGTGCGTTCAAATACAAAAGTGCATGATTCATGATGTATTCCTCCCCCAATTTTCCCGGCTATAAAGAAAACGCTTACTGTTTAAAAATTTATAACCATAATAATATTCAGAAAATATATAATTTAATTATATTATGAATGACTATTCAGTCAAATACTTTTTCATATTAAATTGGCTCTTTTTCATATTCTTCAATGTATATGGTCATACTATCAACACGTAAAAGGTAAAGGAGTTTAATTATATGATTCTTTTCATTTGCTTAATTGCTCTACTCTTTCTTATACTCCTTGCTAGTTTAGATCTTTATTTTGGTTATAAAGCTTTTCATAAATATGATGAAACTTGTCCATTTAAAAAAAGATATAGTGAAACAATGTTAATAACGGATGGAAACGTATTATACAAACATCTTCTAGACGATATAACAGAAGCAAGTAGTAGCATTTCTATGCTTTTTTATATTGTTCGAAATGATGATACATCCGAAAAATTTTTATCATTACTTGAAAGAAAAGCTCGGGAAGGATTACAAGTACGCTTGCTTGTTGATTGGATCGGAAGTTTTAGACTAAAGCGTAAAAGAATAAAAAAACTAAAAGAAAATGGCGTGGAAGTACTTTTTAATCGGAGAACTGGATTTCCATATACTCTCTATCGGTTTCAACACCGTAACCATCGAAAGATTACAGTAATAGATCAAAAAGTCGGCTACTTTGGTGGTTTTAATATTGGTAAAGAATATATCGGTTTTGATGAAGACTTAGGTTATTGGAGAGATTATCATATTCGAATGACAGGTGAAGGTGTAAAAGATTTACACATTCAATTTTTAATAGACTGGGTTAGAAGTGGCGGAGAATCCTTTACGTTAATTAAAGAAGATGAATTAGCAAAAGGAGAAATCGAGCACCACTTCTATTCATCGGACTTTGTACGCATTGAGAACCTATATAAAGATTTAATAGATCAGGCAGAAAAACATATTTACATCGGTACACCTTATTTTATTCCAACAAAAAAATTGATGAACGCACTTCTTGCAGCTCTTAATCGAGGCGTCCACATATGCGTAATGATCCCGGAAAAAGAAGACCACAGACTAGTTAAAGAGGCGAGTTTTCCACATCTCCTTTTAATTTTAGAAGGTGGCGGGGAAGTTTTTCATTATCAGAAAGGGTTCTTTCATGCCAAAGTACTACTCATCGATGATCGTTGCTGTGATGTAGGATCCGTTAACTTTGATCGTAGAAGTCTTTGCATAAATGATGAATGGAGCTGTATTTTTTCAAGTGAATCTTTCATATTGAAGATTAAAGAAATATTTACAAAGGACTTAGAACGCTCAAAATCATATCCTATTGGGCATTATAAAAATACAACATTCTTATGGAAATGTCGCAAGCTTTTATCTAAGCTTCTTTCTCCATTAATGTAATCCTTTATACATAAACAAAAACCAATGTAGAGGTGAACAAAATATGATTATTCGATTTGGATATGTATCTCATGCATTATCATTATATAATTGTTCACCTGCAAAAACTCTTACATTTACACGTTATAAAGCCCTTGACCTGGACGAACGTTTAGAGAAATTAATTTATGTTACATCGCAAAATATCGAAAATACGTATAGAGCACTTCATTATAATGTGGGACAACAAATTCCCTTATATAGAATGTCCTCTTCAATGGTCCCTTTGGCGACTCATCCAGATGTAGAATTTGATTATATAAATATTTTTCACAAACAATTTAAAGAAATAGGTGATTTTATCAAGAAGCATGAATTAAGGGTTAGTTTCCATCCTAACCAATTCACGCTTTTTACAAGTGATAAATCTCATATAACTGATAATGCTGTGATTGATATGGAGTATCATTATAAAGTTCTTGAGGCAATGGGTATTTCAGACAAAAGCGTTATTAATATACATATTGGAGGAGCATATGGAAATAAAGAGCTTGCGATCCAACGTTTTTATGAAAATATAAAAAAGCTCCCTACTCACATAAAAAAACAAATGACGTTAGAAAATGACGATAAAACATATAATACAGCTGAAACACTAATGGTTTGTAAAAACGAAGGTATTCCTCTCGTATTTGACTATCATCATCATATGGCAAACTTATGCGAAGAGCCGTTAGAGAAATTATTACCCCTTATATTCTCTACCTGGGAGCACACATATTTGAAGCCTAAAATTCATATTTCATCTCCGAAATCCGATAAAGAGTTTAGAGCGCATTCAGATTTAATTGACCTTGATTTTATTAAGCCCTTTTTTGACATCGTCAGATCAATTGGAAGTGATATCGATATAATGATTGAATCGAAAAAAAAGGATTTAGCTCTATTGCAATTAATGGAAGATATAGCGAAATGGAGAGGTTATAAGCGAATAAGTGGTGGTATGATCGAAGTTACTTAAGTTGAGAACCAAAGATATAACTGCAGAAAATAAAGGTGTCAAGAAAGAAATTAAAAAGTTTATTTATACTTACGCAGCCCTTAAGGAAGTTTAACTTACCTTGAGGATTTCTTTTGGCCTTAAATTAACTGATTAATTATGCAAAGTAATGATATGATGGTTTATAGATAATTCACCTGCAAGTCTTACTTCAACACTACTATAAAGGTGGTTTGTAAATGAGCTATCAAAAAGCGCTACAACAGTACATAAAAGCAACAAATACACATGATTTTAATCAAGTAAAAAAATATATTCACAAGGACGCCATTTATTGGTTTTCAGACAAAACCTGTACTTCTTTACTAGAAATTCAGCAGTATTTTGAAAATGCTTGGAATGTAATTCAAGATGAAGTTTACACAGCTACAAATGTAAAATGGTTAACTTCCGATCATAATTCTGCAACATGTACTTATCAATTTCAATATGAAGGCTATTTGAACGGGAAATTTGTTGTCGGTCACGGTAGGGCTACAAATATATTTAATAAGAATGAACAAGGTGAATGGAAAGTCGTTCATGAGCATTTGAGCGGCCTTTCATAAGGCTCTATACTTTCATGCTATTAACAAGTAATTTATACAAAAAAAACGCTTAGATTATCAATCTGAGCGTTTTTCAGTATCATACTGCAAGCCATTATTGTCCTCGTCTTCATCGTTTTCATTGTCTTTATCACGATTATAACAATCATGGCATCCATCATTATTGTCGTTTCCTTTTTGTAAACTATTTTTTTCTCCTACTTCGCGTCCATAATGGTATTCATTTTTTTTTTTATCTTGATCCTTATCGTCGTTATTGTTTTGTTTGTTTTGATTTTGCTTCGATGATTCATGATGTTCTTCTTGGTTTTTATGATTCCATTGACGTTGCTTGTTTCCCCGGTGCTCTTCTTGATGTCTATTATTCTTATCTTCTTTAGAATAATCATGATTACCAGCATTGTTTTTGTCTATATTGTGTGACTTTACAACTTGTTGATCTTTGTTACTATTTCCTCTTTTTGTTACTTCTGTTGAACGAGAATCAATATTTCTTACTTCCGTATTCAGACTTTGACTTCGAGTTTCAACTTTTGGTTTATCTAAATCATTAGAATTTGGAATATTAATATGGCTATTACTTTCTTGAATATCCTTTAATTCACTATTTAGCTCACCTTGTTTATTTTTAAATTTTTTATTCATTTCACCTGTTAATTTGATTTTTTCATCAGGTTCAATAACTTTAGATTTTTCCATTTCATCAACTAAGTCATCCATAACTATTTGCAAAGGCTTCTGTTTCCAGTTATCCATTTTATTAATCACTTTTTTCCCTTGTTCGTTGTGACCTTTTAATGATATAACCTTTAACTGTTTGTCTAAAAATAGTGAAACCTTTGCGTCTGCGACAATTGTAACTTTTCCAGCTGCTAATACTTTTTTATTGTTCCAATTAACGAATACAAAAGACATAAGAATTAATGCACTAGCAATTATGACAGGTATCATTTTTGATGTATTTATTCTTACTTTATTTTTTAAAATTATTGCATGGTTAGGGAACTGAATTTCTTCGCCAATCGAATAGGATGACAATAATTTTTTACATTTTAAATACTCTCCGTTAGCAGTTAGTACAACTACGGATGAGCGATTTACTTTTAATACAATACCATTGTTCATCTTCAGTTCCCCCTTTTCAAATAGTTTTGTAAATAAATATATTCATTGACGCTTATAATACTCATGGCAATTATATATTTTCTATGTTTTTCAAGCGTTTTTCGGCTTATATTAACTTTAGCTTCTAGTTTATTCATTGGTAGTTTTTTCTTTTTATATAGAGAAGTTAGCATTTCTTCATCAGATGTAATAAGGTCTACAACTGAATAAATATGCTCCCTTGTGTCTTCATGTTTAGGTGAAACCTCTACTAAAGTTTCTAATGAAATTCCAAATTGTTTAAGCATCTCACTGAAATGAATAATTTCCTCTTTACGATTTATTTCATCAAAGTTTTTTAAATAAGAGCTATACACATGGTCATCATATTGTTTATGTATATCATCTGAATCGGTTTGTTCTGAAGTCAATGATTGGTATTTAGATTCCTTGCGAAAGAAATCGATTAATTCTCGTTTTATAATCAACTTAGCAAAAGATAGAAATGACGCACCTTTTTTATATGAATATAGTTTAATTGCTTCATGAAATGCATTTAAACCGATACTATATTCATCTTCTTGATTAGTAATATATCTTCCACAAATAGTGGAAACAGTTTTGTTTATAAAAGGAGTATATTGAACGATGAAATCATCTAGTTCTTTTGATGAAGACTGTTGTATTGTTAATACAATATCTTCAATTTTTTCTTTTCTTTTATAAAGCGTCTGAAAAATTGTAAGTAACAAGACCCGATCTCCTTTCAAAAGAGGATTACTTAGCCATTAAAATTTAAAGGCGCCTCCACTCATTATATAATCAAATGAATGTATGAGGCACCATTTTAATTTAATCAGTTAAGCTTAAGCATATCGCATCTTATGAAATGTTTCATATGATTTAATTGAAAGGTGAATGGAAATAATTACTTATTAATTTTTACCATGCCCGTTTCCATGGTTTTCACCTTGGTTATTTGAATTCTCTTTTTTTCCACGATTTTCATGTTCACCTTGATTTCTATGGTTTGTACCATTTTCGTGCTTTACTACGTGTTTTACTTCATGCTTTACTACATGTTTTTCTTCTTTTTCAACTTTTACTTTTTTTACTTTAACTGGTTTTACTTCTTTTGACTTATGTTGATGTTCTTCCTTATGCTCTACTGTTACAGGTTTTGTAGCAACTTTTGCAGCGTCATCTTTGTCATCATTTTCACCTTGATCATCTTCATTAACATTTTTTACATCTGTGTCATTTACGTCTTCAATTTTAGTTACTGTAGTAATAACTTCTGGAGTTGCTGACTGATCTGTAGTTGAATCAGGGTATTGAACTGTAATAACTGGTTTTAGAGCAGTTGAATCCTGTTCTGTATGCTTTAAGACTTTCTCTAATCTTTCAGAAATTTTGTTAAAGCTCTTTTCAATATTTTTAGCAATCGCAGCTTTTGCTTTTGGATTTTTAACTTGATCTAAAACATTTGCTAAAACAAGTAAATTGTTATTTAAATGGTGTTGAATTTTTGCAATTTCTTTTTGCTCTTTTGTTAATTTTTGTTTTTCATGTTTTTCAACATTTTCTTTTTCTGTTTCAGATTTTTCTTGATCTTCTTTATCTGTTTCTTGTTTGTCTGTTTCAGATTTTTCTTGATCTTGTTTGTCTGTCTCAGCTTTTTCTTGATCTTCTTTTTCTACTTCTTGTTTGTCTGTATCTTGTTTGTCTGTCTCAACTTTTTCTGTGTCTTCTTTTTCTACTTCAGTTGAATCTTCTGCTGGCTTCGTAGTAACAGTACCTTCTGTTGTTGTTTCTGAATTCGTTGGCTCAGTAACAGTTGGAAGTTTACCATCAAGTTGGCCTTGAGCAGTATCCATTTGACTTAAAGCTTCTTTTAATGTTTCTTTTGCTAAATCTTCTTTGCCTTCTTTAATTAATTCTCTTGCTTCATGAATGCGCTCTTGAGCAAATTGTGCTAATAGTTCTGCTTCTTTAACTTTGTCTGTCGTTAGTAACAGTTGAATTTTTTCTACTGTTGTTTTAACAAAATAGAAGAAATCGCCTTTAACTAATGCAGGTGCTTCTTCCTTTTGGTCAGTTGGCGAAACTGTATCATTTTCTGCAGCAAGTACTGAACTAGAGAATCCTAACTGAGATAATAATAATGCTGTTGCCGTTGTATGTACTAATAATTTTTTCATGAATTTTTTTCCCCTTTGTAAAAGTTTATTTATTTATTCTCACTATAACTATTCGCAGAGAATTTCATTTTTTAGGGGGTCATTTTAAAAAAAACTTAAAAAATTTATAAAAAAATGGTGAAACTTGTTTTCTTTCCCTATTTACCGACAAAGTTGTACAAAATAACTTACTAAAAAAATACAAAATAATACTTTGGAAATTTGATTAAGTTAACAAAAAAGTACCATACCCTAAATTAGGGCATGGTACTTTTAATTTACTATTTACATTTTTTCTGGTGCAGAAACTCCAACTAAAGCTAATGCATTTTGTAACGTAACTTGAACTGCCTTCATTAAGGCTAGTCTAGCTTTTGACTTTTCAACATTTTCAGCATCTAATACTTTTTCTGCATTATAGAAGCTGTGGAATGTGCCCGCTAATTCAAACACATAGTTTGTAATATGGTGAGGAGTACGTTTTGAAGCAGCCAATGAAACCGCTGCTGGGAATTCTCCTAATTTCTTTAATAACTCATATTCTTTTTCAGACGAAACAAGGCTGTAATCCGCTTCCCCATTGTAAACAATACCCATTTCTTCTCCTTGACGAAGAATACTACAAACACGAGCGTGAGCGTATTGTGAATAATACACAGGATTTTCATTTGATGTAGAAACAGCTAAGTCCATATCAAAGTCTAAATGTGAGTCACAACCGCGCATTGCAAAGAAGTAACGAGTTGCATCAGTACCTACTTCTTCCATTAAATCACGTAATGTTACAGCTTTACCTGTACGTTTACTCATTTTAACTTTTTCACCATCTTGATATAACTGAACCATTTGGATAATTTCTACTTCAAGCGTATCAGCATTATATCCTAATGCTTGAATTGCTGCTTTCATTCGAGGAATGTATCCGTGGTGGTCAGCCCCAAGAATATCAATTAATTTATCTGCACCACGACTAAGCTTGTCTCGGTGGTAAGCGATATCCGGAGTTAAATAAGTATAAGAGCCATCACTTTTAATTAGTACACGGTTTTTGTCATCACCATATGTTGTAGAACGGAACCAAGTCGCTCCTTCTTCTTCATATGTTTCACCACGTTGTTTTAAATCATCAAGAGCCTCTAAAACTTTGCCATTTTGATATAATGAAGTTTCTGAATACCATACATCAAATTCTACTCTGAAATTACGTAGATCTCTTTGTAGTTTTTCCATTTCTAATTTTAAACCATACTCGCGGAAGAACTTGTAACGAGCCTCTTCTGGTTCATTTACATAACGGTCACCGAATTCAGCAGCTAAAGTTTTACCGATCTCAATAATGTCTGAGCCATGATAGCCATCTGCAGGCATTTCTTTATCCATTCCAAGTGCTTGCATATAACGAGCTTCTACCGAAAATGTTAAATTATTAATTTGGTTTCCAGCATCATTAATATAATATTCACGAGTTACTTCATAACCTGCTTTATCTAAAATATTGCATAATGAATCTCCAAATGCAGCTCCACGAGCATGACCTAAATGTAAATCTCCAGTCGGATTTGCTGAAACAAACTCAACTAAAATCTTTTCACCGTTACCAAAGTTTGTTTGGCCATATTCATTTCCCGATTTAATAATCGTTGGAATTAAATCAGTAAGATAACTATTATCCATATAAAAATTAATGAACCCTGGTCCAGCAATTTCTACTTTTTTAATGCTTGCTTTACTTTGGTCAAAAGAATTAATTAACTCCTCTGCAATCATTCTAGGAGCCTTTTTAGCAACACGTGCTAATTGCATTGCCATATTTGTTGAAAAATCTCCGTGCGCTTTATCTTTTGGTGTTTCTAATACGACTTGTGGTAATTGTTCCTCCGTTGCTAATCCTGCTTTTAATACCGCAGCTTCGATTTCATTTTTCAAACGACTTTTTACTTGTTCTAATGTATTCATATCGTTGCCTCCTTAATTGATACTGTAATGTTATACGATCCAGCATTTTCATCTCCTACGAATAACTTATATCCTAATTGAAGTACCCCTTTTAAAGGTCCTTCAGATACTAGAAATTGTAGTTTTTTTGTATATGCCTTAGTTTGAAATACTCCTAATTCATTTGAGAAAGTACCTTCAGTTGTTTCATTTACTCTGTATTGATGACGCATCATAACTCCGCCATTACGAATAATTGTTACTTCCCCTTTACCTATTTTCATAGTAGCCTTTACTTTTCGATCCTCGTGATTTTCATCAAATAATAAATATGAAACATCATCTTTTTTATAGTATAGGCCATTTGCTTGAAAACTGATTTTATCACGCCCGTGTGGATCTTTTATCAAAGTCTCAAAGTCAATTGAGACAGGTATGCCTTGTTGTCCTTTCACTTTTACACGTCCTTTTCTCCCCATGAACGTAACGAATCACATCCAAAAATCATCTTTTCCCATTTTAGCATAATCTAATAAAAAAAATAAAATAGGTAACAAAAAAATGTGAAAAATATTCATTAAAGTGAACGAAATAATATGACTATCTGAAAAATTGGGGTACTTTCTTGATTCTAAAATATTTCATAGGACTTTCTTTACATAATATCCATAGCTTCGTTCTTTATAATGATGAATTTCATCCATAAAAAGTGTGTGAATTAATGAGAGTTCATTACGATAAATTGATCATTTTCAATAATGAAGGCAATAATCAGCCAAATTTATTTCGACTCACCAATTCTAAAAATGCAGGAACTATTACTCATTGAACTCATCTAATAATTTCAATTGCATCAACATACTAACAAAATAACCTTGCCATGAAAGTAAGGAGGATTTTTGTTTTCAATTGAAAACTGTTTGTGAGACAATTAAGAACATATGAAGAATAAAAGGGGATTTTATGAAAACAATCGCACGACTATCATCTAGCAAACTATTTTTCATTGGGCTAGGCATTGGAATCATTTCGTTATCGAGTATTTTTCTCATTTATTTGTACGCCTTTTTCGTACCATTCGTTGTTGGACTTATTTTGTGGTTCATTATCAAACGAAAAGCAATCATGTTCGGCAGTTTTACAGCAGCACTAATCGGATTACTCGCACTTATCGGCTTCATCGTTTATCTGATGATGTTCGGTCATTTTGGACCATGAAGAACAGCTCGTGTAGGGCTGTTTTTTGTTTGTATTCAAAAAACAAAAACCCGCTAGGAACTCGTAATTCCTAGCGGGTTTTCACCATTTATCGAGAGTTACTCGATCATTTTAATGTGCAGATTCTGCTTTATCAATATGAATTAAATGCTTTTTATTAATAAATAAGAAAAGTACCGATAGTAATACAAAACATCCACCTACATAGAAAGGTACATGTGGATTATACCATTCAGCAAGTTTACCTGCTAAATATGGTGCAATTGCTCCACCAAGGAAACGTAAAAAGCTATATGCAGCTGATGCTGTTGAACGTTCAACTGGAGCTGCTTGCATTACTGCTGTTGTAATTAATGTATTGTTATTTCCTAAAAATGCACCAGCAATTATTACACAAACTATAATTACACTATTCGTATCAGTTCCAATTCCCATAACGATAAGTGTAATAGCGAAAAGTGCTAACATAGCATACATCGATTTAAGTGTACCGAATTTTTTTTGTAATTTTGGTGCCATAAATACAGATGTAATTGCTAATAAAAGTCCCCATCCTAAGAATACAAATCCTAAACCATGTTCCTTTAATCCCATATAGAATGGTGAGAATGCTAATAAAGTAAAGAATCCAAAGTTATATAAAAATGCTGTAATCCCTAATGTTAATAATGATCTATGTTTAAGAGCACGGAATGGATCAAGAAACGATGCTTTTTTCGTACTTTGTGTAATAGGTGTTTTTGGCATCATAAAGGATAGAGATAAAAATGCAATTACCATTAAGCAAGCTACACCAAAAAATGGCCCTCTCCAAGAGATTGAACCTAATTCTCCACCTAGTAATGGACCAACTGATATCCCAAGACCAATCGCAGTTTCGTATAAAATAATCGATTGTGCAACACCTGATCTAGATAATGAAACAATAGCAGATAATGCAGTTGCAACAAATAGCGCGTTTCCTAGACCCCAACCTCCGCGTAACCATACTAACTCCCATATACTGCTTGAATTTCCCCCAAGACCTGCGAAGACTGCAATAATTAGTATGCCTAATAGAAGTGTCCACTTAATTCCAATACGTGAAGAGATAAAACCTGTTATTAACATCGCGAATGCCATTACTAAATTGTAACTTGTAAAAAGAAGCGTTACATCACTTTTAGAAGCATGCATCTTTTCAGCAATTGCTGGTAAAATTGGGTCAACTAATCCAATTCCCATGAATGCGATAATACAAGCAAAGCCAACAGCCCAAATAGCTTTTGGCTGATTCAAAAGACTAGATTTTTGATTTGCATGTGTCTTTTGATTTTTACTATCTGCCAAGTTTGACATATTTCATCCATCTCCCATATTATTTATTGTTCTAATGCTTTTTTCACCCTCTGATACATCTCATTCATTTCATCTCGAATATCGTTCATTTTTTTAAGTTTCTCATCAATCATTCTTAATTGTTGAGCAAGTATTGCTTCTGCTCTTAATAGATTTTCTTTTCTTTCATCATCATTCATCTTTTCTTTGTTTTCTCTATATTGCAATCGGAATTCTTCAAACGCCTCACCAATTGCCATATACTCCTGTACCTCCTGCAAAGAAAAACCAAGAACATCCCGAACATTCATTATTTTCTTCAGTCGTTCGATATGCAGGTCTGAATAAAGTCGAAATCCTCCTTCACTTCTTTCAGGTGGGGAAATTAAACCAATTTCTTCATAATAACGAATCGATCGCTTTGTTAATCCACATTCTTTCGCTACTTCATCTATCTTGTAGAGCAAATCATTGCCTCCTTTCGAAATAAATTTAACGTTTTTATATCACTTATTTATCTTACTCCTAATATATCGTTAACGTCAACGTTAACTTTGTGTTTTTTTCTATTTTTATCTTTCTACAAAATTGTTGTTTTACTATAAAAACAGTACAAATAATCATATTTTTGCCCGATTCAAAAAACCCGAAAGATAAATACGGCTTTTAGCGCATTTTCTTTCGGGCTCTAAAAAATGATTCAACTGTTGTCGTTAAATCATACTTCCATATAAAATTTTATCTTAAGCCGTTTGCTGTAATTTACTCATTTTTTTAACTTTATTTTTTCGTTTTAACGCCCACATTGTAATCCCAGTTATTCCTAAACCAAGTGGAGCTATTCCAACTAAGGCATAAATTGTTTTTACGAACACACCACCAAAAGTTCCTCTATGCAAACTTTCTCGCCAAACAAAGAATTTATCATAGGCTGTTTCAGTATTTTTCGAAAAAGTTCCTAAATGCTTTCCAGAAAATTGATCGAAAAATTCGCTTGTATTTCCTTTACCTTCAGGATCGTAACTGCCATCACTTAATTGGGCCTCTATAACACCTTCTTTATCTGATGGAAGTCTCAACTTATATAACTCACCTTCCGGGTGTATTTTATTAATTTGGGCAACTATCGTTTCTAGTCCTATTTGTTGTTTACCATTATCAACTGATTTAAGTTCTTCAGGATAATTAGATGTAAATTTCAATTTCAAAGATTCTTCAATCTTTTCTTGGAATGGAAATAGCATTCCCGTTATTGCTACAACAAGTAAAAATGGTAAAGTAATAACCCCTATGAAATTATGTAATGATAGATTTTTTGCCATTTGACTTTTATTCCATTTAATTTTTAGGCTTTTAACCATTCGTTTAATACCTGGATACCATAAATAAATACCTGTAATAAGAATTATAATAAATGCAATTGCAACGATACCAATAATTGTTTCACCAATATCATCTAATAATAAGTGTGTGTGTAACTCTTTAACAAAAGAAACGATTGATTTCTCTCTGTCAAAATTGCCTAATAATTTGCCATTGCTAGGATCAACATATGCATCAATTTCATTATGTCCTTTTGACATACTTGCATGATATACATCTGTTAACTTTGAAGGCACATCCATCCTCGAAATTTGAAAACCTTTGTAATGTTCAAGGAAAATCTTTTCTGCTTCTTTAATTCCAATATTTCTTTCACTACTTGCAGGCTTAAAATACTGCGGATTTAATACATGTTCAATCTGATTCCCAAACACTAATACACTACCCGTTGCACAAACAGCAATAATAAAAAGGCCAAAAACTAAGCTGCACACCAAATGTAGAGTTAAAATAAATTTTCTTACCCCTTTTTTCATTTTCATCTTCTCTTCTCCTATAATTTGATAACAATAATCGTTCTCAATTATAAAGGTAATGATTATCATTATCAATAAGGTTTTTACATTTTTAGTAAATTATTATTTAAGTAGCCTCAATTGTTTCAATTTCAAATTCAATATAAAAAGGCGATTCTCGTCCTGATGAACGAAAAATCGCCTTTTACAAATCTAATTATTTTACCCAACCTAATAAGATTTCACGAATAAATTTACTTGCCGCAACTTGAGTTTGCTCTGCATGATCGTAAACTGGAGCTACTTCTACTAAGTCTGCCCCAACAACGTTAATTTCACTGTTTGCGATTGCTAAGATGCTATCAAGCATTTCTTTTGATGTAATACCACCTGCTTCAAGAGTTCCTGTTCCAGGAGCATGTGCAGGATCTAATACATCGATATCAATCGTTACATATACTGGACGGCCAGCAAGCGTTGGAAGTACTTTCTTTAACGGCTCAAGCACTTCGAATTTGAATAAATTCATTCCAACTTCTTTAGCCCATTCAAATTCTTCCTTCATACCAGAACGGATTCCAAATGAATAAACATTTTTTGGTCCAATTAAATCACAAACTTTTTTAATTGGCGTTGAGTGAGATAATGGCTCACCTTCATATGAATCACGTAAATCAGTATGAGCATCAAAGTGAATAATAGCTAAATCTGGGTATTTCTTGTACATAGCTTTCATTACTGGCCATGATACAAGATGCTCCCCACCCATTCCTAGAGGAAATTTGCCTTCAGCTAATAAGCCGTCAATATAATCTTCAATCATATCAAGGCTTCTTTGAGCATTACCAAATGGTAATGGAATATCCCCTGCGTCAAAATATTTAACTTCTTCTAGTTCTTTATCTTGATATGGACTATATTCCTCTAATCCAATTGAAACTTCACGAATACGCGTAGGACCAAAACGAGAGCCTGGTCTGAAACTTACAGTCCAATCCATCGGCATACCATAAATAACTGCTTTACTTTCTTCAAAGCTTGGATGACTCTTTATAAATACATTTCCAGAATAAGCTTCATCAAAACGCATAATAAAGCCCCCTTATTTAGTAAGATCAGCTACAAATTTTGGTAATACGAACGCTGCTTTGTGTAGCTCTTTAGTATAATATTTTGTCTCAATATCGAAGAAACGATTCTCTTCTACTTCAAGTGGATCATGTTTTTTCGAACCGATTGTAAATGTCCACATTCCGCTTGGATATGTTGGAATGTTTGCAATATATAAACGAGTGATTGGGAAGATTTCTCTTACATCACGTTGAACTTGTGTGATTAACTCAGGAGTAAACCATGGGTTGTCCGTTTGAGCTACAAAAATACCATCTTCTTTTAATGCTTTAGAGATACCAGCATAGAAGCCTTTTGTAAATAAGTTAACTGCAGGACCAACTGGCTCAGTTGAGTCTACCATAATTACATCGTATACATTTTCACTATTTGCAATATGCATAAATCCATCGTCTACTTTTACTTCTACACGAGGGTCTTCTAATTTTCCTGCAATTTCAGGTAAGTATATTTTAGAGTACTCAATTACTTTTCCATCGATTTCAACTAGAGTTGCTTTCTTTACGCTTGGGTGTTTTAATACTTCGCGAATAACACCACCGTCACCGCCACCTACAACTAATACGTTTTCAGGATTTGGGTGTGTAAATAAAGGTACATGTGCAACCATTTCGTGGTATACGAACTCATCTTTTTGAGTTGTCATAACCATACCATCTAAAATAAGCATGTTTCCGAACTCTTCTGTCTCTACCATGTCAAGCTTTTGAAACTCAGTTTGCTCTGTATGTAAAGTTTTATTAATTTTAGCAGTAATTCCAAAGTTTTTTGTTTGTTTTTCAGTAAACCATAATTCCATTTAATGCATCTACCCTTCTTTATCAAGATTTAGTTTGAAACATAAGTATCGTTTTGTCGGGGCTGAACAAGGTGCCTCCACTTTTTCGATTATGTTTCGTATTATCCCCACTCTTCCTAATTCCTATCGGATTTGTGTTGTTACGACAAATTTTTGCCGTACAAAAGAAAAGTATAGAGTAATTTTTGTGAAATGCAAGATTTTTAAAGCTAAATTATTTGATATTTTTTACTACGGTAATTTGAATAAAATTTCTCTTAATCTACCATACTAGTATTAAATTAGAGAAACGAATCGAGAGGAGGATGCATTTTTGTATAATATCAACTACTCTTTTCATTGGCGTACACTTCAAAAAGTCGGTATTTTACTTACGATTATTTCAATTTCAGGGACACTATTTTTATCTTGTGTCTATCTGTTTGCAGCTACGTCTACAAAACCTTCATTATTTATTGAGTCAAATTCCAGTTATTATGATCACAATCAAAAGCTAATTAGTAAAACGAAGCTACTTCAAAATCGTAAAACACTTAAAATTGCAGATGTGCCTCCAATTGCAATCAATAGCATTTTAGTTTCTGAAGATCGTAATTTTTTTCATCACCATGGCTTCGACTTAAAAAGGTTGGGTTCTGCTATTTTAATTAATATAACGAAGGGACAATACGCTCAAGGCGCAAGTACTATAACTCAACAACTTGCAAAAAACTTATATCTTTCACAACAAAAAACGCTTAATCGTAAATTAAAAGAGGCTTATTTAACGATGAGACTTGAGTCAGCTTACAGTAAAAATAAAATATTAGAAGCATATTTAAACACCATATATTTTGGACATGGTATTTATGGTCTAGAAACTGCGGCGAATACCTTCTTAGGAAAAGAGACAAACGAGCTGACAATTGGTGAATCTACATTTTTATTAAGTATTCCGGCCAATCCTTCAGAATATGACCCTTACGTTCATTTTTCATCTGTAAAGAAAAGGCAACAACGAATTTTATCAGCACTTGAACAGAATAAATTAATCAACTCAAAAAGTGTTAAAAATGCAATTGATGAACCGATTAAGTTAAAACCGATTAAACATTCTTCAAATTCTTCATTTACATCCTATTTTCAACAAAGCGTTCAAAAAGAAATAACAGCTTCAATTGGACAATCAATCAATAACAATGGTAGTCAAATTTATACAACATTTAATCCCGCTATTCAAAAGTACATTGATCAAGCTTTTGATAAGTATATTAGACCAATACCTGATTTACAGGCTAGTGTAGTCGTATTAAATAGTCAAACTGGTGAAGTATTAGGGATGACTGGAGGCCGTGAGAAAGGACAGTTTTTATTTAATCGAGCAATAGCATCGAAAAGGCAGGTAGGAAGTACAATAAAACCAATTCTATATTACAGTGCACTTGAAAATGGATATACCCCATCAACAAGACTTCAAAGTAAGCCTACTATATTTCACTTTGAAAATGGAGATTCATATAGTCCCAAAAATAGTGGCAATCTATACGCACATGATTCAATTACTCTAGCTAAAGCTATTGCTGTTTCAGATAATATATACGCTGTAAAAACCCAACAGGCAGTCGGTACTGACGAATTTATTAAAGCGCAGAAGTTATTCTATTTAACCACACCGAATAATAAACTACCTTCAATGGCACTCGGCACTCAAGAAGCCTCATTGCTCGATATGACAAGAGCGTATGCTTTAATTGCGAATAATGGTAAAGATGTGATTCCTCATTTCGTAAAAGAGATTAAGACTCAAAATGGAAAGACGATCTATAAAGAAAAGTTTGATAAAAAACAAAGATTAGATAAAGATCAGACCATTATTCTTAAACAACTCATGAACGGAATGTTCAACACAAATTTTTCAAGCTACTTGCCAGTAACAGGTACTAGTATTATTCCTGAACTATCAAAAGTTTATTATGGTAAAACTGGCACTACAAAAACGGACAGCTGGATGATTGGATTCCATTCGAATCTTATTGTTGGAGTATGGGTTGGATATGATCATTCAAAAAATTTAACCGTAGAGGAAGGTTCACTTTCGAAGAAGGTGTGGGCATCAGTTATGACAAATTTAATGGATAAAAATATAGACTCTAAACTACCTAGTGATCTAGTTAAAGTTGCTGTAGATGAAAAGACTGGTCTTTTGTATAAAGAGGGATGCGGCGATAAGGTTTCACTTTATTTTCGTAAAGGAACACAACCTACAAAACCTTGTATGAATAAAAAAATGAACCAAAAACATAAAAAGGAAAATAAAGACAGTAAGCCTTGGTATTCACATTATTTACTGTAAAAACAAAAGACCTCACCAAATTGGTAAGGTCTTTTGTTTGTCCTAGTCCTAGCTTTGTCCAAGCTATTATTAGTTTACTTTATTTAGTCTTAAATGTAAAAAGATTATTCGACGATTTCTTCAAATTTTTTATATAATTTACCTAAAGAAAACTCGTCGATTGGCGAGCCCTAGGGCGAAGACAGAGACGTAGTTGCGCTTATACTTAATACCTAAAATTGGAAACTACGTCGATTTTCCTTCTTCGCTGCCAATTTATACTTACTTATTGTGCAAAAAGGTATACTAACCTAAAAGTACAGTTTTTAATTGTTCAGATGAATTATTCCACATCTCTTCATTGTGCGATTTCAAGAAATTGGCTAATAATTTGCGAGATTTTTCATCCATCTGTTCAACCATTATTTTTCGTTTCATCGCTTTATCCATTTTATTTACGTGGTCAGGAAGAAGCTTATATCCCCTTCTAGCTTCGCGATCAACAGTCATGTAGCAACCTGTTACTCCAGCATAATAAGGACCGCTTTCAGTTCGCTCAGTTGCGACCCACACTAACCAATAAGGTTTTCCATTAGGAACTTCATCCTCATTAGTTAAAAACTTGATCCCCTTTTCAACTGAACTTCTTGCGTGCATTGCACCGATATCTACAAAAACATCATTCTCTTGTATATCAATAAAGACTGGAGAAATATTTTCTAAACTAATTGCTCCAACACCAAATCCGCCATGCCCACTCGTTGAATCATTTTTTAATATATTAAAACCTAGTGATTTCTTTTTTGGTTGATCAGACATTGTGCCCCTCCTAAAAAATTAATGGTGTAACGATTGAATTAATCCAGTGGAAAACTGAAGGTATAGCAACCTGGAAAATTGGTTGAATTGTATAGTTATCTAATGGAGTTAATACTAAAACTAAAAATACAAATGCTCCATACTGCTCATATTGTGACATTTTTGCACGAAGATCATTAGGAGCTAAATCCTCTAAAATTCGATATCCATCTAGTGGTGGAAGAGGAATTAAATTAAATACAAATAATACTATATTCATTTGAATGAAAATATTAAAAAAAGAATCTAAAGTAAGTGATAGTGCTTGTGGGAAAGAATGAAAAAATCCGTATTTATATAATAATGAATAAGCGATTAAACCAAGCGTCGCTAGAATTAGATTACTAATCGGACCCGCTGCTGTGGTTAAGATTCCTGCTAATCTCGGATGTTTGAAGTTATGGCGATTTACAGGAACTGGTCTTGCCCAACCAAAGCCTAAAATAATAATCGCAATTGTACCGAAAATGTCTAAATGTCTAAATGGAGAAAGCGTTAATCTGCCTTGTCTTTTTGCCGTGTCATCTCCAAATTTATAAGCTACATAGGCGTGCGCAAATTCGTGAACTGATAACGAAATTGCAACAACTAATAATATTAATGGTATATCTTTTAATGGATATTGAAAAAATGATCCCATTCTTTGCTCCTTTCGAGAAAAATCGCTATTTTATGTAACTAAACGGTTAATTTATTAATAGTTTAATTTATTCTTTATGATTTCTTCAATGTTAATCGATTTAATCGTTATTATTCTGACTTCCTGAGTTATAATAAAAATGATAAAACGAAGGAGGTCATAATATGCCATACGTTACAGTAAAAATGCTAGAAGGTCGCACTGAAGAACAAAAGAAAGCATTAGTTGAAAAAGTGACTGATGCTGTAAGTGAAACAACAGGTGCTCCAACTGAAAAGATTGTTGTTTTCATTGAAGAAATGACAAAAAACCATTATGCAGTTGCAGGCAAACGCCTTAGTGACGAATAGAATTCCTTACATACATCAACAGTAAACGGAATAACTTCCGTTTACTGTTTTTTATCTTCTTTTAGCCCCTGCTATTTCTTCAATCATTTCGATGACTTTCTTTTTCTTTTCATCAGGATTATTATAAATTAAATCATGAGGAAAATATAACTTAGAATCGAATAACTTTTTACCAGTTATTCCATCTA
This sequence comes from Gottfriedia acidiceleris, assembly GCF_050457485.1. Classification (GTDB taxonomy): domain Bacteria; phylum Bacillota; class Bacilli; order Bacillales; family Bacillaceae_G; genus Gottfriedia; species Gottfriedia acidiceleris_D. The sequence goes on from NZ_JBCMJM010000017.1 coordinate 200,860, forward strand.
CTAGCTCTGATTTACGCGAAATTTCTTTCAAATCACCGTTCGTTTGCAATAGTAAAATTGGCTTCTTTCCACCCTCTTCACCATATCTAAAATAATCATAAGCTTCGTCTGAAATTGTATCAATGACTAAATAGTATTCCGGGTCTATCTCTATTTCTAAAAATAACTCTTTTAATTCAGCAAACTTTTCAGTATGTTTTTGTGTATCAAAGTCTACATATTGAAATAATTTTCTATCTAAGAACCGTTGACATAGATCACTCAAGATTTGATCAGATTCCTCCTGCCATACTTGGAAATAATACAAAAGGACTGATTCATCTAATTTGATATATTCATCTAAATCAACTTTCCCTTCAAATAGATGCCCAAAATGCACTGGTACATAATTAAAATGGTAACCTGTTTCATGCAAATATTTTGCCCTTTGTAATATTTTTTGTAAAATGGCTTCCGCACTTCTAGACACTGGATGAAAATAAACTTGCCAGTACATCTGGAAACGACTAATTAAGTAGTGCTCAACAGCATGCATACCTGATTGTTTTATAACGACACCATCAGGTCTAGGACGCATAATTCTCAAAATACGTTCCATATCAAAATTACCGTAACTTACGCCAGTGTAGTATGCATCTCTAAGAAGATAATCCATTCGATCAGCGTCAATTTGGCTTGAAATCATGCTCGTAACTAACTTATTCGCCGATGTTTTCTCAATCACTTCTGATACTTTCTTAGGAAAGTCATCCCCTACTTTTCTTAGGATTTCGTTAATTTCTGTTGAACCCTCAATAATTTCTCTCGTTAATTCTTCATGATCTAAATTAAATATCTTCTCAAATGTATGCGAAAAAGGACCATGACCAACATCATGTAATAATCCAGCACAAAGAGCTAATAAGCGATCATCATTATTCCATTCAGGACGACCAGAAAAAACATCATCTACCATACGTCTTATAATTTCATAAACGCCAAGCGAATGAGTAAATCGACTATGCTCAGCTCCATGAAACGTCAGATATGTAGTACCAAGCTGTTTAATTCTGCGTAGTCTCTGAAATTCTTTCGTACCTATTAAATCCCAAATAACTTGATCTCTTACGTGAATATAACGATGTACAGGATCTTTAAATACTTTTTCCTCATAAAGCTTTTGGAAACGATATGACATATCTTGGCCCCCTTTCAATATGTATACTAATTCTTTATATGCTAATTGATTTACTTTCTGAACAGGACTCCTTTTGTAGCTCAAGGCGTCAACCTCTCGAGTCATAAGCCAAATTCCAATGAAGGTAAAAACCAACCTTCTGCATTTATTATCAATTTTTATCTCTTAACCCTTGGATATCAAAGTTAAAATAGGTATTTCATGGTGTCTAGTTCCGAAAGCTTTCTCCACATTTCATATTGTCTAGCTCCAGGCGTTAACCCCTCGAGTCATAAGCCAAATTCCAATGAAGGTAAAAACCAACCTTCTGCATTTATTATCAATTTTTATCTCTTAACCCTTGGATATCAATGTTAAAATAGGTATTTCATGGTGTCTAGTTCCGAAAGCCTTCTCCACATTTCAATCTATTATATCAAAAAAACGCTCCTAAAGATGAAGGAGCGTTTAATTCTTACCTAGTTTTGACTTTATCTTTATAAGTAGATCATCTTCGTTTGGTGCAGATAAGGGACGATTGTTTACGAAACAAAATGATTTTTTTCGTCCTGGTCCACAGTAAGATTGACAACCAATTTTAATCTCTGCTTCATCATCTATTCTTTTTAAGCGAGGGACTAATGTTTTAATATTTGTCGCCTGGCAGTCATCACATACTCTAAATTCATTTGACATTTTTTTACAATCCTTTCTGTTCTAAATTGAACATACTCAGCAGTAATTTTACTCGTTCCAAAAAGGACATGCAAGTTTTCCAATTAAATCACTCCAAATAGTATTCTACTATTTTCTATTTTTTGTATAGTTTTCTATTTTTTTGTCCAAACTTCTATTAATCAGCTAGGAAATTAAATCGATTAATTGAATAAAAGAAAGTTGAGGGGAAATTTCTATGATGAAATTAAGACAGGATGCTTGGACTGAAGAAAATGATTTACTTTTAGCAGAAACCGTTTTACGTCACGTACGAGAAGGTAGTACCCAATTAAATGCCTTTGAGGAAGTAGGCGATGTTCTAGAACGTACTTCAGCTGCATGTGGTTTTCGTTGGAATGCTGTAGTTCGCTATAATTATGAAAAAGCACTTCAATTAGCAAAGAAATTCCGTAAAGAAAAGCTTCGACACGCTAAAGGTGAAGATGCTAAGAAAAAATTATTATATACACCTTCTGAATCTAGTTATATACAAACAGATGTATCTAGTAATTTTGATCGTTATTTAAATGATGAACAAGATTTAGAATATGGCGTTGAACTCGATCAAGAATTTGGGTCTTTTGTGGAAACTGATAATGAAAATGATGCAAGTGAAGAAGTAACGCATAACGAGGAACCAACGACTGAGATATTTTCAAGTATTCCTTCCGCTCAAAATCAATATCAATCACAGATTCAGACTCCACCAGCTTCACCAATGAATACAAGAAAAAGTTCAATTACAATGTTTGATGTCATCCAGTTCTTACAAGGTCTTTCAAGCAGTCAGATTGGTAGCGATCGTTTAGTCCGTGAAAATGATCAACTAAAAAGAGAGCTTATACAATTACAGGAACGAAATTCACAGTTACAGAGACAAGTAGAAAAACTTGAAAAAGACGCTACTACTGTTCAAGAAGACTATGAAACAATGATGAAAATAATGAACCGTGCTAGAAAATTAGTATTATTTGAAGAGGAAGAGAAACCTGCAGCAACATCCTTTAGAATGGATAAAAACGGAAATTTAGAAAAAATTGCAGAATAACATTGTCAGTTACAAAATAGAGGAACTAAATCTTAATTTTGATTTAGTTCCTCTATTTTCATGCATACTAAATTTGAAAATCCCTGTACAATCTATTAATTTCCTAAAAATGATTTTTTAAAGAATGCTAGCTGTTTTTCAAGTGTGACTGGGTCACTGAACGAAGCACCATTGCCAAGCATTTCATATACGCGATTATTTTTTACAGCTGGAATAGATTTATATGTATCTGTTTTCTGAAACGATATATCTGCATCTGCATATTTACTTAAAATAATGTAATCTCCTGCATATTGTGGTAGCACTTCTATAGAAAGTGTATAATAACCATCTTTTATTGCCACTTCTTTTACTTTCTCAGGCATTTTTAATTTCATTGCTTGGTATAGTATTTCAGTTCCACGTGCCCAATTATTACCGAATACATATAGCTGTTTATCATATGATTCAAATACTGATACAGTTGCATCTTCACCGATTTTAGCGCGAATTTCATCCCCAGCTTTTACTGCGCGTTGTTTAAAGTCATCAACCCATTCCGTTGCTTCCTTCTCTTTGTTTAACAGTTTACCAATTTCGATATGCTGTGCTAAATAATCTAACTTACCCCATGTGTATGTTACTGTCGGAGCAATCTCTTTCAATTTATCTATATTTTTAATATTTGATAATCCAATTATTAAATCTGGTTTTAATTCAATTATTTTTTCAAGGTTCTCATCTGATACTTCCGCTACATCTTTTAATTCTTTCTTAAAGGTTGGATTATTCTTTGACCAAACATCTACCCCAACAACACTTACTCCTAAAGAAATGACATTACCCGTAAAACCTGAAAGTAAGATAACGCGTTTTGGATGTGTTGGTACTTCAACGGGACCAGTTTCCGATTGATATGTAAATGTTTTAGGTTGGTCGTCCATCTTTGAAGTACTCGCCTTCTTATCTGACGAATTATGGCTACATGCACTTGTCATTAATACAAAAATAAGAATCAACGGTAATAATAACTTTTTCATTTCAATCTCCTTTTTTCATCGATGTTTAATTGATAACGATTATCATTTTCATTACTTTATTTACTATATGTTTGATTCTAATTATTGTCAATCTATATTTACTATTCAGAATATGATGTTTTTTTATTTAGTTTAAAATCATGCTAAAATAGGAAAACAAACGCAAAACGCAAGGGGCTTATTTAATGAATCAACATTTGAATCGGTTACAAACAGATGAAATACGTTTTATAGACGGCTCAACTTTAGGGCCAACCTTTGAGGCAATCCAATCTTTTGCATTAGACGACACTTTATGTACAAAAATTGGGAAAATGGAGTCTCCAACAACAATTCGAACTTGGGTACACCACAATACAATAGTTCTAGGTATTCAAGATACTAGACTACCGAATTTAACGAATGGTGTTAAATTTCTTAATGACCATGGATACAAAGCAATCGTACGAAATTCAGGTGGACTTGCTGTTGTTTTAGATGAAGGTGTTCTAAATATATCTATCCTCTTTCCAGAAGCTGAACATAAGCTGCAAATTAATGATGGTTATGAAACGATGTATGCTCTAATTCAAGATATGTTTAAGGATTTAACAGATAAAATAGTTGCAAAAGAAATAGTAGGATCATATTGTCCAGGCGATTTTGATTTAAGTATTGATGACAAGAAATTTGCGGGTATCTCTCAACGTCGGATACGTAAAGGGGTTGCTGTTCAAATTTATTTATGTATTAACGAAAGTGGTTCAAAACGTGCTTCAATTATTAAAGATTTTTATGAAATTGCGATTGATGACAAAGAAACTTCATTTAAATATCCTACAATTATACCTGATACAATGGCATCTCTTTCCGAACTACTATCATTAAATCTTACAGTGACAGATGTAATGACAAGACTACTTCAATCATTAATTAAATTAACTCCAAAATTAACACCTAACTCCTTACTTGATGATGAAATAGAATTATATAATTATCATTTGCAACGAATGATTGATCGTAATTCCGATATAAGTTCTATGCAGAAATAATTAGAACAGAAAAAAGGTTTTTTATGATTTTCCTAAATTCGATTTTTATCAAAAAAACTAACACAAAGTGTTCCAATAAAAAAAGAGTGCTCAAAAGTTCATTGACTTAAGAGCACTCTTTTTCCTTAACTCCGTCCTAAATTATAGTGACTGAGCAGCTGTAATGATTGATAATTTATAAACGTCTTCACTGTTACAACCACGAGATAAGTCGTTAACAGGCATATTTAAGCCTTGTAGGATTGGTCCGATTGCCTCAAAGTTACCTAAACGTTGAGCAATTTTGTAACCAATATTACCTGCTTCTAAGCTTGGGAATACGAATGTATTAGCATCTCCTTGAATAACTGAATCAGGAGCTTTGCTTTTTGCAACAGATGGAACAAATGCTGCATCAAACTGGAACTCACCATCTAAAGTTAATTCAGGAGCAAGCTCTTTTGCAATTTTAACTGCTCCAGCAACCTTTTCAGTTTCAGGCGATTTTGCAGACCCTTTAGTTGAAAAGCTTAACATTGCGATTTTAGGTTCAATGTCAAATAGTTTAGCTGTTTTTGCACTTTCAATTGCAATTTCAGCTAAGTCTTGGCTATTTGGGGCAATATTAATCGCGCAATCTGCAAATACGTATTTCTCATCCTCACGAACCATGATAAATACACCAGATGTCTTTGTAACGCCTGGTTTTGTTTTAATGATTTGAAGCGCTGGTCGTACTGTATCGGCTGTTGAATGTGTAGCACCACTAACTAACCCATGAGCTTTGTTAGCATATACTAACATCGTTCCAAAGTAGTTTGGATCTAATAAGGCTTTACGAGCTTGCTCTTCTGTCGCTTTTCCTTTACGGCGTTCAACAAATGATGCGACTAATTGATCCATTTCTTCATAAGTAGCTGGGTCTAAAATTTCTACTCCTTGAAGTTCTAAACCTAAACTACTTGCTTTTTCTTTTACGTTTTCTACGTTACCTATTAAAATCGGTTTTAATACATCTTCTTTCGCTAGTCTGTCAGCTGCTGTTAAGATTCTCTCATCTGTACCTTCTGGTAAAACAATTGAAATACCTTTACCTGATACTTTTTGTTTAATGCTTTCAAATAAGTTGCTCATAATTGCCTCCAAAATCTTTAAAATTATTTTATTTGTACATAATTAGAATAAAACCTTTTTAGAATAATGAAAAATATAATATATTTAATAAAGCGCTATCATTTAAAGTAAATTAATTCCTAATTTTCTAACTAAATTTGGATATTGTATAATTTTGTATGTTTTTACAAAATACTTTTATTTGTAGTATGCTATATAAATGAAAATCAATACGATAACGTTTGGGGGATTTAAAATGAGTGAAGCTGCAAAAACTTTAGATGGCTGGTATTGTTTACATGATTTTAGAAGTATGGATTGGCATGCTTTTAAACAATTAGGTAGTGATGAGCGTCAACTAGCGATTACTGAATTCCAACAAGTTTTCTCAAAATGGAATCAAGTTGCTGATTCTGGTGAAGGTAGCCATGCTATTTACAATATTTTAGGTCAAAAAGCAGACATTATGTTTATGGTTTTACGACCTACAATGGATGAGTTATTACATATTGAAACAGAAATTAATAAAACTACATTATCTCAGTATATGATTCCAACTTATTCGTACGTTTCTGTAGTTGAATTAAGTAATTACTTAAGCGAAGAAGATGGCGATCCATATCAAAATCCGCATGTTCGCGCTAGACTTTACCCTGCTTTACCAAAATCACAATACGTATGCTTCTATCCAATGGATAAAAAGCGTGAAGGCGAAGATAATTGGTACATGCTTCCTTCAGCTTCTCGTAAAGAAATGATGTACAGCCACGGTAAAATTGGTCGTGGTTACGCTGGTAAAGTTAAACAAATTATTACTGGTTCTGTAGGTTTTGATGATTATGAATGGGGCGTTACTTTATTCTCTGAAGACGTACTTCAATTCAAAAAATTAATCTATGAAATGCGCTTTGATGAAGTAAGTGCTCGTTATGGAGTATTTGGTTCATTCTTTGTTGGAACGATCCTAAAAGAAGACGCATTTTCAAAATATCTATACGTATAATTGAATACTTGAGAGTATCCACTGAATACGATCAGTCATAGTATATAAATTAAAAGACTTCTCTTTTTTGAGAAGTTTTTTATTTTCCTGTTGGAAAAGATGTCATATGTTTCTTTCAATTTTAATATAGTTACAGTAGTGAACGAACTAATTAGTCCTCGCTTTCCGATCACCAATGGGATTCATGCAGAATATTTAATTCGGATGAGGAGGCTTTTTTATGGCTGTAATTCGTTATACCGAGGCCGAGGTTTCTTTGCTTGCAAGATTAATGCGTGCTGAAGCTGAAGGAGAAGGTAAAGAAGGTATGTCAATGGTTGGAAATGTTTGTGTTAATAGGGTTTTATGTGATTGCTTAGATTTTAGAGACATTCGAAGTATAACAGATATGGTTTATCAAAATCCTGGTGGATTCGAAGCTGTTCAAAAATCTTACTTTTACCAGCGTGCCAGGGACCAAGATATTGAGCTATCTAGAAGAGTAATAGCAGGGCAGCGTTTTTGGCCAGCAACTTATGGCCTATGGTTCTTCCGACCCGCAGGTTCATGCCCAGGAACTTGGTTTAACCAAAAACTAGCGGGAAGATTTAAGTCACATTGCTTTTATCAACCAACTTCTCAAGATTGTCCTAAAGTTTATAGTGTTTAAATGATTTAACTAAGGAGGTTTTTTCTTTGAGTAATCCTTACGAATATTATCAAAATATTTATCGTGCGGCGCAGCCTGCCCAGGGGCAGGGACAGGGGCAGGGACAACAAACAGGACAGGGACAACAAGCAGGACAGGGGCAAGGATTTGCAGCCCCATCAGGCGGTATGATTACCCAACAAGGTCAAGTTACCACCCCGTCTGGTCTTTTTGAACAATCCTATGTAGAAAATATACTTAGAGCCAATCGTGGAAAAGTTGCTACAGTTTATATGACTTTCACTGGTCATCAACAACAAGTTTTTGTTGGGTATATTATGGGAGCTGGACGTGATCATATTGTACTCAGAGATGTGAATACAACTAAAACTTTCGTATTGTTGACAATTTACTTAGATTACGTCACATTTGACGAAGAAATAGCTTTGCCTTATCAACTTTAAAAAAAAGTGTTCAATATAGTGCAATAATTGCACTTGTATTGAACACTTTTTTTATTTCATTACTGAAATCCCTACTAATATCCAAGCTACTAAAAATGCTAAACCACCTAGTGGAGTAATCGCACCTAGTATTTTAATTCCAGAAACACTTAATATGTACAAGCTCCCTGAGAATAAGATGATTCCTATTACAGATAACCATCCCGCCCACATTAATTGAGTTGTTGAACCAAATTTATCAATTAAAAATGCAATAATAAATAGTCCACCTGTTTGAAACATTTGATATTGAACAGCTTTTTGCCAAATTTCAAGTGATCTTTCGGAAATTTTCCCCTCAAGTCCATGTGCTCCAAATGCACCTAATGCGATTGATAAAAATGCAAAAATACTACCTAATAAAAAAAATAGTTTCACTTCTACTCCCCCTTTATCTTAAAAATCTAATAATGATCCGCTTTGTTCCGAGTCATCCAATTTAGGCATAACAGAAGGTCTGGATATAATAGGCTGACTTGGTATTGATTGAACGATACTACTAGTTACTATATTCTTTGGAACCTCAACATTGCTCTCGTCTTCAAGAAGTAACTCACATAAAGAACGAATACTGGCAATTCTTTCTCGAAACTGTCCAGGTTTTTGTGTACTTACTTTTGCCTTATGTAACTCATTTTCAATTTGCTGGATTACTTTTTCTACACTGATATTCAGATAAATCACCACCAAACTTTATTAACACAATCCAATAAACCCTATTATACTATGGCTTTTTTCTGAAAGCGAATACCAACCAAATTAAGCACTATTTTAGTTGAACGGTGGTATACTAAAAAAGTTAATTTTTAGGAGGTAATGTAATTTGAACTATAAAATGATTGTTTTGGATATCGATGACACACTTTTAACGGATCAACATGTTATTTCGCAAAAAACGAAGGAAGCTTTACTCAAAGCTCAAGATATGGGTGTAAAAGTAGTGTTAGCTTCCGGTAGACCAACCTTTGCTATGCATAAGTTAGCTGAGGAACTATTACTACATGATTATGGTAGCTATGTCCTATCATTTAACGGAGGAATCATTACTGACTATCAGACAAAAAATAATGTTTATGAATGTACACTTACAAAAGAGCAAGCACATGAACTTTATGAGATTAGTAAGAAACATAATGTCTTCGTACATACATATGTTGAAAATGATATTATTACAGAAAAAGGGAATCAATATACTGATATCGAGGGCCAGCTCACGGGCTTGCCTATTAAAGAAGTAAGCAGCTTTACCGAGCATGTGCAAAATGACGTTGTAAAATTGTTAATGTTGGAGAATCCAGAAAAATTAGCTCAAGTTGAAAAAATACTTCAAAAAGAGCTGGAAGGTAAAATTAGTGTCATGCGCTCAAAGCCATTCTTTTTGGAACTAACGAACAGTGAAGTAGATAAAGGTAAAAGTCTAAATCACTTAATTCAAATTTTAGGAATTCGACAGGACGAAGTAATTGCTGTAGGAGATGGATATAATGACTTACCGATGATTAAGTTTGCGGGACTAGGCGTTGCGATGGGAAATGCTCCTGATGAAATTAAGCAACAAGCAGATTATGTCACTGCTACAAATAATGAAGATGGCGTCGCTAAAGTTGTTGAAAAGTTTATATTGAGTACTAAGTAATAATCACAAGAAAGGGCTGTCTAAAATCTAAAAAGACAACCCTTCTTTAAATCTCATTTATTGACTACTCTACTGTCCAGTCAATCGGCTCTAGTTGAAGTTCTACTAGTTTTTGGTTAATTTGTGAAAATGGTTTACTTCCAAAGAATCCTCTACTAGCTGACAAGGGACTTGGATGATGAGCTTTTAATATTACATGGTGGTTACTCGTAATCAATTCTTCTTTAGCCTGGGCATGTTTACCCCATAGAACAAAAATAATTGGACGATCTTGCTTATTTAACTCGGATAAGATCGTATTAGTAAACAGTTCCCATCCTTTATTTTTATGGGAATTTGGTTCCCCTTCACGAACAGTTAAAACAGTATTTAATAATAAAATCCCCTGCTTCGCCCACTTAATTAAATAACCGCTAGTTGGTATTTCTATCCCTAAATCGCTATTTAATTCCTTATAAATATTTCTTAAAGAAGGAGGTATTTTTACTCCCGGTAATACAGAAAAACTTAACCCATGTGCTTGACCTGGTTGATGATAAGGATCTTGTCCAATAATTACTACTTTACAATCTTCGTATGAACACTCGTTTAAAGCCTGAAATAAATGCTCTTTTGCAGGGTATATTGTTTGTTCCTTGTATTCTTTTTCAAGAAATTGCAATAAATCTTTAAAATACGGTTTTTCAAACTCTTGTTTTAATTTTTCTTTCCAATTTGATGATATTTGAAGCAATGAAATACCACCTTTCCTGACGAAATTTCCCGAGAAATAGATATGTTTTGTTGTTTCTTGTCGTTGTTCGCGATTATTAATAGATTACTTGAATTAGCAAAATTGCGATGATGATTTGAAAACCAACGATGCTTAATGCATAAAGTGAAAGTGACTTCCCTTGTTTGATGATCATTTTTAGATTTACATTTAAACCTATTGCAGCGAGTGCAATGATTTCAAATAAGTGACTAGTCTTATTTGAAATATTCGCAGCCCAACTTGGTAGCAATCCTAAACTATAAAAGACACAAAGGATGACAAATCCAATTACATACCAAGGAAATTGGATTTTTACTTTTTCAATAGATTCCTCTGCTATATGTCTTCTTTTTATAGTAGATAAGCTAAAAACTACAAAAACTAAAAAAACTACTCGAATCAGTTTAAATAAAGTGGCATAATTTTTTACTTCATCATTCACTAAACTACCACTAGCAACTACTTGTCCCACTGATTGTAATGTACTTCCGATTAGTGCAGAGGTCGGCAATGTTTCTGAGTGATATAATACAGATGCTATTAAAGGCAGAATAAACATTAAGACTGTTCCCATCATATTTACAAGTGTGACAGCCAGTCCCTTTTCTTCTTGCGTGGCTTGTATAGCTGGGGCTGTTGCGCCAATTGCTGACGAACCGCAAACTGCATTTCCACTTGCCATTAAATAGCTAAAATTCAAACCAAAACCTAATTTTTCGCCTAACCAAATCGTAAAAATGATGACTAAACACATTTGTGTCACGATTAACAAAATCCCTTTTAATCCTAGTAGGCTAATCATTTGAATGCTGATCGTTGCTCCTAATAAAAATATTGAGACTTCTAATAATTTACTTTCTGCAAACTTTCTACCGCCTTCAAAATAAGACTTTAAGTGTACTGTATTACCGACAATCAATCCGATTAATATTGAAAATGTAGCTGCTCCAACCGGTAATATATAAGAAAGTGTTTCACTAAAAAGTGCAATAATTAGGCAAAGAACTACCCCCGGAATAGCTTTATAAATATTCCCCATATTATTCTCCAAGCTTTCATTAAAATATTATTCTATCTATAAATATTATGTAATGAAAAAAGAAATTCGACAAGATTCTTGTCGAATTTCCAAATTTATCATATCTTAACATTTAATCTTCATCATAGCTTGAAGCCTCAATAATATACTGGGGTCTTCTTTTTGTTTCGTAATATGTCTTTCCTAAATATTCACCTAATACTCCAATCATCAAGATTTGAACTCCGCCAAATAACATAATGAAATTGGAAATCGTATATAAACCAGGAATTCTAATCCCAACAAAAAGTACTTTAAAGCTCATCATAATAAAGATGACAATACTTATACCAATTAATAATATTCCGACTTTCGTTAACAATCTCAATGGTCTTGTATTGAAACACAATATATATTCAAATGCTCTTTTTATCAAATCTAGTCTCTTTACCTCTGACTCTTTGTTAATGATTCTTGATGTTATTTCATATTCAATCGTTTTTATTTTGTAACCAATCCAGTTAAAAATACCTTTTGAATAGCGGTTTGATTCTGGCATGCTTAAAATAGCATTCACTACTTTTCTGCTTAACAAACGAAAGTCTGATTCGGTTTGCAAAATATCAGGGTCCACAAATTTTTTAATGACCTTCTCAAAAATCCCTTTTTTCGCTTTTTTTAGAACTGAACTCTCTAATTTTTTTGAAGCGACTACATGGTTATGACCTTTTTTGTATTCATCCATCATCTCTAGAATAACATTGGGTGGATGTACAAAACTTCCATCCATCAGGATGACAACATCGCCTTTTGCATGTTCAAGTCCAGCACAAATTGCTCCCTCTCTTCCGAAGCGGCGAGTAAACGAGATATATTTCAAATGACTGCTATGATTTGCAACAACTTGAAGTGCTAGTAGTGTATCATCATCACTTCCGTCGTTTATATAAATAATTTCATAATCTTCTTTAAGTAACTTAACTGCATTTGATAAATTAACGTGAAATTTCTCTAAATTTTCTCCGTTGTTATAACAATAAACAACAACTGATAATTTCATACAAAACACCTACTTCTCCTAAAAGCTATAAAGATATAACTTTTATCTATGTTATAGCACTTGGCAAAACAGTTCAATGATTTTTATATGAATTTATTTTTTCAAATGACTAATGGATGAGTTTACTCTTCTTAGAAAGATCTAAAATTTTACTTGCTCTTTTATTAATAGGTGCTTTCAGAACAACCCCCACTATGATTGCAATGATGACAAAAAGAACTAGTATTGGAAGGTCCTTATAAATGGTTTCCCAAACGATTCCACCAGTCGCCTCCCTTAACATGCTTAATGCATAGGTAAAAGGTAGAAACGGATTTATTTTTTGGAAAAATGGCGGAGTTACTTGAATCGGATAAACTCCTCCCGCTCCAGATATTTGGAGAACCAAAAAAATAATACCGATGCCTTTCCCGATATTTCCGAAGACCGAAACAAGCGTATAAACAATAAACGTAAATACAATGCTAATCAATAGTGAAAATAAGATAAAATAACCTTTACTTGCTGCATAAGTACCTAGTATCAGGAAGTTACCAGTAGTCACTACTATTGTCTGTAATACCCCAATAGTTATAAAGGTCAATAGTCTTCCAAAATAAACTTCTCTACTTTTATATGGTTTTTCTTCATGAACTTCAGTTGTTAATAACGATACCATTAATAAAGCTCCTACCCATAACGACAATGTTGTATAAAAAGGGGTCAAGCCTGTGCCATAATTCGGTATTGGAAACATTCGCTCCTTTTTTATTGCGATTGGGCTAGAATAAAAGTCGCTTACCTTTTCTATATCTGTTCGTAGAAAATTTATTAAATCCTCGATGCTTCCTTTTTCTTTAGCCTTTCTAATCTCATTCGCTATTTTTTTTATTTTCGCTTCAATCATTGGTAACTCATTTACTAATTGTTGTATATCACCCTTTTTGGTTGCTAATAAATTTGATGTGTCCTGGAGTACACCTTTTATTGTAGGTATACTCGTTTTTGCGTCAGCCAAAACAGTCTGGGTATTTTTTAGTGATTCATTCACTAATCTTGAAACTTCACTTATTTTTGGCGCTAAATCTTGATCAAAATTTCCAGTTAAACTGTTTATTTTGTTATTTATACTTGCCGCGCTCTCATTCATTTTTTGAAGTAAATCATTCGGTAGACCGTTTCCGCTTTGAATTGCACTTTTTAATTGAGCATTCTCATTTTGAATCATCATTAAATCTGATTCTAGATCTTTTAATGAACTAACATCTTTACTAAAATCAGCTGTAGTACCTAAGCTATTAAATGATTGAAGAACTTGATTTAAAGAAGTAACCATATTTCTTGAATTCGGTAGGACTTTTCCGATATCATTCGATAGCCTTATGGATTCGTCTTGACTAATCGTCTGATTTTGTAATTGTGATAATGTACTTTGTATAACAAGAGACTGGTTCTGGAGTAGGTTAAGTGTCTCTTTAATAAATGGAGTTGAATCTTGAATTGCTTTGTTAATTTGATTAAAAAACCCACTTAAACTAGCCGTTAATTTTTCACCATTTGCTACGATGTTATTAATCAATTCCATATCTTTTTTTGTAGTTTGAATAACGCTTTGTACTTTTTTATAGTCATTTAAGGCTGTATTCACAGTTGTCTTTATTTCGGGTAAATCTTTCTCAAGCTTAAAAACCATTTGTTCAAATTTTTTTATTTCAGGTAAATTTGCTTGTAAATCAATTCCTATTTTATTAAACTCCTGCAATACTTCCTTACTTACGGTCTTTTCAAATTTCTTTGTAATCTCACTCGCAATACCAGTTGCACCTTTTTCAGTATATTTCGGCGCAACAATATTTAGTTTTTCATTAACTTGATAAACTAGTTCAGGTTTTTGAGGATGATCTGTTAAAACTGTGCTAATTTTAGTTGAAAAATCATTTGGAATTAAAATACTAGCGTAATATTTTCCTTGTTTAACCCCTTCATTTGCGACTTTTTTACTTGTAAATCTCCAGCCTAAAGAAGGATTTTGTTTTAAAGAATGTATTACTTCGTTTCCGATATTAATTTTATTGTTTAAGACCGTAGCACCACGATCCTCATTTATTATTGCAATTTTTAAACCCTTTGTATTGCCGTACGGATCCCAAGAGGACTTTATATTAAACCATGCATACATTGAGGGCATGATAATTAAACCAATGATAATCATCAATGCAGCCCAATTTGTTACAACCCGCTTTACATCACGAAAATAGATTTCAAATATTGAACTCACCTATAACTCACCTAATCTTAATTTTTAAATAGTATGCAATAAATAATGCATAACTATTCTTAAAGGCAAGAATGGGAGTCGGGATATAGAAAAGGGAAAAATAAAAAAGACCTTCACCAAAATTAGCGAAAGTCTTTTTTAATCAAATACTTTAATTTACTTTGTTTCATCTACATTATTCATTATCTAGTTTCTGCACTTACTCCCATCTAAATGTACGTGCAGCGATTAAGAAGCTTACGACCATCCAGACACATAACCAACCGAAATCTGGAAGTAAATCACCAAATGATGCTCCGACATTCATGATGTCACGCATTGCGGTTGATAAGTGCGTAATTGGGATTGTCTTTATAATCGGTTGTAAATATTCGGGCATATTATTTACAGGGAAAAATACTCCACCTAAAAACATTAGTGGGAACGAAATGAAGCCTGCAATTGGTCCAGCACTTTCTGGACTTTTCGCTAAACTTGCAATAATAAATCCAATGCTCATAAATGTTAATGTACCTAATACTACAAACAATACTACTAATAGGAATGATCCTCGAATACTAACGTCGAAACCAAAATAGCCAATTAGAATTGTTAAGATGGCTTGTAAACTATTCAATATTAGCCTTGCTGTAATTTGGGCGGCAATAAACGTTGAGGCTCTTAATGTGGTGCCTTGCATTCGTCTTAGTACGCCTCGTTCTCTCCAAGACGCAATTTGGCCTGCGACACCATTCATATTATTATTCATGATTTGCATTGCAATAATTCCAGGCACTAAAAAGTCTAAATATGAAAGAGTAATTCCAGCTACTCCTTTAAAGTCTGTTACGATTTTAGGTGTATACCCTGCCATTTGTTTACTAGCGGCATCAACATATGCTGTTATCGTTGCTATTCCACCTTGAAGCTGGCCCGCATTACTTTCATTATAAAGTACTTTTATTTGTGCAGGAGCGGATTGTTGTTTAGTTGTAACTTGATTTTGAAATCCTTTTTTAATGACGATTACAAAATCGGTTTTACCGTCAGATAGTAATTTCCTAGACTTTAATTCATTTGTTTTTTTATGAATTTTAAGCGACTTTTGTTTCTCTAAAACAGTTGTAATTTGTTTGCTTACTTGAGTGTTATCATAATCAATTAGGTTTACTGAATAACTAGTTGTATTCCCATCGTTAAACATTAATCCGAAAATAATCATAAAGAAAAAAGGAAATAATAGTGTCCAAATTAGTGCTTGACGATTACGTACATAAATCCGGAGTTGCGCTAAAGTCAATTGATAATAAGCCTTCATTCTTCACGTAACCCCCTTCCAGTCATATGTAAAAATACGTCCTCAAGAGTCGCAGTTCTAGTCGATAAATCTGAAATCGTCATTTCTTGTTCTTTTGTATACTCAAGCAAAGCCATTAATGAAGCTTGTAAGTTACGAGTATACAATGTTACGAAATCATGGTTAATCACGACATTCATTACATTGTCTAAATGTGCGAACTTTTCTTCTTGCTCTGGTAGTTTTGTCTTAAATTCAATCGCACTCTCTGCAGAAATTGAACTAACTAGATTGTTTGGTGTATCTAGCGCAATTAATTTGCCTTTATCCATGATACCAATGCGATCTGCTAGTACATGAGCCTCATCCATATAGTGGGTTGATAAAACTACTGTTTTACCTCGTTCTTTTAGTTTTAAAATGATATCCCACAATGTTCTACGAGCTTGTGGATCAAGCCCTGTAGTTGGCTCATCTAAAAATATGATTTGAGGATCATGAATTAATGCTAATGCAATCGCTAATCGCTGTTTTTGTCCTCCTGATAATCCTTTTACTAGACTATCTTGTTTTTCAGATAAAAGCATTTCATCGATCAACGTTTGAATCGGGATATGACTTGGATAAAAGCTTGCATACATTTCAATGATTTCTTTTACTTTTAACAGTTCAAATAATGATGTTGATTGGAGTTGGATTCCAATCTCTTGTTTGACTTTATATGAGTCTTTGCCGATCACATGCCCTGCAATAGTAGCCGTACCTTCATCTGGTTTTCTTAATCCTACAAGCATTTCCATTGTCGTTGATTTACCAGCTCCATTTGGACCGAGTAATCCAAATACTTCACCTTTTTCAACTTCAAAACTAATTCCATTAACAGCGTAAAAATCTCCATATCTCTTTTTAAGATTTTCAACTTTAATAATTGAGCCCATTGTTTTTCCTTCACCTCGACTAATGAAATGATTATTTAAAAAGTGTACTATCTTTTATAATTCAGCCTGCTAAGTATATAATGTAAAACTTAATATATTTGTCGAAAGAACCGATTATTAATAATTTTTAATAAAAATTTACATTTTTTTCCAATATCTATCATCCGATGCTACACCTAATATCCAAATCTATTTGTTGCATTTATGAAATATTCATTTACATTTTATAACTTGATTGTAACGTCCATGTTGTCACTTTGTAATACTCATCAGTTACAATATGTTGGACATTATTTAAAAAAATTGGCTATGGTTTGAAGTTTTTTCTCTTTAAGCCAGCCATAAAAACAAGGTGATAAAATGAAAATAGAACGTGAAAAATGGTTGGATGTTGCCAAAATGATCGGCATCTTTTTGGTTGTTTATGGTCATTCTACAGAAGGTCCGAATTCTATTACATTTATTTACTGGTTCCATATGCCCCTATTTTTTATTATTAGTGGGTATTTATTTAAACCGGTCAATTCAATTAATGAACTTAAATTTTTTATAAAAAAACTAACATGTAGATTGCTTGTACCTTACTGTACGTATTTAGTCTTATTTAGTTTATATAACATGACAATTGAGGTAATAGACGGTACCATTAACCAATCAAATTTATCAAAAGAAGTCCTTTCATTGTTAATTGGTGGTAGATTTATTACTGGAGTCCATGGCGTATTTTGGTATGTGACATGTTTATTTATTACACAAATATTATTTGCGTTAATCTGTTTATTCTTTAAAAAGAATAGTACCCGTCTATTCATCGTAATTGCTTGCTATTTGCTTGCACATTTTGAAACAATTAAATTAATTCCACAAATTGGTAAAAATACCTTTAATCAAATTTCGATTCCATGGAATATGGATGTTGCTCTACTAGCAATTTTCTTTTTAGGGTTAGGATTCTTTACAAAAAAATTGATATCGTCAATTTCTAACGTCCTTGGAATATCATGTATTACGCTTAGTATCGTTTATATGACCCTATATGAATTGAATAAATTAGACTACCATCTAAGTCTTAAATATTTAAGATATAACCATTTATTTTTAGATGCTTTAATTCCAATAACAATGACGATTGCTGTACTTTATTTATGTCAAAAGCTAGCAAAACTACAATTTATCCAGCCTTGCACAATATTTGGTAAAGAATCATTAACAATAATGTACATCCATATTTTTGCGAATGCTGTTTTTTCACAGTTTTTCGATTATGGACCGTTATTGTACACAATGATTGGCTTAGCTGTGCCTATGATTGCAAAGAAATTTATTATTGAATCACAACCTACTATAAAACCATTGTTCATTGGTTTAAATGTAAAGCGAAAACAACATTTAAAAGTAAGAACTGCATAAAAAAAATAGCCCTAGGGCTATTTTTTTTATTTTAATGTAGCAACAGCTGCATCTGAACCTCTTTGAATTGAGCCAGTTGCAGTAACTTTAATATTTTCTAGCGCATCTCCATTTGTAAAAATAACTGGAGTAATTGTGCTTTTTGCATTTTCTTTTATATAGTCCATATTGAATGTTAATAAATGATCTCCAGCATTAACTTTTTGACCTTCTGTTATATGAGCATCGAAACCTTCTCCATTTAGTTTAACTGTTTCTAGTCCAACATGAATTAAGATTTCAACACCCTCATTTGAACGAATTCCAATAGCGTGCTTCGTATGGAATACTTGTACGATTTCTCCATCAAAAGGAGCTACTACAACACCTTCTGAAGGTGTAATAGCAAATCCATCACCCATCATTTTTTCTGCAAATACAGGATCAGGTACTTCAGAAAGTGGATGTATTTCTCCAGTTAATGGCGCTTTAATGATAACTTCCTTAGTTGCTTCTTTCGTTACAGGAGCAGATCCTTGTTGTTGTTCTTCCTCTAAACCGAACATTTTTTTTAATTTGTTAAACATAATACTCACCTTTTCTTTAATTTAGATTCCAGTCTTATCATTATCTTTACAGAAAAAATAATACTAATTATCCTAACAGAAAAAATACTTTTATGCTAAAGAAAAGATGAACTTTTATTGAATTATTAACAAAACTGTATCATTTTTACAATAAAAGACATGAAAAACTTTTAATGGATCATTAATTAGCTAGTTCTAAAAAGTGGTAATACATATGATAAAATAATGATGCATAAATTGTCCATACAATTATATAGATAGGAGCGATTAGCGTGACTGAAATGATTCCATTAGTTTTCTCACTTCAAAACAAAAAGATTACAATTATCGGTGGAGGAAAAATCGCTTTTCGAAAAGCAAAAGCATTTATAAAAAGTGGTGCTTCAATTACGATTATTAGCCCTCAACTATGTGATGAATTTAAACAGTTACCTACAATAAAATGGATAAATAAGTATTTTGAAGAAGCTGATCTAACTGGAGCTCACATTGTTATTGCAGCTACAGACGATAAAAATATAAATAAGTTCGTCAAAGATTGTACTTCAGATTTCCAATGGTTTAATGATGTAAGTGATCAAAATAATAGTGATTTCCATACACCCGCAGTGGTTCGTAGAGGAGATCTTATTGTATCAGTCTCAACTTCAGGTAAAAGTCCTGTCCTATCAAAAAAGATAAAAAAGGAACTAGACACTTATTTTGACGATCATTATAGTGAAGTCGTGGATGAATATGCAATTGAACGAAAAAAACCAGTCATAGAGTAAACTCATATGACTGGTTAGAAGTGCAGGTTCTCTGCCATTATTGTTTTTTCAGCTTTGCTAAGGCTTCTGCAAATGGGTTATTAAATGGTTCATCATCTTGTTTGTTCTGTTGCTTTAAATATTTTTGAACATCTCGTTTAGAAACTTTACTATTTTTTTCTTTCGAACGTCGATCTTTAAAAGTAGAAAGTTTTTCTCTATGCCCACATGCACATACAAAAATTTGACCTTCTCCTTCGCCTCTTAGCTCTAAACGTTTAAAGCAATTAGGACATCTCGCGTTAGTTGACTGTGAAATTGTTTTACGATGACCACATTCCCTGTCCTGACAAACTAACATTTTTCCACGTTTACCGTTTACTTCTAACATAAGCTTTCCGCAGTCAGGACATTTAGTGCTAGTCATGTTATCATGCTTAAATTTTTGTTCAGTTTGTTTTATTTCTTTCACAGCATCTGAAGAAAAACTAATCATTTCACTCATAAATTTAGATTTAGCTAATTTACCTTTGGAGATGGCTTGAAGCTTCTGCTCCCACTCGGCTGTTAGCGCTGGTGACTTCAAGGCTTCTGGAACAAGGTTTAATAATTGTTTACCTTTATTTGTGATAAAAATATCTTTTCCCTTTTTTTCTATTAAAAAGCTACTGAAAAGCTTTTCAATAATATCCGCTCTTGTTGCAACTGTTCCCAATCCGCCTGTTTCTCCTATTGTCTTCTTTAAATCATTACTATTACCAGACATAAAATGTACTGGGTTTTCCATTGCACTTAAAAGTGTGGCCTCATTAAAGTATGCTGGTGGTTTCGTATGCCCTTTAGTTTCAATAACTTTAGCTACTTCAATACGCTCATTTTCATTAATAATTGGTAATCGTTGATCCTCTGTACTATCAAGATCGTCTTCGTCCTTAAAGACTTCTTTCCATCCCAGTGAAATAACCCTCTTACCTTTCGCAACAAATATCTCATTATCAATTTCTGCGATAACTTTTTCTTGTTCATATACATATGGAGGTAGTAAGACCGCTAAAAATCTTCTTACGATTAGATCATATATTTTAAATTCTTTTGAAGAAAGTTCACTTAATATAGGTGCCTGCTCTGTTGGTATAATCGCATGGTGATCTGAAACCTTATTGTCATCTACAAATGACTTATTTACTTTAATCGGTTGATTCGTTAACTTCATAATGATTTTTCCATAAGGTTTTATGTTACATGCAAATAAACGTTCCTTTAATGTATCAACTAGATCTGATGATAAGTATCTAGAATCAGTTCGTGGATACGTAACAACTTTATGGTGCTCATATAGCTTTTGCATGATGGATAAGGTTTCTTTAGGTGAAAAGTTAAATCTTTTATTCGCTTCTCTTTGTAGCTCAGTTAAATCATAAAGCTGCGGAGCAAAAGATTTTTTTTCAGCAGTCGAAACTTCCTTAATCTTTAGCTGTTTTCCTTTTATCGTTCCAATAATTTTTTGTAGTTCATCGGTCGTTTTAATTTTCTGGTCATTCGACTTACGATTTTGCCACGTAAAGCTAACATTATTTGCTAGTACTTGTAACCCATAATAAGTTTGTTGCTTAAATTCTTTTATTTCCTTTTCACGCTCTAAAATCATCGAAAGTGTCGGAGTTTGAACCCTACCACATGAAAGTTGAGCATTATGCTTACAAGTAAGAGCTCTTGTTGCATTAATCCCTACTATCCAATCTGCCTCAGCTCTTGCTACTGCAGAAAGATATAGATTTTCATATTCCTTTCCACTACGTAAATTTTCAAAGCCTTTTTTTACTGCCTGATCTGTTGCAGAAGAGATCCACAGTCTTTTAATTGGTTTATTAACCTTTGCCAATTGAAGTATCCATCTTGCAACAAGCTCACCTTCACGCCCTGCATCTGTTGCAATAACGATATCTGAAACATCTTTTCTTAATAATTGAGTTTTCACAGCTTGAAATTGCTTGCCTGTCTTTTTAATAACAACAAGCTTTAATTTATCAGGAATCATTGGTAAATCTTCTAAATTCCATGACTTATATTTATTATCATATCCTTCAGGATCAGCCAAAGTCACAAGATGCCCTAATGCCCAGGTCACAATATACTTTTTACCTTCTAAAAAACCATTACCTTTTTGATTGCATCCAAGCACTTTAGCTATATCTCTAGCAACTGAAGGCTTTTCCGCTAATACTACTGTTTTGCTCATATCATACTCCTTAGTTTATTTACAATTTTCTTATTAACTAACTTTAACACTAAGAACAGGGGAAAGGGAAGCGAACGGAATATAATCAAGGAAAACCTAAATTACAGGATTTGAGATTGAGAGTAAGTTATATAAATATAATATTTAAAAAATACATTAATTCTACAAAAATTTCTATTTTCTCTTTTATTCTACCTAATTTTACTATTTTCTCTGTTCCCTCTGTTTTTTCAACAAATGTTCTTTTTTTGATGAAAATTGACGTTTTATTTTACTAAGAAAACAAAGGAATTCACTCTCCATTTGGCAAATTTAGTAATTAATTCCATATATAAGGAGAGAGACAATGATTAATAAGATTGTATCTGTAATTTTAGGGGTACTTTTATTCCTATTACCCACGGCCAACGCGACTTCTTTTTCACAAGGTTTTAGTGATAATGAGTTATCAAATTATATAGATAATCTAAATTTAAACACGACTGAAGCCACATTTGGACAATCTATTGAAGTTGGATTAACGACTAAAAAACATTTCAACAATGTAACTCTCACATTTAAAAACGGGAATAATTTGACGGAAGTTTTACTAAAAAATCCTTCTTCTTCAGAACTTTACTATGCTGGAAAAATTGGGGTTACAGCTTCTTTTATAAAAGGCACTTATCAACTAAGTTCAATTACACTAGATGATCAAACTCTAACTGTTTCAGACCAGGCTATTAAATTTATGATTAAAGATTTGCCAACTCCGAAAATCAATCCAATTACTAATAAATCTACTTCCGTGACAGGAGTATTTTTAGAAAACAGCAGTGTTCAAATTCTCATCAACAATAAACTTGTAAGCACTGTACAAACGGATACAAAAGGCAATTTTCAATTCAATATTAAACCTCTAAAAGAATTTACTAAAATAAATGCAGTTGGTGTTTCAATTGGATTAAAAAGTAAAACAGCTACATCATATGTTTCAGATGTAATTGCACCTTCTATCACTTCTATACCTCCAATATCAGATCAATCTCAAAGCATATCAGGTAAATCAGAACCAAATGCTGATGTTCTCATTTATTTAAACAAGAAAGTATTAGCAAAAGGTAAAGTTAACTCGGCAGGTAAGTTTACTATTAAAATGGTGAAGCAAAAGGCAAACACAGTTCTTCAAGTTGTTGCAGTTGATAAGAGTAAAAATCAAAGTAAACCTGTTTCAATTCGTGTGTTAGATCGTACTGCACCTTCAGCACCTACAATCCAAACAGTTAAAGAAAATGCCGCTGTCATTAGTGGAAAAACAGAACCAAATGCTTCCGTTAAACTGTATCTAAACGGTAAATATACAGCTAAAATGGCTGCAACAAAGAATGGTAGTTATTCTTTTAAGGTCAGTAAATTAAAAGTATTTACTCCTATAAAAGTACAGTCAATTGACGCTGCTGGAAATCAAAGTAAGCCTTCATTCACTGAGGCAAAGAGCTCCCAACCTCTTTCAAATGGGCAGCTAATTATTGTTAATACAAAAACAAATAAACTTTCATATTATAACAAAGGAAAACTAGTAAAAACATTTAGTGTAGCAACAGGAAAAGCCTCCTCTCCTACACCTACTGGAAAGTTTAAAGTCTTAAACAAAATTAAAAATAGACCTTGGTATAAAGAAAATATTCCTGGCGGGGCTCCAAATAATCCACTAGGTAAAAGGTGGATGGGCTTAAGTATGGGTAGTTCTCCTGGAAACTCATATGGAATACACGGAAATGCTAATGAGAGCTCAATTGGTAAATCAGTTAGTCACGGCTGTATTCGAATGCATAACAGTGAGATTGAATGGTTATTCGATCAAATAAATGTTGGAACGACAGTTATTATTGCAAAATCTTCTAGTACTAATGGGCAGATTGCTCACTCATATGGAATAGCTATCGCATAAAAAGCAAACCTTTCGGGTTTGCTTTTTTTATAGTTTAATAGATTGCTCTTTCGTTTTTCTAATAGCATTCTTTTCACTTTTCACTGATAATATTTAGTAAAAAGGAAATAGTTAGAAAGGGGTAATTTTATTTTGAAGAAGTATTTACCTATACTTATTTTGTTTTTTGGTATTCTCTATATCTTTTTTATTCCTTCAGAGCCTGTAAGCATAAAAATACTATTTAAGGTAATTCCAATGGTGTTGATTATCAGTTATGCCTTTTCACAAATTCCTTATCAATCAACTAAATATCGTACCCTCATACTTTTAGGTCTTGTTTTTTGTATGATTGGAGATGGAACGTTAATATGGTTTGTTGTCGGTTTAAGTGCTTTTTTAATTGGGCACTTGTTTTACGCTGCTGGTTTTATATCTGGATGGAAATTTTCAATTTATCGCGTACTATCGATTATTCCAATTACAGTTTATGCGTTTTTTCTATGCTCTAATTTAGTAATCTCTTTAAACGAAAGTGGACAGGAGAACTTAGTTATTCCAGTAATAGCCTATTCAGTAGCAATTTCAATGATGGTATTTACTGCCATAATGACTGGAAACAAATGGGCTATTTTGGGGAGCCTATTATTTATCATTTCAGATTCTATATTATCGTGGGACCTATTTGTAAAAAGCATTAAATTTGGTCACGAGTTAATTATGATCACCTACTACTCAGCACAGTTTTTAATCGCTAAAAGCATTTTAAATAGAAAGAGAGCTGCGTAATATTTTACTTTCAATTAAAGAAAGAACTACAATATAAATGTAGCCTCTTTTCACTAAAAACAAAAAATGAAAGCGCATTACATACGGATTATAAATGTAAAAAAGGAGATTTTCATATGAAAAATGAGTTAATTAATCGTTTAATTAGTTATGCAAAAGTTGATACACAATCAAATGCAAGTAGTGAAACATGCCCTTCTACACCTGGCCAATTAACTTTGGGCCACATGCTAGTGGAAGAGTTAAACAAAATTGGTTTAGTTGACGTAACAATGGATGACAATGGTTATGTAATGGCTACACTTCCGGCAAATTCCGACAAACAAATTCCTACAATTGGGTTTTTAGCACATTTAGACACAGCGACAGACTTTACAGGAAAAAATGTTAACCCTCAGCTAGTTGAAAACTATGATGGAAATGACATTGTTTTAAATGAAAGTTTAAATGTTGTATTATCTCCAAGTCATTCACCAGAGTTAAGTAAGTATATAGGTCACACATTAATGACAACTGATGGGACAACATTACTTGGTGCAGATAATAAGGCTGGTATCGCTGAAATTATGACTGCGATGGAGTATTTAGTTCAACATCCTGAAATCAAACACGGCAAAATAAGAGTCGCATTTACACCAGATGAAGAAATCGGTAGAGGCCCACATAAATTTGATGTAAAAGCATTTGATGCTAAATATGCTTACACAATGGACGGTGGTCCACTAGGAGAGCTTCAATACGAGAGTTTTAATGCCGCAGGTGCATTGATTACAGTAAAAGGTAAAAATGTGCACCCAGGTACTGCCAAAGGTAAAATGATAAATTCTATGAAAATTGCCATGGAAATAAATAATTTATTACCTGTAGAAGAAGCGCCGGAATCAACTGAAGGTTACGAAGGCTTTTATCATCTAGTATCAATTGAAGGTGATGTAGAGTTAACAAAAATGCACTACATTATTAGAGATCATGATAAAACGAAATTTGCTAATCGAAAAGAGACATTGTCGAATATTGTAAATCAATTAAAAGAAACACATGGTGAAGACAGCATTATTTTAGAGTTAAAAGACCAGTACTATAATATGGGTGAGAAAATCTTACCTGTTAAAGAGGTTGTTGATATTGCTCACGAGGCAATGACAAACCTAGAAATTACACCAATTGTAGAACCAATTCGTGGTGGTACAGATGGTTCACAGCTTTCTTATATGGGACTACCTACTCCAAATATTTTTACCGGTGGAGAAAACTACCACGGTAAATTTGAATACATCTCAATTGACAATATGATTAAAGCAACGAATGTTATGATTGAAGTGATCAAATTATATGAAGAAAAAGCAACTTCAAAGTAAAAAAGTAGGGCTGACATATCTGTCTGCCCTTTTTTTACTTAATTTTACGAATAAACACGACTTTTAAATAGTTACCTTCTTTAAACTGTTTAGTTGTTTTAAAGTCATTAGGTAGGCTGAATTCTTCCATTAATTTATATTGCCCGCCTAATTCCTTAAACGCTGTGTCAATAAACCCCTTAAATTTATTCATTCCAAAAGTACTACAATTTGTTGAAGCAACAATTACACCATCATTTTCTGTAATCGTAATCGCTTCTTTCAACAGATTCTTGTAGTCCTTTTCGGCACTAAAGGTATGTTTTTTAGATCTTGCAAAGCTTGGTGGATCTAAAATAACCATATCAAATGAAAGGTTCTTTTTAACTGCATATTTAAAATAATGAAATACATCCTCAACGACTATACTCTCGGTAACAGGATCGATTCCATTAATTTTAAATTGTTCTTTTGTTTTTTCTAAGCTCCGATTTGCTAAGTCAACACTAGTAGTTTTACTTGCCCCTCCTACTGCTGCAAAGACAGAGAATGCACCAGTATATGAGAAAGTATTTAAAACTGTTTTCTCGTAAGCATATTTATCTCGAATTAGTTTTCTAACTTCACGTTGATCTAAAAATACGCCTACCATTGCGCCATCATTTAAATAAATAGCGAAATTAACTCCATTTTCCTTTACGATAATAGGAAATTGACCTCTTTCCCCCATCACAAAGTCATCTTCTTCAATATACTGACCTTTTGTATCAAAGCGCTTTTTCTGATAAATCCCTTTGAATTCGACAATATTCTTTATTGCTTGAATAACCCAATCTTTGAATTGATAGATTCCTTCGCTATACCAACTAATTAAATAAAATCCGTCAAAAAAATCAATTGTTAATCCACCAATCCCATCGCCTTCTCCATTAAATACTCTAAATGCTGTCGTATCAGAGCTATTATAAAAATGTTGGCGGTCTTCGATTGCTTGTTTAATTTTATCTTCAAAAAACTTAGGACCAATCTTTTCATGCTCCTTCAGGCTAAGAATCCAACCTAAACCCTTATTTTGCTTTCCATAGTAACCCTTTCCAATAAAACCATTACGTTCATCTACTAGATTAATTATTGTTCCTTCATTAATAAAATCTTTACTATTCACGATCGATTCTTTTGAAATTAGTGGATACCCGTTTCTATAATCTTTTACAAACTTTTGTTTAATTTTTAGATTCATTTCTTTATCCATAAGCCCATCCATTCATTCTCTTTTTTACTCATTATTTCCATAATCCATTAATATAGTGTGACCTGTTAGACAAAACTGCAGATTTTGGTAATAGATAATCTTTTTCTATGAAATAACCGCTGAAACCATTTCGCGCGCAATGCGCTATCAAGTCTTTTATTATAACATGACAAACAAGCAAATTACTTAATCTCTCTTTTTCTAAGCAAGAATGCTTGTAATCTTTAAATTTGATGCATAAAATAATCTCTTTCACTTAAAGGATTAGTGATTTACTCTGCTAGTTATTTTGATATTAATAATATGATTACCTTTTGATGTAGTTGTAAAAGTGGCAATACTAAAGTAAGAACCAAATTATCTAGGTCAGAACAAATTCTTGTTCCAAGTGAAAGGGAATACATTATGGAAATTATTAATGAAACTATACAAATAGAGGACTTAAAAGAGAATAAGATAATAGGGAAACCTAAACTAACAAATTCAAAAATAATATTTAGAGGAAAAGGAAATCTTCTATATTGTGATAATGAAAATGTTCATTTAGTAAATAGTAATATTGAGTTTAATGGAAATGACACAATTATTTTTCTTTGTAAAAACAGATTTAATTATATACTCAATGCAATTGTTTACAATAATTCAGTATTATATTTTGGAAGAGATAATTATTTTAACAACAAATTAAATATAATTATTTCAGAACAAAAAAATGTTATCGTAGGAGAAGGCTGTTTATTTTCATTTGACTGTTGGTTTAGAACAGCGGACCCTCATCTAATTTATGATTCTTTCACGAAGAAAAGAGTTAACCCAAGTAAAAGCATTTATATTGGCGATCATGTTTGGATTGGTCAACATGCTTTTATTTTAAAAGGAACTCAAATTGGTTCAGGCAGTATTATCGGAGGCATGTCATTAGTTAGTGGGAAAAAAATTGAATCTAATTCTTCATATGCGGGCAATCCAGCAAGAAAAATTGGCGAATCGATTTTTTATACTAGTGACAGCGTACATGCGTTTACAGAATCAGAAACACATAGTCATGATGCTTTTGAGAGTGACGAATATATTTATTCATATAATCAGACTGAGATATTCCCATTTCCTTCAATAGAAAAATCACTAACAGAATTAAAGCTGGTTTCAGAAAAACTTGATTTTATTAAAGAGAATTTGCAGATGAATCGAAACAAAAGCCGCTTTTTCATTGGAAATCCTATTGTTAAGCAGAGTTTTATAGAAAGAATTAAAAAGAATGTATATGAGTATTTAATGTCAAAGAAGTAAAGTCGCATGCTTTAGTTTAATTAGAGAAAAGTATAGATCATAATGCTCAGGAAACTCAAAATTGAAATGAAAAAACTGAGTTATTTTCTTTTGGAAATAGCTCAGTTTTATGTGGTCCTATTAACCCGTTAATCCATATTTCTTTTTACACAATTATATGGAACAATTTTTTGCCTTAAAAAAAACCCCTTAAATTCGATGTTTTCAAAACACAGGGTTTTTTCTACATCAACTTTAAGGAGTGCAGTCAAAATTGAATAAAGCTTTAAATTCATTCATTAACCTGTTGAATTCTTCTAGCAAAATCAACAAATTTGAACTTATCTGGGCGATGTCTAGATTGACCGTATTGTAATAAAGAACCATCGTCTAAATAGACAAAAGTATTTACAACTACTACCATATCATAGCCATCTAAATCTAAATATTTTTGGTCATCTTCTGTACAAGCTTGTACTACAATTTCTTTTTTTGCAAAGCCAATATTTAAGTTTAGAGTATTTTCTATATAGTCAAAAATTGACCCTTCGCAGATTGACCTTGAAAGGTTTTCTACATATGAACTATTGTAATACTCTTTGTCTAAAATTATTTTTTTCCCGTCGATTTTTCGAGCTCTAACTACTTTCCAAATCGCTGTTTGGTCATCTATTTCTAGTTGTTCTCTTATAAACTTACTAGGCCACTTCTTTTCAAGAATTTCTACAATCGTTTCTGCTTCTCTACCGATTTGATTTGATAATTCTTTAAAACTAATTAAACCTGTTACCGGGAAATTTAACTTTGCAGTGTCTAAAATAAACGAACCTTTACCTTTAACTTTATTTATATAACCGTTTTGCTCAAGCATTTGTAATGATTTTCTAATTGTATCTCTGGATACATCAAATTGCTCCATTAATGACTTTTCAGAAGGTATTTTACTACCAACAGTAAAAGCCCCTTTTTCAATCTGTTCAATTAACTTATGATAGATCGAAATATACTTTGCGTTCATTTTCATCACCTAGAAAAATTTTATTATATTCTCACATTTTTCTCAAGAAGGTAACAAATAGACTCATATGGGCGCAACGTAAATTTGGTTAAATCCTGACTAGAATCAGTATAATTTGAAATTAATATCTGCTTGTTATACTCCCCAATAGCAATATCTTCTGGTAATTTAAAAAGAGTATCTTCGCCATAAAAATTATTAACGACTAACAACATTTGATTACCCAGCTTACGAGTGTATGCAAAGATTTGTTCATGATTTAGTAATAATGAATCATACATACCTGTGGAAATAATGTCGAAATCTTTTCTTAAGCTAATTAGTTTTTTATAATGATGAAACACTGAATCTTCATCAGCTAGAGACTTTTCAACATTTATTTGTTCATAATCTTTTCCTGTTGAAATCCAAGGTGTTCCAGTTGTGAATCCTGCATGTATTGAGTCATTCCATTGCATAGGTGTACGAGAATTATCCCTTGATTTGCTCTTTAAAATGGCTAATATTTCTCTTTCTGGAACCCCATTTTCTTTTAATATTTTATAATAATTTAAGCTTTCTACATCTCTATAGTCTTCAATTTCATCAAATTTAGGATTAGGCATTCCAATTTCTTCACCTTGGAAAATATATGGAGTTCCCCTTAATAAATGCATTGAAGTAGCAAGCATCTTGGCTGATTCTTTATGATATTTTTGATCGTTTCCAATTCGTGAAACAATACGCGGTTGGTCATGGTTACACCAAAATAAGGCGTTCCATCCATTTCCTGATTGCATACCTTTTTGCCACTGATCCAGAATGGACTTAAGTGACATAAAATCAAAATCCATTAATGACCATTTTTGCCCATCTTTATAGTCGATTTTTAAATGATGAAAGCTAAAAACCATCGATAACTCATTCTCAGACGGATTTGAGTATCGAATACAATGGTCGATTGAAGTTGAAGACATTTCACCAACAGTAATGATTTCTTCCTTCTTACCAAACGTCTCATTTTTTAACTTCTTTAAAAACTCATGAATTCGAGGTCCGTCTGTATAGTATTTTCTGCCGTCACCTGTTTCGTCATCAACCATAACTTCTGGTTTTGATATCAGATTAATTACATCCAAACGAAATCCTTTTACTCCTTTATCAATCCAGAAATTAACGATATCGAATATTTCGTTTTGTACCTCATCATTTTCCCAGTTTAAATCTGGTTGGGTTTTATCAAAGAGATGCAGATAATACTCATTTGAATTTTCAACTTTTTCCCAAGTTGAACCACCAAATTTGGAGATCCAATTCGTTGGCTCTTTTCCGTCCTTTTCTTCTCTAAAAATATAATAATTTTTATATTTTTCATCTCCATCAAGGGCTTTTTTAAACCATTCATGTTTTGACGAAGTATGATTAAATACCATATCCAGCATTATTTCTATATCCCAACGCTTCGCAGCCTTCACCAATTCATCAAAATCTTCCATTGTTCCGTATGCTGGATCAATATTTCGATAGTCTGCGACATCATAACCATTATCATTTTGAGGAGATACATAAAATGGAGTAAGCCAAATGTAGTCAACACCTAATTCTTTTAAATAATCAAGCTTTTTTGTAACTCCTCTTAAGTCTCCAAAACCATCTCCATTCGAATCATAAAAAGACTTAGGATAAATTTGGTATACGACACTGTTCTTAAAATCCTTCATTTTGATAATCTCCTTGATTTATAAATAAATTCGAAAGGAAGGAAAATAAATTTCCTTCCCCTTAAATAATTATGAGTTTTTCACTAGCAGTTTTTTCTTGTTAAAGATAATCGTTAATATAAATGGGACAATGACTGCGACTAGCATAGCGATTGAAAACATACCAATATGTTTAGGCTGAATAGATAAAATTGCTGGAAGACCTCCAACACCAATTGAATTAGCCATTACACCTGTACCAACTGAAACAATAGCAGCTATACCAGAGCCAATCATGGCAGCTAAGAATGGATAAGCATACTTTAAGTTAATACCGAACATTGCTGGCTCTGTTACCCCTAAGAAACAAGAGATCGCAGCAGGAATTGATACTTGCTTTTCTTCTTCATTCTTTCTATTCAAATAAATGATTGCTAAAACAGCTGAGCCTTGTGCGATATTTGATAAAGCAATCATCGGCCACAGATTCGTTCCGTGAAGCTCACTCATTAGTTGAAGATCGATTGCGTTAGTCATATGATGCAAACCAGTTATAACTAGTGGTGCATAGAAGAATCCAAAAACTAAGGCAAATAGCCATCCAAATGAAGACGTTAATCCTGAATAAACTAAGTGTGAGATAGCTGAACCGATTTTCCATCCAATCGGACCTAATACTACATGTGCAATTAACACTGTTGGTACTAGTGCAAAGAACGGTACCACAATCATTGAAATTGCACTTGGAACGATTTTTCGAATATTTGTCTCTAAAATCGCTAAAGTGAAACCGGCTAAAATAGCTGGAATAACTTGCGCTTGATAACCAATCATATCGATTTTAGCAAAACCAAAGTCCCAAACTGGTGGTACAGCACCACCTGCTACTGCGTATGCATTTAGTAGTTGTGGTGAAACAAGTGTAATACCTAAAACAATCCCTAGAATTTGAGTCGTACCCATTTTCTTTGTAATTGACCATGTGATACCAACTGGTAAGAAATGAAAAATGGCTTCACCGATCAACCATAAAAAAGAGTGTGTACCTGCCCAAAATTGAGAGGTTTCGACAAGTGTTTTAGTACCATGATCTAGTAGTTTAATATCCCCAATTATGTTACGGAATCCTAAGATGAGACCCCCTACAACAATGGCTGGAATTAATGGTGAAAAGATTTCCGCTAAGTGAGCAAGTAGTCTTTGAATCCATGTCATATTTTGCCTTGCAGCTTTTTTAGCTTCATCTTTTGAAGTTTCCTCTACCCCAGCTAATTTTACAAATTCATTATAAAAAACAGATACTTCATTACCGATAATTACTTGAAATTGCCCGGCTTGCGTAAAAGTACCTTTAACTATTTTAATTTCTTGAATCATTTTTTCATCAGCTTTTTTAACGTCTTTCAGCACAAAACGCATTCGTGTTGCACAATGAGTTACTGTAGCGATGTTTTCTTTACCACCTATGTACTGAAGTAATTGTTTTGCTTCATCAGTAAATCGGCTCATGATATCCCCTCCTCGAGCAATCTATTATTTTTTTATATTTTTCAAATTCATCCTGTACGTACAAGATTAGTATATTCTTGTACGTACAGGATTGCAAGCGTTTTTTGTAAACGTTCTCACTTCTTATTAATTTCCATGGAAATCGCAAATCAATTTAATAGTCTAATAGCGCAAAATGAACAATTTATTTAACTAAAAATTTATACACTTTTCTCATCATCTATATATTCATAATCTAAAATCGAAAAAGTAAGCTATTTTAATTTGGAGGAATATTATGAAGCGCACTATTTTGACTTTAACTGCCTTTTTATCAATCCTACCAGTTTCAACTTCTTATGCTGCAGATCAATCATCAACAAGGGAATCTTACATCCAATCACAACTAATTAATGCAAATTCATTCATCACTGATCCAAACGTTCGACAAGAAAAATATTCTAGCATGGAAGAGTCTCCATTTTCCTTTTACCGTGCTGCTAATCCCCTTTTCTATGCAGACTTAGGAACTGGTGTGATTCCTATTCCTAGCACTTGGAAAACTACTGCAAATATTCGAACATGGATTCAGGGAGATGCCCATACACAAAACATAGGATTTTTTGATAACAGTAACGGTGAGATCGTTTTTGATTTAAATGATTCAGATGAATCCTATGTTGCACCATTTTATTGGGATCTAATCCGTTTCTCCACTAGTGTTTTCCTTATGACAAATGAGGCTTCAAGTGTCTCTTTAACCATGCAGGAAAGACGTGATTTAGTTACAAGTTTTTTAACTACTTACCAAGATACGTTGACTTCCGTAAATGGAAATAGTGGTGAGACTTCAACTCAACTAGACGAAGGGACATTAACTAGTGGATTCGTCCAAGATGAGATGCGTGATATTAAAAGTTCTGATAGTGTAACTAAGCTATTAAATAAATGGACTACTACGACTTCAGGAACTAGATTATTTAACTTTTCAAACAGTAATTTATTAGCCGTGACATCTACAGAGCGCACAAACATCATTAATAATTGGCCAAATTATAAAGCTAGTATTTCTAATTTCGTTTCGTCAAAGCCAAGTACATATTTTACAATAAAAGATCTTGCCAGGCGCCTACATTCAGGGCTAGGAAGTTTAGGAGTAGACAAGTTTTATGTATTAATTGAAGGTGATACTACATCACAAAACGATGATGTAATATTAGAAGTAAAAGAGCAACGTAATCCATCTATGTTTTTAGAAGGTAGTCTGTCTCAAAGTCAGTACAATACATGGTTCACTTCTCATGCTAATCGCTCCAAAACAGGCGAGTTAGCTAATGGTATTAAAGTTGACAATCATTTAGGGGAAGTGAGTTTTAATAACAAGTCTTACCGAGTTCAAAGAATTTCACCGTGGGATGAAACATTTGATGCATCTGATTTCAAAAGTAAATCAGATGTCCAGGACTTCTTAAAGTATTCTGCGAAAGCATTAGCCTACGCTCATGCTAGAGCTGACAAGGACTATAATTCAACATATGTAAACTACAATTTTGAGCAAGGCGTTCTAGATGCAATTAGTGCTTGGCCTCAATTTAAAACAACCGTCCTTCAACTAAGCGAAAATTACTATAATCAAGTACTAGCTGACTATACTTTATTTGAGGATTTAAGACATACTGGAAAGTTACAATAAGAAATCAGGAAGGGTTTATGCTATTTATTTTTGAACGTGCCATAAATCATTTTGAGGAATTAATCAGTAAATTATTGGTTTCTATACAAGTTTTACCACGATGAAAACGGTATGATTGCTGACCCATATGGATAAAATTTCATTTATTTAAACAAAAAACCGTTAACCTCTATCTGTTCCCAGGTAGAGCTTTAACGGTTTTTAGCTTTAATTACATAGTTTCCTCTGTAAAGTGATCAAATACGATACATCCAGCTCCTTGTGCAACGATGTTATAGGCTGTTGATGATTTAATGATTTGAACAGGACTGTTTGGATAATTTTTCAATCTTCCTTGTGCTGTTTCGCATGCTACATCAAAGAATAATGGCTTTGGAACTAATGTACCTCCACAAATTACAATATCAGGGCGTACGATATAAATAAGATTAGTCAGTCCAATTCCAAAGTAATTAGCCGCCTCTCTTATGACCTCTAAACAAAGTGGATCTTCCTTCTCTAAAGCTTCAAGAATTTGATGATAGCTAATATTTTCGACATCGTTTACTTCACCCATCAAAGAAGTAATCTCACCGCGCTTAACTCGTTTGATAACCTCTTCCCGAATTGCAGGTAAACTACTGTACGCTTGTAGACAACCATATGAACCACATGAACAAAGTTTTCCATGAACATCAACGATCATATGTCCAAAAGCATCGTCCATTTCGTTCTTATTACTTATTAATTTACCTTGTTGAATAATTCCACAACGTATT
This sequence comes from Gottfriedia acidiceleris, assembly GCF_050457485.1. Taxonomy (GTDB): domain Bacteria; phylum Bacillota; class Bacilli; order Bacillales; family Bacillaceae_G; genus Gottfriedia; species Gottfriedia acidiceleris_D. The sequence continues at coordinate 236,152 of NZ_JBCMJM010000017.1, forward strand.
CCCATATCACTCGAAACAAAAACAATATTTTCGTTTTCTTTACTGAAATTTAGTCTGTACTCTGCTAGGGCGGCTAAATTTGTGCCGTTATTTAGTAATACTGGGCACTGATTGGCTTCTTCTAAGTGCTTAACAATATTTAAATCGTCCCATCCATCTGCTAAAAATGATCCAGATTTAATCATTACGCCCTTTTCTTGATCAATTGGGTCCAACACTCCAATACCAATACCTAATAATTGGTCTTTATTAATCTTATTTTGATCTAATAATTCACTTACACTTTTGGTTACAAAATTTAAAGTATATTCTCCAGTACTCACGTTGCTCATTTTTAATTTTTTTGATTCGACAATTGTTAGATTTAAATCAAGCAGTAGTACTGTTGTAAATAAATTCGTGATTTCGACACCGATTAAGTAGAATGCAGTTGGGTTAATCACATACATTGCTGGTCTCCTTCCACCGCTAGAAACCCCTAAACCACTGTCGTAAATAAGTCCTTCCTCTACTAATTCATCTAATAACCGAACACAAGTAGTATGCTTATACCCTGTCATTTCAGTTAATGTACTAACCTTAATTGGCCCTAATTTTCGTATTAAGCTATATAAAAGCTTTAAACTTTTGATTTTAGGCGACTGATAGCCTATAAATTGCCTGATCATTGACTCCTCCAAAACTCTATTCTTATTTCACTTCTATTCAACTTTTTATATTTTATGAATTTAGTACAGCTATTTACACACCATTTTACATCATTTTAAGTAAAATAGAATAATCTTTTTACCAAAATGGTTTTTAGTCTGTTTACAAGTAACGAGTTATCCATTAGACTTATGGTGAAAGCATTATTATTTATTAAAATTCTTATTAAATTCCCTATCGCTCATTTTAGGAGGAAAAATAAATGCATAAAACTGAACATATTTTAGAAACAAGAGATTTTATATTAAGTAAAACAAACTACCGTCCAACGGTTGGATTAATATTAGGTTCTGGCTTAGGTACTCTTGCAGATGAAATCGAAAACTCTGTTGTAATTCCTTACAGTGAAATTCCTCATTTTGCAAAGTCTGAAGCAGTTGGACACGCAAACGAATTAGTAATCGGTGAATTAAAAGGCCAAGCTGTTGTAGCAATGAAAGGCCGTTTCCATTATTATGAAGGCTTTACTTTAGATGAAGTAACGTTCCCTGTGCGTGTAATGAAAGCACTTGGAGTAGAAAAATTAATCGTAACAAATGCTTGTGGCGCTGTTAATACTAGCTTTAATCCAGGCGATTTAATGTTAATTACTGATCATATTAATTTAGTTGGAACAAATCCTTTAATTGGACCAAATAACCCAGAACTAGGAACTCGCTTCCCTGACGTTTCTGAAGTATATAACAAAGAATTACGTAGCCTTGCATTAGATGTAGCTGCGAAACAAGATCTTAAATTACAACAAGGTGTATATGCTTGGTGGAGTGGTCCTTCATACGAAACACCTGCTGAAATCCGTATGATCCGTACACTTGGTGCTGACTCTGTTGGGATGTCAACGGTTCCTGAAGCAATCGTAGCTGTTCACGGTAGTATGAAAGTTTTAGGTATCTCTTGCCTAACAAACATGGCTTGTGGCATCCTAGACCAGCCATTAAACCACGAAGAAGTAATTGAAGTAGCAAGCATGGTTAGAACGAAATTCGTTAACTTAGTTAAGGGCATTTTAGAAGAAATGTAATTAGCGTTTGAGTGACTCTGGAGGAAGTATTACCGGAGAAATATCTCGCTCAAGCAAGACAGTAACAAAATATGAAATTAGATATAAGTAAAGAGGTTTTCCCTCTTTACTTCTTTTTATTAAAACGAGGTGTTATTTTGAAAGGAATACTATATATCATTATCGGTTCTGTTTGTTATGGCGTTTTGTCTACCTTTGTAAAATTGGCTTATGGTGAAGGTTTCATTGTAAATGACGTAGTCGGTATGCAAATGTTTGTTGGGGCTATACTGTTATGGTCTATCGTACTTTTTAATAAAAGTAGATCCGCTAAATCAAATAATGAACAATATTTAAAGCCTACAAAGAAGGATGTTTTATTACTTGTTGTATTAGGGTCTACTACTGGCTTAACAGGGATGTTTTATTATTTGGCTTTACAATATATTACTGCATCATTAGCAATTGTGCTGTTGTTCCAGTTCACTTGGATTGGGGTTTTATTAGAATCAGTAGTCAATCGAAAACTTCCAGAAAAAAGTAAATTACTCTCATTGATTCCTCTCGTTATCGGCACAATCTTCGCGACAAATGTTTTAACCGATGGTATTGGTTCATTGAATTGGTTAGGAGTTTTATTTGGGGCGTTGTCCGCGGTTTCGTACAGTACTTTTATATTACTTAGCGGTAGAATCGCTTTAAAAGCAAACCCAATAACAAAAACGGCATTAATGATTACAGGTGGTTTTATAATTTGTGCTATCTTCCTCCCACCTACATTTTTCACAAATTGGCACTTATTTGCAGAACTTTTATTAAAGTACGGACTGATCCTTGGCTTTCTAGGTCCATTTTTCTCTACCTTAATGTTTTCAAAAGGCGTTCCTTTAACAGGTTCTGGTCTTGCCTCTATCTTAGGGGCAGCAGAGTTACCAACAGCTACATTAATGTCAGCGATTGTATTAAAGGAAACGGTTGGAGCTCCACAATATTTTGGTATCATTTTAATTTTAATCGGTATCGTTTTACCTGAATTCCTTAAAAGAAAGTCACTTCGCATAAAAAATATTTTCTCGCATTAAACTCGTAAAATACACTATGCAACATAAATTTGCTATTGCTCCGAATAATTAAATGGATATTTCAAATAATATTTCAGATTGCTCGCAAATTGCTTGCGATTAGTCTGAAATCAATTTTATTGATTTTTTCTACAAACAAAGATATTCAAAGTAATATCTTTGTTATTTTTATGGAGGTGTTTTTATGAAAGTAAGAGACGTCATGTCGAGTAATGTTGAATGTTGTTCAAATCAAGATTCTTTACAATCAGTAGCGAGTAAAATGGAATCATTAAATGTAGGTGCAATTCCAGTTGTTGAAAACGGTCAAGTTGTAGGAATGATTACAGATCGTGACTTGGCTTTACGTGGAATTGGTCAAAATGGAAACGGAAGTGCTTCCCAAGTAATGTCCAATAATATTGTGACGATTGATTGTAATGCTAGTCTTCAAGAAGCTTCAAATTTAATGGCACAGCATCAAATAAGAAGATTACCAGTCGTAGAAAATGGCAATCTTGTTGGAATGCTTTCACTTGGAGATTTAGCTGTACAAGAACAGTCAGACGAAAGTGCTGGCGAAGCATTGTCACAAATCTCTCAGAACGATATTAAATAATTAAAATGAACAAAGGGACCGTAAATTTATTCGGTCCCTTCTTTCTATGCATCCTTATTTATTCATTTGTGCAAGAAAATCTCCGAGTAGACTATCCATATCTTCCTCTTCAATTTCTTCTTTGGCAGCAGAGATTTCGCTTTTGCTTACAGCTTCCCAATTAAAGTTATCTAAGTCATCATCGCGATCGGCTTTTCTTCCAATATTATCTAAATTCGTTACATTCGGTTCGCTTGTACGAATTTTTGATTGAACGGGTTCCAATTCTGGCTCTAGTTCATTCATTTCTTCTTGAAGATATAGAGCTTCTTCAATTGCTAGACTATTACTATTTAGCGAAGTAATAAGAGAAGCAGTTCGAATTGGGTTAGATAATAGTTGGTACACAATACTACCTAATAGTGCCTCAGAATGTTCATGTTTTAACCAATCTCTTTGAGCTTTATCTAGGCTTTTTGGTAGTGGAATCGTTATTGTTTGCCTTTGCTTTGATAATGAGTCATTAACTCCGCTTATTACGTACTCAGCAATCTTACTTGAAAAGTTCCGTCTTTCGCTTTGTTTAAGCTGCTGCAAATGTTTTATAATCTGATCAGGCGTATCAGAAGGGATACGAAATGTAATAGGTTGTCCCCTCGTCAATTCTTTTTCCTTCATGGAATCACCTTATTTTGCTTTAGACATTTTTTGTTCTTCTTTTTCAGCTTGTTGTGTTTCTCTTCTAGATTCTCTTACTCTTTTTATTTCATAATCAGCGATTAGCTTATAATAAGCATTCGCCATCATCCAGATACTTTCCTTCTCATCCTCAAAGAAATCAATATTATAACCATCTAGGTTATTATTAAGAGTTTTAAGATACTCTTTTAAGATTAGCGATCCTCCACCAATGAAATAGCATATTTCAGTTTGTGAGTTCTTCTGCCAAATATTTCTTAAATGGCGATATTGTTTTTTTGCTAATTCTAGTAGAATTCGGTCTACAATATCATGAACGCTTGTCCGACTACCCTTAACCATAATATGATTTCGATCACTTTTCTTTGTAATGATCTCTACAACATCTCTTCGGCTATCAAGTTCAACTCCATGTCTAGAACGAATCTCTTCACGAATTGCTTCTAGGGACTCTGCCACGCCAAGATTAAAACCTTGAGCTTTATCGTCATCTACCTTTCGATTCCTAATTACCGCAATATCAGTTGACAACCCTCCGATGTCTTGAATAAGGATTTTTTTATCTATAAGGTCTTTATTAATTATGTTTAAATGATTGTCCATGACTAAGTTAATAAAAGCCGCAAATCCTTCAGGATAGACTTTAACTTCTTCAAACTTAATATTAACTTTTAATCCTTGATGTCTTGGTGTCACTAAAAACTCTACTTGGTGAACCGAGCCTAGTAATCGTGAACGATAACCGACGTCCTTTCCTTCCTTTACTTCTCTAAGCGGAAGACCGGTTCCTAATACGTATGTTGCCTCAATTACATTATTAGAGTTCTTTACAATCTGTTTATTTTCTTCTCTAGCTGCATCTAACGCTAAAGCTGCAAATAACATAATAAGCGTTTGATCCTCTTCAGACTTATTACTCCCAGGATCTAATTCTGTTGCATTACCACTTTTAGTTGCTAGGTTCCCTACACGATAAACAGTATTATTCTCTTTTAAAGTAGGGGAGTGAACGCGAATATGTATTCCATCAACTGGATCTTGGTTGTCTAATTCTTCTATCCCAATGATTGGACGATCTTCTGTATCCCTTGCAATAATATTAGGAATATTAATCTCAGATTCCATCTTCCCAAAAATTCCTTTGAGTGAATCGTTTCCTACATCAATAGCAGCTATACGAGCATTTACCACTTAAATCATCCCTTTCGCTAATAGGTTTACATATTAATAGATAATTCTGATATTAGATTATCTAACTTTAGCGATCCGGTCAATGTCCCATACTGAACTATTATAAAAATGTAACTGAATTGTCATCTTGTATACAAAATTGTAAACACATAAACTTGTATACACTTCTGTGTACATGTATACAAAAATGTATACAAATGTTTACAAAAACGTGTACTTGTATACAAAAGTGTATACATACCTATTTCATTCTAAAATTAATTTCGGAACAACTGTCTCCTACCTGTGGATAATAAGTTTACGTTTTCGTGTACAAGTATACTTTATCGTATACAATTGTTTGCAAAATGTATTCTTGTGTACAAATATGTGTACAACTCCCTTTACATCGGTTTTCCTCTAAAAATTAAAAAACTGGCAGATTGCTTCTACCTGTCAATATGTGTATAAGTCCCTTATTAAAAATATCCACATGTGGATTACTTATTTTTTATTATGACTAACTAACTCTTGAATAGGGTTATTTTCAAAGATTATTATTTTGGAATCCTGTAATTTATTGTAATCCTCTTCAGACATAAGCTTTAAATTTAAGAGGTCCTCCTTTGTTGTAAATTTTGGATATGACCTTCTCCGTAATGATCCAAATCTTTTTAGATTATAAAATTTCCAACCTAAAAGACCAAAATAAAAACCGATCCACAAAAGGATTGTAAATAAAATAAAAATACGTATGTCATGATTTGTCATTTTAAAATAGGACTTTACTATATTTATATATCGATTATTGTAATTTATTAGCGAACTAATGAAATAAGCAATTACAATTATGCATTAGATCCAAACTACTAACGTTGCAATAGTAATTATCACTTCACTTAGCCAATTTTTCTTTGAATGAACGATTATTCCAGTTTCCTTTTCCCCTGTCTGGACTTGTCCATGTTGCATAACCACCTTTTATTCTTGATTTAATTGCTTTTGGTAATGCAAACATTACAATCATTGCATTTAAAACCCAATAAATAACTGGATACCACGCGGCCCACAAGTAATATTTTTTTATGTTATCGTATGTGGAATCCACTCTTATCGACATCCAAAGCTGTATAAGACTCATGAAAACAAGTGAGAAAGAAGAAAAGGTCATCCATATTATTAATTCTTGTATACTGTTAGCCGTTATTAAATAGTAAATTGTCACGAATACCCAAGAAAATGACCATATTAAACTAACCCATTGTTCAAATAGATTGGCCAGATCCTTCTATGCCCAAAGTCCAATAATAAACGCCAATACCGCATAATTACCTCTTGTCCACCCTGTGCCCAACGAATTCTTTGATTCCAAATTCCTTTTAATGTTTCTGGAACTAACATCCAGCAAAGTGCACGAGGTTCATAGCGAATATCCCAAAATCTTTCTTGTAGCTTCCAGGATACTGCGATATCTTCTGTAATCATGTCGCGGTCCCATAATCCTACATCTACAAGTGCTTTTTTTCGAAATGCAACGACTACCCCTGATACAGTCATAATTTTACCTAGCATTCTTTGGGTTCTTTTTATGGCCCCAATAATAGAAGAATATTCTACTATTTGTAATCTACTCAGTAGCGTATCACGATTTCGAATTCTTGGATTTCCCGTTACGGCACCTAATCTTTCACCACTATGTAGAAAATGATAAATAAGATACTGTGCAGCTTTAGGCGCAAAAATGGCATCAGAATCAATACAAACTAAAAACTCCCCTTTTGATGCATGGCAAGCAATATGTAGAGCATTTGCTTTCCCCCTATTTTCTCTACAATCAATTGCTTTAACCTCACGATGATTATTTGCCATTTTTTCTAAAATTTTAAAGGTTGAATCCTTACTGCCATCGTTTACAGCAATAATTTCTTTTAATGGATAATCTAGTTCCACTAAATATTGAATTGTCTTTTCAATTGTTTCCTCTTCGTTATAACAAGGTATTAAGATGCTAATTAATGGCCAATCAATCCCTTCAAAATTTACATCCTTTCCTTTTTCTCGGTATCGGAAAAATAGACTGGATCCGGCCACCCAAAATAAAGACATAACCAATGGATACCAAAATACAAACTCCGACAAAAGGCTTATGAATTTGTTCAATTTTAATCATCTAATTTACTAAATTCAAAAATGTAACTTCCATATAAAAACTAGTATCAGCAAATACAAATAAATTAACAGTGTTTTTCTAACCGACATATGTAATTTTTTACTTTCTTACAAAAGTTTTTGTTCTTTTTACGTGAAACGATTATAATGGGAATTATGATTGTACTTCTCTAGTACAATTTAATAGATAGAAAATTTAATAGAAAAATCCATAAGCTTTATTGCTTATGGTAGAGGTCGCAAACTCCCCTCTACAAAAAAATAAGGCGAAAAACAATATTTGTCGTATTGTTTTTATTTTTGTTATTCGGGATGCCCTCTTCTTTTTAATCATGTAAAGGAGAGAAGAAATATGAAAAATGAAAAAGCAATCGTTGTATTTAGCGGTGGCCAAGACAGTACTACTTGTTTATTCTGGGCTATGCAACAATTTGGTGAAGTTGAGGCTGTTACGTTTAATTACAATCAGCGCCATAAACTAGAATTAGATGTAGCTGCAGATATTTGTAAGGAATTAAATATTCCTCACCATATCCTTGATATGTCCCTGTTAAATCAGCTTGCACCAAATGCTTTAACAAGATCAGATATTGATATAACTCACGAAGAAGGCGAACTCCCTTCTACATTCGTCGATGGGCGTAACTTATTATTCCTATCTTTTGCAGCAGTACTTGCTAAACAAAAAGGAGCAAAGCACATTATTACAGGTGTTTGTGAGACTGACTTTAGCGGATACCCTGACTGCCGAGATATCTTTGTTAAATCATTAAATGTAACTCTTAATCTATCAATGGATTATCCATTTGTTATTCATACTCCACTTATGTGGATCGATAAGGCTGACACATGGAAACTAGCTGATGATTTAGGCGCATTTGAATACGTAAGAAATAAAACATTAAGTTGCTATAACGGCATTATTTCTGATGGTTGTGGAGAATGTCCGGCATGTGAGCTTCGTCAGGCTGGTTTAGATCGTTACCTACAATCGAAGGGAGCCGCAAAGAATGTTTGATTTTCGTATCGTAGAAAGACTTCATAAAATTGATGAGCATATAAAAAAAGAAGACTTAAAATATCACAATAAACGCGTTCTTGTTAATAAAGAATTTACCTTTGATGCTGCACATCACTTACATTGCTACGAAGGTAAATGTAAAAATTTACACGGACACACATATAAAGTTATTTTTGGAATTAGTGGTTTTGTTGATGAAATCGGCTTAGTGATCGATTTTGGTGATATTAAACAGATTTGGAAAGAAAAAATTGAAATCTATTTAGATCACCGTTATTTAAATGAGATGCTACCCCCGATGAATACAACAGCAGAAAATATGGTTGTTTGGATTTATGAGCAAATGGAAAATGCACTTAAAGATCATACAAATCCTGCACAAGATATTCGAGTAGAGTTTGTTCGTTTATTTGAAACGCCTACTTGCTATGCAGAAGCTCGTAGGGAGTGGATGATCAATGAGTAAAATTCCAGTACTTGAAATATTCGGACCTACTGTACAAGGTGAAGGAATGGCAATCGGCCAAAAAACGATGTTTATTCGTACTGCGGGTTGTGATTACTCTTGTAGTTGGTGCGATTCTTCGTTCACCTGGGATGGTAGTGAAAAAGAAAATATAAAATGGATGACTGCTGAAGAAGTTTGGAAGAATTTAACCAACATAGGCGGCGATACATTCTCTCATATTACGATTTCTGGTGGAAACCCTGCCTTACTTCCATCTTTGGGCCCTGTAGTTGAGTTTTTAAAGGAAAAGAAAATGACTTTAGCTCTTGAAACTCAAGGTAGTAAGTGGCAACCATGGTTACCTTCTATTGATGAAGTGACTTTATCGCCTAAACCGCCTAGCAGTGGCATGAATACTGATTTTGATATACTGGGAAGCATTATTCAAAATTTAGAAAATCATCCAAAGTTTTGCTTAAAAGTTGTTATATTTGATGAAAAAGATTTAGCTTATGCGGAAACTGTTCATCAAAAATTCCCACATGTTCCGTTCTTTTTACAAGTCGGAAATAGTTGGCTAAATGCGGATGATAGCACTTTATTACAATACATGTTAAATCGTTACGAATGGCTAATAGATGAAGCAATGAAATCAAAAGTATTTAAAAATGTAAAAGTTTTACCTCAATTACATGCATTTGTTTGGGGAAATAAGAGAGGAGTTTAACCAAAATGGTAGGAAGATCAAAAGGTTCACTAGAAGATGTATCATTACTTGGCAGCAACAACACAAAATATTTATTTGAATACGATCCAGGAATATTAGAAACATTTGATAATACTCATCCAGATCGTGATTATTTCGTAAAATTTAATTTCCCTGAATTTACTTCACTTTGTCCAAAAACTGGTCAACCTGATTTTGCGACAATTTATATAAGCTATATTCCTGAGAAAAAAATGGTTGAAAGTAAATCATTAAAATTATACTTCTTTAGCTTCCGTAATCATGGTGACTTCCATGAGGATTGCATGAATATTATAATGGATGATCTAATCAAATTAATGGATCCTCGTTATATTGAGGTTTGGGGGAAATTCACTCCACGTGGCGGAATTTCAATTGACCCATATTGTAACTATGGTCGACCAGGTACAAAATACGAAAAAATGGCTGAACATCGTATGATGAACCATGATTTATACCCTGAGAAGATTGATAATCGATAAGAACTAAAAGTGCACTGTATAAAATACAGTGTACTTTTTTTATTCAGGTAAATACTATATTCGTTTATAGCACTTAATTTGTTTTTATTTTACAATTAATGGAAAGTAAATAAAAAGTGTGGTGAAACCATTTGTTTAAACTATTACTCATTGAAGATGACTCTTCTCTATTCACTGAGATTAAAGATCGCTTATCTGGATGGTCTTACGAGGTATTTGGAATAACAGATTTTAGTAAGGTAATTCAAGAGTTTACAGAGATAAAACCAGATTTAGTCATCATTGATATACAACTACCAAAATACGATGGTTTCCATTGGTGTCGTATGATTCGTTCCCATTCAAATGTCCCTATTATCTTTCTCTCTTCAAGAGATCACCCTTCGGATATGGTCATGTCGATGCAGCTTGGAGCAGATGATTTTATACAAAAGCCATTCCATTTTGATGTACTAATTGCGAAAATCCAGGCTACTCTTAGACGCGTATATAATTACAATACCGAAAAAATTGCTCTTAAAACTTGGTGTAGTGCAACCGTCGACTATGAAAAAAATACTGTATCGAATAAAACTGGTGCAATTGAACTTACAAAGAATGAGATCTATATTTTAAAACTACTAATTGAACAAAAAAATAAAATCGTAAGTCGTGAGCAATTAATAAATGCCCTTTGGGATGATAAACGATTTATTAGTGATAATACTTTAACAGTAAACGTAAATCGATTGCGTAAAAGACTAGATGAAATAGGATTAGGACAATTTATTGAAACAAAGGTTGGTCAAGGATATATTGCTTTAGAAGAGGTTATCTAATGATTAAAACATTTCTTATTGAGCGATTTAGTTGGATTCTTTTTTTTCTACTAACACAAGTACTTGTTGTATTTGTTTCATTTATTGATTCGTCAATTCCTTTAAAATCACTACTTTACATTGTCTTTCTATCACTATTATTGTTTATCATTTTTTTAGTCATTCGATATCCTAAAGAAATAAAATTTTATAAAAGTCTTGTTGAACGGGAAGATAACCTTGATTTGACTGGAGTTGAAGAATCAAATAGCCCATTTGAAGAAATTGTTGAAAATAGCTTAACAAATCAAACAAGCTTATTAAAAAAAATAGCTATTCAAAATCAAACTTATTTAGAGCAAGAAAAAGATGAACTCCTATCATGGATCCATGAAGTAAAAACACCTTTAACAGCAATGCACTTAATGATTGATCGTATGAAGGATGAAAAGTTGAAATCAAATTTAACATATGAATGGCTACGTATTCACCTATTACTAGATCAACAGCTTCACCAAAAAAGAATACCTTTTATTGAAAATGATCTTTATATCGAAAAAATTCAACTGGAAGATGTCATTTATCCAGAGATTAAAACTTTGCAATCATGGTGTATACATAAAGGGATTGGATTTGATATTGAATTAGAGGAGCTAGAAGTATTCAGTGATGCTAAATGGCTATCATATATACTACGACAGCTATTAACAAATGCAGTGAAATATAGTCCATCTTCAGACATTCGGATTATAAGTAAGCAAAAAAATGAGCAAGTGATTCTTGAAATTGAAGACTTCGGTCGTGGTATTCATTCAAAAGATTTGCCGCGAATTTTCGAAAAAGGATTTACGTCTACGATTCAGCATCAAGACAATGCCTCTACAGGGATGGGATTATATTTAGCAAAGAAAGCTGCCCAGTCCCTACATATTACTTTCCAAGTAAAGTCTGAGTTAGATCAAGGTTCAACTTTCACACTAACCTTCCCTAAACGAAATGAATTTGTAAAAATAACAAGCATGTGACAAAATTGTCACATGCTTTTGTTTATTGTTCGGTTAATCAAAGGAAACGGTCTTAGTAACCATTTATACTAATTTTATCGAATGAAAATAAAGGAGTGTACGAATTGAATATTTTAGAAGCAAATAAAATTCATAAAAGTTACGGAAATAAATTTAATAAACAAGAAGTGTTAAGTGGCATTAATATAAACATCGAAAAAGGTGAATTTGTTAGTATCATGGGTCCGTCTGGATCTGGTAAAACAACTTTACTAAACGTTCTTTCCTCGATAGATAAAATTAATAGTGGAACGATTTCAATTGAAGGTAAAGACATAACGGATATGAAAGAAAAACAATTAGCAGAATTTCGTAAATACTACTTAGGCTTTATTTTCCAGGAATACAACTTACTAGACACATTAACTGTAAAAGAAAATATACTTCTACCTTTATCAATAACAAAAACGTCACCAAGTGAAGCAAATCAAAAGTTTGATGTTATTGCTAAAGAGCTTGGCATTTATGAATTAAAAGATAAGTATCCTAACGAAATCTCTGGGGGACAAAAACAGCGTACTTCAGCGGCTAGAGCATTTATTCATGAACCTAGTATTATTTTCGCAGATGAACCTACAGGCGCATTGGATTCAAAATCTGCTTCAGATTTATTAAATAAACTAAGTGAACTAAATGAGAAAAGAAACGCGACAATTGTAATGGTTACACATGATCCAGTAGCAGCAAGCTTCTGCAATCGCGTTGTCTTTATTAAAGATGGACAAATCTATTCACAACTACACAAAGGCGATGAAACGAGACAGAATTTCTTTAAAGATATCATGAAAACCCAAGGTGTATTAGGTGGTGTTCACCATGAGCATTAATCATTTGATATTCCGAAATTTAAAAAAGAATTTAAAAAACTATTATCTATATGTTTTTGCATTAATTTTTAGTGCTGCCTTATACTTCTCATTTGTTACATTGCAGTATGATCCTTCAATGGAAGCGACAAAGGGTTCAATCAATGGAGCAGCAGCAATTCGCTCAGCGTCGATTTTACTTGTCGCAATCGTTTCGATTTTCCTTTTATATGCAAATATGATTTTTATAAAAAGAAGGAGTAAAGAAATTGGTTTGTTTCAATTAATTGGAATGACTAAAAACAGGATTTTCGGTATTTTAACAGTTGAAAATTGTATTCTATATTTTAGTTCATCGGTTCTTGGGATCTTAGTAGGTTTTTCGATTTCAAGGCTAATCATCATGATTTTATATAAAATCGTCGGAGTAAAAGCGATTGCTACTTTACATTTTTCTTCACAAGCATTAGTGCAGACATTAATTGTTTTTGTCGTAATTTACGCGTTTATTATGTTAATGAATTATGCTTTTATTAAACGTCAAACTATTTTATCTTTATTCCGAGTAGTCTCATCGACTGAAGGAAAGCTTAAAAAAATGTCTATTTTCGAGATTTCTATTGGAATTTTAGGTATTTTATTAATAATCTCAGGTTATTTTCTATCATCAAAATTATTTGATGGTGATTTTACTACTATGACTGAACTATTTTCGGTAATGATTTATATTTTAGCGTCAGTCATTATTGGAACTTATTTAGTGTATAAAAGTTCGGTTCGTTTTATTTTAAATATCGTTCGTAAAAAGAAAAATGGCTATTTAAATATTAATGATGTCCTATCTTTATCTTCAATTATGTTTAGAATGAAGTCTAATGCCTTGCTACTAACAATTATTACAACCGTTTCAGCTCTAGCGATTGGATTATTATCTTTAAGCTATATATCTTATTATTCTGCCGAAAAAACTGCAGAGAGCCATGTCCCTGCTAACTTTTTCTTAAATAATAATAAGGATTTACAAACTTTCACCTCTGCTCTAAATGAAAATGGTATTAAATATAACGAAAAACAGGTTGAGGTTATTCAAGTTAATACAAATATAAAGAATATACTAGATACAGAGTTAAAAGGCATGATGAAGGATGCTGACAAATTCCCACTAGCGGTTGTAAGCGAAAAGTCAGTTAAAGTAAACCTTGCTTCAAATGAAGCCTTATTTACTGGATACGATGATATGCTTCAAAAATTTATGACCTTAAAGGATTCAGGGCATATTGAATTAACTAGCAGTAAGGAAAAATTTAATCTAAACTATTTAGGATTAAAACGTGAAAAGATTATACCTTCCTATTTCACAAATGGAGGATTTCCTACTGTAATTATAGACGATCAAGTATTTAAAACATTAAAACGGAATCTTGATTCATCCATTCAAAAAGATTCAACTGTCTACAATGGAATTAATATAAGTGATGAAAAACAAATTGAAAAAGCAAATACGATTTATATGGACCATCAATTTGATAAGAATTATCCTAATGCTTCTCGACTTGAAATCGTTAAAAGTCAGAAAGCAAATATGGGCCTTATTATGTTCATCGTCGGATTTTTAGGACTAACGTTCTTAATGACATCTGGATGTATCTTATACTTTAAACAAATGGATGAAAGTGTTGACGAAAAACCAAACTATACTATTTTACGTAAACTAGGTTTCTCCCGTAGAGACCTATTAAGAGGTATACGTTCTAAGCAATTGTTTAATTTCGGTATCCCATTAGTAGTCGGACTAGTTCATAGCTATTTTGCCGTTCAATCTGGATGGTTCTTATTCGGTACTGAAGTCTGGACACCAATGATTATCGTCATGGTTTTATATGCTGTTTTATATTCGGTCTTTGGTCTTTTATCCGTTCTTTATTATAAAAAAGTAATTAAAGAAGCTCTTTAGACTAACAATACTACCTAATAAATAATAGAAACTCGAACCTGAGCTTCTATTATTTTTTTACTTATTTTGATTTATAATAGCCTTATACATATTACTTTAAAGGTGGATCGGGATGACTAAAACGATTGTTGAAAAGCTAAACTTAAAAAAATATAAAAAAGCTACAGTTTTAAATCAACCAAGTGATGCAAATTATTTTGCAGATTTACCACATTTTGATACGGATCTACAAAACCATCCTTATGATCTGATATTTGCTTTTGTACTTGATATGGACTCGTTAAAAAAACTAGTCACAAAGATTATCCAGAATCATTATTTAGACAAAAATGGCTATATTTTTATTGCCTATCCTAAAAAAGGAAACAAAGTATATCCGACTTATATTCATCGTGATGATTTATTTGAAGGATTAGGTGCGGATGAGAGCGGATATATTGGTTCAAGTACAATTAAATTTGCTCGTATGGTTGGATTAGATGACGTCTTTACAGTTGTTGGATTAAAAGACGAATCAAAAACAAAAGCTGCGAATTCATCGAAAGCAAGTCAGTGTGTAGATGATTATATCGATATGATTCCAAATGTTGAAAAGGATTTAGAAGATTCTCCTGAATTACTTACGATCTATAAATCTCTAACTCCTGGATATCGTAAAGATTGGGCACGACACGTCTATAGCGCTAAACAAGAAGCAACGAAGGCAAAAAGACGTGAAGAAATGAAAATGGTCTTAGGTGCTGGATATAAAACGCTGGATTTATATCGTAGAGATAAAAAATAGAAGCAAAAAATCCACAAGATTATTTCTTGTGGATTTTGTTCACTGATTAGATTATTTAGATGTGCTATATTTTTTAACAACAACGAGTAACTTTACCACCTTTTGAATTAAAACGTGACTCTTGCGCTTCGATAAAGAACTCTTTTCTAGATTGAATTGGTTGATCAGGGTGTTGTGTTTTCATATGTTCAACATATTTCTCATAGCTAGGTACACCTACTAATAAACTAATAAACTGCTTATAATATTTTTTGAACTCCTTCACTTTATAGTGCATAATTTTTCGGTTCACTTTCTTCACGTTTAATGTACGGAGTTTCATGTAATTTTATCGGTTTATTAGACAATATATTGATCCAATTTCGAATCGAAGCAATTAGAACTAAAAGCACAATCACCATAAACAAGCCACAAATTGTTGCGTCAATATAGTCATTTAAAATTATTTGATTCATTTGTGCTTTACTAGCTGCTGGTGCAAGGATTTTGCCAGCATCCAAACCATCTTTAAAAACTTTAGCATGCGCTAAAAACCCTATTTTAGGTAATGCATGAAACAGCTTTTGCCAACCAGCTGTCATTGTAACGACTAATATCCAGATTGTTGGCACTAATGTAATCCATGCATATGCCTTTTTCCCCATTTTCAGCAAGATAGTTGTGCCTAGCAATAATGCAATCGCTGCAAGCATTTGATTTGCGATACCGAATAACGGCCATAAAGTATTAATGCCTCCAAGTGGATCAATAACACCTTGATAAAGGAAATAACCCCAGCCGAAAACGCAAATAGCTGTCGCAATTAAATTTGCAGGAAGTGAATCCGTCTTTCCAAATGGCTTATACACATTGCCTAAAATATCCTGCGTCATATAACGTCCAATCCTAGTTCCAGCATCAATTGTTGTTAAAATAAATAATGCTTCAAATAAAATAGCAAAATGATACCAAAAAGCCATTAGTGCTTTACCACCGATTACTTTAGAGAAGAGTGCCGCCATGCCGATTGCTAAAGTTGGTGCCCCACCAGTACGAGAAAGAATTGTTTGTTCTCCTACATCTTTGGCTAGCGTAGTCAAATCATTTGGAGCTATTGTAAAGCCCCAACTTGAAACTACTTGAGCCACTTGGTTCACGTCAGTTCCAATTATGGCAGGTGGGCTATTTATGGCAAAATATGCTCCTGGAGTTAATAAACAAGCGGCAATCATAGCCATTACAGCTACAAAAGACTCCGTTAACATAGCCCCATAACCAATAGCACGTGCATGCGTTTCACGTTCAATCATTTTAGGCGTAGTGCCTGAAGCAACTAATGCATGAAATCCAGAAACAGATCCACAAGCAATTGTTATAAATAAAAATGGAAATAGATTTCCGGCAAATACTGGTCCTGTTCCATCAATAAATTTTGTAACGGCCGGCATTTGTAAATCTGGTGCTACAATAATAATGCCAATTGCTAAAGCTAAAATCGTACCAACCTTTAAAAATGTGCTTAAATAATCTCGTGGAGCTAATAATAGCCAAACTGGAAGTACTGATGCTATAAACCCATAACCAATCAACATAAGGGCAATCGTTTCTCCCTTAAACGTAAACATTGCCGCTAAAGTTGGATTTTCTGCTACATATTGTCCTGCAAATAATGAAAGTAGTAATAAAATCACACCAATAAAAGACCCTTCTCCTACTCGGCCTGGACGTATGTATCGCATATAAATACCCATGAAAATCGCGATTGGAATAGTTGCTGCAATCGTAAACATTCCCCACGGACTTCCTGCAAGCGCTTTAACTACAACAAGTGCTAATACAGCTAATAAAATAACCATAATTCCTAATATACCTATTAACGCGATGACCCCTGTTATAGGTCCAATCTCTTCCTTAATCATTTCTCCAAGCGACTTACCATTTCTACGTGTAGAAGCAGCTAATATGACAAAATCCTGTACTGCCCCTGCAAAAACAACTCCTACTATAATCCAAATCGTTCCGGGTAAATACCCCATTTGCGCAGCTAAAATTGGTCCAACCAGTGGTCCAGCCCCTGCTATCGCTGCAAAATGATGACCAAATAATACCCACTTATTCGTTGGTACAAAGTCTTTACCATCATTATTAATTTCGGCAGGTGTTTTACGATCTTCGTCTAGTTTAAATACTTTTTCTGCAATAAACTTACTATAAAAACGATAAGCCACTGCATAAGTACAAACTGCCGCTGTGAGGAGCCAAATTGCATTTATTGTTTCCCCTCTTTTTAAAGCTAATACAGAAAAACAGAAAGCTCCAAGTATTGAAATTAATCCCCAAACTACTATTGATTTTAAAGATTTCACAACAAAGATACCTCCTTTTTCATTTATAAAAGAAAGTATATCATCAATTCAGAATTTTTTGTCAATTAATGGTAAAAAAAGTATAATAACGACAATTATACTGATTTCAAGCTAATTTTCCTTCATAAAAGTAGACGAAAGTTGTATTGAACTTATCTAATTAAAGAATTTCAAGGGAAAATACAACTTTAGTATCGCAACATTTGAACTAATCATTTTTTAAACAAAAGAAAACCAACCTAAGCATTAAAAGCTAAAGGATGGTTTTCTTTCATATTAATTAAGTTATTTTACATGTTGAATAAAATTAATGTCGATCAGCTCATTCAGCCTTTGTAGTTCTTCTTCTCCTAGTAATGTCTTCCCTTCATTTAAGGATACTAGGGCACTCTCAATTAAATATTTTCTTGGTGTTTTTGACTGCAACAATTCGTTTTGTAAAAAATCTAGTAACTCATTGTACTTTTGTTGTTCATTACTATTTAATGCTGATTTTTTCATTGTACAAATAATACTACAAAGCTTTTGTTGAAGATTTTCTTCGGTCTTTCTTACTGGTAACCATCTATCTAATAATTCCAAATTGAATAATTGCTCACCAGATTCCTCAACATCCTCAACAATCTTAATAATACGTTTTACACTATATCGGACGACTTGATCCATACTAATATTCATATCTTTGGCGAGGTCATAGTATCTCACATTATGGTGTATAATTCCTAAAAACATAATGGCACTATCTAATAAAAAATCTTTCTTCTCACTGCCAAAAATGTCTAAGAATCGTGTATACACCCAATTTAATGTCTTAAAATTACCTTCTCTTATGAACTGTTTAATATCTAAGTCATTTATATAAATTACTTCTTCAAATAGAGAAATCAATTTATTATCTCTATTTGCCTCCATTAATAAAGTTATTTGTTTAATGAAAATTTCAATGTTTGAAGGGCTCTGTCCGATCAACAACTCATTTCTTTCATGTTCAAGTTTTTTATAAATCATATTAAATAATGCGACTACTAAATCACTTTTAGACGAAAAATAATTATAAAATGTACCTTTAGAAATACCGCTATAGTCTAATATGTCTTGAATTGACGTTGCTTGAAATCCTTTTTCAATAAACAATTCATGAGCTATTTTTACAACATGCTGTTTACGATCATTCATATAATCACCTTGGTTCTAGTTAATTACTGCTTAAAAAACATAGTACATTATTTTAACATTTTTAACTAGTAAATATCTGATTAGATTATTAAAGATTTCTAATGGTTATTATAATTGCATCTAATGAATGAATGGTATATCATATTATCTTATATAGAAGATGGAAACGTAGTTCAAAAAATTGAACTAGATGTACAAAGGAGGGGGAATCATGGATCATTCCATGAATAAATCAGTTAATCCACCATATGGGATTATTACAATCTTAATGATTGGTGCTTTTATTGCTTTCTTAAACAATACTTTACTTAATATTGCTTTACCTTCTATTATGAAGGATTTGGACGTTGAGCCTTCGACTGTTCAATGGCTTTCTACTGGATATATGCTAGTAAATGGAATTTTAATTCCGACTACTGCTTTTTTAATCCAAAAATATTCTGTTAGACATTTATTTTTAACTGCACTACTTTTATTTAATATTGGTACTTTAACTGCAGGATTTGCACATGTGTTTCCTTTATTATTAGCGGGCCGTATGATTCAAGCTTCCGGTTCGGCTATTTTAATGCCATTATTAATGAACGTTATGCTAACTAGCTTCCCTGTTGAAAAACGAGGAACTGCAATGGGCTTCTTTGGTTTAGTAATGATGGGTGCACCAGCAATTGGACCAACATTATCTGGTTGGATTATTGAACATTATGACTGGAGAATGCTTTTCCATGTTGTTTCACCGATCGCATTGACGATTTTAATTATTGGCTTTTTCTTACTTAAAGATAAAAAAGAGAAATCAAATAGTACGATCGACCTTTTATCTGTTCTTTTATCAAGTATAGGTTTTGGTGGATTATTGTATGGTTTTAGTACTGCAGGAACAAAAGGATGGGATAGTCCAGAAGCTTATGTGACTTTAATCGTAGGGGTTATTTCATTAGTACTATTTATTTTGCGTCAATTAAAACTTGATACGCCAATGTTAAATTTTAGAATTTATCGCTATCCTATGTTTGCTTTATCATCAGCGATTTCAATTGTAGTTACAATGGCTATGTTCTCAGCAATGATGCTTTTACCGATTTACACTCAAACGCTTCGAGGCATAAAACCTTTTGATGCAGGCTTAATGCTGTTACCAGGTGCATTATTAATGGCAATTATGTCGCCAATTACGGGTAAATTATTTGATAAAATTGGCGGAAGAATACTTGCAGTAACTGGTTTAGCGATTATGACTGTTACTACTTATTTTTTAAGTAAATTAACAATGGATACAACTTATACACATATTATTATTTTATACTCATTACGTATGTTCGGTATGTCGATGGTAATGATGCCAGTATCAACAAATGGTTTAAATCAATTACCAAAACGATTCTATCCACATGGTACTGCCATGAATAATACTTTACAGCAGGTATCTGGAGCAATTGGTACTGCTTTACTCGTAACAGTAATGTCGAATCGTACAGAATCTAAAGCTAAAGAACTTGCTGCTGAAGCGATGAAGCATGTGACTAGTAAACCTACACCTGAAATGCTTGCTCAAATTAAGCAAGAGATCACAATGAAGGCAATGTTAGAGGGAATTAATTTCTCATTTTATGTGACGGTATTCGTTGCCGCAGTAGCACTAGTTCTTGCATTCTTTATTAAACGTTCAACAGCCGCAGAGGAACCTGTAGTGAAAGAAAATAAGAATACAAGTGCTAACTTTAAGAAAAAGTTAGCAGAGAATTAATAAAGTAATTCTTAGACTAAAAAAGTTCAACCAAAATTGGTTGAACTTTTTTACTAATTTTTATAAACAAAATAATCAAAATCAGCATGCAACCCTTGCCCACTTGTATCCTGACATTGCATTCCAACGAATGCACCTGTAAAGAAACCACCGCCTTGAATATAATCATCAGACAGTTTATATGAATAAAGTGCTACAGGTATTTCTGTCCATTCCTCTCCATCAAATGAGTAAGAGTACTTGTAAACATTCGTTTTCACATCTACTCGAAGATACACATATTCAACGTGTTCTGGAATAATTATTTCGTTGCCTTGAAGAGGTTGATCGAACTTAAAATTATCACATGTTACTAATTCAAGAATTCTGCCCTTTTCTTCATTCGAAGTTATTTGACATGAAGTCCAGTTTTGAGTGTTGTAATAATTTACTAAACCAGCTGATTGATGGAATGTACTTGGATTAAATGCTACTTTTGTTTCTGCAGTAAAGTTAAAATGTTGCCAACGTCTTGCGATAAATGACTGAGTAAATTTAGATGTTAGGGATTCTCTTCCGTAAAGACGTAGATGCCCTGGATTGTCTTTTAGTGAAACGATCTTCTCTCCTAATGGAATTCTTAAGTTTTGAAAGTGAGGGTTTAAGATTTCTGAGTTAAAGTCATCCATCTCAGGGTAATCGCTTTCCCATTTTACTTCCTCTATTTTTGGACCCTCTATTTCAAGTGAAGGACTATTCCCTCCTACTACATACGGCCAATCATTTTTCCACTCAAGCCTTTGAATAGCAGTTTCTCTTCCTAATGGACAGAAACCTCTTGGGTCTAACAACGGTTGACCTTCTCTTGGTAATGGTCTTCCTGTTAAATGCACAAGGAACCATTCATCTGTATGTGTTTGAACAATTGATGCATGTCCTGCTTTTTGAAGGGGAATTCTTGGTGCATGGAATGACGAAATTAATGGGTTTTCTGGGTGTACTTCATATGGGCCCATTAACTGTTTTGACCTAGCAATTGTAGCTTGGTGATCAAATTTCGTACCACCTTCTGCCGTTAATAAGTAATAGTAATCATTTATTTTATATAAATGTGGTGCTTCCGTCAGTTTAATATCGGTTCCTTTAAAGATAACCTCTGCTTTTCCGATCAGTTTCTGTTCTTCTACACTGTATTCTTGTAATGAAATGCCATAAAAATGATGATTTCCTACGCGATGATCCCAAACCATATTCACTAAATACTTTTTTCCATCCTCATCGTGGAATAGCGACGGATCAAATCCAGTACTATTTAAGTAAATTGGATCTGACCATTCTCCGTCAATCGTTTCACATGTTGCGAGATAGTTGTGACAATCTTTCCATTGACCTTCAACTACCTTTACATCAGTGTAAATTAACCAAAACTGTCCATCACGATAAGATAATGCAGGAGCCCAAATTCCGCCAGAATCTGGATTACCTGTCATGTTTAATTGACTTAAACGTTTCAAGGGTCTTGATGCTATGCGCCAGTTCTTTAAATCCTTTGAATGATAGATCCCTACTCCTGGAAACCATTCAAAAGTTGAAACTGCAATATAATAATCTTCCCCAACTCGGCAAATACTTGGATCCGGATTAAATCCCGGTAAAATTGGATTACTGATTTTAGCCATTTTAAACTCCTCCATATACATCTATATAGTTCAATACATTACTTATTAGTAAGCACCTTTGATAAAGTCAGAAACATTTTTTTGATAGAAAAGCTCTAATTGATCTAATTCTGCTTTCGAAAAAGATTGTATATTCATTGCTTCTAAGTTGCCATCCACTTGGCTTTGGTTTCTAAATCCAGGAATTACACATGTAATTTCCTTTTGATCTAAGATCCATCTAAGTGCTGCACTTGCCATCGATGACCTTCCTTCAGCAATCCAGTTAATTCGATTTACCAATTCTACTCCTTTTTTAAAGCCCAAGCCTGCAAATGTTTCTCCGATATTAAAGGCCGCTCCATTTTCATTAAAGTTTCGGTGATCATCTTCCTCAAAAATATGATCAGTCTTATACTTTCCAGATAAGAGTCCACTGGCTAGAGGTAACCTTACAAGAACTCCAACCCCACGTTTATAAGCCTCAGGTAGTAATTCTTCTAATGGTTTTTGTCTAAAAATATTAAAGATAACCTGTAAGCTTTTCACATTTGAGTTTTCTAAACAAATCATTCCTTCTTCAACCGTTTCAACGCTAACCCCGTAATGGCGGATTTTCCCTTCACTTTTTAAACGGTCAAGTACATCAAATACTTGTCCATCCTTTAAAATTTCAGTTGCTGGGCAATGTACTTGATATAAATCGATCACATCTCGATTTAAGCGTTTTAGACTATCCTCGCAATAAGACTTAACCTCTTCATATGAGTAATTTTCCGGTGAAAAGATATCACCTTTTCGGCAAAACTTTGTGCCGATATAAATTTTGTCTTCAAGTCCTTTTGTGGCTTTAGCTAACAGTTCTTCGCTATGACCATCTCCATAAACATCTGCAGTATCAAAAAAATTTACACCTTGGTCGATTGCGTGCTGTAATGATTTTAAAGCTTCAGTATCATCTGTTTTTCCCCATGCTCCACCAATTGCCCAAGTTCCAAAACTTACCTCACTAATCATTAAACCTGTATTACCAAGCTCTCGATAATTCAAGTAAAACTCCCCCTCTAGTGTTATCTTTAGCGTCTTATACTACTTTCTAAATTCAGATAACATTCTATTTAGTTCCTTCGTGTTGGAATAAACTTGCTTATAAATAGAATAAAGCTTCTCATATTGTTTAACATTTTCACTAATTGGTTTATATGAAGTGATTGGCTTTATAAACTCTTCCGCACACGCCTCTAATGATTCAAACCAATTACATCCATAAGCAGCAAGCATCGCTGCACCCATTCCAGGACCTTGCTCGCTTGAAAGCTTAATAATTGCCGCATTAAAAATATCTGCTTGCATTTGAAGCCAAATAGGATTTTTAGCACCGCCACCAATTGAAATAATTGAATCTATCTTCTTACCGTTATTTCGGAAAATTTCAATTGACTCATTCAATGAAAAAGTAATGCCTTCCATGACAGACCTTGCAAAATCACTTCTCTTATGTGCTGCATCCATACCGATAAAACATCCTCTAATAACTGAATCCGCATGTGGCGTTCTTTCACCAACCAAATACGGAGTAAACATTAAACCATTTGATCCAATTGAAACACGATCAACATCATCTAATAGTTGTTCGAAATTCACACCCTCAGCAAAAGTATCTTTAAACCAGCTTAATGAAAATCCTGCGGCAAGCGTTACACCCATTGAATAGAAAGCATCTTCTTTACTATGGTTAAAATAATGAACTTTACCTTTGAAGTCGTGTTCTCCATGCTCTTCATAAGAAAGAACAACTCCTGAAGTACCAATACTACATAGCGTATTGCCTTCTTTTAAAATACCTGAGCCAATTGCACCACAAGCATTATCGGCTCCTCCTGCAAATACTTTCACTTCACGACTAATTCCTGTCAAATTAGAAACCTCTTTTGTAATTGTTCCGACACAATCATGAGACTCGATAATTGGTGGGCAAAGATGTAAAGGAATATCGAATTTAGTACATATTTCTTCACTCCACTGCTTATCTTTTACGTTTAAAAGTAATGTTCCAGCAGCATCCGAGTATTCAGTATGAATTTCTCCAGTCAGACGATAACGAAGATAGTCTTTAGGCAATAAAAATACTGCTGCCTGATGAAAAATCTCCGGTTCAATTTCCTTTACCCATAAAAGCTTTGGTAAAGTAAATCCTTCAAGTGCTGGATTTTTCGTTATTTCAAGTAAACGTTCTTTGCCAACTATTTCATTGATCTTTTCACATTGCTTAGTCGTTCTTGTGTCATTCCATAAAATTGCATTACGAAGGCTTTCATTTTCTTTATTCAATAGCACTAGACCATGCATTTGCCCTGAGAAGCTAATCCCTTCTATATCATTCGGATGACCTTTAAAATCTCTAACTAGTTCAGCAAGTCCGTCGATTGTTTTTTCAACCCATTCTTCTGGATTTTGTTCACTATATCCGGATTTCTCTTGTATTAATGGATAGGCACGAGATACTTCTTGGCATACCTCTCCGGACTGATTAACTAACAAAATTTTTACGGCACTTGTACCTAAATCAATACCAACTACATATTTCATAACAATCATCCTTTTATTGTTTTTTTAGCATATCGTATGAGAAAAATGTGCTGGAAATAAGAGTTTCCCAGCACATTTTATGGTCAAAAGATTTTTAAACTGTTGCGAATTCAGCAATCACTTCTAATAAATATTGGTTTAACACTGATTTAAGACGTTCTTCACGACCAGATTTATTTTGGATATCACCCAAATTTAATGCATAAGCTTCAAGTGTATGGAAACTTGCCTTATTCTCTACGATTTCTTTACCAATACCATAAGTGAAGCTGCTATAACGATCTTCAATAAAGCTTTCAAATACTTTATCTTCAATTAGTTTATTAGCTACTAATGTGCCAATTGCAAAGCTATCCATTCCAGCTATATGTGCATGGAATAAATCTTCTACATCAAATGATCCTCTTCTAACTTTTGCATCAAAGTTCAGGCCGCCTTTTCCTAAGCCACCATTTTTTAAGATTTCATACATTGCTAATGTAGTAGAGTAAAGATCTGTAGGGAACTCATCTGTATCCCAACCAATTAACTTATCACCTTGGTTTGCATCAACTGAACCAAGCATTCCATTAATTCGAGCAACGCGTAATTCATGCTCAAATGTATGACCAGCAAGGGTTGCATGATTTGCTTCAATATTGAATTTAAACTGTTTCTCTAAACCATTAGCTTGTAAGAAAGCTAGTCCAGTTGCCACATCAAAGTCATATTGATGCTTCGTTGGTTCTTTTGGTTTTGGTTCGATTAAGAACTGACCATCGAATCCGATTTCTTTTGCATAATCTACAGCCATATGGAAGAAACGCGCAAGGTTGTCTTGCTCAAGCTTCATATCTGTATTCATAAGCGTGTCATAACCCTCACGCCCACCCCAGAATACATAGTTAATTGCACCAAGCTCTTTTGCAATTTCTAATCCTTTTTTCACTTTTGCAGCTGAATATGCAAATACGTCCGCGTTATTAGAAGTAGCGGCTCCATTTACATAGCGAGGATGAGTAAACATATTTGCCGTGTTCCAAAGCAATTTAGTTTTACTTGTTTTCATATATTCTTTTATCATTTCTACAATGACATCTAAGTTTTTATAAGTTTCACCTAATGTATTTCCTTCAGGGGCAACATCTGAATCATGGAAACAGAAGAAAGGAACATCTAATTTTTCATAGAACTCAAATGATGCTTCTACACGTGCTTTAGCAAGATCCATTCCCGTTAAATGGTTCCATGGACGTTGCATTGTACCTGTTCCAAATGGATCTGAACCATCCGCAGTAAATGTATGCCAGTAAGCAACTGAAAAACGAAGTAAATCCTCCATTTTTTGGCCATTAATTATTCTTTGAGGATCATAATATTTAAATGAAAATGGATTTTTTGATTTAGGACCTTCGAATTTAATTTTGTTAATATTAGTAAAGTAACTCATGCTTAATTCCTCCTAAAATAGTAGTTTTGTATTTTATGACTTATGTGAAATGACAATCCATGTGCGCAATACTTTCATATCATCTGGCTCAATTCCCTGTAAGCCAGTCAATTCTCCATTCACTTCAAGATTAGGAGCGTTAGTTACCCACGTGTAAGGCTCAGGGCATAAAAAGCCGCTTCTCCCATCTTTGTTATAAACAACCCAATGCTTAAAACTTTGGTCAACGGTATAATTAATCTCAATTCCTGTTGAATTGTTTGTTATTTGTGCCGTTTGTAGGCCACTGTTATTAGGACTAGATAGAAAAACATCATCTAGCTCTAGCCCGTACAAGCTCATTCCTTCACTCAACTCATTTTTGTACTCAACATCTTCTAATTCTCCTGTTGGTAAAAATCGATCATTTAGTTTCCAACGTTTATCGACTGGAAGCTTAAAGATTGAAGTTTCTTCTGGGAATACGAAACTAGTATGATATCCAAATCCAAACGGTAAAACTTCATTACTTTTATTAATAATTTCTGCTTTTTTAGCGAATAAATTATCATTCAGAATAAAGCTCATTCTTATCACAAAATGATGTGGGAATTGAGTCATTACATCTTCATGCTTACTTGAATCAAACTCAGTAATAATTTTCACCGTTTGCTCATTAACTTCTACACTCGAGATATTCCACTCCCTTGTGTGAATAAAACCATGAATGTGATTTTGCTTGTCCATTTCATTAATTTCAAATTGATACGTTCTTTTGCCAAATCGAAACTTACCTTGATCGATTCGGTTTGGAGGGAACAGGATTGGAGTACCGTAAAGAACTGGATTATTCAAATACTCCTCGGTTGAGTTAGGGACCCTTAAAAGCTCAGTATTTGATTTTTTATGAACCATGGAAATCAAGTTTGATCCCCATCCGGGAATAATGATAATCTCCAATTCACTATTACCTGCTTTAATCGCTGGTTCATTTAAAAAAGAGATTTCCTCAGCATAAGTATTCATCTAGATTCCCCGTTCTGTCATAATTTCTGCACTTAGACTTTACTAGCCTTACCTTGTCTTTGGTCTATTCGATTAAAGCTATACATACCACAGAACATGAAAATCCAAGCAATTGACACGACACTAAAGAATGGAATTAGTCCTGGTTGGTACATCAACAAAAATAATATTGCGATTAGACTAACTATCATTAGTAAAGTAATGTGAAAATGAAAAACACTTAAAAAGAATGCATTTTTTAAATAGTCTTTAAGTTTAAATTCGTAATGTACATATAGTGGGAAAATATAAAGGAAAACCATTAAATAAACTGCCACAATGATTAACAAAGGGATGATTAAGATAAATTGGAGCACCCCTTCAATCGTTCGAATGTAAAATACATCAAACGCTAGGAAGATACCACTACAAATGAATACCAAACCAAGTTTATTGGAACTTTTAAATTCATTCAGGAAGACACTTAAAAAAGTTCTCCAAATCGGAAGATCAGTATCTTTTACTATCCATTTACGAACAATTGTAAATAGGGCTACTGTAGCAGGGAAAAAACCAAATATGACTAGTCCTGCAATTGTAAAGAGGAACCATAGTAGATTAACATATGCTAATTTCATAACCCACTCACATAGCGTAAACAATTTACCCATTGTTTTTCCGAGTATCATTTAATCACCCTCCTTTACTAATTCATTTTAGCTTTATCTAATGCAGTTAACCTTTTACTGACCCAGAAGCAATTCCTTCTACAATTCGATTACTTAATATAAGGAAGGCAATTAGGATTGGTAGAATACTAATAACTAACGTAGCTCCAATTGCTCCCCAATCAGTCGTATACTGTCCAATAAAGTTTTGAATACCAACCGTGAGTGTTTTAAATTGATCTGAACTTATAAATGTATTAACAAAGACAAACTCATTCCAGTTGTAAATCATATTAATAATTGCTGCAGTAGCAATTACTGGTGATGTCATTGGTAAAGTAATCTTAAAAAAGATATGATTAATTGATGCTCCGTCCATAATCGCTGCTTCTTCTACCTCTCTAGGAAGAGCTTCGTAAAAACCAATTAAAATCATAATCGTAATTGGCAAGTTAAAAGCTGTGTACGTAAGGATTACCGAGAGTGGATTATCAATTAAATTTATTTTTGTAAAAGTATTAAATAAAGGAATCAATGTAGAATGGACTGGGATCATTAAACCTACCATAAATAATCCCAATACCCATTTACTTGCTTTCCAATTCATTCTTGTAATGGCGAAGGTTACCATACTTGCTAATACAACCGTTAAAATAACGGCAGCGATTGTATAAGTCACACTGTTAAAGAAATATTGACTAATGTTTCCCTCAGTCCAAACTTTCGTGTAATTCTCCCACTTTGGGCTTTCAGGTAAAGAAAAAGGTGACATATTGAAAACTTCTTGGTTATTTTTTAGTGAAAAAAGAAATAGCCATATGATCGGAAATAGTTGAAAAATCGCTACGATTATAAGGAAAAGATACATAAATCCGTAAGCAATTTTATTAAAAACACTATTCTTGCTTCGGTCAGTTTTCTTTTCAGTTACAATGGCTTGAGGTCCTGTAGCTCTTACCGTATCCACTTAAAATCCCCCTTTCTTTTAGTAAATGTCATTATTTGCTTCAGTAAACTTACGAATAACCCAAGTAACTACTAAACAAATAACTAATAAGAAAAATCCAATTGCACTTGCATATCCAAAATCAAAACCTTTGAATGCTTTTTGATACATATAGGAAGCCATTACTTCACTTGAACCATTAGGGCCCCCACCTGTCATAACATAAATTAAATCAAAATATTTAAGTGATCCAACGACAGCAAGAACAATCGTTACTTTCACAACATTCATGATTAATGGTAATTTTATTTTTAATGCGATTTGAATTGGTGTTGCCCCGTCCATTCTTGCAGCCTCTATTAGAGATTCCGGAATATTTTTAAGAGCTGCATAGTAAATCAGAATATAAAAACCGGCGTACTGCCAAATAATTGGAATAATAATCGCATATAATGCTAAGTTTGTTTCTGCTAACCAGGCTGGAGGATTATCAACTCCTAGAGAAACAAGTAAGCTATTTAGAATACCGTTAGTAGGATGATAAATTTTAAGCCAAAGCTGAGCAATTGCTACAGAAGCAAGCAGCATTGGAATCAGATATATTTTTCTAAGAAGGTCTGCACCTTTAATTTTTCCGGCAAGTATAAATGAGATGAACAAATAACCAATTAAACTAACTGCTGAAAATACTGCCAATAAAAAGGAGTGGAAAGCACTTTTCCAAAATAGAGGATCATGTAATAAGTGGGAGTAATTCTTTAAACCTATGAACTCCTTTTCCCCAATTCCATTCCATTTCATTAAGCCAAAGTATCCAGTTTGTACGATTGGAACGTAAATCAAAGCAAGGATCAGAAAAAGAGCTGGTGTAATATACAAGGCGATTATTTTTTTATTTGACATAGCTTTATTCACTTCGATTCAACTCCTTCCCCTATATTTAAAAATCAAGGGCATATTACAATGAATCCATATGCCCTTTTCATTAGTCAGAATTTATTTATCTTCTGCCTTTAAAGCTTCTTCATGTTGTTTTGCAAAGTCTTTTGGTTTTACTTCATTTCCAAATAAAGATTGGATTAAGTTTAAGTGAGTTTCTGCTACAGAAGCACTCATTTGAACGTCAGCAAATAGTGTTAAGTTACTAGCTTTATTTAGCTCATTTAACACATCAATATATAACGGCGGTAAATTTACTTTTGAAGTATCAACCTTAGTCGCTGGAATTACACCCGCTTTTTCAACAGATTGCTCTCCCCACTTCTCTACAAAGAATTTAACAAAGTCTTTAGCTTCAGCTTTAACTTTTGAATGCTCTGCTACGAATAAACCTACTCCAGGGCCGCCAACCCAGCTGTTAATATTTCCTTTTCCGCCTTCATAAGTAGGGAATTTAAAGAAACCTACGTTATCACGGAAATCTTTTGGAATTTCTTCATTTGTCGTAAAGTTTGGAAGCTCCCATGTTCCCATTAAGTACATAGCTGCATTTCCATTTAAGAATTCAGATTTACCTTCATCATTCGATAATCCATTAAAACCTTTATTAAATGCATTTTCTTTAACTAGGTTTTGAACCTCTGATGCCGCTGATACAAGTGCAGGATCTTCGAATGTTCCTGTACGGTTAATTGCTTTATTTAGTACATCAGCTCCACCAATTCTGTCTGCCAAATACATATACCAAAGTGAACCTGTCCAACGATCTTTATTTCCTAAAGCGATTGGCGCAACCCCATTTTTAGCAAGTGTTTTAACAACGTTTTGGAATTCGCTATAAGTTTGTGGTACTTGAAGGTTATATTTTTCAAAAATTGCTTTATTGTAATAAATTGGAGCGATGTTTAGCTCTAGAGGTAATCCATATGTTTTTCCATCGATTGCATATGCTTCTGTTGTTCCGCTTACAAAAGAATCTTTTAATCCGTTATTTAACACATCATCTAAATCAGCAAAAAGGCCACCTTTTACAAATGGTTTCATATATCCTGCTGCCCATGTAAACCCGACATCAGGAAGTTCATTAGAAGAAGAAAGAACTTTAATCTTATTCTTGTATTGCTCATTTTCAAGAACTTCTACTTCGATTTTTACATCCTTATGTTCAGCCTCATATTGCTTAATAATGTCAGATACAATTAAATTTTGTTGCTTAGAACTACCAGCTGGCCAAAGATGCATAAACTTAATTACTTTTTTGGAACCGCTTTCAGTTGACGCGTTATTTGATTTACCACAGCCAGTTAAAGCAACCATCAGAATAAGAACTAGTGCTAACATTAATGAAGACGCTTTCTTAAACATGTCTAACCCCCATTTTTTTGAATTTTTCGTTACAAGTAAATTCTAGCACTAAAAAAAAAACGCGGTAAGGTAACCACGATTGGATAAAATTCCACTATTTTTGGATTAGTGAATCATCAAGTTCCGACACTTTTCTAAATTTACTAGGGGTAATACCCTCGTAATCCTTAAAGATCTTAATGAAATATTTAGCTGTCTGATAGCCTACTTCCAGTGCAATTTCTTCAATTTGTAAATCTGTTGTCAGTAGACGATTTTTTGCAATTTGTAATCTCTTTCTAGTCAAATACTCACTAAATGTTAGCCCCACCTGCTCTTTAAATAACACACTAAAATAGCTCGCATTTAGATGTACCGCTTCTGCTACATCCTTTAATGAAATTTGATTGCTTATATTTTCATTAATAAAGGTCTTTGCTCCGTTAATTGAGTTAGAGCGGTTATTAACTTGATCTAGTTTTAATAATTTCTGATCAGTCACTTTTTCCATATATTCAATCCGTTCAATATTTGCTTCCTTTTCAAGCGCTTGCTCAATAGCCTCAATTAACTTTTGTTTACTTACCGGTTTTAATAAGTAATTTACAACTCCTAAACGAATGGCCTCCTGGGCGTATTCAAAGTCAGGGTGTCCAGAAATAATAATTGAAACAAACTTATGTCCTTTATCCTTTAGGTTTTTTAAAAGCTCTAAACCATTCATTTCAGGCATACAAATATCAGTTACTAATAGATGAATTTTTGTTCTGCTCATCTGTTCAAATGTTTCTTGACCATTTGCCGCACTAAGAATTTCAAATTTACCGTTTGACCATTTCTCTAATGTTTTTTTTAATCCTTGTCTAGTCACTTGTTCATCATCAACAATTAGAATCGTTTTTATATCCAAATTATTCTCCACCTTTGTCTGGAACTTCGAATAATACAGTTGTACCTTTGCCAATCTCACTTTCTAAACGAAGGTCACTTAAGTCAGATCCTTCGTAATATAATTTGATTCTTTTATTTACATTAGTAAGCGCCATACCCATCCCTTTAAAGGACGATACATTATCATTTTTAATTGCTAAATTAAGGGCATTAAGAGCTTCTCTATTGATCCCTGGTCCATTGTCCTTAACAGCCACTAATAAATTAGATGAGTCATTAATCCGTTTAATCTTCACTAAAACAAACCCTTGTTCTCGACTACTTTCAATACCATGCATAATGGCGTTCTCAACTAAAGGTTGGATTAGCAGTTTAGGTATTTTAATAGCTAATAGACTTGGCTCAACAGATATCTCCCATAACAACCGTTCTCCTAATCTCATTTTCATAATTTGTAAATAACGTTCAATTTGGTCGAGAGCAGCTTGTATAGTTACCCATTCACTACTGTTTGCATTGCCAATTGTATAACGAAATAATCCCGACATTGCAATCACTATTTCTGCTAAATCCTCCTCACCTCTATCATCTAAAGACCAGTAAAGTGCATTTAGCGTATTATAAAGGAAGTGCGGATCAATTTGGGCTTGTAGCGCCTTCAACTCAGTTTGACTACGAAGTAATTCTTTTTCATAAACGACCTGTATTAAATGATTAGTATTTTCTACCATCTGGTTATATGTTCTATTTAATTCAATAATTTCTAATGAAGCTGCGCTTTCCTTGTTAATTTTCAACTCGTCCATTTTCGCATTCTTCATTGTATTTGTAAGTTTCTTTATCGGTCTTGTGATCATTGTTGCTAAAATAATTGATGAAATGACAAAAATGATAAATCCAATCGCACCAGATAAAAGGGTCGCTTTTCTTACCGGTGTTACCCGCTCATTTAAAAAGCTTGTAGGTTTTAATATAACAAGGGTCCAGCCTGTTTTTGTAGATGGTTGCGTAACAATCATATATTGTTTTTTATTTATTTTTATCGATTCGTATCCTTCTAATAAAAACTTTTGAATATCAATGCCGTAATTATCCGTTATCGGAGCTAAATCCCTATCAAGAAGCATCATATAATCCTTCTCTCCAGGAGATAAATTACTTTCTTCAACCTGAAAGTAACTATTAAGAATTCTTACGACTAAATATCCTCCATTTGAAAACCATCGATCCATTAAACTTACTCTTCTTATTGCATAAGAATAGTTACTATTTTTAGGATCTTTCCCTACCCACACTAATCTTCCTTTCTCGGCTTCTGCTTCCTTTACCCATTTCTCATCGATTACACTAGATAAATTTTTTTCGCCGAATGGAAAAATACGATTACCTTCTGAAGAATATAGCTCAAAAGAAGAGATTCCATTTGAGTACGCTAAAAAGTTATTTATGACTCTAATTAATGATTGTCTTTTTGCAAAATCAACACTTTCTCCGTTTTTCAATCCAAGTAATATTTGTTGAACTGTCTCATTGGTCATTAATTGATTTGATAACGTGTCAATTTGCTTATACAAGGTTTCCATTCTTCCATTTGCTTCAACAGCCGTTTGTTTGATTTGCTTCTCTGTTGTATCTTTCATTAACGTTCCAACTTGGTTATATACCATAATAGATACAATAGATAAAACAATCACCATAACAATCAAGAAGACAGCCAATATTTGATTTCGTAAAGTGTTTAATTTTCTTAACCGTAATCTTATTTTGACGATTGTAATCACCTTTTCAGTAGTAAGTTAGTGTAAGGGCTTTCTTTAAAAATTATCATACTATATTTGTTATTAGTCTGAATATTAAAAACACCTATCTAGTAATAACTACCAGATAGTTTAAGGGCACTAATTGGATAATGGTAAATAGTTCAAACAAAAAACAACACGAAAAAGAGGAACCTAAACATTTGATGTTGAGGCTCCTCTTTTCATTTAGTTACTATTTATCCCTTCCCTTTACTTTTGACTTTTCTCACTCATTAACTTGTTCCACTTTACTCCATTCTGCTTCCTGAAGAGTCCTCCATAAAATTTTCCCGCTTGCGGTAGTTGGTAATTTTTCAATAAACTCGACATATCTCGGGTATTTATAGTTAGCCATATGCTCTTTAGACCAATCGATAATGTCATCCTCACTCACTTTGCCTGAATAAATAGGATTTAGGATCACATATGCCTTCACTGTTTCGCCCCTTTTTTCATCAGGCTTACTAACAACACAAGCTTGTTGAATGGCTGGATGTTTATAAAGTAGGTTTTCCACTTCGGTTGGCCACACTTTATAGCCTGATGCGTTAATCATCCTTTTAACACGGTCAACGATAAAATAGTACCCTTCATCATCAAACCGACCAATATCTCCTGTACGGAAAAATAGTTTTCCGTCTATTTCAATAAAGGCGTCATTTGTTTCTTCTAGTCGGTTAAAGTAGCCTTTAAATACTTGTGGTCCATTAACAACAATCTCACCAACCTCACCGACACCTAACTGTTTCATTGTTACTGGATCGATAATTCTGGCGTCTACGTCAAATGATGGAATTCCAAGACATTGAAGTTTTGGTCGATCTGGCGGATTAAAATGTGTCTGAGCAATTGTTTCTGATAATCCATAGCCTTCTACGAACTTTAAACCTGTTAATTGGAATAGCTGCTCTCCTACTGCTTCTGGAAGAGGAGCCCCACCACCTGCAATATTTACAAGAGACTTGATGTCTTCTGTATTTAAATTTGGATTTGCTAAAAAGTCGATTAACATTGTACTAATATTTACCCAATGGGTACATTGATAGTTTTCAATCAGTTTGCATGCATGGTTTCGATTCCACCTCGTTAGCAATACCATACTTGAACCAGTAAGAATCGGTGTATGCATTCCATGAACCATTCCTGTTACATGGAATAGAGGTAAAGTTGAAAAACTAACGGCATTTGCAGAAATATTCATCCAAACGGCAGATCCTACTACATTTGCTTGTACCGTTTTATGTGTGTGTATACATCCTTTTGGTAAACCGGTTGTTCCTGAAGTATATGGAAGGACTGCAACATCTTCTGAATTACCTTCATATAGTGACGGGGTGAGCTGTGTTTGTATTGCATCCTCCCAATAAAATAAATTTTCGTTTTGATAGATTTTCTTTGACTCAGTTATTTCAGCCGTTAAATCGGAAACTAAAGGAATGGTTGGTAAGTATTCAGAATAAACTGCAACTACTAAATTCTCTAATCCAGTTGTAGCTTGTAAAGGTTCAATTTGAGGGGATAGTTCTTGGCCAATAATTGCGGTTTTAATTTCACAATCATTTATGTAGAATTCAAGTTCATCTGTGGTGTTCATCGGGTTAATTGGTACTACAATTCCTCTTACTCTTAATATTGCATAAAAGGCGATGACATATTGAGGTGAGTTTTGCATATAAAGCATTACACGTTCACCAGGGGAAATTTCTAACCTATGCTCAAGATACCCTGCTAAATAATCAACCTCTTCAAGAAGCTGCTTATACGTTTTTGAAGCGCCATAATACTCTATTGCAGTTTTATTTGGATATCTTTTTGCCGAAACGACTAAATTATCATAAAGTGTTGTCTCAGGTAAAGTTAAAGATTTAGATACCCTTTTTGGCCAATACGCAAAATGTGAAGTACTCATAATTTTCCCCTCCGCTTATTTACCTTTTTTATATTAAGATTTAATATGGAAAGCTCTTTCTTGTATGTATGAAATTTTAGACATTAACAAAAAAATCCAGTGCAAATATTCAAATAGGATGCCTAATTAAAGAATAACTCTCTACTAGAAAACGCTTATAATTCATTCATTTTAAATAGTATCTTTGAAATTAATTGAAAGTAAATTGCAAAATGAGGCAATTGCTAAGTTTAGTGTGGAAAAAAGATGGAATGGAAAATGGAATAGTAAATCATCATCAAAATCAACTTTAGACCTTATTATAATGGAAAAGCTTAAATGAATAAATAGTTTTTTGAAAATTTAAAAAATTATTTGATTTAACTGAGATATTTAATTTGAGTATCCAAAATTTTTTAAGTAAAATTACATACAATTACTTACTTTACCACTTTTCTGTGTTTCAATTAATAACAAGTGAGGTGTTAGCATATGAGAATTGGAATAATCGGTTTAGGAGATATAGCTGCGAAGGCCTATCTACCGGTCCTTTCTGAAAAAGAAAAGATTGAGTTGGTGCTATGTACGAGAAATAATGAAACACTAGACCATTTATCAAATAAATATCGAATCAGTGAAACTGTTAATACTGTAGATGAATTGTTAGAAAAGAATATTGATGCAGCATTTGTTAGTACAGCTACAGAAGCTCATTATATGATAACGAAAAAGTTATTATTAAATGGTATAAACGTTTATATTGATAAACCTATTTCGATGAATTTTAAAGAAACTGAACAAATTGTAAATTTAGCCAGAGAACAAGGAAAAATAGCGATGGTTGGATTCAATAGACGATTTATCCCTAGAGTAAAAGAGCTTACTATGCATGGAAAGGCTAGCTTAATAATCATGCAAAAAAATAGATTTAATTTTCCTGAATATACTAGAAGATTTGTTGTAGAGGATTTTATTCATGTCGTGGATACACTTAGGTATTTAATGTCCACTAATGTAGTTGATTTAAAAGTCAATTTCTTAAAAAAAGATAGTATGCTCGAACACCTAGTCATTCATCTTATAGGTGAGGGATGCACGGCTATTGGAATAATGAACAGAAACAATGGTGTTACAGAAGAAATGATTGAATATATGACACCACAAAATAAATATGTAGTGAGTAGTTTAGTTGAAACAACCCATTATCATAATAAAGAAATCAATATTAAAAAATTTGGTGATTGGGAACCAACCTTATATAAACGTGGGTTTTACCAAATTGTTGATCACTTTATTGACTGTATAGAACAGAATAAAACGCCAGACCCTTCAATAAATGATTCCTTAATCACTCATGAAATTTGCGAAAGAATCGTTCAGTATATTGATTCCAATTCATATTAAATAAAAAACCCGAATAGTAGACTTGAGAGGTCTAATTATTCGGGTTTTATTTGTTATTTATTCTTGTTCAGCCATTGCATCCTTTGGAGTACCGAATAAATACGTTAGGACGAACCCACCAGCATAACCAGCAAGTAATCCGATCACATATTTAAGCCACATTCCGTGTGCAATTAGTGGAACTAACGCTAAGCCTGAAGGACCAATTGCAATTGCTCCAACATTACCAAACATTCCAATTACTGCACCTCCAATACCACCACCGATACATGCAGTAATAAATGGACGACCAAGAGGTAATGTAACACCGTAAATTAAAGGTTCACCAATACCTAAAATACCTACTGGAAGAGCACCTTTAATCATATTTGATAATGATTTATTCTTTTTGCAACGTAACCATAATGCTAATGCTGCTCCAACTTGTCCAGCACCTGCCATTGCAAGAATTGGTAATAATTCTGTTGCACCAGTTGTATTAATTAATTCGATATGAATTGGTGTTAATACTTGATGCAAACCTAACATTACTAATGGTAAGAATCCCAAACCTAATATAAATCCTGCAAAAATACCGCCTTTTGCAATAATCCAGTTAATTGAACCAATTAAGTTATCAGAAATAAATCCTGCAAATGGCATGATGAAGAAAATTGTAAGCAAACCTACTACTAATAAAGCAATCATTGGTGTAATAATAATATCTAAAGAATCTGGAATAACTTTACGTAATTGTTTTTCTAAAAGTGATAATAAATAGACTGCAAGTAGTACACCAATAATACCACCTTGACCTGGAGCTAATGGATCACCGTTAAAGATATTTTTAATTGGTTGATCAGGAAGCATACCTGTTAAAAGTGTTACCCCACCAATTACCCCACCAAGGGATGGTGTCGCCCCGAATTCCTTCGCTGCATTGATACCAACATAAATCGCTAAATAAGCAAAAATTGCGTTTTTAATTACATTTAAAACTGTAACATATTGTGACCAAGTTGCTGCATCTAG
This sequence comes from Gottfriedia acidiceleris, assembly GCF_050457485.1. Classification (GTDB taxonomy): domain Bacteria; phylum Bacillota; class Bacilli; order Bacillales; family Bacillaceae_G; genus Gottfriedia; species Gottfriedia acidiceleris_D. The sequence goes on from NZ_JBCMJM010000017.1 coordinate 274,458, forward strand.
GTTTTCAGCAGTAATATTGTTTGATAAAATCGAAGCAATACCAGCAATTAAACCTGCACCAACGAATGCTGGAATTAATGGAATAAAGATATTACCGACTTTTCTTAAGAAATTTTTAAAAGGTGTGTTATTTTTCTTTTTTAATTCAGCTTTAAGATCTGAGCCCTTTTCTTTTAAAGCAGCTGATGAAGTTCCTTGTTTTCCTGATGAGTTGTTTTTCAGATGACCAAATTGTTCTGCAACTTTAGTTACTGTACCAGGACCTAAAATGATTTGGTAAGTCTCATCATCAACAGTTCCCAAAACCCCGTTAATTTTTTTAACTTGATCTTCATTAATTAAATTACGATCAGCAACATTAACACGAAGTCTTGTCATACAGTTTGTAAATGAAACTACATTATCAGTACCGCCGATTGCATCAGCGATTTCAGAAGCTAATCTTTGATATTTATCCATCTTCTACTCCCCCAACAATTTTTATTTTTGTATTGCTTTTCGAACAAATCCTTCTGATTTTTTCAATTGCTCAATTGCTTGCTCATAACTAAATCCAGTAAGAATCATAACGATTGCTACTTTTGGACTTTGATTCGACTTCGTTAAATATTCTTCTGCAATTTCATATGAACAAGAAGTTGCTTCCATTACAATACGCTTTGAACGCTCTACTAGTTTTTCATTTGTTGATTGAACATCAACCATTAGGTTACCGTATACTTTTCCAATACCAACCATTGATGCTGTAGATAACATATTGCATACTAACTTTTGAGAAGTACCTGCCTTTAATCTAGTTGAACCAGTTAATACTTCAGGTCCATTAACAACTTCGATTGCTATTTCTGCCTCTTGACCAATTTTTGAGCCCTTGTTACAACTAACCGCCACAGTTGAAGCACCAATCTCTTTGGCGTATTTTAAACCACCAATAACATAAGGAGTACGACCACTTGCTGCAATTCCAACTACAATATCATTTTTACTTAACTTAATTTCCTTTAAATCTTCAATTGCAAGTTCTTCGCTATCCTCAGCGCCTTCAACTGCTTTTATAAAAGCTTTTTCTCCGCCTGCTATTAGCCCTACTACCTCTTCTGGGCTTGTTCCAAATGTAGGAGGACATTCAACTGCGTCTAAAAGTCCTATGCGGCCACTTGTGCCTGCACCAATATAAATCAAGCGACCCCCACGTTTGAAAGCAGTTACAATTTTTTCAACAGCTTTAGAAATATTAGGAATTTCATTTCGAACGGCAGTGGCAACTTTAGCATCCTCTTCGTTCATTACGGTTAAAAATTCTTCTATAGACATTTCATCTAAATTCATTGTTTTTTCATTTCTTGTTTCGGTTGTTAAATTCTCAAGCATGTTTGCTTCACCTCAAGTAATTTTTTAAAACTAAATTTAATTTCATACATATTATAACTTTTTTTGAAATAAAATTTCAACACTAAAATTCATAAGGAAAAAATTTCATATTATTAATCGTATTTTTGTTCAAAAAAATGTCATGTTTATAAAACGACAACTAACAATTTTTCTTTTAAAAGATGCATAATTCTATAATTTGTATATTAATTTGTCTGGCAAAAAAGTTTAGGCACAATTTACAATTTCAAAACATAATTAATAAACTATTGTGGTATTTTAAACCTATGTATTTAAAATATGTTTGTTAATCTGATGACAACTTAACTAAAATACAATTCATTTTACAGATGAAAAGACAACATCCTCCATATGATTAAGGATATTTATGTCACTTAACTAGGGGTATACAATGAAAAAGTTTATACAGTTTTATAAAAATTTCTCGTTAGTGGAGAAAAGCGCACTTCTCTGCTTTCTCTTACCTCCAGTAGGTATTTCATTGCTATTGATCATCGGGCTTCGTACACTCTATACTCAATGGTTTATTAATAAACGATTTATTTATTCGTTTAGTTCGTACTTTTTCTTATGTCTACTTATATCTACTATTGGTGCTGCCCTTTTATTTAGAAATATACTATTTTTATTGGTCAGTATCATGATTCTTGGTTACTGGGGAATATATTGTAGGATTTTAGTAACTGAGAAGGGTCAATTATTTCAGAGATTTCGCATGATCATAATCTTTGGAGGAGTATATAGTTGTGTAATTGGATGGATATCCAAATGGTTGTTATTTCCTAAAATTGTTGGTTATTTATTAGGGACAGTGCTTTTTGGAGAAGTTGAACCTAAGAATTTTAACCGTCTAATTGGTTGTGCATATAATCCCAATTTTACTGTTTTTATTTTATTAATCGCTATTTCTTTTCTCTTTGCCAGTTTACTTTCTAGTCTAGAAAGGAAACACTATATTAGCTTAGCGTGGCAGCTTCCGATCCAACTACTACTTAGTTACGGAATTTATCTCACGGGTTCAAGAGCTGGCTTTGCGACGATGATTCTCATTTATTTACTTTTTATCTTCCGACTTAATCGAATCTTTTTCTTTGTTTGTACAATCATCGGACTATTCTTTTCGAAATGGTTGCTCTATATAATGCCAAGAGCCGATTCAGTTATTCAAGCAGGGCATAAAAGGTTGGACATTTGGAAAAACGCATATACTATATGGAAAAATCACCCATTCTTTGGTGTGACCCCGATCGGATTTGGTCAAGAATATGTAATACAATATGGTCATTTCATCCCCCATGCACATAATTTACTGCTTGGTATGTTTGCGGAATACGGAACATTAGGAGGATTGGCTTTTATAACATTAATTAGTATAAATATTATAAAATGCATTCACCTATTCTTGTTTGAGCGCAGTAAAAAATGTTTTTTTAACAGTTTTTTACTCGGCCTACCAATTATTTTGTTTACAGGGGTATTTGATGAGCCGGTATTCTCTCCACAAATCGGTTTCCTCACAGTCATACTGCTTGGGTGTTGGGATCGATATTCGAAACGTATGCAATTTAATATCGAGATATCAGCAATTCAAGGCAAATTTATTAGCGTTTATGGGAGCACGGCAAGGTTAGTTGTAAGTTCGTACATGATTTTGCATTATTTAAAATCGAAGTTTATTAGTAACAAGTACTAAAAAGACCCCTATAACTAGTCAGGGGTCTCTTTTGTTAGTTTATGATATTTTTTACGTAACTTGCACTTCTACTGCTACATCTTGTTTTGTTAAGAATAAATTTAAAATAATCGCAGTTAATGAACCTGTCACAATTCCATTTTGCATTAACATTTTTAAAAAATTAGGTAGTTGGTCGAACATTTGTGGAAGTGTTGCTGAACCTAATCCTACTGCTATACTACAAGCTGCGATTAATAGGTTTTCTCCTTTACCTAAATCAACTTCTGAAAGAATTGAAATACCGGCAGCCGCGACAGATCCGAACATAACAATCATTGCTCCTCCAAGAACGGCATTCGGAATAACAGTCGTTAAAGCTGCTAGTTTAGGTAATAATCCAAGAACAACCATGATACTTCCCGCAGCATAAATAACTTCACGAGATTTAACTTTTGTAAGTGAGATTAAACCTACATTTTGAGAAAAAGCTGTGTATGGAAATGCATTAAAAATACCACCGAGCATAATTGCAAGACCTTCTGAACGCAATCCATTTACGATCTGATCTTGTTTAACCTTTTGGTTAGTCGCTTTTCCGACTGCGAAATAGACCCCAGTTGATTCCACCATACTAACGATACAAACGATAATCATTGTGATAATAGCTGTAATACTGATTTTTGGTGCTCCGAAATAGAATGGTTGAGCGATACTAAACCATGATGCTTCTGATACGCTTGAAAAGTGAACGATTCCCATTGCATAGCCGGCAATTGTTCCCACAACCAAACCAACAAGTACGGAAATTGTTCGTAAAAACCCTTTAGCCCATCTGTTAATGACTAAAATTACGATGAGTGTAAGAAGTGCTAGTAATAAATTGTGTATTTGACCGAAATCTGGACTCCCTTGTCCACCTGCTGCATTATTCATAGCTACTGGAATTAGTGAAAGTCCAATTATCGTTACTACTGATCCTGTTACAATTGTAGGGAAAAATTTTAATAACTTGCCATAAAAAGGAGCAGCTAATACAACAAAAATCCCAGAAATAATTATTGCACCGTAAGCTGTCGGTAAGTTTGAAGAAGATGCAATTGCAATAATTGGACCTACCGCCGTAAAGGTACATCCTAAAACGACTGGCAATCTGCTGCCAATATATTTAGTCCCCATGCTTTGCAGGATTGTTGCGATACCGCAAGTAAATAAATCTGCTGCTATTAGATAAGCGATCTGAGTTGGCGTAAGTTTAAGCGCGCCACCTATTATAAGAGGTACAACTACTGCACCTGCATACATAGCCATGACGTGTTGAAAACCTAATGTAAATGCTTTTTGTTTACTTAACAATCTGATTCTCTCCCTTGTCATTGCTTTTATATATCGATATTGATTGGCGTACAGTTATTACTCTTTATAAAACAAAAAAGGACAGGTTCCACTTGAGTATGTTTCTCTCAAGTGAAACCTGTCCTTCTGGGTTTTTATCCCTAATGGTGTAGCACGTGTAGTGCCCACATCGCTCGGACCAGCCATTTTACATATACAATAATGCGGAACCCTAGATGTGCTTTCACTCATAGTCGGTCGATTATATTGGTCGTCCGGTAGAAACTTATGGGCCATATCCCCATGATTATATGAGTTATTTATATATTTGTACCTTGATTATGTTACACATGCTATTCAATATTTTCAAGTAGAAAATGCAAAGAAAAGGTGCTCCATTAGAAAAAAACTAATGGAACACCTTCTATTATGTTCTACGCATATAAGCTTTTACAGTTAGTGGTGCAAAAATTGCTACTATTACAGCAGCTCCAATAAGCGAAATGATTAGATCTGAACCTGCAGTTCCTGTGTTCGTAAGATTTCTCACAGCAGTGATCAGATGAGAAATCGGGTTTATTTTTACAAACCATTGAAGCCAATTTGGCATTGTATCGACTGGTACAAAGGCATTTGAAAGGAATGTTAATGGAAATAGTGCTAGCATAGAAATCCCTTGTACACTTGACGCTGTACGTGCAATTACCCCAAAAAAGGCAAAAATCCAGCTAATCGCCCACGAACATACAATTACAAGTAATCCAGCTAAAACGACATAGCCTAAGCCACCTTCAGGGCGATATCCCATTATATACCCCATCGTGAAAGTAAGAACAGTAGCGATTGTATAACGTATCGTATCCGCCAATAAGGCTCCGGCCAGTGGTGCAATACGTGCAATCGGCAGCGATTTGAACCGATCGAATACACCTTTATCCATATCTTCACGCAATTGTACACCTGTAACAATCGAAGTAGTAATGACAGTCTGTACTAAGATTCCTGGTATGATTACCGGTAAATAACTCTTAACATCCCCAGAGATTGCTCCACCAAAAATATAAGTAAACATAAGTGTAAAAATAATAGGTTGTAATGTAACATCAAATAATTGTTCTGGTGTACGTTTTATTTTTAATAGACCACGATAAGCCATCGTAAATGAATTTTTTACTGATTGACTAAAGCTAGTTTTATTTTTTAATTCACGATAAGCAGCTGGTTTTATTGAAGTGCTCATACCCTTACTCCCTCCATTTCTTTTGTTTTATCTGACTCCTTTGATCCATCGTCATCTACGCTGTTACCAGTAATCGTAAGGAATACTTCATCAAGAGTCGGCTTTTGTACACTCATTTCAGCTAGATGAATGCCTTCATCACGTAGGGCGATCAGTAGGTCGGTTACTCGGTCGGCATCCGCCATAGGTGCAGTAATCCTTCCTTCTACTAATGTGATATTGGATTTTACTTTTAGCACTCGTTCTACTGTTTGACGCGCCTTTTGAACATCTTTTATATCTTGAATTTTTAATTGTAACGATGAACTACCAACTGAAGCTTTCAATTCATCAACAGTACCTTCCGCAACTACATGACCACGATCTATTACTGCGATTCGATCAGCTAGTTCATCCGCCTCTTGAAGATATTGTGTTGTTAATAGAACTGTTGAACCTTCTTTTACTAATCGACGAATAGTATCCCACATTTGATTTCTTGTACGAGGGTCTAAACCAGTTGTCGGCTCATCTAAGAAGATAAGTGGTGGCTGAGCAATTAAACTTGCTGCCAAATCTAATCTACGACGCATTCCACCTGAGAAGTTTTTCAATGGGCGCTTTGCTGCTTCCGTTAAGCCAAATTCCTCTAATAAATCCGCTGCTTTCTTTCGCGATTCCGCTCTACCTAGACCTAGTAATCTTGAGAAAATAATAAGGTTCTCTGTAGCACTTAGTGACTCATCAACGGAAGCATACTGACCAGTAACGCCAATTAATTGACGCACAATCTGAGCCTCTTTTAAAACATCATGTCCGAATATGCGTGCAGTACCTGCGTCTTGTCTAAGTAGTGTAGCCAGCATTCTAATTGTCGTTGTTTTCCCTGCACCATTTGGACCAAGTACACCATAAATACTTCCAGCACGAACGTTTAAATCCACTCCATCAACCGCACGATTTTCACCAAATATTTTAACTAAACCACTCGCTTCTACAGCCAAGTCTCCATTATTTGGGGTAATTATTTTTTTATTTAAATACTCCAATTTACTTCCTCCTTTACGACTTATTACAAGATGAATATATCGACTAATTATGAATTAAGTATGAACTTTAAATAAAAATTTTCTTTACGAATAGTTACAAGCTAGAGGATACAATGTTCAATGTAAAAAAACTTCCCTTATCTAATTTAAGGGAAGTTTTTTTACATTGATTTTCAGACTGATTGCAAGCGCTTGTCTTTCGAGGCGCGAGCCTGGTGAGGAGCGGAGTTACCTTAGACGGTAATGAGCACCGCAGACAGGCGAAGCAACGAAGAAAGCGAGCGTTTTCGGGCAGTCTGAAATTTAGTCATGTACTATGGTCTGATTTAGTAGTAAGAACTCTGAACCGATATCATCTAAAAAAGGAGTCGCTTCACCTAAGCTATATAGATGTAATTGATGCATTGCTCGTGTACATGCAGTATAAAAAAGTCTTCGGAGATGCTCATCTCCATAAACTTGAGCTGATGCATCATAAATAATCACTGCATCAAATTCAATTCCTTTTGCCAAATATGCAGGAATAATGACTACACCTTGTTCATATTCAACTGAGTTTCTCTTCACATGCTTGATTCCTTCAACATCTTTTAATGCTTCATATGCCTCTAAACTTTCTTCTGCAGATTTGCAAATGACAGCAATTGTATTGAATTCACTTTTCTTTAAGTCTTCAATTTTAGATGCAATATGGCTGTGCAAATCTTCTCGATTAGATAACTGCGTTAACACAGGCTTATCCCCAACTCGTTCAAAAGGCGTAATTAGATTGCCTCCAGGTATGAGCCTACTTGTGAACTCTACAATTGGTTTTGTTGATCTGTAACTACGGGTCAGATTGATTACTTTTGTTTCATCTGGCCCATATAATCCTTTAAGGACATTAAAATCTCCCATTTCACTGGCATGCGCAAAGATAGCCTGATTAAAGTCACCTAAAACGGTCATCTTTGCAGAAGGAAACAATCTCTTCAAAAACTCAAATTGGAAAGGGGAATAATCTTGAGCTTCATCTACAAGTACAAATTTAATCGTAACATTTGATTGGAATCCTTGAACCAACTCTTTTAAAAGTAAATATGGTGTAGCATCCTCGTAAAACAATTTGCCTTCATCTAACATATTTAAAGTTAACTGACATATGTCCTCCCAATTCTCAGGAGTATCCCCTTCAATCCATTGTTCAATTTGAGTTGGATTGGAAAATAACTGTTTATAGACACCCTTTATGTCAATGAAACGTAATCCTCGAACCCACTCACGTAGAGGCTTTAGTTTTTTACGCACGACCATTCGACCTAATACCTTAGTTTCTTGTTCGTAATCATCGAATGAATCCTCTTTAGATTGTTTTTTCTGTAAGTACTTATATGCTTTTTGATAATCATCTTTGCTGAGTAACTCGATTTCATCCTGTACCCATGTTTTTTTCAATTCTAGCTTTTCCATTTCATTGATTTGTTTGTTTAACCATTCCGTCAACTTCTCTAATCGATTGTTAAATTTTAAAGAAGTGTCAGTGCTATAAAAGCTTTCATATATTTGTTTAGCTGTAACGACTGGTTTGCCTCTAAATTTAAATCCCCTAAAGACCATTCCGGATAATTCCAATGACTGTCTGTATGCCTTAATCGTTTCAAAGAAATGAGTTGAAGCTTTAAATCGAATGCTTGAAGTCCTAGTCTTATAGGAAGGATCATCTATAGCAGTTAGCACATATTCTAGTTGCTCATAATTATCCTCAACTTGGAACGCATCACTTAGCCTATGAACTAAGTATTCTTGGAATGTAACTTGTTGCATATTTTCTTCGCCTAGTTCAGGTAAAACTCTCGATACGTAGTTATTAAACATTGCGTTAGGAGAAAATAAGATAATTTGATCTGCTTTTATCCAGTTTCTATATTTGTAGAGCAAATATGCAATCCTTTGTAAAGCTGCAGATGTCTTTCCGCTACCAGCCGCCCCTTGAACAATCAGTAATCTACCTTTGTCATAACGAATAATCTGATTTTGTTCTTTTTGAATACTGGCTACTATGCTTCTCATATGCTTATTCGTACCTTTGCCGAGCACATGCTGCAAAATCTCATCACCTATAGTAAGACTTGTATCGAACATTGATTCAATTACACCGTTTCGTATAATGTATTGCCATTTTTGGTCTAATACGCCATTCACTTTCCCCCCAGGTGTATCATACTCAGCAGGACCTGGTGGATAATCATAGTAAACACTTGAAACTGGGGCCCTCCAATCATAAACTAAAATATTCTCTCCAGTTTCATCCATTAGCGTTGAAACGCCAATATAAATACGCTCCGTTTCAGAAAAACCTTCTTCTGTAAAGTTAATGCGACCAAAATAAGGAACCTCTTTCATTCGACGAAGTGCTGATAATCGGTTTGAAGATTGCTTATGATTAATTTGGCCGATCGCCAAAAGTTGAGATTGTTGTCTTAAACTAATAACCGTCTCTAAATAGTCATCAAAGCTATCTGTATTAACTTTAACCTCATCCCAAAAGTTTTTACGAACATTGATTACTTCGTTTCTGCGTTGGGCTGTTTCGTCTGTTAATTTACTAATTTTGTCCGTAATTAGATCTAGTACAGTATTTATTCTTACTTGTTCTTTTTGAAGTTCGTTGTTCATTTCATGCACTCCTTTAAAAGATAAAAATGGGGGTTGACTCAAGAGGATTTGTATAGTAAAATTAAAATAGGGAAAATATGACCTCTATATAATTTGTAATATATATACTGTATTAATCTACCACGTTTTTATCTTTTAGGCAATAGTCCTCGTTTAAAATCATTCTTATTTCATTTCAATTACTAATTTTCGTACATTCAAAAAGCAAAATGACCTACCCAAAAATGATCATTTAATCACTTATAGTAAGGTCATCCTTATTATTTATTAATTTCTTCTGTACATACTTCAATTAAGTACCTTTTATTAAATTTTGCTTCTTTATTAAAATACTTCATATTATTTATGATCTTTCCTAAATACAAATTCTCCATTCACAATAGTAGCTTGAACATTAAACTGACGATCAATTAAGACGATATTTGCTTTTTTCCCACAATCTATGCTTCCAACTTCATGATGAATATTAAGTAATTTTGCTTGATTAAGGCTGACCATCGGTAAAATAGATTCTAAAGGTACCCCTAAAACATCTTTTACATTTTTTAAACATTCCATTAAATTAGTCGTACTTCCAGCTAATGAGCCTGTTTCTACTGTTCGAGCAATTTTATTTTCCACTTTAACATCTAATGTACCAAGCGTATAGGATCCATCTGGTAAATCAGCAGCTGCCATTGAATCACTTATTAATATTATCTGTTCTGTTCCTTTTGCTTTGTATAAAAGTTTAATTGCTCCCGGGTGGACATGCTGTAAATCTGCTATACATTCACAATAACACTGATCATTTGTTAGAACGGCACCAAGACACCCAGGATCACGATGATTAAATCCCCTCATGCCGTTAAACGTGTGAACAGAAATTCTTGCCCCATGTTCAATTGCTTTATTCGTTGTATCATAGTCTGCATTTGTATGACCTATAGACACTTGAATTCCTTTATCTGTTATCAATTTAATAGCTTCCTCTGCTAGCTCTTTTTCTGGAGCTATTGTGATCACTTTAACCGTATTATTGGAAACTTTTAAAAGCTCAATTAACTCATCAGTATTTAGTTCACGAATATACTTGACCGGATGAGCACCACGATGCTCAGTTGTAATATATGGGCCTTCTACATACGATCCAATGATTTCTGCTCCTTCTGTCTGTCCCATCGCTTCACTTACGATCATTACAGCTTTTTTAATTTTTTCGAAATCATGAGTCAGTGTAGTTGGTAAAAATCCCGTAACTCCATGGCGTGCAAGTGACATAGACATTTCTTGCAATGAATGAATACTACCATCCATCGTGTCATTTCCAGCAATTCCATGAATATGTAAATCAATCATGCCTGGAATGGCTACAAAACTAGAATAATCCAAAATTTCACAGGAGGGTTTATTCGTTGTTACGCCATTTATTTTTCCGTTGTTAATCAGTATATAGCCAGCTTCAATTACTTTATCGGCCGTATAAACTTTTTCTACCTTAATTGCTTTCATAATACTTCCCCCTCTATCTTTCGCAGGAATACTTTTTCTTAAAGAACAATAGGCAACACCAAAATAGGATGCTGCCTGTTTGCTTGAAACTTATACATGTAAGTAGTTTAATTTTTTTAAAGTTAAATAACATGCTCCATACAGCCCGGCATCATTCCCAAGAATCGAAGGAAATACAAGAGTTTCTTGATGATAAATTGGCATGGTTTCCTTTTTAATCTCAGAGTCGATGTCTTGAATAAATCGTTCTCCCCGCTCAGCAATTCCTCCTCCGATAATGATTGCCTCTGGGTTCAGAAGATGAACTATATTTGAGAGACCTATGCTTATATAATTGATAAACTTTTTATATACGGCAGTAGCAATTGGATCTCCTTCTTCTACTAGAGCCAAGATTTCTTCTCCAGAGATTTTCTTTATAACTTCACCATTTTTGTTCTTTTCATCAATATAATCGCTTACTAAGGCTGAGGTAGCAGCATATCTCTCAAAGCACCCTCTCCGTCCGCATCCACAAGAACGTCCGTTACTAATAATGACGGTATGACCTAGTTCACCAGCTAAATAACGAGATCCGCTTACAATCTTCCCATCTATGATAATGGTGCTTCCAATACCTGTTCCTAATGTTAGAAAAATTACATCTTTCTTTCCTTGAATTGCACCTTTCCACATTTCACCAATGCAAGCACTTTTCACATCATTTTCTACACTAACGGGTAATTTAAATAAATTGAAAAGTATTTCTGCAAGCTTCATTCCTGAATAGTCTGGAATATTGTTGGAAAATAAAATTTTACCTGTTTCATGATTTACAAGACCACACGAGGAGATTCCAATTCCTGCTATTAAAAAATTATTTTGGAGCTTTTTTATTTTCTCAGCTAAAAGTTCAGGAAGCAGCTTTTGTATATTACTTTTAGGTGTTGGTATCTTATCTTTGTAAACTAAATGCCCTTCACGATTTATTAGTCCAAATTTGATAAATGTACCCCCGATATCAAAACAAACTATATTTTCCACCATAATCGCCCCCTGTTAACTCCTTCACCTTAATAAGATTAAAGTAATGTTGAACTTTTGTTAATTCAACTGATCCAGTCCGCTCCGAGGCAGCATTGGATATCCCGCAGGCACATGACCACTTTAAAATATCTTCAATTGAATAACCTTTCGAATGTGCAAAGGCAAAGCCTGCAAGCATGCTATCTCCTGATCCAACTTGGTGCACCTCTGTTAAAGTTGGAATGATTGCTCGTAGTGTGACGTTCTTGCTAATTAAAAGAGCACCTTCTTTTCCTAAAGAAAGTAAAACGTATTGGGTACCCTTTTGGCATATTTCCCGAGCGTGCCAGATCATATCCTCTATTGATAATTGGTTTAACCCGATTAACTTGCAAAACTCTTCTCTGTTCGGCTTAATTAAAAAAGGCTTTTCCTTTACACCTTGGGCTAGTGATTCTCCACTTGAATCTAAAAGAAAATATTTCCCTTTTTGTTTTGTTTTTTCTATTAGGTCTCTATAAAAATCAGAGTTGATTCCATATGGCAAGCTGCCAGAACCTACAATATAGTTATTCGATTCTAGAATGGTATCAAAATTTTTCAAAAATTCTTCTCTTTCATTCTCCAATATCTCGGGCCCTTGTTCAAGAATTTCTGTATGACCTTCTTTAGATTCAATTGCTAAACAAAATCTTGTCTCTCCTTTTATTCCTACAAAACGATTAATTAAATTATAATTTTGGAGCTGACCAGCTATCCACTCGCCACTTTTTCCGCCTAAAAATCCGGTACAAGTAACTTTAACTCCCAGCTGAGATAATACACGTGAAACGTTAAGTCCTTTTCCACCGGCTGTTTTATCTACAGCTGTAACGCGATTAACGTCATCTAAGTGTAAGACGGGAAGATTATACCGAATATCAATAGCTGGATTTAATGTAATTGTAGCAATCATTTTTCTAACCCCGATTCATACTACCGCACATTTTAATTTTATCAGCAACGACTAACTTCATTTCTCTTACTGCATCTTTAAAATAATATCTAGGGTCATTGGCATTTGGATTTTCATTTAAATAACCACGTAATCCTTTAGCAAAAGCTATTTTTAATTCAGTAGCAATATTTACTTTACATATTCCGTTTTTAATCGTTTTTTGTACTAATTCATCAGGTAAGCCCGAAGCTCCATGAAGAACTAGCGGAATATCAACTTCTCTTTGGATTGCACTTAATCGTTCAATATCTAATTTAGGTTCTCCTTTATAAAGACCATGAGCCGTTCCAATGGCAACAGCTAACGAATCGATTCCTGTTCTAGAAACGAACTCTTTAGCTTGTGCTGGATTTGTATAAATTTGATCCTTTTCATCCACTTCAAGATCATCTTCAACTCCACTCAGTCGGCCAAGCTCCGCCTCCACAGCAACTCCAAATGAAGTAGCATAATCAACTACTTCACGAACGATTCGAATATTTTCTTCAAAGTCATGATGGGAGGCATCAATCATGACTGAGTGAATTCCACTATCAATTAAAGCTTTTATATCACTAATTTTTTCATGGTGATCTAAATGAAAACAAATTGGAATATCGTATCTTTTTTTTGAGGCCTCCATCATACTAATTAGAAATTCTTCCCCCATATAACTAACTGTACTTGGTGTAGCTGCAATCAAAACCGGTGAACGCAGCTCCTGAGCTGTTTCTAATACTGTTTTCATTGTTTCTAAGTTATGGATATTAAATGCCGGTACTGCGTAGCCATTTGATTGTGCATCTAAAAGAATCGTACTTCTTGATGTAATCAAGATAAATCTCCTCCATTCTTCATCTCATTTGCAAAAGGGTGAATCGTAACTCCTTTAACAACTCTGTTAACTACTCCTAATGGAGAAGGGTTATCTGGAGAAAAGCCAAGATTAATAGATTTATACATAGCAAAGGTTTGTGCGTATAAGATAAAAGGGAAAGTTAGAAAAATATCTTCACTAATTTGAGGAAGATCCACATAATAGAAAACATCACTATATTCTTCAGCAACCTGATCCTTTAAAGATGAAATTGCTACTACTTTTCCTCGATTGGTTTCTTTGTAAATCTCTTCTAAAATATCGAGATCGTACTGTCTTGTATAAGGGTTACAAGATAGAAATACAAATACAACAGTATCCTTATCTAAAATGGACTTAGGCCCATGTCTAAATCCTAATGAGGTATCAAATGTAGACGGAATTGTCCCACCTGTTAACTCCAACAATTTCAATGATGCTTCTCTTGCCAAGCCTTCAAAAACACCTGAGCCTAAATAAACAACTTTTTGAAAAGATGAATTCGCCAACTGTTTAATACTTTGCTCGCTCCCGCTAATAATTGAATGACCAGCATGTATAAGTTCATCAACTTTCTTCTCCCACGTATGAATCTGATCAATATTGAAAAGCAGTAAAGCTGAGAAAAGCATCGTCGTAAAACTACTCGTCATTGCAAATCCTTGGTCGTTTGCTTCTTCTGGCATATAGATGACCAAATGATTATGATCATTTTTCTTCTTTTGAGCCAGTAGTCCATCTTGGTTACATGTAAAAACGATTCCATAAAAATCATCTATAACTTGTTCTCCTAAGTGAATAGCAGCCAAACTCTCTGGACTATTTCCTGAACGAGCAAATGAAATCATGATTGTTGGAAGGTCCTTTTTTAAATAAGAATATGGATTTGACACAATATTTGTCGTAGCAATACTCTCTACTACAATTTTTTTGTTGTTAACAATTTGTTTTAAATAAGGAAGGACTGTGTCACCAACAAATGCAGATGTACCTGCACCAGTTAAAATAATTCGTATCTGATCGTGTTTATTTTTAATGCTCTTTAAAAATGTAAGAATTCGGTCTCTATTAAATAAAAGAATATCCTTTGTTTCGTTCCATAATCTAGGTTGCTGGGCTATTTCTTTTGCTGTATGGCTCGCGCCAACATTCATTCTTTCATATTCACTCGATTTTAATAGCTCCATATTTACTTCCTCCTATTTTAACTGTTAGTGTCATCATTACCAGTTGCATTAAATAGATACTTCTGTATCTATTTTTAGTGTGTAGAAAAAACCATTAAAAGCTGGTTTTCAGACCGATTGCAAACGAGCGGTGGCGGCCATGTCTGAAGTCTCTACTTCAACTCTACTGTATAAGTAAATTTATCCCCTCTTGCAATAGAAATTGTATACTCAATTACTTTGCTTTGATCATAAGTTACTCGTTTAAGCATTAGACATGGTGCACCTTCGATTATGTTTAGCATTTCTGACTCCACTTTATTTGCACTAACAGCCATAAAGCTTTCTAAGGCGCTAGAAATATTCACATTATATTGAGTTCTGAAGATTTCATACATCGGCGTATGTTGCAATTCTTCACTCGAAAGATTTTTAAAATCCTTTACGGGTACATAAGAGGTTTCATATAACATCGGTTCCTGATCTGCAAGTCTTAATCGAACAATCTTAAATACCTCTTCTTCTACCGATAGATCCATGGCCTTTGCTACCTTACTGTCACAATTTATTTTTTCAAAAGAAACGACTGTTGTGGTTGGGATTTTCCCTGCTTTTTTCATTTCTTCCGTAAAACTATAAAATTTTACAAGACTTTGGTTATACGTTCTTTCTGAAACATATGTCCCCTTGCCATGAACTTTATAAATATAGCCTTGTTTTTCAAGTTCTTGCATCGTCTGCCTTACTGTTGTACGGCTAACTTGATACGTGTCACATAATTCTCGTTCAGATGGTAGCTGATCGTTTTCAGCAAGTTCGCCTGATTCGATTTTTTCTAATAAAATATCCATTAATTGATAATAAAGAGGAAGTCGTGAATCCTTTTCTACCATGATTAGCTCCTTTAGTGGTATCTTTGTCATAACCAGTTAAATATACATCTATTATACATAATTTTGAAAAAGATACCACATTATGTCGCAATAGAAATTTCTACAAAACTCTCTCTTCTGTCATTCTTAATTTTTTCTCATAGTCATCTAGTGAAACCATTGTTCCTGACACTCTTGATTCTTCTGCAGCATAAGCAATCATATGACTTTTAGCTGATACGATAGCTGATGTTAAGCTGCCTTTGTCCTTCTTAGTAACGCGTTGAATGAAATCAGCCATAATACTTGTATCAGCTCCCATATGGCCACCATCTACAGTTGATGGCTTAATTAATTCCTTCTTACCTGAAAAATAATTAACTTCAATTTCGTTTTTAGCATCATTTCCAATTATTTCGCCTTTTGTTCCCATAATTTTAAAGTTACGGAATGTTTCATTTGTAAATGCCGTCATAGTAAATGCAACTGTTACGTCATTTTCAAATAATAAATTAACTACTTGATGGTCAACAACATCATTGTCACAGTGATATACGCAACGACCATATGGTCCCTCTTGAATTGCCTTAAGTCTACTATCAAGACTTGAACTTGCTGAAATAACATTTGCTGGCCAAACATCACGGTCATGTAAATACCATTTAGCTGCTGAATAAGGACATTCCTTTTCTACCTTACAACCATCTAAACAGCGATGTGTTGAACCTTCTGGTGCGTTTTCTTTTTTAAAGTAAGTTAAACTCCCATATGAAGATACACTCTTGCACTCTGTACCAATCAGCCACGCAAGCATATCCATATCATGGCAGCTTTTTTGTAAGAGCATTGAGCTAGATTCAGACGAATTACGCCAGTTACCACGTACAAAACTATGAGCTTGGTGAAAGTAACCTACATTCTCATTCCACTGAATCGAAATGATGTCGCCGATTACTTTACGATCAACAACTTCTTTTAATGCTTGATAAAATGGCGCATATCTCATAACATGACAAACTGTTAATAATGTATTATGCCTTTCTGCCGCTTCTGCTATTTCCAACGTCTCAATTGGTTCTGGTGACATCGGTTTTTCTAATAAAATACTATATCCTTTTTCAATTGCCTTCATAACGGGCTTATAATGATTACGGTCTGGACTACAAATTAATAATGCCTCACATAGCTGTTCTTTTTCTAATAGCTCAGTCCAGTCTTCAAATCTCAAATTCTCAGGGATATTGTGAGCTTCCGCAAACTTTTCTCTTTTTTCTTTATTTGGCTCAGCTACAGCAATGAATTGTATTTCATGTGGATACTGTAAAGCATATGAACCGTATGCGTAAAATCCTCTACTTCCCGCTCCTATTAAAGCTGCCTTCATAATTAGTTTCCTCCAAGCTTTGTAAGATTTTTATTTACTTCCCGTAACTGCAATTCCCTCAATAAATTGTTTTTGTAAAATCATAAATAAAATAAGCATTGGTAAAATGGCTAAAAATGATCCTGCCATTAAAACTGGATAGTTGGTTAAATATTGTCCTTGTAATGAAGACAAACCGACGGACAACGTCATTGATTCTGGTGAGCTGTTAACAATCATTGGCCACATTAATTCATTCCAGCTCCATAGCGTTGTAAATATACCTAAAGCAACTAAACCTGGCTTAGCTAAAGGAAGCATGATTTTCCAATAAATTTGGAAATGATTACAGCCATCTAATCTAGCAGCTTCTTCTAACTCCTTTGGTAATCCCATAAAAAATTGTCTTAATAGGAATGTACCAAATGCGCTAAATAAACCTGGAACGACTACCGCTTGTAAAGTGTTTAACCAGCCTAATTTCACCATGATCATATATTGCGGTAATAAAAAGACTTGCCCTGGTACCATTAAAACCGATAATGCGATTAAAAAAAGAATGTTTCTTCCTGGAAATTCAATTCTCGCAAAAGCGTATGCGGCTAATGAACATAATAATAATTGTCCAATTGTGCGAATCACTGTAATGATTAGCGTATTAAACATGAATTTAAAGAATGGTAGTAAATCAAAAACATCTTTATAATTCACCCACTGGAAATGCTTTGGAACTATAACAGGTGGAACATGAATCGACTCAGCATACGTTTTTAATGAAGTTAGTAACATCCATATAAAAGGGAAGACCATCGCCAAGGCGCCGACAATTAGGATTAAATGAATTAAGATTGTTTTACTTGTGATCTGGTATCTTGCTTTCTCCAATGGTTACTCCTCCTTCAATCATAATGAACCCATTTCTTTTGTAAAACCATTTGAATCGCTGTAATGATCAAAATAATGATTAATAGTAAAACTGCAATTGCAGCAGCATAACCTTTATCATTTAACACGAATGCATGCTGATAAAATAAGTACACGATCGATTGAGTATTTTCGAGTGCTGTACTGCTTTTCCCAATCATCATAAAAATTAAATCAAACACTTGGAACGCTCCAATAAAAGACATGATTGTTACGAAGAATATAACCGGGGAAAGTAACGGTAGTGTTATTTTAAAGAAGACCTTGACTGGCCCTGCACCATCTATCTCCGCTGCTTCGTAATATGATCTTGGAATCCCTTGTAGCCCTGAAAGAAAAATAACCATGTTGTAACCAAGTCCACTCCAAATTGCTACTACAATGATTGAATACAGTGCAATTTTTGGATCACTTACCCATTGTGGACCTTTTATTCCAAAGATGGATAAAAGATAATTTAGGAGCCCATAATCAGAATTATATAACCATCTCCAAACCATAGCGATTGCTGCCGGCATGGTAATAACAGGTAAAAAATATAAGGTTCGATAAACAGATTTACCCTTAATTTTTTGGTTTAAAAGTACTGCTATAAGAATCGATAAAAAAATACCAATCGGAACCGTAAAAACGATATAAATGCCTGTGTTTTTAAACGACTGTAATAGGTTAGAGTCTTCTAACATTCGTCTATAATTGTCTAATCCTGTCCATTCATATTGCCCAAATGCTCCCCATTCTGTAAAACTGAAGTAAATCGTTTGAATGATTGGCCACAAATAGAAAATAGTTAGACCAATCATTGTTGGTGCAATCATACAATACGCCCAAAAATAATCTGATCGTTTTCTCGTCTTTGATAAGCTTGGTATTTTTAGTTTACTTTTTGATTTCACTTCAACTTGTAGAGGCATTTCTTTCACTGTATTCACTCCTTTTAAGGGAAATAAAGAGAAGAAGTAATTTTAGGCTTTAGAAATCTTCTTCTCTTCATTTTTTTAGTTCTTAGCTAGTGCCTCGTCTGCCTTTTTCGTTAATTCTTTTACAGCATCTTCAACACTTTCTTCATTACTCCATGCCTTTTTCAAGATATCCGTTTCATACTGCCAGATTTCGCCCGTATTTTTCACACTTGGTAGCGGAACTGAATAGTCAACTTCATCAATAAAGGCTTGAAGATTTAAATTTGGAACAGCTTTTAGCCAAGCATCCTGTGTACCATTATAAGCAGGGATTACTGTACCAGTTTTCGCATATACTTCTGCTGCTTCTTTAGAACCTAGGAATTGAACAAACTTCCAAGCAGCATCTTTATGTTTTGTGTTTGCCGCAATAACGTTTGCTAGTCCATGAATGGAAACTGCACGTTGTTTTCCTTTAGGTACGACAGCTACATTTAAATCTGGATTTTTCTTATATTCCGGAACCATCCAAGGTCCATCAAACATCATTGCAATTTTTCCAGAAGAAAATAACTCTGATGGTGCCGTTTCCGTCATTTGAGCTTGTGTTGGAGACAGTCCTTCTTTTATAAAACTAATGTTATATTTAAGAGCTTCAATTGCCTCAGGTTGATCAAATCCAACTGATTTGCCATCATCGGAAATAATATGACCACCATTTTGCCAAATGAAATCATAATATCCGCCTTGGTTACCCATTAAAGCTGCAAATCCGTAAATTCCCTTGTCTTTATTTGTAAGCTTCTTAGCAACCTCTTTTAACTTATTCCAATCCCAAGTATTATCTGGGTAAGGTATACCTGCTTCATCAAAAATCTTTTTGTTATACCAAAGTCCAGTTGTATCAAAGTCTTTTGGAATACCATAAAGCTTTCCATCTACTGTATAAAGATCGACTAATGACTTAGGATAATTGTCTAGACTATAGTTGTCCTTTGATGCTAAGTCACTAAGTGGGACAATTACTTTACCTTCCGCATATTGGACTATATGTGGACCATTCATCCATAAAACGTCTGGTAACGCTCCTCCTGTTGCAGCTGTTTCTAGCTTTTGGAAATACTGTGCATATGGAGTAAGCTCAGTTTTCACTTTAATATTAGGGTACTTTTCATTAAATAATTTTATAATTTCATCAACCGCGGGAACTTGCTTCTTATCCCAAAAACCGTAAGTAATTTCAACCTTTCCATCTTTTGCATCCCCCGATGTGTCACTGCTACCACATCCAGCTAATCCTAGTAAGCCTAAAGCCAAGGTTAGTAGTAAAACAAGCCACTTTTTCATCCCATTCCCCTTCTTTCTTTTAAAAGTTTAATAGCCTTTTAATCCAGTAGTTGCTCTAAAAAGACATGATTTGGAATATTGTGCTCCATGAACACGTTGTCATGATGTTATTACCAGTTTATTTGAAAAGGCTTACAAAAAATGTTTAATTTCTAATAAAACATTCACCTCCAGTTATAACTTTCATAAAATCACTTTAGTAATGATGTCATTACCAGTTGTATGTAGTATATCACCTCTTTTTTAAATCATGAACACTTTTTTTCAATTTTTCAAAAAATTTAAATCGACATGATTCATCATTATCTTCGTTATTTAGTCCTAATCCCCTATTTCCTACCATAACAAAAAGAACCTCCAATCCAATATCAATTGAAGGTTCTTTATTTTAAAGTTAATTGAAAAAAGTTAACTATAAGCTAGCTCTTTTTCGTTTAATCCAAGTGTTTTTGAAGTTGAAGCTTGAATTTCCTCTAAAAGTTCTGAATGTTCTTCTAGAGATAATCCAAATGAAGGGATCATTTCTCTAATTTTTGGCGCCCATTCCATCATATGTTGTGGGAAGCATTTTTCTAATACTTCAAGCATTACGTGAACAGCTGTCGAAGCTCCTGGAGATGCTCCAAGTAATGCTGCAATCGAGCCATCAGCCGCACTAACTACTTCCGTACCGAATTGAAGTGTTCCTTTTCCAGCTGGCGTGTCTTTAATAACTTGTACACGTTGACCAGCAACTACGATATCCCAATCCTCACTCTTAGCATTTGGAATAAATTCACGTAATTCTTCCATACGTTTTTCATTCGATAATAAGACTTGTTGAATTAAATATTTCGTTAAAGACATCTCTTTTACGCCTGCTGCTAACATCGTCATGACGTTATTTGGTTTTACAGAACTAATCAGGTCCATATTTGAGCCCGTTTTTAAGAACTTTGGTGAAAACCCAGCAAACGGTCCAAATAATAACGACTTTTGGTTATCGATATATCTTGTATCAAGATGCGGAACAGACATTGGTGGTGCACCAACTTTAGCCTTTCCGTATACTTTTGCATGGTGTTGCTTGGCAACCTCTGGATTTTTACATACTAAGAATAGTCCACTTACAGGGAACCCCCCAATATGTTTTGACTCAGGGATACCAGTTTTTTGCAGTAAAGGTAGACTAGCTCCTCCACTACCGATAAATACAAATTTTGCAATGTGGGAATCGATATTACCTGTGTTCATATTATACACTTTTACTTCCCATGAGCCGTCACTAGTGCGCTTAATATCTTCTACAGCATGTCTATAGTTTATCTCTACATTTTTACTCTCTAAGTGCTCAAACATCATACGCGTTAAAGCGCCAAAGTTTACGTCCGTTCCTGAATCTATTTTTGTTGCCGCTATTGGTTCATTAGATGTGCGTCCTTCCATGATAAGCGGGATCCATTCCTTCAACTTTTGAGCATCTTCCGAGTATTCCATCCCTTTGAATAAAGGATTTTTAGAAAGCGCTTCAAATCGTTTATTCAAAAATTCCACATTTTCTTTACCTTGCACTAAACTCATATGAGGAATTGGCATGATAAATTCTTGTGGATTACCAATCAAATTCTTGTTTACAAGATATGACCAAAATTGTCTTGAAAGTTGAAACTGTTCATTAATTTTTATCGCCTTGCTAATATCAATCGAGCCATCAGCTTTTTCTGATGTATAGTTAAGCTCACATAACGCAGCATGTCCCGTACCTGCATTATTCCACTCATTAGAGCTTTCTTCTCCTGCTTTTTCTAATTTCTCAAATACTTTAATTTCTAATTCCGGTGCTAACTCTTTTAGTAATGATCCCAAAGTCGCACTCATGACTCCGGCACCAATTAAGATAATGTCTGTTCTAGTTTGTCTGTTGCTCATAATAACCTTCCTTTTCCCCTTTATTTGCAAAAAAGTAGGTTTTCCTGCTTAGGTGTCACAAAAAGCAAGGCACCACCTAGGAACACACCTTTTCTGTCTCAATTATATCTTATTAATAGTATAACACATTTAAACTACATTTTAATAATAGTATATCACTATTTAATTATATCCAATTAATAGTATATTTCTATTACTAACTGTCCTAAAAAAATTTTTTTCTTTATCTGATAATTATAAACTATTTAAACAATGTAAAAAAGTTAAAAATCTATCATTAAGGTCCTTATTTTAGAAAAATAAATTCTGACTCACTATTAGTTAATGAACCCTACCTCTATATAGTAAGCGCTTATTTTAAGTTTGTCTCGTGTACAATAAAAAATAACTGAAGGAAAGATTTGCTTATTATTTTAAAATTATTTAATTGAACCAAATTTTAGTCTAAATTTACTCCGCCTTATATGATTTAAACACAAAAAAGAGACTGGCGGGAAGTTCCCGACAGCCTAATGCGACTCAAAATGAGCCCTTTAATTCCTCATTTGAAAAAATATATTTTCTAATCTTATAACCGCACTTATTTTTCTTTAACGATCACTAGCTCCATAAATAGCTGAAGCTTTGCTGTTTAAGCTATGTGCCATTACTTTCCACTGTTACCTTTATGTTTAAACGTAACACTGATTGTATGATTCTTTGTTATATTTGTAAACGTGTACGTATTATTTGTTAGCTTTGTTTCTACTCCGTCTACTTTAAACGATTCAACCTCATAATTACCCTTATCAGGCGTAATTTTGTATGTTTGATTTGCTCCTTCATCTACTGAAAGTACACCACTTGGGCTAATCGTTCCATTGCCTTCAGCTGATGCTACGATTGTGTAAATGATTTTCTTGAACGTTACATTAATCGTGTGGTCTTTTGTTACATTTGTAAACGTATAAGAGTTATTTGTAAGATTTGCATTCACACCATCAACAGTAAATGTAGCAACCTCATAGCCTTTATTCGGTGTTACCGTAAATGTTTGATCTTTTCCATGATTTACAGAAACATTGCCGCTCGGACTGATCGTACCGTTGCTACCAGCTGCTGCTGTGATTGTGTGTACGATTTGTTTAAACGTTATATTAATCGTATGATCTTTTGTTACATTCGTAAACGTGTACGTATTGTTTATTAACTGAGCATCCACACCGTCTACTTTAACGGTTGCAACTTCGAAACCATCGTAAGGCGTGACCGTAAACGTTTGGTTTGTTCCATAATTTGTAGCAATTCTACCGTTCGGACTAATCATTCCGTTACTTCCAGCTGTTGCCGTGATAATGTGAACGATCTGTTTGAACGTTACATCGATTGAATGATTCTTCGTTACGTTTGTAAATGTGTACTCACCATTTGTAACCGTTACTTCTTGTCCGTCAACCTTAACGCTTCCAATCTCAAACCCAGTATTCGGCGTGATTTTATACGTTTGATTAGAACCGTGTTTTACAGAAACGAAGCCGTCTGGATCAATTTTTCCATTACTGTCCGCTGTTGCTGAAATCGAGTGTGACAAATCATCACTTATGATAATCGTAAACGAAGTGTCCATATAACCTGGTGCAGAAATTGTAAATTCATAATCACCTAGGTTATTGAATAAAGATCGATCAACAAATGTCAGTTCCTTAGCTGTAAGAGTGTACTTGCTAGAGTCGACCACTTTTCCATTTAATGAAACAACTGGTGAAGCTGCAAGCCAATCTGAATCTTGATTGTAGCCAATAGTAATTGGTGTATCTTCTTGAATATAAGCTATTTTTGAAGCAAACACTGGTGAATTACTCTTAACTACTTGAGTTACCTTTGTGTCTGGGTAGCAATACGCCGTAAACTTAATTTCTTTATTGCCTTTTGTTGTAAATGCTGTTCCAGGAAGCGTAATTGTAATATTACTTACATCTGATGAGATTGTCGCATCAGATTTAACCGATACTCCATCTACTGTAATATCACCTGATACTGCTTTTGATGCATTTGCCCATCTCATGTTTTCAGTATTGTTCGGTATTGTCATAATTACTGGCTTCCCAACTCCACTTGGCGTCATAGCTGGCGTTGGTGCTGTTCTTTGAGCAAATGGTTGAGCAATTGTAATCGGTGTAAAGTAAGGCGATTTAAACTTAACGTTCTTATTGCCTGCCGCAGTATTTGACTGAGTTACAGAACCATCAATCGTTACTTTTCCTGCAGATGTTGTTACAAAAGATTTTACTGATGTAACTGATGATAACTGAATTGTAACGTCACCATTATCTACTGTTTGATCCGATGAAGCTGCTAGTAAAATTGAACTTCTCCACAGTGGATTATCGTCACCACTAATTGTGTAAGTAATCGTATCACCAAATTGCGGTGTTCCAGCAGGTGCTGATAGCGTAAGAGTTGGCGCAGTTTGAGGCGTAACTAATACTGGTAAGCTTATATCAGCAAATCCTTGAGCTGATACAATAACATTCTTTGTCACTGCACCGCCACCATCAGTTCTTACTAAATCAAACGGTATCTTTACTGTTCCTGCTGTTTCATCTATCACAACTTTCGTTTTAATAGATGGCGAAGAAGCTGTACCATATTTTATATCACCGCTTGTCTTCATAGCTGATATCCATTCAGATGCTGCTGTACCTGGATTAAATGTCATTACTAGGTCTTGACCAGCATAAATTGTTCCTGCTGGCTTAGTCAGTGTTACGCCTTGCTTATAAAATGGTTGATCGACAGTTGCCGTTTGGTAATTATTTGCGAAAATGTTGATTTTTACGCTTCCCGGCGCTGTGATTAACGTTTTATCAATCATGATAGGTGTTCCAGGGGCACCTAAAGTGATTTTACTAGCTTCAAAATCAGCTCTTGCGATTGTAGTACTTCCAACTTGGATAGCTGTAATCGCATCTCTCCATGCTTGTGTATCAT
The DNA here is from genome assembly GCF_050457485.1 of Gottfriedia acidiceleris. GTDB lineage: Bacteria > Bacillota > Bacilli > Bacillales > Bacillaceae_G > Gottfriedia > Gottfriedia acidiceleris_D. The sequence goes on from NZ_JBCMJM010000017.1 coordinate 299,560, forward strand.
TTGTTGCTCCGATCCCAATCGATAACGGATTTACATTACTATCATTAAAATAACGATTCGTTTCAGCTGTTAATATTGGAGCTGAAAATGCGTTAATTCTTTGTGTTAAATTATAAGTTGAAAAATTGTCAGCCTCTATTGTAAATTTCCAATCACCTGCCTGCGAAAATACACCTGCTGGGATTGTAAAGTTAAATGTTGTTGCGTTAGCTGGTGTTACTTGGTTAAAGAGTGTTGTTAGTTCTTCCCCTTTATAGCTTTTAACAACATTATTGTTTGGATCAATTACATTGATTGCCGTGATATTCGGCTGCCAAATGTCACGATAGTGAGCGGCTGTAGAACCTGTTGTATCTGAACGACTAAATGTTAATGCTTTTCCAATTGTTGCAACATTATTCGGTGAAAGTAATGTGAAGCTATTTCCAGCCCCATCTAGCATTCTAAATTTCAATGTACGATCCATATATCCAGGAGCTTTAAATACAATTGTATGAACTCCTGATTTTGCAAACAATGATGGATCAAATTCGTATTGTCCTTTACCAGAAACTACCTTGTCAACAATTGAATTTGTAGATGCGCCATTATACACATTTGTAGCTGATTTACGGTCGACACCGTCAATCAGAATTTGTCCGCCGGCACCGTCTAAAGCAGCCCTATAAGCCGCATCATCTATTTGCGTAAGTGTAGCAGCACCAGTTACAGAATTGTCTGGATTTTTGTAAACTACAGAGAATAATTGGAACGGATTTACTTTTCCAAAATTTACCAAAGCGGTTAGGTCAGTTGTTTTCAAATATGGTACTGGCTTTATGACAGTGTTAAATGCTGTTAAATCCGAACCACTTGGTACAGTATTAAATCCAGTTAACGAAATCGCTGAACTTGTAGTTGATACGATTGTTCCTGGTAGAGCCGCTGCATTAGGTGCAGTTGTATTGTATTTACCAAAGTTTTTAACAATATACTCAAAATCTGTATAATCAATTGCACCATCAAAGTTGAAATCAGCTGCTCTCGTATAAGTCGATGGCGTTGCAACGTATGCATTGTATGCAGTACTTTCAGCTTGGATATCTCTCATGTCAATTACATCATCACCGTTCACATCACCAGCTAGCATAAGAGCACCTGGGACCGAATAGTTTCCTCCCGCTGAATAGCCAAACTGCCCAGAGTTGTTCATTGCCAATGTGCCATAGTATGTGAAATGACCCGGCATTTTCATCGTAACATTGTAAGGCTTACTACCAGCTGGCATTGGAAGATTTGTTGCAAATGAGCCAGTTTGATTTATACCCGGGTTTGCACTTGACGAAGCTCCAGTAGGATCTTGTGCAATTGATAATGCAGAAGTATTTCCACCTGTATTAGGATCTTCAAATTTGATTTCTACGCCTGAACCATTAGTCGTAATCGGTGTTGATCTACCAAAAACTGCACTCGTTGCCAGATAGTTTTGGAATCCTTCCGGTTTAATATTACCGCTGACGTATGCCCCGCCTCTAACGTAAATAAATTTATCTTGGAAAGTAGGGACACGATCCATTCCATTTTTACCATCTTTGTACGTTGTGATTTCTGGGATATTACCCGACCACATAGGCCACATTGTATCTAATCCTGCATCGTTTGTAACTTTAAATTTAATATCAATTAGAGGCATTTCCTTTGCAACGCCACCGCTAATTACATCCTCTGCATTCAATACACCTTGGGCTTTTACAGCTTCAGGCAGATTGAAACTGAAAATATAATCTTCATTTATGTCCTTATCTTGACGAATCCAACTTTTATCAGCTGTAATTCCTTTAGATGCTAGAAAGGCTTTGTATTGATCACTAAAATCAACATCCGTCATTTCTGCAAAATCAAGCCTGTACAAATAGAACTTCGCACCAACTAGATTTTTAGGATATTTAACTGATAACGTTGATTTAAAGTTATCACCATTTGCAACTAATGTTTTATCCTTTAAGAAATCAGGGTCAACGCCATTTAGCGTTTTCGATCCTGGTGAATCTAAACGTTCGTATCTGTTAACGACATATTCGTTTCCTTTTTTAACAAAGTAATAATATTTTGCTGTAGTGTCTATATTTCCAGAGAAAGAATAATCTTCTGGATAGAATCTGAACATCTCTCCATAGTTTTCTTTCAGAGGATCATCACTTGTATTAATTAGATCTTCTTTCGATATACCAAATTTGAATGTTCCGTCATCATTAGGATGTAAAAAGTAATTGACGTACGGTGCAGAGTTCGAGTCACCAAGCATGCCGTCAATTTGACCTAAAGATTGGCTAACATCTGTATCAGTATCATAGTTTGGTGGCGCAGGAACCTTCGTTTCGTGCCCAACATTTTTCATGTAATCAACGTTTGAGTCATACATTTTTCCTGAGAACCATTTTAACGCACCATCTGTTGTAGGACCATTAGGGTCAATTTCATAAATGCCAGGTCCGCTACCAGCATCCATTTGCATGGTTGGAGACGTATTATCAACATAAAGTGAGCCATTTAATGTATAAAGCTGGCCACTTGTTGCATCTAATGCTCGAGCCTGTATCATGTATCCGCCTTCATCAGCGATTTTTTGCTGTGATGATTGCTGTGTAAGTTTTACAGAAAGATTAGGGTCATCCTTAGAAATAGGCGAGCTATAAGGATAGTAAGCTCCATTCATCATTAAAGGAACATTCATTGAATTCCCTAGCGTAAAGGCAGAAAGATTAAGCGTGCCAATAAAACCAATATAATTTTTCCCAGTTAGATCCATAACGTAGAGTTTAAGACCAAAAGAAGGATCAAGTGGACTTTTCACTCTAATATCTGCCCAACTTGCTGGGATAAATGCATACGTATTTGGATTAAAGTTTTTATTGCGATCAAGGTTTATTGCTTTTCTTACAATTCTGAAATCTACTCCTCTACTTTGGATACTGATAGCAAGAGGCATACGATAGGTTTCAGTAGTATTAACTGAATTAACAAAGTTTATATACGCCTCGTAGTATCCACTAGCAGCTGTAGCCGGTGCAGTAAATTTTACGACCAAATGAACCGTATCACCTGCAGGCACACTAATCGAAGTTAATTCAGTTGCAGGAGAAGTCGCATTATTTAAACTAATTTTAACGCCTTCCTTCTCACCATCTTGTCCATCTTTCAAAAATGCATCCTTAAAGAAAACACTTGATGAATCGAAAGTTTTAGCAGTAGAGCCATTATTAGTAATATACAAGTCTCCTGTTTTCGTAACTGAACCATCTTCTGAACGAGAAGTATAGCCAAACGAAAATGAACCTGTTGTATTTGCTACATTTATAATATTAGATGTAGAAGAATCATCGGTTGACGAGCGTGATTGAACAAAGTCTTTTACCTTAAATAGCATGTCTGTATGAACGGCTTGATAAGGATCCGATTTACCTGAACCGATTTGGAATAAACTTTGTTGCTTATTAATTGGATCGGCTGTTTGCATCAACGCTACTTTTACATCCTCAGGCTTATAGTTTGGATGAGCTGATAGAATCAATGCAGCCATACCAGCAACATGAGGAGTTGCCATCGATGTACCTGACATCGTTTGGTAAGCATTTGTATAATCTTTGTTTGTTGGCTCAGAAATATCATATGGCGCAGCCGAGAAAACATCGACACCTGGCGCTACGACGTCAGGTTTGATTGCCAACGAGCCTGTAACAGGACCTGTCGAGCTAAAGCTCGCAAGCTCATTTCCACCAAATGTAAAGTTACCGCCATTTGAAACAGAAATTGTTTTTATCGTACCGCTTTTAAAAGCATTATAAAAGTTTGTACCTTCATTCTTGTTTATTTGCACTGTGTAGATTAAACCGCCCGTTGCGCCTAAATAATATGGATAATAGCCTTGATCGTCAAAGACAAGATCAGGATTATCTTGCGGATTCCATAAAATCATAGCTTTAGCGTGTTCTGCAGCTGCATTCATGATTAGCTGATTTACAGGAGCAGCGCCACGTTTTATTAGTACTACTTTATCTTTAACGCTTATATTTTTATTTCTAAGATCATCGTACCATGCAGGAGTACCATATCCAGCATCCACAATATCGTACTTAGTCGAGCCACTAAGCTTGTCATTTGAATCGGTAAAATCTTTTGCTAACAAACGAGTGTTAATTGTAGAATATGAACCTTCTCCCGTTGCACCATAAGAATGGATATCCAACATAGGAACTTGCTTAGGATAAGAGATTGCGCCCACGGTAATTGCCTTAGCAGCAGCACCTGGAGTTCCTACTGTTCCAGCGCCTGGACCAGAGTTACCTGCAGCGATTACAGCCGTTACGCCAAGGTCAGTTACGTTATTGATTGCAATCGAATTAGCAGATAATGAATCGTTGTAATTCGCACCAAGAGATAGGTTAATAACTTTACAACCATCCTTATATGATTGTTCAATTCCGGCAATTACCGCTTCATCAGTCCCACCGTGAGGACCTAAAACACGGTAAGCATATAGCTGCACTTCAGGTGCAACACCTCTAAGTGCATAAGGAGAATTATTTCTTGATTGACCAGCAATTGTACCAGCAACATGAGTCCCATGAGAAGTAATATAATCACGGTAATCCGTTGGGAAATTTGGATCCTGTTGATTTGACGGTAGTGCATCATTTGCTTGCTTCGCAGCCAACCAATCTGAATAGACTGTTTCCATTGGATCATTATCATTATCTACAAAATCTTTACCACCTTGGTATTCACCAGCGATGTCTGGGTGATTATAGTCGATACCTGTATCAATAACACCGACTTTTACACCCTTTCCTGTAATATTTTCATTTTGAAGATCGTGGATTTTTAACCAATCAAGAACCGCTGTTTCACCAGACTGTGGACCTTCAGGACCTGGCGATGTCACTGTACCCGCTTCGTTAGTTGTAGCTTTTGGTGTATCTGGACTATTCGTAACACTACTAGATTGCACATTTGTTCGATTCGAACGGATAGTAGATAATAAATTTGTATCATTTTGTTTCTCGGAAATCTTACCATCGCCTGTAACGCTATCAGGTGTGTCGGTTAACTGCGATGCAGGGATCGGTGCATATTTAACGTTCTGATAAACTTTCTTTACATAAGGTAGTGCCAAAAGATCGTTAAGTGCACTGCTTGGAATTTTAACGGAAACACCGTTAAAAACTGTCGAATACTCTTTTCCTAATTTAATAGAAGCTGTTTCTCCAGCAGCCTTTAAAGATTTCGATTGACTATTAATAAAGTTTTTAAAGTCACTGTGAGTTTGATTTACTGCATTTGTGGCAATTTCAGGTGTGATAACAGATGTGCTCTCTTGATTAACAGAGAGTTTTTCAGATGATGTATCTTTTTGTTGATTTAACATTTGTATAGAGACAGGATCAACATTAAATTGAACAATTAAATCTAATTGCTTCGATGAATTTAATATATTTGGGTCTATTTGTAGCTTCTCTAAATATAAATTCTGTAATTGTTGCGTTTGATTTAATTCTAAATTACTTTTGTTTCCTAGTTGTGTAGTATCGATGGTAGTATTTCGCGCGGTTCCGCCCGTCATGGCAAAAGTCGGGACTGTGTAGCCTAGCAACGTAGAAGTCGCTACTAATGAAGACATGATTGCTTTTTTTATTTTACGATGCCTCATACATTATTCATTTCCTTTCACTAATTTAATAGATAAAAAATAACGCCATTTCCCCCTAACCACTTATCCCCCTTAAATAACCAAATTTATAATTTTATAAATTTTACGACAATTTAATTGCCATTCTTCATTATAATTGGGGTTCTTGTCGACAGTAAATTGGGGAAATTTAACGAAAAACCAAGAAAAAAATTTGTCATATTTTGTTAGAAAATTGGAGAATTGTCCTTGCTTTCATTGTTTTTTATGAGTATTTTCTAGGAAAGGATTTGGGGGAATTTAGAACTTATTTTTCTACAAATTTTGGAAACTTCAATTTATTGGATTAAATTAGTAATTATTAATCTTCTTAATCTGTTTAATCCGATTCTTTATTCTTATTTCTTACGTCTCCAAGTTAAAGATTTACCCTTAAGATTTTGAATATATAAAAAAGATCTCTCATAATTACGAGAGATCTTTTTGTGTGTTCTCTAATTTAAACAAACTGCAATGGCAATTATAGAAATAATTAATAGATCTATTTTTTAACTTCTTTCACAAAGTTCCATGTTTGCCCTTTATCCTTTGATTGATAAAGTTCGCTACTATTCCCTTTGTAATCCCCATCTGAACCTTGACCAACCAACATACTTAAAACTCCATTCATCTCAAAAGGCATACCTGGAGTATCAAAAGGTCTTATAGACATTTCATTATCTAACTTTACCTCGTGAGGTGAATAATTAACTTTACTGAAAGAAATGCCTCCATTATCTGTACGATATAAGGCTCCTTCATTCCCGGAAGGATTAATAGAACCCAAAAATCCTAGCTTGTCATCCAAGAAGACAATTCCAGTGGCACTTCCAACTGTTCCTCCATATGGGTCATTGTTAATGATCGTCCATGTAGTTCCACCATCAGTGGTTTTGCTTAATGAATAAAATGTGCTTCCTAATGCTTTATCTGCAACATTTAGTTTATAACCAACTTCTTTAGATTGAAAAAACTGTTCCTTTGTATTAGTTAGCTCGTTTTTCTTCTCATCTGAAGTAGATTGATTAGTAGATGGTTTGCTCCAGTTTGGATTACCTATTAGGTTATATCTAGCTGGCGTAATGACTTTATCCATTCCAGGGACAAATAAAGATACTGTATAGCCAATTATTTCAGTATTTGCTGTTTCCGGACTATGTTCTCTTCCATCCTTATCAACATTAATGATTCCATTTGTATTGTATCCCCAATTTCTTTTCCCATAATAGATCAATCCATACTGATTTTCGTTCCATTTACTAACCGCTTGTTTAATTGGAATCACATTAACGGTTTCAATTAAAGGATCTAACAGTTTATCGTCATTATAATTGGGAGTGGCATACCCGTGTAAATATACTGTGATATTTTCTGACTTATTTTTATCATAAGTTATTAGAAAACTTTCTTCTTTTCCATTGTCGTTTTTTCCATAAACAAATGTATCAAGAGATGTAATTGTTCCATCTGAATTAAACTTAAGGGAAAAATTATTTTCTATATATAGTTTCTTTGGTAATGTATGCTTATTATTTATATCTTCAAAAATGCCCTCAACGCCATATTGATATATATTGTTATGCTCAAATTTAACTGTTCTTTGGTTTTTTAGTCGTTCTATATACCACGCAAGTTTACCGCCAAAATTTGTCGCACTTTTATATATGTTTGCACCGTAAAATAATGTAATTGCAACAAACAAGATAATCGAGATAAATTTCCATGCTTTTAAGTCTGTTAGTTTATTCGGTTTACACTCGCTACTTTTTATAACTTTTAAAATGGTAAATAAAATGACCATTAGTAATAGGGCTATGCTTACTAATAAAATGGGTAGATTTTTATTGATACTTCCATACCTAGATATTGAAGCTAACTTTAGTCCAAAAACCCAGTATCCAATTAGGAAAATCGGATTTGTTAATAATGTTATAACTATTCTTTTTACTTTTCCCTTCAATCTATAGATCCCTCCTAATTGAATTAGTCGTTCTATTCATCCAATCTAAGTATACTTTGTTCTCCTAGATTTCTGCATGACTTGTGATTTACAGTTTTGTTTCAAAAAATAAAAAAGCACCCCAATTTGAACAGGGTGCTCGATCTTAATTATTTTAGATTAAGAAATTAAGCTATTATGTTTAGGTATTCGAATCATCGCCTTAAATAAATCACCGTCAACTTGAATTGCAAACTGCCCATTTTGAATTTCAATTAGACTTTTCGCTATTGAAAGACCTAACCCACTACCTTGGCTATTTCTCGATTCATCGCCTCTTTTGAATCGTTCCATTAGTTCATCGGCTGAAATATTTAATTCATAAGCTGAAATGTTTTTGAAAGTAAGAAGTACATCATTCCCCATATCTTCTATTTCAATATATACTCTTGATCCTCTAAGTGCGTATTTAAATATATTAGATAGTAGATTCTCTACGGATCTCCATAATAGTTTTCCATCCGCTGCAACATAGAGTTTATCTTGGGGATAGTTTATCTTAAAGGTTAAATCTAAAGCTTCAACTTTTGCATTAACTTCACCTAAGCCCTGGGTTAATAACGATAAAATATCTATACGCTCAAGATGAACAGGAATCGTTCCACTAGATGCTTTTGCTGCTTCAAATAAATCATCAGTTAATAACTTTAATCTTTGCGACTTTTGATCCAAAACCTCTACATATTCTTGTATTTTAATAGGGTCCTTTTCCTTTTTCAATAAATCAACATACGTAATGATTGAAGTCAGTGGTGTCCTAATATCATGTGATACATTAGTGATAAGCTCAGTTTTCATCCTCTCACTCTTTAGTTCACGATTAACAGCTGTTTTCAAACCATCTGTAATGGTATTTATATTATTAGAAAGACTTGCAAACTCACCTTTCCCATCTACCTCTATACGGTGATGAAAATCGCCTGCTTTTATTTGCTCGACCCCTTCTTTAATCGCGTTGAATTTTTTTACTTGTTTATAAGCAAACCATGCCGCAAAGCCGATTGTGATCGGGAATATAAAAAATGTTATCGCTATTGCGATTGGATAGCCAACTACAAGTAGTACCGTTTTAACACCAGTACTGCCACTATTATAGACATTTTTAATAAAAGTAAAAAACTTACTTAATAAAAGATAGATTAAGGTATGTTTCAACAATGTTTTATTTTTAATATGCTTTACGATCGATAAGGTCAGCACTAGTGCCACGATAAAAAACGGAATTGTAATGAAGAAAGCTAACTTATTAATAACATCAATTGTTATCGAGTCTATTAATGCTATCCAAGAGGCAATGATAGCCATTAACAATACGACATTAACATCATTAAACAATTTATCTAATACGTTTAAATGTAATTCTCGATCATTGAATGATTTTCTACCAATTATAAGTGCTAAGTACGCAAAGGATAGTAAAAATCCGATCGAACAACCTATAAACAAAATGAATGCATGCGTTGCAATTGACTTATTTTCTTTCCATTCTTTTATTTTTTGATCCAAAGCATCTTGCTTGAACGCAATAGAAACTTGCATATTCTTTGCATTCAACTGATCTAAATTTTCGGTAATCCAATTAAAACGCTTATTCTTTTCAATTGTTGCTGGATAAATTTCTCTTTTATAATCTTTGTATATTAAATAGGAAGGATTTCCTTTGAATTGACCTTTTAAAGTATTATTCGTAAATTCATTAACACCATCATTGGCATAATATAATAAATCTTTATTACCAGCTACTATTTGCAATAACCCTTGATATCTTTTTAGATCATCCGTTATCATCTCATTCTTTGCTTGATTTATTTCTTTTGCATAAGCTTCTTTAAAATTGTTAAAGTTTTCTTCTTCGCTTAAGCTTGGATTATATATTTTTGACCTCTCAGTAAAGTCTGGATATAAAGATTCTTCAATTGATCTCATATCCTCTGAGCTAATTGCTCCACCCTTTGAAATATTCTCTTCACTTTTATACTCACTTACTAATTGAGTTAGGCTACTTAAAATAGGCTCAACTTCCAGCATATAGGATTTGCTAAGAAAGTAATTATCTTCAAAGACTATGCCAAAATCATCATCAGTTAAATCAGACACATTTGCAATCGACTTAAGTATGCCTGAAAAAAATAAAACAACTAACGTAAATACAATTATTTTTGTAGTTAACGAATGACTATATTTTCTCGACCTTATATCCAACTCCCCACACCACCTTCAAATATTTTGGTTCTTTAGGATTTATTTCGATTTTCTCTCTAATTTTTCGTATATGGACAGATACTGTATTTTCGGGATTAAAAGCCGCTTCGTTCCATACTCTTTCATAAATTTCTTCGATTGAAAATACCCTACCTGCATTTTCAGTCAAGAGCTTTACAATTTTATACTGAACTGGCGTAAGATGAACAACTTCCCCATCAACTGTAATGATTTTGCCTTCATCATCGACTACTAGCCCTCCACTACGATATAAACTATTCTTTGTTTCAAGACTGCCTAAGCTTGTATATCTCCGCAGTTGTGATTTAACCCGTGCGATTAGCTCTAAAGGATTGAATGGCTTTGTTATGTAATCATCTGCTCCTAAATTTAGGCCTAAAATTTTATCGGAATCCTCGGACTTTGCAGACAGCATAATGACAGGTACACCATGATTTTCTCTAATCTTCATCGTAGTCCGAATTCCATCTAGTTTAGGCATCATAATATCCATAATAATGAGATGGATCTCTTCGGTTTCGATAGTCTCTAGGGCCTCTAGTCCGTTATAGGCCTTGAACATGCTATATCCTTCATTTTCTAGATAAATACAAATAGCCTCTACAATTGACTGATCATCATCACAAACTAATATGTTCATGTATCTCTCTCCTATTTACCTTTTTCATAATTTTATCACCTCTTTATTTTTCATGTTAAGAGGATGATAACAGTAAAATCTTAATAAACTTTCAATGTAAATCTTAATATTTTCTTAGGATTATAAAAAAACCATAATGGCTCTAACATATAAGATCAATTAAAATCCTCTTAGTTTTCATAAGAGGTACGCATTTTTTACTCATTATTTAACTAATTTATGGAAATCACATTGTTAGATTTTATTTTTTTTAGTCGACAATATTTTTCATTAAGTTCCAATTACATGAAAAGTTACTTCTTATAATAAAAGAATGGTAATAGTTTACTAAAAATTAAAACTTTTCTAAATTTAATTATGCTATTGTGGAAATAGGCAAATTAAATGATTTCAATTACAAATCTAAGCCATACGGTCTATGTTTTGTGAATATGTAAGAAGTTGATCTTATGATTTTTTGCCCATATCCTATTTTCGTTTTTTTTCTTAGTAAAAAAAGCAAAGCTACAAAAAAACATTTAAGGAGGTGCCTAAAAGCCTACTTAGGATTACATAGACTGTTAGCAAGATAATTTATGTAAATCAACTTTAAACAGTTTTTTTTGCTTATTTTCAAAAAATTCGTTATTTTTTCACCTTATTTAGTGTACAGTCTAGCCCAATTTGTCTATTGAAGAAACTAGGGTGCTCAAAGAATCTTCAACCAGAATCTCATCATTTGGACCAACGAATAATTTGTTTTTTACTTCTCTTTAACGATGGGCGATCAATTCTCTTGTTCTTAGCTACTCCAATTCATCCAATAAATCAATTTGAAAAACTTAATAGGAGGTTTTTGTTATATGTTAGAAAATCGATTTGAACAAAAGATTATATTATTTAAAAAAATTAAGGGAAATCTTAAGAGAAATACAGCGCTTCTTGTTTGTACTAGTCTAGTTTTTTTGGTGGTGCGTTTGGGGATTTATTTAACAAACCTGCGCAGGCAGCTGTAGGAAATCATGTTGTAATTAGCGAAGTTTATGGTGGTGGAGGTAATAGCGGTACTTCCTACAAAAATGATTATATTGAACTTTATAATCCTACAGATTCGAGTGTAAGCTTGTCTGGATGGTCTGTCCAATATGCTTCTTCAACTGGTACATTCAGTAGCATTACAAATTTGTCAGGTAGTATTGGGTCACATCAGTATTATTTAATTAAAGAAGCAAGTGGTGGCGGTGGAACAGTTGATTTACCAACTGCAGATGCTACAGGTACAATAAATTTAAGTGCAAGCAGTGGAAAAGTTGCGCTAGCAAAGGTTACTACAGCGGTATCAGGTTCGACGAATTCAAATGTAGTAGATTTTGTTGGTTTCGGCTCTGCAAATGATTCAGAAACTACACCAGTAGGTACTATTTCTGCCACGACAAGTATAGAGCGTAAAGACAACAATGGTGGAACTGCCCAAGGTCAAGGAAATGGTTGGGACACGAATAATAATGCGAATGACTTTGTGATTACGAGCAGTCTAGTTCCTCAAAATACGTCTTCTACGGCTGAACCTTCATCACAAACTGATACTGGAACTGATAATGACAATATAGGATTAGGAAACCCAAGTGGTGCTACAAGTAATATATCTAATTCTAGCAATTATTTGATGGTTAAATCTCAGTATGATCTATCTTACAACAATAGCAAACACGAGCCTAACTGGGTTAGCTGGCACGTAGGTTCATCTGATCTTGGAAGTGCGGCTCGTCAGGATGACTTCCGTGCTGATACTACATTGCCATCAGGGTGGTATCAAGTTACTGCTAGTGAATTTTCAGGAAGCGGATTTGATCGCGGTCACATGTGTCCATCCGCTGACCGTACCTCTACTGTTGCTAGCAATTCAGCAACTTTTCTAATGAGCAATATGATTCCTCAAGCTCCAAATAACAACGAGGTTACTTGGGCAAATTTAGAAGAGTATAGTCGTTCACTTGTAACTGCTGGAAATGAATTATATGTAATATCTGGTGGCTATGGATCTGGTGGCTATGGATCTGGTGGCTATGGATCTGGTGGCTATGGATCCGGAGGCACTGGATCTAATGGATATAAGACTACTGTTGGGAATGGTGTTGTCGTACCAGCAAAAACATGGAAAGTGATCGTTGTATTACCAAATGGGAATAACGATGTAAGTCGAATTACATCTTCTACGAGAGTAATAGCTGTAGTGTTACCAAATGATCAAACAACTTCTAGCCATCCTTGGAGCTACTACAGAGTAAGTGTAGATTCAATTGAGTCATTGACTGGTTACGACTTCTTATCCTCAGTGCCGGCTAACGTTCAAAGTGCCATCGAAGCTAGCGTTGACAATGGTCCTACTAATTAATATAAGTGAGACATTTAAATAATTAGAATAAGGGAACGTGTACAAAGATCTTTTCGTAACACATTCCCTTCTCAATCTTAAATCTCCCCTATTTATAAAAGAGCTCATCGTACTTATTCTAAATGAGGTTTTTTCGCACTCATATTTATTTTGGTAATTGTAATAACTCTATACTTTCACCGCTTGGTCCTTTAAAAAAGTAAATTTTGATACCATCTACACTTTCTCTCGGTATCTCTGTTGATAAACTGACACCATTTTCTTTTAACTTTTCTATCTCTCTTTCAATATTTTCTACACTAAAAGCAATATGGCTGATTACTCCTTCTGCCCTCTCCTTTTCATCATCTAGAAATTGCAACAGTTCAATTTTTTGATTACCTGCTTTTAACAATGTGTACTGAGTTATTTCGTCTTTCCCTTGCTTTTGGACTATGCACCCTAAAACTTTAGTATAGAAGTCAACCGATTCTTTCATGTTTTGTACAACTATTCCTACATGAGAATACCTCATTTCACACCTCCAGGTTAGGTTATGTAACAGACTCCTGCTATATTGAGAAACATCCAAACATTAATAATTCAATAACCTCATTTACTTATGATACGGCTCATTCCTATTAATTCTAAATGAACGATAGATTTGCTCAACTAAAACCAACTTCATTAATTGATGTGGAAAAGTCATTTTTGAAAATGACAATGTATCATCCGCTCTTTTCATTACAGCATCACTTAGACCTAATGACCCGCCAATCACAAATGCTACTTTGCTGTTTCCATACGTGGCAAGTTGATCTATTTTTTTTGCTAATGATTCAGACGTATGTTCCTTCCCCTTAATGGCTAATGCAATTACATAAGCATCTTCTGCTATTTTACTTAAGATTCTTTCGCCTTCTTTTTCCTTTACGATTAGCATGTCTGCATCGCTTAAATTCTCCGGTGCCTTTTCATCTGGGACTTCGATCATATCCATTTTTGTATAACTAGATAATCGTTTTATGTATTCATCAATCCCCATCTTTAAATACTTCTCTTTTAACTTTCCAACACTGATAATTGAGATATTCACACTATATCCTCACTTTACGAACAAGTTATACACAAAAGTTATCCACATACCCACAATTTCTATCCACATTTAGTGGGGGAATCTATGTTCGATACAATATATATGGCATCATTTTGACAATATTCACAGGTTGTGGATATATTATGCGTTTTTTCGACTTTATTCAACAGGGGTGTTTCACTATACTTATCCACAAAATCGTCAAGAGCCCATTCTATATGTTCATCACAGCTTAAAATTACTTTTTCCACTTATACACAGCTCCTTTTTTTAGCACAAAAAAAAGAGGAGAAAGTAAACTCTCCCCTTGAGTATGCGCTTTGTTTTATACATACACTATATCTGTTGGTTTTTGAGGGTCCGTATCATGAATTTCGAATTGCATCCCAACTTCAAATCCTTTTCCCTCTAATGTTTGTGTAACAGACATTCTGGCAAGCTCTTTCATATTATTATCTTGGCTTAAATGAGCAAGATAAATACGTTTTGTTTTGTCTCCAATTACATCTGACATCGCTAGTGCAGCATCCTCATTTGATACGTGACCAACATCGCTTAAAATACGGCGTTTAATGCTCCATGGATATCTACCCATGCGTAGCATTTCGACATCATGGTTACTTTCAAAAATGTACATATCTGCATTAGAAATGATCCCTTTCATTCGGTCACTTACATAGCCTGTATCCGTAATTGTAACAAATTTTTTCTCATTATGATGAAATACGTAAAACATTGGTTCAGCAGCATCATGTGATACACCAAATGATTCAACTTCAATATCCCCAAACTGAATCGTCGTTTCCATGTTAAAAATGAACTTTTGCTCTGTTGGAATTTCTCCAATTAAATGGTTCATTGCTTTCCATGTTTTTTCATTCGCGTAAATTGGGATTTGATATCTTCTGGCAAGAACTCCAAGTCCTTTAATATGATCACTATGCTCATGCGTGACTAGAATGCCGGAAACTTCTTTTATATCCCTGTTGATTTCTTTAAATAAAGACTCCATCGCTTTACCGCTTAGTCCTGTATCAACTAAAAGCTTAGTTTTCTCCGTCCCAACGTATAACGCATTTCCGGTACTTCCACTTGCAAGTACACTAAAATGCAGACTCATCGCTATTCACTCCATTGTTCTTTATCTATCTTAATTATTTGTCCCTCAATAGCATTAACAAAGTAATCCTGCTGTTCATTGACAACTATATGCCACGCGGGTGCTATGAATTTAACTCCATTCGATAACGGGATTACTGTATAATAGCCAAAATCAACTTTTGTAATTCGATCACTCGGTTTTAATTCATCTTTCACAAATAAATTTTCAATGGCCTTAATTGCCGGTAAACCTTCTTGCACATTCTTTTTATCGATCATTTCTTTTAAGTTTTCTAAATACTTTTGGCGATACCCGTAAATCTCATTATTATCGTTATACTTTATTTCAACTACTGAGCTATCGATATTATAAATTAGGCGATCTTTATAGGTTTGACAGAAATATATCGTTTTTGATGTTGGATCTATTTGACAATAATGATAGTTACCACCATTCCAAACATACTCCTTCACAAAGTTTTCTAAGAAGAGTATTTTATTTGTCTCTGCAATTGGAACTGGTTTTTTCAATTGACTTTGTAATACATCTTTGTAGATTTGTATATTCTGTCCTTTTCTATCAGCAATCGTTTTCTTTGAAAAATCCTTAATATTACCTGATATATAAGATTCCTTTAAAGAATTTTTAGGTAATGTCACATATGTGATATCATTTTCCTTTAATTGCTCCTCAATGCTCGATTCTGCCATCGTATCAAACTGATCGCTACTTCGCTTTTGATAATATTGAATCGCTAAAAATAAATCTAATACTAAGAAAGTTAAAATAAATATTGTTTTGATCCTACTCCAATCCAACAATATTCACCCCAGTTCTACTTAGCAAATCTTGATCAATCTTCTTATATGTGTCATCGTAATTTATAATCCAAACAGGTTTTAACTGAATTGCTCTATTATAGTAAGGCTGATTGATTGTTGATTTATCTTCATCAAATATCGTCTCGTACCCTAAGCTAATATCCTTAATAAGGGATTTATTAATAGATTTATTATTAGATATGATTTCCATAATTTGAGGACCAGCCATTAACTCCATTTCACTTTCCTTCTTGTCCACCTGGATTCTAAATTTATACAATGGACGTTTAAAGGTTTCTATATCGTCTACTCCCCAACTCGTCGTGATTGTTGAATTATTATACACAGGTAAATTATTTACAAAAAGTCTAAATGCAACTTCATTATTCTCAGGTTTAACACCAGACAAAATATATCCATCAGTCCAACCACCATGAGCATTAATAAAATCAACACTTCTTTGGACTAATAAATTAGGACTTTGATTATTATTGTTTTCAGACGTCGTCGGGTTAACAAAGGATATCGAACGATTTATTGGTGAAACTGACATTAATCTAGTACCGTCTGTGAATGTATCTCCTGAATCGGCACTTTCTTTTCGGACATTTGAAGGATCACTAAATATTGCATCTTTTAATTTATCAACATCTATATCCGTTGTAAGAAACTCCATCGTAGTTAATCTGATTGGTTTTTTAGGTAAATAAATTATTTTACCTGAATCTAACTTATATCTTAAGCTTTCAGTAAAGCTTTCGTAATTGTCTCTAATCTTTTCAACAGAAGCAATAATTGAAGAGTTATCAAAGGTTGCTCCATAGAGAATATTTTGTGCTTCATTTGAAAAATAAATCCTTGCTGAAGAATCCTGTTTAGTAGATAAATTGATGATGATTCGGTCAAATAAAACATTTTGTAATCGTTTTGCATCTATATTAAGAACTTTGCCTAATGTCTCTACTGGCACTACAGTTGGAAAAATAATTTCTAATTTATTTTTTCCTTTTGTAATTGATTGGTAGGCAACTTCAGACGTTTTATTTGTTAGGTTTTCAAAATTTGTGATTTCGGATTTCTGCAATGATCTATAAATTGGTGAAATATTACTCTGTTTAGTTGTTTCATAATTTTTATTTGATTCATGAACAACTAATAAATTCGGAATTACTATGTCCTTAAAGTCTCTTTTTGCACCAATCGAAACTTTTTGGACATAGTCTTGATTTTGAAGTACATCGTATGTTGGTTGATATGACCATAAGCTATATGAAAGAACTAAGCTTACTATAACAAGAGTAGTTAATATAACTGATTTTATATGTTCTCTTCTCATTCCCACTCATCCTCTTGGTCATCAGCCACTGGAAGTGTGAAATAGACTGTTGTACCCTTTCCTTCTTCACTTTTAGCCCATATATGACCATCGTGCGCGTAAATCATTTCTTTTGCCAAAGCAAGCCCTAGGCCAGTGCCTCCAACTTGTCTCGATCTAGCTTTATCTACTCGATAGAAACGATCAAATATCTTTGATAGATTTTCTTTTGGAATTCCCATACCTTCGTCAGTAATACTAACTAATATTTGATCTCTAGATTCCTTAATACGATAAGTTACAGTCCCACCCTCTGGTGAATACTTTAGTGCATTTGAAATAATATTATCTAACACTTGTGTAATTTTATCTTCATCTATAAATACAAATCTTGTCTTACTTATAAACTCCCGTTTGAACGATACTTCTTGAGACTTACTCATTTCATGTCGATCAATTATACGATTAAATAATTCTGTAAAGTTAACCCAATCTTTCATTAAACGATATTCTGTACTATCTAACTTAGATAATTGTAATAAGTCATTTACTAGTCGAATCATTCGTTCTGTTTCATCTTGAGTTACTTGTAAAAACTTAGGTGCAATTTCTTTATTCTCCCAAGCTCCATCTGACAATGCTTCTAAATAACTTCTCATCGTTGTTAATGGTGTTCTTAATTCATGTGACACATTGGAGACAAAATCTCTACGTTCTTGCTCTATTTTTTCTTGTTCAGTTACATCATAAAGTACAGCGATTAGACCATTAACTTTACCGGATTCTTTTTGAATAGTTGAAAGACTAGCTCGTATAATCATTGGTCTCTTATTATTACTATAATCTAACATGATTGAATCTGGCTCATCGTATAAATCATCTAAAGTATTAATCTTTTCGATTCCCAATACTTCTAAGATTGATTTATTTAATACTGTTTCACGTGAAACATTAAGCATCGTTTCAGCTGGATCGTTTAAGAGAATAATTTTCCCTCTACGGTCAGTTGCAATAACCCCATCTGACATATGCTCTAGTACTGATTGAAGCTTTCTTCTTTCTCCATCCGTTGAAGCTCTGGCCTGCTGTAAATTACGTGATAGATTATTAAATGATATCGTTAATTCACCAATCTCATCTTCACTATAGGCCTTTAATTTGCGAGAGAAGTTTCCTTTCGCCATTTCTTGGGCCTGTCTTCTTATTTCAGAGATTGGCTTCGTAATTGCTTTAGCCAATAATATCCCTAAAATGGATGTAATCGCGACTGCTATAAGTGTACCAGTTGAAAAAATACGGTTAATTAATTCCATTCTTTCATAAGTGCTTTCCATTGAAGCACTTGTGTAAATGGCTGAAACAATTTCGTCACCTTCCATTACTGGGGTAACAATCGTTTTCATTCGATGACCATTTTTAGGATCAATTAACACTTTCTCAGTTCTTGTACCTACTAGAAGAGCTCTTTTTACTAAAATATCAGTAGTCCTTTTACCAACAATAGACCGATTACTAGAATCTGAAGTAGCAATGACTTCACTATTTTGGTTAATAACTCTTACGTCTGATATTCCAATATTCTTTCCGAAGTCAGAAACTATTTTTTGGATATTAGCTTTTACTTCTGGGTCATCAAGAGTTTTCTTTTTTTCATACTCTATTTTTATATTATAAGCCAGTAGCTTAGCACGTTCGTTTATCGCAACTGTAAAACTGTTTACGAGTTGCTTTTCAAGCTCTCTTGAAAAATAAACGCTAATAATTTGCATAGCTACTAAGATGAGCAAAATATAAACAAGTACAAATTTAAATACAATTGATTTAAATAAACCAACTTTATTATAAGCTGCCATTAATCTTGCTCCGGATCACGCAGGTAATATCCTACTCCTCTTCTTGTTACAATGAAAAGTGGATAACTTGGATTGTCCTCAATTTTTTCACGAAGTCTTCGAATTGTTACATCGACAGTTCGCACATCTCCAAAGTAATCATAACCCCAAACAGTTTGAAGTAAATGTTCTCTCGTCATAACCTGTCCGATATGCTTCGCTAAGTAATATAGTAATTCAAATTCGCGGTGAGTTAATTCAATCTTCTCACCACGTTTAGTAACGATATAAGCGTTTGGATTGATAACAAGCGAGCCAATAATAACTTCAACTGACTCCTCTTTTTCAGATGGAGTTCCTGTTTGGTGTCTACGTAAATTTGCTTTTACTCTGGCAAGCAACTCACGTGTACTAAATGGTTTTGTTACGTAGTCATCTGCTCCCATTTCTAAACCTAGTACTTTATCTAATTCTGAGTCTTTGGCTGTAATCATAATGATCGGCATTTCATGGTTCTTTCTTATTTCTCTACAAACTTCTAAACCATCTCTAATTGGTAACATAATATCTAATAAAACTAGGTCAGGAAGAAACTCATCTACTTTTTGTAAAGCTTCCTCTCCATCATACGCGCAAACAATTTCAAAACCTTCTTTTTCTAAATTAAACTTCAATATATCAGCAATTGGTTTTTCATCATCGACTATTAATATTTTTTTATTCATTCCCCGCACTCCTTTTCTAGTCAGTTTTTGCTACCGTCAATTCTATACATATCTTTTGCAATTTAATATTAAATTAGGCAACAAATAAACTTATCATAGTAATTTCGTTTTGTGGACTATCTCTCTAAATATAATACGACTACGATCTTATGTGTTATTCTTTTTGTATATAAACACTAGATTTTTGAAAAAAACCTCTAGCTTGTTGCTAGAGGTCTACTCCACTTACTTCTATTTTAAATTAAGTAGGTTTTTTTGTAAAATCGAACTGTTTTATTCTATTTTCATAAGGTCGATATAAAATAAAAAACTACTGTATATACAGTAGTTTTTATGATGGCTCGGGACGGAATCGAACCGCCGACACGAGGATTTTCAGTCCTCTGCTCTACCGACTGAGCTACCGAGCCATTATATGGCGGTCCCGACCGGGATCGAACCGGCGATCTCCTGCGTGACAGGCAGGCATGTTAACCGCTACACCACGGGACCAAGAAAATTTTATTTTAAAAAAGGATGACCCGTACGGGACTCGAACCCGTGTTACCGCCGTGAAAGGGCGGTGTCTTAACCGCTTGACCAACGGGCCACATTAATTTGAGAAAATGGTGAGCCATGAAGGATTCGAACCTTCGACCCTCTGATTAAAAGTCAGATGCTCTACCTACTGAGCTAATGGCTCACAATTTAGAATATATTACTTAAACTTCATAAACTATGTACTAGTTATGACGACAAGGTTTATCTTATCATACTTTCTAATAAATTTGCAATAGTTTTTTTAAAAAAATAATAAAAGCCCCTAAATTTTTATTTAAGGGCTTTTTATTATATTAAGCTCCGTAAACGTTACGCACGATATTCGTTTGGTTACGATCTGGACCAACTGAGAATACAGATAATGGAATGCCTACTAATTGAGACACACGTTCTACATAATGTCTTGCATTAACTGGTAGTTCATTAAGAGTTTTTACTCCTGTAATATCTTCTGTCCAACCTGGAAGTTCTTCATAAACTGGCTCACATTCTGCAAGTTGTTTTAAGCTAGCAGGGAACTCAGAAATTGTTTCTCCACGGAATTTATAAGCAACGCAAATTTTTACAGTCTCTAGACCTGTTAATACGTCAATTGAGTTAAGTGATAAATCAGTAATACCACTAACACGACGAGCGTGACGAACTACTACACTATCAAACCAACCTACACGTCTTGGTCTTCCAGTAGTTGTACCGTACTCACGACCTACTTCACGAATTGTATTTCCAATTTCGTCAAAAAGCTCAGTTGGGAATGCACCTTCACCAACACGAGTAGTGTAAGCTTTACAAACACCAACAACGTGATTAATTTTTGTCGGACCAACACCAGATCCAATTGTTACTCCACCTGCAACTGGGTTAGAAGAAGTAACGAATGGATATGTACCTTGGTCGATATCTAGCATTACACCTTGTGCGCCTTCAAATAATACGCGCTTTCCACCATCAATTGCATCATTTAATACAACTGAAGTATCACACACATATTTTTTAATTTGTTGCCCGAACTCATAATATTCTTCAAAAATCTCATCGATATTTAATGCATTTGAATCATACATTTTTTCAAATAAATTATTTTTCTCTTCAAGATTACGTTTTAATTTTTCGTAAAACTCTTCTTTATCTAAAAGGTCTGCCATACGGATTCCCACACGAGCAGCTTTGTCCATATAAGCTGGTCCAATACCTTTTTTAGTAGTACCAATTTTATTATCACCTTTACGCTCTTCTTCTAACTCATCTTGTTTTAAATGATAAGGTAAGATCACATGAGCACGGTTACTAATACGTAAGTTGTCAGTTGTAACACCTTTATCATGTAGGTATGCTAGCTCTTGAACTAAAGCTTTAGGATCTACAACCATACCATTTCCAATAACACAAATTTTATCTGAGAAGAAAATACCTGATGGAATTAAATGAAGTTTGTACTTTTCACCATTAAATACGATTGTATGACCTGCATTGTTACCACCTTGATATCTAGCAACTACTTCTGCCTGTTGTGATAAAAAGTCAGTAATTTTTCCTTTTCCTTCGTCTCCCCATTGAGAACCAACTACTACTACTGATGACAATGTACTGCACCTCCGATTAAAATACGCTATTTCCGAACTAAAACCAAAACTAGTATATCAAACTTACGGAATTTGTCAATAAATCTCTTTGAATAATTCTGTTCTAAGTTTTTTTTGTTCGTAAATACAAACTAAAGAATTTGATAAAAATAGTTTGCCCTAACAAAAAAAAATAATCACATAGATTCACTATGTGATTATTTTTAGCTGACATCCAAGTAGTAGATATCAGACAATTGAACATATTTGCGACTGTCTGATTCCAAACTATTTTTAGGCACCTGGTGCTTGCTCATCAAACCTTCGTTCTAAGTTTACGAACTTGTTATATTCTTTTACGAATGCTAACGAAACAGTACCTACTGGACCATTCCTTTGTTTAGCAATAATGATTTCAATAATATTTTTATTCTCCGATTCTTTATCATAGTAATCGTCTCGGTATAAGAACGCAACAATATCCGCATCTTGCTCAATACTTCCTGATTCACGGATATCGGACATCATTGGACGTTTATCCTGTCTTGACTCAACGCTACGTGATAGCTGAGATAAGGCTATTAGAGGTACTTTTAATTCCCTCGCCAGACCTTTAAGAGAACGTGAAATTTCAGATACTTCTTGTTGACGATTTTCTCCACTTTTGCCGTTACCTTGAATAAGCTGCAGATAATCAATTAGGATCATTCCTAAGCCATGCTCTTGCTTTAGTCTTCTACACTTAGCACGTATGTCGTTTACTCTAATACCTGGTGTATCATCGATATAAATGCCTGTACCAGCTAAGCTACTAGCAGCCATCGTAAGCTTATTCCAATCCTCTTGTTCAAGATTACCTGTACGCAATGCCTGTGCGTTAATATTTCCTTCCGCACATAGCATACGCATAACAAGCTGATCTGATCCCATCTCAAGACTGAAAATTGCTACGTTTTCATCTGTTTTAGTAGCTACGTTTTGTGCGATATTCAATGCAAAAGCCGTTTTACCTACTGAAGGACGGGCGGCTACTATAATTAAGTCATTCGGCTGAAATCCCGCTGTCATTCGATCTAAATCGGTAAACCCTGTCGGTACACCCGTGATTTCGCCGCGTTGATTAAATAAGGTCTCAATTTTACTAAATGTAGTAAATACTACATCTTTAATACTTTGAAAACCAGAAACGTTTGTGCGCTGAGCTACTTTTAAAATACTTTTTTCAGCCTCGTTTAGTACAACATCTACTGGAGTATCTGGCGCATAGCTTTCCGTTACAATATTTGTAGCGGTTCTTATTAATCTTCTTAAAGTAGATTTTTCTTCAACGCTCTTTGCATAGTATTCAACGTTAGATGCCGTTGGTACTGAAGCCAGCAAATCATTTAAGTATGATACTCCTCCTACTTCTTCTAACACTCCTTGATTAGCTAGTTCAGAAGTTAGCGTGATAACATCTAGAGGCTCATTCCTTGAAGCAATCTTAAGCATTGCTTCAAATATTTTTTGATGGGCAGCTCGATAAAAGTCATCTGGTAAAAGCCGTTCTGAAGTTGATATTAGCGCCTCTGAGTCTAACAGTATAGCTCCTAATACAGCCTGTTCAGCTTCTATATTCTGTGGTGGAGTACGATCATTTAGCAAATCACTCATTTCTAGTCCTCCAGATGCTTGTTTTTCTTATTGTTCTTTAACGTGTACTTTTAAAGTTGCACTTACTTCAGAATGCAATTTAACTTTAATATTTGTTACACCTAGTCCTCTAATCGCATCATTCATTTCGAATTTACGCTTATCTAGTTTAATACCATGTACTTTTTGAAGCTCATCAGCAATTTGCTTGCTTGTGATTGATCCGAAAAGACGACCGCCCTCACCCGATTTAGCTTTTAATTCTACTGTTAGAGTTTCAATTGTTTCTTTTAGCTTTTTACAATTTTCTAATTCGATTTGTGCATCTTTTAATTCTTTATTTTTTTTCGCTTCAAGAGTTTTCATATTACCTGCAGTAGCTTCAATAGCATCTCCGTTTTTGATTAAGAAGCTTGCATAGCCATCTGCGATATTTTTAGTTTCTCCTTTTTTACCTTTTCCTTTTACATCTTTTAAGAAAATTACTTTCATTTGTTTGTTCTCCCTTCAATATATTCATCGATTATTCTCAATAAATGTTGTTCAACTTCTCTGATTGAAGAAGATTCAATTTGCGCAGCAGCATTTGTTAAGTGACCACCACCACCAAGCTCTTCCATTATTAATTGAACATTTATATTCCCTAATGAACGACTGCTGATGCTAACAACATTATCTGACCTTTTTGCAATAATAAAAGATGCAATGACATCAGTCATCGTTAATAATGTATCTGCAGCCTTTGCAATTAAAACTTGATCATAGTTTACATTGTCTTTTCCAAAGCTAATCGCAAATCCCTCTTTGTACATATAGGCTTCCTCTATCAATTCTGCTTTGCGAATATATTCATTCATATCTTGTTTTAGTAAATTTTGAACGAGGATCGTATCTGCGCCATTCGAACGCAAGTATGACGCTGCGTCAAAAGTTCGTGCCCCTGTTCGGAAAGTAAAACTCTTTGTATCAACAATAATACCTGCAAGTAAGGCTGTTGCCTCAAGCATGCTTAATTTTATTTTCTTAGGCTGGTACTCCAATAACTCAGTTACTAATTCTGCAGTAGAGGAAGCGTACGGCTCCATATAAACTAGAATTGCATCCTTAATGAAGTCCTCTCCTCTTCGATGATGGTCTATAACAACAATTTTATCTGTCTCATTTAAAAGTGATTCTTCTTCAACCATTGTTGGTCTATGAGTATCTACTACGATTATTAATGTATCTTCAGAAATAAGTTCTTTTGCTTTTTCGGGTGTAATAAAACAAGACATAAATTGTTCATTTTTAGACATTTCCCTCATCAAACGATTAACACTTTTATCTACTTCATCTTTATTAATTACTACATAACCATCCACTTCATTATGCATTACCATTTTTAAGATACCAACCGCTGAACCAAGAGCATCCATGTCAGGTAACTTATGTCCCATTATCATAACATTGGTGCTACTTTTCATTAAATCTCTTAATGCATGCGAGATTACCCTCGCTCTAACCCTCGTCCTCTTTTCTACAGGGTTTGTTTTTCCACCAAAAAACTTTACTTTACCGTTAATGTTTTTAACAGTTACTTGATCTCCCCCGCGACCTAGTGCTAAATCTAAACCAGATTGAGCTAGTTGGCCAAGTTCGGTTAAATTCAAACTACCTACTCCTACACCGACGCTTAGAGTAAGAGGTAAATTACGCTTTGTAGTTTCTTCCCTTACTTGGTCTAATATAGAGAATTTATTATTTTCTAATGCTGCCAGTATTCCTTCATTTAAAACTACACTATATCGATCGGATGAAACACGTTTCAAGAACATACCATGGCTATTAGCCCAACTATTTAACATTGTTGTTACTGCACCATTTACACTAGAACGCTCTTGATCATCTAGGCCCTGTGTCATTTCATCGTAATTATCTAATAAAATAATTCCGATTACTGTTCTTTGGTCTTCGTATAACTTCTCTAGTTGTGCTTGTTCTGTCACATCAAATAAGTAAATGTATCGCTCTTCTCTTTTAATAACTACTCGATATGTTCTTTTACTTATATTCAATACATCTTCTTTTTTCTCTTTTTTCGAAATTAAAGCCATTAATCCTTCAGATAGATCATATATGTGTTTACCAATTAATGAACGATCGTCTAAAATATTTAAAATATATTGATTGCCCCATTCAATATGGTACTCTCTATCATAAAGTAATACTCCAATTGGCATTTCTGTAATTGCTTCATTACTTAAATTCTTTACTCTCGACATAACTGATTCTATATACATGTCTAAAACGTAGCGGTACTTAATTTCTAACTTTACAACTAGAAAAATAACGCATAAAAAGATAACGATAAAAATTATCCCTATTTTAGGTTGAATATAGACCACAGTTCCGATCAGAAACACTGAAAGAGCAGTTAAAAGATAGACGGGTATAAGAAACATCTGTTTCTTATGAAAATCTTGCATATGTTCAACCCCTAAGCCAAATAAAATCTAACTTACATATTAAAGTTTATTCACTTTTTCACAACTAATTAGTAACAAATATGTTTTTAAGTTTAAATTTTTCTTCTATTAAATATTCCAATTGAGACAATTCCAATTAGTAAAACAATATAAATTAATGGTTGAATGATAAAACTTGCAATCAATATAATAATTGGTACCGCTTTAGAAAAATGTTTTAAATAACTAAAATAAAATATCGATGCGTAACCTTGAACGAGCAGTAAAATTTGAAGTACATATGTTAAGTTAATCACTGCTGTACTGAGGAAACTACTTTGTTTCAAATTGAAGAATGAAAAAATCATTACAATTAAAAAGAACCACATGAATCCCACTGGGAGTCTAAACTCTCTAAATGGCTTAAATTTCGGAGTTTTATAACCTAATCTCCTTATTAATGGAAAAGTTACTAGTTGTGTTAAAAAAGCAAGTATAAAACTGACCATTAACAATAATGAAGGAATTAATGTAGGGATTAATTTAATAGCATTTGTAAGACTATCTAATGCCTTTTCATTGGCGTTTGTACCAAGACTGGCACTTAGTTCCTTGCTTTTTTCTATAGCTTCCGTTGCCAAGTCTATATTCTCTTTAACGAAATCAATATGAAAAACAGCTTTGAATAGTATGTACGATAGTACTGTATGTATTAAATATAAGAAAGTACTAGTAAGTAATATCTCTCCTTTACTTCGCTCATTTTTCAATAGATAGCCAAACGCTATACCAACTGTTGAGTACATTAAAGTAACTGGAAGTAAATTAAATGAGGTAATCACAATCGTTAACCCCAGTGCCACACAGCAAAGTAAAAGTGATTCCTTAATTGAGTATTTAATACTTAGAATAATAAACGGCAGCGGCATAAGGAATGCCATAAATATTGAGAGAAACGGTACAAATCTAAATATTAACAGTAGTACTGAGTAAATAGCTAATAGTACTGCACCCTCGGTAATAAATCGAGTCGATTTCAAAATAAAGCTCCTTTCAACTACCTCTACTTATTTCACGATAAGCATACTATTTCTTATTTTACCATAAAACTTATTTTTTCATAAATACAAAAAAAGTACAGCACTAGAATGCTGTACTTTTTATTACTTAGCTTATTCAGCTACGTATGGTAATAAAGCCATTTGACGAGAGCGTTTGATTGCAATCGTTAATTTACGTTGGTATTTCGCAGAAGTACCAGTTACACGACGAGGTAAAATTTTACCACGTTCAGAAACGAAACGTTTTAATAACTCAGTATCTTTGAAGTCAATTGTAGTGATGCCATTTGAAGTAAAGTAACAAACTTTACGACGTTTAGCGCGTCCACCTTTGCGTCCACCCATTGCCATTGTTATTTCCCTCCTCTACTTAAAAATTAGTTTTTTAGTAATGCTAACCGTTCAACATTACACTGTTTTTATTATTAGAAAGGAAGATCGTCATCAGTAATATCAATCGTTTTGCTTGTCCCACCGAATGGATCATCATTAAAGCTAGGCTTCTGAGATGGTGCTTCGAAAGGATTTCCAGCGTTAAAACCTTGATTTTGTTGGTTCATACCGAATGAACCACCTTGGTTACCTGATGCATTTCTTGGTTCTAAGAATTGAACAGAGTCGGCTACAACTTCAGTTACATATACTCTCTTACCATCTTGACCATCAAAACTTCTAGTTTGAATACGTCCCTCAACGCCAGCTAAGCTTCCTTTTTTCAAGAAGTTTGCTACGTTTTCAGCAGGCTTTCTCCAGATAACGCAGTTAATAAAATCTGCATCTCTTTCACCTTGCTGATTTGAGTAGGTACGATTCACCGCTAGAGTAAATGTTGCAACGGCAACCCCACTTGGCGTATAACGTAAGTCCGGATCCTTTGTTAAGCGACCTACAAGTACAACACGATTGATCATCTGATTCCTACCTCCCTAAAGCATTTAAAAAAAATTATTTTTCTTCTTCACGGATAACGATGTGGCGGATGATATCTTCGCTGATTTTCGCTAAACGATCGAATTCTTGTACAGCTTCTGGCTTAGCAGAAACATTTACAAGCATGTAGTGTCCATCACGGAAATCGTTAATTTCATAAGCTAAACGACGTTTACCCCACTCTTTAACGTTTGTGATTTCAGCACCTTGTTCAGTTAAAACGCCGTTGAAACGCTCAACTAATGCTTTTTGTGCTTCGTCTTCCATGTTTGGACGAACGATGTACATGATTTCGTATTTATTCATCACAATGTCACCTCCTTTTGGTCTAACGGCCCAATTAAGGGCAAGGAGCAATTTAATTAATCACTCACGAGTTAAAATTATAGCATAGTTTTTTAAAGATAGCAAATCAATAATTCATTTGCTATTCTCATTAAACATTAAATCGGAAATGCATTACATCTCCATCTTGTACGATATACTCTTTACCTTCAAGACGTACTTTACCTGCTTCTTTTGCTGCTGTCATGTTACCATAAGTCGCTAAATCTTCAAAAGAAACTGTTTCTGCGCGGATAAAGCCACGTTCGAAGTCACTATGAATTACGCCAGCACATTGTGGAGCTTTCATACCTTTTTTAAATGTCCAAGCTCTTACTTCTTGTACACCTGCAGTGAAATAAGTTGCCAATCCTAATAAAGAATAAGCTGCACGAATTAATTGATCTAAACCTGATTCTTCAATTCCAAGTTCTTGAAGGAATGTACGTTTCTCTTCATCATCTAACTCAGCAATTTCTTCTTCAATTTTTGCACTAATTACAATTACTTGAGAACCTTCTTCAGCTGCAAATTCTCTTACTTTTTCAACGTATTCGTTTGATGAAGCGTCTGCGATGTCTTCTTCACCAACATTTGTGATGTAAAGCATTGGCTTAGTCGTTAATAAATGTAATCCTTTTACTACTTTCATTTGCTCTTCCGTAAACTCTACTGAACGAGCTGGCTTGTCATTTTCAAATGCTTCTCTTAATTTTACTAAAATTTCATGTTCATAAGATGCATCTTTATCTTTTTGTTTCGCTAATTTAGCTACACGGTCAATACGTTTTTCAACTGATTCTAAGTCTGCAAGAATTAGTTCTAAGTTAATTGTTTCAATATCTGCAATTGGATCTACTTTTCCAGATACGTGAGTAATATTATCATCTGCAAAGCAACGTACTACTTGGCAAATTGCGTCCACTTCACGAATATGAGATAAAAACTTATTTCCTAATCCTTCACCTTTACTTGCACCTTTAACGATCCCTGCGATATCAGTAAATTCAAAAGTTGTTGGAACAGTTTTTTTAGGTTGAACTAATTCAGTTAATTTTTCTAAACGATAATCTGGTACTTCTACTACACCTACGTTTGGATCAATTGTACAAAACGGATAGTTAGCTGATTCAGCACCCGCTTGTGTAATTGCATTAAATAATGTCGACTTTCCTACGTTTGGTAATCCTACGATTCCTGCTGTTAATGGCATATTTTCCACTCCTATACGAACTTAGTTAATCTTTCACAATTATATTGATTTCAAAAAAAAATAACAAGAAAATCTGAATATTAATTCTAAACATACGAAAGGTATCTAATACAAGCGATTCTTCAAATCGCCCTACTAGATACCCATTGATTTAAAAATCGTCCTACTCTTCAGATCGTACTAAAACTTTTTTTAATTTTCGTGTGAACTCTCTGCGAGGTATTAAAACGCTATGCTCACATCCCTCACATTTTAATCGAATGTCCATACCCATTCGAATAATTTTCCATCTGTTCACTCCACAAGGATGAGGTTTTTTCATTTCTACTATATCATTTAGGTTAAATTCTTTTTCTTCCATGTGAAAACTTCACTTCCTTAAAATAGTAGCATACAAACTATACATTCGCATTTTCATTTTTAGTTTCTGGTTGTTTATATAATACCATCTTTGGATACGAAATTTCTATGTTATTTCTTTCAAGTACTTCCTTAATTTCTTTTCGAATTGCTCTAGAAATTTTAAACTGTGTCATTGCTCTAACTTCTGAAGAGATTCGCAATGTTACTTCAGATGGACCTAAGTTTTGTATCCCAAGAAATTCTGGAGGTTTTACCATTTCTTCATATCTAGCTGGCATAGTTTCTAAATGTTCTTCAATTACATTTTGTGCATGTTCAATATCGCCCTCATATGAAATACTAACATCGACCAATGCCACAGCATTATGTAATGAAAAATTGGTTACTTCAGTAATCATTCCATTTTGGATGATATGAAGCTCACCAGTTCCGCTTCTAATTTTAGTTGTTTTTAAACCAATTGATAGTACTGTTCCTTCGAAAGTTTGAACTCTAATGTAGTCACCAACTGAAAATTGATCTTCAAACAAAATAAAAAATCCAGAAATGATATCTTTTACTAAGCTTTGTGCACCAAAACCAATTGCTACGCCACCTATTCCTGCTCCAACTAAAAGTCCTTTTATTTCCACACCAAATATCGGGAGAATCGTTAAAGCAGCAATAAAGAATATGACATATGCAAGTACATTTTCCATCAATTTAATAAGTGTTACTGATCTTCTTTCTGATACTTGTAACGGTCCTCTAGCATTAACCTTTAAAAGATTACGGATTAACTTTCTTCCGAGTTTTACAGCCAATACTGAAACGATAATAATTAGAGCTATTTTTATTGATGAATTTAAAATTGTGTCCCATTGTTCCGGAGTTAGCATGCTTTTTTTTATTACTTTTTCAGCATTTTCTATTTTATCTGCTGCATTATTCATACTGTCTTTTCCCCCTATCTATTTTCAAGTGACTTCAATCGTAATACTAAACGAATTATCATTTTAAAACTACAAATATGAACAAATGTAATAATAGTTTAATTTAATAACGAAGATCGCTTGACGAAAGTATAAATTGTTTAAATTTTGCATAAACTAATACTACTCTCTTAAATGAAAAGTAGGCGATATTATGCAATTTTCAGCAAATCCTTTGCGTAACCTATTCAAGGATGATTATTCTGTATTTCTAGATGACGAAAACGCTATTAACAGATTTGCAGATCGTTTATGTAAGTCGCTTCCAAGTGTACACACTAAAGAAATTGTTTTTGTATGTATTGGAACTGACCGTTCTACGGGAGACTCTTTAGGTCCTTTAGTTGGAACCATGTTAGGAGAATTAAACTTAAGTAGGTTTCATTATTATGGTACTCTTGATGAGCCAATTCATGCGTTAAATCTTTCAGAACAACTTGAAAGAATTAAAGGTAAATATAACAATCCATTTATCATTGCTGTAGATGCATGTTTAGGCAGAGTAAAAAGTATTGGTAGTGTACGTTTATCCAATGGTCCGTTAAAACCTGGTGCGGCAATGAAAAAAGAATTACCTTTAGTTGGCGAAATTAATTTAACCGGAGTTGTAAATGTTAGTGGATTTATGGAATTCTACGTTCTACAAAATACTAGATTAAGCCTTGTAATGAAAATGGCTAAGTTTATTGCGAATTCAATTAAAGAAACTGAAAGAAAATTTACGTGCCAATTAGATTTTTAACATAATAGTTTCCTAACTTTCAATTATAAAAAGGTCAGATAAAAACAAAAAGGGAGTATTAACTGCATTGGAAGCCAACACATTTAATATTCCCTATTAATAACTCATTTTATAATTGAAAGGATTCTCTCCAAATCCTCTTTGTTAAAGAATTGGATTTCTATTTTCCCTTTATCTTTAGCCGATTTAATTTTAACTGACGTTCCGAATTTTTCTTGTAAAAGATCCTCATACTCACTAAAAAATATGTTTTTAGTCGGAGTTTTCTTTGATGTTTCACGTGAAACATTTTCATTTAGCTCATTGACTAACGTTTCAACTTCACGAACACTTAGGTTTTTTCCAATTACTTTTAGTGCGGTACCTTCAATTAATCCTTTTCGTTTTAACCCTAAAAGTGCTCTTCCATGCCCCATTGAGAGAGTGCCTTCTTCAACCATTTTTTGAACAGAGTTAGGTAAAGTTAAAATTCTTAAATAGTTAGCAATATGTGGACGACTTTTTCCAAGTTTCTTTGCCAGTTGTTCTTGTGTTAAGTGTAATTGTTCAATTAAAGTTTGATATGCTTCAGCTTCTTCAAGAGGATTTAAATCATCTCGCTGTAAATTTTCTAATACAGCTAACTCCATCATTTGCTCTTCTGTAAGGTCTCTTACAATAACTGGAACTGTATTTAAACCTGCATTTTTTGCAGCGCGATATCGTCTTTCTCCAGCAACGATTTGGAAACCTTTTATGCTTTTTCTCGCAATGATTGGTTGAAGAATTCCATGTTCAATCACTGACTGAGTTAATTCTAACATTGCAGTCTCATCAAATACTTTGCGAGGTTGGTATGGGTTAGGTCTAAGTTCTTTTAGATCAATTTCCTGAACTAACTCTTCTTGTTGATTTATATCTTGAAAAAATGCTCCAATACCTTTACCTAAACCTTTAGCCATTATCAATCACTTCCTTTGCTAGATCGAGATATACTTCTGCACCTCTTGACTTTGGATCATATGTAATGATCGGTTTACCATGACTTGGTGCTTCACTTAAGCGTACATTTCTTGGAATAATTGATTTATAGACGCGATCTTGAAAATATTTTTTTACTTCTTCTATAACTTGGAGCCCTAAATTTGTACGAGCATCTAGCATTGTTAACAATACACCTTCAATTGCTAAATTTTTATTTAAATGTTTTTGTACTAAACGTACAGTACTTAATAGCTGACTTAAACCTTCAAGTGCGTAATACTCACACTGAACTGGAATAATAATCGAATCAGATGCAGTTAGTGAGTTTAAAGTTAATAACCCTAGTGATGGAGGACAATCTATTAAAATATAATCATAGTTACCTTTTACTGTATCTAAAGCGCGCTTTAATCGTACTTCTCTAGAAATAGTAGGTACTAATTCAATTTCTGCTCCAGCAAGTTGAATTGTTGCTGGAATAATATCAAAATTTGGAATAGCAGTGTTTAAAATGACATTTTTCGCCTCAACATCATCAACTAATACATTGTAAACGCACTGATTTACATCAGCTTTTTCAATTCCAATACCACTAGTTGCATTACCTTGAGGATCTATATCGACTAGTAATACTTTTTTTCCTAAGTGAGCTAAACAAGCACTTAAATTTACAGATGTTGTAGTCTTACCAACACCACCTTTTTGATTAGCTATAGAGATTACTTTAACCACTATGTAATCTACTCCTTCCACAACAAACAATTCTTATTTTCTATTTTACCATGAATAGATTCATCGTTGTGTCTAGATTTAAAAATGAATAAAAAAATTCACCACTGAAAAGAGGTGAATTTAATGTTTATTTTTTTGGTATTTTAATTGTTATTTGGTAATAGTCATCATGTTCTTCTTCTTGACTATCAATATTCATGCCTGTTTTAGTAACCATTTGTAAAGATTCACGGATCGTATTCATCGCAATTCTAATGTCTTTACTAATGGCCTTAAATTTACGTTTAGCCTTTGGTTTTTTCTCAGTAAGTAATGTAACAACTCGTTCTTCTGTTTGTTTAACATTCAACTGTTTATCAATTATTTCATGAAGAAGAGTAATTTGTAGTTGAGGCAACTTTAATGGAATAAGTGCTCGTGCATGACGTTCCGTAATCGACTTATCCAATAATGCTTGTTGTATTTCCCCAGGAAGCTTCAACAATCTCAGTTTATTTGCAACAGTCGATTGACCTTTACCTAGTCGCTGAGCTAGAGCCTCTTGAGTTAAGTTATGTAAATCAATTAGTTTTTGGTAAGCTACGGCTTCTTCAAAAGGAGAAAGTTCTTCACGTTGTAAATTTTCAATCAGAGCGACGGAGGCAGTCTCTGTATCGTTAAACGTTTTTACAATTGCAGGAATTGTATCCCAACCTAAAGATGAAACAGCCCTGAATCTTCTTTCCCCGGCAATTATTTCATAAAAGTTTGGTCTAATTTCCCTAACGACAATTGGTTGAATAATTCCATGAGTTCGAATCGTTAGCGCTAGTTCTTTAATTTTTTCATCATCAAAGAATGTTCTAGGCTGATACTGATTCGGTACAATGTCCGATACTGGAATTTGGCGAATAACTTCATTACTCGAAACCGAATCTTCATTATTTTCTTTTTCTGATAAGCCAAATAACCTAGATAATGTGCTTTTCAATGTGATTCCCACCCTTTTAGAATTTCGTTCACAATAGAATAAACATAACAAATGTTTCACGTGAAACATTTGTTAGTTTATCATATTAAACCTCTAATGGTTCTTTACCAGGGGTACCCGGTTTGCGGGGGTACTTAGTTGGTGTTTTGCGTTTCTTTTCTACTATAACAATATTTCGATCACTGTCTTCGCTTGGGAGAGTGAAGTGATTAATTGATTTAACTTCTCCACCAAGTGTTTTTATAGCATAATTTGCTTTATCCAACTCTTCTTGACCGGCAGCGCCTTTAAGTGCAACAAAATAGCCATTTTGTCTAACAAGTGGTAAGCATAATTCAGTTAACACTGACATTCTAGCAACTGCTCTAGCAGTTACAACATCGAAAGATTCTCTCATACCAGTTCTTTTAGCAAAAGTTTCTGCTCGATCATGAATAAATGATACATTCTCTAATTGTAATTCCTTCGCTAAATGGTTTAGAAATGTAATCCTTTTTTGAAGGGAGTCTACGATCGTTAATTTGATAGATGGGAAACATATTTTAATTGGGATAGAGGGGAAGCCCGCTCCTGCACCAATATCACATAAAGTAATTTCATTAGCAAAGTCAAAATAAAAGGCAGCGCTAATTGAATCATAAAAATGTTTTAAATATACTTCTTCTTCTTCTGTAATAGCAGTTAAGTTCATTTTATTATTCCACTCAACTAATGTGTGAAAATATATATCAAATTGTTTTAATTGAAAATCTGACAAATGGATTCCTTTATCTTTAAGAGCAGCGATAAATTGTTCTTTATTCACTAGTAATACCCCTATCTATTATTAGTTCGATATTCTTGCAATTTTTCCTTGTTCTAAATAAACAAGTAGAATTGAAATATCTGCTGGATTAACACCAGATATACGAGAAGCTTGACCTACTGATAGAGGACGAACTTGCTCAAGCTTTTGTCTTGCCTCAGTAGCAAGGCCGTGAATAGCTTGATAATCGATATTTTCAGGGATTTTCTTTAAATCCATTCTTTTCATACGTTCTACTTGATTTAATGATTTTTCAATATAACCTTCATACTTAATTTGTATTTCAACTTGTTCTTTAACATCTGAATGTAAGTCTTTTTCAGATGGAGCAAGAAGATGGATATGCTCATAAAGCATTTCAGGACGACGTAAAAGATCTGCTGCACGAATGCCATCTTTCAGTTCGCTACCACCATTTTTTGCAATTAATTCCTGTACTTCTTTTGTCGGTCTTAATTGCGTTGCTTTTAAACGCTCTATTTCTTCTTCAATTAACATTTTCTTTTGTTCAAACTCTGCATATCTTTCATCATTTATTAAACCAAGTCTTTGTCCGATTTTAGTTAAACGTAAATCGGCATTATCGTGACGTAATAATAATCGATATTCTGCTCTAGAAGTAAGAAGACGGTATGGTTCATTTGTCCCTTTAGTTACTAGGTCATCTATTAAAACACCAATGTAAGCTTCAGAGCGATCTAAAATTAACTCTTCTTTATCTAGTGAACGACATGCAGCGTTAATTCCTGCGATTAAACCTTGACCCGCTGCTTCTTCATAACCCGAAGTTCCGTTAATTTGACCAGCAGTATACAGGTTCTTAATTTGCTTAAGTTCCAATGTTGGCCATAATTGAGTAGGTACAATCGCATCATATTCAATTGCATATCCAGTTCTCATCATTTGAACATTTTCAAGACCTGCAATCGAACGTAGCATCTTTTCCTGTACATCTTCAGGTAAACTAGTTGATAATCCTTGTACATAAACTTCTTGAGTATTTCTTCCTTCTGGCTCTAAGAAAATTTGATGTCTCGGTTTATCATTAAATCGGACAACTTTATCCTCAATAGAAGGACAATAACGTGGCCCAGTACCTTTAATCATACCAGAGTACATCGGCGAACGGTGTAAGTTATCGTCGATGATCTGATGTGTAGTTTCACTTGTATATGTTAACCAACAAGGAATTTGTTCTGTTTCAACTGGTTCTGTTTCGAATGAAAATGCACGAGGTACATCATCGCCAGGTTGTATTTCAGTTTTTGAATAATCAATACTATGACTATTTACACGAGGAGGCGTACCTGTTTTAAAACGAACAAGTTCAATTCCTAATTCCTCTAAGTGCTCAGAAAGCTTAATTGCTGGTTGTTGGTTATTAGGACCACTTGAGTATTTTAATTCTCCTACAATAATTTCTCCACGTAAGAAAGTTCCAGTTGTAATGACAACTGTTTTTGAACGATAAATTGCACCAGTTTGCGTAATTACACCTGTGCATTGTCCATCTTCTACAATTAATCTTTCTACTAATCCTTGCTTTAGTGTTAGATTCTCTGTATTTTCAATAGTTTTCTTTAATTCATGTTGATAAGCAAATTTATCCGCTTGAGCACGCAATGCGCGTACTGCCGGACCTTTACCCGTATTTAACATTCTCATTTGAATATGTGTTTTATCGATATTTCGACCCATTTCACCGCCAAGTGCATCAATTTCACGTACAACAATCCCCTTGGCAGGACCACCTACTGATGGGTTACAAGGCATAAATGCGACCATATCAAGATTTATTGTCAGCATTAGTGTTTTTGCACCCATTCGAGCAGATGACAAACCGGCTTCACATCCAGCATGACCAGCTCCAATAACGATTACATCATAATTGCCTGCTTCAAAACTCATCTTTTCTCCTCCTAACCATTTTATTTTCCTAAACAGAATTGAGAAAATAGCTGGTTGATTAAACTTTCCTGAACTGTATCTCCAATGATTTCGCCTAACAATTCCCATGCTCTTGTTAAGTCAATCTGTACTAAGTCAATCGGCATACCATTTTTCATCGCCTCAATTGCGTCATTAATTGTCTGTTCTGATTGTTTTAATAGCGCAATATGTCTAGCATTAGATAAATATGTTAAATCTTGTGCCTCAATTTGCCCTTCAAAATATAAGTTGGCAATTGCTTTTTCTAAATCATCAATTCCTTTTTCTTCTTTTAAGGAAGTCGTAACAATTGTAGCATTACCAACTAACGCTTTTACTTCATCCATATCAAGCTTTTGTGGCAAATCTGTTTTGTTAATGATCACAATTACATCTTTACCGCTCATTTCACCAAATAATTTACGGTCTTCTTCACTTAATTGCTCATTATTATTTAAAACAAATAAAACTAAGTCAGCCAAATTCAATACTTTTTTAGATCTTTCAACACCAATTGCTTCTACAACATCTTTAGTTTCACGAATACCGGCTGTATCAATTAGGCGTAATGGCACACCTTTTACATTTACGTATTCTTCAATAACATCACGCGTTGTACCTGGAATATCAGTAACAATTGCTTTACTTTCTTGGACAAGTGTATTTAAAAGAGACGATTTCCCAACATTCGGTCTACCTATAATGACAGTAGATAGTCCTTCACGTAAAATTTTACCTTGTTTTGATGTTTCTAGCAGTTTTTGTATTTCAACTCGAACTGTTTTTGCTTTTTCAATTAAAACAGTATTGGTCATTTCTTCAACATCATCATATTCAGGATAATCAATATTTACTTCAATATGAGCTAAAATCTCAAGTAATGTTTGTCTTAAGCTATTAACTAGCTTAGACAATCGACCTTCTACTTGATTCATCGCGATTGCCATTGCCCTGTCAGTCTTTGAACGAATTAAATCCATTACTGCTTCTGCCTGAGATAAGTCAATTCGTCCATTAAGAAATGCTCTTTTTGTAAATTCACCAGGCTCCGCTAATCTAGCCCCTTGTGATAGTACTAATTCAAGTACTTTGTTAACTGAAAAAATTCCACCGTGACAATTTATTTCGACAACATCTTCACGTGTAAACGTTTTTGGTGCCCTTAAGATCGAGACCATAACTTCCTCAACAGTATTACCGGAACTTGGGTCAACTAAATGTCCGTAATGAATTGTGTGTGAATCTACTATATTTAAATCTTTTTCTTTAAATAATTTATTCGCTATTTGAACAGCTTCATCGCCACTTAATCGAACGATGGCAATTGCACCTTCGCCTTTTGGTGTCGAAATCGCTGTAATTGTATCGAATTCCATCAAAAAATCACCTCGGAGCATGTTAAACAAAAGTTAACATGTTACTTCTAAATCTATAGCATAGCATAAAGAATTTTATAATTGAATGTTTTTATATTATAACCGTACGAAAGTACAAGTAAACTTAAATGACTTGAATGAAGAACATTAAAAAACCAATTAAGGCTTAGCCCTTAATTGGTTTCTTTAAATCTATAACTAATTGACGATGCGGATCTTGTCCTACAGACCTTGTAGAGATATTCGGCATATCTGTCAGTATATGATGTATAATTTTTCTTTCGAAAGAAGGCATTGGCTCTAAAGAGATCGCTTTTCTTGTTTTTAAAACTGTTTGAGCAGTCTTTTTTGCAAGAATTTCTAGCGATTCCTTACGTTTTAATCGATAATTCTCTGCGTCAACGACAACATGAATCAATTGTTTTGAATGACGATTTACAAATGTTTGAACTAAGAATTGAAGAGCATTTAAAGTATTACCTCTTTTTCCAATAATAAGGGCAACCTTATCACCCTTTACTGTAAATAAGAAGGTTTGTTCTTTCGTACCTTGCAATTCGAAATTTACATCTGCAGTTTCATCAAGACTTTTAACAATATTTAAAAGGTAGTCGTATGCTTTTTCGATCAAAGTCTTCTTTTTAACAACTAATACTTTAGCAGGTTTAGCACCAAATCCTAAAAATCCTTTTTTACCGTCTTCGATTACTGTAATGTCTACGTCTTCTTCTGTTGAACTAAGTTGCTGAAGTGCTATTTGAACTGCTTGTTCGATTGTTTGACCAGTAGCAGTTACTTCTCTCACTTACTAGCCCCTCCTACATTTTTATTTTTTACGGTAGTATTACCTCTATTAACAAATAATGTTTGAAGAATCATAAATGTATTACCAACTACCCAATATAAAGCTAAAGCAGATGGAAGTCTAACAGCAAATATTAAAATCATGATTGGCATAACATAAAGCATGATTTTCATTTGTTGAGCAGCAGGTCCTGTCATTGAACCAGTACTCATTGACACCTTTTGTTGAATGAAAGTTGTAATACCAGCGATAATTGGTAAAGCATAAATTGGATCCGGGTGTCCTAATTGGAACCATAGGAAGTCATGTGCTTTAATTTCCATTGTTCTCATAATTGCATGATAGAAAGCAATTAAGATTGGCATTTGAATAAAAATTGGTAAACAACCAGATAGTGGATTTACACCATGTTGTTGGTACAACTTCATTGTTTCTTCATTTAATTTTTGGACAGTTTTTTGATCTTTAGAAGAATATTTTTCTTTAAGTTTGGCCATTTCAGGCTGGATTGATTGCATCGCTTTTGTACTTTTAATTTGTTTAATCATTAATGGTAGTAATGCTAAACGGATTAAAAGTGTTACGACGATAATCGACATTCCATAACTTCCACCAAAAATTTTAGATACAGCAGTGATTAACCATGATAGTGGATAAACGAAATACTCATTCCAAATCCCCGTACTTTCAGATGTAATCGGTTGGTTTGTTTGCGAACACCCAGCTAACACGACTACTAATAAAAGAACTGTAACTAGCAATTGGTACTTCTTAGTCTTCAAACTAGTTCCTCCTTTAAGAAGTTACATTTAAATATGTAATTACTTAATTTGATTTTTATCTAATTTATGTTTTGAATCACGTATTTTAAGCGCTTCCGCCCTTTTCAACACATGAATTAAACTTTTTTTAAATTCATTAAAAGGTAGTTCAGTACAGGGCTTTCTTGCGATTACAACATAATCCATACTCACACGAAGATCATCACTTAATTCAGTAAGAGCTTGTCTTATATACCGCTTAATATGATTTCTGACTACAGCATTACCTAACTTCTTACTAACAGATAATCCTATACGAAATTGTTTTTGATCTTCCTTTTTTAATGTATAGATTACAAATTGTCGATTCGCAGTTGACGAACCCTCTTGAAAAACGCGACTAAAATCTGCATTCTTTTTTATTCTGTTTTTCTTGTTCATGTTCCACTGACACCTCAAATGATTCCTTCAATTATCATAACAACTTTTTTATAAAAAATGAGGCCTTTTTTACTTACAAATTGTGACATAAAAGCAAAAAAGACCTTCATATTAGTGAAAAAGACCACTGTTGACAGTGGCCTACGCAGATAATACTTTTCTTCCTTTACGACGACGAGCTGCTAGAACTTTACGTCCATTTGCAGTGCTCATACGGCTACGGAAACCATGTACTTTGCTGCGTTTACGTTTGTTTGGTTGAAATGTTCTTTTCATTATATGACACCTCCCTGAGGAATTACTGTAATAGACAGTCCTATAAATTATAAAGAATAACTACTATTAATGTCAATGTAAGATGTTAAATCATAATGAATAATTATTTCCAATTTATGAAGAGTGGCTGATCCAGTGAGTTTTAGTAAGAAAAAAATAATAAATAGTTACTTATTTAATAAAAGAAATGCGATTTACTCCTATCATTTCCCTCCAAAAAATTTATAAACGAGTAATCCGAGCAAAAGATGTGGTGTCGAAAGATTTTTTGGAACGGAACTTTAAGTGAATAAAAAAAATCTATAAAAAAGTAGTACTTCCCCTTTTCTTAAAATTGTTAAGTGCTCTGTGGATAATATTTTTCTACACATTTTTTACCCACAACGGTTACTGACAACTTTTACACAAGTTCTTTTTCTGTGGACAATTTTTTTAAACAAGTGGATTAGCATGTGGATAACATTAACTACTCATTGAAATAGCTAAAGATTTTTGATATTATTAATTTGTTTTCCACTTTGGACAACTTGTTTTTTATTTTTATTTGTCCACAGATGTTAATAACTTGTGGACAGGTTTTACACTTGTACTATTTTAAAGTTATCCACAAGGGTGAATACTGTCAAATAAAGTGGATTTTTGCAGTTTTATAAAATAACGCATATTCAAAGACATGAATAAAAATAAATACTTAATTTATGTGCTTGTACAAAAGTTGAACAAGCTTTGTAAGGAGGGATTATTGTTTGGAGAATATAGGGGATCTGTGGTCCAGGGTTCTAGCAGAAATAGAGAAAAAAATAAGTAAACCAAGCTTTGAAACATGGCTAAAATCAACAAAGGCATTTTCTTTAAAGAATGATATTTTAACAATTATTGCGCCAAATGAATTCGCCCGTGATTGGCTTGAGTCAAAGTATTCATCTTTAATAATGGATACAGTTTTAGAAATAACTGGAGCGGAATTAGAAATCAAATTTATCCTTCCTCAAAATCATGTAGAAGAAATAGAGATGAATATACCGGCAGTTAAAGCCAAAGTAAAATTTGAGGAACCAGTGGAGTTCAACCAAAGTATGTTAAACCCTAAATATACTTTTGATACTTTCGTAATTGGTTCAGGTAACCGTTTTGCCCATGCAGCATCATTAGCGGTTGCTGAGGCACCTGCAAAAGCCTATAACCCATTATTTATATATGGGGGCGTTGGATTAGGAAAAACCCACTTAATGCACGCAATTGGACACTATGTACTTGAGCATAATCCAAATGCCAAAGTCGTTTATTTATCATCAGAAAAATTTACAAATGAGTTCATTAATTCAATTCGTGATAATAAAGCAATTGAATTTAGAAATAAGTATCGTAATGTAGACGTGCTACTTATAGATGATATTCAGTTCTTAGCTGGAAAAGAACAAACACAGGAAGAATTTTTCCATACGTTTAATACACTCCATGAAGAAAGTAAACAAATTATTATCTCAAGTGACCGACCACCTAAAGAAATTCCTACATTAGAAGATCGACTTCGTTCACGATTTGAATGGGGCCTTATTACAGATATTACACCACCGGATTTAGAGACTAGGATAGCGATCTTACGTAAAAAGGCTAAGGCTGAGGGGTTAGATATTCCAAATGAGGTAATGTTATATATAGCAAATCAAATTGATACAAACATCCGTGAATTAGAAGGAGCACTTATTCGTGTAGTCGCTTATTCATCGTTAATTAACAAGGACATAAACGCTAGTGTGGCCGCTGAAGCCTTAAAGAATTTAATTACAGCGACGAAGCCTAAAACAGTATCAATACACGATATTCAACGAACAGTTGGAGAATTTTTTAGTATTAAATTAGAGGATTTTAAAGCAAAGAAACGTACAAAATCCGTAGCCTTCCCAAGACAGATTGCAATGTATCTTTCAAGAGAGCTTACAGACCATTCTTTACCTAAAATAGGAGAAGAGTTTGGAGGCCGAGATCATACAACTGTTATTCATGCGCATGAAAAAATTTCAAAATTAATTGAAACCGACTCACAACTGCAATCTCAAATCAAAGAAATCAATGAAAAATTAAATCAGTAGAGTTATTTACCTGTGCATAACTTTCTATCTTTTTTACACAGTCTATCCACATGTTGATAGACTTATTTTTCTTTAATAAAATAGAGTTATCCACAAATTCACAGGCCCTACTACTATTACTATATTATTTTATAAATTATATAAGGAGTACAAACAATGAAATTTACTGTACAAAAAGATCATCTTGTTAAAGCTGTACAAGATGTTATGAGAGCTGTTTCATCAAGAACAACTATTCCAATCTTAACTGGAATTAAATTAGTCGTTACAAATGAAGGACTAACTTTCACAGGTAGTGATTCAGATATATCTATAGAATCTTATTTACCAACAGTATTGGATGATCAACAACTAGTTGATGTAAAACGAACTGGAAGCATTGTATTAAATGCGCGATATTTTAGTGATATTGTAAAAAAATTACCTTCAGATTTTGTCGAACTAGAGTCTGATAATAATTATGTAACAACAATAAAAGCCGGAAAAACTGAATTTAGTTTAAATGGCTTTGACTCTGAGGAATATCCACTACTTCCTCAAATTGAAGAACATGAAACAATTTCTATTTCTGCAGATTTATTAAAATTTATGATTCGTCAAACAGTATTTGCAGTATCAACTTCAGAAACTAGACCAATTTTAACCGGTGTAAACTGGAAGATCGAAAATGGTGATCTAACATGTATTGCGACAGATAGCCACCGACTAGCTTTAAGACAAGCTAAAATTGACGGAAATTCTACGACAAGTGAATTTAAAGCTAGCGTAGTAATTCCTGGGAAAAGTTTAAATGAATTAAGTAAAATTCTAGATGACAATGATGAAAAAGTAGAAATCGTCTTAACAGAGCATCAAGCTTTATTTAAGACAAAACATCTATTATTCTTTACTCGATTATTAGAAGGTAATTATCCTGATACATCAAAGTTAATTCCAAGTGAAAGTAAAACGGAACTAACTGTAATGACTAAGGAATTCTTACAAGCTATTGATCGCGCTTCCTTATTAGCAAGGGAAGGTAGAAATAATGTTGTTCACTTAGAAACAGTTGGTAACTCAGTGGTCAATGTTTCTTCTTATTCTCCTGAAATCGGTAAAGTAGTAGACGAAATTGTTTGCGAGGATATTAAAGGTGAAGAGTTAAAGATCTCATTTAGTGCGAAGTATGTAATGGATGCATTAAAAGCAATTGAAAGCCCAGAAATCTATATC
Source organism: Gottfriedia acidiceleris (assembly GCF_050457485.1). Lineage (GTDB taxonomy): Bacteria > Bacillota > Bacilli > Bacillales > Bacillaceae_G > Gottfriedia > Gottfriedia acidiceleris_D. The sequence continues at coordinate 343,515 of NZ_JBCMJM010000017.1, forward strand.
CAATTTACAGGGGCTATGAGACCATTTTTAATTCGTACTGTAAATGATTCAAGAACATTGCAATTAATTTTACCAGTTCGCACATACTAGTTAGTAAATTCTATCGAAAGGGGCTGACCTAATAGAATGTACTAGCAATCTCCAACGAGCAGAATGAATAAAGAATTTATTCTACAATTTGTTTGGGGAGTGCATAGTACATTTAGGTCAGTCTTTTTTTACTTAATAGACAAAATAAGGGTTAAGTGTTTTTTTTCTTAAAGAAGTTTAGTACAATTAAGGAATGGATAAATGAGGGTGATAAAAAATGAAAACAGAAAAAGTTAAAATAAATACAGAGTATATTACATTAGGCCAATTTTTAAAGCTTGCGGGTGTAATTGATACAGGTGGAATGGCTAAATGGTTTTTATCAGAGCATGAAATCTTTGTAAACAATGAACCGGAGAACAGAAGAGGAAAAAAATTAGTATTAAATGATACAATTTCTATAACTGGAAAAGGTTCGTATATTATAACTTCATAAGTTTTGGGGGAATCCCATTGTATATTAAAGATTTACAACTAAAACAATATCGTAATTATGAAAAACTTGAATTAAATTTTCAAAATAATGTCAATGTCATTATTGGTGAGAATGCTCAAGGTAAAACAAATTTAATGGAATCCATTTATGTGCTAGCTTTAACAAAGTCCCATCGAACAAGTAATGACAAAGAAATGATACGTTGGGATGAAGAATATGGTACAATAAAGGGTACGTTACAGAAAAAAAATCAGCAAGTAACACTACAGCTAATCCTCTCAAAGAAAGGTAAGAAAGCAAAGCTGAACCATCTTGAACAGATGAAGTTAAGTCAATATATAGGCGTGATGAATGTCGTTATGTTTGCACCGGAAGATTTACACTTAGTAAAAGGTAGTCCGCAAGTGCGTCGTAAATTCCTAGATATGGAACTAGGACAAGTTTCGCCTGTTTACCTACATGAATTAAGTCAGTACCAGAGAATCCTCCAACAGCGAAATTCACTACTAAAAACATTACAATCTAGCCGAGATCGGAACTATTTAATGCTTGAAGTCCTAACATCTCAGCTTGTAAAGCATGCCGTAAAAATAATCGAAAAACGAATTTCGTTCATCAAATTACTACAGGATTGGGCATCGCCTATTCATAGTCAAATATCTAGAGAGACCGAAAAGCTAGAAATTATATATAAACCAAGCATTAATGTATCAGATTTAACAGATTTGACGAAAATGGAAGATGAGTACATAAAACTATTCGAAGCTGAAAAAGAGCGTGAAGTATCAAGAGGTACTACATTGCTTGGTCCGCATAGAGATGATTTGGTTTTTATGGTTAATGATAAAAACGTTCAAACTTTTGGATCGCAAGGACAGCAGCGGACAACAGCTCTTTCATTAAAACTAGCAGAAATTGAACTGATTAAAGAGGAAGTTGGAGAATATCCTATACTTTTATTAGATGATGTTCTTTCAGAGCTAGATGACTATCGTCAAACACACTTATTAAATGCAATTCAAAATAAAGTTCAGACTTTTGTCACAACGACAAGTGTCGACGGAATTCAGCACGAAACGATAAAACAAGCTAATATTATAAATGTTTCACATGGAACAATTGTAAGTACTTCTCAATAAATAATTTATGAAATTTCTACTACGCCGCCTAATAAGCATAGCTGAAATTTACTAATTCTTTTATGTAAAATAAAAAAAGTAGGTGAGTGTTCATGACAATGGATCAAAAGATGCAAGAACATAATTATGATGAAAATCAGATACAAGTTCTTGAAGGTTTAGAAGCCGTACGTAAGAGACCGGGTATGTATATCGGGTCTACGAGCGGAAAAGGATTACATCACTTAGTATGGGAAATCGTTGATAACAGTATAGATGAGGCATTGGCTGGATACTGTGATGAGATTAATGTAACAATTGAAGAAGATAATAGTATTACAGTTAAAGATAATGGTCGTGGGATTCCAGTAGGTATTCATGAAAAAATGGGTAGACCTGCACTAGAAGTAATTATGACGGTACTTCATGCGGGTGGAAAATTCGGCGGTGGCGGATACAAAGTATCTGGTGGATTACACGGAGTAGGTGCATCAGTAGTAAATGCGTTGTCCACTTTGCTAGAAGTTCATGTACACCGTGAAGGTACTATTTATTATCAACAATTTTCTAAAGGTATACCTGTTGCAGATATGAGTATCGTTGGTGAAACTGATGTTACGGGTACAATTACTCATTTTAAACCTGATGCAGAAATTTTCACTGAAACGACAGTATATGACTTTGATACATTAGCAAACCGTTTAAGAGAATTAGCGTTCCTTAATAGAGGTATTCGCTTAACAATTGAAGACCGTAGAGAAAACAAACAAAAGAAAGAATTCCATTACGAAGGTGGAATTAAATCTTACGTTGAACATTTAAATCGTTCTAAAGAAGTAATACATGACGAACCAATTTTTGTTATTGGCGAAAAAGATGGAATTAGTGTAGAAATTGCACTTCAATATAACGAAAGCTATACAAGTAATATTCACTCATTCACGAATAACATTAATACACACGAAGGTGGTACGCACGAAGTTGGATTTAAGACTGCTTTAACTCGTGTTATTAATGATTATGGTCGTAAGAATGGTCTAATTAAGGATCAAGATAGCAACTTATCGGGTGAGGATGTACGTGAAGGATTAACGGCGATCGTTTCTGTTAAACATCCAGATCCACAGTTTGAGGGACAAACAAAAACTAAGTTAGGTAATAGTGAAGTTCGTACGATTACGGAGCAAATTTTTGGGGAGAACCTTGAAAAGTTTTTATTAGAGAATCCGACAGAGGCTAAAAAAGTAGTTGAAAAAGGCTTAATGGCGGCTAGGGCTCGTGTTGCTGCTAAAAAGGCTCGTGAATTAACAAGAAGAAAAAGTGCTTTAGAAGTATCAAGTTTACCTGGGAAATTAGCTGATTGTTCTTCAAAAGATTCTTCTATTAGCGAAATTTATATCGTTGAGGGTGACTCAGCGGGCGGAAGTGCTAAACAAGGACGAGACCGTCACTTCCAAGCAATTCTTCCTTTACGTGGAAAAATTATTAACGTTGAAAAGGCTCGACTTGATAAAATTTTATCAAATAACGAGGTTCGTTCAATGATTACTGCTTTTGGTACTGGAATCGGTGATGATTTCGATATCGAGAAAGCAAGATATCATAAAATTATATTGATGACGGATGCTGATGTTGATGGTGCCCACATCCGTACTTTATTGTTAACGTTCTTATATCGTTATATGCGTCAAATCATTGAAAGTGGTTATATTTATATTGCTCAACCACCTTTATACAAGATCCAGCAAGGGAAAAAAATACAATATGCTTATAATGATCGACAAATGGATGAGATTATGTCGACTTTAAATGCAGTACCAAAACCTGTTATCCAACGATATAAAGGTCTAGGTGAAATGAACCCTGAACAGTTATGGGAAACTACAATGAATCCAGAAACTAGAACGTTACTACAAGTTAACCTTCAAGATGCGATCGAGGCAGATGAAACGTTTGAAACATTAATGGGTGAAAAAGTAGAGCCAAGACGTAACTTTATTCAAGATAACGCTAAGTATGTTAAGAATTTAGATATTTAACAAGTATTTGTAAGGAGCATTATGCTCCTTTTCTCAGGTAGATACGGAAACTAAAGGGAGGTGCCGATGTTGAGTGAAAATCAACAAATTAAAGAAATAAATATTAGTCATGAAATGCGTAATTCCTTCCTAGATTATGCAATGAGTGTAATTGTTTCTCGAGCGTTACCAGATGTACGAGACGGCCTTAAGCCTGTTCATAGAAGAATTTTATATGCAATGAATGATTTAGGTATGACAGCTGATAAAGCTTATAAAAAGTCAGCGCGTATCGTTGGTGAAGTAATCGGTAAGTATCACCCACATGGTGACTCTGCTGTATATGAAACTATGGTACGTATGGCTCAGGACTTTAACTTCAGATATATGTTAGTAGATGGCCATGGGAATTTTGGATCAGTTGATGGAGACGCGGCGGCGGCAATGCGTTATACAGAGGCTAGAATGTCTAAAATTTCGATGGAATTGATTCGTGATATTAATAAAAACACGATTGATTATCAAGATAACTACGATGGTTCAGAAAGAGAGCCAATCGTTCTTCCTGCACGATTCCCTAACTTGTTAGTAAACGGAGCAACGGGTATAGCGGTTGGTATGGCCACTAATATTCCTCCACACCAATTAGGTGAAGTAATTGATGGTGTTCTTGCATTAAGTAAAGATCCAGAAATCACGACACAAGATTTAATGGAATATATTCAGGGGCCAGATTTCCCTACATCGGGTATGATTCTAGGAAAAAGTGGTATCCGTAAGGCCTATGAAACTGGTAAAGGCTCTATTATTATCAGGGCTAAAGTTGAAATTGAAGAAAAAGCAAATGGTAGACAAACAATTATTGTTACAGAATTACCTTATCAAGTAAATAAAGCTAAGCTTGTTGAACGAATTGCTGAACTAGTTCGAGATAAGAAAATAGAAGGTATTACTGATTTACGCGATGAATCTGATCGAAATGGTATGCGTGTTGTCATTGAAGTTAGAAGAGACGCGAATGCTAATGTACTTTTAAATAATCTATATAAACAAACTGCTCTTCAAACAAGTTTTGGTATTAACTTATTAGCACTAGTTAATGGTGAACCAAAAGTTCTATCTCTAAAGAGCTGTTTAAAACACTATTTAGACCATCAAATTGTAGTTATTAAACGTAGAACACAGTTTGAGTTAGAAAAAGCAGAAGCGCGTGCACATATTTTAGAAGGTTTGAAGGTTGCTTTAGACCATTTAGATGCGGTTATTAGCTTAATTAGAGCTTCTCAAACAGGAGAAATCGCTAAAAATGGTTTAATGGAAACATTTAATTTATCTGAAAAGCAAGCTCAAGCAATTTTAGATATGAGGTTACAACGTTTAACTGGATTAGAGCGAGAAAAAATCGAAGAAGAATACCAAGAGCTAATCAAGTTAATTGCAGAATTAAGAGCAATTCTTGCGGATGAAGAAAGAGTTCTTGAAATTATTCGAGAAGAATTAACTCAGCTAAAAGAGCAGTATAATGATAAACGAAGAACAGCAATTGTTCCTGGTGGAGTTGAAATCATTGAAGATGAAGACTTAATACCAGTGGAGAATATCATTGTAAGTTTAACTCATAATGGATATATTAAACGTCTTCCAGTTTCTACTTACCGATCTCAACGTAGAGGTGGACGTGGTATTCAAGGAATGGGTACTAATGATGATGACTTCTTAGAACACTTACTAACACCTTCAACACATGATACAATTTTATTCTTTACGAATAAGGGAAAAGTATACCGTTCAAAAGGTTACGAGATTCCAGAGTTTAGTCGTACAGCTAAAGGGTTACCTATTGTAAACTTACTAGAAATTGACCGAGATGAAAATATTAACGCTATTATTCCAGTAAGTGAATTTTTAGAGGATTGGTACCTATTCTTTACTACAAAACAAGGAATAGCAAAACGTGTACCTTTATCTGCCTTTGCAAACATTCGTACTAATGGATTAATTGCAATTAATTTAAAGGAAGATGATGACGTAATATCGGTACGTCTAACTGACGGAACAAAAGATATTGTTGTTGGTACTTCAAAAGGTATGATGATTCGTTTTAATGAAGACGATGTTAGATCAATGGGAAGAACAGCAACGGGTGTTAAAGCAATTACACTTTCTGATGATGATTATGTTGTTGGAATGGAAGTTGTTGAAGAACACTTAGATATTCTTGTCGTTACGGAACTAGGTTATGGTAAGCGAACTGCACAAGAAGAATACCGAATTCAAAGCCGTGGTGGTAAAGGTTTAAAAACGCTTAATGTTACAGATAAAAACGGTAAAATGATTTCATTAAAATGTGTAAGTGACGAACAGGATTTAATGTTAATTACTGAGTCTGGTGTAATGATCCGTATGCCAATTGAACAAATTTCACGTTTAGGTCGAGTTACCCAAGGCGTTAAATTAATTAAACTTGATCAAGAAGGTCATGTTGCGACTGTAGCAATTGCTGCGAAAGAAGAAGAGGTAATTGATGATGAAGCTGAAAATGAAGCTGAATTAACGACTCTTGAAAACGAAGATGAGATTGAAACAACAGAAGAATAATAGAGCTGTGACTAGTAAAGAGAGAACAATTAGGTTCTCTCTTTTTTTGACTGTATATTGATAAATCATTCCATTTAAAAAGAGTAAGCACCGGAAATACTTTTTATAATTTTACGATCTTACTAATTCTATTTTGATTAGTATATTTCTATGATTTTGTACTACTTTAGGCAAGGGATAAAGTGCTTGAGATGAAGGGAATTTTAATGAAGTGTTATGTTTTGTTTTTTTTTTGAAATTATATTATAAAAACTATTGACCAAGGTTGTTAGATTTGTTATTATATAGAAGTCGCCAAGAGATACGGACGACGAAATGAACTTTGAAAACTAAACA
>NZ_JBCMJM010000018.1:0-150149 GCF_050457485.1 Gottfriedia acidiceleris
TTTATGAAAATTTGATAATTAATTGACAAGATTGTTTTTCAACAGCGTGAAAGAAGGTACTTTTATTAGTACCTTCTTTTTATTTAGAATTAAGACGTAGTCAATATTAAATTGGAATTTTTAACATTAATTATGAGACGTAGTTATTTTGATATTTATTGCCCCATGGAAAGCGAGTATACTGTAATGGAATTCAACAAGATATTTCTTTTTTAATTCTCATGTTCCTTTAATGTATAAATTAACAGTCAGAAGTTAATTGCTTACCAATCGTTTTTATTTTTTCTCCGATTGTACATTTATTAATACAAAATGATTGTGCGAATTTTTGGCTATGGTCTTTTCTAAAATGTTTATAGACAAAACAGCCATCGCAATAAGTCTTAATTAAAGTATCTATTTCATCCAGGATTTCTTTACGTTCCATAATTCAATTCACCTCTTCATGTAACTTCAATCGTACTTATTATCTTATTCCCTTTTAGTGCTTGCGTTGCTAGATTATGAGCTTCTTTGTTATCATTACGTTTAATAAGTTCTAATTGTAAGGTTAATTTTAAGTTTTTACATTTTCTTTCAATTCGATTTATAAATCGTTCATGTTGTTCTTCATAACAAGGCCAATCTCCATTTAATTGATTAATGACTACTTGTGAATCTCCTTTAATAACAATCGTTTGTCCTGTTATATTCATTTCCTCTAATAGTAGGATTGCATTTTCAATCGCAGCAAATTCCGCTTCATTATTTGTCAATAACCCGTCTAATTTTTCATTAAACCTTTTTCGATAGTTTTTACCATTTTGGCTAAAGTATAAGCATACACCTATTCCAGATATAGATGTTGCTAGATCAAATCCACCGTCAAAAAATATTGAAATATTATGAGGTTCTTCTTCGAGTTCTTTTAAGTACTTTATTACTTGTTTTTTAGTCCACTCTGTGTCGAATTGATCTAAAAAGATGATTTCTCTTGTTCTACCTGTACTTTCAAAATCTTCCGCTAAAAGTAGTGCTTCTTTTATTTCTAACCATTCAGTTTCAAGTGTAATTTGATATTTCTTTTTGGTTTGATATTTCCAACTGATCTTTAGCTTCATCCGACACACCTCTTCTATAGTTTATTTTAGACATGTTATGGTTGAATATAAATTACTTCATTTCATATTTTAAGTTTTCATTTTTTTGAAAATATACTAAAATGGTACATATATAAGTTTTGGAGGTTTACTATGATTGAAGTTTATATTGACGGAGCTTCCAAAGGAAATCCCGGGCCCTCAGGTGCAGGTATTTTCATAAAAGGAATTAAAGAACCTGTTTTTTTAAGTATTCCATTAGATTCGATGTCTAATCATGAAGCTGAGTTTCATGCATTGCTACTTGCACTAGATTATTGTGTCAAAAATAATTTAACAATTGTTTCATTCCGTACAGATTCAAAAATCGTTGAAGAAAGTATTGATAAGAAATATTCGAAAAACGATTTGTTTATTCCTTTATTAGAGAAATCACTAAAGCTGATTAATCAACTTGAACTTTTCTTTATTAAATGGATTCCATCAAGCGCAAATAAGGTTGCTGATGAACTTGCTCGAAAAGCTATAAAATAAAAAAGGAAGGGACGATATGAAAAATAAATTAATCGCTTTTTCTTCTTTACTCTTTGTGTCCTTCATTTGGGGTTCTTCGCTTTTCATCGTTAAAGAAACACTTAAGTTTGTCCAACCATTTACATTTAATGCATTACGATTTATAGTAGCAGCAATTGTATTATTTACAGTTCAAACTTTATTAAATCGAAAAAATAATAAAAGATATCGCGGAAAAGCTGGTTTTATTTTCCCCGGAATCGTAATAGGATTATTTTTATTTCTAGGTTTTGTATTTCAAACATTTGGATTACATTACACGTCTATATCCAAATCAGGTTTTATTATAGGTATTAGTGTAGCGATTGTTCCTTTTCTTTTGTTCTTTAAATATAAGAAAAAACCTACTTTACGGGAAAATGTATGTGCAATTATTGCCTTCATCGGATTATTTTTATTAACACTATCAACAAATTCCAAGTTTAATTCTGGTGATATTATATCCTTTTTCAGTGCGATTGCGTTTGCTCTTCATATTATTTATTCAACGATCTACTCACCGAATTATAATTCACTACAACTGGCAACTGTACAAATAACTTTTGTAGGTTTAGCCTCATGGACATGTGCTTTAATCTTTGAAGATTGGCAAGTCATTTTCAACCATGCATTATGGACAAATAAATATTTTGTTTTTTCAATTCTATTTACAGCAATTTTTTGTACCGCTGCAGCTTTCTTTATCCAAATGTTTGCCCAACGTACAATAAGTGCAACTGAAGTAGGGATTATTCTCGCTACCGAGCCAGTTTTTGCAGCGATTACTGGGTATTATTATGGTGGAGAAAGATTACAAGAAATTGGTTTATTCGGTTGCAGCTTGATTTTAGTTTCTACAATCGTAACTCAAATTAGAAAGAACAAAAGTAAAAAGCAATTATATAAAGAAGAAAAAACCATTCACAAAATGTGAATGGTTTTTTTTCCCGCAAATGCCGTTATTCATTTATGTCTAAGTAAACCGAACTCCAAGGTGGATGTCCTCACAAGTAACGCTCATCCTCCTATATGTAGGCACGATGTTGTTACTTAAATATTGGTCTTCCGGTATACAAATCATTGGTTTAAGACATAAACTGACAACGCACACAGCAGGTTTTGTTTAATTTGTATTCTCATTCTATACCAACTAAAACTATTTTGCAACTAATTATTTTTCCTTATTCACTACATTTTCTTCATAAGAAATCCAATCACTAAAACTTCCTGGATACAGTTTTACATTCGCATATCCAGCTTCAATTAATCCTAAATAATTAACACATCCAGTGACACCTGAGCCACAATAAACAACTGTTTCATTGATCTTGTTATATGGCTTAAAAAGAGTTTGTATTTCTTCTTTTGATTTAAATTCTCCCGCTTCATTTAAAACTTCTTTCCAGAATGAATTTTTTGCTCCAGGTATATGGCCAGCAATTCGGTCAATTGGTTCAAATTCGCCAATAAATCGAATAGATTCTCTAGAATCAATTAAATTGAAATCCTCTTTTTTACCATTCTTCTTAACTTCATTCATCGAAGTGATCATATACTCTTGGACATTAATCTCGAATTTTTTAGGTATGACTTCTTCAGTTTTAGTCGTTACTTCAAAATCATTTTCCAACCATTTTTTATAACCACCATTTAAAACAAAAGTATACTGATGCCCTACCAAATTACATAAAAACCAACATCTTGCGGCATTATCATTCGTACCATCGTCATAACAAATAACAATCGTATCATGATCGATCCCTAGATCTCCTAAAAGATTTCCAAAATCATTTAAATTAGGTAACGGATGTCTGCCTCCATGCTTTTGTACAGGACTAGATAAGTCATTATTTAAATCAACATAACGAGAAAGCGGAATATGATTTTTCTTATACTCACTTAAACCATATTCAGGATTTGACAATTGAAATCGACAATCTAAAAATACAACATTTTTATTTAAGCGCAATTTATTTGCAATGTTTACATCAATAATATTTTTCAATTTTAATTGTCCACCCTCATATTAAATTAATTTTTGGAATAAGTTTAATACTCTTTCATCTACTACTACTTCATTTAAGTTTTCAGTTGCTTTAATTGTTTGTTGAACATCATTTTCGATTTGATTACCACAGTTGTGCAGTACAGAATTTAATGCATCAACATATTGAATGTGATAGTGCTTTCCAAATAAGCTATTCATATTTGCTAAATAGTCTTTTAATGGTGTTCTCAACTCATTAATGCATTCATCAATCATAGTTTCTTTCATGTTTTCAACAAAAAAGCTTTTAGGATTTTTGAAGTAATTCTTTAAACTTTCAAAACGATCTACATTAATAAATTGATCAGGATTTTTTATCGAAACAGGTAAGATCTCATTAATTTCACTTTTTTGAACGATAAATTCAGATTGAATTGAATGTATTTCACCAATTACTCGATCTTGTGACATTGAAATTTCATTCATTAAAAACTTCTCTAATCTAAATCCAGTTACTCTTAATTCCTTTAAAATCTCTTCCAATACTTCATAAATAAATTCACGAATTTTAGTTACAAATAATTGTTTAATATTTTTCGTTGTATTATTGAAAATACTTGGATTAAAGAAATAAGGGAATAAATCTCGCATCCTTAATTCGATACGCTTTTCGATAAAGAAAATCAATTGTTCGTTTTCTTTCATAAATGCTCTTGGTAAATTTGTAGGGTCTGCATTTTTAATCGCATCTTTAACCTTTTTCTGAATTTGCTCAAGTTCGTTGAAGAATTGATCTTTTTCACGTTTTATTCTTTCGAAACGATTAATCGTATCACGTAAGATTTTTTCAATTGTTAATAGGTCATTAATAAATGTTTTAAAAACTTCATTCGCAATCTCAAATTGGAAGAAATTTTGGATTTTCGTATTTAATTTCTTATAATTATTCTGGATTTCCAAATTTAACTCTGAATCACCATATCCCTTCATCTGAAGCATACTTGAAATAGCAAACACAGATGGGAAACGAACTCCTAGTTTCGTTAATTGGTTTACAAAGAAATTTTGAACGATTTCGATTTCGTTTTGATCTTTTGCTAAATCCGAAGCATTTAACACAAAGTAAACTTTATCACTATCAAAGCTTTCTCTCATTCGTCCGATTTGCATTAAAAAAGACTCATCTTGACGTGTAAAGGCATGTTGATAATGTGCAACATATAAAATTAAATCAGCTTTTTTCAAATAGTCGAATGCTAGTTCAGTATGTCTTGAATGGATACTATTTCCCCCTGGCGTATCCACTAATACGATTCCACTTAACGTGATCTCACAATCAAAATAAACTGTACTTTCTTTTACAAAACACGCTCTATTTTCTTCACTTATAACACTTACATACTCACTTAAGTCATATCGCTTAGTTGTACCTAGTAAGCTTCTCATTTCTTCATAATTTTGACATACGCTTTCTGCATAAACGAAAGCATCAGTAGGAATTTTATCCTTTTGTTTCTTAATTAAATTTTGAATGGTACTAAACCACTCTTTTTCATTTGCTTCCACGCCCCATTTTTTAAAGAAATCCAGAAACTCTTCTTTTAAAGATTCTTCTGATTTATAACTCACATCAGCTTTCTTATTACCAGATTCAGCTGTTGAGCGTTTAATCTTACAAATTGCCGCTGTTGTTGGGTGTGGAGAAACAGGTAGTACACGATTGCCTAATAGAGTATTTATATACGATGTTTTTCCAGAACTAAACGCTCCGAATAATGCAATTGTGTATTCGTTTGATTTTATTTGTTCTCTTTTTTCTTTTAGAGTACCTATTTTACTCTGGATAAATTTATTTGAAGTTAATTCGTCTAATATAAAATCAGCAACTTCATATTTAGCTTGAATTTCTTCGTTAGAATATTTTTTTGAATTAGTTTGTTCAATGTCAGTAATAAGTTCTTCTTTTATTTCCGGTGCTTGAACGGTTAAGATTTTGTGATTAATTAATTCACTTACTGATATTAAAGTAGGCTTAATTTCTGGCAGGTCTTGATTCATTTCTTGATGATTATTTAAAATCGTCTTAAGTTCTGAGACCATATGTGAAATTTTTTGATTATTAAACTCTAATTCATCAAATCCATCTATTTTTGATTGTAAATCATTCTTTTGATTTTTTAACTTTAGAATAGTTAATTCATTTTGTACCTTAAGTTCCTTTGAAAGTGTGTAAATAAATTCAGCAATACTTTTACGATATACCGCCTTAATTCCTTCACTTACTTCCTTCGTATACTGTAATAAATAGTTACCACCTGTATCAATCAAATGGGATGGCTTAGGACAAATTACATCTTCACTCAAATTAGGCTCTAAGATTTTATCAAAGTCACTGCTATCAATTTTATTATTTTCAAGTTGTTTTACAGTTCGAATTGCTGCTTCTTTTACAAAATACTCAATTTGTTTATTTGTTAATTCTTGTACCTTGTGAATAAATTGACTTTTAGATTCATGTAAAGCATTTTCAAGTTTTTTTCTAGATTGAAATAATCCTTTATTTTGCAATGCCTTTTCTGATTCCAAATATTTTGAGGCTAATTCTCTCATTTCAAATGGCGTAATGTTTGAATTAGTAAGAACTTGTTGTGTAGACTGCAAACAATTTTCCTCAAATGTAGAAACTGATGTTTCAATAACTTCAATTTCATTATTTAACTCATTATATTGCGATCTAATCTCATCAGCATTTTGATCGAGATCAATGTAATCGTTCTCAAGTTGTTGTATTTGTTCGTTCATAATTGTTAAAAAGCTTACATAGTCATTTTCAAGTTGCACTACATCTTGATGACTGTATAAGTCATTTAAATAATTAATAAACTGGTTATATTCGTTATTATCTACAGATTTATCTCTTGTAGAAATATAAAAAACTTGTAAGTTGCCTAATCCTTGTTTTTTTAAGTTTCCAATTACACCATGTTTAAATTGTTCAAACGTCAATTCTGTTTCATCGTGTTTATCAATACATGTAATGACTAAACAAACTTTATTATTTTTTTCAACTAAATTATGAATAAAATCAATATTTGTTTTCGAATGAACATGTTGATAATCCATTAAATAAAAAATACTATCCGCAAGATGAATGACTGAGTTTGTCGCCTCTAAATGATCCATATCTGTTGAATCAATTCCTGGAGTATCAATTAAAACAGATCCAGTTGGAATTTTAAATAATTCTTGTGCCCACTCGAGCTCAATAATTGTACCACTATCAGAAGCTAACTTTTTTAGTTCATCGACTTGAATATCCTCTTGAATCTGAAACATTTCACTATCTTTAAGGGTAATTAACATTTTACTTTCGCCATTTTTTAATTTTACAACGTTTGCACTTGTAGGAATTGGGCTTGTAGGTAGTTTTTCTACTTGTAAAAGATCATTTAGTAAAGATGACTTACCAGCAGAAAAATGCCCACAAAATACGTAATAACTTTCTTGATTTTGTATTTTGTATGCTAATTTTTTTAATTGAAATAATTCCTTCGAATTTCCTTGTTCAGAAAGTAAATTGATACCTGAAGAAACCTTATTCAGTAGTTCCCCTCTGTTAATCTTAGTGTTTTGCAACGTGATTTCCCCATTTCATTTCATACTCAAATAATTTCCCTAGCATTATTTTATCCCCATATATATTAATTTGGAAGAAGAATGTATAGGCATATGCATATAAAATAAAAAAACTAGGTAACATCACCTAGTTTTGAACTTGTTTAAGTACATATTTAGTTAATAAAAAGTATAAAAGAATTGTAGCTGACACAAATCCAAGAACCATTTGACGCACAACCTTTCGAAGTTGATAATGATTTTCATTCTACATTAATCATAATCAGTTATTTTCCATTTGTCAATAACTATTCGATTGATTGTAAAAGCGCTTTATTTTCTTCTCGGATTCTTACTTTTAATAAAATTAAATTACAAACAGAAAAGATTACAGTTGTAATATACGCATGAAACATAATAGGTATTACTAATAATTCAATTGTAACGATTATGTAATTTGGATGCTTGATATACTTATAAAGCCCACGTTTTACTAATTTTTCATTAGGTAAAATAATGATTTTTGTATTCCATCTTTCTCCTAACGTTGAAATAACCCATACTCTTGCTAATTGTAATATGATAAAAACGATTAGGAGAAAGGTAAAAAATCTAATTTCTAAATAATGAATGAAATAATTCTCAATTAGAATTGAAATAAAAAACATGCTATGTAAGATGATAAAAAACTTATAATGCTCTTGGCCAAATTCACGTGCGCCCCGTATTTTTAATTTTTTTTCATTATTCTTTGCTATACCTAGCTCAATCACTCTTTGTATGATAATGAATAAAAAAATAATCTTTAACATTAGCATTCTACCCACTTTAACAATGATAACTCTGAACTAAATCCTGGTCCTAAAGCACAAAGAAGACCGTACTCATTTATTTTTCCTAATTTCATATACTCACTTAACACAAATAACACAGTACAAGATGACATATTTCCATATGATTTTAAAATATTTAATGAAATTTCGATATTCGCTTCGGAAAGATCTAAAGAATCGATATATGCGTCCAATACTTTTTTCCCACCAGGATGAGCAATGAAATGAGTAATATCCCTTATTGTTAGTTCATTTTGCGTTAAAAAATTTGAAACAACTGGTTGTAACCAACTTTTAACGATTGATGGTATATCCCTTGAAAAAATGACAAATAAACCATCATTCCGAACATCCCATCCCATTACGTCTAATGAATTTGGCATTAGAGTTGAATTAGTTTGTTCAATTGACGGTAAAGATTTATGTATCGTTCGATTTTTCAAATCACTCTCGTCGCCAATAACTAGAACCGCTGCTGCTCCATCTGCAAATAAGGAAGTTCCTATTATATTACTTTTGGAAAGATCTTCTTTTTGAAATGTTAAACTACATAATTCAACTGCAACTAGTAAAACATTTGACTTTGGATGGGCTTTACAATAATCAAATGCTCTAGAAATACCACTAGCACCACCGGCACACCCTAAGCCCCATATGGGAATTCTTTTAATAGAAGAATTAAATGGCAGGATATTTGCGATATGAGCATCAATTGTAGGGGTTGAAATACCAGTTGAAGAAACAAATATAATTCCATCAATTTTTTCATATTGAATTTCCGAAGAAAGAAATTCATTACTTGTCAAACAATTTTTAATAGCTTCTATTGATAATTCAATTGAGATTTCAGTATAAGCCTGATTTTTTTGCTCAAAGCTATGCTCTTCGCTATACCAAGAAAGCTCTTTAGAAATATATCGACTTTGAATCTCACCATTTTGAAATACAGATAATAAGCGATCGATTGAAGGGTATCTTTTCAAAAAAAGCTCTCGAATAAAAGGCACTATATTTTCCTGATCGATTTTATATTTTGGTACAGCTTTTCCAACAGATAAAATTAAAGGCATCATTTCCCACTCCTTATAGTCATTACCTTTTGTATTAAATTTGAAAATTATTCTTTAATACATGAAAAATTCTAGAGTGGAAATAAGCTGACATTTTAACCTCAAAATTTACAAGATTAAATTCGTACAAAATTTAAACAAAAAAAAGACAATTCACTATTTATTCATGGACCATGAACAAATAATAAGAATTGTCTAAGCGTTTCAAAGGAGTTTTCTTTCTGTTGTGCAGTTTTAGTATATCTCATTTTACTCGAATCTACATTCGCAATTATTTCCATTAAAATGCTTCTACAATAAAGCCCACAACATTAATAATTCACAATTATGATTTATTTACTTCTTCCAACTCATACAATTTTGTATATTTTGATTCCAAATAATCAACAAAAAATTTCACATTCAATTCTTCACCAGTAACATCCTTCAAAATTTGTTGTGGTTCCTTCATTGCACCATATTGATGAATATTCACTTTTAACCAATCAAGAATTGTTTGGAAATCATTCGTTTCAACTAATTCACTAAAATTAGGTAATTCTTTTTCCATTGTTGCTTTAATTTGCGCAGCATACATTGCACCTAATGCATAAGTTGGGAAGTATCCAAAATGCCCCATTGACCAATGTACGTCCTGTAAAACACCTTCTCGATCAGTTTCGGGAATTATTCCTAGATACTCCTCCATTTTTTGATTCCAAATTGAAGGAAGCTCTGAAACTTGAATTTTTCCATCTAATAAATCCTTTTCAATTTCATAACGAATCATTACATGTAAAGGATAAGTTAATTCATCAGCTTCAATACGAATAAATGAAGGCTTACTATTATTTATCACTTTATAAAATTCATCTAACGAAACATTATCTAACACTCCATTAAGTTGCTCTTTTAACTTTGGATAATTTGATTTCCAAAATTCATAGCTTTGTCCAATTATCTTTTCATATAAAAGTGACTGAGATTCATGAATACCTAACGACGCTCCATGAGCGATCGGTAAACCTTCCAAATCTTTGGAAATGTTTTGCTCATATAGTGCATGACCACATTCATGAATTGTACTAAAAATGGCTTTTTCAAAATTATTTTCATGATATTTCGTTGTTACTCGAACATCACCTAAATTAAGAGAAGTAGCAAAAGGATGTGGAGTTGGATCTAATCTTCCAGCATCAAAATTATAACCAAGAGAAGCTAATAGTTGTTCACAAATTTCTTTTTGTTTTTGCGTCGAAACGAATGATTTCATCTCTTCTTTTTCAAAGTTTTTCCCGCTAGTCGATACAGCTTTAACTATCGGTACTAATTTATTTCTTACTTCTGAAAATACTTCGTCCAGTTTATTTACAGTCATTCCATGTTCATATTGATCTAAATATGTATCATATTTACAGTCTTTATATCCTAAATATTCAACGAACTTACGTTTATACTCAATTATTTCAGTTAAATATGGTTCAAATTTAGCAAAATTATTTTCTTCCTTTGCTTCTGCCCAAACACTCTCAGAAATTGCTTGGCATTTAACAAAAGCTTCAAACTCATCAACTGGTATTTTCGTATTTCGATCGTACTGCTTTCTTAAGTATTTTACAGTTTTTTCAACTTCTAATGAACATTTACCTGCACTAATGGCTTCTTCCATGGTTATTAAATAATGAGCCATATCTTTTGAAGTACTCATTTTAAAAACATCGGCTGATAATTGACTAATTACATTTGAACGCTGACTTACAGCATTTTTAGGTGCACCTGTTCGAAGATCCCAATATAAAACACTAATTGCTTCTTCTATGTTTAACATTTTTCTTACATAATCTAAAAACGAAGCCTCATAATCTTTTAAGCTCATCAAAACACCCACCTTTTAAAATCAAATTTTTGAGTCAGCTAAATAGTAACATAAAATATTGATGGATAAATAAGAATTATCTTACTTTTCAAATAATATTTCTCGACAAAAATGAATATTGTCTTATCACTCCGTAAATACTACTCAAGTCATTTTTAGATTAGCACAAATTTATATTCTGAATATTCCTTGACAGGAATATTCCTATTGAGGTATATTCAATTTATGAATTCGACTTTAATTGCTCTTGCAGAGCCGAACCGGTTACAGATTGTCGAACTCTTACGTGACGGTCCTCTATCAGTCGGTGAAATAGCTGAAAGCTTAGGACTTAAACAACCACAAGTTTCAAAGCATCTTCGCGTTCTAAGTGAAGCTGGGCTTGTCGAAGTTCAACCAATCGCCAATAAAAGAATTTATAAACTAAGACCCCAGCCGCTAAAAGAAATGGATTCGTGGATTAAGTCATTCCGTCACGTCTGGGAACAGAGATTCGATCAATTGGATGATTATTTAAAAAAGTTACAAGGCAAATAATCTTAGCTTATTCATTGCACACAATTTAATTAGTACTAACTATTATTGAAAGGAGCAGTACCTAGTTTTTAAAAGAAGAAACAATGTCTAATTTAGTAAATAATAAAATAAATGGAGGAATTAAAAATGAGTAAAAATACGTTTAATGTAGATGAACAAGGATTAGTTTTAACAAGGGTTGTTGATGCGCCTCGTGAATTAGTATTCAAAGTTTGGTCAGAAGCAGAGCATCTCAAAAACTGGTGGGGTCCAAAAGGCTTTGAAATGGATGTAACAACGTTAGAATTTAGACCAGGAGGTAAATTCCACTATAAAATGGAATCACCAGAAGGATTCGTAATGTGGGGATTATTTGTTTTTGGTGAAATTATTGAACCTGAGAAAATCGTATTTGTTAATTCATTCTCTGATCAAGAAGGAAATATGGTTCGCGCTCCATTCTTTGAAGTTTGGCCATTGGAAATTCAAAACACTTTAACTTTAGAAGAAAATGATGGTAAAACAACTATTACATTAAAAGGTTTCCCAATAAATGCTACAGATGAAGAAGTTGCAGCATTTATTGCAAATAAAGATTCTATGCAGCAAGGCTTTACTGGTACATTTGACCAACTAGATGAATATTTAGCTAAAACATCATTATAAGATAAAAATATAAATACCCTTTAAAGCTTGAAAATAGCTTTAAAGGGTATTTTTTAGTGTTATTAATAATAAACAACCTTCGTTTTAGCGATTAAATCATGCAATGTTTTCCGATCTTTTCGGAAGATAAAAAATAGATCAACGAGATACAAAATTCCGATTGCTTCTATAAATATTGGCAAATTTAGCTGACACCCAAAAGCAAATATCGAGCGTAATGTCATAGTTTTGAAATCAACTAAGTCTTCTGTATCCCTCACAACCATAATACTTAATAATCTTTTTCCTATTGTTTGTCCGTTCCAAATATAAGTAGGTACAATGACATAAAATAGGAAAATAAATAATAACGACCAAATTGAATATAAAAACAGTTGCTTACTACTAAACATAAATAAATCTAAAATGTCTTTACTTTCTAACCCAAGTATTAATAACCCCAGTTTAGAAAATAAAAGATTTAATGAGCCATCGATCCAAGCTGCTAACAATCTTCTAATACGACTCGCCAGTTCGAAATCCATCTAGAACCTCATTCCACATTTTTATAAAAAAATGGATATTAATCGATATACTCTATTATACTTAGGGAATTTTGTTTTTGATTAGTGATTTTTAACTATTTGTATTAATTTTTTTATACAAGCTACATAATTAGCATTTTAAGCACAAATCGTATAAGTACCCTTGTTCTAACAATTTTTATAATAAAATCTATAGATAATATTTTTCATCAAAGATTTTTAAAACTAATTAATAAAAAATAAATTTAGCTATTAGTGATCTATTACTTGTTACTATTAGCTTTCCACTACAAAAAGAATAAGACCACAAAAAATATTTTGTGGTCTATGTACTATTTTATCATATTGGTTTAATATTAATTTTTGATTGTTTAACTGCAACCGCTTTCAATAACTTCTGTAGTTCTCTTAAATCAGTGTCCAACTGATGACGAATCTTTACTACTTCTTGATGATTGTCATTATTTTGATTTTGAGCTTCTTGCAACTTGATTCGTTTTTCTTCAATATTTCGTTGTAATGATCTGGCTGTCCTAAAAAACATTCAAATTACCTCCTTTTCAAAAAAAGTATGAACACGCTTTCATTTTTATCTATAATACTATAAAAAAAATATCTTAACACTTTCTAAATGTGAATATTTTTTGAACTTAATTTCAGTTACTATAGATCTTCAATATTTCACCTAATTAAATTCAATTCTTCTTATTAAGCAACTGTGAACACGCTTTCATTTTTATCTATAATACTATAAAAAAGTAATTTATTAAATATCTAAATATGTCTATTCTTTGAACTTATTAAAAAAACATAAAAAAATAATAACTTAGAATTAATCATTAATTTATGTTTTCTTTAAAAATGAGTATGGGGAGGTTCCTAACAACCTCCATCCACACGAATCAGATTATACTAGACTATATAATTTAGAGTATTTATCTTCTAAGTAATCAATAAAGTATTTTACATTTAACTCTTCACCTGTAACATCTACTAATAATTCTTTCGGTTCTTTTAGTTTTCCATATTGGTGAATATTTAGGGTTAGCCAATTAACAATTTGATCAATTTCGCCGCTTTTTAAAATCGTTTCATAATCGCTTAAATCCTGTTTCATTTTATGCTTAAACTGTGCTGCGTACATCGCACCTAATGCATACGAAGGAAAATAACCAAAATCTCCACCTGCCCAGTGAACATCTTGAAGAACGCCTTCTCGATCGTTTGATGGAACGATACCTAAGTATTCTTCCATTTTATCATTCCATACTTTTGGCAAATCCTTTACTTGTAAATCACCATCAAACAGTTCTTTTTCAATTTCATATCGAACCATTATATGCAATGGGTATGTACATTCGTCCGCTTCAATTCGAATTAACGAAGGCTCACTATGGTTTATTGCTTTATAAAATTCTTCCACCGATAAATTTTTAAAATATTCACCAGTTTTCGCTATTAAATTTTCATACTGTGCTTCCCAAAACTCTTTACTTCTTCCAATCATATTTTCAAAGAATAGTGATTGAGACTCGTGAATTCCCATCGATGCACCTTCACATAACGGTGTCCCAATTAAATTCGATGATAAATTTTGCTCATATAGTGCATGTCCACATTCGTGAATGGTTCCAAAAAGCGCACTCATAAAGTTATCTTCTATATATTTCGTTGTTACACGAACATCACCAGGATTTAAAGTAATCTGAAATGGATGAACTGTTTCATCTAAACGACCAGAATCGAAATTATAACCTAATTTTACAAGTATCTCTTCACTAACTTCTTTTTGAAGATCAATTGAAATCGGTTGTGACAACTCTTCGCGCATTAGTTTAGTTTGCGAATTTGAAATTTTCGCTACTAATGGCACAAGACTTTCTCTTACTTTACCAAAAACTTCATCAAGCTTTCCAGTTGTCATACCAGGCTCATAAAAGCTTAATAAAGTATCATATTTCTTTTCTTTGTACCCCCAATATTCAATGAATTGTTTTTTCATCGCTACAATTTTTTCTAAATATGGTTGGAACTTACTAAAGTCACTTTCATTTTTAGCGTCTTCCCAAGCATTTTCACTTAATGAACAAAGCTTTACATATTCTGCATATTCATTTTTAGGGATTTTACAGTTTAAATCATAATTTTTTCTACATTCCTTAACAGATTTTTCAATGATTTCATTTAAGTTTCCTGTGCCTATTTCTTTTTCCAATAAATTTAAATAGTTTTCCATTGTACTTGATGTTGTCATTTCAAAAACTTCTGCAGAAAGATGACTAATGACATTTGATCTTTGTTCAGCACCATTTTTAGGCGCTCCCGTTCTTAGGTCCCAATACATAACATTAATTGCTTCATTATAATTTTCGATCTTCTTTAAATAGTCAGTAAATTCTTCTTGTATTTTATTTATTGCCATATATACCCCTCATTTCTAAATTTTAGGATGTTAATTTCATTCTATCATAACTTTTATATTGAATTAATATTAAGCTTAAAAAGCATTTTATTTTCAGAAATCATATGATTAAGTTTATATAAAAGACATAATTAATAAAAATATTGTACAATACAGCAAGGTGATGTTATGAAAATATTATTATTAGGAGCAACTGGAAGAGTCGGATCATTTTTAGTGGATTTATTATTAGAAGCTAAGTGTGAAGTAATTGCTTTAGTAAGAGATGAACAAAAAATAACGATTAACCATGCAGCTCTTACAGTTTTAAAAGGGAATACGCTAAATGAAAAAGATTTAAATTTAGCTTTAGAAAACGTAGATGGAGTAATTTCTGCCTTAAATACTGGAGGTGAAAATATTTTATCTAAAACAATGGCACTTCTAATTCCTCTTCTTGAAATGAAAAAAATAGGTAGGATTGTTACAATTGGAACTGCTGGTATTTTACAATCAAGAGTAGATCCAACCATTCTACGCTATAAAAGCTCTGAATCAAAACGGAAATCAACAACGGCAGCAACCGATCATGAAAAAGCTTATAACTTATTAAATGAAAGTCAGTTAAATTGGACGATTGTTTGCCCTACTTACTTACCAGATGGACCAATAACTAAAAATATTCGTGCCAAAAAGAATTATTTACCGCTTGATGGCCATCGTATCACAACTGGAGATACAGCTTTTTTCGCATTTAAGGAATTTTTCGAATCCAATTTTAATAAATCTAGAGTTGGAATTTGTAATTAAAAAAAGCTAGCGAATGCTAGCTTTTTTAATTATCCTACGGTTTTTTATGATGGCTCAACAGGCAAACTGTTTAAGATTTTTTCTTTTGTTTCACTGTTTAGATCATTCTCTATAAATAAAACGATTTTTCCTTTATCTTCATGACTACGGATTAGTCGTCCAATACCTTGGCGTAATCTTAATAACATATACGGCTCATCAATCTCGAAGTAAGGGTTTTGTGAATTTTGACGTTTTGACTGGAATACAGGATCATTTGGAGGGAATGGTAGCGCATGAATAATTACTTGACTTAGTGACATTCCTTGAATATCTAATCCTTCCCATAAATGAACAGCACATAAAGACGCGTTAATATCTTCTTGGAATTTTTGTACAATCGAACTAATTTCTTCTTCACCTTCAAAGTATAAATTGAAGTCCAATTTTTCTTTTTCAACTTGCAGTTTAAATTTTTTCATTTCTTGAGTTGAATTGAAGAGAATTAAAGTACTTCCGTTATTATCCTTTAACTTCTCAATAATCTTTTCATTTTTTTCCTCAATTTTGGATGGGTCAACTTGATTTAACTCTATTTTCATTTGTTCATCATAATCAAACGGAGAATTAACCGAAAATGATAAGTAATCTTTTATGCCTAAACTACCTGCGATATAATCAAAAGAACTATTCTGAGAAAGAGTTGCAGATGAAAATATTATCGGCATTTTTTGATTAAATACTTTTTCTTGTAAAAGCTCATTTACAGCCTTTGGCATGATTACTAGTGTTAATTCATTTTGATTATACTCAATCCATTGAATCGCCGTAATTTCATTAATAAATAAATTTAAGCAACGCTCAACATCATCTAAATGCTCATCAACAATATTTAACTGATATTCATCAATCGTATACATTTCACTTTCAAAAACTAACTCATCACCAATGTTGCTAATTTGAGACTTTAATCTACTTGCTAACTTAATTAATCTTTCATTCATATTCAGTTTAAATCGTCTAGATCCTTCAACTTCTTCAGTATTATTATCTAATTCATAAAAGAATTGATCGTACGTTTCTAATGTATCTTCTAGTAATTGTTGGAAGCTTTCACGCGTCCCAGATTGCATTAAAAATGATAAAAATGTATTTAATGTCTCTTGTTGCAGACGATAAGTTAACGATTTTTGACTTGCAAATTCAAGTAAATGTCCTTCATCAAATACTACACAACTTGGATTAGGTAGTAATGGCAATTGGCCTTCACGTTTTCTAGATTCTACCGTCCAAATATGCTCCATATAAAATTCTTGTGAGCAAACAATTAGGTCAGTTGCTTTACGATAATGTTCTCTTGATAGAGTTTGTCCACATCTATGTCGTTGTTCACAAGTAGAGCAATCCTGGAAATAATCATATGAAATTGTATCCCATTCTTCATCTGTTAGGTCCTTATATTCAGTACGGTCTCCATATGGAGTAAATTTTTGGAGTGTTCCATAATCATTTACAAAGCTTGGTAAATTTTCATAAACCCCTAAAACAGCATCCGATACATCAATTTCTGAACGCTGTAAATCTAATTTTTTTAAACATAAATAATTTGTAGTTGATTTTGCTAATCTAACATCGATTGACAAATTTAAAGCATTCGATAATTTTTCAATGTCCCCATTTTTCTTTACCAGCTGTTCGATTAAAGATTCATCAGCACATGCGATAATAGCTGGCTTACCTGTATATCTTGCATAGCATAAACAATATAGCAAATAAACAAACGTTTTACCTGTACCAACACCTGCTTCAGCAAAAATTACTTTCTTTTCTTTAAACGCTCTTTCAACCTGATAGGCCATAAAGATTTGCTCATCTCTTAATTCATAGCCTGCATCTGGTAATAAATCGTAAAAAACGTCCCCAATCCATTCCCCTAGCTTTTCGATGAACTGGTCTTGCTTTCCTACCTCAAAAGGTAATTTAGTTGAATGACTCATTGCTACCCCCAAAATGTAAATTAAAAAGAAAAAGTCCTCTTTTGAGAACTCTAATTTTGCAAATTTATTCGATCCATTATATTATTTAAAAATTGTCTCTACCCGCTATCATACAAAAAATGTGAGGGAAAGGCAAGGGAAATAAGGCATGATCACCTAAAGACTAAGGGAATGTAAATTAGGAACGAATTAAATGTCCAAGCTTTCAATTCTTAATACCCCTAATCTCTCCTTAGTTAACTTTACCAACTTTTTGCTTGTTTTATCATTTCTTCAACAATCATTTGAGATTTTAATGCTTCTTCACCATTAATTGATGGAATTTCATCAGAGTGTATGCAATTGATAAAATGGTTGATGCAATCTTCAAAACCTCTTTGTTTTAATGTTGTGTCCCATGATGATGAAAACGAATTATTTATTGAGTTATTTTTTTCCACCTCAAAGTTGTTCATATTTTTTACCCTTATAATCGAACCTTCAGTAATTAATTCTAAGCGTTCTAGATTTGTTCCTGCCATTCGGTGCATTACTGTATTAATAGTAGTTCCTTTTAACGATTCATATTGGTGAGTAGAATACTCTAATTGATTAGTATGAGTAAGTTTGACTCTACCATTAAACAAGTTAACTTCTCCATCTGCAAACCATCTAATGGTATCAACTAAATGTAAATAATCATCCAACATCGTAAACTCGAATGAATTAGACCCAATTTTATTCTCTCGATGTTTTTCAAATCTGATTACCGCTATATTCTTTGCCTGTTCTTTTGCCTGCACATACATTGGACAGAATCGGCGGTTGAATCCAACCATAAGTTTTCGATTTAGTTTAATACTTAATTCAGTTAATTTTTCTGACTCTGGCAATGTAGCTGCTAGAGGTTTATCAACATATACATCTTTACCTTTATTTAATAAATACGATACAACCTCAAAGTGTGAACTAGTTGAACTATGTACAAATACTGCGTCACTTTGTTCTGCAAGAAATTCCAAACTTTCAAAATCTTGAATTCGGTATTGTGAGCATATTTTCTTACGGTTTTCTTTATTTGGTGAAAATGCACCGATAAAATCCCAATTTTCTTCTTTTGTAAGAATCGGCAGATATGCTTTTTGTGCAATATTGCCTAATCCTACCATTCCAATACGTGGTTTTTTCATTTTTGATCAGTCCTTTAAATTGGCTTATTTTTCTAGATTTATTGTACCAAATTATCTTTCTTCATTTAAAAGAAAAATGATTATATTTCATAATTATCTATTGGCAATAACATTCGAATTATCGGGAAATCTATAAAATAATGATAAAAATGGTAGTTTGGAGGTGTTTATTTGTACTTATATTCTTTAATTCAGACTAATTTTGATACAAATGATGATATAAGTGTTGTAAGAGACCTTTATTTACTTCAGCATGAAAAGAGTTTCTCTAATGATGAATTCC
The DNA here is from genome assembly GCF_050457485.1 of Gottfriedia acidiceleris. GTDB lineage: Bacteria > Bacillota > Bacilli > Bacillales > Bacillaceae_G > Gottfriedia > Gottfriedia acidiceleris_D. The sequence goes on from NZ_JBCMJM010000018.1 coordinate 19,337, forward strand.
ATAATCTAGTCACTCAATATAAAAGTACTGCAGAAACGAATTGGCATGTTGCACATTTACTTGAAAAAAATCACGGATTTAGAATTGTACCTGCAATAAATTTATAATGTTAACAAAAAGAATACAATTTTTGTTCAAGTTTTGTTCGTAAAAACTTTAACGAAATACGTTAATAAAAATAAAAAAGGTGCCCAATTGTCTAAAAAGACAATTGGGCACACCCTTTTAACTTTTTTACTCTTCGATTCTTCTTGGAGGTCTTTTTCCAAAGTATTGATAATAGTCAGTTTTAATGAAACCATTAAATAATTTACGTTTTTTTGTTGCTGGTTTACCGTAAAATTGCTCAAATCCCTCATGACTAGTTAGTACATACGCTGACCATGTATCTAATTTTGTAAAAACATTCCCCATATCTGAATATAACTTTTCCACGTAAGGTCGATCGTTTAATCGCTCACCATACGGTGGATTGGTAACAACATACCCATACTCAGATTTAGTAGTAAAATCTTTTACTTGCATTTGTTTAAAAGCAATCGAATCTGATAATCCAACTTCATCAGCATTCGCTTTTGAAACATTAATCATTCGATGATCAATATCAGATCCGATTATTTCAAGTTTTTGATCATAATTTGCTAAGTCTTCTGCTTCTTGTCTTGCTTCATTCCATCTTTTTTTACCGATCCAATGCCAATCTTCAGATGCAAAGCTTCTAAACGACCCTGGAGCAATATTATGTCCAATTAATGCAGCCTCAATTGGAATAGTACCAGATCCACAAAATGGATCAACAAAAGGTAAATCAGCATTCCAATTCGTTAGTAATACTAATGAAGCCGCAAGTGTTTCTTTTAATGGTGCTTCACCTTGATCTACACGATATCCTCTTTTATGTAAACCTTCACGACCAGTAGTATCAATCGTTAATGTTACGATATCTTTTAAAATAGAAACTTCTACTCGAAATAATGGACCATCTTCAATTAACATACCTTGAATATTTTGGATTGTTTTTAATTTATCAACAATTGCTTTTTTGACGATTGCTTGGCAATCAGATACTGAAAATAATTTTGATTTATGCGATTTTCCTGACACAGGAAATTGACCATTTCTTGGTATAAACAGATGCCAAGGTAAGGCTTTTGTTTTTTCAAATAATTCATCAAATGAGGTTGCCTTAAATTCACCAACACGTAGTTTCACTCGGTCAGCTGTTCTAAGCCACAAATTCGCTTTCACAATTCCAGCTTCGTCCGCTTTAAATAATACTCGACCATTTTCAACTACTACATCTTCAAACCCTAGGCTTTTTATTTCTCTAGCGACTAGAGCTTCGATCCCCATTGCAGCAGTAGCAATTAATGTATATTTCGCCAATTTAACCACCTATCTCATTCAAACTAAGAATGAACTTTTCTTTTCATATTTTCATTTTGATTCCTATTTTCATTATGAACAATTTACGTCGAAATTACAAAAAACTCTCCATAGAATGAAGAGTTTTTAAGCAGTTTCATCATTTCATATGTTCTGTAAGCCATGTTCTGTACCATTCGTACTTCAAGCGGCTCTCGCCTCGTACTACAAGGTGGTAATCATCTATCTACAGAATAATCTGTCCCTTTCTCTGTTCAATTCCTTTGAAAGGATTCCCCTACCATAATTTGGGTTTCTCACTCGTGGGGTTTACCGCGTTCCACTCCTCTCATTTCTTCGAGGACTACGTCACTGTGGCACTTTAAAGGTAGTAGAACCATATCCATAAAGGACTTAGGTCCGTTCCCTGCCGTTAGCTGTTTACACAGCTACCCTATCTTATGACTTCGATAGGCACGAACACTACAGCCATCTCAGGACTGTGCGAGCATGGACTTTCCTCAACAACGTCAAGCGTTGCAGCGATTACCCGAACATATTGAAACGAACATTTATTAGTATAGTAAATTATACTTAAGTTTGCAATGCTTTCTTAAAATATAAATTAAGTTAAAATTATTCGAATAGTTTACTACCAAAAACATGCTTCTCTAAATTTGATAATCTTTTTAGAACATCAGTATTCGTATTATTAAAAGGTGATGGTGGAGGTGTAGCTGTGTTCTTTTGGTCCTCCAACAATTTTTTATACTTTGCATTTTCTTGTTGTAGGGCTACGATTTGATTTTGAAACGATTCATAATCTTTAATGATAGTGTCTAAGTATTGATCCACTTCCTCTTGATTATATCCTCGCATTGAAACTTTAAACTCTTTATTTAGGATATCTTTTATACTTAGTTTTATTTTTGTTGATTCCATGTGTGTCACCCCAAAACATTTAGAAATATTTACCTTCTATTTTTTCAAACTCTTCATAAATTGTCAATTATCTATTCTATAATTCCCTATATTTATTGTCATCATTCTCAAATGACTCTTCTGCAATCACTTGTAAATCGTCAAATGTGATGATTTCTAAAGGATAATTAAATAGTTCATTTTTCTTGTATGCTAAATCATATAAATATCTAGGACTACCCTCTTTTTCATTATCGTAAAATAAAATACATCCGTCACTTTTACTAACTAAAAATTCATTTTTTGCTTTTAGCTGTAATGGTGATTCGTATGGTTTTCTTGAAATTGAGTCGACGTGATCTGCCCCAATTAAGATTTCATTATAATATTCTTTATTTGCTTCATTCCAATTTTTCTCTTGATCTTCATACGGTGTAAAAATACCTAACTTTAATTCGGGATAATCAAGCTGAAGCTCGAATATTACTTCTGCAGCCCATAATTCAGTACCCATTTGCCCTGAAATAATAATCCATTCTAGTTCATCTAAAAATAAAAGTATTTTATTTTTTATTGCTTTTTTTATGTACTTAACTGCATCGTGTTTATTCGAAAAAATTCCTAATTCAAATGATTTATAACCAGATATAAGTAGTATCTTCATATTACCTCACAATAATAAATTAGGAAGAACTAAAAGTTCTTCCACAAATTAAATTTTATTTTATTAAATACTCTGCTTTATTTCAAATATTTAGTAACAAATAAATATTGTAAGTATATTTATCTCGCAAAAATCATTTATTTAAATAATATTCAAATGTAGAAATTTATATTGAGGGAATCTAATATTTAACTTTGCATAGTAGTCATAAGCTTAGTGGAAATCAACTATTAAGACCAATTTAAGATCAATATTTCAATATTTGATTGCTGCTAATAGAGGATATTTTATTCCCTTTAGATTAGTTATTGTGATAGGAATATTATTGTTAAAATTTTTTCGTCGAAATTTTATGATAAAATTACATACAAAGCTTGTTTAAAACTCGTAAAAATAATTAATGTTAATGTAATTGTGAAAAAAAATAAAAAAAGTATTTTGTTCAAAATTATCCTCTCCAATATCCTAAATATACTTTAATGTCAACTTTTTTATTTTATTAGGTTTGAACATATTTCACAACAATAAAATTAATAATGTTTAAAAGTTTAAATATTCTGATTTTTGCGAGTATACACAATGATTGCCGAAAGCATTTTATTCCTTTAAAATGAGTTATGAAATCGTTTTAAATATAGATAATTATTGCAATTCAAGGAGTAAAAAATGATTAACAAAAATTCCCCAATACCAATTTATCATCAATTATTAGAATACATAAAATGTAAAATCGCATCAGGTGAATACCCTGCTGATGAATTGATTCCATCAGAAAGAGAGTTTTCAGAGAAATTCCAAATATCTCGTATGACCGTTCGACAAGCATTAAATAATTTAGTTCAAGAAGGAATTGTTTACAGACAAAAAGGTAAAGGTACATTTGTTAGTCGTCAAAAAGTTGAAAAAAAAATTAGTAGATTAAATAGTTACACAGAAGAGATGATTGAAAGAGGTTTAAAACCTAGTAGTAGATTAGTTCAATTTGATATTTTAAATTCTGATAAAGCATTATCCAATATACTAAAGATTAAAGAAAACGATCCTATTTTTTTTATAAAACGGGTCCGTTTAGCAGACTCTATTCCTATGTCGATTGAAAGTATCCACGTGTCATGTGATATAGCTCCAAACCTAAATCAAAGTGTTTTAGAAAAATCATTCTTTGATTATGTAAATGCCAATATTCCAGATCCTATTCAATATGCTGATCAATCGATTCAAGCTAGAATGCCTTCTGAAGAAGAAGCACAATTATTAGAAATTCCGCCGAATTGTCCCGTATTAGCAATTTATCGAACAACATATTTGAGAAGTGGCAAAGTTTTAGAATACGAACTGACTGTATATAGAGCAGACCGCTACAAGCTTGTACATTCTTTATCTAGAAATGATTAATTGTATAGAAGGTAAATTCTTTATACGATATAAAAAAGCCAGGAAATCCTGGCTTTTTTATTTGAATAAAACCCCTATTTGTTTAAATAGTCCACCTACTTGATTCATCGTATTCATCATTTGACCTGCAGTAGACATCATTTTTGGGACATCGTATGAACCTGAACCATTTTTAAATTGATTTAATATTGATGAAAACTGAAAAGATTGACCATTATTATTTTGCTGGTTTAATTTTTTGGGTTGAGTTGGATAAGGTGTACTAGGCGCAAACATTGGTGGAGTTGTAAATGGACCTTGTTGCAACATTTGAGCATGTTGAGGTTGCATTGAATACTGGTGATTTTGAGGGCTACTTAAATAGTTCGTTTGATGACCGAATTGTGAAGGATACATTGGCATATATGGATATTGGTTTTGCATCATTCCGTAATAATTAGAATCGTATTGATACCCTTGGTTATATGATACTGTAGGATGCTGCATTGAAAAGTGTTGTGGTACTGCATACTGCATTTGACTTTGATCATAACTACTTGTTTGTATTGATGTTCCCCCATAAGGAGATGACTCAATCATCTGTGATTGTTGGATTGGTTGAGTAGATTGTGTTGGTAGAGCTGGTTGTGTTAGTTGAGTCGATTGTGTCTGTTGCGATTGAACTGGCGGTTGTAGTGTATTCATAGTAGGGTTTTGGGAAAAAGGTTGAATTGTATTTCCATAATAACGCTGATTTTCATTAGATATTTGATTCATTTCGGGAAAATTAAAATTCTCATCAATCATTTGATTTTGCTTTCTAAACCATTCAAAGCTGTTATCTGAATGATTTGGAGGAAACATTTGAGATTTCATATTCTCACATCCATTATAAGTTTTCTCATTTATAAATATGTTACAAATGCCTATTCTGTTACTTCTATTATCTTATGCACTATTTGTCATAATATGTCGGAAGTTTAAATTTTTAAAAAAATTTAAATTTTAAATATTTATGGTACATTTTATTTAGTTATACAAGTTGTTAATTAAATTTTAATGTTGGAGGGGTAATAATGACTTTACAAGAATTAAAGAGGAAGTTTATTTCATCAAAAAGTTTCGAACCAACTGACTTTAATCAATTAATGGACTTTTTACAACAAAATTACCTAAATGGTGAGGTTACTATTCAACATTACAGAGAATTAGTTAAAGAACTTGAACTATTTGGCGCTTGTAAGCCAATTTAGTAATCGGGCATATAATATTATAAGAAATAAAGCGATACACATTTACTAAATTGTAAAAGTGTATCGCTTTATTTAATTCCATTATTCTCTTATCCCTTCATTCAAAACAAATATGTTTTACCTTATATCTATTTATTAAATATTAAATGCTAATTGTCTTCCTAAAAATGGTGTTGAGATCCAACTACCACCCTCTTTTGCTTGACTTACTTTCTTTTCAAAATGATGAAGATGCACTGTTGTTGACTGGATCTTATTTAAAAGTAAATTCTTTTCTTCATCACATTTTTGATCAATTCTTAAAGCTAAGGAGTGCTCAATAAATTCAACCTCATTTAAAAATTCATCAATTGCTCGAAAAAAATCATCTCTTTGAATTAACTCCATACAGTTCAACTCCTCTTCCTAATTTTCTAAATTTTCTTTACAAAATAAATTCAACAACAGTTCATCTACCTCCTTCCCTAGTGACAAAACTAGAACTATTTCGCTAAACAAAGTGAATAAAGGTATTTTCATCTATAATTTCGACAAAAAAACTTGTAACGTGGAACAGAATTGGGAAAGGTATATTACATGGAGGTGTTTCAAATGGCAAAAAACAAAAATGAAAAAAAGAAAAAACAAGAAAAAAGTAAAAGTCAACAAACTGGTAATCCAAAATTAGATGGTCCTAATTTCCCTGCTACATAAACATTGGGAACCACTCGATTTTGATTGACATTCTTCTATTGAAAAATCGATTTCAAAGTAAAAAGCTAGCATTTGTGTGCTAGCTTTTTCTGAGTGTTGAAATATAAATTGGTCAATAGGTAAAAACAGACATTAAATGAACATTTATTTAATGATGAAATTATCATTTTTTGGATGATCTATTAATGGTTTTAAATGTTAATATGTTTGAGCAATTTTATGATTCCAATAACACTACTTATGATTTTTTTCAGAAGTTAAAAATATATGAGCTAATTTTTAGAAAAACAAATTCAATTGATTAGTTTAATTAAAGTTCGATATTAATTGACCTACAAGCTGATTAATATACAGGTATGTTACTCTAAGTAAAGGCTATTTGATTAGGATTTATTGCAGACTTTTTTTGATTGAATAAGTTGATTGNNTCTCGCCCCATGGAAAGCGAGCAACCCGTAGTGGAAATCAACAACATTAAACTCCTTTTACGAAAATTTGGTCATTAATTGACAAGGTTTGTTTTTCAATAGTGTGAAAAAAAGCTAACATTTTTATTGAAAGAACGATTTCAATTTTAACAATGAACCAAGCAGCTCTTGCTTTATTAAAAAAGATTGCTTAAAACTATCTCCATTAATAACTTCCTCAAATTCATACCATCCATTTAAAATTTTACTATTTGTATACCAATCATCCTCAACAGTTCGTGTGTGAGGAATTATTGGATAAACATCTCTTAATTTCGGATTATTTGAACTTGTAATTCCAACTAACCCTTCATAATCACTTCTACTACCTGTGTGAATAGTTTGCATAGCAAAATCAATAAATTCATTGTATAAATCCTCATGAAATAAAATTGAATATAATTGTTTACCAATTTGAATCCTTTTCGTTAAATCTTCAAATTGGTAAACACCGAGTCCATATAGTTCACCATTTCTTGTTGGAAATATAACATAACTAAGTTTTAATTGTTCTTGAAGTTTAAATGCTAAAGAATTAAAAACTTCACTTTTAAAAAATTTATTTTGGATGACTGGTCTTTCAATCATATTTTGTTCATTAATGATCAATGAATAAACTAATCTTTTCTTTTCACGATCCGTCCAAAATTTCTCCCATTCAATTTCCATAAAACTAGATACTGAAAAATATTTCAATAAATAGAAAAATGGCTTATTATTCACTTTTGAATATTCAAAAAGAAGTAACTGTGGAAATGCATCTAAAAAAATAATCCAATTTGCCCGTTCATACGTCATAAAAAGCTGTTTTCTTTGTTTTATACTTAGTCCTTTAACGAAGATTTGGTTTTCCAAATCTGTCATGTTGTAGCCTGCATTACGTGACACCATACTTGCTAAAAAAGACCACTCTATTTCACTTTGTCTTAAAAAATATTCTTGGTATGCAATCGTTCTGGAAATATTATCAGCATTATATTTAACTGTTTCTTTCTTTATTAAATTAATAAGTTTTGCTTCTTCCTGTGATAAATTGTGAGCTTCTCTTCTTTCTTTTATGAAACCTTTCCAGCTTTCATGGTTTGCATTCATTGACTCACCCCAAGCAATCTGGTATTTTTTTACACGAACATCTGTTTTAGTGCTATAATACGAGATGTATGTAAATTAATGTGGAGTTGGTTTTATGACAATAAGTTACCCAAATCGAAGAAATAATGTAGTCCAAAAAAGTCAAAAAAATAACGAAATACAAGTAAAACCAAATAATACTTATAGTAATCGCGGAATGTCCCTTGAAGATGATTTAAATGCTACTAATACGTATTATTTATCAAATAACATCGCAAACATACATAAAAAACCAACACCTGTACAAATCGTAAAAGTAGACTATCCAAAAAGAAGTGCTGCAGTTATTAGAGAAGCCTATTTTAAGCAACCATCAACTACCGACTATAATGGCATCTATAAAGGGAAGTATATTGATTTTGAAGCTAAGGAAACCAATAATAAAACTAGTTTTCCTTTACAAAATTTCCATTTACACCAAATAGAGCATATGGAAAATGTACTGAATCACGGTGGAATTTCGTTTGTCATATTAAAATTTTCATTATATAATGAAATTTATTTTATGAAAGCAACTGATATTCTTACCTTTTGGAAAAGGCAAACAGATGGTGGAAGAAAATCAATTTCTAGAGAAGAATGCAAAGAGTATGGAACGTTACTTAAACCAAGTTATCCAATCATTGTTCCTTACTTAAAATGTATCGATGAACTTTTTGTAATTTAATATTTTAATAATTTCATTAAGTTCATTTGAAAGGCAGGAGAAACAAAAAAATGGCAAAAGAGTATAGTTCACGACAAGAACGAAAACAAATGGAAATGGAAAAGCCTTCAAATGTCAAACCAAAAAAACGTGAAGGTTTATGGAAAAAGATTACTTTATCAATATTAACTTTAGCGGTACTTTGTATTCTTGGTGGAGTTGGAACTTTCTATTATTTAGTAAGTGATGCACCTAAACTTGATGAATCAAAGCTTAAAGTACCTTTATCGTCTACGATTCTAGATAAAAATGGGAATGTTATTGCTGAGCTAGGAACTGAACAAAGAACGAAAGTTTCATATAACGAGATTCCTAAAGTAGTAGAAGATGCATTTATAGCTACTGAGGACGTACGTTTTTATAAGCATAAAGGTGTTGATATCCGCCGTGTGCTTGGCGCAGTTTTAGCTAATATTACTGGTGGATTTGGATCACAAGGTGGTAGTACAATTACTCAACAAGTTGTCAAAAACTCATTCTTGTCTCCACAAAAAACAATTAAACGTAAAGTACAAGAATGGTATTTATCATTCCAGCTTGAACAAAAATATTCTAAACAACAAATTTTAGAAATGTATTTAAATAAAGTTTACTTCTCAAATGGTTTAAAAGGCCGAGGGGTTTATGGTGTAGCAAAAGCAAGTGAAACATATTTTAGTAAAGATTTATCGAAAATTACATTACCTGAAGCAGCTACACTTGCTGGTATGGTACAAAGTCCAAATAACTACAATCCAGCAAAACATCCAGCTGAATCAGAAGCAAGAAGAAATGTTGTATTAAGCCAGATGAAAAAATATGGATATATAACTAATGAACAATATGCTAATGCGAAAGCAATTCCAGAGAAATCAATAGTTAAAGTTCATGAAAGTGGCCAAACAAAGTATCAAGCATTCATTGATGTCGTTATGGATGAGGTAAAAAAATACGGTGATGCAGATATAAATACAGATGGATTAACAATTGAAACAACTTTAGATCCAAAAGCACAGGCTAAAGCAGATGAAATTATTAATCGCGGATCTGATTTTTATCCTAGTGATGATTTCCAAACTGGTTTTGTATTAACTGACACTAAAACAGGTGAAATTAAAGCTGTAGGTGCTGGAAGAAACACAACAAGTGGTGGTCTAAATTTTGCAACAGACATTAAAAGACAACCTGGATCAACTATTAAACCAATCCTAGACTACGGTCCTGCGATACAATATTTAAAATGGTCTACTAATCATCAACTTGTTGATGAGCCATATCAATATTCTGATGGGACACCTATTCGAAACGCTGATAAATCATATAAAGGTAAATTATCGATTCGTAAGGCGTTAATCGGTTCAAGAAATATTCCTGCATTAAAAACAATGCAGCAAGTTGGATTAGATAAATCACGTGAATTTGGTAACGGACTTGGATTTAACTTTCAAAAGGACAGTTTTTATGAGTCTCATGCAATCGGTGGATTTACCGGTGTATCTGCAATGGATATGGCAGGTGCATATGCAGCCTTCGGTAATGGCGGTGTATATATAAAACCACATGCTGTTACAAAAATTATCTATCAAGATAAAACTGAAAAAGTATTAGCTCCTGAACCAAAACAAGCAATGAGCGATTACACTGCATATATGATTACAGACATGCTACGTGACGTTGTTAAGGCTCCAGGTGGTACGGGTGGTAGAGCTAATGTACCTGGACTTGATATGGCAGGTAAAACTGGTACTACAAACTATCCACAAGAAGTAAAAGACAAATATGGCTTCCCTTCAAACGCAACTCGAGATAGTTGGTTTGTTGGTTATACTCCAGATGTAACGATTTCGGTTTGGACTGGTTATGAGAAAAATAAAGAAGGTCATTATTTAAGTAAAACATCAACAAATTTAGCTAAATATATTGCTAGAGATATGTTAGCAGCAACAGCTGATCGTTCGTCTGAGTTCCATAAACCAAGTTCAGTTGTAAAAGTACAAGACGAATTATATATTAAAGGTGAAAAAATGGATGATCTACCAACACCAGATACGTTAGATCCAGCTAAAAGTGTTACAGCGAAATATGATGAAAAAACGAGCAGTGTTTCGTTAAATTGGCAGTATCCTGCTGAGTTACTTGCTTCTACTACTTTTGAAGTAAACTATGATATTAACGGTGTTAAAGGCCAAACTCAAAAAGTAAATGGAACATCAGCAAAAATTAATGGTATCGTAGCAGGAAACAAAGTAAAAATTACGATCGTAGCAACTAATGGCGAAACCAAGAGTGCTGCGGTTACTGTTACAGTCGATTTAACTACTACCAAAGAGCCTACTACCCCACCGGCTGATAATAACGGTAATGGCAACGGTAATGGCAATGGTAATGGTAATGGCAACGGTAATGGTAACGGCAATGGTAACGGCAATGGTGACGGCACTGGCACGGGTACTGGTGACGGCACTGGCACGGGTACTGGTGACGGCACTGGCACGGGTACTGGTGACGGCACTGGCACGGGTACTGGTGACGGTACTGGCACGGGCACTGGTGACGGTACTGGCACGGGTACTGGTGATGGTGATGGTGGCGGAACTGGAGATGGTAATACAAATCCAACTACTCCACCTACTACGCCAGATCCAACTAAACCATCAAAACCAACTAATACGAATCCAACTTCGTATAACACAGATTCATACTCTAATAATCGATTTAATAAGTTGGAACGTAATATTATTGCATAAATTAAAAACCTCCTCGTTTTTTGAGGAGGTTTTTCTATGTAATTAATCTAAACATTGGAGCCTAAGTATAATCAATTTACTCTAAATCTAAAAAAGCCTCCTCATCTTGAGGAGGTTATTTTTTGCTTATAATAAAGCTTTTCCAACTCTGTATATAAGCCCGAAAGTTGAATGAATGAGTGATAGTGATCTGGTTGATTTAATAAAAAATTAATACGCTCGTCTAAATTGATTGGCTTAATTTTTAATTTATCTAACTCAAGTAATAAATTATTTAAATTTAGCAGCATTTGGCCATTTAACCATGTAAGTATTGATATAAAATTAGCTAATCCTCTTATCATCGGCTCACTCGCAAGTTTTCGATTCCGTTGTTTAAAGTAATTAGAAATGTGTTCAGATTCCTCTTTCCATTCATTAAACATCTCTTTAATAATTTCATCACTTTCATTCGGGATGTTAGAGCTCTCATTAACTAGAATCTGATTGCTTTCATAAAAAAACGGTTTATTTTTTATTTTAAGTTCTTCATTGATTATTTGTTCATTGCCATTTGCTTTATAAAATGGCGTAACAATAAAATCCTTATAAATATTATTTGTCATTTACTTTCTTCACTTTCATTCGTTTTTTTCCTTCTCTACACATATCAAGTAAAGGACATACCTCACAACTCGGCCTTTGAGCTTTACAATGGTATCTACCAAAAAATATGAGTCGATGATGAGTTACTCCCCAGTCCTCGATTGGAACTTTTTTCATTAATGTCTCTTCTACTTCTAAAACAGAATCTTTCCAACGGCATATAGCTAATCTTTTTGAAACTCTCTCAACATGAGTATCTACTGCGATTGCTGGAATATTAAATGCGACTGACATTACTACATTAGCTGTCTTTCTACCAACTCCAGGCAATTTTACAAGCTCTTCTCTAGTACGTGGAACTTCTCCATTAAATTCATTAATAATCATTTCACTTAATTTTTGGATATTTTTTGCTTTGTTCCTGAAAAGACCGATTGATCGAATATCATTTTGTAATTCCTCTAAAGAAACTTTTAAATAATCCTGAGGTTCTTTATATTTTTCAAATAGATTTTTTGTCACTTTATTTACTAAAACATCAGTACATTGAGCGGATAAAGCAACCGCTACTACTAATTCAAACGGATTCTTATGGTTTAATTCACAATGTGCATCGGGGAACATATCACCAATTATATTAAGAACCTCATTTATTTGTTGTTTATTTAACATCTCAAAACACTCCTTACTAAACAAAAGCGAGGAGCATGTCCTCGCTTCAGACTGCCCGCCAACCGCTCGCTTTCTTCGTTGTTCCACCTGACTGTGGTGCTCATTACCGTTTAAAGGTAACTCCGCTCCTCACCAGGCTTCACGCCTCGAAAGACAAACGCTTTCAGACATTCTGTTCAAATTTTTGTACATTGTTTACACAATAAAGCGAGGAGCATGTCCTCGCTTTATTTTTCAAGCCAATTATAAAAAGGAATTGATCCTGTATACTTTGTTTCGTTTTGTGGTTCCCTTGTTTCTTTCTTTCTAAAATGCTTACTATAATTCATTGCTTGGTCTACTTGCTTTATTCCATTTTTCTTCCACTCAAAAAGAATTCGATCTATATAACGAAAATTTAATTTCCCACTTATGACAGCTTCTTTAAGTGCAGTTTTTATTAGTTTTTCATTATGATCATCTTGGTCCATCCACATTGTTAAAGTTTCAATCTCGAAAGGTGACAATAATCTACCAAATTCTTTTTCAAACACTAAGTAAATTGATTCCTCTTCTTGTTCAATAATTGAAGGAATAGTATGTTTTTCATTTGATTGTTGACCATTCTGGGTCAAATCAATTAATTTTAACCATAACGGAGAAAGTGAATACGCCTCACATCGTAAATTATGATGGTCAATTTCTTCTGTAATTTCTAATAAACCTTTTTTTAGAAGTTCTCGAATAACTTCCATACATTTTTGTTCATTTATTGACATAATCTTTGCTAATTGAGTAGGTGTTGGAAACGTATGACCTTGTTGTTGAAAAGAGTAAAGCTGTAGAATCATGACTAGTTCTTCTTCACTTATGTTTAAAGAAGAATAATGACTGAGAAGTATATTTGGAATACTAATATTCCCAAATTGAATCCAGTTTAGAATGCTATTATTATTCACTTCGAACACCTCTAGCATAGTATAGCATGATTACATAAAATATACAGTAAAAGAAACTCGTGAAATAAAAATAAATAGAGGCATGTAAATCACACCTCTATTTTAGTATATCTATTTAGTATTTAAAAAACCAACTAATAAATTATTTAATTAAGGATATAGTCTGTTTAATAAAGATGGAATACTTTTGCTTAGTGGTGCTTAAAATTCTAACAAATATTGAAAAAAGCTAAGCAAATGCTTAGCTTCAGTGTTTAAAAATATGTGTTTTCAACTGATTGAAATTAACTTAAGATACTTGCTTTCATAAATTGCTCAATGCGATCTAAAGCTTTATCTAACTGTACTTGAGATGTTGCATATGATAGGCGGATATTATCAGGTGAACCAAATCCTGAACCAGGGATTACCGCTACATTAGCTTTTTCAAGTAATTCAGTAGAGAATTCATCTACATTTTGATATCCAGCCATTTTAGCTGCCTCAGTCACATTTGGGAATAAATAAAATGCACCATTCGGTTTAACACAGCTAAATCCTGGAATTGTAATTAAACGCTCGTACGTTTTATTTAAACGATCTTCAAACGCTACTCTCATTTCTTCAACAGGACCATCGCCTAACTCATATGCTTTAATCGTAGCTATTTGAGCCATTGTAGTAGGATTTGAAGTAGAGTGACTAGCAAGATTTGTCATGGCATTAATTATTTCCTTATTACCAACAGCATAACCAATTCTCCATCCTGTCATTGAATGAGATTTTGATACACCATTGATAATAATCGTTTGCTCTTTAAGCTCTGGGCTTAATGAAGCAATTGAAACATGTTTTGCACCATCATATACTAATTTCTCATATATTTCGTCAGAAACGATTAATATATCATGTTTTAAACAAATTTCTCCGATTGCTTTTAATTCTTGCTCATCATAAATCATACCAGTTGGATTACTTGGTGAATTAATAATGATCGCTTTTGTATTCTCTGTAATCGCTGCTTCGATTTGATCAGGTGTTACTTTAAATTGTTGATGTTCATACCCTTCAATAAATACTGGTACACCTTCTGCTAATATAACTTGCTCAGGATAGCTTACCCAGTAAGGTGTCGGAATAATTACTTCGTGACCTGGATCTAAAATCGCTTGGAAAAGTGTGTAAAGTGCATGTTTTGCACCATTTGTTACAACAACCTCTCCTGGAGAATAGATTAATCCTTGATCTTTCAATAACTTATCACAAATGGTTTTTCTTAAAGCTGGTAAACCGTTTGAAGGAGTATATTTAGTTTGGCCTTTAAGCATTGCTGAATAAGCTTCTTCAATAATTTCAACTGGTGTATTAAAATCAGGTTCACCTGCTCCTAATCCTATTACATCAATTCCTTGATCTTTCATCTCTTTTGCTTTTGCTGTAATAGCTAGTGTTGTAGATGGTGTTAGTGCACTTACTCTTTTTGCTAGTTTCATCTTGTTAATTTCCCCCTAAATACTATAACGTTTTAAAAGCTCTCCATTTTCGAAAGCAGCGTAGTAAAAATTATATCGGCCGTTTTGGTCTATATATACTACTTCCCAAAGTGGTATTTTGTTCTCTATTCCTAACTTTACTTTATGTATTTTTTTTGGGTTTCTTTCACTGACTACTTTGTCAATGATTTGTTTTTGAGTCAATCCTTCACTTTTCTTTCGTGTAATAACTTCTCCATCCTGTACCCACGCGATCATTTCATTATTTGCATCATCTTTACCACTTACAACGATCGCTTGTTCTTTTCCATGGAAATAATCAGATGTTTCCACAGATTTTAAATACCCTTGATTTAAAATAAGCTCTTCGGCATGTTTTTTATCATCATTTAGCTTTGAAATTGATGATTGATATGTGGCGATTAAAAATAATGAAAGAAAAATGATGCTTAATCCAAGGATGACTAACCATTTTTTCATATATACCTCATTTATGTTCGATAAATTGTAAATACCGCATATTCTTGATCTTCTTTATCAAGTGCAAGTCCAAACATTAAATCTTTTTCTTTTAAAGTACGATTTAAACTATCAACAATTTTGTATAAATCTCTAGTATATTCAATTTTTGTTGTTGATAATACTTCAATATTTGAATTCATGTTGCTCCTCCTAAAAATGTATTATAAATACATTACAATTTATGTCATTATACCACACGTCTAACCTTAAATCCCCTACTATTCTCATGCTAAATTTTGAAAAACTACTAAAAATCTTTTAATAATTCATCAATTGTATTAATTTTTATTTTGTTTTTCGGGATTAACTTTAAAAATTCTGATCCATAACTAGTATTTATTATGCGATTATCTAAAACAAATAATGAACCTTGATCTTTTTCATTTCGAATTAGACGACCATAACCTTGTCTAAACTTAAATACTGCTAATGGTAAAGCCAAACTTGAGAAAGAATTTTCTCCAGCTTTTTTTAATAAATTTGATTTAGCAATAAACATAGGCTTTTCAGGGTTTGTAAACGGTAAGCGTACAATGATTAAACAATCTAATTCTTCATTAGGTAGGTCAATTCCTTCCCAAAAAGTGTTCGTACCTAATAAAATTGTTTGTTTAGATTGTAAAAACTGTTTTATTAACTTTTGTTTTCCTCCAGGAGAAACACCTTGAGCTAATACAGATGAATTCAGTGAGTCTAAATCTTGTATTAATTGATCATAAGTCTGTTTTAATAAATCAAAAGCTGTAAATAAAACTAATGTTCTACCTTTTATTTCCGAAACAATTTTTCGAATTGTATTCGAAGTTTGTAATGCGTACTCTTCTTGTGTAATCTCTTTTATTCCCATTAAATCTGATGGAATATACACTCTCATCCCCTGGGCAAAATCAGTTGGGACAGGGTATATTTTTTCAATGACATTAATATTTTCACTAATTCC
Organism: Gottfriedia acidiceleris; assembly: GCF_050457485.1. Lineage (GTDB taxonomy): Bacteria > Bacillota > Bacilli > Bacillales > Bacillaceae_G > Gottfriedia > Gottfriedia acidiceleris_D. Next base: position 35,766 of record NZ_JBCMJM010000018.1, read on the forward strand.
TAATGATGACTTTATAAATGAGAAGGATGAATCAATCGACATCGTAGCGGATGTAAGTACAATAGAATTTCTTTCACTAATTAAATAATTTTGTATTAAATCTGCATTTTCAACTTTCTCACTATAAAGCATCGTTGTATGAAATGAACCTTTTGCTTCAGTTTCCATCCAGCAAATATAATGATCATTTTTATCGAATAATATTTCATAAAGACCATTTTTCATGTTTTTTAATTGGTCAATAATCATTTTAAACTCCGTTACGATTGAACGGTGAAACGCTGATACCTTATTATCTTCAATTAAATTCAAATATTGCTCGCAACCCGTGAATAAAGTGTTATTCACATGCATTAATCTATTTGCACATTCTTGAATAACCTTCCAATTTTGGCTAGCAGTATTTTTATCACTTAATGTAATTGACTGTCTAATGTTTTCTTTATCAAGTTCATTTTGTTTACTTAAAATAAAATCACGTAATAACCTAAATAACTCTTCTGATTCATACTTTATTTCTTTTACTAAATGATCAACTTTTTTCCACCATTTTTCACGATTTGGTATTCCCTCATCAAATTTATATAATCGGTGTACAAGTTCATTACTATCAGTAGTACTTAATCTACTTAAATATTGATAATATTTTAAGCAAGAGAAAGTGATTCCAAAAGTTTTTGATGCTGTCTCCTCAAGAGCATGCGCCTCATCAATTACAATCGTTTTGACAGAATTAATTAAGTGATCTTTATTTTTTAAAGTAGACAATAAATATGCATGGTTTGTAATAATTATATCGGCTAACATTAATTGATTTTTAGCCTTTTGATAAAAACATTTATGAAACCAAGGATTTGTTCTTTTATTTTCACTTTCTTCGTTACAACAAACACGCTCCCATAAATGTACGCCACCTGAAGGAAGTGATAATTCATCTAATTCTCCATTTTCAGTTTCAGTTAACCAAACTGTTATCATAGCCTTCGATAAAATACTATCGTAATTATCATCAAATTGTTCTCCAACAATATATTCAAATTTTTGCAGACATAGATAATTTCTTTTACTTTGTATAGAAGCTATTTTCAACTGAAATGGAACTATTTTTTCAATTGTTTTTATATGTTTTTTAAGTAATTGTTTTTGTAACGAGATGGTGCTTGTACTGATGACCACTTGTTTGCCAAATTGTTTTGAGAAAAATGCTGATGGAATTAAATAACCAAATGTCTTGCCTACTCCTGTTCCAGCCTCAGCTAAGAGAATATTATTCTGGCTAAATGCATCGAATACATCGTGCATATATGCAAACTGTTCATCTCTTTTTATAAAATTTGGAATTTCCACAGCCATCTGATCAACAAGTTCACGTTTAAGATGCTCGTCGAATTCTACGAAATCTTCTTCCTCTTGAGGTAAACTAAATCTTCTTTTTTTAAGAGCTATTCGTCTAAATTCTTCATAATCAACAGATTCATTTGAAAATGACTCAGATTGCTTTTGAAGTAAATCCGAAATATAGTATGTAATGTCACTTTTAAAACTAGTGCTAAGTTTTTCTAATATTTTTAATGATGCATATGGCAAGCTCTCAAGTTTTTTTAATAAAATTGTTAATAATTCGGCAGTTACTTCAGCATCACTATCAGCTTGATGAGGGTTTTCATGTTGTATATTGAATACTTTTGCTAAATCAGATAATTTATAACTAGTTAATGTTGGATATAAAATTCTTGTTAACTCAACTGTATCAATAGCTAACGGAGAAATTTTTGGTAAACCAATCCGCTCAAATTCTTTTTGCAAAAATGTTAAGTCAAAATGCACATTGTGTGCAACAAAATAGGCGTCATTAAACATCGGGTATAATTCTTCAACTATTTGTTCAAATTGAGGAGCATATTGAACCATTTCATCTGAAATCCCTGTTAGTTCGGAAATAAAGGTTGGAATATTCATATTTGGATTAATAAAACTTGAAAACTGTTCAATAACTTCTCCACTTTCCAATAAAAAGGCTGCAATTTGAATAATTCGATCTTGACCTCTATTATTATTTCCGGTTGTTTCTAAGTCAACGACCACAAATTTATTCATATTTTGCCACCTCCAAATTCTCTATATAGATATTATTTTGCATAAACAGATTAAACAATACAACCAACAAAAAAATCCCCTAAAGAAGGGGATTTCAAATTGCCCTCAAACGCTCGTTTTCTTCGGTGTTTCACTTGTCTGTTAAATACTTTGACTTTTTACTTAACTGTTCCTGCAATTTCTTTGCCAATCATTTCGACAATTTCATTTGCATCATTTAAAATAGCAATCTTTGGTTCATGTTGATCCAGTTTCTCTTCCTCTACCTGACCATATGCAATAATAATTACTTTGTCGCCTTCTTGGACCAATCTAGCCGCTGCACCATTAAGACAAATTACACCACTTCCACGTTTTCCTGGAATAACATATGTCTCAAGTCGTGCACCGTTATTATTATTTACAATTTGAACTTTTTCGTTTTCAAGTACATCTACAGCATCCATTAAATCTTGATCAATTGTAATACTTCCAACATAATTTAAATTAGCTTCTGTAACTGTAGCTCTATGAAGTTTTGCTCTCATCATTGTGCGAATCATGTCATTTCCCCCTAGTTGTTCAATCCTTAAATAGAAATTAAAATATTATCGATTAAGCGAGCATTAGAAAATTTTACTGCTAACGCAATAATTACTTTTCCATTTATTTTATTTAAAGGCTCTAAATCTGGATAAGAATAAATACTTACGTAATCTACTGTTCCAGATGTTTCGCTTTGTATTGTAGAAATAATATTTTGTTGCAGTTGATCTGGATTTAAATTCCCATTTTTTATATCTTCAACTGCTTTTTGTAAACTTTTAAAAAGAACTGGTGCTTCTTGTCTTTCTTTGTCTGTTAAATAGACATTTCTAGAACTTTTAGCTAATCCATCTTCTTCTCTAATAGTTGGAACTGGATTAATTTTTACAGGAATATTAAAGTCTTCAACTAAACCTTCAATTACAGCAACTTGCTGAGCATCCTTTAATCCAAAATAAGCCTGGTCTGGTTGAACAATATTAAATAATTTTGTTACAACTAAAGCAACACCATCAAAATGTCCAGGTCTTTTTTCGCCACAAAGGACATCTACTCGTTTTGTTACTTTCATTGTTGATTTTAATTCATTTGGATACATTTCTTCAACTGTTGGATAAAAGAGGCAATCTACACCAGCATTTAGTGCAACTTTTTCATCTCTTTCAAAGTCCCTTGGATATCGATCAAAATCTTCATTTGGGCCAAATTGAGTCGGATTAACAAAAATACTTAAAACGACGATATCATTATTTTTTCTAGCTTCTTCTAATAATGACGCATGGCCTTCATGTAAAAACCCCATCGTTGGAACAAATCCAATCGATTTTTCATTTTTTCTGTGAATTTTCAATTCATTTCTTAAATCATTTATCGTGTGAAACACTTTCATTGCGAACTTCCCCCGTATAATGCCTTTAACTGTTCTTCTTTCATCGTAAACGAATGTTTAGTATCTGGAAATTGTCTAGTTTTAACTTCTTGTACATATGAAGCAATTGCATTTTCAATTGTTGTAGATACATCTGCATACTGCTTAACAAACTTAGCTACTCGACCAACACCATATGTTATTAAATCATGGTAAACAAGTACTTGACCATCTGTATCAACACCGGCACCTATTCCTATTGTTGGAATGGAAAGATCTTTAGTAATATCCTTTGCAATTTGCTTTGGTACACATTCAAGTACGATTGCAAATGCTCCTGCTTCTTCACATTTTTTTGCATCATTAAACAATTTCATCGCACTTTCAGAGTCACGTGCTTGAACTTTATACCCACCTAATACACCTACAGATTGAGGAGTCAATCCTAAATGAGCTACAACTGGTACTCCTGCGATTGTTAATGCTTTAATCACTTCTAAAACATTTTCATCCGCGCCTTCAACCTTAACAGCGTGCGCATCACCTTCTTGCATAATGCGACATGCACTACGTAAAGCCTCTTCTTTTGAAAAGTGGTAAGACATGAATGGCATATCTGTCACAATAAACGTATTTTTTGCCCCGCGCTTAACTGCTTTTGAGTGATGAATCATGTCATCTACAGTAACCTTAATTGTAGAATCATATCCTAGGACAACATTCCCAAGTGAGTCACCGACTAAAATCATATCTACTTCACTAGCTTCTGCTAATAGTGCTGAAGGGTAATCATAAGCAGTAATCATGACAATTGGGTCATTATTTTGTTTCATGTTTAAAAAATCTTTTGTTGTTTTCATCTTTTTTCCTCCTTTTAAATGAAGAGGAAATGGGGGCTACAATAAAAAAACTTTGCTCAAAAGAGAACAAAGGAAAATTGTAAACCGTCTCATTCCTCTGTCCCAGTCCCTTATAGGATCAAGGCAGACACATTTTTAGAATTGATTTTTTAAAACCTGGTGTAGTTCTTCTTAGGATACTAAAGTTTGATTGACCCTATTCAGATACCACCCTTGAAGTATCAGCGATAGTCGCGACCCTTCCACTACAGTTTATAGTAAGAATAGCAATTAAGTAAAGAAAAAACTTGGTATTATTTACAAATATACGTGACAATTATACAGCAAATAAAATAACTCTCCTTCAAATATAAAAAGAGAGTTGTTTTATTTAGTATTAAATTATTTATTTATCGAAATATCCGCTGAATAAATTGTATGAACATTACCTAAGTGGTCTTCAATTAATAATTGACCTTCATCAGTAATTCCAATGGCATTACCGACAATTTCTTCGGTTAAAGTCGTGGCTTTTATTTGTTTCCCTAACGAAATTGCATAGCTTTCCCATAAAATTTTTATCGGTTTAAATCCTTTTTCTAAAAATATTTCATAGAACTTTTCAAATTCAGCTAAAATAGCTTGAATTAAATTAGCTCTCATAAAGGTTTGTCCTTTTTCAATACGTAATGATGTAGCGATATCTGACAGTTCTAATGGGTAATCTTCTTCAACTTGATTTACATTGATCCCAATACCTATGACAACGCTTTTAATGCAATCAGCGTCACCTTGCATTTCAGTTAATATTCCACAAACTTTTTTATTATTGATTAAAATATCATTTGGCCATTTTATATTGGGATGTAAACCGGTCACTTTTTCGATTGCTGAAGCAATGACTACAGCTGTTAATAATGTTAGCTGTGGTGCTACTCTAGGTGAAATAGCTGGTCTAAGGATAACACTCATCGCAATTGCTTTTCCATCTGAAGTTAACCAGTTTCTTTGTAATCTGCCTCGACCTAATAATTGACGCTCAGCCAAAACGATCGTACCTTCTGGAGCATCATTTAGCACTAATTCATTAGCTATCGTTTGGGTTGAATTAGTTTCTTCTTTGTATACGACATTTCTTCCGAATTTTTTCGTTTCTAAACCAAGTTGAATATCCGTTGGAGTTAATCGATCAGATTTGCCTGTTATTTTATATCCAACCTTCCTAACTGCTTCAACTTCAATTCCCTCATCTTGCAATTCTTTCATGTATTTCCATATTGCAGTACGTGAAATTCCTAATTCATCACTCAAAAATTGACCTGATAAATATTCATTACTATTTTCCGTAAACAATTGTATAATTCTTTCTTTTACTTTTGAAGCCAATTTATGAACCACTCCTTAACAGCAAGTTGGTTATTCTCAAGCTGGTTCTCTACTAATTGAAATTCTATTTCACTTAATACTTCTTTCAACCATGGACCACCTTTTAATTGTGACCATTCTAATAAATCATTACCTGTTATACATATATCTGCCTTTGAATAAATCGGTAATTGATTATATAAAGTCTTTAATAAATCCTCATTAAATTCATTTGCATCTATCTTATCAATGACACACTGTAAACGTTCATATTTTATTGCATCCGGTAATCCAACTTGATATAACTTTGTATTGCTCCATTTAATTTCCGTTTCATTTAACAAATTATATATCTTTAATATTTGTTTCATGCGACTATTCGACATCTTCCAATTTCTTAAAACCTGTTCTGGGTTATCAAAATTACATTTATATAATATTAGCGCCCAAATCTCTTCAATTGTTTTTAATGATTGAATAGGAAGTTCTAATAGATCATTAAACTGATTTGTAAATTCTTTTAAGCTTGGAAGATGATTTACTAAATTTGTTTGTATTAATAGTCCGATGCCTTTTTTAGGCGACTTTCCTATTAACATTTTTTCTATTTCAACCGAAATGCGTTCAATCGCTATATTTTCAATTAAATGTTTATTTGATTTAATTGCGTTAAACGTTTCATCATGTAAACGAAAATCTAATTGGCTTACAAACCGTATACCTCTTAGCATTCTAAGAGCATCTTCTTGAAATCTTTCCTTAGCTTCACCGACACATCTAATTAACCCATCATAAAGATCAATTGTACCATTAAAAGGATCTATTATTTCATTTTTTGTCGTCATAGCAATGGCATTCATTGTAAAATCTCTTCGTTTTAAATCTTCTTCGATTGATTTTACGAATGTAACCTCCGATGGTCTACGAAAATCATGATATGTTGATTCAGTTCGGAATGTTGTAATTTCATATGGCTCACTATTTTGTATAACTAAAACCGTTCCATGCTGTAATCCGGTAGGAACTGTTTTTGGAAATATTGACATAACCTCTTCAGGTAAAGCTGAAGTTGCAATATCAATATCTCCAATTGTTCTATTTAATAATTTATCTCTTACACAACCGCCGACAAAATAGGCCTCGAAGCCATTTTTTATTAATTTATCTAATATCGGCTTTGCTTTATCAAAAATTTCCATATTATTTCATTCCTAATAACTCATTATAAATGGATAAATATTGTGAAACGATTTTATTTGATTGAAATCTTTCTTTAACAATTTCAATCGCGCGACTTGATATGCGTTTATATAGTTCTTCATCTTGTAATAAGTTGAGTGTATAATAAGCGATTTGTTCAATATCTCCAAGTTCACAAATAAATCCGTTTTCTCCATGTTCGATTACTTCTGGAATCCCACCAACTCTAGTACCGATACATGGAACTCCACAAGCCATCGCCTCAAGTAATACTAAACCAAAGCTTTCTTTTGACGAAAGAAGTAATTTTATATCGCTCATTGAAAGTAACTCTTCAACATTTTCTTGCTTTCCTAAAAATAAAACATCATCCTCAATACCAAGCTCTCTTACTAATTTACATAAACTTGAGATTTCCGGACCATCACCAACTAATAATAACTTGGATGGTATTTCTTTTCTTACTAAGTTAAATACATCTACTACATCTTTTGTTCGTTTAACTTGGCGGAAATTAGAAATATGTATAATGACTTTTTCATGCTCCCTAATCCCGTACTCTGCTTTTAATGCCCGGCAATTTCTTTTGTAATACACTCTTTCATCAATAAAATTATACACAGTTTGTAATTCTTTATCAGGGTTAACTAATTCCTCAGTTTGACGTATTAAATCATTTGAGACCGCAGTTACAACATCTGATTTTTCAATCCCGAACTTAATTAACTCTGTTAAAGATGAATCATAACCAAGAACTGTTATATCTGTACCATGTAATGTCGTTACAATTTTAATATCGTGATGAATCATTTGTTTTGCTAGAACAGCACATATTGCATGCGGAATCGCATAATGTACATGTAAAATATCTAATTTTTCACGGTTTGCAATTTCAGCCATCTTACTCGCCAATGCTAAATCATATGGAGGATATTGGAAAACTGAATACTGATTTACTTCAACTGCATGATAATAAATATTAGGATATACTTTATTTAAACGAAACGGCATACTTGATGAAATAAAATGAATTTCATGTCCTAGTTCTGCTAATAACTTTCCTAGCTCAGTCGCAATCACACCAGAACCGCCTACTGAAGGATAACATGTAATCCCAATTTTTAATTTCATTTTATCTCTCCTAAACTTCTTCATTTCTTCTTAAACTAACCAATCTGCATTTAAAAGGAGTGGTCTCTTTGTCATAAACCCTTCCCCATATGGCACTCCAGCTTCTTTCCCAAAAATTTTCTCTCTAGCAATTACGCTATTTACATAGTCATTTGTTAATGGCGTAACTACACCATCTGGACCCGGAGTAAATTGACTTTCATATGCTTCTAAAGCTGCTCTTTTGACTTCAATCGTTTCTGAAACATCAACTATAAAATTAGGTCGATGAAACCCATTAATCATATATTGAAAAACGTATTTTACCTTGTGAGCTTCATGATTTGTATTTACATTAAATTTTCTAATCCCAGATGAAAATACAGCTTCTTCTACTATTTTTGTACAATTACCATGATCAGGATGACGATCCACTTCATATGGCGAGAAAATAATACTAGGCTTCGTCATTCGAATTAAAGCAGCTACTTGTTTAATCGCTTCCTCAGATAAGTATAGCCCCCTATCTGGTAATGATAAATTAAAACGCTTTGAAACCCCTAAAATCTTATCTGCTTCTTCAGCTTCTTTTCTTCTAATAAAAGTATCCCCATTTGATGAGAGCTCCGCTTCAGTTAAATCACAAATAGCAACCTTATAGCCTAACTTAGTAAACTTAGCAATCGTGCCTGCCATTCCAATCTCAACATCATCTGGATGCGCTCCAAATGCTAGTACATCAAAATATTCCACTTATCTCACTCTCTTTCAAACTAACTAAAAAATTTCACAACTGCCTTAGCGGTTTGAATGTTCGTTGCCACCGGGACATGAAAAACATCGCATAGCCTTAATAAAGCATTTACATCTGGTTCATGCGGTTGAGCAGTTAATGGATCCCTAAAAAAGAAAATCGCGTCCATTTTCCCTTTAGCAATTAATGCACCTATTTCTTGATCTCCTCCGAGTGGACCAGATTGAAAACGATAAACTTTTAAAGCTGTATTTTCCATTACACGTAGTCCTGTAGTACCTGTTGAAAATAGTTCATGCTGCTGAAAAAAAGATTCATTTTCTTGAACGAAAGTTACTAATGCGTCTTTTCTCTTATCGTGAGCAATTAGAGCTATTTTCACTACCTACACCACCTTTAGTCCATTATATTTTCTAAACCGTAGACTAGCTCTGTAAGCTTCATTACTTCCTCAACGGCTACTTTAACTCCAGACATAAAAGAAGCCCGATTCATTGAATCATGTCGAATTGTTAATAGTTGACCATCTCCACCAAATAAAACTTGTTGATGCGCAACTAACCCAGGTAATCTCACGCTATGAACTCTCATTCCATTTAGATCAGCACCTCTAGCTCCTGCTTCAGTTTCAACTTCATTTGGATGTCCTTGTACTTTCGATTCACGAACTTCCTCAATCATTTGAACCGTTTTAAGAGCTGTACCTGAAGGCGCATCTAATTTTTGGTCATGATGTAGCTCAATGATTTCGATATCTTTAAAATATTTCGCTGCCATTGCAGAGAACTTCATCATTAATATAGCACCAATTGCAAAATTTGGCGCAATAATACAACCTAGCTCATTATTTGAAGCTAACTCTTTTAAATCATCAAGCTCCTCTTTTGTAAAACCAGTTGTACCTATTACAGGACGAATACCATTTTTTAATGCTAAAAATGCATGTTTTTTTCCAATTTCAGGTGTTGTTAAATCAACAAGTACATCGAAGCTTTCATTCTCAATACATTGCTCTAATGTTTCATATATTTTTGCTTCACCTTTAAAGCCGGGGCTAACCTTTTGGATTTGTTCTCCACCTAATTTATAATCTACTGCAGCTACAAGGTGAAAATGCTCAGTTCGATCAATTAATTGTAAAGCTTCAATTCCCATTTTACCTCTTGGTCCTGCTAAGACTACTCTAATTACTTTTTCCATTTTAAACTTCCTTCCTTGTCCAACGATCTTTATCTCGAGTATTAAACTTCTTCATCACCATATCATGTGCTTCTTGCAAGTCTATATTTAAGCTATTTGCTAAACAAATCATAACAAATAATACATCACCTAACTCTTCTTCAATTAGCTTTTCTTCTTCAGTATTTTTCTTAGGCTTTTCACCATATGTATGATTGATTTCTCTAGCTAACTCACCCATTTCTTCAGTTAACCTAGCCATCATTGCTAAAGGACTAAAATACCCTTCTTTAAATTGACCTATATATGTATCGACTTCTTTTTGCATTTCTTTCATCGTTTTTTCGTGCATACTAATATCAACTCCTCAATTAAATCTTATCGAATTGACCACTTTTTGACAAATTATATATTATTTTACTTGAAAAAAATACAAGATAAGATAAAAATAAGAGTTTAGGGTAATTTTTATAGTATGGAGGAAGTATATGATTTTTAAATTGAAGTTACGCAATATCTTATTTATTATTTTAGGTTCTGCAATTTTTTCTTTTGGAATAATGAATATCAATATTCCAAACAATCTAGCTGAAGGTGGCTTTACGGGAATTAACTTAATTCTTTTAGCTGAACTAAATATTCCCGTTTGGATCTCAAACTTAGCCTTAAACGTCCCTTTATTTTTTATTGGTTGGAGATTACTTGGTACAGTGACAATGTTATATACAATCATTGGAACTGTTGCAGTCTCCTTTTTCTTAAAATTATTTGAGAAATTTACTTTCAATATAGATGTTCATGGCGATTTAATGTTAGCTTCATTGTTTGCGGGTGTATTTATTGGTGTAGGTTTAGGAATTATTTTTAGATTTGGTGGAACTACTGGTGGTGTTGATATCATCGCTCGTTTAGCATATAAATACAAAGGTATTAATATGGGTAAAACGATGTTTATTTTTGACTTTGTTGTCATTACACTTTCACTTTTAACTTACTTAAAAGCATATGAAGCAATGTATACTCTTGTTGCAGTTTTTGTCGGAGCAAGAATAATTGATTTTATGCAAGAAGGTGCATACGCTGCTCGTGGAGCAAATATTATTTCTGAGAAAAATGATTTAATTGCCGCTCGAATTATGAAAGAAATGGAACGAGGCGCAACTTATTTAAAAGCAACTGGAACATTTACCGGAGAAAGTAAAAACGTTTTATTTTGTGTCGTACCAAAAAACGAATTAGTTCATTTAAAAAACATCATTCAGGATATCGATCCACATGCTTTTGTAGCCGTTACAGAAGTGCATGATGTACTAGGTGAAGGCTTTACATTAGATGAAAATAAAGTCCCTCTTCACCCTTAATTTTTAGCTGAAACAAAAAAAGGTTCTTGGCATTGGTTGCCAGAACCTTTTTTTATTTTATATTGATATTAATCATCATTACGTGTCATACCAGTATAAATTAAAATTAATCTTAATAATTCTGCGACGGCTACCGCTGCTGCTGCAACATATGTCAATGCAGCTGCATTTAAAACACGTTTTGCATAAACATGCTCATTCGAATTAATAATGCCCAATGTCGTAATCTGTTTTAAAGCTCTACTTGAGGCATTGAATTCAACAGGAAGAGTAACAACTTGGAACAATACACCTAGTGCTAATAAAACTATACCTATTAACAACGCACCTGATAGGCGAGAAAACATGCCAATTAATATAAATATATAAGAAAAATTGGAACTGAAATTTGCAACAGGTACTAATGAATGACGGAATCTTAAAAAGCCATAGTCATTCGCATCTTGAATTGCATGTCCTACTTCATGAGCAGCAACTGCAGTACCCGCAACTGAATATCCATGATAATTTTCAGTTGATAATCTTACAACTTTTGCACGTGGATCATAATGGTCAGATAAATATCCTCGAGTTTCCTCTACTGCCACATTGTATAATCCATTTTCATTTAAAATTTTTCTCGCTACTTCTGCACCCGATAAATGTGATGTAGAACCAACTTGAGAATACTTTCTAAAAGTTGATTTAACCTTCATTTGCGCATATAAAGGTACAAGCAACAAAATTAAAAAGTAAATTAAATAACTCATTGTAATTCCTCCAAGATGTGATTTACGATATTGTAATAACTTTTAGAGAAATTTGTCAATCATTATGTTCTCTTCTTTTTTTGTTTTTATTTCGATCCCCTATATATTTTCTCCAACCGACATAACTTAATGTACCGACAATAATAATCCCTGTTGTAAATATTGTCCAAATAGAGACAGGTGGAATAATTGAATTACCTTGATCAAAAATGAATAATAATTCACTTTTTGTCTCATCCAACTTTTGTTGAAAAGCCGGTATAGATTCTTGGTTAATACGATAATCATCTAAAAACGAAACAAGTGAATTTAATTTTTTTACTTCATCGTATGGAAGATCCATGATAAGACTTGGATAAATAATCTCAAATTGGTGTAAGAATTGATTTAATTGCGTTTCATATGCTTCAGAATTCCCTCGTTTATAAGCTGACTCCATATTCTGTAGTGGAGTCATAACCGACTTTTTCATTTCCTTCCACATCGGCTGCATAGTTGTTTCTCCTGCATCAATCAATAATCTCAAACCAAGTACATCAGCAACTTTTTCTTGTGGATCAATTGCATCATTTGTTAAAGATACAAGCGCATTTTGAAAAGTAACTGAAATGGTTTCTAACTCCTTTGGTGTGAAATCCTTATTCTTTTTTGCTGACGCCATATACTTAGATTCTAATTGTTCTAATAAATTTGCGCCATGAACATAATCACCATCTTGTACTAAAGAGAGCGATTGTTCAATTAGTGAAGTTTCTTGATCTATTTTAGCGTACCCTTTTACGGTATTGAATGAAAAGAAAATAAAAAAAACGCTTATCCCCGCAATTAATTTTTTCATCAAACCCCTCCCTCATAACTACTAATAATTATGAGAGAAAGGACAAGATTAGAACTTGTTCAAGTACGAGCTCTATTTTTTAAAATTAACTGGTAATAAGCGATTAAAATAACAAATATAGTTAACCAAAATGTAATAAAAGCAATCCAAATTCTGTAATCAGAAAGCATATAGTATTCTGGCATTGTTCCAAAAACATAATCTAAAATAAGATCTTGTAATATCCAAATACTTGCAACAGTCAATTGCCATTTTTTAACTTTAAATGTCGGTGCATACAAAAAAGCTTGGATTGCCATAGCTCCATGTGAAAAAATTAATAAATATGCAACCGCATCAAGTCCACCTGATAAATAAAGAACCATTCCATTCATCAAAACTGCCCATATACCATATTTCATCAAGCTTACATATGCAAGTGCTTCTATTAACCCATTCCGTTTATTTAGAATGAAAAGTAGCAATACAATACAAAAAAATAATGATGCAGTTGGACTATCTGGTACAAATATTTTTAACCAACCAGGAGTAAAATCAAGTTGAGATTTATACCAATAATATCCATAGATTGTTCCTAGTACATTTATTATAAATAAAGCAATTAAGTTAGGTTTAAGCCGTAGCATACTGTAGAGTATGTTCACTATTTCACTTCATCTCACTTTCATTGAGGAGATTTAATAAATTTATAACACAAAGTTCACAATTTATATGTATCATCACATTTTTTACATGTTATTATTTCAGTATACAATAAAACATAAAAAAAGAGTCGAAAATTCGACTCTCTTTTAATTACTCTGTTTTACCTGCTTTTGAAACGAATTCAGCTAGCACTTTAAGTTCTGCGTCAGTACCTTTAAATACGCCAGATGGCATCGCTTTTCGACCGTTTCTTGCGATATGAGCGATTTCTTCAGGTTTTAAACCATTATTTTGAAGACTTGGAGCTGCTGCGCCACCTTCAAGATTATCGCCATGACAAGATACACAAGTATTTTTTTGCAATAGTTTATATGCTGGATCTTCTTTATTTAATTCAACAAAAGTACGGATTTTACCTTGTTCTTTTTGTTTTTTCCAGTCATGGTGAGCCGCAGCTTCCCATGTTAAATAAATTACACCAGATAAAGCTAATAACATAAATCCTGTTGCTAAAGGACGTTTAATTGGTTTTCTATGTGGACTACGATCTAAGAATGGCGCTAATAATAAGCCACCAAATGCTAATCCAGGAATTACGAAAGCACCAATTACGTTATAGTCACCAGAAGCATAGCTATATTTTAAGAATTGATATAAGAATAAGAAATACCAGTCTGGTAATGGCGTATAGCCAGTATCAGTTGGGTCTGCAACCCTCTCTAGTGGAGATGGATGTGCAATTGTTAATGTTAAGTATCCAATTAAGAAAACTGCTCCTACCATCCATTCTTTTAATAAGAAGTTTGGCCAGAATGCTTCAGTTTTACCTGGATATTCTGAATAATCCTTTGGAACATTAGGTTTACGTCCTGCCATTGCAGGTACACGTGAGTCACCTACAAATTTCATTCCTTTACCGCGATGCATGTTCTCCCTCCTTTATTTCGACACACTTTAGTCATTTTTTACTAAAGCCCCATGCACTAAATCTTATAGTGGACCTGAAATACCTTGCTTACGAATAATTAAGAAATGGGCACCCATAAGAGCAAGTAAAGCACCAGGTAAGAAGAATACATGGATTGCGAAGAAACGAGTTAATGTTTGTGCACCGATAATATCCGGATTACCTGCAATTAACGTTTTCACTTGCTTACCAATAAATGGTGTTTGTTCAGCAATTTGCAGACCTACTTTAGTCGCAAATAACGCTTTCATATCCCAAGGTAATAAATATCCTGTAAAGCCTAATCCAAGCATTACGAAGAAGATTAATACCCCTACAACCCAGTTAAGCTCACGAGGCTTTTTATATGCGCCTTGGAAGAATACACGTAAAGTATGTAAAAACATCATAACAATTACTAAACTTGCACCCCAGTGATGCATACCACGAACGATTTGTCCGTATGCAACGTTGTTTTGTAAGTAATAAACTGATTCCCATGCATTTTTGATATCTGGAACATAGTACATTGTTAAGAACATTCCAGATAAAATTTGAATTACTGTAACGAAAAATGTTAATCCACCAAAGCAATATACGAATGCTGAAAAATGATGCGCTGGATTAACGTGTTCTGGTACTTCATGATCAGCGATATCTCTCCAAAGAGGTGTAATTTCTAATCGCTCATCTACCCAGTCGTAAATTTTGTTAAGCACGATTATTTACCTCCTGTATTTGGTTCTAATTTACCAAGATAGAAAGAATCACCTTTCACTTTTACCGCATAGTTGTCTAGTGGACCAAGCGGTGGTGTACCTTTAATGTTTTTACCATCCTTATGGTAACGACCGCCATGACATGGACAGAAGAATTGATTTGGAAAATCTTTATTGTCATTCCAACCAACTGTACAGCCTAAATGCTTACAAGTAGGTGATAACGCAACGATGTCTCCATTTGAATTCTTGTACACCCATGCAATGTGTGACGCATCAGATTTAACCCAACCATCTACCTGCTTAACTTTAAAGTCAAAGCGTTTTGGGTCAGTCGTTAAATCTTTAACTAGTCCAACCTGCACCAATGCTCCAGCAGCTTCTTTTTGTAAGACTGGATCAATGGCAAAACGAGCCAATGGCATTAGCATTCCTGCCGCCATAAAGCCGCCTACACCTGTTAAAGTGTAGTTTAAAAACTGGCGTCTTGAAACCTTTTCACTCATGAAAATTCCCCCCTCTATCACAAGTACTCCTGTACGGACAACAGCTATAATAATAAAACTAGGACACTTTCATAATATAATAACAAATTTAGAAGGTCAATAATATCCTAATAATAATCATAGTAATAATGTTGTTTTTATTTTTATCCCCATATTTTAGAAAATAATGCATTTATGTGAGATAATTGTTTATCTACTATTACGCGTTGTGATGATTCATCTAAGCTATTGATGTTTAAATTAGGTAACCAAATTAATGATTCTTCCATTTCAGCTTCTGACTGTCTCCAATCAAAATCACATGTTAGATAAAAAACATGCTTAATCCCACTAGCTTTAAACTCTTCATTCCAAGCTTTTAATCGGCTTATTTTATTAGATTCTTCTGGTAAATAAGTAAATTCTGGAGCGATTACAACTCTGCCTTTATATGTACGTTCAAGTTCTGAAGTAAGTATTATTAAGTCCTCTCTTTGCTCGGCTAGACCAATATTTTCTTTTTTCAAAGAAACAGGACAAAGTGGAATAATGATCGTATCGATGTATTCCAGATTCTCAATAACTTGATTTAATTCATTAGTTGTCCATTTCATCAAAATTACCTCTTTCTATTAAAATAATTTATTTATAATTGTGAAATTTTTGTGAACAAATTTCTATTTTCCATTTAACCATACATTACTATTTTAAGAAAGAAAAAAAGCCCTCTAACTAAAGGATTTTTCAATAAGTGGAAAGGGATCTTTGTAATCAATTCAATAATCCCATAAACTGTTTACTGATTAATATTAAAAAATTGTGAAATTAGTTGAACTCCGATCCATTACGTAGCAAATATTTCTATGAGATCAACAATCCAAGATTCTTTCTCTGTTAAATGACTTTTTTACTATTTTTTTAATATAAGTATTTTTTTATGAGTAATTTGCTAATCTTAAGTTTACATATTGTAATTTTAAATTTGTATAAGTTGATTGAAACACTCGACTTCTATGAGATATACCAGAAGGCATAAGAACCATTTGGAACGCCATATGATAATTAAGATCATGAATCTGGCCACACTTAAAAGAGAGGGTACAAAAATGGAAATTAACCCCACATATCTTATTTAACTATAAAATTAAATTGTGTTCAATTAGCAAATACCTTTTCAACAGTAAAAAAGCCCCCAAAATGAGGACTTTTTTCAGTTTAACATTAAGTTAATGAATTCAGTTGTTTAGTTAATTCTTGAAAAAGCTTTTTGTCTTGTTTATCTAGAGCCTCGTCAATCATTTTCATCAATCTGTCTTTTTGGAAATTAATAATTGAATCTGACAATAGCTTTTCTGCAATTACGCGGTCTTTTTCGTTACTATTTAAGTTTTTTGGTATATGTGGGTTCTCTTCTAAAACTGAAACAAACATCGGATATTGAAAAGAAGATTTAAAATTGAGCTGGATATAAATATCCTCATCCCTATTTAGTCGAATATCGTGAAAAGATTTCTCTGCATCAGTCGTCATAACATTTTGTTTATAAAAATGAAATGGGACTTCTTTAACACAGTTTGTCGACATCACTAACCCGCGTGGACAATATTTAGACTGTTCTACGAAATGAACCTTTTTCATTAAATAATCATGGCTCATTAGGTAATTTAAAATCCAAACACATTCTCTTTGCTTTAACTGAAAATTACTTAGAAACCACTTAACAAAATCTTTCTTCTCATTCACAGATACAGGGGTTGCCATTATTAAATCCCTCCTCTGTCCTTAAAATTTGTCCCCTTTTCTGAATAAAGAAAACTACAGAATTTCATTTATTCTTTCAAGACGCTCTCTTACTTCTTCCTGTAGATACTCATCGTCTACAAGTTTACTGTAAACCTCTTTTGCTTCTTGTACTAAGCCTTCTTCAAACAATAGGTCTCCGTATTCCTTTAAGAAGGAAATTTCCTGGTTAAAGTCATTATATGCTAGACGATATTGATTTAATGCCAATTCATAATTTTCATTTCCATAATATGCTTTGCCTAAGTCCCAATTAAAATGAGGATCTGAAGCTCCATGCTCAATTGCTAGTTCAATTGTACTAATTACGTCATCGAAATCTTCCTCTTCGAAAAGAATTCCGACTAATAACTGAACTGCCTCAATTAGCGAAGGATCATAAATTAATGCTTCCTGTAAATGTTTTTTACTGGCATCTAAATTCTTTAATTTACGAGCTAATTTTGCTGCTGATAAAAGGCATTCTACATTTGTTTCATCAACAAGTAAAGCTTTTTGTAATATATCATAGCCTTCTTGAATTTGGCCTTCAAGGTCATGTGCTTTACTTAGCCATAAATGTGCTACCAAATATTCAGGGTCAAAGAAGATTGCTTCTTCGAATATCGGAATAGAGGCTGCATAGCGTTCAGCTTGAAATAGCGTAATACCATATCCTAATAGTGTATGGAAGTCCTTAGTTGTCTGAATTCCTTTTTCATAATAAGAAATTGCTTCTTCCCATTCACCTTCAGCACTTAAACATTCAGCAAGTCTTAAATCTTTATTTACTCCACTCACTTCAATTTCTTGATTAGCAAGTTTTTCGTAAAATGGAATTGCTTTTTTATAATCATATTTACTAAAATAATACTCCCCTAATGCAAAATCTACTACAGGTTCATTCGGTAAAATTCTTTTTGCTTCAAATAATTTTTGTTCAGCTACTTCATCAAGACCCTGAACTTGATATAGATCAGCCATTAATAAAAGTGCTTGAACTCGACTTTCACTATCATCCTTTATGGCAAGTAAAATTTCTAAAGCTTCGTCTTCTAAATCAAGATCCAACAATATTTCTGCATACATTATTTTAAGATCATCGTCGTCATCATATAAGTAAACTAAATCTTCAATGATATTTTTCGCATCTTCCACAAATCCTAATGATTGAAAAAGAAGTGCTGCTTCGTATTTTTCTTCATCGTTAGCAGTTTTTAAATTCTTTCTTAATAAATCTAATCCCTTTTCAGTATGACCGTTCTCTATTAACTGAACAGCTTCGTATAAACTCATTCTTACACCTCATATGACTACTTAATTAATTCATTTAATTGCTCTTTAAAGTTCGGAAAAGACACAGCTATGCATTCTGTATTTTCAATAATTGTATCACCTTTAGCAAGTAATGCAGCAATTGAAAGCATCATTCCCATTCGATGATCTCCATGTGAATTTACATTAGCACCTATTAAAGAACTATTCCCTTGTATAATCATACCATCTTTTGTTGCTTCAATGCTTACACCAAGATTTGTAAGTTCTGTTACAACAGTCTGGATACGATCCGTTTCCTTTACTCTTAACTCTTCAGCATCCTTAATAATGGTCTCTCCATCTGCTAAAGCTGCTGCTAAAGCTAAAATCGGTAACTCATCGATGCAAGTAGGAATTTCAGCCCCACCGATTACAGTTGATTTTAAATTGGATGATTTCACTCGTATATTCGCAATTGGTTCTCCGTTTACAACTTTTTCATCCTCTAAAGTAATATTAGCGCCCATTCTTTCTAAAACTGTTAATATCCCTGTTCTAGTAGGGTTTACTCCTACATTTTTCAATAATATTTCGCTATTAGGAACAATCGAGCCTGCTACTAAGAAAAATGCAGCTGATGAAATGTCCCCTGGTACAATAACATCTGTTGCAGTTAATTCTTGGTTTCCATTAATCGAGACTTTGTTTCCATCAACTACTAACTCACAACCAAATGCCTTTAGCATTCTTTCAGTATGGTCACGAGACTTTTCTGGTTCAGTCACTGTCGTTGTACCTTTTGCGAATAAACCAGCTAGTAAAATTGAAGATTTAACTTGTGCACTTGAAACAGGAGAAGCATAAGAAATACTATTCAGTGAACCTCCTCTAATAGAAATTGGTGTATATGTAGCGTCTTCACGTCCATCTATAGAAGTTCCCATCATTTTTAAAGGTTTTGTAACTCGCTTCATTGGTCTTTTACCAATAGATTCATCACCAATAATAACTGAATGGAAAGGTAAACCACTTAATATTCCCATCATTAATCTTGCTGTTGTTCCCGAATTTCCTACATCAAGTACTTCTTGTGCCTCTTTAAGTCCTTTAATTCCTTTACCATAAACGGCTACTTCATCTTCTGTCACTTCGATTTGTACACCTAATTTTCTAAAACACGCAATCGTACTTAAACAATCTTCACCTAATAGAAAGTTAGTAATCTTTGTAGTCCCATTCGCTAATGATCCAAACATAATTGCTCTATGAGATATTGATTTATCTCCTGGAATTGTCACATCACCAACTAAACGGATTTTTTCTAACTGGGAATTTCTCATCATAGTCACCTTATCTAACCTTTCTATATGTATTTACATTCCATTTTTTATTAATCAAACCTTTTTTTTCTCTGAAAATCTATTCGACGAATTGCCCTATGTTTTTCATTTTCAATGATTAAGTTAGCTTAATTTAGAAAAAGAAAATGATATTTTGATTTAACATTTGATCAAAACACCATTTTCAGGTAAGCATTATGAAATTATTTGTTTTAAAAAACGATCTAAATTTTCTTTTATAAAGTCTTCTTCTAATTCACAAATCACTGGATTTCCAAAACTTTTTAAGATTATATATTTTATTTTCAAATCGATATTTTTCTTATCTTGTTTCATTAGATTTATTATTGGTTCTAATTCTAAATTTGAATAAACGGGATAATTCAATCGATTATACCAATTTACGATCTCATTAAATTTCAAGTCAACTTTAAAGAACTGTTCACTCAAATAAATTGAAAATAACGTTCCAAATGCAATTGCCTCACCATGAGTTGTTTTAGCATAACCTAAATAAGCTTCAATTGCATGCCCAAGTGTATGACCTAAGTTTAAAAATGCTCTTTCACCAGTTTCTCTTTCGTCCTTGGATACAATTTCATTTTTTACACTTATTCCCATTGTCACACATTTTTCAACTAACTCATCATCTAACTCTTCAAGTGAAAGAATATGATCCATTAACCAATTCAAATTGTCGTTAGAAGAAATCATAGCTTCCTTACTAATTTCAGCAAAACCTGATCTCCATTCCTCTATTGGCAAAGTAGTTAAAAAGTTTAATTCATACAATACTAATTCCGGTTGATAAAATGCACCAACTATATTTTTAGCTTTTGGAAGGTTTATAGCTACTTTACCACCTATTGCACTATCGTGGGCTAGTAAAGTAGTAGGTAATTGGATAAAACGAATACCACGCATATAAGTAGCAGCAACAAATCCTGCTAAATCACCAACTACTCCACCACCTAAAGCAATTATTAAACTATTACGATCTAATTGGACATCAAAACAATAGTTTAAACAATTTTCGTATATTGCAAAACTCTTACTTTTTTCACCATGTGGAATGATAAAGTGTTCAACTTTATTTGTTTTAGTACAATTTAGTAGTACTTCTTCTAAATAAAGTGGAGCAACTTGATCATCTGTAATGATTAGTATTTTGGAAACTTTAGGAACTAAACTGTCCAACTTTGACTGCAGTTCACTCAATACTCCAAACCCTATACAAACATCGTATTGTTTAGAGCTTGTATTTACAGTTATTACATTCATTAAAAATTCCTCGCATACTCACGGAAATCTTCAATATTACGTTTTAAACGCTCAAGTTGATCTGATTCAAATTGTTCAATAATTGCTTTTGCAACTTCCCAAGCAACAATATGCTCTGCTACGACACTTGCTGCGGGAACAGCACAGCTATCAGAACGTTCGATACTTGCTTCATAAACTTCCTTTGTTTCAATGTCAACGCTCTTTAAAGGCTTGTAAAGCGTTGGGATAGGCTTCATTACTGCTCGAACGACAATTGGCATACCAGTTGTCATACCGCCCTCAAAACCGCCAGCACGGTTTGATAATCGGTAGTAGCCTTGTTCTTCTGAATATGCAATTTCATCATGAACTTCACTACCTGGTAAGGAGCCAGCTTCAAAACCGATGCCGAATTCTACACCTTTAAAGGCGTTAATGCTTACGATTGCACCTGCAATTTTTGAGTCTAGTTTTCTGTCATAATGAACGTAACTACCGACACCAGCTGGCATACCTTCAACAACAACTTCTACAATCCCACCAACTGAATCTCCTTTTTGTTTTGCATCATCAATTAATGATTTCATATTTTCTGTAGCTTCAGCGTCTATACATCTTACTTCTGAGTTTTCAGCCCTATTATGTAAGTCTTCTACATTTTTATAGTCTAGATTTTTTGCTTTTACTCCACCAATTTCAATAACGTGGCTTGCAATTGTGATTCCTAGCTCGCTCAACAATTTTTTTGCCACCGCTCCAGCTGCAACACGTACTGTCGTTTCACGAGCTGAAGATCGCTCTAAAACATTTCGTACATCTCTAAAACCATATTTTATAGCTCCATTTAAATCGGCATGACCTGGTCGTGGCTTTGTAATGCTTCTTTTTCCTTCGTATTCTAAATTGTCCAAAGGTTCAGGACCCATAATATTAGTCCAATGTTTAAAGTCGTTATTTTCAACAACCAATGCGATAGGAGAGCCTAATGTATAACCATGTCGAACACCGCTAGTAATTTGAGCAGTATCCTTTTCTATTTGCATTCTTCGCCCTCTTCCATATCCACCTTGACGTCTACGAAGTTCAACATTTATTTCTTCTGCTAAAATTGGTAAGCCTGCTGGAACGCCTTCAATAATTGTAGTTAATTGTGGACCATGTGATTCACCAGCTGTTAAATAACGCATTTCAACACCTTCTCTTTATGTAAGTTTAAAATTATTAGTTACTACTATAGCACAACCTATTCTGAATTTAATATAAAAAAAGAGCCATATTCGGGCACTTTTTTGATTTTTTTGCAAAAAAATGAATTATTTAGTAGAAAAAACTAATTTTCAGTATTTGATTGTGCAATCTTTTTATCAATATTTCCAATCAAGAAAAAATGATTAGATGAGCCTTCTTGGGCACAGTCTTTAAGCTGTACCGAGACAACGTAAATTTATTAACTCATTATTTGTGCTCATTTCCTTTTCCTCCTAAAAAATTCAATTGTCCAACACCGCTCTCTTTTTTTCATCAAGAAGTAGACATGTAAAAAAATAAAAACAAAAAGTCCCTACTGAATAACAGTAGGGACGAATTAATTAATCGCGGTACCACCCTAGTTGTGAACTAAAGTTCTGTTCACCACCTTCATTTTGTTAACGATCAAAACGACCGTTTCTATTTTCATAAAATGAAAATAGAAATTGCTCCAAGAATGAAATTTCGGCATATTTTATGTACTGACTCGCAGCTTTCGTCAGCTCTCTGAAACAGGGAAGTTATGCTTACTATGTCCTTATCAACGCAATATATTTAATTGTCAAAAGATTCATTTAAAAACTTATTAATGATGATTATAAGCAGATTTAAAGAAGCTGTCAATGCAATATTTTTTTACAATTTGTAACTTTTCCTCTATTTTGCTTACTCATAGCGATTCTTCTTAAGTTAATTAAGAAAATTTATCCACAGGTCTAGATTTTAATAATTTCCTAAATAAAAAAAGCCAGCAATTACGCTGACTTCTTTATTTAAAACTATTTTATTAGTATACCCACTCTTTAATAAGCTTAGAGTATTCAACTAATTCATTTTGATTGAAGAAAATTCCGATTTCACGTTCTGCACTAGCAGGTGAATCTGAACCATGAATAATGTTTTTGCCTACAGTTGCAGCATACTCACCACGGATTGTTCCTGGTGCTGAATCTTTTGGGTTTGTTGCTCCCATCATTTGACGAGCGGTAGCGATTACATTTTCGCCTTCCCAAACCATAGCGAATACTGGGCTTGAAGTGATGAAGTCTACTAATTCACCAAAGAAAGGACGCTCTTTGTGCTCAGCATAGTGAGTTTCAGCTTGTTCTTTACTCACTTGCATTAATTTAGCTCCAACTAATTGGAAACCCTTCTTTTCGAAACGTGAAACGATTTCACCAATTAAGTTACGTTGTACACCATCAGGTTTTACCATTAAATAAGTTCTTTCCATTATGCTCTACCTCACTTGATTTCAATTATGTATAAACAACACAGTTAGAATAGTAACATCAATTTATAAAATTATCAATAGTTTAAAATCTTGTTATATTATAAAAATTGAAATCGCTTCCAGATTATTGATTAACTTTTATAAATATAACTGAATAACAGGAATTCTATACGTATCTAAAAAGCCAAAAGAGGCAGTTGTAAATGCACTAGCATTTTCCCCGCCTCTAGTTTTTTCGATTTCCAATATTTTTAGCAATTAATATTAACATTTCCTTTGCTTCACTATTAGGAAGGCTATTGATACTGTTTAAAGATTTTTGTAAATATGCTTCACTAACTTTTCTTGCTGCTTTAATATATGTACTTTTACGAATTTGATTTATAAGAGGTTTAACAGTTTCCGGATCGATTCCTTCATAAACTGATTCAATTTTCTCTTTAAGAGTTAAATCATTCATCGCAAATAAGACAGGAAGTGTAATATTCCCTTGAATTAAGTCGCTACCTGATGGTTTCCCTAATTCCTTCTCAGAAGCCGTAAAATCAAGGATATCGTCCATAATTTGAAAGGACATACCTAAATAGTATCCGTAATCTTTTAAACACTTTTGAAAAGCAGGAGAGGCTCCTGATGCAATTGCACCAATTTCACAACTCGCTGAAATTAAAAGTGCAGTTTTTCGTTTAATTCTTCTTAAATAACATTTTAAATTTTGGTCAAAATTATATTTATCTTTTATTTGTTCAATCTCACCTAAACAAATCTCTAAAATAGTCTCAGATAATTTTTGATGGGCCAATGGGATTTCGATTTCTGACATACATTCCAATGCTTTTGCAAATAAAAAATCCCCTGCATACATAGCAACACGATCATTGTAAGTTGAATTTATTGTCGGTTTACCTCTTCGTAAACTAGCTTCATCAATTACATCATCATGAACTAAAGATGCCATATGTATGATTTCCAAAGTAGCTGCTACATTTTTAATCGATTGAAGGTTATATTGTCCAAATTTAGCACTAAGCAATACAAAAACTGGTCTAATTCTTTTTCCACCAGATTCAAGCAATTGTACAGATGCATTTTTCAAAATTGGTTGTGAAGAATTGACTACTTTATGAAGCGTGCTTTCAATCTCATTAATGTCCTTTTTTAAATAAGAATATTTCCATTTAACCTTCATTCCGTTCACCTTACTATTCATCCCATTTTCTCGCTTTTTTGTAACTAGCTTTTTGGTTTAACACCTAAATGCATTGCTGCTACACCAAAAGTATAAGGTTTAATTTTTATTTTTTCTAACCCTGCTTTTTTGAAAAGATTTGCAAGTTCATTCATTCCCGGAAATGTGCTTGCACTTTCTTGTAACCAAGAATATTCTTTAAAGCTTTTAGCAAATAATTTCCCAAAAATCGGCATGATGTATTTAAAATACGCTTTATACACATGTCTAATTCCAAATGCAGTCGGTTGCGATGTTTCTAGACAGACAACAATACCTCCAGGTTTAACGACTCTTGTCATTTCCTTCAACACTTGATAATAATCTGGAACATTTCTTAAACCAAATCCAATTGTAACAACATCAAAATAGTTGTCCTCAAATGGTAACTCCATAGCATTTCCATGAATTAATTTTACTTGGTCTAAATGCATATTTTTAACTTTTTCTTCACCGATAGATAGCATATTTTTACTAAAGTCTAATCCTACTACTTCTCCATCTTTTCCAACTGTATTTGCAAGTGCAATTGTCCATTCACCAGTACCACAGCATACATCAAGCGCTTTCATACCTTTTTGAACATTCATAATTTTCATAGTTTGTTTGCGCCAAGCAATATGTCGTCTAAAACTAATAATACCATTCATTGTATCATATTTATTGTAAATCTTTTCAAACACGTCATGTACGCGTTCTTCTTTTGATTGAGTCATATAAACCCCCACTAAACTAATTACGATTACTTCTATGTAGATTAATTTTGTAATTGTATTATTTTTGATAATTCTTCTTTTGTTTTAGCTAAATCAACAATCCCCAATATTCTTTGAAATTGCGAAATAAAATCAGAGCAGTTTTCAACTGATGATCGTTCGAATTCTTTTTTCAGTCTTGACATTAAACATTCTTGCTCAATATGCTTTATTGATTCTTCAGCTGATATAAATTTTGCAAAATGTACAAGTATAGTTGATTCGATTACAGTTATACAGTTTAAAAGATCTTCTAAAGAACTAAATTGTTCGTGAACTAGATTGATCTTCTCTTCATTCATTTCTTTAACAGCATATGAAAGTTCTCGTATTAATCCGATTTCCCCAGTTTTAGATAGAGCATCATAATATAGTCCACTATATAAGTCCCCTTCTAAAACGGTTAGTTGTTTCTTTTCACGATCCATTGGTGTACCTTCAAATGTGGATACCTTTTCATGTGTATCTAATGCAATTTGATGAATCATCAAGGCTTTACAGTAATGTACAATTTTATCACTCGTAAAATTGTGTTCTTTTAATAAATTTATTAATAAAGTAACCTTTATATCATCAATGGTCGGTGGTTGAAGATGTTGATTTAAATATGGGTGTCTAATCGTATGTAAGATTTGAGTGATTACTTCATTTTTTAACTCGTGAATACTATTCATTATTTCCATCCATTCCATTTATAACTGATTTTTTCATTATACCATAAGTATTTTAGATGGTATAAGTTGATTGCTCAATCAACTTGCATTATTTATAAATGAATATTTTAAAAAAAGCAGGACTTCAGGCTTTTTAGACTGCCTATCAAACGCCCTGCTTTTTTAATTATTTGATTCTATTTAGTTGAATGAATCATTGCAAGAATTTCATTTCTTCCTTGTACATCCTCTTTAAGTGAGCCACGTACAGCAGTCGTAACAGTTTTTGAGCCCGGTTTTCTTACTCCACGCATAGACATACACATATGTTCTGCTTCTACAACTACCATTGCTCCGTGTGGTTGTAGTACTTCCATAATTGCATCAACTACTGAGGCAGTAATACGCTCTTGTAACTGAGGTCTTTTGGCTACTGTTTCTACAGTACGTGCTAATTTACTTAAACCAGTTACTCTACCATTTCTAGGTATGTATGCTACATGGGCAACTCCGTAAAAAGGTAATAGATGATGCTCGCACATTGAATGGAATGGAATATCTTTAACAAGAACTAATTCTTCATGATCTTCACCAAATACTTTATGTAAATGAGCTTTTTCATCTTGGCGCATACCAGAGAATACTTCAGCATACATTTTCGCAACTCGTTTTGGCGTTTCGTAAATTCCTTCTCTATTTGGATCATCACCGATAGCTTCAAGAATTAGACGAACCGCTTGTTCAATTTTTTCTAAATTAACTTCATTCATTAATTGATCCCCCATGCTAAAAAAAATTCTAATATTCACTATCAGATTCGTTTTATTTTAACATAATTCTTTTTTTATAGGCAAAAAAAAGAAGGATACTTTCTATTTCCTTTCTTTTAGACACCAAAACTCAACGCTTTCTTGTCCAAAATTAATTATTGGTCTCAAAAACATAAGACTTTTTGGACTTTTTTAGCAAAAAAAGAAGGATGCTTTTTTTAGCATCCTTCTTTTCCGCTTAAATTATGTAATTATTTTACTGCATCCTTAAGCGCTTTACCAGGTTTGAAAGCTGGAACTTTACTAGCTGCGATTTCGATTTCCTCGCCAGTTTGTGGATTACGTCCTTTACGAGCTGCACGCTCACGAACTTCAAAGTTACCAAATCCGATTAATTGTACTTTATCCCCGTTTTGTAACGCACCAAGAATTGATTCGAATACAGCGTCTACTGCTAAAGTAGCTTGTTTTTTAGTTAATTCACCAGCTTCAGCAACTGCATTGATTAAATCTGTTTTGTTCATGTCTTTCACCTCCTCCCAAAATTTAGATGTTTCTTAATTTCATTTGTGACCAAAATTTTAAATTTTATACAACAAATTCCAATTAATTTCTTTGTCATGCCTTATATTATACGATTCTACGGCTTTTTTCAATATGTTTTATAAGAAAATGTTGGAATTACTCGAAAACAGGTGGTGATTTTTCTGAAAAGTTCATTTTTCGACTTCAATTTTCTTATATGTACTTCTGAAAGTACGATGGTTACTGAATTAATCGGCATTTTTTTAATTTTTTTGATGATTTTTAATAAATTTATTTTTGTTGAATTTTGTCGAATGATATTTATCTTCCCTTGCTAATTTTCTGTGATTTTTTTTAAAATTTCATTTCGCCATGTAAAATATGACTTTAGATTTTTAAAAAATTAATCTTATATTTGGCTAACGCAAAAAAAATCAGATGGTTTTTACCACCTGATCAATTAATGATTAAAGGATAATTGCAATTAAACCGCCACTTCCTTCATTAATAATTCTTTCTAAAGTTTCCTTCAATTTATATCTTGCATTTTCAGGCATTAGTGAGAGTTTCGCTTGGATGCCTTCACGTACGATTGAACTTAATGAACGTCCAAATATATCTGAGTTCCAAATTGATAATGGATTATCTTCAAAATCTTGCATTAAGTATTTAACAAGTTCTTCACTTTGTTTTTCAGTTCCGATGATTGGTTCAAACGTTGACTCAACATCAACTTTAATCATATGAATAGAAGGTGCTACTGCTTTTAATTTGACCCCAAACCTTGAACCATGGCGTATAATTTCTGGCTCATCTAGGCTCATATCTAATAACGATGGTGCAGCAATTCCATAGCCGGTTTGTTTTACCATTCTTAAAGCATCTGCTACTTGATCATATTCTTGTTTTGCGTGAGCGAAATCTTGCATTAATTCTAATAGATGATCTTTACCGCGAATTTCTACTCCCACTACTTCTTTTAAGACTTGATCATATAACTCATCTGGTGCAGATAAATCAATTTCTGCGACCCCTTGCCCCATATCTATTCCAGCAAGTTGTGCATGTTCAATAAATTCATAATCACTAAATTGGCCAACTACATAATCTACATCTCTTAATCGCTTAATATCTTTAACTGTTTCTTGAATTGCTTCTTGGTAGCTTTGGCGTAGCCAGTGATTTTCTTTTAAAACTAATACCCAGCTAGGTAAGTTTACGTTCACTTCTAGGACTGGGAATTCGTATAAAGCTTCGCGAAGAACGTTCATTACATCTCCTTCGCGCATTGCTTCAACACTTAAAGCGATGACAGGAATATCGTATTTTTCTGATAGTTCTTGTCTAAGTGCCTCTGTATTAGGATGATATGGCTGAGAAGAGTTGATTACCATAATGAAAG
Organism: Gottfriedia acidiceleris; assembly: GCF_050457485.1. Classification (GTDB taxonomy): domain Bacteria; phylum Bacillota; class Bacilli; order Bacillales; family Bacillaceae_G; genus Gottfriedia; species Gottfriedia acidiceleris_D. The sequence continues at coordinate 64,900 of NZ_JBCMJM010000018.1, forward strand.
GCTTTCCAACTTCTTTTAATTCAGCAACTACTCGTTCCTCTGCCTCGATATAATCATATCTAGCTATTTCTCCAATTGTGCCATCAGTTGTTACAACAACCCCAATTGTTGAATGTTCTTGAATAACTTTTCTTGTACCGATTTCTGCCGCTTCATTAAATGGAATCGGTTCTTCATACCAAGGAGTGCTAATCATTCTAGGACCATTTTCATCCTCATATCCTTTAGCCCCTGGCACACTATAACCAACGCAATCTACTAATCGAATATTTACATCTAACCCATCCGCTACATGAATTTTTACTCCTTGATTCGGAACGAATTTTGGTTCAGTAGTCATTATTGTTTTACCTGCAGCGCTTTGAGGTAATTCATCATGTGCTCTAGCACGATCAGCTTCATTTTGAATATTAGGGATTACAACAGCTTCCATAAAGCGTTTAATAAATGTTGATTTACCAGTACGCACAGCACCTACAACACCTAAGTAGATATCTCCTCCTGTGCGCTCGGCAATGTCTTTAAAAATATCTATCTTTTCCATGTGTTCCCCTCCCGATTTATCAATACATGGGAATAATTGACTTGAAGTAGTATACCTATGACAATATCATTCTATGATGTTGTCCTAGTGAGTTATGACAAGATTTTTTATTTTTTCTTTTTATTCACTTGGGATCAAATAAAAAAATCCTTCGATAAAATGTATTCTTTTATCAAAGGATTATGATTTATATTATTTATTTTTGTTCTAAAAACATCGGTTGTCCATCTTTAATCGTATATGGAAGTGAGTATGCAGGCACGATTGGTGAGTCTTTTACTAAGATAGAACGAATATCTTCACCGAACTTATAATTTTTTGCTTCTTTAATTTTTGCATATAAATCAGTTGAATAGTCAACATAAAACTCCCCATCATTCCCCATGATGATTGGTAAGTTCTTATTGCTATAAGGACTGACTACAAATGGTTCTTCCTTGAAACCCATCTTTTTATAGTTTAATAGAAAAACACCATTAGCCAATGTTTTCTTGATTGGTGGGTAAGTATGTTTATCTTTATAAACTTGTACTCTTAATGAAACATCTCTTAGTTTTTCTGCAATTCTAAGATCGACTAATTTAACAGTCGGATTCTTCTCTGCATCTACTAATACATACTGAAAGATACCACCATTTTCATAAGAATTACCAGGTGCATCACTTAAATAGCCAGGTGTTAGTTTTGTAAAATCAATTGGATATTTAATATAAATAGGTGTATTCATATCCTTGTTTTTTATCGGTAACATTCCTGAGTTGTCTTTCTTAAATTTATTAACTGCAGTTTGAACAGATTGCAATTGATCATCATATGGTACTTGATTTTGTGCAAGTTTATCTTGTGGATATAAACATCCACTTAATAGACTTATAACAAAGCACATTAGAATGGAAAGAAATAGCTTTTTCATGTTAGTCCCCTTTATTCTCATTAACTAGGCCAGCTTAATACGATATATGTAATTAAAATCCCTGAAATAATTAAAGACATATATGCAATGAAGGCTGTAATCATTTTTAAAAATTTTATTTTTATTTTGTTTCTACTCAAGAAAATTAAAAATAATGATAAAAGCATTAATCCGATTCCTACAAAAGAAATAATTTCATTAATATGTGCCGCGTTCATTATGTTCCCCCTATGTATTTTCTACCATTATTATAGTATCAAAATAATCACATGATTTGAATTAAAATCTTTTTAATCCTATTAAGACATTATCGACTTATTTAATGCTTACGTATACTTGTCTGATATAAATTATTTGCTCGCTTCATAAAAAATCCATTAGAACCTATTCACTAGTTACACCCTTAAAAAACACTATCAAAATACCTCCTCGATAAAAACCAACCAAGGAGGATTCGGGACCATTCACATATATAAAAGATCAAAATAAAAAGAAAGAAAAAGTAAAAATATACTCCTTCTTTCTTCGAAGCAAACTGGGGCAATTGCTTCGTAATCATCCTCGACTAACACCCACCAGAATACATCCGGTATAAGTCATTCTATAGTATGCGAAAATGTATGATTATGCACTTAATACATCGCTGAAGAATAAGCCCAATTATTTTTGTTTAAACATATTTGTTAATGATTGAAAATCTAATGGCATATTATTTGTAACAATTGCTTGAACGATTTTGTCTTCTTTTTCCTTAGAAACTTGACGACCTGTCATCAATGCAATTTGACGAACTAGTTTTCTAACCGTTGCTTCATCTTTAAAGTTTGCATCTTTTACTGAATCAGCGACTTTAAAAATATCTGATTTGCTTACATTTGCTTTCTTTTCAATCTTATCAAAGAAACCATTTGGATTATTATTAGTCACCATTCAAACCTCCTTCTTTTCTATACAACATATGCTATGCAAAAAAAGAGAAATGGTGAAACGCCTATTTTAGTCCACAAAAGAAAAAGCACTAAAGCTAAGTTTTAGTTTATAGAACTTTGTCTACATAAGAAAAAGCATTAAAACAAAGTTTTAATGCTTTTAATCAATATACTTAAATAAAATTAATTACTCAGCAAGATCGCTTATATAATTTGAAGTACTTTCGCCCTCATGTTTTTTTACACGAGACATTAGTGCATCAACTGCTAATTTTGGATTTTTATTTTCAAATAATACTGCGTGTAATTCATTAACAATTGGCATTTCTACATTTACTTGTTTTGCTAATTGATATGCAGCCTTAGTCGTGCGAACACCTTCAACGACCATACCCATATTATCTAATACTTCGTCTAAAGATTTGCCTTTCCCTAATAAATTACCAGCTCTCCAGTTACGACTATGGACACTCGTACAAGTTACAATTAAGTCGCCCATTCCTGTTAAACCAGCAAAAGTTTGAGTATTAGCTCCCATAGCCTTACCTAAACGAATTATTTCTGCAAGTCCTCGTGTCATTAAAGCAGCCTTCGCGTTGTCGCCATATCCAAGTCCGTCAGTAATACCAGCAGCAAGTGCGATAATATTCTTTAATGCTCCACCTATTTCTACACCAATTACATCTTCGTTAGTGTATACACGGAAATAACCATTTGAGAATAATTCTTGAACAATTTCCGCATCTTCCATATTGTAAGATGCCGATGTTACAGTCGTTGGATGTCTTAAAGCAACTTCTTCAGCATGACTTGGACCTGATAATACAACTACTGATTTTAAGAATTTCGAATCAATTTCTTCAGAGATCATTTCTGAAACACGCTTAGAAGTGTCTGGCTCAATCCCTTTACTTGCATGGATTATTGTAACCTCGTTCGTTAATTCATTATTTAATTGTTGGCAAACTTCTCTTATTGCTTTAGTTGGAACAACAAGCAAAATATAATTAGCTCCATTTATAGCTTCCTTTAAATTGACCGATGCCTTTAAGTTTTGAGGTAAATTAATTTCTGGCAAGTATCTTTTATTAGTATGCTGTTCATTTATTTCATTGATTTGTTCGGATTTATTTCCCCATAAAGTAACCGTATGCCCATTATCTGATAAAACCATGGCTAAAGCAGTTCCCCAACTACCTGCACCTAAAACAGCGATTTTTTCCAAATTAACACTCCCCTTCTTAAAGAATCCATATTTTACTCGAATTTAAGCTCGTGCACGACCGATAATCCTAATTGGAGATCCCTCAAAATCAAAAGCATCTCTAATACGATTTTCTAAGAAACGCTCATAACTAAAGTGAAGTAATTCAGGATCATTTACAAAAACAACAAATGTTGGTGGTTTAATTGCTACTTGCGTTGCATAATACACTCTTAATCTTTGTCCATTATGTGTTGGTGTTGGATTCACCGCAATTGCATCCATAATAACATCATTTAATACATTTGTTGGAACGCGTAAACTATGGCTTTCACATGCTTTATTAATCATTGGTAATAAAGTTTGAGTTCTTTTCTTCGTTTTAGCTGATAGGAATACAATTGGAGCATAATCTAAGAATTGGAAATGTGCTCGAATGTTTTCAATGAATTCATTCATCGTTTTTTCATCTTTTTCTACTGCATCCCATTTATTTACAACAATAACAACTGATCTACCTGCTTGATGTGCATATCCAGCTATTTTCTTATCTTGTTCAATAATACCTTCTTCACCATCTAATACAACTAAGACGACATCTGATCTCTCGATTGCACGTAAAGCACGTAATACGCTGTATTTTTCCGTACTTTCATAAACTTTACCTTTTTTTCTCATACCAGCTGTATCGATAATGACATAGTCTTGGCCATCTTTTGAATAAGGTGTATCGACAGCATCACGTGTAGTTCCAGCAACATTACTTACAATAACACGCTCTTGACCTAATAATGCATTTACTAATGATGACTTCCCAACGTTAGGTCGACCAATTAAACTAAATTTAATTGTCTCCTCATCGTAATTATCATCTTCTTGGTCTGGGAAATGTTTTACAACTTCATCAAGTAAATCACCTAGTCCTAAACCATGTGAACCTGAGATTGGAAATACTTCTCCAAATCCTAATGCATAAAAGTCGTAAATATCGCTTCTCATTTCAGGATTATCGACTTTATTAACTGCTAATACTACCGGTTTTTTTGTTTTATAAAGGATCTTGGCAACTTCCTCATCTGCCGCAGTAACACCCTCACGGCCATTTGTTAGAAAAATAATAACATCCGCTTCATCAATTGCGATTTCAGCTTGTTGACGAATTTGCTCTAAAAATGGCTCATCGCCGATGTCAATTCCTCCTGTATCGATTAAACTAAATTCTTGATTTAACCACTCTCCTGAACTGTAAATACGATCACGAGTAACCCCTGGAATATCTTCTACAATTGAAATTCTTTCTCCCACTATCCTATTAAAAATAGTTGATTTCCCTACATTTGGTCGTCCAACTATTGCAACTGTCGGTTTAGACATTTAATTCATCCTTCCTAGCATAACTATGTACCATTTAAATCTTCTAAATGAGTTTTAGTTTAGTTTTAAAAATTGATTTATTTAAATAACTTATCTATTTTAACAAAAAATATGAGAAAAAACCAATACACTTCAACTTTTTAGTAATTTTCTGTTTTTGAGACTTATTTTTGATACGTAAATTACTATGAATTGAATTGCTGACAATAATAAAATGGACATAATTAAAGTATCAAACCAATTTAAATCTCCAATTATATATTTAAAATTAATCGACTTAAACGTAATATAATTAAAAATGTCTCCCTGAACTAGACCAATTGTTATATAACGCATTTTGTCATAATAGGATTTACTTAAAAAGAAAGAAAGTAATATTACTAAAAATGAACTAATTATCCTCTCATCAATAAAAAAACTTGCAGGATCATAAATCGACAGCAGTGTAACTACACTATATGTCATGCCTATAATCAAGCCTTTAAAGAAATGAACTATTTGTTCAATAAAATTTAATAAACTAATAAAGTAGCTTATGATAAAAATTATAATGATATATGAAAAATTTATATCAATTGAAAATAGATCAATTGTGTAAGCTGAACAACTGATTAATATAAGCAATCCCGCTAAATACAAGAAATTCTTTTTAGTTCGATCTCGATAAAGCAAAAGAAATAAAACAATAATCCAAGAAGTAATGATAAATAGACTACCTTGCACACGAAAACCTCCTAATAGTACTAGTATGAACAATTCATATTTCAAAAATAATCAAATAGAAAAGAAAGTGTATAAGAAGTTGCATTTAAAACGAATCTATAAATGAGATTTTTTTGGAGGTGAAGCGAGTGGGAAAAGATCGTCAAGAAAAGAAACTTAAACAATCTAGAAGAGTTGAATCTGACCGAGATCAAAGCATTCATTACAAAGGTGCTACGCGTTTAGACACACCTGAGGAAGCAAGAGCAGAAAATCAACATAACTAAAGTGTTCTAAATAAAAATCCTTCAGCAAATGGCTGAAGGATTTTTTATTATTTTTTAAATTTATTTAATTTATCACCAAGTAGTTCGCTTAATTGGAAACCACTTTCACTTGGTTGTACGTATTTAGCAATATCCTCTTGAAGTTCAGCTTCACCAGCTTCTTTAATGCTTAATGATAAGCGCTTTTCAGTAGGGTTAATATCTAAAACTTTAACTTTTACTTCTTGACCAACTGTTAGGACTTCGTTTGGATTTTTAATATGTTTATCAGCAATTTGAGAAACATGAACTAATCCTTCAATTCCATTTTGTACTTCTACAAATGCACCAAAGTTTGTAAGACGTTTTACAGTCCCTTCAACTACTGCTTCTGCTTTAATACTTGGATTTAATTGATCCCATGGTCCTGGCTGAATTGCTTTCATTGATAAAGCAATACGGTTTGTATCTGTGTCAATTGACAGAACTTGAACTTTTACAGTATCTCCTACAGCTACAATCTCTTCAGGCTTTGTAACACGTTTATGAGACATTTGAGATACATGGACTAATCCATCAATTCCACCAATATTTACAAAAGCACCGAAATTTGTTAATCTTTCTACTTTACCTTCAACAATTTGCCCAACTTTAATAGAAGAGTATGCTTGACGGCGATTTTCAACTTCATTTAATTGCTCAACAGCTTTATGAGATAGGATTACTCGATTTTTTTCGCGATCTAGTTCTTCAATCACTACTTCAAGCGATTGACCAACATAGCTTCCTAAGTCTTCAACGAATTTTTTTGAAACAAGTGAAGCCGGAATAAAGCCACGAACGCCTACGTCTGCAATTAGTCCACCATTTACTTGCTCTGTAACGATCACTTCAAAAACTTCTTTACTAGCTAATTTTCCTTCTAATTGTTCCCAAGCTTTAACAGAATCTACGGCACGTTTAGAAAACACAACAGTGTCTTCCTCAACTTTAATAACCTTTAATTCAATTTCTTGTCCAACAGTTAGCGCGTCACTTACATTTTCAATATGTACGTTTGAAATTTCTTTTATTGGAAGAATACCATCTGTTTTTCCACCGAAACCTACGATTGCTTGCTTATCTTCAATTTGTTCTACTACACATGAGATAATTTCCCCAACTTCTGGCATTACTTTTTCAACCATGTCATATTCCTCCTTAAGTTTTAAAAATGGATAGACCAATTATGTATTATCCTCTTTTACCTTCTAATAAATAAGCAGAAAAGTCAAGAAATCTGATGACTAATTCTTCTAAATATTTTTTATTTTACCTTCAACAATCGTTAATATTTCATTTACGACATCATCAATGTTTTTTGAAGTTGTATCTAATGAGATTGCATCATCAGCTTTTTTCAATGGTGAAACTTCTCTTTCCGAGTCAATTCGGTCTCTTGTTGCTATTTCTATTTTCAATTGCTCTAAATCACTTTCAAAACCGTTTTTGACATTTTCGATATGTCTTCTTTGAGCTCGTTCATCCACAGAAGCAATCATAAAGATCTTAACTTCTGCACCAACTAATACATGAGTCCCAATATCTCTTCCATCCATTACAACCCCACCATTTACGGCATATTCACGTTGTAAATCGACCATTTTTTCACGAACTAAACTATGTTTTGCAACAAATGATACGTTTCTAGTTACTTCTGGTGTTCTTATTGGCTCTGAAACATCAACATCATCAATGAAGACTTTTTGAGTACCTTCTTCCGGGATTAACTTAATCGTTATATTTGAAAGTAAGTTACTTAAATCCATCTCATTATTTACATCAATATTGTTTTGGATTGCCTTAAAGGTTAGAGCACGGTACATTGCACCAGTGTCTATATATACATATCCTAGTTTTTTTGCAACAATCTTTGCAACTGTACTTTTACCAGCAGCTGCAGGTCCATCTATCGCTATACTAATTTTTTTACTCATAAGTCCTCCTACATAAAAAAAGTGCTACTTCAATAGCAACCTTTAATCTTATCATGTCCTAAAAAATAAAAACAAATAAAAATAAAGCAGGCTAGCCTGCTTTATTTTATATTACCATATGATTCCGACGAATTCATCTATTTACCAATATGATTATATACTTCTCTAGTTACGTCCTTAGCTTTTTGCGTAACGCCTTCATATAATTCAATTTTCGTTAAATAGACAGAAAGACTAGGGAATGATAAGACGTATTGACTTATGACTAAACAAAATAATTGAATAATAATTAATTTAAATAGTATTCGTTCGATTCTTTTCATTTATAATCATACCTTTTTTATTACCAGTATGATTAGATTCAATTAATTTTATACACAATTTTGAATTTAATTTTTAATTCATCTTAAAAACTAGCTCTTAAAGATTTTAACTTTTTAAGATCAAACAATTTCTAAAGTTTGTTGACTATTATAAAACTGCTCAAACAAATTAACATTTAAAATCAATTAATAGACCATCAAATAATGAAAATATATTATCAATGAGTTTCACTTAATATACATTTGACCATTTGTATATCAACACTCAAAAAAAAAAACGTGCTTTGCACGTTTTTGAGAAATGTATGAATAAGTAAAAATTATTTAGAAAATCCTTCAAGAATATCATTCACTTCGGATGCTAACATGACAGTTAATTTAATTCTTGCCTTTTTACTATCATAATCTTTACCTAAAATAACACCTTTATTAACTAAATCATAGGCACTTCCGTAATAATCATAAGTAGGATAAACTTCGCCTTCTTCAGAACTTGTTGTAATGACTACTTTAATGCCATCTTTAACTGCTTTTTCAATTTCTTCAGTCATATGTGGTGAAACTTGTCCTCTTCCAACACCTTCAAGGACAATTCCTTTAGCGCCATTTTCAACAGCTGCTTTAATTAAATATCCTTTTGCTTCAATATAACATTTAATTATATCAACTTGAGGTAACTCACTTGTAATTTTGTATTTATCCTTTAATACCGGTTTTTGATAGATATGTACTTTATCGTTATCAATAATACCTAGGTATCCGAAACCAAATACGTTAAACCCTTGTATATTAGATGCATGTTCTTTTTTAACATATTTTGCAGTAAAAATACGTTCATTAAAGACAACAACTGTACCAACGTTTCGGGTAGATTCGTCAGATGCAGTATAAATTGCGTGTCTTAAATTGATAAAAGCATCGGTACCTAATTCACCTGGTGATCTTTGAGAGCCAGTAATAACAACTGGACGATCGTCGTCAATTGTTAAATCTAAAAAGTAAGCCGTTTCTTCTAACGTATCAGTTCCATGGGTTACGACAACCCCATCGATTGTTTCGTCTTGATAATATTCTTCAATTTTATTCTTTAACAACATCCAATGCTCGAAACCTATGTGCATACTTGGAACTTGGAAAAAAGAATCAACAATTACATTTATATCTTTTGGTAAATTGAGCATTTCTGCAATTTCTTGACCTGACAATGCCCCAGAATCTAATTTACCTGATTCTGCATTTGGTTTACTAGCAATTGTTCCACCTGTTGTTATTAATACTACTTTTTTCATTTTAGCACCTCATTTCACAAGAAATTATAACATTTTAAAATTCTTTAAGTAAACAGAAAACGGCTAGAAAATCTTTAATGAAAAAAACGTAGCATTGCTACGTTTTGAGAGCGTTGAATTTATTATTTACTAGCTAAGTGAAAAACGATTAGGTCACCGTGAAAACGACCATTTTCTATAAATATTTCGTTTGCATTGTTTCCAGCAGCAATTACCCCTGCAATATAAATGCCTTCAATATTTGTTTCCATAGTTTCTGGATTGAATAATGGTCTCCCTGTTATATCATCTACTTTTACGCCCATACTTTTAATTAATGTATGATCTGGATGGTATCCTGTCATGGCATAGACAAAGTCATTCTCAATCTCAACTATTTGTCCTTCTTTTTCATATACTACTGATGATTCTTTTATTTCAAGTAGATTTGCGTTAAATTCCATTTTAATTGTTTCAGAACGGACAAGTGCCTCGAATTCTGGTAGAACCCATGGTTTAATACTTGGTGAATAAGAACTGCCTCTATAAAGTACAGTTACATCCGCTCCACACTTTTCTAGTTCTAGTGCTGCGTCAACACTTGAGTTTTTACCGCCAATAACGACAACCTTCTGATTAAAATGTTTATGACCTTCAAAAAAGTAATGGGAAACTTTATTTAGCTGTTCACCAGGTGTTGATAAGTAGTTTGGTTGATCATAATATCCAGTTGCTACAATAACAGCTTTCGCTTCGTAACGTTTTTCTTCACCGTTTATTGTAACTGATTCGATGATAAAATCACTTTTCTTACTAACCGTTTTTACCTCTTCAAAAGCATTAATTTTTATTTTATTTCGTTTAACAACGTCACGGTAATATGCTAGAGCTTGGTGTTTTTTTGGTTTTCTACCTTCAATAATAAATGGAATATTTCCCACTTCTAATTTTTCACTTGTACTAAAAAATGTTTGATGCGTTGGAAAACGACTGAGGGTATGAACTATATTTCCTTTTTCGATTATTAATGCAGTAATCCCTTTATTTTTTAATGCAAGATAAGCTGCAATACCACAGGGTCCTCCGCCAATGATTAGAACTTCAACTTTTTCCATTTGAAACATCTCCAATAAACTAGAGTCTTAGTTATATTTACTATTACTATTTTACGTAAAATATTCAATTTGTCTAATAATAGCTAATCAAAAAAACAAGATGGATATTCTCCACCTTGTTTTTATCAGCAAATATAATCTTATACCCAGCCTCTGAATCGGCTAGCTTCAGCCATTTTACGCGCGCCAACCATATAAGCAGCTAAACGCATATTTACTTTTCTATTCACACTTGTTTCATAAATATTATTAAATGAACGTACCATAACTTTTTCTAATCGATCTTCTACTTCTTCTTCAGTCCAGTAGTAACCTTGGTTATTCTGTACCCATTCAAAGTAAGAAACAGTTACGCCACCAGCACTAGCTAATACGTCTGGAACTAATAAAATACCGCGCTCTGTTAAAATCTTAGTAGCTTCAAGTGTTGTTGGTCCGTTTGCAGCTTCAACTACAATATTTGCTTTAATATTATGAGCATTATCTTTTGTAATTTGATTTTCAATCGCTGCTGGAACTAAGATATCACAATCTAATTCTAATAATTCTTTATTTGAAATTGTATTATTAAATAGTTTAGTAATTGTACCAAAGCTATCTCTACGATCTAATAAATAATCAATGTCTAAGCCGTTTGGATCATGAAGTGCACCATAAGCATCAGAAATACCAATAACTTTTGCGCCAGCATCATGCATAAATTTCGCTAGGAAGCTACCTGCATTACCAAATCCTTGGATAACAACTCGTGCACCTTCTAAGTTAATACCTCTACGCTTTGCTGCTTCACGAATTACAATCGTTACACCTTTAGCAGTAGCTGTTTCACGGCCGTGAGATCCACCTAATACTAATGGTTTACCAGTAATAAAACCAGGTGAGTTAAATTCATCTATTCTAGAATATTCATCCATCATCCAAGCCATAATTTGTGAGTTTGTAAATACGTCTGGAGCTGGAATATCTTTAGTTGGTCCTACGATTTGGCTAATTGCACGTACATAACCGCGACTAAGTCTTTCTAACTCACGGAATGACATATCACGTGGATCACAAACGATTCCACCTTTACCTCCACCATATGGTAAATCTACAATTCCACATTTTAAGCTCATCCAGATTGAAAGGGCTTTAACTTCATTTTCTGTTACATTTGGATGGAAACGGATACCACCTTTTGTTGGTCCTACCGCATCATTATGTTGAGCTCTGTAACCAGTGAAAATTTTCACTTGTCCATCATCCATGCGAACTGGAATTTTTACAGTCATCATACGAACCGGTTCTTTTAAAAGTTCATACATTTCATTTGAATATCCTAATTTTTCTAACGCTTCTTTAATAACTACTTGTGTAGGCGCTAGTACGTCTAAATGTTCTTCAGTGTTGCTATTTTTCTCTGTAGATTTCTCGGCAACCATTGTAAACCCCCTAGAAATTTGAACTATGAAAAGATTCATTCATTCTGAAATTAGTATACAACTTTCCATCCCTTTTTGAAAGTTATAAACACATAGAAAACAAAATATAATATCCGTTTAATGTAAGCGTTTTCTAAGGTCATTGTACTCCTATTTCCAAAATTTGAAAAGAAAAGAATATGAAGAAATACAATATATTAATAAAAAATTTACAAAAGTAAAACCTCTCGTAATAAATTACTGAGAGGCTTTATTTTTAACGAAATAAAAATGCAGTTGTTCAATAGCATTTTCTGAGATAAGTTCTTTACCATATTCAATAATACGGTAAATTGTTCTTGTGGAAGGATTACCATATTCAGCTAAAATCGCATAAAATGTTTCACGATCTAGTCTTCCTACTTCATTCTCCTCGAACTTTAAGTAAAACGTATTTTCAAAAGAGAATAATCTTCCACCTAAAGCATCACATGAAACCAATTTTTCAGAAAGTAGGATTAGATCATCTAAAGTAGAAAACTCGTACAATATATGTTCACTTTCATCTAGGATTACTTCCATCGAGATAAAATCGTCTTGAAATTCATCTTCCTCTTCTTCAATTTCATCGGATTTTGTTACAATTACAACCATTCCTTGAGCTTGAAGAGAGAAAACTTCAACAGATACTTTTCCATCTACTTCGAAACCTAGTTCTACGCTAGCTTCATGCATCATATCTTGAAAAAGCTGTTGAACTTTTGGTGCATTGTACCATAAGTCTTCTTTTGTCAGACCGCGTTCAGATAAATCATCAGATGTAAGAAAAACTTTTATTTTATTGTAGTTCAACCGTTCCAACCTCATGAACTAGCCTCCTTGCTGCATTTACCATAGTACAGTTTATGTTTTTATATAATTTTGGTGATTCTAAAGTCAAAATTCATTTATAATTAAAATTCTGCTTTAACCATTCATCCCAGTTCGATTGCTGACTACCTATATAAAATTCCTGTATGGAATCCATAATTGGGCTCTCACAAGTTGAAACTGCGTGTCCACCAATTCCAATAATAATATCTGGTTTAATTTTTTTGATTAAGATGGCTAGATCAATTGTTTTCTTTAAATTTTCTCTTAAAGTACAAGTCATGATAAATCCAGCTGGATTCACTTCATTTATTACTTGTTCAACATCATTTGAATCAATTGATGCTCCTAAATAAATAACTTGAAAACCGATTCTTCTTAAATAGATCGTAAAAATTAATAAACCTAATTCATGCTTTTCTTCTGGTCCACAAACTGCGATTAACTTTGGCAAATGTTTATTGTTAGGTAAATTTTGATAAATCATCCCTAACCTCGTTCTCAAAAAAGATGTTGCAAAATGTTCATGGGCACTTGTAATTTCACCATTACGATATTTATCACCTATTAATATGAAAACCTTAGAAATAATTTTAAATAAAACTTTATCTACAGAAAAAAGACTAAAAGCGTCATTCACATAATTGTGGGCTTCACTTTCTTCAAAAGATAATAATGAAGAAACAATTCGATTTACTAGCGCATCTGATTGAAGATTTTCAGTAAGAGAGCTGTCATTAGACGATTTATGCTCTTTTGCTTCGTATAAATTAATTGCTTGTCCAATTGTAAACCCTTCATTAACTTTTTGAACGAGCCATTTTAAAATATAAACATGTTCCTCTGTATATAGTCGATGGCCAGCATCATTTCGTACAGGACTTATGATATTATATCTTCTTTCCCAAGCTCTTAATGTGCCTGGTAAAATCCCAACAATGTTAGAAATTGCTTTAATATTGTACTTTCCTATTTGGGCCAATTTTCTTTCCTCCTGCATGTAAACAACAAACACTTATTTCATAACTTCAAAATTTAAAACTGTTATTGTGTTTTGTTTGCGAATTCCTTTATTGTTATGTAGCTCCAAATATACCGTTTTCTGATTTCGATTTATATTTAATTGACTTCTTTCAAACAGATAAACTTGAATACTTTCAAAATTACTACTATTACTATCCATGACTTCAGTATAGCTGGTTAAAATACTAAGATCATCTTCATAACGCTCTTCAAGTGCAAAGTCTAAATGATCTCTCTTTGTTTTCACATCATCTAAACCAACAATCGAAAACTTAGTACCATTTTCAGTTTCAAATGAAGCACATTTATTTTCTAAAATTGTAACTTTACAATCTAGTAATAATGCATTTAGATCCCTATAGTTGCCACTATAGTCAAAATCATTCCACAAAAAATAGACAGGAGCAATAGAAGATAAATAGTCGATGTTTTCATCTTTATATTTTTTTAACTTCTTTTTTGAGTAACCACCTAAAAGAATTAATGTATTATGATTGCAAATTTTTTCAATCTCACTCAATTTAAAAGGAATATCGCCTATATTTGGAATCCATATGAACTGAATTGACTGTAATGAATCATCTAAATGCTTTATATTAATTTTCTTATGTATAATTTCTAGCTTACTTTTTCGATTAAACAATAAAATAATTGCTAAAATTACTACGAATCCGATCAATGATATTAATTTTATTTTAATTTCCCCCTTGTTTTACTTAACCCATCAACGAAGTAAATGTCAGCTTGTTTCTCAGATTTTACTTCATTCTTAAAAATCAATTTATCTATTTCTTTTTTTTATTATACAAAAACTAGTAGAAATTGAAAAATTTTAAACAACAAAAAAACTTATATCCATTGATACAAAATGGGCATAAGTTTTTAATTTAAGTGAAATATGGTTTCATCGTTTCAAAAATTCTATTTTTGTATACTTAAAATAATATCCTTTATTTGTATTTAGTACCAAGAAATAGCGAAAACTCATTAACAATATTAGTGTTTAACCGTAGAATTTTCTATTTCATTCGTAACAGATACTATTCTTAGACCAAGCTCTTCAAATTTACGTAAAATTTTATCGATATTTTTATTATCATCTATTTTTAAGACAATTCTTCTTAATAAATGATCTTTTGAATCAAATGTTACAAGCGAAATTATATTAATCTTAAAATGATGAAGATAATCAAGTAATCTTGCTAATTGCCCTTCCTTTTCCATACTTGTCATTGAAATTCTTATTCCTCGACAGTCCTTTCCAAGTACTTCTTGAAAAATCTCAATTACGTCATATCTAATAACTAGTCCAACAAAATTTCTCTCATCATCAACTACCGCAATTGATGGATATTTTTTTAACGAATTCATTGTATCTTCAAATGGCTCATCCGTTTTAACACAGATTGTTTGATGTGTTGCGATTTCACCAACTTTTAGATTCTTAACGTAATCTTCTTTTCGTAATTCACTAAAAAAGCATCTTCTAAAAATCTCTGCTTGTGAAATCATTCCAACATATTTATTTCCTGATAATACAGGAACACTATCAATTTGCTTTTCCAATAAAAGATTAATTGCACACTCTACAGTATCATTAGATTGGATCGTAATTACTTGATGGTTTTGAAGCATTCGATGTTTTGCTAACATACTTTAACACTCCCCTTCCCTCTATTTATAACATAGATAGGAAGCATTCGATCAAAGCAAATTTGTCTAGATTTCGAATTTCAGTTCCCTATTTAACATTACTTATCCACATCAACATTTAATGGGATTTTTAATATCTGGCCGGGCGTCACTTCAATCCCATTTAAATGATTTGCATCTTGTATAATTTCTTCGCCATCACGATTTCCATAATATTTCATTGAAATAGTAAATAATGTTTCTCCTCTTTGAACTTCGTGATTAATCTCTTCTACTCCTACAGTTTCACTTAAATCTGTTTGAGGTTTTACTACATTTTTTATCTCATTTTTGATCGGAGCTTTTTTCTGGGTTTCATTCTCTTGTTGTTTTTTTAAATGATTGGTAGCAGCTAATTCAACTTTTTCAAATTTATTTGAAGGAATGATTAAACTTCCTTTTTCAGTAAAAATTTTATCGTATTTACTATGTACAAACTTCACTACTCCAAATGGTAGCATGATAAAGATTATGACTAAAGCAGTGATTAAAGGATATTTTATTTTCCACCAAGGTCTTCGTTGATCCTCTTTTATTTTCATTGTTTCACTTCTTGGTGGTAGATTTAACAAATCAACAGCTTTATTTTGATCATTTATTTTCTTATTTTTAAATTTCTTATTTTTTTTCTTTCGACTTAAGTCAGCTATACTATTAGTCTGAAGCTCATTTTTCATTCTTTGTCTTCACTTTCCAAACTTAATTTCATATACATACCTAAAACATAATCTAAGATAAAATGTGCGATAAATACTATCACAATATTATTTGTTTTCAAATATAAGTAACCTAAGAAAAAACTTTCAATTAATACGATTGTAAGTAAAATAGGTTTTTTCACATATCGAAAATGAACTAAAGCGAATACAACTGATGCAATAATTAGTCCAAATTTAGCTTGAATAAATCCTCTAAAAAATAATTCTTCTGATAATGCGATTAAGATACAAAGTATTGTCATTTCAGGAACTGAAAGTGACGTAAAGAATCTTTTATTAAATCCACCATCATCCAACAAACGCTCTGGAATAATATAATTTAATAAAATGTTAAATAGGACGAGTGAAAATCCAGCACCGAATCCATATAAATATGTTTTATAACTTTTAAATAAATGTAAATCATCTATAAATTTTTCTGTACCAATAAAAAAAGCAATACATAAAATAGCGATTACTAAAATGATTAACTGCGTACCATATACGCTTTTCTTCAAATAGTTAACTGGAATTTCTTGACGGTTTAATTCGCTTTCCATATAGATTCCTCACAGCCCCAATTTATTTCTTAATTCTTGTTCCCATGAAAGTACGTTAGTATTTTCATATTTCTCATGGTTATTTGAACAATACTCTTCAAACGATATACCACAAATGTTACAGCAATTTATTGGTCTCTGTACTAATATTTCATCAAAAAGTAAAAGATATTTTTCGCGATAACAAGTGGATGATGATAGAAAATCGATCATCGCTTTTAGTTTTAAATATTTTACTTTTTTTCGCTCCGAAATTAACTCTTTAATCGATTTTAATAAGTCATTATTTATTTTTTCTAAATGCAAGTTTTCATCTACGATTACATTAAATTTAGCCATTTCAGAATGAAGGGTTGTCCACTGTATTTCACTAAATTGAAAAACTGCTTTCCAATTATTCAAGAGCGTTTCAGTCAATTTGATCTGATTTTCTTCTAATCTTTTTAAATACGCTAGAAAAGACTCAACTTGATTTACAGAAAGGATTTCGTCATCAATTAGCCTTAGTGGTAACTCATGATCTTCTTCACAAACTATTAGTATTGCTACACTAGGCTCACCATCTCGGCCGGCACGTCCAATTTCTTGAAGATAATTTTCAATGTTTGACGGATACTGATAATGAATCACAAACCTTACATTTGGCTTATTTATCCCCATACCAAAAGCACTTGTACAAACTATGATATCTATTTGATTTTGAATAAATTGTTGTTGAATTAAAATTCTTTGTTCATGTTCCATTCCACCATGATAATAAGCGACTTTGCAATTTAATTTTTCTCTTATGGTATGTGAAATTTTCTCGCAAGCAGCTCTTGTACCACAATAGACGATGCCTGGACCTGTTAATTTAGAAAGATGGTCAGTTAAAGACTTGAGCTTTTCTATTTCCGAATCTACTTTTTCAATTTGAATTGCTATGTTCTCTCTATTGACAGAATTGATATATTTTTGAACATGTTTTAACTGTAAAGTTTCGATTATTTCTTCCCGCACATTATTGCTAGCTGTAGCGGTTAAAGCTAAAACCGTCGGATTATTTAATTTACGCTTTATTTCCCCTAAAGTTTTATACTCTGGTCTAAAATCATGCCCCCACTGTGATATACAATGTGCTTCATCAACAACAAATAACGAGATTCTAGACGCAGAAAGCTTCTGAATTAAAAATTGATTTTGTAACATTTCAGGCGAGACAAAAATAAACTTATAGCTGCTAATATTATTAAATAAAAATTTTTTTTGCTCAAAACTTCTAAAGCTATTTAGTGCAATAACTCGTTTATCTCCAAATGCTTTAATCTGCTCTACTTGATCTTCCATAAGGGAAAGTAATGGTGAAACGATTACTACAACGCCTGGCAATAGTAACCCCGTTAATTGATATAATAATGATTTCCCCCCACCTGTAGGGAGCATTGCTAAGACATCCTTCGAGTTTAACAAATCATTAATAATTTCTTTTTGGTTATTTCGAAAACTTGAATAACCGAATTTTTCGTATAGGAGTTTATTTAGGTCCATGTAAATCACCCATTCTTGCAAGAGTAATACGAATTTGAAAATATGTTACCTCATTTAATAAAGCTTCTTTAATAATTTTTAATTTCCTTGTATTTAGTTCAATAATTTTATTTTTTATTAAAGTAAATTGCTTTTTTGTAATAAATTGATTAATTGGAAATAATTTATCACCTAATACACACTCAACTATATGATCCTCTATTGTACTAATCTTTAAATTACGAATCACAGCAATTTCTTGAATTGTTTTACCATCAGTAAATAATCGCTTCGTTTCAATAGAAGTATTCGTAATATTAGTACTCTTATCTCCATTAATAAATTTACTTAACAAAGGATAATGATTGTTTGGTTCAACCAAAATAGTGATCATATGATGCAAAGTATTAATCGAATTGAGATAAATTTTTTCAACACTTACTTTGTGTTCTGATGCAATTTGTTCAAATGTCATGCCATAAGCATTTGCTCCAGACAAACGTTTCACAAATAGTAATGCGTCTTCGTCACTTATATTTTCTAAAATTGTATGCAATTCTTTGTAAAATTGTTTAACTAACTCGTTTTTATTCCCAGTAAAATTAAGAATCTCATTTTTTACCCAATCTTGTATATCTTGGTCTTGAATTACTGCCCTAAAATATTTTAAATTCATATTCAGATTGGAAATCGTTTGAAAAAACAATGTAAATCTTTTCCAAAATATCTTTTGAATACTAGAAAACCTTAGTCCGTTTATATATGTAAATTCCATAAACTGTAGCTTTTGATTTGCTAGATAAGCTTGGCCATTTTTATTTAACAAATAGATATTCTTATTTTCAGACTGACCTATATACCCCTTAACCTCTAAACCATTTATAATTTCTTGCATATTCTGATGAGTAAGGAAATGAAAAAGTCCGAAAAATGATGTAACTTGATAAAAATGAGAATCTTGAATAATTTGAGCACTTTGTTTACCTTTTAATAAATACATTATACCTTGGATCGTTCGTTCACCATTATATCGATGAAGTAAAAAAAGGATGATTTCTTCCAATATTGATAGCTTAAACATCATAACCCTCTCAAATAAAATTATTCCATTAATATATTTAAATATTTTTTCGAATAATAATTAGTAGTACAAAAATATTTGTGCATTTTTTCTAAATAGTTTTTATTTCTTTTAGCTTATCATATGTATCAATAACCAAACCATTTTAAACATATAAAAATCATTATTTATTTTATTTGAGATTTCATCATTTCTCGTTTTTTTCAAAACCTTGTACAATTATATTGAAAAGTTTTGGAAACCGTTTTAAAATGTTTACAGGTACATTACAAAAATAGTATCTGTAACAAAAACAGGGAATAATTTGGGAGGTCAATACAATGGCAAAATATACAATCGTTGATAAAGACACTTGTATCGCATGTGGCGCTTGTGGCGCAGCTGCACCTGATATCTATGACTATGATGATGAAGGGATCGCATACGTTACTCTAGATGATAACCAAGGAATCGTTGAAATTCCAGACGTTTTAGTTGATGACATGATGGATGCATTTGAAGGATGCCCAACAGACTCAATCAAAGTTGCTGACGAAGCATTCGATGGCGACGCTTTAAAATTCGAATAGTAAAAACTGCGGCGAAGTTATTTCGTCGCTTTTTTTATTTTTTCAAATACAAAGCACGAGCTATGCGTATCGCTCATGTTCTTTAATATGCGCCTTTGAATTAGTTCATTAAGAAAGTCATAGTAACATCCCGTTTGATCTTCTGATTTGATCCACGTAAACCAAATCATACAAAGAACCATACAAAGAACAATGTGCCAAGATTATATGATGTAGCTAAAATTATTTCCTTATTTTACATATTCAGAATTATCTAATAACTTGCTATAATAAATAAAACATCAAGAGAGGATGAACAGCATGGAACAGATGACAATTACCGAGAAAAAGACGTTTTTAAACAAGTTCTTAGAGAAAAAACAAGTAAAAAAAGACATCGAATTGATTTTACAATTTCTCCTTGCTGTTGATGAAGTACTAACAAATATCTCGTTTGTAGATGATGCAATGAGTACACCAAATGGCATTGTCATTAGTTTTCGAAAAGAAAACTACACACAGCCTCAAGTTTCGTATTACGAAAATAGTAAGAAGATTGATCTGCCGTCGGAATCGATTTACCATAAACTTCGATTACATGGGAAGGAAACACCGTTTTATCTTGAATTGTTATTTGATGTGATGCCGATCGAGTACGCTTTGATCTTAGATACTAATCCGTTTTCGACAACTACCATTGAACCAAACGAAGAAGTGCAAGGAGAAATCGATGCGTTTCTTTCATCGCTTGTAGCTCAAACTTCGCACAAACTTCTCCTATGTCAAATCGACAAAGCACTTGATGAACGCAATGAACAACTGTTTCTTTTGTTAACTTCTCAGCTAAAAAATTAACAAATAAACCATCTATCATTCGATAGATGGTTCTCTTTTTTCCTATCAATAAAATAAATATGAGTTACAAAATTCGCTGCTATTCATTCGAATTAGGTACATAAAACAAAAAAGTGTCTACCAAAATTAAGTAGACACTTCCATTTATTTATACGTTATGGACATTCATTCGTTGAGTTAACCAAACCTTTAATTTAGGGTAGATAACTAAGAATAAAATCATGATTAATAAACCTTTAATTGCATTAAATGGCATAATTGACGCAACAATTACTTCATTCGGTAGGTTAAAATTCATGAAATGTGCATATGCAGGTAATAACACAAAATAATTTAAAAGACTTAATATTCCAGTCATCACTACTGTACCAACGATTAATCCAAGAGTTAGCCCTTTTACTGAACGATATTTTCTAAAGAAATACGACGCAGGTAAAATGTATAATACTCCTGCACTAAAATTAGCAAATTCTCCAATTGGTACTCCAGTCATACTACCATTAATAACATAATGTAAGATGTTTTTTATTAACTCTATTCCTATTCCCGCTACAGGACCAAAAACAATTGCTCCTATTAATGCTGGAACGTCACTAAAATCAATTGTAAGCCATACTGGAAATGCAGGAAGTGGAAAGTACAGCATCATGAGTACATAAGAAATACTGCTAAGCATTGCCACTATCACCATTTTATTTACTTTGTTGCGTTGTTGCATATTACCTCTCTCCTTTTTCCCGATCATATCAAGAAAAATGAAAGGTTCGCTTAAGTTGCGTTATTATTTGCACATATTATAATAAGTCCGAAATAATAATGAAAAATAGTATAAAATTATGCAAATAAAATAAAATCCCCTATTTTTTCGAAATAGGGGAGAATTTTCAGCACGCCAAATAAGCGTTCAAAAAGAAAAAATTTTTGAACTTGCGAACCTCCATCTTCTCCCATCCAGACTATACTGTCGGCTCTAGAATCGCACTAGATCCTGCCCAAAAAATCAGGCTCGCGGGCTTATAAGCAATGCTTAATTACCGCCGGTGGGGAATTTCGCCCCGCCCCGAAGATAGATCGTTTATTAAATTACAGTTTAATGTTACTAAATTAAATACAGTTTGTAAATAAAAATCTCCAACTAATCATTTAAAGCATTACTTAGGTTTTCTTGACAAAAACTTACTAACGACTCATCCTTTTGATCGTTTGCATATAACAACAGAACAACCGTTGTAAAGACAGCTCTAAACTGTGCTAGTTTCTTTGACGCTTCCGATACATTACCATAAATTTCAAAAAACTTCCCTCTCATATCGTTCGGAATTAGACTATAAATAATTGATAAATCTAATTCACGATTACCGATATGAGCATCACCCCAATCAATAATTCCTTTAAGTTGGTTTTGTTCATTAACAATCATATTCTTAAAATGTAAATCACCATGAACAAGAACTAAAGGTGTCTCACTTTTAATTTCAACTAAGCTTTCAATATAATGCTTAATTTTCTGATCATCTTTAATTAGTTTCTTCTGTATTGCCTGTTGAATATATTTTTTAACCTGAGGTTTCCGGAAATTTATATCTAACCTCTTCAATTCATCATACGGTAAATTAATATCCTTTAATTCATCGAAATTTATTGAATGCAAATTTTTCAAGAAATTCGCGATTGGTTCAATCATTAATATTCTCTCTGTTCTATTTAAATAAATTGGAGGCATTCCTGCAATAAAATTATATCCTAAAAATGGCCAAGGAAATAATTCAGATGGTTTTCCATCGAGTATTGGTACCGTTGTCTTTAAT
Source organism: Gottfriedia acidiceleris (assembly GCF_050457485.1). GTDB lineage: Bacteria > Bacillota > Bacilli > Bacillales > Bacillaceae_G > Gottfriedia > Gottfriedia acidiceleris_D. Next base: position 87,555 of record NZ_JBCMJM010000018.1, read on the forward strand.
TCAAAATGATTAAATATAATTGGGAGTAACTTTCTTTCAACATTTAAAATTGCTACGGCTATTTCTCTTCGTGGAAATCTTAGTAAAATTTCATCGTTTAAACAAAAAACAGTATTATCAAACCCTTCGCCAATTTTTTTGATTACGTTTATTTTTATTTTTGGAAATTGTATCTTTACTATTTCTTTCACTATTTCGTCTTCCATTACAATTGCTGGATCCCATATATTAGTCATTTTTTTCTCCTTAAAATCAAAAATAGAACTCCACATATAAATGTACTTTACCAAATTTATTAGTAAATTACATTTATATTAGAAGTTCTAAAACCAATAGGTGCTTTCAACACTAATTATTAAACTTTTAAGACTAAAAATAAACGGCTAAGGATTTGAAACTATTTTTAATTCATGAAAATTTTTATCTAATATTATATCCTTTAATTTCTCTCGATTTCCTCCGATAAATAAAAGACCAATCGTTAAAACAAACACAACAATCAACAAACATCTCCTAAGAAAATCAAACATTATTTGCCTCCTACCTGAAAATGTAAAAATTGTTTAATCTGCCCAATAACTCGTGGACTAACAACTGATAATTCAGAAAAAAATTGGACTATGCCCCTTAATCATTTCAAACCTTTAACTCTTTATGTATATTACTTAAGATGTATTGAGCAAATCGAAAATGTAAACGCCAAGAAGTACTTTAACTAAAACATACACTCAAACATTCTATGATGGAAAATTCTTATTTATACAAAAAAATAGCAATTGATTAGAAAAATTTAACTATTCAATCGCTATTTTACTTATTTATTTTTTATCAGTTCGAAATACGATTGCTCCTCGTTCGTATTCAACATCCTTAATATTTAAACGTGTGTTGATTAACCTTGCAAGTGCAAAGAAATAATCAGATAATCGATTCAAATATAAAAATACTGGAAGATGAATATTTTCTTGCTTCATTAATGTTACGACCGTTCTTTCGGCACGTCTCGTTACCGCTCTTGCTTGATGAATGATTGCAGCAGGTTTTGACCCACCTGGTAAAATAAAACGCTGTAATGGGGGAGTTGCTTCCATATATTCATCGATTAATGTTTCAAGCTCTTCAACCATTTTCTCTGTCGTTTTAAAAGGGATGCTATCCTTTACTACTGCCAAGTCCCCACCGCAGTCAAATAGTTCGTGTTGGATCTTTTGAAGTGAATTGTAAATATCTCTCGTATCTTCATGATCTAAATATGTCATCGCGTACCCAACGATTGTATTTACTTCGTCAATTGTCCCGTATGACTCTACCCTTAAATCATCTTTATCAACTCGTTTGCCTACTAAGCTGGTCTGACCTTTATCCCCAGTTTTTGTATAAATTTTCATGAAAAACCTCTCCTTTTTTCAATTTTAATTTACAAAACATTACTTTTATAAATAATGACCTTTTTATTTGTTTCGGGATTATCTAAGATTTGAAAAGATGTATCATATAAACCTTTCAATAAATCTTCACTTAAAACTGAGTCTGTTTTTCCTTCGATATAAATTTTTCCGTCCTTTAATCCTATTAATCGATCACAGTAAAGACTTGCTAAATTTAAGTCATGAAAAACAGTTACAATCGTTTTATTCTCCTGTTTTTGTAATTCCTTTAATACGTCTAAAATTTTAATTGTATGCATTAAATCTAAATGATTACTTGGTTCGTCTAAAAAAATATATGGTGTTTCTTGAGCGAAGCATTGGGCAAGAAATACTCTTTGACGCTCACCACCACTAATTTCATTTATGAAGCTTTTTTCCATCTTCTTAGTACCAGTCATCATCATTGCATTATTGACTGCAGTTTCATCGATTGCGGACCAGCTAGGAAAAAAGGAAGACGAATGAGCAAGACGTCCAAGTTTAACTGTTTCTTTTACTTCATAAGAATATGTATAGGAATTTTGTTGTGATAAAACAGCAATCTTTTTTGCTATTTGTTTATTAGACATACTAGTAACAAATTCTCCATCCAACATTACATTTCCTTTAGATGGCTTAAAAAGTCCACAAAGAATATTTAAAAACGTTGACTTTCCACTACCATTTGGACCAATAATTCCTAGCCATTCTCCTTGATTAATAGAATAAGACAGTTCATCCAAATCAGTATGAATACCATCATATGAATATGAGATATCTTGACATTTGATCATACTTTTCCCCTATTTCTTTTCAAAGATAGTAATATAAAAGCAAATATTGGAGCACCAATTAAAGATGTAATTACTCCAATTGGTAATTCTCTAGGAGCTAAAACAACCCTAGATAAAATGTCAGATCCAATTAAAAATATTGCGCCATTGATCATCGATAATGGAAGTAATTTTTTATGTAATGGCCCTACCATAGTTCTAGTAAAATGCGGAACAACTAATCCTACAAATCCAATTGTTCCCGATACTGCTACTGCTGCACCAGATAAAATACTTCCTGTTAACAAAATTAAATAAGTGGATTTTTTCACATCAATTCCGATATGTTTTGCATTTGTACTACCAAATGTCATCGCATCTAACTGCCTATTTTGACTGAATAAAATTAAAAAAGAAACTATTAAAAATGGTAATAAACTTAGAGAGTATTGGATGCCTCTACCACTAATATTTCCCATTAACCATCCAATTACTGCTCGTAATTCATTATTTGAAAACGTAATAAATAATGATAACAATGCAGAACAAAATGAACTTATTATAATACCACCTAATATAATTGTCTCTACATTTAGGGATCGATCTAGTTTTCTAACAAATAGTAATAATAAGATGAGTGTGCCAAACCCAAATAATATACTAACAACTGGCAAGGTAAAATAAGTTACAAAAGGTAAACTTATTTGGAAAAACAAAACTACAACAGCTCCTACAGAAGCGCCTGAAGAAACACCTAATGTAAAAGGATCAGCTAATGGATTTTTAAGTATTCCTTGAAATGCAACACCTGCCAAAGAAAGGCACGCACCGACTAATCCAGCTAACATAACCCTTGGAACTCGTATATTCATGACAATTGTTTGAATATCAGTTGGAACATAATTTGTTTTAAATAGAGCATCTGAAAAGCTAGAAATAATAGAAGAAAAGGGAATCGATGTAGACCCGATCGAAACCCCTAAAATAAATAAAAAAATTAATAAGATAATTGGAATTAAAAAGATTGAATATGTATTATTTATAAAGCTCTGGGTAAACCGCCTTTGCAATTGCTTCGACTCCCTCTGCAAGTCTTGGACCAGGTCTAGATGTTGTATCTGAATTAACATCATATACACGGTGATTTTTAATTGCGTTTACTGTTTGCCAGTTTTTTCTCGTCATTACAGTTTTTTCTAAATTTGGTACATAATATCCATAAGTTGTTAAAATCACATCAGGATTAGCTTTAATAGCTGATTCCTCACTATACTTTACCCAACCTTTTTCACTTTCAGCTACGTTTTTAGCATGAACAATCGAAAGCATTTCATCTAGGAACGTACCTTTACCTGCTGTATATATTTCTGGTGGTCCTGAAATTTCAAGCCAAACCTTTGGATTTGTAGTTGCTTTAGCTGTCTTTTTGCTAATTTCATCTAATTTTGTTTTCATACCAGTTACAACTTTTTTCGATTGCTCGGTTTTTCCAGTTATTTCTCCAACTTGATGAATTGTATCATATACATCATTAATAGTTGCAGCATTTTTTACGACAAAAACATTAATCCCCGCTTGTTTTATCTGTTCTAAACCGTCAGCAGAGATTCCTAAACTTGATTCATGTGCTAAAACTAAATCAGGTTTTAATGAAATAATTTTTTCAACATTATATGTCATATCGGCATTATTTCCGCCAACTTTATCAATTGATTTTACTTCTTTTGGATAATTGTCAAAATCCGTTACCCCTACTACATCCTTGCCATCACCAATAGAAAACAAGATTTCAGTATTACTTGGAATAAGTGATACTATTCTTTTAGGTGCCTCTTTAAAGCTAATTTCTTTGTTCGTTGCATCTTTTACAGTCATTGGAAAAGTTGCTTGTTCATTTTTACTTACATTTGATTTTTTTTGTGTCGTATCATTATTACAACCAAATAATCCTAAACACAATAACATAATGATCAGACTTGATAAAAACTTTTTCATTTTAAATCCTCCTAAATATAATTGGAAAGCATAAAAAAAACCCCATTCATTTTGAACGGGGCTGAAACAACATATATATACAAGAAGTCTTGCAACTGCTGCTTCAAATTCTTACTCCCCGAAGAATTGAACATGGATGAATTTAGCAGGTCTACTGACTTTGTTTCAACCTACTCCGACCTTCCCATTCTAAAAGAACAGTGGCTATTCGTTTCGTCCACATTACAGTTGCGGGGACAGTTCTGGATTATACCAGATTCCCTTTTAAGCAAAACTTGCACTAAACTCATCAATATTTCATTAATTCAATCGTAAGATAAATTTGGTAAGAATTCAATTATTTTATTTATATGTTTATTATTTTACTAACCTTTTATATGTTTTTTGTGTGTTTTGCAGAAATTTCGTCTCTAAACATCATGGAAATATGTTTTATATGAAACAAGATTACTCTACATCTTTTTCGTTCATTCGTAAATTATGCGGTATTTTAACTTTAAATGTCGTTCCCTGTCCTACTTCACTATAGACCTGGATCGATCCACCATGTGCTGTTACAATATTTTTAACGATTGATAAACCTAAACCCGTTCCACTTCTACCTCTTGTACGAGCTTTATCCGCTTTATAAAAACGTTCAAATACAAATGGTAAATCTTCATTTGAAATCCCTGCACCTGAATCAATAAAATTAAATGTAGTTGATCGTTCATTTTGATTTACTGAAACAATTATTCTTCCATTTTCATTTGTATGTCTTATTGCATTATCAATTAAATTTGTAAAAACCTGTTCCATTCGATCCTCATCTATGAAGATATTTAAATGCGGAATGTTGTCGATTTCTCCAAATAGCTTAATATTTTTTTCCTTTGCTAAACCTTTAAACTTGCGTAAAATTCGATCTACAAATTGTACTAGAGGAACGAATTCTCTATTTAATTCAGTAAAACCGTTTTCCATTCTTGCTAAATCTAACAAATCATTTACTAATCGACCCATTCTAAGTGACTCATCGTAAATAATTTGAGACAATTCTTGCATTTCTTCCTTGGATTCTGCTACACCATCAACAATCGCTTCGCTATAACCTTGTAATAAAGAAATAGGCGTACGTAGTTCATGAGAAACATGCGCTATAAAATCTTTTCTCATTTTTTCTAGACGTCTTTGCTCTGTAACATCACGAATCACCGCTACAACGCCTCTTATATTTGTTTGATTATAAAGAGGCGACATTAAAACTTGCCAATTGCCTTGATCGAAATTTAATTCTATAAATTGCTTTTTCTCACTTTCGACTACTAATACAAATAAATCTAATAGTTCTTTCGTTAAAACAAGTGAAGAAGGTTCTTCAAATTGATCATCATTAAGCATTTTCAAAAAGCGTTCAGCTGGTGGATTCGATGTCACGATTTGACCTTCTTTATCAATCGAAATTACACCATCTACCATACTTGTAATAATATTAGAAACTTTCTCTTTCTCTTGTTTTAATGCATTCATATTAAAATTTAATTGTTTACTCATCTTGTTAAATGAATACGCAAGCTCTCCAATTTCATCACTAGAATGAATTGGTACTTTCACATTAAAGTTCCCTGAAGTCATACTACTTACAACTTCTTTCATCTTTCTAAGAGGAGCTGTAATTTTAGAAGAAAGAAAGAATGAGAAAAATGTTGTTAACACGATTCCAATCGATGCAGCGAGCAAGACAAAATTAGTCGTTTGGTGAATCATCACTTTTACAGGTTGTAATGTTTGGTATATAAATACAGCTCCATTTTTTGAGTTTGTATGTAATGGAACACCCACTACTAATTTTTCTCTCTCACTATTTTCACCATAAACAAGTCTTTTACTGACCTCTTTATTATCAGTTAACGGTTTATTTAAGATTTCATCATTTTTTATTTCTTTAAAAGGTAGCTCCTGTATTCCATATGTATTATTTGAATACCATGGCTCTTGTCCGTCAATAGAAATGATTACTCTTGAATATCTACTAACAATATTATTTGATAAATACTCAATATCGGAGAGTGGTTGACCATTTTCTATTAATTGAGCAATTTTTGTAGCATCATCTTTCATATTTTGTACTTGAAGGTCAATATAAAATTTTTCAAAAAATCCTATTAAGACAAAGGTCAAGAATGATAATACAAGAGAGACTAGTAAGATAATTGTCAGCCAAAGCTTTCCGACTAAACTTCTTACGATCATTACTCCTGACCTACTTCAAATTTATAACCGACACCCCAAACAGTGACGATCATTTTCGCAGCATCCTCAGAACTTTTACTTAATTTTTCTCGCAGTCGTTTTACATGTGTGTCTACTGTACGTAAATCTCCGAAAAAATCATATTGCCAAACTGATTTTAATAATGTTTCACGATCAAATACTTTGTCAGGTGCTTTAGCTAAAAACAACAGTAGTTCATATTCTTTTGGCGTTAAACTGATCTCTTCCCCTTCAACAATTACTTTATGAGCGTCATTATCAATCGTTAGATGCGGAAACACAACGATATCCTTCGCTGAAGAATTGTCTGAAGTAAATACTGGTACGGGTGAAGAACGTCTTAATAGAGCTTTAACTCGAAGAACGACTTCACGCGGACTAAATGGTTTAACGATATAATCGTCTGTACCTACTTCAAAACCTTGAACTCGGTTTGTTTCTTCACCTTTTGCCGTTAACATGATGACAGGAGTTGTTTTTGTTTTTCTTAATTCCCTACAAACTTCAATTCCATCAATTTTAGGCATCATCAAATCTAGTACGATTAAGGAATATTCATTCTTCAATGCTAAATTTAAAGCATCCTCGCCATTTTCAGCTTCATCAATACTATAACCATCACGTTCCAAATACATTTTTAATAATCGTCTAATACGATCTTCATCATCTGCTATTAATATTTTTATATTTTGATCCATAATTTCGACCCCCTCTTCATAATTTTACATAATAAAAATTGTATATTCTAGTATAATTTGTGAACATTTTTACATAATTCTTTGAATTTATTATTTCCATAAAATAGTGAAAAAAAACTAGGGAGTAAGTGTACCATTTCTAGTGAACCAAATTTAAATACATGTGGATCGAAAAAAAAAATTAGAAAAAAAGCCCTGTAAAGGAAGGTTATTCCTTTATAGGGCTTTTTAATAATTACGCATAAGAGTGTAAGCCTGCAATGATTAAGTTAACAGCAATTAAGTTAAACATAATAATTGCAAATCCTAGTACGGCTAACCAAGCAGATTTTTCACCTTGCCAATTTCGTTTGAAACGAAGATGTAAAAACACTGCATAGAATAACCATGTTATTAATGCCCAATCTTCTTTTGGGTCCCAGCTCCAGAACTTTGTCCAAGCAATTTGAGCCCAAATCATAGCAAAGATTAGTCCACCCAGTGTAAATACCGGAAAACCAATTGCTACAGCACGGTATCCGATTTCGTCTAATAATTCACTATCGACTTTTTGTACAAAAGGCTGTAAAAATGCACCAATTCGTTTTCTTAAAATTAAACGGATGATTGCATATAATGCCGCTCCAGCAAAAATTGACCAAATTACAGTATTTAATTTCTTAGCATTAACCATAGCCGGCATTTCTGCAAGGGCTTCAAATCGATCTTTTGTAGTTAATTCACCTTTATGTGGACCAACAATTGACGGAAGATTATAGACCATTTCTTCTTGTACTTTATCTTTATTAATCCAATTATATTTTGCTTCGTATCCAGATGCAGTAAACGCTGTTGAAATAACGACGAAACCAACAACAGTTACTAAGAAATATAAAACTGCTTCTAGCCAAAATGTTTTCTTTGTTGATACTTTTTGATCGATATTTTTAATTAAATAAATTAGTCCTGTAATAAAGCTAATTGCTAAAATAGCTTCCCCTAAAGCTGCTGTCGTTACGTGGATATGTAACCAATAGCTTTTTAAAGATGGAACTAAAGGTTTGATTTCATGTGGAAATACTGATGCATAAGCAATGATGATAATTGACAACGGTAATGCGAATAATCCAATTATATTTAAACGATACATAAAATAAATCATGATAAACGCAAAAACTAACATCATTCCAAAGAATGTGATAAATTCAAATAGATTACTTACGGGTGCATGTCCAGCAGCAATCCATCTTAAAATAAAATAAGTAATTTGCGATAAGAATCCAATTATTGTAATTGTAATACCAATTGTACCCCATCTATTAGGACCATTATCATTTGTTTTCATCGAGCCGCCAAAAAAGAAAGTAGCTACAATATAACAAATAAACGCGATAAATAAAAAATTACTACTTAGCTCGTACATATTTTCCCCCTATTTAAACACTATTCATTAGCTTGTTGATCAATCGGCAATTCTATTTTTGTGTCTTTAAACACTTTCTTTAATTCCATCTTTAAACCATAATAGTTTTTATTTGTAAATGCCGCAACCCAAACTTCCCCATCTTGATTTTGGATCCAAACGCGTCGGTGATACCAATACATACCTTGAATTACACCAATCATAAAGATTGCTCCTCCAAGTCCTAGTAACCAAAGAGTTAAATCTTTACGTACTGTTAAACCTGTTGAATCTTTTGTTTCAATACCTGCAAATGACATTTTATATTTGTTTTCACCATTTGGTTCAATATTTTGTTTGATCGCAACAAATGCTACTTCACCTTTTGGAGTTTTTGGAGTAGTCATTTTAAATACAAACGCCGGATTGTTCGGTTTTCTTGTTTTTGTATCAGGTTGACCATCAGAGTTAAAATAGAAATCTGGAAAATAATTTTTAAGTTCTACTTTATATCCATTTTTCAAGTCATATACTTCTTTAGGATTTTGTAAATCTACTGTGATTGGCCCTAATTTTTCACCTGTTTGTTTATTTTGTAATGTAAATAAAAATGCACTAAATTCACCAATTCGATAATCTACTTGATATAAAGCGAAGTTTTGAAACTTTAGAGGTTCATTTACTTTAATACTATAATCTTTTACTTTTTTAAGTTTTGGATCTTCTCCTGGTATTAAATTTCCTTCGCGTTTATACAACGTCACATCGGCTTGATAGTTTTTTGGAATTTTATCATTTCCAAAGCGCTCAATCGCTTTTTTATAAACTTTACCCTCTTTATCTTTATCATACGTTTCCATATGGAAATCATTTAATTTAATATAATAGTTTTGGTTTGTACCAACGACAGGTTTTAATTCGCCTTCTTGAACCCAAAGGGCCTTATCCATATACATTCCTGGTACATATCTCATCATTACACCAATAAGGAAGATAATTAACCCTATATGGTTTACATATGGACCCCAACGAGAGAACCGACCTTTTTCTGCTAAGATATTGCCGTTTTCTTCACGAATTTTATAACCTCTTTTTCGTAAATTAACTTTAGCTTTTTCTATTTCATCTGGAATCTGTTCAACTCTACTAATTCCAAACATTTTTTGTCTTTTTAAAAAGTTTGGATGTCTAGTAACAGTTTGTTTGTTTAGAGCTTTATAGAGTGGTAAAATTCGATCTAAACTACAAATTACTAGTGAGATCCCAATCGATGCAACAAGTAACATGAACCACCAAGAGTTAAACGTATTATCCAAACCAATTGCATCGTATATTTTACCAAAGATTCCGTATTCATCTTGATAATACGTTGCAGGATTCGCTGTAGGCGGTAGTAAATCTCTTTGCGGAAAAATAGTACCTAATGCTGCTGCTACTAGCGTAATTAGAATGATTATAACAGCTACTTTTACAGATGAAAAAAACGTCCATATTTTATCTATATAAGTTTGATTGTTAACGATTGATCTTCTAGCAGTCCCTTCATAGCGCATATCAAGTATTTCGGTTGCTTTTTCATCTTGAGGTTTACCACATGACTCACATATTACAGTACCTACATGATTAAGATGACCACATTCACATTTAAAAGTCTCCATTTTATTTCCCCTTACTAATGTACACTCATCATTTTGGTAATATTTCTTTAATATAACTTTCAAAAGAATTTGGTGTCATTTGACCAGTTACGATTCTCTTTATTGTCCCATCCGGACTTACAAAAAACGTAGTTGGTAAAGGGTTAACACCATATATATTTAAAACCTCTTGATCTTTATCTATTCCGACTGGAAAATTAAGTTTATAATCGCTTACAAATCTTTGTACTGAAAATTTCGATTCATCCGCATTCATTGCAAGTAACTCGATCCCTTTTCCCTTATATTTCGAATAGATTTCATTCATAAAAGGCATTTCTCGCTTACATGGCTCACACCAAGTACCCCAAAAATTAACAATTACGCCTTTTCCTTTTTCACCTGAAAGAGTATATCTCTTACCAGTATTCAGCTCCGTCATAGCAAAGTTTGGTGCTTTACTTCCTTTAGTAATAACTTCATCTTTCTTAAAGAAATTTATGTAAAAAGTATAACCAATTGCACAAACCAAAACTAATAAGATAATTGTTCGAATTAACGTTCTATTTTTCTTCATATATACAGTTCCTCCCATATGATAGAATATCATTATTTCCTATTCTTGAATAGAAATTTGATACGTTTCAAAAAAGACTAAATTTTCAATCTTTTATCCTAAAATATTAAATGTTTCAAGCATAGAAAAAACTCGGTATTTACCGAGTCGTAGTGGAAAAAATAGGGTATCAGACTGAATTAAAACACAGTTTCTAAAAGTGTTAACCGGATTATAAATAAGTACGATAAATAGGTAAGGTAACTAAATAAGAAAGCAGTGAATAATAGTCTGACTTATCATTAGCGTGGCTTTGCTGTAGCCATTGCTCTTAGTTTTTTCACTTCATGAGGTGATAGTTCTCTTGCATCACCAGGTGTTAATCCAGTCAAATCTAAAAACGCATATCGTTCACGTTTTAACTTCATAACAGGTGTACCAATCGCCTCAAGCATTCTCTTAACTTGACGGTTTCTTCCTTCATGAATGATCAGTCTTACAATTGCAGTATTTTTGCTTTTATCAAGTGAAATCATTTTAACTTGAGCTGGAGCAGTTTTCCCATCCTCAAGTACAATTCCTCTTTCTAATTTACGTAACTGCTCTTTAGTTGGGATCCCTTTTACTTTTGCGATATATTCTTTATCTATTTCATATTTTGGATGTTGAAGTAGATTTGAAAATTCTCCATCATTTGTTAATAGAATGATACCTGATGTATCAAAATCTAATCTACCAATTGGATAAATACGTTGTTTAATCATTGGAAAAAAGTCTGTTACAACTTTTCTACCTTTATCATCTGAAACACTTGATATTACACCTGATGGTTTATATAAAAGGAAGTAAACTGGTTCTTCTTTATCAATTGGAATCTCTTCCACTTCAACACGATCGTTACCACTTACTTTTACACCTAACTCAGTAACAACCTGACCATTTACTTTCACTTTTCCTTCTTTAATTAACTCTTCTGCTTTACGACGAGAAGCAATTCCCGCTCTAGCAATAACTTTCTGTAATCTTTCCATTCGATCATTTCACCTCTTCAACCATCATACAGATTTATACAATTGAAAACAAGTGGCAGCTAGAAGGTTTTTTGTGAATAAAGTGCGTTATACATCAAATCTAAACCTATATTCCATTTTTTAAGACATTCGCCATCGTCAATATTCTCCTTAACCCCATGTTCCTTATTCCTTCTCTCAATATCATATTTTCTGGAAATCTATCATATAATTTACTAGATTTGCAGAAATGAGGTAATAGATATGAATTTAACTTTAAAACACTCCTCAGCCTTTGACCGTTCTAAAATTATTACGCCAGGTAGTGTGCTTATTACTAAAAAGAATGAAACAATCTATATGCTTGTTTACGAAGAAAATGAAGACGATTTTCCATATGTACTTGTCTCATTAACCGATGCAAGACTAGTCCAAAATTATGATATTATGCCAACCCTAGGAGATATTGAAGATTGGATTGGTGAAGTTACAATGGTAACTCAAAAAAACAAACTATCTATTACAATTCAAGCAAATTACTAGTTTGCTGTTTAATCTATTAGAAACCAGTCAATAATATAATTAGTAAAATGAAAAAGGAGCTTACTATATGAATTATTCTTTTAACCCAGCAGTAAAATATAATTCAGTTGGTTCGTTTAAATTAGGCGATGTATTTTTCACTTCCGATAAACCTTCAAAAGCATACAAATTAATCTATGACTCTACAGAAACTAACTTCCCTTATATTTTATTATGCTTAGATGATGACATTTCAATTCAAAGCTTTGATGATATTCCAACAATTGAAGATATTGAAGAGAATATTGGAGAAATTAAATTCACCGTTCCAAAAGAGAAATTACTTCTTGTGATCAATTAATAAAAAAAAGTAAAATTGCAGTTTCGCCTTTTTTATTTGCACTCTACAATTTTCTTAATTCCAACAATTTTAAAAAACGCCATCCATTAAGATGACGTTTTTCACTATTAAGCAAATACGCTTTCCAACGTTTCGACTGTTTGTTCGTTCCAATATTTTAACCATTTTTTTGCGCCTTCAAGGTCATGAAGTTTTGCTTGGCCGCATTGAAGCTCATTTGCAGCCGGTACTTCTTCAACTTGTAGTCCAAGTTCAGCTGTTTTACGTAATAATGTAATTACTTCTGAAATTGAAGGTGTACCAGCGATGATTAAATAAAATCCTGTTTGGCATCCCATTGGTGATAAATCAATAATTTTAAAAGGGTCACCCGCAGGTACTGCTTCACGAACGTTCAAAGCTAATAAATGTTCTAATGTGTGAATTGTATCTGGCTTCATTGCTTGCTTATTTGGTTGGCAAAAACGAATATCATATTTTGTAACTACTCCGTCTGTACCAACTGCATGAGTACCACAGTGTCTAACGTAAGGAGCAACAACTTTTGTATGATCTAATTCAAAACTTTCAACTGATGGCATATTTTATTTCCTCCTAAAATTACATCTCTCTATTTTTTTGTAGCTTCAACGATCCATACAAAATCATTATATTGTTCGAATTTCACATCAAATCCATTTTTTTCAAAATGTGAACGAACAACTGGAATTAATGGATAATATTCTCTAATTAAATCATCTCTTAGATTGATATAATTTGCATTTTCTGCTTTTGCAATTTCATTCTTATAATCGTTTTCCGTTAAAAACATTGTATCCGCAAATACGATTTTCCCATTCGAGTTCAATAATGAGCTATATATTTTAATAGCTTCATATTTTTCTTGATCAGTTAAATGATGAAAAACGTATGAACTTACAATTGTATCAATCCCGGCCTGTGGTTTTGGAAAATCAATTAAATCTCCGTCGTGAATCGTAATATTTTCTCCTAATTTCTTTGAGGCAATAATTCTCATCTCAGGAGATGGTTCGATTGGAAATACAGTTTTTCCTTTATCAAGAAGTAACTTTGTTAAATTCCCTGTACCAATACCAAATTCAAGGACGCTGTTTCCACTTCTATTAACAATTTCATTCAGTATTTCATCATAACGTCGAAATGCTTCTTTATATTCTGGGTCATGGCCTTGAACAAAAGAATCGTAACTTTCTGCCCAACCGGTAAAAACATCTAAAAACTCTCTACCCATTTATCTCACCTTTGATGTTTGAAATATTAATGCTTGTTCTAGGTCTTCAATTAAATCTTCTAGATCTTCTAGACCAACTGATAATCGAATTAATTCATCAGAAATTCCTGATGCAATTCGTTTTTCCCTAGGTATTGAAGCATGCGTCATTTTTGAAGGGATACCTACAAGACTTTCAACTGCTCCTAAACTTTCAGCTAGTGTGAACCATTTTAATTTACCCACAAATTCTTCTGGATCTAAACCTTCTTTTAATTCAAAAGATAACATGCCACCAAATCCACTGCTTTGTTGTTTTGCTAATCCATGATTTGGATGTGTCGATAATCCAGGATAGAAAACTTTATTTACATTTGGGTGATTCGATAAGAACGTCACAATTTCATGCGTATTTCTTTCATGCTCTTCCATTCTAATTCCAAGCGTTTTAATACCTCGTTGTAATAACCAGCTATCGTTTGGTCCTAAAACTCCACCAATCGAATTTTGATAAAATGCTAATTCTTCAGCTAACTCTTCTTTATTTGTTACAACAATACCTGCTACTACGTCACTATGACCTCCAAGGTACTTAGTTCCACTATGAACAACAATATCAGCACCTAGTGTAAGAGGTTGTTGCCAGTATGGAGTAGCAAAAGTATTATCAACAATTGTTAATAAGTCATATTCATTTGCAAGTTTTGCAATTGCTTTAATATCAGTAATTTTTAATAATGGATTACTAGGTGACTCAATAAAAATTGCTTTTGTATTTGGTGAAATAACATTTTCAACTAAAGTAATATTACTTGTATCAACAAATGTAGCTGTAATACCTAAATTTGATAATACTCTTGTAAGTAATCGGTAAGTACCACCATAAACATCATCGCCCACTACGATATGGTCACCAGTCTTGAATAAACTAAACACAGTATGAATCGCTGCCATCCCAGATGCAAATGCAAATCCTGCAACCCCGTGTTCAATATCTTTCATTAACTCTTCAAGAGCATGTCGTGTCGGATTGCCTGTTCTGGAATATTCAAATCCTCTATGTTTGCCAACAGCATCTTGTTTATACGTACTAGTTTGATAAATTGGAACACTAACCGCACCAGTTGTTTCATCTCTACTAATTCCCCCGTGTATTAACGCCGTCTTTTTCTTCATCTTTTATCCCTCACTATATATGTTTTTACTTAAGTATCTTTCACTACTATCTGGGAAAATCGTTACGATTGTACTCCCTGGTTTTGCTTTTTTTGCTTCTAATAAACTTGCATATAACGCAGCTCCTGAGGAACTGCCAACTAAAAGTCCTTCATTCGTTGCTAGTTCTTTTACTAAACGAAATGCGTCTGAATCAAGCACTGTATGAATATCATCAAATAAGTTTGTATCTACAAAAGCAGGAATGAATTCCATTCCAATTCCTTCTGTATCATGTGAACCTGGCTCTCCACCATTTAAGATTGATCCTTCTGGTTCGACAATAACTGTTTTTACATTTTGTAAATTATCTTTTAAATACTTAGCTGTTCCAGTAAATGTTCCTCCACTACCAGCTCCAGCAACAAATACATCTATTTTTCCATCGAGTTGGTCAACTAACTCTGGACCTAATGTTTTGTAATAAGTTCTTGGATTTGCTTCATTACTAAATTGTGAAGGTACAAATGAATTCGGAATTTCTTTTGACAGCTCATTTGCTTTTTTAATTGCACCTGTCATTCCATCTTCTGTAGGTGTGTTCACAATTTTTGATCCTAGTGCTTTCATCAATGTTTGTTTTTCAATACTGAATTTTTCAGGAACAACAAATATCACATTTACGCCATATTTTATAGCTGCTAGAGCTAAACCAATTCCTGTATTTCCGGCGGTTGGTTCAATTACTGTACCACCTTTTTCTAATTTACCTTCATTAATTGCACTTTCTAATAATTCCATTCCAAGTCGATCTTTTACACTTCCACCTGGGTTACAGAATTCTAGCTTTGCAAATAGTCTTGTTCCTTTTGGTAAAGGGAATGTTGTAATTTCAAGCAATGGTGTTGATCCGATCAGCTCGTGTACTGACTTTACAACTTTCATAACTTCAAGCTCCTTTATGTCACAAAAAGGTTAGTTTCTTCCAATCCATTATATGCAACATGGGTAAAATTGAATGTTGTCTTAATACCAACTATTCTTATTGGTATTATAAGATATTAATTTTATATACGCAATAAAAAAGTACTTTTATCCTAAAATAAAAGTACTTTTTTTAAAAATAAAATGATTAAAATATTCTCAAACTAATTGAAATCGCATGATTTTTAGTTAAGAAAAGAACATTGTCACAAAAATGATTGAAAAAATAATACTGATTGCATCTGCAATTAAACCTACTTTTAATGCATCACCCATTTTACGAATACCTACCGCTCCAAAATACACCGTTAGAACATATAGCGTTGTATCTGTACTACCTTGCATAGTTGAAGCTAGTCTTCCAATAAATGAATCCGGTCCATATGTTTTAATTAAATCTGACGTAATACCTAAAGCAGCTGAACCAGAAATAGGTCGAATAATTGCAAGCGGAAAAACTTCTGCAGGAATACCTAGTGAACTTAATAACGGACGCATAAGTTCTACACAAAACTCTAGTGCACCTGAAGCTCTAAAGATGGAGATGGATACTAGCATACCTACTAAAAATGGAATTAATTGCACTGCAATTGTTACACCCTCTTTTCCACCTTCTACAAAAGATTCATACGTCGGCACCTTTTTCCAAGTTCCATGTATTAAAATGACAGCGATAATAAATGGAATGATATAAAGTGAGATCGTATTCATATATCCCATTTATTTTCTCCCCTTTCGATTTCGCCTATTTGCAAAAAAACTATTTACTGCGAGTCCCCCAATAAATGAAACGACCTGTGCAAGTATTGTAACACCTACTATTTCAGTCGGATTTGAGGAATGATAAGACATTCTAACTCCTATGACAGTTGTAGGAATTAAAGTGATTGCACTCGTATTTAACGTTAAAAATGTAATCATGTCATCACTTGCTTCATTACTATTTCTATTTAATACTTTTAGTTGCTCCATCGCCTTTATACCTAGTGGAGTTGCAGCATTTCCTAAACCAAATAAATTGGCCACCATATTTGACATAATATAACCAAGTGCTGGATGGTCTTTAGGGATTCTCGGAAATAGGAATGCTAGAAATGGTTGAAATAATTTCGAAAGAATTTTTAATAATCCTGATTCTTCCGCTATTCGCATTAAACCTAACCAAAAAACAAGAACACTAACTAGTCCAATAATAATGGTAATTGCTTGCTTTCCTCCGTCAAAGACTGCTTTATTTACTTCGTCCATAGTGCCATTAATCATCGCAAAAATAAAACCAATTATTGTAAGAGCAACCCAAATAATATTAACCATCAGAGTGCTCTCCCATTAAGTTTAATAAAACTTGTTTTCCATTTTGGATTATTTCCTTCGTAAATACTTTGACTTTACTATCACTATAAAAAATATTTCTAATTCCAATTTGTTCACCTTCTAATTCGATAATCGCTTTACCAACAATGGCATCATTAGCGATTTTTTTCTTAGTCGGCTTTTGCATTTCAATTGTGATTCGTACTTGATCTCGCTCTTTTTTATCTAATGGATAAGAGAAGTCATTTTTCATATAAACATGTCCTTTATATTTTTTATTTGTGACTTCCTTAATTCCACCTTTACTTAATACTTTCGTTAAAGGATAGTTACTGAAACCATATTCGAATAGTGCCATATGATCTTGCCAATCTTGCCCATCATTTAGTGTTACAACAATTAAATCCATTCCATTTTTTGAAGCAGTTGAAACAAGTGTTCTTCTTGCTTTTTTAGTAAATCCAGTTTTTCCTCCAGTACTATACTTGTACATAAAAGTAAGCAATTTGTTTTTATTCTTCCAAACATAATCCCAAGATTCTGCCGTATTTGGCGCACGGTGTACTTTTGTACCTGCAATTTTTGCATATTTAGGATTTTCCATAGCGTATCTCGTTAATAACGCCATATCATAAGCAGATGAGTAATGTTCTTTTCCTTGCTGATCAAGTCCTGATGGATTGCTAAAATATGTATTACTCATTCCTATTTCTTTTGCTTTCTCGTTCATCATATAAACAAATCCATCGATGCTACCTCCTACAGCCTCGGCAATTGCATTAGCCGCGTCATTCCCTGACCTAAGCATTAAACCATACACTAAATCTTCCAACTTAATTTTTTGTCCAGGTTTTAAATAAATGGATGATCCTTCTGTTTGAACTGCTCTTGAACTAATTGTTATCGTGTTTTGCATTTTACC
Organism: Gottfriedia acidiceleris; assembly: GCF_050457485.1. Classification (GTDB taxonomy): domain Bacteria; phylum Bacillota; class Bacilli; order Bacillales; family Bacillaceae_G; genus Gottfriedia; species Gottfriedia acidiceleris_D. The sequence goes on from NZ_JBCMJM010000018.1 coordinate 105,756, forward strand.
GGATTCTACAGCAAGTATTGCAGTCATTATTTTTGTAATGCTGGCGATTCTTTCAGAGTCATGCATAGCTTTACCATATAAGATTCGTCCAGTTTTTTGATCCATCAAAACAGCATTTCTAGCACTAACTCCTCCAAATGCTTTAACATTATTCGTCGGAATCATAATCCCGATTAAAAATAAGCCAATGATTCCTACTACTAGCCATTTTTTCATCTTTCGCATCAACTCCACAGTTAGTCCTAATTAGTACAAGTTTACGAATTACATTATAAAAAAATGACTTTTTTTAAGAAAAAAAGTGCTGAACTTGTTCAGATATACAACCTGAGCAATTCCAGCACCTACTATTTTTCTCCAATTAATAAAAGGGTTGCCATTTTAATTGACTAGCATAATCATATCGATAATTTACATCCGGCCAATTAACTATGTTCCAAAAATTTGTAATGTATGCGTCTTTATCAAATTTATACTGTAAATAATAAGCATGCTCCCAAACATCCAAAACTAGTAGTGGAATTGTATCCCATTGAGTAAAGAATTGATGTTTTTCTGTTTGAAGGATTTCCAATCGATTCGCTCTTGGAACCCAAACTAAAATCGCCCAACCGACACCTTCCACTTTTTTAGCAGCTTGTGTAAAATGCTCTTTAAAGTCTTCATAACTTCCGAAGTCATCTTCAATTTGTTTGAAGAGAGCTCCATGAGGCTGCCCTCCACCTGACTTACTTAAATTATTCCAAAATATAGTATGCAAATAATGACCTGACCCATGAAATGCAAGCTCTCTTTCCCAATGCTTTAATAAATCGTATTCCTTATTTTTTCTTGCCTTTTCTAATTCAATCTCAGCTTTATTTAAACCATCTACATAACTTTTATGGTGCTTATCATGATGCAGCATCATGATTTCTTTTGATATATATGGCTCGAGTGCATTATATGGATATGGTAAAGGTGGAAGCTCATGTTTACCAATCCCTACTCTCTCTTCGACTTCTATTACCCGATACGCATAGCTATCATCATATTCCTCTTCATTTAAAATTGAAATTAATCGTTCTTGTATATCGTCCACATCCATACTAATTTCATCCAAAAAGGAATTTTGATCTACATAATGACCTTTTGTCCCTATTCTGTTTAACAAGAGTTTTACTTTATATTCTAATAGTTCTTTTTCTTGAATATGGTCAAATCTTTCAGATAGCAACTGTAATACATTCGCACACCAGATTTCTACCTCCTGAAAGTAAGTGACGAGTTCAGATTGATTTAACATCATACACCTCCATCAGAGAAAATAAATTTCTCTTCTACTTTCCATTGTATGATACTAAATTTATAGCTATTACCGGTATTCACGTGTTTCACGCGATAAATGGAATTCGCTGTATAAAGATATTAATTCCACATATTCTTATTAAAAATGATTAGTTTAGCTTCTCTAAAACAGTCTGATTTTCTGAGTAAAACTCCATTTTTAATGAAATCACTTTTTCCAATTCATAAACTATCATCATTAAACTAGCTCTAGTTTCAAACTCATCTCTTGATTCAGGTAATGGCATCTTCCTAAAGTCATTCATCATATGACTGAATTCCCCTAATAATTCAATCCCAGTAGATTTTTCTTTTAAGTAAACACCTGTATCCTCAAAAAATTCAGCAACAATTTTTGAATGCGGATAATTTAACGCAACCTTTTTTAATAAAGGTATGATTTGGCTCGATATGATTTCAAATTGACGTTCTCTCATTTCAAAATAATTAATATAATATAAGTTCGATTTTATAAAACTATTTTCAACTTGCCTATAAGCTAAAGTTTTCGCAGTTTGTAAAAGCATTTTAGTTTCATCAATTAAATCATTTTGTGAATCTTCATCCTTACCCTTCATTTTTAAAGCAATACCTAGCAGTAACATTTTAAAATTTTGCTCGATTTTCTTTTGAGATTCAATCATCTTCTTCTCAATACTCGGCATATATGTATTCATTATTAAAGCAATTAAGATCCCAACTGCTAAAATTTCAACTTGATTAAATAAGAAAGATATTGATTTATTATTACTCACATAGATTTGCAAAACGATCACTGAGCTCGGAATGATTCCCTCTTGTAACCTTAAAGTGACTAACAAGGGTATAGTTAAAAGAAAATAAATGACAACTGTTAATGGCGTATAGCTTAAAAATTCAAACATCATCCATCCAATTAACATCGCAATAACTGATGCAACAAATCTTTGAATTGCAACAATAAATGATCTACGTTTTGTATTTTGAATACTTAATAGTGTAACGACAGCTGCAGTACTGTAATTTTGTAAATGTAAAGCTTCTGCAATTAATAGGGATATACCACTTCCGATTGCTGTTTTGATTGTCCTTTGTCCAATCGAATACATTTGTTTCATTTTCAATCCTCTTCTCTTACAAAGAAATTTCTATAGTATTGTAACGCATCTTACATAAAAATTACTAGATATATCCATTTTTTTGAGTTTTGTACAAAATGAAAAGACTAGAAAATTTCTAGTCTTTTTCTCTTAACATTACTATTTACATTTAACTATTTTCTAATTACTGTTTGTATTGTTGCATAAGTTTTGTTGAATAATCTGTTTCATAATACTCAAGTTCTTCACGCATTTGTTGAAAAACTTTTTCTAATGATGAGAATAGGTCTTGGACTGTACCTGGTACAGCTTTATAGAATGTAATTGCTTGATTTCCAGTGTATGCTGCACGACTATTTTCATACCATGCATCGTTTTTAGGAGAGAAGAATTCTGCGATACATCTGTGATAAATTTTATGTAAAGTATCTTCAGCTGTTGCTTTATGGAACTGTCCACTTAAAATTTTCTCACAAACTTCTTTAGCATCCTCACAATATACTGTAATTCTACGTAATGAAGAAAGTATTTTTTCTAAGTAGTTAAGATCCACTGCTTGGTTTTCATGTTGAAATGACGGTAAAGAATTCCTATTTAAAAACAAATTACACTCTAGACCAACAATCCCTAATTGATTACCAACAATTTTTAATTGATGCTCTACCATCTTATTCGACATTTTTTTCCCTCCGTTAAATTAGATCGAAATTTCAATTTTATTTGAATTTTGTTTAATACTTCTCACATATCCTACCAATTTATCAAAATCAGTACCTTGTAGCTCTTTTACAAATTGATCTAATTCATTAATATATATTCGCTTTCTTCCACGATAATCAGGATTTTTAATAATTAGCGCAAGTGCCACTATATCACGGAAATCTACTGATAAATCGCCATTTTCATATAATCTAGTTGTTTTTAAATCACTTACTTCAGAAAGTTGTTCTTCAAAGAAGCGAACATATAAGACAGAAGTTACAATTTTTTGACCATTAAATTCATATTCAACTTCAGAACGATTAAAAAAATCTTCCGAAGTATTTGGTTGAGCCTTTACTAATTCATACCCATGACAATTATAAATTAACAATTCTTTCACCCTCCAAGATTCCATAGTATTAGTTTAACATAGGATACATACAGATTTGCAGAATTTTTTAACTAATCTTATTTTTCAAATTTGCTAAAAAATAAATCTGCTTCTTCTTCAACCTCTTCCATTTTTAACTCTTGTGGTAGTGGAGGTAATTCTTTAATGTTTTTTAGACCAAAATAATCTAAAAACTCAGAAGTAGTACCATATAATATTGCACGTCCAGTACCTTCAGCCCGTCCAACTTCTTTAATTAAATATTTCGAGACAAGAGTTTGAATTGGTTTTTCAGTCTTAACTCCACGAATATCTTCAATTTCTGTCCTCGTAATTGGTTGTTGATATGCAACAATTGCTAAAGTTTCTAATGCTGCTTGTGACAATGAAGAGTTCGATGGACTTTCAACTAATTTTTTGAAAAACTCACCATGTTCCCTCTTTGAAGTAAGTTTATATCTGTTCGCTAAAATTCTAATTTGTAATCCTCTGTTAGGATTTTCATATTCTTTTTTTAGACTCTCAATTAACTCTAGAACATCGGTCTGACTTAATTCTAAAGTCTCGGATAGCTCGACAATCGATATTCCTTCATCGCCAGCTACAAATAAAAGTCCTTCAAGAACTCCTACTAAATTTTTTTCCTGTTCCATTACAAGTACACCTCAGCTTGCTTATCTTCAAAAACCTCCCGTGATGTTAGAAAAATTTCTGAAAAGTTTTGTTCCTGTTCAACTACAATATCTTTTGTTTTCATTAACTCCAAAATCGCTAAAAAAGTAACTACTATACTTTCTTTATCATTATATGGAAATAAACTGATGAAATTAGTTCGCTTTTTTATACTTTTTAAGTAGGTAATAATTTCATCCATTCTTTTTTCGATCGATATTTCTTCACGAACAATTTTAGTTTGAAGCGGTTCTTGCAGCTTTTTCCGTTTAAAAAGCTTTTGAAGTGCACCAAACATATCGTAAATTGTAACATCAGTCGGCATGACAATATCTTCTGGTCTAGGTCCATATTCGGACAAATCAACTGGATTTCGGGTAAAAATCATCGCACGTTCGGATTCTTTTTCCTGAAATACTATCGCCGCTTCTTTAAATTGCTTATATATAATTAATCGATTCATTAATTCTTCTCTAGGGTCTTCTTCAAGTACAGCATCCCAATCAGCTTGTTCTTCATGATTAGGTAAAATACTTTTACTTTTCATCGCAAGTAATTCAGCTGCCATCACTAAATATTCACTTGCAATATCCAATTCTAATTCTTTCATTGTATGAATATATGAAACATATTGATCTGTTATTTCAGATACAGGTATATCATAAATATCAATTTCAAATCGTTGAATTAAATGAAGTAATAAATCTAATGGCCCTTCAAATGCATCAATTTTAACTTCATATTGCTTCACAAACTACTCACCAACTTACTTTAAAATAAAAATATACTCTATAACAGTATAAAGTATTATTTCATAAAACTATATAACAGAAAAGGTTTTTTCATCGATGAAGTAACTTTGTTCCTAAATTTTTAGTTTTACGCCTATACCATTTTCTAAAATTTTTCATAAGATATCAGTGCAAGAAGAATTATTTTTTTGGTAAGGAGGTTATTTCATGAGTAAAGGTGCTGTTTCTCCAGAGTTCGGCGGTTTCGGCCATGGCAGAGGCTTTGCTTTAATCGTAGTATTATTTATTTTATTAATCATCGTTGGATGTGCTTTCGTCTGTTAATTTAACCCCGTGAATAAACAAAACGTGAAAGTCTAGACATTGCTCTAGGCTTTCTTCTTTTTAAATAATTCCATTTCTGATAAAATTTTAGTAATAAAGAGGTGAAAAACTTGGTTCATTACAATAAAAACGAGCGATACATAAAATATCTATGTCATTTCCATTTTGATCAAGATTTTTTTGAATGTCATGAAATTCTTGAGGAACAATGGAAACTTGAATTAAATCATCAATATAAAAAGGTATGGTTAGGTTTAATAAGATTATCAGTAGTGTTATATCATTATAGAAGAAGAAACTTTACTGGTGCTAAAAAATTATTTCGACACGTCATTATCTTTTCAAATGATTCTAATTTATTGGAAATGGCTGGTATTGATCAATTTCGCTTTCAACAAATCATATCAGATTTACAGCTAAAACTTCAAAACGAAACAGAATTTCACCCTTTCGATCTCCCAATAAATGACCAAGAATTGATTGAAAGATTCCAAAATCAAAAAGAAAAATACTCGGCTTTTACGGAAGATTTAATTAATAAACATTCTACAAGAGATCGAACTGATGTCATTTCGGAAAGATTAAAGCAATTAGAATTACGAAGAAAAATTTAGAGTCAAAGGAAAAGGTGCTCAAAATTATTGGGCACCTTTTTCAGTGTGGTCGAAATGGAAGTTGGCTCGTACTTCCTCATGACTGCTTCATGAGGAAGCAAAATAACTTTTTATTGCTTCATACTTATCATAACTGGTTCATGAGGAAGCAAAATAGCTTTTTGTTGCTTCGTACTTCCTCATAACTGGTTCATGAGGAAGCAAAATAGCTTTTTGTTGCCTCGTACTTCCTCATAACTGGCTCATGAGGAAGCAAAATAGCTTTTTGTTATTTCGTACTTCCTCATAACTGGTTCATGAGGAAGCAAAATAGCTTTTTATTGGCTCGTACTTCCTCATGACTGGTTCGTGAGGAAGCAAAATAGCTTTTAGCAAAATAGCTTTTTGTTGCATTGTACTTACTAATATCCGGTTTATGAGTATGAAAAAATAGCAGTAAGTTGAAAATACTTAATCATGACTGCTTCATAAGTAGGCACTTATTTCTAAAAAAAAATGCTCAAAAAAATTGAGCACCTTTTTCTATAATACTTTCAAACTAACATGGCAATGTTCAATAAATGAAGCTACTTCTTGCGTTGTTACGATTGTATAGTCTGTATATTGAGATCTAATAGCATCGTAAAGTGAAGTTGCAATACCTTGATTTCGGAATGAAGGGTTTACACTTAAATGTTTAATCATAATAACCTTATCTGGTAGTAGTTGTATTCCAATAATCCCAACAATATCGTCTAATTTCCAAAGGAACAAATGATTATCATCTTTAGTTTCATAATCTTTAATTGTATTTACTAAGCTCTTCACATTCTTTTCATTCGGCATAAACGAAAGCAGGCCCATTGCAATTTTCTCATATGTTTTCTTATACCTAATTAACATGTTAACCCCTCTTAAAAATTATTAAAACTCTAATTAGCTTCTAAACCAATACATAATATATGATTGATTATCCCTCTATAGTACGGTAAATATAAAAATTCGTTCCAAATATATCAATATTTCAAATATATAATTCTCACATTTTTCTGTCAAGTCAGAAAATCAGATAGAAGGAAAAACGGGATATATGGTACAGGAGAGAATTTTAATTAATTTATAGTATTAGTTAAGTATTCTTCCTGCCTTTCCCACCTCATAGGCTTTTGTCACCAATTAGGCAAATTTGAATACAGTAAATTTTAGTTAGAGTTATATAAAAGGGTGATCATTATGAGGTTGGATTTAGATTATACATCGCCAAGTATTCAATTTACTTTTGATATAAATAAAAACCATGCCTTTGTGAAGGATAGTCAAAACTTTATCAATCAATTAAGTGTTAATAATTTGAATACTTTGGATAATTTGTCTTTATTGGATATATATTTAAGTGTGAATAATGTTGTAGAGCCACATTATCATCAAAATTCTTCAGAATTAGTCTATTGTATTTCTGGAGCCGCAGTTGTATCGATTTTGAATCCTTATACAAAGCAACTATTAAATTTCCCAATTACTCCTGGTCAAGTTGCAAATGTACCACAAGGCTGGTGGCATTATGAAATTGCAACTGTTGACAATACTCATTTATTAGCAATATTTAATGCACCTTCCCCTGATGTAATTTTATTCTCTGATTTAATGAAATTTACACCTTCAAATATTGTCTCACATACTTACTGTCTTGATGAAAACCAATGGAAAAATGCAACAGCAAATTTACAACCTTCTATATTTATAGGACCACCAAAAAACTGTAATCGACAAGTTCAAAATGAGCATGAATATGCAAATCAGCAGAACCAAAATTATTATCAAAATTCTTATTACAACCAGCATTATTATCAACAGCGTTGAAGATCAAGATGAGAGCAGTTAGTGCAATTAAATTAAAGTGAAGAGCAATTAAATCGGAGTATGTGCAATAAAAAAAGCCAAAACTGCAATTATATTTGGGAAATCTGCAATTAAAAATAAGAAAACTGCAAATAAGAAAATGAATCATGTGGAAATAGATTATTAGAATCAAGAATTATATAAAAAATTACATGAATTAGAATGTTAAACAATAAAAACTTAACATTTTTCAAAAAAACAAAATTAAATCTTTTAATTTAATGTTCAATAAATAGTCCAAACTGTTATCAAATAATTTTTACCTTTTAACCAATCATGAACATGTTAAAAAACCACAAGGAAAAATTTTTTCCCTTGTGGTTTTCTTCATTTGAAGTCTTTTTAAAATGACCTCTTTTTGTTTTGACTATTCTTCGTCCCAAACCTTAACTTCTTGCATAACATCGCCATTACGCATTCTTAAAACTGTATCCATGCCTTCGATTACTTGACCGAAAACTGTATGTACGCCATCTAAATGTGGTTGTGGCTCGTGAACGATAAAGAATTGGCTACCACCAGTATCTTTTCCAGCATGTGCCATTGATAAAGATCCAGCTTTATGTTTTAATGGGTTACCAACAGTTTCACATTTAATTTTGTATCCTGGGCCACCTGTTCCATTACCGTTTGGATCTCCACCTTGAGATACAAATCCAGGAATTACACGGTGGAAAGTTAATCCATTGTAGAAACCTTCACGGATTAATTTTTCAAAGTTTTCAACTGTACCTGGTGCATGTTCTGGGAATAATTCGATTAAGATTTGTTCACCATTTTCAAATGTAATACTTGCTTTTTTCATAATAAAAATCCTCCTTATGTATGTACAAATTTCATAAGACTTAATTGTCCTATATTTTTCATTACTGAATAAACTAGTAACGCTGATATAATCATACAAAAAACAAAAAGTAATGACAAGTTTTCTAAAAGTACTATAATAGTGTTGTAAGATGTAAAATTTGGATTATTGTAAAGGGAGTGTCTCTTTGTTAAAACGAAAGTTATTAGCGTTCACCATCTCAATGGGATTAATAGCTATGCCTTTATCGGTATTTGCTGATTCTGTTCCTGGTGATACGATTGTTACTCTTGGACAAAATTTGTCTGAAACGCAAAAGAAAGCATTATTAGCTGAAATGGGTGCACCATCTGATGCTAAAATTGTGACTGTTTCGAATCAAGAGGAGCATAAATATTTAGATGGTACTGTACCTAGTGCTCAAATCGGTACTCGAGCTCTTTCATCTGCTATGATTACAATCGGTGAAAAAAATACAGGCATCGTCGTTCAATCAAATAACATTTCATGGGTTACTAACTCAATGTATACAAATGCTTTAATCACGGCTGGATTAAAAGATGCAAATATTGTAATTACTGCACCATTTGAAGTCTCTGGTACAGCTGCTTTAACTGGGATTATGAAGGCTTATGAGCTAAGTTCAGGTGAAGTTATACCTGATGATGTTAAAAAAGTAGCAAATGAAGAAATGGTTAAAACTGCCGAACTTGGTGATTCAGTAGGTAATGAAAAAGCTGTACAACTTGTTACTAAAGTAAAAGAAGAGCTAGCTAAAAATCCAAACATGTCAACCGATGAATTAAAATCATTAATTGATCGATTAGCAAAGGATCTTGGTATTACATTAACTGCTGATCAAAAGGCTAGTTTGATGTCTCTTTTTGAAAAAATGAAAGATTTAAATATTAATTGGGATCAAGTAGGAAACCAATTAACAAAAGCTAAAAATAAAATTTCAGAGTACCTAAATTCTGAAGAAGGTCAATCTTTTATTCAAAAACTTAAAGATTTCTTCTCCGCATTATTTGATGCGATTCTTTCATTCTTTAAATAATAATGAAACAAACCCGGTTACTAAAAATAACCGGGTTTTCTGTGTTAAAATCGAGCTGAACCGCCCATAGCCTCAAGCTGCATATAAGGGGTCTGATTGTCCAATTAAATGATGAAATGTTGCAATTAAATCCTTGATAAAAATATGGCTAATTCCAATAAAAAAGTTCGATTTTATCTACTACAAATGAAAAGCGCTGTAGAGATCCCCCCCAGCGCTAGTACATTTTTGAGGCCGTCTATTTGTCAGTTAATCTGACTCCTAAGGCAGCCGCCCTCTTTTATTTCATAAGTAAATTAAATGGTAGCATCACCGATTGTTTTTCCACCTTTTTGATGTTGACTTTCACTAGCTTTTGTACGGATAACTAAATGCCAGAAGGCTCTGCCATCAAATGGGATAAATGGCCAAAAATAAGGTGTATTTAAAGTATTGAGACTTGCTAAAAACAGTATAAATAATGTTGAACCAATCATAAAGCCTTTAACACCTAATATTGCAGTTAAAATTAATATAAAAAATTTGGCTAATTTATTTGCAAGTGCTAGCTCATAACTAGGCGTAGCATATGATCCAATCATTGACACAGCCGTATATAATACTACTTCCGGTTGGAAAAGCCCTACATCAATTGCGACTTGTCCAATCAATACTGCTGCAATAATCCCCATCGAAGTGGAAACTGCATTTGGTGTATGTATACTTGCCATTCTCAGGAATTCAATCCCCATATCAGCAATAATTAATTGTAAATAAATTGGAATATTACTTGTTTCTTTTGGACCAATATAACTTAATGATTTTGGTAATACCTCTGGATAATTACATAATAGCAACCAAAATGGTAATAAAAAGACTGACATAAAAATCCCCATATAACGACACCATCGAAGGAATGTTCCGACTGAAGGAGTTTGTCTAAATTCTTCTGCATGTTGCATATGGTGGTAATACGTTGCAGGCGTAATGATTACGCTCGGAGATGTATCCACGATAATACATACATGTCCTTCGAGAATGTGGTTTGCAACAACGTCAGGTCTTTCCGAATATCTAACTAAAGGAAATGGATTATATCCTTGCTTTAAAATAAATTCCTCTAATTTCTTATCTGTCATTGTAAGACCATCAACGTGAATACCTGTAATTCGATCCCGAACTTCTTTAACAAGTTCCGCGTGCGCTAAACCTTCTATATACGATAAACAAACATCTGTTTTTGAACTTTCACCTACTTGAAGAATTTCATTTCTTAAATTTTCATCGCGAATTCTTCGTCTAATTAGGCCAGTATTATTAATAATGTTCTCAGTAAAGCCATCTCGTGATCCACGTACTACTCGCTCAGTATCTGGTTCTGTTGGGCCACGCCCAGGATAACTTCTTACATCGACTGCAAGTCCTTTATCTTCTCCATCAACTAAAACTACAATTAAACCAGATAATACTTTCTTTATAACATCTTCAAATGTTAATACGATCTCTACTGATTGATGGACAATCGTATCCTCAATATTTTTAAACATTGATTTATTTTTCTCGACTTTTTCTAACCCAATTAAGTCATCTAAGAATCTTTGAATAAAGCTTGTATCCGTTAATCCGTTAACATAATATAGATTAACTTCAACTTTATTTACAAAAATCACACGTTTTCCGATATCAAAACTTACTCCATAACCTATACGATCACTTATTGTATGAGCATTTGTAACTAGTTTATTTGTAAGTTTTGTCGGCTCTTTTTTCGTAGTCATTGGAGTTCACTCCTCTCGAGGATATATTCAATTGCTTTTCTTGTAATGGGTGAACCGATTTCAATATCATCTCTTCCACCCATTTTTCCAATATCGCCGATTCCTAAAATGAAAGGAATATTTAGTTGATCTAAATTATAAACGGTGTCTCCATTTATTCTTCCGATTTCAATATCAGGTACTCCATACTTATCGACACCGTATTCAGTTAAATTTCCTTCGTTATCAATGCTTACATCCACTTTTGTCCATTCTTGATGATGTGTATTTGATGCTACAGCTAGTGCAGCAATAACTTCAATATGTTTATCACTCGCAACATATTTTAAAGCTTTTTCTCCAGGACCTTCTCCCATAAAGCCACTGTCATCAAACAATACAAATACTGGTTCTTTTTGTGCTTGCATTATGATTTCAACCATTCTCTTTCCAGAGAACTTAGTGGGATTACCTTGCGATTGTGATATTGTGCATCCGCCAAATTGTTTTGCCAAATACTCAATACTCCGATGTGCATAAACATCTCCGTCGGTTACGATAATGATCCTTTTCTTTTTCATAAGTTAACCTTTTGGCTTAAAAATAAGTGCTACTATAAATGAGAATAAAATTGCTGCTGAAATTCCAGATGAAGTTAGGGAAAAGATCCCCATTCCAATACCAATAAATCCGTGTTCACTTGCTTCTGCCATCGCTCCATGTAATAAGGAATGGCCAAAACTAGTAATTGGAACGGTTGCACCTGCACCAGCAAATTTTATTAGCTTATCGTAAATTCCGAACCCATCTAAGATTGACCCAATTACTACAAATATGCACATCACATGCCCTGGTGTTAATTTTGTGAAATCAAAAAATAATTGGCCAACTACACAAATTAGACCTCCTACTATAAAAGCATTAACAAAATCCATCTGAACACCTCCTAACAGCTTTCGAAAACGACAGCATGTGAAATAGTTGGAATTGATTCTTTCTGTTGAATCATTGTTGGGCTTAAAAGAGCACCGGTTGCCGCTACTAAAATTCGTTTATAAGTACCTTTATTTAATTCTTGAAATAAATGACCATATGTTACAACCGCTGAACAAGCACATCCACTTCCGCCAGCAAAAACTTCCTGATTTTCTCGATCATAGATTAGCAATCCACAATCATTGTATTTTCCTGCCATATCATATCCTTCTTCTCTAACAAGTTGTTCGCAAATTGGTGCCCCTACAGCTGAAAGATCTCCAGTTACGATAAAATCGTAATCATCAGGTGTCGTATTAGTGTCCTTAAAGTGTTGTACGATTGTATAGGCTGCTGCTGGTGCCATCGCAGAACCCATGTCGAATGGATCTGTCAAACCTAAATCCTGAACTGTACCAATTGTGGCGCATTTTACTTTTATTTTGCTTTTTTTATTTGAAAGGAGAACACTTCCAGCTCCAGTTACTGTAAAAGTTGCAGAATCTGGTTTTTGTCCACCGTATTCTGTAGGGTATCTATATTGCCTTTCAGCAGTAGCATTATGGCTACTTGTTGCTGCTAATGCCATTTTTGCGTAGCCACTATCGATTAACTGCGCACCAAGTGCAGCCGTCTCCATTGAAGTTGAGCATGCACCAAACATACATAAAAAAGGAAGTTGCAATTCCCTTGCCATAAAGTTCGCAGTAACATTTTGATTTAGTAAATCACCCGCTAAAAATACATCGATATCTTCTACAGTTTTGTTTGCTTTTTTTAATGCAACTGAAATTGCATTTCTCATTAATGCTCTTTCTGCTAATTCCCAATTATCTTCATTACAATGAAGATCTTCATAAGCATAATCAAATTTGCCACCTAACAGTCCCAAGTTTTCTCTTGGTCCTACAGCAGTTCCAGATGCTTGGACATAAACACCATTTTGAAACTCCCAAGTTTGTTTACCGACTAAAGCCATATGTACTCACCTCCTAAAAGAATACTTTAAATGCGTATCGTATCATTCCTACGACATATGCCGAAACAACTCCGTAAACAATTACACAACCAGCTAGTTTAAACATATTTGTTGCAACCCCTAGAACGAGACCTTCACTTCTATGTTCCATAGCAGCACTCGTCATAGAGTTGGCAAAGCCTGTTACAGGAACAGCAGATCCTGCGCCTGCAAATTGTCCAATTTTGTCATATATACCAAACCCTGTAAGTAAGCTAGAAATTAATACAAGTGTAGCTACTGTTGGATCACCCACATTTTTTTCAGTAAAGTTAAAATAGTTAATATAGATTTTCGTTATACACTCACCTAAAAGGCAGATAAATCCTCCAACTAAAAACGCTTTAATACAATTTTTTAATACCGGCTTTTTCGGTTGGTATGGTTTTATGTTCTCTTTATAATTAGCTTTTAGTTTCCCACTCATTTCATCCATCCTTTACTCTATAAAATAAATCCAATGAAATAACGACCCAAAAACTTTACCTAGGGCAATTGCCATTAATAAGTACACAATTTTCTTTTGAATGCCAATTCGTTTCGCTAAAATTGGAAAAACGTTTAATACTTCGGTTAACGCTGCAGCTAACATTCCAATAAAAATACCTGCTAACAGCCCAATAAAAACTGAAAAGATATTCGGCAAATTAAAAACGGTATTTCGCAAACTAATCCAGCAACCAAAAATTGCTCCCAAAATAACTGCAAACTCATAAGCTCGAATTTTTTTAATCGTTTTTGTTAACTGTGTTAGTCTCGGAATGATTCCAATAACCGATAAAAATGCTACAAAGCCCGTACCAACAGCAATACCTCCTGAAAAACCTACAAACACTATAAACAAATCTCTAATCATCGGTATTTACACTTTTGTTTGGCTTTTTATTTTCGTTTACTAACACATATTCATCCATTGAGCGTTGATACTGAAACATTTCTACTTCAAGAGGACTCGGTTCTTCGTTTAATCTAGTCTTAAACCATTGATTAAAAAATAAAATCATCCCAATTCCTAGTCCAAAAGAATATGGTACTTGAAGTAATAAAGGTTTATGATTATGTTCTCCTGTAATCATATAGTAAATTCGTTGTTGAACCTGTTGCATGCTAACATCTTCGTGGAAATAAATAATGGCTAATGAAGAACCTGTAAACAACAAGATCCAAACGAAACAAAACAGAAAAAAACGATCCTTTGAAACTTCATTTTTAAGTTCTATTATGCACATTGTCACTCCAACGAGCTCGAATGAAATATCAGGCTCAATTTTAAGAATTAATGGTAAAAGCTCTAGAATATCAATAACTGTATGTGTACCATCCTCCTTTTTTGATTCATGTACAATGATTTTTTGAATTTGGGTTAAATCAACATTAATCCCTTGTAATCGTGCAATCTCTCCTAGATGTACACTTTTACCTACTTGTACAACGATTCGATTGAGTAATTTAATATATAACACCTTATTCATACTTTCCCCTCAGTTTCAAAGCTTTATGAATTCAATTACAACTAGTATGTGAAAACTTCCCAAAAATATAAGTCCAGTAAGATTGATCTCCAGTAGTTAAGGTAAGTAAAAATAGGAAAAATTAGTCTTTAGCCTTATCGAAAAAAAGCTTTTGATAGTGGAACTTGTAGATATCACCTTTATTGGAACCGGAGTTACAGTGAAAAACAAAAAATAAAGACAATATAAAAAAGCTGAAAAATCGTATTGTATTCCCTACGATTCTTCAGCTTTTTTAGCTCAAGATTTTATTTAATTTTATCTTTCATTTGTTGGAGAATCTTTTTCTCTAGTCTTGATACTTGCACTTGAGAAATTCCTAATCGTTCAGCAACTTCTGATTGAGTTTGATCTTTATAATATCTTAAATAGACAATTAATCGCTCTCGATCATCTAGTTGTTTTATCGCTTCTTTTAATGCAAATTTTTCAAACCAATTTGTTTCATGGTTATCAGCAATTTGATCTAACAATGTAATAGGATCACCATCATTTTCATACACCGTTTCATGAATTGATGATGGAGCTCTACTAGCCTCTTGTGCAAGTACAACATCCTCTGGTGTAATTTCCATATGAGTAGCAATCTCGTTAATTGTAGGCATTCTTCCAAGCGTTTTACTTAATTCTTCTTTTGCTTTTCGAATCTTATTATTCGTTTCCTTTAATGAACGACTCACTTTAACCGTTCCGTCGTCTCGAATAAATCGTTGGATTTCTCC
This sequence comes from Gottfriedia acidiceleris, assembly GCF_050457485.1. Taxonomy (GTDB): domain Bacteria; phylum Bacillota; class Bacilli; order Bacillales; family Bacillaceae_G; genus Gottfriedia; species Gottfriedia acidiceleris_D. Next base: position 121,318 of record NZ_JBCMJM010000018.1, read on the forward strand.
AATAATCATCGGAACAGCATATGTAGAAAATCGTACATCATAAGATAGATCAAATTTATCTACCGATTTCAATAATCCGATACAACCAATCTGAAATAAATCATCTGGTTCATATCCACGGTTAATAAAGCGCTGAACAACTGACCATACAAGTCTCATGTTGTGCCCGACGATGCTGTCTCTAGCCAATTGATCTCCAGCCTGACTACGCTTAATTAACTCTTTTAATTCATGATCCTTTAACTGCGCACGGGGTTGATCTTGCTTGACTTCTACGTCCATAGGCGATTCTCCTTAATTACTTAAAACATTGCTATTTGATAAGTACTTTTTAACCGTAATCGTTGTACCAACATTGATAGTGGACACAACTTCACATTGATCCATGAAATTCTCCATAATCGTAAATCCCATGCCGGATCTTTCTAAATCTGGTTTTGAAGTGTATAAAGGTTGCATTGCTTCATCTAAATCAGCAATACCAATACCTTCATCTCGAATTGTTAAAGTTACTGTTTGATCTTCAAGAAGAACTGAAATGAATACGATACCTTCAGGATTATTTTCATAACCATGAATAATCGCATTTGTAACAGCCTCAGATACTACAGTTTTAATTTCAGTTAATTCATCTAATGTTGGATCTAGCTGTGTAATAAATGCAGCTACAGTTACACGAGCAAATGATTCATTTTGACTTAATGCGGAAAATTGAAGGTTCATTTCATTTCGCATTATGCCACCCCCAATACATTAAGTCCATTTGACTCATCATCAGCTAAATGAACAATCTTAAATAATCCAGACATATCGAACAACCGTTTAATTGATGGAGAAATTGAACAAACAACCATTTCTCCACCTTTATTTCGAATAACTTTATATCTACCTAAAATGACACCTAAACCAGAACTATCCATGAACGTTAAATGCTCAAGATTTAATAAAATATGTTTGATAGTCTGTGACTCTAATACCTCATTTACTTGTAAACGTAAATCCTCAGCAGTGTGATGATCTAGTTCCCCTGCAAGTCTTACACAAAGGATTGCATTTTTCACTTCAAGTTCAATATTAAGACTCACTACAATAACCTCCTTATTTGACGGTTATTGAAAGTTTCGTTAAAACTAAACCGAATTCCTTCACGCATGACAAAACTAGTGGTAAAACGCCAAATCTTTTAGTAATACTCGAAATTAGTCGGAAAAAATCAGTTGAATCCTCCAACAGTACGCTTAAATAAATCGTACCAATTAGCTTTACTTACCGATTTATTAGCAACTAAGTCTGTTTTAGATAAAACTTTACTACCTTGTTTTAATACTAAAACTCCGACAACTTGCCCTTTTTTAATTGGGGCTTGAATATTTTTGTTCAGCTGAATATCTTTCGTAATTTTATTCATCGCTTCACCCTTCTTCAATACAACTGAAACTGGGCTTTTAGTGATAACATTTACACCTTTAGACTTACCTTTGCTAATATTAAGCCTTTCGATATTCTCACCTTGTTTAATTAATTGTTTTACTTGGTATTGATTAAATGCATAATCAAGCAAATTTGTCATTTGTGCATTTCTTTCTTTAGAAGTTGGAGCACCCATAATCACGCTAACTACTCGCATGTTGTTCTTCTTAGCAGTTGCTGTTAAACAATATTTTGCTTCTGCAGTGAATCCAGTTTTCAATCCATCCGCTCCTGGATAAAAACGAACTAGTTTATTCGTATTAACTAACCAAAATTGTTTTTCAGTATCTTTTCTCAAATAATCTTCATAAGTACCAGTAAACTTTGTGATTAATGGATATTTTAAAAGCTCTCTTCCCATGATTGCCATATCATACGCAGATGAATAATGACCAGGTGCAGGAAGCCCAGTTGGATTTTCAAAATGTGTATTTTTTAATCCTAACTGTTTTACTTTTTTATTCATTAGAGCGACAAACGCCTCTTCTGTACCTGCAATTTTCTCTGCCATTGCGACCGATGCATCGTTTCCTGATGCGATTGCAATCCCTTTTAGCATTTCTTTTACTGTCATCTCTTCGCCAGGTTCTAAAAAGATTTGTGATCCTCCCATTGACGCAGCATGTTCACTTGTCATTACTTTATCATCTAATCTGAGTTTTCCTTTATTGATTTCTTCCATAATAATAAGCATTGTCATAATCTTAGTCATACTTGCTGGTGGAAGCTCTTTTCTAGCATCTTTTTCATATAAGATTTTCCCAGTATCTTGTTCAATAATTACGGAAGATAATGCACTTTTTGCTAAACTTACATCATTATTTTGTGTCTCTCTTGCATTTACTTTAGGTAGTGATAAAGAAAAGATCATAACACTACTTAAAAGAGTTAGTAATACCCTTTTCATCTATAACCCTCCATTCTTTTCATACATATTTTTTCCAAATATAAGTAGTTTAATCAACCTCTGAAGAAAATATTAGAAAGAATGGAACTATTTACATGCATGAAAACATATGATATAAGTAAAGTGTATTAATTATACTCATACACTTAATACACTCCATACACTTAAGAAAACATTTGAGGTGGTGATCCCTTGATTATTATTTTAGATCCAAGAAGCCATTTACCCCTTTGGGAGCAAATTGTTCTACAAACAAAAGAACAAATGCTAAGAAAGATTTTGGTAAATGGAGATAAACTTCCTTCCGTGCGTGAATTAGCAACTACATTGGTGATCAATCCAAATACTGTTAGTAGAGCCTATCAAGAACTAGAGCGCACTGGAGTCATCGAAACGATAAGGGGTAAAGGAACATTTGTAATTGGTTTAACAAAAGAGACTGTTTCAACAGATACCCTTTTAAAATATAAAAATAAACTTTCCAATTTATTAATTGATTGTTTAACAGATGGGGTAAAAGAGGAAGAAATAATTAATTGGGTAAAAGAGTTTTATTCTAATAAAGGAGCTGATTAGTTTGTTAAAAATCCATCATTTAAGTAAAAAACTCGATGAACATGAAGTGTTAAAAAATCTAAACTTTCAAATAGAAAAAGGTAAAATCACAGGATTAATAGGTAGAAATGGAGCTGGTAAAACGACTCTTTTAAGGACAATCGTTGGCATTCTATCTCCAGACGAAGGCTCAATAAGTATTGACGATGAAGAGATTAACGAATCACCTAATACTAGAAGACAAATTGCATATATGAGTGATTCTACAAATTTCATTAATCAATACAGTGTGAAAGAGCTTATTACAATCTACGAAAATTCATATCCAAACTTCAATAAACACAAATTTCTAGAAGCATTAAATAAATATAAATTACCTAATACTTCTCTACGTAAATACTCAAAAGGGATGAAAACACTTATCTATTTATTATTAACCTTTTCAACAGATGCAAAATATGTCATTTTAGACGAACCAACTAACGGTTTAGATCCAGTCGTTAAACGGACTGTTTTGCAATTAATAATTGAATATGCAAGTACAAACTCAGTCGGAGTGATTATTTCATCACATCATCTCGCTGAGCTCGAAAAAATAATTGATCAATATTTATTTATTAAAGATGGAAGAATTAATTCAATCTCTACAATGGAAGAAAGTACGAGTCAATTTTATAAATTACAAGTAGCATTTGAAAATGGTTTACCTAAAATATTTGAAGATGACCCGTCTATTTCTGTATTCTCAAAAACTGGCAAAGTAGCAATCATCATTATTAATGGAAATAAAAACGAATATATAAAACGAATGGAAAATGAAAATCCACTTCTTCTAGAAGAACTTCCATTGACATTAGAGGATTTATTTTTCATAAATGATGGAGGGGACTTATATGTTTAGTAAAGCATTGTGGCTAATAAATTCCAAACAATCTAGACTTGCACTTATTTTATTATATCTTGTCTATCTGATTATTCTTCCATTTAGCTATTACAATAACACTGATGAATTAAATCGAGCATTACTAACTAATCCAAGTGATCCATACCTATATATATCTGACTTTAGTATGCTAGCATTTATTTCACCGATCATTGTATTAATATTAAGTATTTTATTAATAGGAATTGGACGAAATACAGGAGGAATTGATTTCCAATTTTCGCTTCCTTATTCACCTAGACAACTTTATTTATCAAAATGGGCATTTGGAATTGCTCATATTTTTATGGCGACTGTTGGATTAATTATTTTAACTCTATTAATCCATTTCAATACTAATCTACACAAATATATTGATGCTTCATCATTTGTAACTATTTTTTCTGTCATATTCCTATTTACGATTGCTTTTTTTACAATTGGTCTATCGATTGGAACAATTACAGGTCATTATTTTTCTCAAACACTTTTCACTATTTTTACGATTTTCTCACCTAGTATTATCTATTTTAGTATTTATTCAAACTTAAATGGGATCTTTAACTATAATTTACCTGGCAATAGCTTTGAAAAAACGATTACTAGTTGGTCTATTCCATATCAAACAGGCCCACTATCAATTTCAAAGGATTTTAATGAACAAATCGTTCATTATCCAACTATAGACTACGGAAATTTAACAATCATTTCCCTTTATATCGTTGCATTTCTAATAATCGGTTTATTATGTTATAACAGATATGCGAATGTCAATAATGGCAAATTATTCGTTTATAAAAAATTCGGTTTATTCGTAAACGTCTTATTTGTATATCTTTCAGCGACTTTAATCGCTTTATTAACATCTACCATTGCGAATGGAAATAACACGATTATTTACGTGATTGGATTAATAATTGGTACCGTTGTTGGCTATTTCTTCTATAAACGTTTAAATAAATTTTTTGATTAATGTTTTTTAAAATCTAAATTTCAAAAAACAACAAATTAAAAAGCGCTGGTTCCAGGTAGAAGAATCAGCGCTTTTTTTTTATGAAATAAAGTTTAATGCAAATCGTACAAAGAATAATGCTGAAATTGCCACCATATATGGTGTGATTTCAGTTTTCTTACCTGCTGCCATTTTAACTAATGGATAAGCAATAAAACCGAATGCAATTCCGTCAATAATACTATATGTTAAAGGGATGAATGCTAAAATTAAGAAGGCTGGGATTGCCTCAGTAGGATCATCCAATTGAATATCTGTAATATGTTTAACCATTAATGAACCGATTATGATTAAGATTGGTGCAATTGCAGATGTTGGAATATATGCTATTAATGGCATAAAGAGTAAACATCCTAAAAATAAAAATCCAGTTACAACAGAAGTAAGACCTGTTCGACCACCTGAACTGATCCCTGCACTACCTTCAACAGCAATAACTGTTGGACTAGTCCCAAGTAAACCGGATAAAATAATACCAAACGCAGTTCCTTGAACAACCTTTTGTTGCTTATGCTCTTGGTTCATCATGCTTAATTGACCATGAATAATACCGATTGATTCAAATAATACAACCATCGTTAAGGAAAATACTGCAATCCAAAATGGAAAACTCAACACATGAGTAAAGGTCAGTTGTCCGACAACTTCACTAGCAGATTTCATTGTAATTTTTGTTGTATCATGTGCTTTTTCAATTCCACCATGTAAAATGAATGAAATGATCGTACCTAAAATAACTGTAATTAAAAAGTTTGCAGGCACATTTTTAATAAAAAGATAAATTGCAATACCTAGTGTAATAACTGTTGCTAAAACATCCACGTTTGTAAAATTTGCAATCGATACAAACGTACTTTCATTTTTTACAACAATTCCACCAGCTTGAAGACCGATAAACGTTAAGAAAAATCCAATTCCAACTGTAATAGCACTTTTTAGTGATAATGGAATCGCAGTTGTTAATTTCTTAATTAATTTTGTGAATGATAAAATTGATAATAAGATTCCACTTACAAATACAACAGCAAGTGCTTCTTTCCAATTCATTCCCATTTCTCCAACCATTGTATAAGTAAACAATGCGTTGATGCCCATTCCTGGAACTAATACTAAAGGTGAATTACTCCATAATCCCATCATAACGCTTCCAAAGAAAGCTGACAAAATAGTGGCAATCATTGCACCTTGGAACGGTATACCTGCATCATGCAAAATTGTACTATTAACGGACAAAATATAGACAAGTGTTAGAAATGAAACTGCACCTGCAATCAACTCCGTTTTAATGGTCGTACCGCTACCTTCAAGATTAAACTGTTTGTTCAATAAATTTTTCAAAGAAATTCCTCTCTTTTAGTGTCTCCCTCTCCCACCCATGCAACAAGGCACGATTACAATTATACTAAATTTAAGCAAATAATTAAACAAGAAAATAATTTTCTTTAGTGTTTTGATTTACAAATGCTTCATGATCACAACAATACTAACAGTTTTTCCACTTGTAAAAAATCTATGGTTATTTAGTGTTTCGTTTATGAAAGTTTTTTTTGATGATCAAGTTGATTGGAAATAAAAAAGTACTGAATACATATAAGAAATACATGGGCCTAAAGACCTCAAGATGTTAGACAACAACTTTGGTCCCTGCTGCCCGGAGTAATGCGAGCATCTCTAGTAGTAATCCCCTTACACAAAACAATAAATATTAGGCATTTCCGTAATAATCAGCTACATAGATAAAACCTTTTTTCCGAAGGATATAATTTTCTTCATTTAAAGAATAACATTTTGCGTGTTCATTTTTTAGGTATTCCTTATCCCCCTGATTATGTTCTTGGTCATCTGCAATTTCAGACTTCACGGCTAAAATAGGATGGCCATTAAAAAATACATGAGTCCTTAATGCAATTGATGGTGAAGAATGTAACACAAAAAATAAAATGATAGGTATTAATATTACCGGACTAAACATCAGGATTATTTCTTTCCACGTCGTTTGCCTCAATTTTACACCTCTTATTTCAAAAATAATAACTAGTTATCATTTTTTTCGTTAATTTAATAACTGAACTAATCTCAGGTCAGGTAGATTTGTTTTCAAGAATTTCAATTAATTTGTCTAATATTAATTCAATCTATTTTCCTTGATTATTTGATAATTCGCTAAAAACTTTATAACTCCTTTGTTCGACAATCACGTTCTATTTGAAATAGAAGGCCGATCATATATTAGATCTTATGTAAGTTAAATATGCCTTAGATGTATACCGATGATGTTAAAAAAATATAAGGATTCACTAATTTCTCCTATATTTTTTTAGCTTCATCCAATAAGATGGAATTATTGAATTAAAATAGGAGTGTTTTTTTGAAGGAATTATTTAAGAAAGTATCAGCAACAATTGGTTTTACATTGCTAGTTACAAGTCCCATTATCTTTCCAATGTTGTTTTTTATATTTGGGATGTCAACTGACGCCGATGGTACAGGGGCTGGTGGGGAATTATCAGGATCCTTTTACTTAACGATGTACTTGTTAGTATATTTTATTGCCATAATACTGATAACTTCTATTATTACTAAATTGATTATCAATAAAAGTATTGTATTAAAGCTTATTATCTGTACTGTTTTGTTGTTTTTACCCTTTATTTTTCAGAAATTTTCATACACTGAAATGTATGGCTTCCTATTCATTCCAATAGGGGTTATTTTATTAATCACTTTTGCAATCTATAATAAACTTGATAGGTGGAAAAAGCCTTTTGTATGGTTTTTGATCATCTTTCCTTATTTCATTTTTGCACTTATGTTATTAGGAAGCTTAAGCTTAAGTATTTAAAAAGATAATGGTTTAAAAATAAGCAAAAACAAACCCTTGCATAATACGGCAAGGGTATGACAAAAGTAGCAATTAAGCTAAAGTTCGAATCAAATAATTTGATAATATTCTCGTTTAAATTTTCAACCTAGAATTTTTCCCCAGTCATAATTGACATAAAATCCTTATAAAATCCTTCATAATCTAATCCTACAGCGATATGTTGTTGAGGTCTCCCATCAAATTTCTCTGGAGTATCTGTTACACGAAAATCTGCAATACTTTGACCTCTAGCCGCATCTGTTGAATCAATTACAACAGCCGATTGATAGAATTTAAATAAATCACTACGTATGACTGCCATGAGAGTTACCGCATCATGAACTGGACTCCCTTTTATGCCGGGTACCTTCTTTTGATAGAAGTTGAAATAATAGTAATCTAATAATGGTTTTACAAGATCAGTTTTCCCTTTAGAATGAATATAATTGGCCATTGAAGGGGTTACGATGGCATTTTGCGTTACATTTAATGGGAAAATATATGCACCTTCTACATACTTCATAACGATATTAGCTGCGATTGGATCTCCATGAATATTCGCTTCTGCAATTGGTGTAACATTTCCTGGATATAGAAAGGCCCCACCCATGATATAGTAAGAATTCACACTTTTCATCAAGTCTTCGTATAAGATAAACAGAGTCGCTAGCGAGGTTAACCTCCCAGTATTCACAATAATAAGTTCATGCTTATACTGCTCAATCAAATCTATAACTTCACAAAAATTTTCTAAGTTCTCCAACTTTAAACCTGGATCGATTGGACCTAAACCGAATGGACCATGTATATCAAGGTAATAGGTTGGGACATCCCCCGTCATTGGTTTCTCAGCACCTCCATAGACTTTAACATATTCTTTTCCCGACCTTTTAAGTAAAAACCGAACATTCCTAGTCGTTTCTAATTTAGATACATTCCCATAATCCGCCACAATCCCAATGACATCAATATCTTCCGTTAATCGTGCATAAACCAAAGCGATCGCATCATCAATACCTACATCACCGAAGAATAACACTTTCTTTCCCATTAGATTAACTCCCTTTATATCAAACTTCGGAACATTTCTTTTATTATTTATTCCTTTGATATAAAGGTATGTTGTTATCTATTTGAAAATTATAAAAAACATCCTATCTTTTCGCTATAGGATGTTTTTTTACTTTATTAAACAACAATTGGATTAATTTTCTAGTTATTAGAAGATACCTTTGTAGTTACTTTGTTTAAAATAAAATATTTACACTTTCTGCAAGTACTATGTAAATTATTATGATTTTAAAAATTATTATTAAACTAAAACTTGAAAAGAAACCTGCCAATCTTGTAAATAAAAAAGTGCTACCTATGTCCGAACTTTTTGTTTAACTAAAGTACTGCATTAGTTTTATAGAATGTCACTTGTTTAATAAATCTAGTTCCAAATACAGCGCTCCTTCAATAGGATTAAATCTATAAGGTTCAATTCGATAAAATCCCAAAGATTCATATAGTGAGATTGCTGGCTTCATTTTTGAAAGAGTATCCAATCTCATGAAATGATAGTCTAGTTGTTTGGCTTCCTTAATAATAGATGAAGCTAAAGCCCTTCCTGTCCCTTTTCCATTAAGGTTTGGTTTTACGTATAACCTTTTCATTTCACATATATCTTTATCTATTTTTCTTAAAGCGACACATCCCGCTGGCTGACCTTCATGCATAGCCACTAGGATACATCCTTCGGGAGATTCGTATTTACCCGGAATATTTTTCAATTCTTCTTCAAAATTTTGGAATTCTAAATTGATATCTAATGATTCAGCATACTCAATGAAAAGATTTCTGACTTGTTTAAAGTCATCAACTGTATAAGCCTTTACAATACTTACCATATAATTTCTCCCCTTACATATTAACTAACCTGGCAGTTTATTTTAATACAATTAACAATCTAATTATCTCTTCACGTTGCGAACAATATAAGTTAACAAATTATCCTTTTCCCAAAATGAATTCAACGTATTATTTCCTAATTTGTCATTAACAACTTTAAGCATCATATCGTGTCGAATATATTCTTTAGCTAATAAAATTAACATTGGTTCAGTAGTTTGAATAGCCTGTGGGATTTGACCGTCGATAAAGCCCGCAGCTAATACCTCTTGGTTATCCTGAATAGCAATCGTTAGTCGTTGACCCATTCTGCGTTTCTCAATCGAAGAAGTATTTGGACTGTGATAAAACGAATTTCCAAAAGATGAGGTTTCCTGGTCGCTAAAGAGCAATGAAAACATTGTAATTCCATTTTCTTGAACTTCTTCGGCACAATTACGTAATTCTTCTAGTTCACTTTCCCATGCTGAAAGCCAAACTTCATCCTTTGCATTTCTCATTAATTTTTCTATAGTATTTATAATTTGCTTACGTCCTTCCAGATGCTTAATTACATTGGTTGCTACTGGCTTTTCAATTGCTTCTAATTCATTTTCTAAAAAAACGAACGTTTCATCAGCCTTCTTTTTTCGACTCGTCAGCAATTCTTTTACTGGAATTGGAATATATGTTGGTGGTTCAGTTCGTAACTCTGTAATAGCTTCCTTTGCTACTAATTTTGCAATGACCGAATACACCATTGACCGAGGTACACCACTCTTTTTGCTAATTTCATAACCATTTATAGATGACTCTTTTAATAGAGCTATGTAAACCTTTGCTTCATTTGTTGAAAAACCTATTTCCTCAAACTTCTCAATTAGATGATCCATTATTACCTCCTTGATAGTAGTTATCGTTATTACTACTTTAATCAAATTGATATATATTGTCAATAAATACGTAGTAATAATTATTACTACTTATAATATATATAATTTCTTATTAAACTTCACAATATGAAAAAAAAAGTACCGAGAATATTAAGTAGTGGATTTAAACGAATGTTCTCGACACCTTCGGAAAAAGAGGTAAGTTTTTAATCCCCACTGGAGAGTCTTTAGATCTCGCCTGTAGAAATCAATTACAGTAAGTAAAAAAAAAAGCTATTCTCATCTTTAGAGAATAGCTTTTAAGAAATTTTTAAGCTTCCATAATTAAATCGTAAACTAATGTAGGTTCTTCTACTTTTTCAGTAGAAATTTTAATGTTTTCTAGTAAGTCTTTTTCAACTTCACTAATATCTTCTGTACTTGAATATACAGTAACTAATGAATCGCCTTTTTTAACTGCTTCGCCTACTTTTTTGTTTAGCATTAATCCAACAGCTAAGTCAATAACAGATTCTTTTGTTGCACGTCCTGCGCCTAATTTCATAGCTGCTGTTCCAACTGCATCAGCAACGATTTGGGAAACATAACCGTCCTGCTGTGCAACTACTTCTTGTACATATTTAGCTTGAGGTAGTTTTGATGGATCATCTACTACTGAACCGTCTCCACCTTGAGCTACTAAAAATGCTTTAAATACTTCTAAAGCTTTTCCGTTTTTCATATTTTCTAGAAGTTTAGCTCTTGCTTCTTCTATTGTTTCAGCTTTTTTAGCTAATACAACCATTTGGCTTCCTAATACTAAGCATAATTCTTCTAAATCTTTTGGACCTTCACCTTTAAGAGTATCAATTGCTTCTTTCACTTCTAATGAATTACCAATTGCAAAACCTAATGGTTGGCTCATATCAGAAATAACTGCAACTGTTTGTCTTCCAACGTTGTTACCAATCTTAACCATCGCTTTAGCTAAATCGCGTGCATCATCAATATCTTTCATAAATGCACCTGCACCAGTTTTAACATCTAAAACAATTGCATCTGCACCTGCAGCGATTTTTTTACTCATAATTGAACTTGAAATTAATGGAATTGAGTTAACAGTTGCTGTTACATCACGTAGTGCATATAACTTTTTGTCAGCAGGTGTTAAATCTCCTGTTTGTCCGATAACGGCTAATTTAATATCATTTACTTGTTTAGTAAATTCTTCTTCAGTTAATTCAACATGGAAGCCTTCTACAGCTTCTAATTTATCGATTGTACCACCAGTGTGACCTAAACCACGTCCGCTCATTTTTGCAACTGGAATATCTAAAGAAGCTACTAATGGACCTAATACAAGTGTAGTTGTATCACCTACTCCACCAGTTGAATGCTTATCAACTTTGATTCCTTCAATGTTAGAAAGGTCAATTGTATCACCAGAATGTACCATAGCCATTGTTAAATCACTATATTCTTTTTCAGTCATACCTTTTAAGAAAACTGCCATTGCAAAAGCACTCATTTGATAATCGGGTACACTGCCATCTGTGAAACCTTTGATTACAAAATTAACTTCTTCTGTTGTTAATGTTTTTCCGTCACGTTTTTTTTCGATTAAATCTACCATTCTCATTTTGAAACGCCTCTTTCTAATTTGTATATATTACGTCTAATGAAAAGTGACTTCCACATAATGTAGAAGTCCTTTTATATTTCGTTAACTTTTGAATTAACCGATTTTACGAATAATCTCTTTTACTAATGATAAAAATGATGCTCTTACTCTTTGTGTTGTTTCAATAACTTCTTCATGGTTTAGCGGTTGGTCTAAAATGCCCGCTGCCATGTTTGAAATACATGAAATACCTAGAACTCTTAATTCAGCATGACGTGCTACAATTACTTCAGATACAGTTGACATCCCAACAGCATCAGCACCCAATGTTCTAAACATGCGAATTTCAGCTGGAGTTTCATAAGATGGTCCTGTCAGTGCCGCGTAAACTCCTTCTTGAAGTTTTACATTTACTTCACTAGCAGCACTTTTAGCAAGTTCTCTTAATTCACGGTCATATGGATAAGACATATCTACAAAACGAACGCCTAGCTCTGGGTTATTTGGTCCGATTAGTGGACTAGTACCAGTAAAATTAATATGGTCTGTAATTAACATTAAATCACCAGGTTCGTATGAAGTATTAACTCCACCTGCAGCATTCGTTACGATTAATTTTTCTACGCCTAATTCTTTCATGATACGTACAGGTAATGTAACTTTTTCCATGCTATATCCTTCGTAGTAGTGAACTCTTCCTTGCATTGCTACTACTTCGATACCGTGTATCGTTCCAAAAACTAGTTGTCCTTCATGCCCTTCTACTGTTGATGTTGGGTATTCAGGAATCATATGATACGGTATTTTTTCTTGGTTTTCTATTTCATCAACAAGAACTCCTAAACCTGATCCTAAAATCAATCCAATTTTAGGCTGTCTGTCAACTTTACTTTTAATAAACTCAGCGGCTTTATCGATATTTTCTTTATTCATATGTAACTCCACCTTATCTCAATTTTTCAAAAAAACTTGATCCATGTGATGGCATTGCAACTTTAAAGTTTTCTGCAATGGTTGCTCCAATATCAGCAAAAGTTTTTGGTATTTCTAATTCTTTACCTTCTGAAAACTGTTTACTATAAACTAGTAATGGAACATATTCTCTTGTATGGTCTGTACCAGTATATGTCGGATCATTTCCATGATCGGCAGTAATCATTAATAAATCATCTTCTTTTAATAAATCAAATACTTCAGGTAATCTTGCATCGTATTCTTCTAATGCTTTACCGTAACCTAGTGGATTTCTTCTATGACCGTATACTGCATCAAAATCAACTAAATTTAGGAAGCTTAAACCAGTGAAGTCCATTTTTAATGTTTCAACTAATTTATCCATACCGTCCATATTTGAAACAGTACGTAATGCTTTCGTAATTCCTTCACCATCGAAGATATCAGCAATTTTACCAATAGAAATTACATCAAAATTTGCATCTTTTAATTCATTCATAACAGTACGTCCAAATGGTTTTAATGCATAGTCATGACGATTTGGTGTACGTTTGAAGTTTCCAGGCTCACCTACAAATGGTCTCGCGATCACACGACCAATCATGTATGGATCATCTAATGTTAATTTACGCGCTATTTCACAATAACGATATAAATCTTCTAAAGGAACAACTTCTTCATGAGCTGCAATTTGTAAAACAGAATCAGCAGATGTATAAACGATTAAATCACCTGTTTTCATATGCTGTTCACCAAGTTCAACTAATATCTCGGTTCCAGAAGCAGGTTTATTTCCAATTATTTTACGATCAAAATGGGTTTCCAATTCGCTTATTAATTCTTTAGGGAATCCATCAGCAAAAACTTTAAATGGCTTATCAATGTGAAGACCCATGATTTCCCAATGTCCAGTCATTGTATCTTTACCAACTGATGATTCTTCCATTTTTGTGTAATAAGCAAGTGGCTTTTCAGCCTTTGGAACCCCTTTCAATTCTCTAATATTACTTAATCCTAGTTTTGCCATGTTCGGCATATGTAAACCATTCATTTCTTCAGCAATATGGCCTAGTGTATCTGAACCAACATCATTAAATTTTTCTGCATCAGGAGCTTCTCCGATCCCTACAGAATCCATAACAACGAGGAACACTCTATTAAATTTTCTATTCATTTGTTTTCCTCCTAACTCATCGAAACAAACTGAAACTTAAATGATAGCGTCAGATGTCTGACAACTAAAGTATACTTATTGTCCTAATTCTTTTCAAGAATTATATTTTCCAATTTGTGTCTATTGATACTATAATTCCCCAGAATACTGTTAATTTGACATAAATATTTCATAATTATTTTCTTTTTTTAGTCGCTAATAAAAATGATATGCGAAAATTTCTTCTTACATACTGTATTGCAAAAATAAAAAGCCCAAGCTTTATAAGCTGGGGCTTTTAGCGAATTATGCTGTTTGATTTTCTGAACTAGCAACTTGATGTTTTTGTGCTTTTCTTTTAGCAACTATTGTACCAGCTGCAATTACGATTGCAGTCATGGCAATTTTGAACGCTAAAGCAATTGTATTATTTTCAAAAGCATCGTTAATCATTTTTTCATGAGTAATCATACCAGCTGCTGTCCAAGCTAAGATACCTGAACCAATTGTTGTAATAATTGGGTATTTGTTCATAATTTTCATTAATAATGAGCTTCCACCAACAATAATTGGAATTGAAATTAAAATACCAATTACGATTGCAACTAAGCTACCATGTGATACACCAGCTAAAGCTAAAACATTATCAAGACTCATTAACGCATCAGCAATAATGATTGTTCGAACTGCTCCCCATAATGTTGCACCACTTTTAACTTCACCATGTCCTGAATCATCGACTAATAATTTAAATGCAATCCATAATAACATTAAACCACCGATTGCATAAATGAACGGAATTTTTAATAAATACACGATTACTGCTGCAAATACTATACGTAGTCCAATTGCACCTAATGTACCAAATAATACTGCTTTTTTCTTTTGGTCTGCTGGTAAGTTTTTCGCTGCTAATGCGATTAGAATAGCATTGTCACCACTTAATAACAGGTCGATAAAAATTACATTCAATAGTACGCCAATACTTAATCCACCTAATAAATCCATGACTTTTCCCCCTTATGAAACTACTATTTTTAATTAAACAACCTGTACTTGTGACTACAAAATAAAAAGACCTTTGCCAATAGTTGTAGTTCTACGGCAAAGGTCTTGCTGAGCACACATATGTATGCCAACAAAGCCGATGAGAATCTCTTCTCATGTAATGACGACTTTGTTTCAGGATCTCTCCTGACGCTACTCCCCTTTGGAGTATTCGATTGTTTATTAATAATATAATAGTATTCTAGCTAGTCCATTATGTCAATAGATTTTTAATTGGTTTTTAATTATAGTTTTTATGCTTTTAATATCATTGTAAATAATTAACTTATTGCATTGTCAATATTTTTGGTCCATTACTTGTAATCGCTAAAGTATGTTCATATTGTGCTGAATTTTTTCCATCTCTTGTTCTTGCTGTCCAGGCATTTGAATCCATTGTTGAATGCCATGATCCTAAATTAATCATTGGTTCAATCGTAATGACCATCCCTTCACGCAGTCTTAAACCTTTACCTGCCATACCAAAATGAGGAACATATGGCTCTTCATGAAGAGTTGGTCCTATGCCGTGCCCAGTAAAATCACGCACAACAGAATATCCTAATGACTCAGCATAAGATTGAATCGCAAAACCAATATCACCAATACGGTTTCCTACTACAGCTTGCTCTATACCTTTATATAGGCATTCTTGCGTAACTTTTAATAAGTCCTTGTTTTCTTTAGCTATATTTCCTACACCGTATGTCCAAGCCGAATCAGCAAGCGCACCATTTAAATTTACAACCATATCAATCGTTACAATATCTCCATCTTTTAATGGTTTTTTACGGGGGAATCCGTGGCAAATCTCATCATTAATGGATGCACAAGTTGCATATTTATATCCTCTGTAACCTTTTTGCTCCGGTTTCGCACCATTTTCAGCTAAAAATTTTTCTACAAATTGATCGATTTCCCAAGTTGTAATCCCTGGTTTAATCATTTTTGCAATTTCCTTATGCGTAGCAGCTAATAAAGTACCTGCTTCATTCATTAAGTTAATTTCACGTTCAGTCTTAATTGTAATCATTTATTTCATCCTCTCAAGCAACCTAGTTTCAGTTCATACATGATTAATTTAATATATTATGCTTTTCATATTATAACAATCATTTTACAAGAAAAAAGAGCTTAATTTAAGCTCTTTAGTGTGCAGATTATGTTCTATTACCTTGAATTGACTATAACGTCTAGGTTTAAGCTCTTGGATGAAACTCTTTATAAACATCCTTAAGCCTATTTTTCGTTACATGTGTATAAATTTGAGTTGTAGATATATCTGCATGTCCTAGCATTTCTTGAACTGATCTTAAATCAGCGCCATTCTCTAATAAATGTGTTGCAAATGAATGACGTAAAGTATGCGGTGTTAATTCATGTTGAATATTTGCTTTTTCAGCTTGTTTTTTTAAGTTTTTCCAAAATCCTTGTCTAGACATTCGATTTCCATGATGATTTAAGAAAAATGCATCATTATTTTTTTTACCTTTTAATTCATTTCTTGACAATTTTAAATAATTTTCAATTGATTCAATCGCAAGTTTACCTAAAGGAATAATTCTTTCTTTACTTCCTTTACCTAAACATCGAACAAATCCCATTGTTAAATTAATGTCAGATAGATTTAATGATAATAACTCTGACACACGCATGCCAGTAGCATATAACAACTCTAACATTGCCTTATCTCTTAAACCAAATGTAGAGTGATCAGGTACTTCTAATAAAGCCTCTACTTCCTGTAGTGATAAAACCTTTGGAAGTACTTTTGGCGCTTTTGGAATTTCTATTAATAGTGAAGGATCGTCTTTCATACCATCGACCTCACGAATTAAAAATTGATGAAATGAGCGAATTGTTGCTAATTGACGAGCCATTGTTCGAGCTGTTAAATCTCTTTCTTTTAAATATTTTAAATAACTAATAATATGTAACCTAGTTATATTTGAGAGACCATTTATATTTTCAACAACGTCTAAATATTTTCCGTAGCTTTCTAAGTCCTTACTATATGATAGAATTGTATTTTTAGATAAACCTTTTTCAACTTGGATAAAATGGATAAAATCCTCCGTTGCAAAATCAAATTCTTTTTTAAAAGGTGTTTTATCAGTCGTTGTCACATTTCATTACTCCCCGTTTTGATAAAACCGTACCAATTGGTTAAAAGCACCATCCTTTTTATGAATGTCCACCTTTAACATTGAGCCTTCTGGTCGGTCATATCGATGCATATTTTCATATTCAGAATGAATCCATTGAATAGCAAAATAAAATAAAATTGTACATGTAATGAATAAAATTGTAACTTTTATTACATTAAAAACAATACTTGCTCTTTTTTTCATATGACCACCACCTTTTGCTAGAAGTAAAGACATCATTACTACATACTATGCAAAAATAGGACAAATCATACTTCAAAAAATCAACATTAATCATTCAGTGTCATTTTTTAGAACATGAAAAAGAGCAGACTCTTTTTATTGAACTGCTCCGTCTTTTAAGAATCAAAAATAAAATGATTTTAATTAAATTAAAATCATTTTACTACTCTTCGTTTTGATCATGGCAACGATGACATACACCATGAAATGATAATCGATGATCTTTAATTTTAAAATTCCAACGTTCTTCAACTGTCTTTTCAACTTCACTTAATAGATTTTCATGAATTTCATCTACTGCTCCGCAAACCGTGCAAATTAAATGATGGTGAAAATGTTGTGCACCTTCATGTCTTAAGTCGTATCTTGAAACGCCATCACCAAAATTTATTTTATCAACAATTGTTAACTCAGTTAGTAATTCTAACGTACGATAAACAGTAGCAAGTCCAATTTCTGGCGATTTTTCTTTCACTAGGAGGTAAACATCTTCTGCACTTAGGTGATCTTCTTCGTTTTCTAATAAAACACGAACAGTGGATTCCCGTTGTGGTGTTAATTTGTATCCTGCTAAATGTAGTTGTTTCTTTATTCGTTCAACTCGTTCTTCCATTCTTTTCACTCCCTCGCCACTTGATAATAATTATAACAAAGAAAGAGAAAGTGTCAAAAAATATTTGTTAATTTTTTGAAACAATTATTTCTGAGATGGCTTTTAAAAAATAAGTTGAACCATATGCTTCAATAATACTTGCAATACTTAAGCAAACCGCAACAACTCCAAAGACGATAGAATACGAGACTAACTGTTTCATAATTGGTTCATTATCATTTTTAATAAATTGTTTTCGAATCATTCGAATGGATAGCTGAACTGCTAAAACTGTTAATAGTATATATAATGGTAAAACGATCACATTTTGTGGAAAAACAGAAGAAAATGCTAATAAAATACCGTGCCAACCTAATTGATTGACTAAAAATCCAACTGTAAATCCAACTACCAATCCTTTCATAAATAATAAAATAAGAATGATTGGTAATCCGATGATTGAGATCCCTAAAACCCAAATCAATGCTAAAAACTTCAAATGAGAAGAATAGCTAGAAAGGAACACTTCATTTCCGCTAATATAATCACCATTATTAACTTGTCCAAAAAAATGTGTAATAAAGGATAGAATATCCTGCTTTTGACTCACATTCATACTATTTACGATGACTGCTCCAAATACTACACCAAAAAGTAAGATCACACTAACAAAAATATAGAGTGACAAATAATCTTTAACATGTTTTTTCATCGTTGATTTGACTGAGCTTCTTGTCATGATATCATCTCCTGGACTATATTCTCTCTTCATTTTATGAATGGACAAGTAATTTATTCTATTAATTTATAAAAGTTGGAAAATTAATAATAAAGAAAAAGTGTCTCTTGTTCCTATTTTATGGAGAGGAGTAATGATTTTTAGTTCCAGAAGGCTCCCTTTTCGTGGGGCGATCTTTTGATTACCAAATTGAATTATTTCAATAAAATTTTTGAAAAAATATAAAAAAGCTGTTAAAGTCAGCCAATGACTAAAACAGCTTTATTTTAATTTAATAATTCAATTTGTTTTTTTATGATATGACCGATCGATTTTGCATTTTCTTCATTATTACCATAAATAGTTGAATGAGTGTGGCCTTCTAATGTTTGACGGTTCCCTTGATTCGTTGTTTCACAATATTCATTATGATATTTTTCAACTTTATGTAGTAATTCCTTTTTCTTCTTCAGATTAAGCTGTAAACCACTTTGATTGGAAGCTGTTAATACTAGTAAAGGAATATTCATTTTAATTTTCAATGCGTCCTTTATACGTAAGTTACTATAATTTAGGTTTTTCCACTCACTGACAACAGTCTTCCAATGCTTATAGCTCTTAATTGCGCTAATCATTTCGAACTGATTATCTGGGGTAGTTTTCATTATTTTATTAATTAGCTTATTTGGAATTGCCTTAGTAAGATTAAATTGGTTCGCATTCTTCATCATTAACGCAAACTGATATAATAACTTATCATATAGTTTCTGCTCATGTTCCTCTAGAGTCGGATGTGTTGGGTCGAGTAAAATCATTGATTGGATAGCATTTGGAAAAAGCCGAGACAATTGGAATACAATGTATGCCCCTAGAGAATGTCCGACAGCAATTAATGGACTTTTAATATTTAATGCTAATAAAATATCATAGCATTCAAAAGCTTGTTGCTCTGTTGATCGTTCTGTTGTCCATATTCCACTTTTTCCATAACCTAAGCGATCGTAAGTTATAACTTTGGCATATTTACTCAACTCTTCTTGTAAATACTTCCACTGATGAAGAGTATGCATCATTCCACATTCTAAAAGAACTGTGACTTTTCCATCCCCTTTTACTCGAACGTGATATGTGCCAAGCTCACCATTAACAAACAATATTCTCACCTTCATCGTATTTGATTAGTTGTCTTATTGTATTCAATTTTCCTGTTTTCTATTTTATCTTTAATTCTTTAATTTTTGCTTAATAGAAATGCTGCTTTCGATATAAGTATTAAAACGTTAAAAAAAGACGTTAAAAAAATTAACGTCTTTAGTCTTAAGATTTTTAAATTGTTTCCTTTTTTTCTTCGTAGGCTTCTTTTACTTCTGCATAAAACTGAGCCTGAGAAGTATAAAAGTATGGTGCTACATAAAACAAAGCAAGCCCAAAAGTGATGATAACTAATAGACCCCAACCGATGAATGAAAGCCCTAGTAAAAAGAATTTCCATTTATACCCATCCATCATTCTTCTACTTAGTGTAATTGCATCCAACGCTTTCATTTCTGGATAATCTTTTAAAATATAGCCAACTTGTGAATAAGCGATTGATTTAATAATTCCAGGAATTATTAGTAAAAGAGTCCACAGTACTGTAAATAAAGTTACAAAGAATCCTACTAAAAATGCTCTAATAAATTGGTGTCCACTTTTAAAATAGTTAAACAAGTCCGATAAGCTTTTTTCCTCTTTACGAATTAGTTTTAAAAAGTAACTAATTAATCCATAACCAAGTAATGTATTAATGATCGCAGATATAACTTCAATTACTGTAAGTACTCCGCCTGGAATTAGTTCTTGTTGTTTAGAACTTGGAAATATAGTTCCAGTGTAATGCTTATCTACTGGCACATTGAGTAACATATAAATAAGTCCTTGTAATACACCAAAAACTACTAGCGTTAAAATCGCTTTTCCCCAATTACCGGATAAATGATTTTTAGCTGTTTTTTTAACTGACGAAATTCTCATCTACTCATCCTCTCAAAAAATGTCACTTTATTTTAACATGTTTATTACCATATTTTGAGAATTATTTTTAATTATTTTTTAATTTTGTTGTAATAATTGTAAATATTGGACTGCAAAACACGTTTTTGCATCATGGATTGAACCTTTTTTTAGCTCATCTAGACACTCGTCTAATGTTAACTCAAAAATTTCAACAAATTCATCTTCGTCTAAAGCAGCACTATTTTCTAATTTCGTTAAACCTTTTGCTACATATATATGTATATACTCATCTGCAAACCCTGGTGAAGTATAAAAAGATTGGATATGCTCCCAATTTGCTGCTTCATATCCAGTCTCTTCTTCTAACTCTCGTTTAGCCGTTACAAGTGGCTCTTCGCCTTTTTCTAATTTTCCTGCTGGAATTTCTAGAAGACTTCTTTCTAGCGCTTTTCGGTACTGCTCAACAAAAACAATTTTCCCCTCATTTGTAATTGGAATAACAGCCACTGCGCCGGGATGCTTTACGATTTCACGCGTACTTGTATTTCCATTCGGTAATTCTACTTTTTGGTGATAGAGTGATATAACTCTTCCTGTGAATACTTTTTCTTCTGTTAGTGTTTTTTCTTCAAATTTTTTCATTTTTTTCATCACCTTGTTCTATTTAATATGGTTGTCACATACATTTTATCATTTATTTCATTTAAATACTTTCTGAAATGAGGTAGTCTGATGAAAATGTGTATGACGGAAAATTCTGTTGTCCTTGTGGGCTCCAAAACAGAAATTTTAAAAACACTCGAAGTTATTGGTATGCAATATAAAACCGTTCAAGAATGGATTCAAAACTCCAAAGGCAAGTTTCTCTATGTTGTAAAATAATTCTCTTTTCCCTACAATTAAATTTGGAGGGATATATATGAAAAAACGTAAGCTTGGTTCTACTTTATTAGAAATATCCGAAATTGGTTTAGGCTGTATGTCTCTTGGGACAGAAGAAAATGAGGCGATTTCAACTATTCATGCTGCAATCGATGCTGGAATTAATTACTTTGATACTGCTGATTTATATGATTTTGGTAAAAATGAAGAAATTGTTGGAAAAGCTTTAAAAGGTCGTAGAGATCAA
Source organism: Gottfriedia acidiceleris (assembly GCF_050457485.1). Classification (GTDB taxonomy): domain Bacteria; phylum Bacillota; class Bacilli; order Bacillales; family Bacillaceae_G; genus Gottfriedia; species Gottfriedia acidiceleris_D. Next base: position 143,390 of record NZ_JBCMJM010000018.1, read on the forward strand.
GTGGTTATTGCAACGAAAGTCGGAAACCGTTGGAATAATTCAAATGATAAATGGCATTGGGATCCTTCGAGAGCATATATTAAAGAAGCTGTAAAAGACAGTTTACGTAGGCTAAATACAGATTATATCGATTATTATCAACTTCACGGCGGGACAATCGAGGATCAATATGAAGAAACTATTTTTACTTTTGATGAACTAGTAAAAGAAGGCTTAATTCGCCATTATGGAATCTCTTCAATTCGTCCGAATGTCATTAATCGATTTGTAAATCATTCATCTATACAAGGTGTTATGATGCAATATAATGTACTAGAGCGTAGGCCTGAAGAATTTTTTCCGCTTTTTGAAAAACATCATATTTCTGTCATTGCACGCGGTTCCGTGGCAAAAGGGCTATTAACAAGTAAATGGGAAAAGAAACTATCTAACAAGGGCTATATGTCATTTTCAGAACAAGAATGTAATGAAACAATCCAAAAGCTTCTCCAACTTCTCGATGAGGAACAATCTCTACATAGCTTAGCTTTACAATATGTTCTTTCTCATAAAGTTGTTTCAGCATTAGCTGTTGGAGCTAGAAATAAAGAACAATTAGTAGATAATCTTAACGCTTACTTTGCAAAACCATTAAATTCACAACAAATCGCCCAAATAAAAGAAATTTCACTTCTTACGAAATATGAGGAACATCGTTAAGCCACTCCTTCCTTCCATGGAAGGAGTGTTATTTCTTCCATTTACTTGCTTTTCTATCGATTTCATCTAAAAATTCTTTTCGTCCTCTTTTATATTCTGATTTGTCTTTAGCAAGTTCTTTTTTTAATTTTATATATTCCATTGCTTGATCAGTATGCGCAATCATATATTCCCTAAATGCAATATTTCGTTCAACAGCAGCATTTCCTTTTGCGTATACTTGAATATGGAAACTACAATTATCATCACATTTGATAAAAAATCTTCTGTCTTGCTTAGATTGATCCCCCATTTGTTCGTAACCTAAGGTTTTTAAAACATTACTATACTCATCAAACTTTTTTAAGCATTTTACCACGATCATTAAGTCAATGATTGGCATCGCAAACATATTCGGAATTGAAGTACTCCCTATATGATAAATCGCTGCTTTCTCTGGTAATAACAGATCAATTGCCTTTTTTTCAGACTGAAAATCTTCTTCCCAGGAAGTACGATAAGGTACAATTTCAATATTCTTTTTCACCTGTGAACACCTACACTTTTTTCATTTACTTCCTTTTATAGCATTCGTTAAAGGACACTTAATTATTGAAAAAATTAATTGGTGAAGTAAGTGCATAAAAAAAGATCTGATATCATCGTGATTTTTTACCTATCTCCCAATCCCTAGAATTAAACTATTTCTATTTATCTAAACTAATCCATTTATCCTAAAACACACTTAAAAAATGTTCAAAAATCATAATTTAATACTAAATTAAATTTTGGTTAAAATACTCACAATTTCTACTTTATTTGGTTTCTTTGAATTATAATTATTTTAGTTACTAAGATATTTAGTTACGTTAACTTTTTATAGTACTTCCTATTTTAAGGAGAGAATGAAATGCCAGAAAAACCAATCATTCGAAGTGAATTTATTCCGTCTCTAATAATGGAATTTAGAAAATTTAGCACTTCAATCGTTCTTTTTAATGAAGGGCTTGCCTCAAACCTTCATTTAAATGCGACTGATTTACGATGTCGAGAATTACTTTGCCATACTGGTCCGATTACCGCTGGAAAGTTATCTCAATTAACACATCTAACTACTGGTGCTATAACAGGTGTTATTGACCGACTTGAAAAAGTCAACTTTGTTGAACGTATTCAAGATCCGAGTGACCGTAGACGAGTAATAATTCAACCTGTATATGAACGTGATGATGAATTAGCAGAGCTTTTTAAACCATTATCTGACTCTCTTTCTAATATTTTTAACCAGTATGATGACAAAGAGTTAACATTATTATCTAAATTTTGGAATGATATTAATGAATTGATTCCAAAAGAGACTAAAGAATTAAATAAGGGGGAAACTTAATGGTTTCAAAAGACAGCAAGGTTGGCTTTGTCGTAGCAGGTCTATTATTAGGAATGCTCATGGCGGCTATGGATAACACAATTGTTTCAGCTTCGATGCCGACAATTGTTGGAGAACTAGGTGGTTTAGATCAATTTATTTGGGTAACCTCTGCATATTTGGTTGCTACTATGGCAAGTATGCCGATATTTGGTAAGTTATCAGATATGTATGGACGTAAACGATTTTATTTATTAGGACTTTTAATTTTCTTAATTGGTTCTGCATTATGTGGAACAGCAAATAGCATTGTTCAATTAAGTGTTTATCGTGCGATTCAAGGAATTGGTGGTGGCTCACTAATGCCAATTGCATTTACTATTATTTTCGATATTTTCCCACCTGAAAAACGAGGGAAAATGACTGGTTTATTTGGTGCAGTTTTTGGTCTTTCTAGTGTATTTGGACCACTTTTAGGAGCATATATTACTGATCAAATTGATTGGCGTTGGATTTTTTATATCAACTTACCTTTAGGAATTATTTCTTTATATTTAATTTCTCAGTTTTATAAAGAAAATCTGCACCTTAGAAAACTTAAAATCGACTGGTTTGGTGCAATTACACTTATCGGTTCAGTTGTCAGTTTAATGTTTGCACTTGAACTTGGTGGAAATGAATACGATTGGAACTCTGGTCCAATTATCTCCTTATTTGCAATCTTTGCAGTACTGTTTATCGCATTTATTCTAATTGAAAGAAAAGTTGAAGAGCCAATTATTTCATTTAGCTTATTTAAAAAGCAGCTATTTGCGGCAACTCAAGGTGTTGCATTTTTCTACGGTTCTGCTTTTATTATTACGACTGTATTAATCCCACTTTTTGTTCAATCAGTTTATGGTGGTACAGCTACAAATTCTGGTATCATTCTTATTCCGATGATGCTTGGTTCTGTTGTAGGTAGCCAAGTAGCAGGACAATCGGTACGTAAATTTAGTTATAGAAGCATTATGTTAGTTTCAGTTGTTTTATTCTTTATTGGAATGTATTTATTAAGCACATTAAATACTGATACAGCTCGATCAACAGTAACGTTTTACATGATTATCGCTGGTCTTGGAATGGGTTGTTCATTCTCACTTTTAAGTATGGCAACTCAACACAAAATTGAACCTCAAAAACGAGGCATCGCTACATCAACAAATACTTTCTTTAGAACATTAGGTATGACAATTGGTGTTACTATTTTTGGTACAATTCAAAACCACGTATTTAAAAATAAAGTAAGTGATTTACTTGGTAATTTAGGTGCATTTGGCGGAAAAGTTGACTCACGTGCATTATTATCCGCTGATGCTAGAGCTAAAATTCCACCAGAAGTACTTCATAAAATCTCAGAAGCAATGGCTCATTCAGTTGCGACTACTTTTAAATGGACACTAATTCCGATTACTTTAGGTTTTATCGCGATTATCTTAATGGGTAAAGAAAAGTTAACTTTTGAAGTAAAAGAAAATAGAGCGAAAAAAGCTCAATAAAAATAAAGCCAAATCCTAGCTAAGATGGATTTGGCTTATTTTTTTCTCTAAAAAACTAATTATTTTTACAATTTTCAACATTTATTTACTTTTATTTATTATTTTAATCATTTGAACTTTAAATTTGTCATCTATTCTTATAGAGTAATAGATTTATATAAGGGGATGATTAAAATTGAATAGGAAAAAGTTAATTTTAGCAGCAATGACATCACTATTGGTATATTCAGGAGTTAGCCAAGTTTCAGCACAAACAACTTCTGCGAATCAGAATACGTTTAAGTCATTTGGACCAAAAGATTTTGACCTTCAAGCACATCGTGGAGGACTGGGGCTTACAGTTGAGTCAACTTTAGCTTCATTCTCTCATGCACTTGAACTCGGCGTAAGCACCCTTGAGCTTGACGTACAAATAACTGAGGACCATCAAGCTGTTATTACGCACGATCGTAAAATAACAGGTACAAAATGCTCTGACACGAAACCAGCATTCGTTGGTGATTCGGAGTACCCATACGTTGGAAAATACATAAAAGATCTAACGCTAGCTCAAGTAAGAACGCTCGATTGTGGTTCAAAAGGTCTACCCCAATTCCCTGGACAACAACTAAGTCCTGGTGCTCGTATGCCACTTTTAACCGAGGTATTTGATCTTGTAAAGAAGTACAATGCTAAAAAAGTGTGGATGAATATCGAAACAAAAGTTGAAGCTGGAGCACCAGAACAAACAGCTCCTCGAGAGGAATTTGTTCAAATCGTTGCCAAACAAGTACGTGAAGCTGGGATGTTAGACCAAGTGTCAATTCAAAGCTTTGACTGGGGTTCGCTCAAGCTTATGCATGAAGTTGAACCACGATTGCCTCTTGTTGCGCTAACAAATGGACCAGAATTTCTGCAACCTGGCAAACCTGGTAAATCACCTTGGTTAGGTGGAATCGATATTGATGATTTTGATGGGAATCTCGTTACTGCGGCTCATTCATTAGGTGTAAATGCAATTTCTCCAGTCCATGGGTTCCCACAGGATGGCAAAATTACAGATGCGAACTACACGCCTTATATTACTAAGAATATGGTTCAAGAAGCTCACCAGTACGGAATGAAGGTTATTCCATGGACAGTTGACGACCAACCAACTATGCAAAAGCTTATTGATGATGGTGTTGATGGAATCATAACAGATTACCCTGACCGACTACGTGATGTGATGAATCAGAATCATTTTAAGTTACCTAAAAGCTACTCCGCTAAGTAATATTTACCCTATAATTCTCTCAATTTATAATTTTTAAAATCAATCAAATGCTTTATTAAATCTAAATGTTGATTTTTGATAAAAAGGGCTGTCTATTTAGACACCCTTTTTATCATTCATTAAACTCATAAATGCTTAACATACGTATTTTTTAATCAAAATAATTTATTTATGAGTTTATAGATATCATGTGATTTAAGTCACAAATAACAATTATATCCCGCCGTATAATTAGGTTAGTAAAAATTGTTAGGGGGATGAATGATGTTTTGTAACCAATGTGAACAAACTCCAGATGGTGGTTGTAAAATTGTAGGTGTATGTGGAAAAGATGAAACAATTGCAAGTTTACAAGATACGATGGTTTATGGGTTAAAGGGAATTGCAGCTTATCGAACACACGCAGCTCAATTAGGGTATACTGATCCATTTGTTGACCAAGTAACCCATGAAGCTCTTTATATGACTTTAACAAATTCTAATTTTAACTTACAAGAACACATAGATATGGCTATGAAGGTAGGTAAAGCTGCAATTCGTGTAATGGAGCTTTTAGATGAAGCTCATATAAAACATTTTGGAATTCCTGAGCCTGTACAAGTTTCTTCTAATAAAATTGAAGGAAAATGCATTGTTGTTACTGGTCACAATTTATTTGCATTAGAAGAATTGTTAAAACAAACAGATGGTAAAGGTATACAAATTTACACTCACTCTGAAATGCTACCGGCTCACGGTTATCCTGCATTGAAAAAATATCCACATTTAAAGGGTAACATTGGAAAAGCTTGGTTTGATCAACGTCGTTTATTTGAAAAATTCCCTGGAGCGATTTTAGCAACTACAAACTGTGTGATGCCAATAAAGGGTAGTTATGCAGATCGCTTCTTCTCATATGAAGTGGCGGGATTAGAAGGAGTAACAAAGATTATAGAGGAAGATTTTTCACCATTAATTCAACGTGCTTTAGAACTTCCAGCAGCAAATATCGAATCAGAAGAAGTAATGACTACTGGATATCATCACGAAACAGTTTTGTCTATTGCGCCTGAAATTGTAGAAGCTGTAAAAAATGGGAAGATTCAACGCTTCTTTGTTGTAGCAGGTTGTGACGCCCCAGGTAAAGGTGGCGAATATTATCGTGAGCTTGTAACTTCCTTACCAAATGATACAGTAGTTTTAACAACATCTTGCGGTAAATTTCGCTTTAATGATGTAGACTATGGTACTGTAGCTGGTACAAACATTCCTAGATTTATAGATTTAGGGCAATGCAATAATTCAGTTTCAACAATTAAAATTGCGGCTGCATTAGCAGAAAGCTTTAATTGTAGTGTCAATGAATTGCCGGTAAGTATAATACTTTCTTGGTTTGAGCAAAAAGCTGTGGCCATTTTATTAGGGCTATTTAGTCTAGGAATCCAAGATATTCGAATCGGACCAAAAGCACCTGATTTTATTAATGAAGGCGTATTAAATGTATTAGTTGATACATTTGGTTTAAAATTAATTACAAATGCACAAGACGATTTGAAAACAATATTACAAGGTTAATAGCCTAATTGCACAAGGAACTTCTCTTAAATGAGAAGTTCTTTTTATTATTTTTGTTTCAGTTCCAATACCAATTAATGCTTAGCGTTTGTTCAATAATATCGAACGTATTTTTTCGGTTTATTACGTCTTGTTTCAAATACAAATGTACCAGAGGCACTAAAAAAACAACTATTAAAAAATAGTTGTTTTTTCACGCTGTTGAAAAACAACCTTGTCAATTAAATTACCAAATTTTCGTAAAAGGAGTAGAGTGATGTTGATTTCCACTACAGGATGCTCGCTTTCCATGGGGCGAGATTCTTTAGCCTTCCCGCTTATCCCATAGGAGTCGAGCATCCCTTTCGTTCCAATCAACTTATTCATCTA
>NZ_JBCMJM010000019.1:0-72157 GCF_050457485.1 Gottfriedia acidiceleris
GGAATGAAAGGATGCTCGACTCCTATGGGATAAGCGGGAAGGCTAAAGAATCTCGCCCCATGGAAAGCGAGCATCCTGTAATGGAAATCAACATCACTCTACTCCTTTTACGAAAATTTGGTAATTTAATTGACAAGGTTGTTTTTCAACAGCGTGAAGCTATTAATATATAGCTTCCTTCTTTACTTAATAAATGAAATAATTCCTAAAACAATAATCATTAAACCAGCCATTTTATTTACTAAACCTAAGTGATTTGTAATTTTATTTCGAAACAAACTAACTACACCACTTAAAATAAGCCACCAAGAAACCGCTCCTAAAAAAACACCTATAATTAGTGAAACTGCCGATCCTATTGATGTAGAACTTTGGTCAAAACCTAGTCCTGCAAACATTGCTACAAAGTTTAAAATTGTTACAGGATTTGTGATCATTAATAAAAATGTAGAGAGAAACATACTAACCATGCCTTCACCCTCCAAATTTGCGGCAGTTTTAGCAGGTCTTTTTAGAAAGGTTTTAATTCCTAAATAAAATAAAAATATTGCACCTACGATTCGAAGAACAAATTCCTGCTCAATTAAAAATGATGAAACAATAGAAAAACCAAATGCGGCAATACTAGCGTAAAATAAATTAGCCGAAGATGCGCCTAATCCTGTCATAAATCCAGCTGTTTTTCCCCTAGATATAATTCTTTGTATGCACAATAAACCAATCGGGCCTACAGGTGCAGAAACTGATAAACCTAAAATAAAACTTTTTACTAATAACATGTAAATACCCTCTTACGCTTACTTTACATTAATCCATATAAAGCTATACCACCAAAAATAATAATAATAATACCTGATAAACGGTTAATTAATGTTAAAGACCGATCATTGATCCGAGTTCTAAATAGTCCCACACCACTGCTTAATATTACCCACCATAAACTTGAACCACAAAAAACACCTAATACTAAAATGACAGAGGAAACAATATTGCTATCTGAATTCGAAATTCCTAATCCCGCAAAAATGGCGATAAATGATAGAATCGTCATTGGGTTTGTTAGCGTTAAAAATAAAACGGATAAAAACGCATTAATTATATTTTTCTTCTGCGTATCAGATTGAGTAAAGCTGGCTTTTGAAATAAGTGTTTTTACACCTAAATAACAGAGGAAGAAACCACCGATTAACTGAATCCAAAAATGCTGACCAATCAAAAAATTCATAATGACAGTTAATCCAAAGCCTGCAACTAAGCCATAAATACCATCAGCAGTAGCAGCCCCAAGACCAGAAACTAAACCAACCATTCTTCCATACGCTAGAGTTCTACGGATACACAGTACTCCAATTGGGCCAACAGGTGCAGCAATTGATAGGCCAATTATTAATCCTTTAATATAAAATTCAAGATTCATGTTGCTCTCCCTACTCTATAGAAAATTTATGTTTTTGTAATGGCAGTCGAAAAGTTTCTTTCGTTGTATCCATTACAATTGTTGTTTTTGTTCTTATTACGCCCTTTAACCCTTTTATTTCATGGCTAATTACTCGATCCAAGTCTTTTGTATTTCTACTTATTATTTTTAGTAAATAATCATCTTCACCCGCAATATGGTGACATTCCTGCACTTCCTCTAATTGATTAACAAGCTCTAAAAAAGGAGCTCGATTTTCGGGTCGCTCAAGTGAAACAGCTACAAACGCAGTTAATTCACTTCCAACTTTTTCTGCATCAACTAGCACACCAAATCCTTTAATCACACCTTGTTCAACTAATCGGTTAACACGTTCAGCAGTAGCCGGAGCTGACAAGCCAACCTCACTAGCTAAATCCGCCCACTTAATTCTAGAATTATCCATTAAATGATTAATAATTTTTAAATCGAAAGTATCCATCAACAAAAACCTTCTTTTTGTAAGTATTTATTCCATTTTACTTATTTTATGAAAGTAATTCAATATTTCTCAATAAAAAACTTATAATTATGAGCATTAAAGAATCATATTTACCTACTAGTACTAATAAAATAAAAAAGGAAGACAATCTTTATCGAAAGGGGCGTCATTTTATGAAAAGGGACCCGTTTGAATATCGAAAAAGACTAAGAGAAAAAGAAAGAGAAAGAGAGTCTAACGAAGAAGCAGAAAAAGTGTCTAACGAAGAGGCAGAAGTAAAACAGCCAGAAGAAAAACCTCAAACACATGTACATGAATTTGTAGCTAGTACTAAATTGGCAGAAGAAGATGACGATCGACATAATCATCGCTTTGCTGGAGTTACAAGTGAAGTCATTCCCAAAGGAAGACATAGTCATGTACACCGAATTGTAGTAAATACAGATTTTCTCGATCATCATCACGAAGTTATTATTGAAACCGGCCCTCCTATTCCGGTAGGAAACGGTAAGCATGTTCACTTTGTCAAAGGAATGACAACGATCAATGATGATCATGAACACGATCTGGAATTCGCTACTTTAATTGATAGACCATTAGTTTAATGCAATTGTAAAATTCAATTTATGTATATTTCATTAAGGCATAATATACATAATTTTTATTCTGAATAAATATAGGACCTTTGACTACGCAATATTAAAACACGATGTTGAACCTTCCATAGAAGGCTCTTCATCGTGTTTTTTACGAATATGAAATCCTAAGTATTCCTCAATCCTTCAGTATTCATTAATACAATTCTCCACCCATCTGGGTCTTCAAATGTAAAACTTTTTCCGAGCCAATAAGGATTCTCAGGTTCAACGTCAAAATAACCTATATTATTTAATCGGTTTTTAACAAGATCTATTTCAGCTTTATGAGGTATATAAAATACTAAAAGATTATCCTTTGTTGGGGCAGGACATGGGCTTCCATCAATATGTTGAGTAAATTCTAAATGGTATTCAACATTAGGTAATCCAAACATGATTCCATCGTAACCATTTTGATTTTGAAAACCGCCCACACGTTTTAAGCCTAGCCCTTCTCCATAGAACTTACTTATTTCAGCTAATTGGTTTGTAGGTCTTGCAATTCTAAACTGAACCCAGTTTTTCATTGTCATCACCTTATCCTTTAATAGTTTAATGTTGCCCATTCTTCATTTAGCTTTTTTGATATTTGTGTATAGAGCTTCAATTCTTGAAATAAGCTATCTACTGAATAAGATGTATTTTCTTCTAACGCAGTACCTTCTGATATAAAGTCTGATGGATCAATCACAACTTGTTTTGATAAAACATTTGCATATAATGCTCTTAAAACAATTCTCATATTGTTAAGTGCATTAATTCCACCCTTTCCTCCACCGGATACAGCTAATATTGCAACTGGCTTATCTTTAAAATGCTTACTACCTAAAAAGTCAAAAGCGTTTTTTAATGCTCCGCTCATTCCACCATGATATTCCGGTGTTGCAATGATCATAGCATCAGCATTTTCTAGCTGTGATCTTAGTTTTTGGATATTAGCTATTTCATTTTGCTCTTCTTGACCATTATAAATTGGTAATACCAGTTCACTTAAATCAATTGTTTTTATATTGTATTTTTTCGAGATGATTTTAGTTAATTTACCTGTACGACCTTCTTTTCTTGGACTACCATTAATCATTATAATATTCATATTTTCCACTCCTTTAATTCGTACCTTTAGTATAGTCAATTTATAAAGTCCAGACTTCAGTCATTTGATAGAACTTTTCTACACGTTTAGGAGTATAAAAAAATGAAAAAAATCTACAACTAAAGTTGTAGATTTCAAACTGATAAACGTTCGGTTTCTCGATTATTACGATCTTGACTCATTTTTTGATAAACTTTAATATTTTGATAAACTAATTCAAGTAATTTAGCAGTTATATCCTTTTTCTTTGCAAGTTCTAGTAAATACCCTTGCAAATGATCCCCCTCTACTAATGACCATTTTTCCATATCCCTCTGCAAAGAGGACTTCATATCATAACCAAGAGCATCAATTGATTTCATATGCTCATCCACAATATTTTCAGAAATCGGTGCATCATGGGATCTCATAATATTAGCGCACTCTTCAAATAATTCACGGATAGTAGCTCTTCCACCATCACTTTCTCTAATTGGACCAATTGGGGCACGCATAAGTGACGTAACACCAGACATTACAGTAATAAACAAATATTTATGCCACATATCTCGTTCAATCTGCTTACTATGGACAAAGTCAGCTTTTGAACCGCTAAATGCATCAGCAATTTTTTTAATACGGTCAGTTTCTTTACTTAAGAATTCACCAAATACAAGTCTAGCAGCTTTACTTGTTTGAGCAACTTCCCCGGCTTCATTCAAAGTTGTTTCGATAAAACATAAACCGCCTATAACTTTTTCTTCACCAAATGCCTGCTTTAAAGGATTCAGATGAGCAATACCATTCAAAAGAGGTAAAATAACAGTTTGATCACCTACGAATGGTTTTACATCCAAAATAGCGTCGCTTAAATGATATGACTTAGTCGAGAAAAGTACGATGTCAAAAATCTCGGCAGGACTCTTTGCAGTAATTAGATTCGGTTGAAATGAAAAATCCCCATTCACACTACGAATGACTAAACCATTTTCCTCTAGCTGTTTTTTCCGATTAGCTCGTACAAGAAATGTAACATCTTCTCCCTTTTCTACTAAGCGACCTCCAAAATAGCCGCCAATTCCTCCAGCTCCTAATACAAGAATTCGCATAACACTCTTCCTTTCTATTAAAAATAAAAATCTGTAACTTACTAATGTCTATTTCAAAATCCCATTTCGTACTGCATATAGTGCCAATTGAGTTCGATCTTGAAGCTGGGTCTTGGCTAAAATATTCGAAACATGGGTTTTAACAGTTTTTTCTGTAATAAATAAAGATGCTGCAATTTCTTTATTACTCTTTCCCCTCGTAATCTCCTTCAATACATCCATTTCTCGCTTAGTTAATTTGTCTTGAAATGAATCATCATTCTTCGTTTCTATCTTCCCAGTTAAAGCAGAAACTAATTGCGTTGTAACCTTCGAATGAAACTGTTTTTCCCCGTCATGTATCTTTCGGATCGCGGAAACGAGATCATCTGGGTCACTATCCTTTAAATAATATCCCGCTGCACCTGCCTCAATTGCAGGTAAAATATGATCTTGATCATAAAAACTAGTTAAAATCATTACTTTAACTGCTAAGCCCTCTATTTTTATTCTTTTGGTTGCTTCAATTCCATCAAGAACTGGCATCGCTAAATCCATGATAACAATATCAGGTCTTAGCTCTTTTATTAAGCTTAATGCTTCTTCACCGTTCGATGCTTCCCCAATAACTTCAATATCATCTTGCGTATTTAAGAAGAAAATAAGTCCTCTCCTAACTACATGATGATCATCAGCAATTAATATTTTAATAGACATAAAACTCTCCTTTTTAAAAAGGGATATTCGTCGTAATTTTTGTTCCTTTATTCAAATCACTTTCAACTAAAAACGACCCTTTTATCGATTCGACTCTTTCCTTCATGCTTTTCAAACCTAATGTTGGAATTTGTACATCCTTTGGGCATATAAAACCTACACCTTGATCTCGAATCGTCATTTTTACTTTCTTTGTACTGATTGATAGCTGTAAATATACCGTATTTTGTCCTGAATGTTTTCTACAATTATTAAACGCTTCCTGACCCACGCGCCATAACGTTTCTTCTATTTTAGAAGGTAATATCGTTGTTCCTTTTACATTACTAATTACTTTTAATCCTAGCATTTCACCATAGTTAATTAATGCACTAACTATTCCTTTTTCAATACCTTGTGGTCTAAGCTGCCATATTAAAGCTTTCATTTCTGCTTGTGCTTCTTGAGCAATTTGTTGAATATGATTAAATGTATCCTTTAATTTCACATTGTCGGATACATTTGCTCCTGCTTTGGCAGTTATATTAATCGAAAACAATAATTGACTAACTGAGTCGTGTAAGTCCTTTGCAAGACGATTTCTTTCTTGAACCAGCTCAAACTCTTTTACCTGATCTGTTAATTGAATTCGTTTAATTGCTGTTCCAATTTGCAACGCAACTGCACCTAGTAAATTCAATTCTTCCTGATCAAATTTTAATTTATTAGAAGCAGCAACATTTAATAAACCAAATGATTCTTCGCCTGCTTGCAGTGGTACAGTCGCATGATGAGTGACACCATTTGTTTCTCCCCAATTATGAATAATTGAGTCTTCTAATCTTTTACATTCCATAATGTTTGATGCCTTATTAAGTCTTCCGGTATTATATTTATCTACACACCAACAATCTCCATTGCACATTGGCTTAGTCTCTTCGTTCATAAGAGCTGGAGGTAATTCATGTGAAGCGACTAATTCATAGCCCCCATTTTTATCAATTAAAAAAATCCATCCTGTATCTAGACCCGTAACTTGAACTAATTTGGCTAAGGCACAATTGAGGGTACTGTATAGATCAGTACCCTCGTTTAATATTTCAGCAATTTCTTTTAATACTTGTAGCTCTAAAAGAAATGATTCTTTTTTCATACTTATGCTAATTCCTTCATTCGACGATCAAGTTGTTCAAGCACCATCGGCCACGCTTGCTCGTGTTGGTCTCTTGATAATTCATCAGGGAATCCTGCATGTGTCAATCTAATAACTGCTACTCCACTTTCATTTGTTGAAAACTCTACAGTGACTACGGTCTCCGTTTTTGATCCAGAAGTGAACCAAGTAATCTCAACAAGTTGATTTTGCTCAAGCTTTAGAAAGCGACCATAATGCGGATGACGTTTATCTTCAAAGTGCGTCTCAAAGAAAAATACAGAATTAACCTCTGCCTTCATAATCACCGAGCCTGGCGCAGCAAACCAATCACCAAATCTTTTTGTCCAAGCTTCATACAACACATCGATAGTATTTTCCATTACTCGTTCGACAGTGAGACTATGTGGTCTACTCGATAAATCTGGATAACTAATAATATTCATATTAATCCCTCCAAAAGGTAAATAGTTATTCATTTTCATTAATAATAGCTAGCATTTGGTGATCTTCCCATTTCCCATTTATACGTACATTTTTCTTGGCAATTCCCTCTTTATGGAAACCCGCCTTTTCTAATACTCTTATTGAACCAATGTTATGCGGCATTACACCCGCTTCAATGCGATGTAATTTTAATTCATTAAAAGCATATTCTACAACTAACTTTGCAGCTTCAGTTGTATATCCTTTACCGTTTTGTTTTTCATCTAAAGAGTAACCTAAAAAACAACTTTGTAAATCTCCTCTTAATACCTCTGCTAGCATCGTAAAACCTATAAATGCATCTGTTTCCTTTAAAAAGATACCAAAGCCATAATACAAATCATTATCGCATTTCTCTTTAATTGACTTAATGCGATCCTGCTGAGCATCCAAAGTATAGAAACTCTCGTCTTTTATATATGTAAAAGGTTTAAAAAACTCTCTATTTCGAACTTCGTATGATAAAAAATCCTCTGCATCTGCAACTTCTAAATGTCTTAAATAGATATTATTACCAACTAATTTCATCTGTTTCATACACTCCCTTATTTCCCTGCTTTTCCTGACTCATTAAACGCCTGTTGCCCATATTATTCTAGGATCGATTTTACGGACTAAACGAAACGCTATTGGTTTAAAACCATTTTTTGGCCAGAATCTCGAGGATTCTAAATTCGTTATTCTCCAATCTGTTTCGCAAAGTTTATAGCCCTCTCTGTCGGCAAAAGTAAGTCCATGCTGTAATAAGGTCGTACTAACACCCATTCCGCGAGAAGATTCGACCGTTGCTCCTACTACTAAACTAATGCAAGATTCAGGTGTTAATAAATTCTCATCAGATGCTACCGCTGATTCAAATACTTGAAAACCAACAATCTCATTTTGATAGAGCGCTAACCATAACGTTGCCTCTTCATCATTAATAATTTCTGCGTAACCTTCCTGATAGTCATCTCTTTCTTCAATAAACCCTGGTGCAAATACTGGTGACTTCGCTTGGTGTTCCATGATCACTGTTGCTAATTCACGTATTCTTTTTTCATCTTCACTAGTTGCCAATCGAATCTGTATATCTTCAAATTCTTTATCAGATGAAACTGATAAATCACGTATACCATGAACCTGCTCATAGGCAAATCCTAAATGAAGCCAAGCATCTAAAGTAGACTTATTTCCACTTGGTACCATTACGTAATGATTAAACGAACCAAGCTCTACCATTTTCTTGGCAAACTCTACATATAATTCACGATATAATTCTTCATCTTCACTTTCTGCTATAGCCATTCCTGCATATTTAATCCAAGTATGACGTTCTCGATTTTTATCTGTTTGAATTGATCCAATCATATAGCCAACTAACCCGGAATCATTCATCGCTGCAATACCAAAACTATCCTTTTCATTAAAAAGTGCCTCAATAGCTTTCTTAGCATACGTAGCTTCTTCAAATTTAGATGGTAATTCAGGGTTTATACTTCGGTCATACATATGACGGATAGCCAAAAGACTAGCCGCTTCATCTAAGTGTATATTTTCGAACGCGATAAATTTCATAACAAACCTCCTTGGCACTTTTACAAGTGAAACCGCTTGACAATTTAGAATATTGAATTATGTTTCATTCACTCATTACTAGTTCCATAAAAAGACCATTACTTCCTGCTTATAGCCGGATAATGCTCTCTAATCTAGTAAAATTCAACAACAATCACATGTGTATAGAATATTAGTAAAATCCTTTTTTAATAAATCCTCTTTTTTAATAAAGAAGTTCGCTACACCAACGTCGCCAAACATACATTCAATTGTTTCATCACTATCAATTTGTAATAACAAGATAGAGTGATTTTCAGTTTTTTTAATATATTCTCTTGGATCTGACTGAGTAAAATATGGATATCCTCCAATTCGATGGCCATCTCCACTAAAATACTCAAAATAAAGCTCACCTAGCTCTTCATAATCATCATTGTCAATTTCTGCGTCAAATGGCACATCTAATTCGATTTTTTCGAAGTCCATTGCTTCAGGGGATATTGGTTGGGCTGTTAATTCAAACTTCATTGCAGCTTCTTTTCCAATTGGAAATTCATCTTCTACATCACCTGTTATAAAAGAGAAATCTTCAATCAGGTTTGTTTCATTTATATTTTCATGATAAATCACTCTAAAGCTTTTTTGACTAGTTGGATGATCAAAATCTTGTCCATACAGATCATCAATAGCTATATAAAATTGAAGCAATCCTGACGTTGGAAAATTTTCCATTTTTGGTAAATCAGAATAGTTAATCTGAGCAAGCAATTTCATAGGTTCCCCATTTTCATTCTTTGGATATTCCAAACTAACTGGAAAATAAGGGTCTCCTGAAAACTTACTTTCTATTAAAGAAGTCTTTCTTACTATTGGTTCAATTTCAACTGAATCTTTAACGGTAGACTCAATTGTTTCTTTATAAATTTGTAATTCTTTCGGTAAATTTATTTGTTTAGCCATGAAGCACCTACTTTTGTATATGATAATTAAATCATACCAATTTTCTTAAAATTAACAATTCAATTCTAGCTAAGTCGCTCAATTAAAAGTAAAAAACCACTGTTTATATACAGTGGTTAAAAAATAGTACTTAATGAAATTCTAAAAACTCGACTCTATTCCCAAATGGATCATTTACAAAAAATCGAGTACGACCTTCTATTGGTGGTTCCTCTTTGATTTCAAAATTGAGTTGAAGCAGTTGCTCTCTTAATGCCTCTATGTTTGTAACAATTAAACCGGGATGAGCTTTTTTAGGTGCTATAAAATCTTCTTGAATACTAATATGAATTTCTTGATTACCACAAATAAACCAGCATCCACCTCTGCCTTTTAAATTTTTCGGCTTTGGCAATTCCTTCATACCTAAAATTTCATTATAAAATTTTCTAGCTTCATCCTCTCCACCCTTTGGACAAACTAATTGAATATGATCAATTCCTTTTACTTCAAATGCCATCGATAACACCTCTCCCATTATGAAAAATTTATATCTTTAGATTACCAGAACTATTAAATAAGAAAAGCATTACCTCTATGAAGTAACGCTTTTCCCAATATTCTTACATATTATACTAGCTTTAAGCCATTTGTAATAAGATTCTTTAAAGAATCCTCTTTTCTTAATGCTTCCAATTCAGCTTTTAGCGGCTCCACAATTTGCTCTAATTTAGCATTAACTGTTGCAATTTCAAGTAATTCTAATCGTAATAACCAATCACTTTGGTGTTCACGATTAAGCTCATTATGCACAGCAATTAGTTTAGAAATACAGTCATCACAGAATGTATTCTTTTCTCTAATTACTCTAACTTCTTTATATAATTTTTCTAATTCAGTTAATGGGGCTGGTGTTTCCATTACGAACTCTACTTCTTTAATTGAATCACTAAAGTAAGATGTTGGGTCAGCTGCACCAGGGTATGCTGATTCAACTCGAGAACCAACTGCCATATCAAAAGTTCCCCACTCTTTTTTGAATAATTCTTTTCCTTCGTAAGTAACAGTGCAGTCTTCAAATGAGATTAATGCAACTTTGTCTTCATTTTTAATGATATTCACAATTCTACCGGAAGCGCTTACATCACTTAAGAATTCTAAATCAACAAAGTTTCCTACGACAATGCCTAAATTTTTAAGTGCAGCATCGTCACATTCTTCTAATTCAATATTTCCTTTTAAAAGTCCAATAGGTGTACCAAACCCTTTAGCATGGTAGTCTTTTCCGTGACCTTCTAATTGCTTATTATTTATTGAAAGTGCTGTTTCGCCAGTTGTATTAACGTAAATTGCTTCACCATTTTCATCTTTTAAGATTGCATGAACAATACCAGTTACACTTAATCCAGAATTTAATTCAAATGTAGCAACGCTTTTCGATTTAAGAGCTTTATCTAAGCTTTCTGTTCCACCTACACGGAATGCCATAGTGCTTGCTAATTCTTCAGCACCTTGCATTAACTCATCGAAATCTTTGCATATGAATAATTGTGCTTGCATTTCAGTTATATTTTTCGGTTGTAATGTAGAAGCTTCAATAGAGAAAGGTAGTCTTTCAACTGCATCTGTAAAGCAATGTGTACTTTCACCTACTGATGATAATAAACCAGCGCCGTAAATTTTTGGGTTATCTAGTTCACCAATTAGACCATATTCAACTGTTCTCCAGAATACGCGTGAAATTTTTTCAGCTTCTGAAATTCCAACTATTGCTTTTTGTCTTTCTTCAACTAATTTTTGTGCAGCAGCTTTTTCTTCTGGCGTCGATTTTGGATCTTCCATTACAATCGTTAAATTTCTAACTGCTTCAAATAATTCTTGTTTTTCTTTTGTAGCAAATGCCTTTGCACCAATTGAACCAATTTTTTGTACGTATTCTCTAAATACAGGATCAAATAATATTGGCGCGTGTCCTGCAGCCTCATGAATAATATCTGGAGCAGGTGTATATTCTATATTCGTTATTTGTCTAATTTCAGTTGCGATCGGTAAAATACCATTTGCTAAAAGTTCAAAAAATGCAGCGCCTGGAATTAATCCATTAACGATTCCTGCGCCCCATCCGATTTTTGAAAGGCACTCGTTCATTTCAGCTACATTTGGAATTTTTTCCGTTTCAATTCCTGACATCTTTAGTCCATCGACAAATGCAGAATGTGCTTTATCTTTTAATGCGTGATGATTTTGTCTCATTACATATCGCCATACAGCATGATCAATTGGCGTGTAAAGATCATAATTTTGCTCCGATAAGTATTGCTTTAAATGAGGTGGTATTATTTTTGTTTCAAAAGTTGCTTCTTTCATGTCATCAATTCCCCTTTTTAAAAATTATTTCACTTAAAAATCTATTACTCTACTTTCTTAAAAATACCCGTTCTATCTATATCTTGCTAAAAGCTTTTTTTGAGCATTTTTAAGCAAGTTTCCATCATTTAACCATTTCTACTTTTTCCAAATTACTCCTTCTTTCTACAAAATCTTTTTTTATTCGGTATTTATAGTCGTAATCAACCAAACACATCACTCCTTTCAAACACGAAATGTGGAAGGCGTTTGCTCAGCCCCGACAAGCATAAGACAAAGGCCGATAAAGGTTGGTTTTTACCTTTATTGGACTTTGGCTTATGACCTCGAGGGGCTAACGCCTGGAACTAGACAACTCAAAACAAGACAAGCTTGTTTTTCCCAAAAGTTCTCACCACATTTGTAGCTTATTCCGTCACATCTATACATGCACACAGGATTTTTTTACATAAAAAAATCCCTACTGTTTGCACAGTAGGGACGAACTTTAAATTCGCGGTACCACCCTAGTTATTAGCTGTTTTACTAAAACTTACTAATATCTTCATTTCATAACGGCTCTTCACCGTCTTCCCCTCACAATTCGTTTCGAAGAAGATGCTCGTGGATTGTAATTCATGTCGTTTTATGTACTGATTTGCACCAACCATCAGCTCTCTGTTACAGGGAAAACTTCACTACTTTAGTTCCATTCATTGCTTATTATTTAATTAAATTATTTTCTTAAAATAAAAAAGTCCCTACTGTTTGCACAGTAGGGACGAAATAGTCTATTCGCGGTACCACCCTAAATTATTAGTATTAAAAACAATACTAATATCTTCATTTCATAACGGCTCTTCACCGTCTTCCCCTCACAATTCGTTTCGAGGAAGATGCTCTAGGATCGTAATTCATGTGTTCTATGTACTGGTTTGCAGCAACCACCAGCTCTCTGTTACAGGGAAAACTCCACTACTAAAATTCCTATCATTGCTTTTCGTGATTCAATTAATACATACTTTATTCCTATTTTTCGTAAATGTCAATACTTAGCCATATTATTTTTTTTGAAGTTTTTATTATTTTAATATAATCAAACCCCTTACCTATAGGAATATCTAATTAGAAATATATACTTTAGACTCACAAACTAAATGTTAAATACCTATCTCGATTTTATAGTAGTAACACACTTTTTCTGTCTAGCCTAAACAAGGATTTGGCAATAAATAAAACGAAAAAGTCTATTATCTATGTTATTTACTAGTACCATAATATTTTTTCATGCCAAAGTTATTTTCACTCTTTAATATTTACTTAATTTCCCGTTAGAAAATTTACACCTATTTCAACTAGCTTCATCTTTTTGGAAGAAAAGAAATAATGTTATATTAATAAAATTTATCTCCGGCACATGGACTAACTTCTCTAATAAATGTCTAGATATGTTTCCTTTTATTGAGTTAACTAACATAAGGTATCTGTGTTTGAGCAAACATACTGCATTTTAAATTTACATGCACTCTTAATTAAATTATACAGGAAAAAAATTATAGTTTTGAAAGGAGGGTAATCGTATTCGAATTACTCTTTTTTATTTAATTGGGGACTCCCTTCATTTAAATTTTCTCAAAATTAATGATTTTGTACCCTTTAAATTTAATCATATTGACAATCTACTTTTATAAAATATAATTAATTTATAATATGTTAACTAATAAATCAAATAAGTTAACATAAAGAGAGGGAGATTTTGTAATGCAACAAGAAAGATTAAAAATGCTTATTAATTCAGCTTTATTTGCAGCAATTATTGGTATTCTATCTCAAGTATCTATTCCTTTGCCCTTTTCTCCTGTTCCAATCACAGGACAAACATTAGCAATCGGCTTAGCGGCTACGATTTTAGGTAAGAAATACGGAACAATTTCGTTACTTCTTTATTTAGCACTTGGCGCAATCGGAATCCCAGTTTTCGCAGGTGGTGCTGCGGGGTTTGGTGTACTAGTCGGTTCAACAGGTGGTTATTTAATTGGATTTATTCCAACTATTTTCATCATCGCTTACTATATTGAAAAAACTAAGTTCACGGTCTTAAATGCAATGATTGCAAACACAATCGGAATGTTTGTAACGTTAATATTTGGTACTGTGTGGTTAAAAATTGCTGCTTCTCTAAGTTGGCACGATGCAATGGCTTTCGGTTTTTATCCTTTCATTATTCTTGGATTAGTTAAAGCCTACGTAGCATCTGCATTAGGTGTTATTATTGGAAAACGTTTAGCAAAAGCTAATTTATTAAAACGTGATGAAATTTCAGCTTAATACAAAAAGAGCTCATTTTTATGAAGTGAGCTCTTTTTTATATTAAAAGGTTATTTCATTGAACATCAACAGCTTTAACGACTGATCGATCTCCTTTTTGTTGGACTGTAACAATATACTTAGATTCGCCTTGATTGTATTTGTCCATTTGGCTTTCAGGAATGTAAAAACGACCTAGATTATGGTTGATTACAATTTCTTCGTCTTCTTCTAAAAATACGTATTGAATAGTTGCTTTAATGTATTTTAAATGTTTTGGACGATGATCCGTTACATAATCTAATTGATAAATATCGTTTTGTCCCTTTTGAAAGACAATATAAACTTTTTCCCCTTCTTTCGGCTTACCTTTACCTTTCCAATCCTTCATTGTTATTGAGTCAAAATCATAAGATAGGGCTGCATAATGTCCTAATAAAGGTTCCACTGGATCCAAACTTTCTGATTTTATTTTAAACGTATCGGCTGATTGCTTAAAGTACATGATGTTTCCAAGTAAAGCTAGTAATAAAATAAATTGAATGATTGAAAGCAAAAGTAATTTCTTCTTATTTTGCATGTTCATCACCTCTTGCTTTTCTCGATTGGATATAGACAAAATATAGAACTACTGCAAGGATAATAAACACAATTGATTTACTTATAAATGAAATGGCAAATCCTGTATAAATTCCAATAACGAGTGAAGCAAATGTAATGAAGCCTATAATAATGCTTCCTTTTTCCTGATTTGAAACACCTTTAAATAAACGTATGCATGAGTACGTGAATAAGATCAGGACACCTACAATCATATTAGCTAATTCATTTTGAACCCCTATAGTTGGTAATAAAAATATAAATAAGAAGATCCAAAGATAATTTTTAATTGGTTCATTACCTTTCCACTTCTTGTACGCAGTATAGATTGCTAATAAGAGAATTAATAGAATAATAGTATTAAAAAATGGCACTGCTATCGGCTTTAATAATCCATATGAAAATTCATTTTGTAACTCATGAACTACATCATATGCTTCTCCAAAAATTGTAATGATAAATGTGTCTATCCATACAAATAGGGTAAATACAGGTAACAAAACATAATTGATTACACCACGCTCATTTAAGTACCAAAGAATAAATACTATTAGAATAATCGGCGTCATATACTCACGATCTGAAAATGTTTGGAAAAACATAATGATAATATAACCTAGAAATGTATAATTAAAGCTAGCATTCCAGCGGTTCTTCATAATTTTTAAGAAGTAAATTGAGCAAAGTAACAAAGGAATTTGAAGAAGATAAACATGTGCCGTTTCTATTCCAGCACTATAGCTCAAACTAAAAAATCCGATTCCTAAGAAAAGATAATAAAACATGTTATGCTTTAACACATAATAGTAAAGGAATGCGAGCATTGTCCAAGTGATTAGAAAGACTGGACTGTCACTGGAAAACTGATACATTTGTACAATTAAAACGAATGCGCATGCGTACCCGATTACGTTAATAAAGTTTAAACAATGACCAAACAATTCTTTGCCTTTTTGATAACTTATAAATGCAACTGCATGGAAAACAAATAATGTTATAAAAATAATAACTAACCTTACCGTTTGGCTATATTCGTTCCAGTTACTACCAACAAGTGCTAAAATCGAAAATGCAACAAGTAATGCAATTAAAAATGGAACAATATTCCCTAAAAACGACTGCTTTTCAGCATTAGTTCGGTGTCTTTCATACTCTAATATTCGATTTAATGAACCTTCGTCTAGTAAGTTGTGCTTGTGCCATTCTTTCAGCTTTTGATCTAATTTACTCATTTAATTATGCCCCCCTTCTAATAGCAGCTTATAAAACTGCTTCCATTATTATTATAATTTCTTAATAAAACATTAATTACCTCTAAATCTAAAATATTATTAAAAACGACTATTAATCTTGATAAATCAAACGTTTGTTTAATTCATTAATTCCTAGACGTAACTCCCATTTTTCACTAAATCTAATTATTTTAGTAGAAAAAACATTAATTTTTGTTGTATTATGGTTTGCTTTAACTGTTTATTTGCAGTTTTGTTGATTTTAATTGCACTTTTGCCTTTTTTATTTGCACTTCTCTGATTTTATTTACACTTTTGTCTTTTTTATTTGCACTTCCTATTACTATTTGCACTTACACGCTATTTATTTGCACCTTACATGTCTCTTTTACACGCTACCCTACTATACCCCTCTCTCCTATTCCAAAACAAAAAACAGCCCTATCTCTAGGGCTGTTTCGTCAACTATTATACTGGATAAACACCATGCTTTTTCGTAGCAGGAGTTTCATATGATTCTGAGTAATATGCAAAACGTTTAATTAGCTCTGTACGTAGCTCTTCTGGTTGAATGACTACATCTACTACTAGCTCAGATGCTAGGCGGTAAATATCGATATCTTCAGCATACTCTTTACGTTTTTCTTGGATAAAGGTAGCTTGTTCTTCTTTAGGTAAGCTTGCAATTTTCTTTGCATATACTGCGTTTACTGCTGCTTCAGGACCCATTACAGCGATTTGAGCTGATGGGAATGCAATTACACAGTCTGTTTCAAATGCAGGGCCTGCCATTGCGTAAAGTCCAGCACCGTATGCTTTACGAACGATAACTGAGATTTTTGGAACAGATGCATTACTCATGCTATAAAGCATTTTTGCACCATGGCGGATAATCCCTGCACGCTCTACTTTTGTACCAATCATGAAACCAGGTACGTCCATTAAGAATAATAAAGGAATATGGTAAGCATCACATAAATTAATAAATTTAGCTGCTTTATCCGCTGAATCATGGAATAATACGCCACCTTTAACTCTCGGTTGGTTAGCGATAATTCCTACGCTACGTCCATCTAATCTAGCAAAACCAGTCACTAGTTCAGGGGCAAATAGCTTTTTAATTTCAAAGAATGAATCTTCATCAACTACTCGGTCGATAAATTCATAAATAGAAAAAGGTACGTTTTGATTGCTTGGTATAATTTCTGCTAAAGACTTCTCCTTTTGAACAGGATTTTTAGCCTCAACAACAGGAGCCCCTTGCTTGAAATTAGTTGGTAAATAAGATAAATAATCTTTTAACTTAGCAATCGCTTCTTCTTCTGACTCACACAATACATCTCCGCATCCTGAAACTGAACAGTGCATTCTAGCTCCACCCATTTCTTCGAGTGTAACTTTTTCACCAATTACCATTTCAGCCATACGAGGTGAACCTAAGTACATTGAAGAATTACCTTCAACCATAAATACAGAATCACAGAAAGCAGGAATATAAGCTCCACCTGCAGCAGAAGGTCCAAATAATAAGCAGATTTGAGGTACTTGACCTGATAGCTTAATTTGGTTGTGGAATATACGTCCAGCACCGCGTCTACCTGGGAACATAAATACTTGATCAGTAATACGTGCTCCTGCAGAATCCACTAAATAAATTAGAGGTACTAGCATTTTTAAACATGTTTCTTGAATGCGAATAATCTTTTCAACTGTTTTTTCGCCCCATGAACCTGCTTTTACAGTTGAATCATTCGCCATTACACATACAGTACGGCCATTAATTTTACCAATTCCTGTTACGATGCCATCTGCTGGAAATTCATCATTCATACAGTTCGCAAAGAAACCATCTTCCACAAAACTGTCTTTATCTAAAAGTTGATTAATTCTTTCTCTTGCAAAGAGTTTACCAATTTTGGCATTGCTCTCATGATATTTTTCTTTCCCACCAGAAAGTATTTGTTCTTTTCGAGCTTGATATGTTGCTTCGTTTGACATGCAATTACTCTCCTTTATATTGCGGCTTACGCTTTTCTTGAAATGCTACTAATCCTTCCATACGGTCGTTTGTATGCAGTAAAGTTTCATATTCATAAGTTTCTAATCTTAACCCTAAATCTAAAGGAAGATCGAAACCACGTTGAATCGCCTTTTTTGCTGCACGGATTGCTAGAGGACCTTTACTTGCGATTGTTTCGCATATTTCAAGCGCCTTATTTTGTAATTCATCTATTTCAACAACATGTTCTAGAATGCCGTAGCCTTCAGCCTCATGTGCATTTAAACGTTTGCCAGTAAAGATTAGTTCCTTCGCTCTTCCAAGTCCAATTAAACGTGGGAGTCTTTGTGTACCACCAGCACCTGGAATAATCGCTAAAGATGTTTCTGGTAAACCGACGATTGCTTCTTTATGAGCAATTCTTAAATCACACGCTAAAGCAAGTTCAAGTCCTCCACCTAGGGCAACTCCATTGATTGCTGCTATTGTTGGCATAGGTAATCTTTCAACTTTTTCAAAAAGTGTCCCGATTTTTTCAACAGTTTCTCGAGCCTCACTCTCAGTCATGCCTCTTCTTTCTTTTAAATCAGCACCACTACAGAAGTAAGATGATCCACTACCAGTAAATATGACAGCACGTACAGATGATTTCTTTAACTCATCCATTTGGCCATGAAGAGCATCTAGTAACTCACGTGATAATGAATTAGCTGCATTTGTACGATTTAATGTAAGAATTCTAATATGACCGATATCACTTACTAATAAACTTGATTCCATTTAAATACTCTCCTTTGAACCATTCCATACGGAAAATAGCTTACTAACTGGTGTTAAGTTCATTTGTTCAGAGATATATGAAGTAGCCTGATGAAGTTTCTTTTCATCCACATTAGTTGTAATACCTAAATTATGAAGTAATGAAACAACATCTTCCGTAGCTACATTACCACTAGCTCCTGGTGCATATGGACAACCACCTAGTCCACCATTTGATGAATCAAATTTTTCAATTCCAAATAGTAAAGAAGTATATAGGTTTGCAACAGCACGACCATATGTATCATGGAAATGCATAGCAATTCGATTAACTGGTACTTCTTTAACTAGATTTTCTAAAAATTGATATACCTGATGCGGATTAGCAATTCCGATTGTGTCGCCTAAGGAAATTTCATCTACTCCACAATCAAGTAATTGGTTTGCAAGATTGATCACCTTCATTTGGTCTACAGCACCCTCATATGGGCAACCAAATACAGTTGAAATATACGCTCTAGTAGTCTTTTTATTATTTTTACATTCCGTAATCATTGAGCGAATATCGCTCATTGAATGTTCGATGCTCGCATTTTTATTTTTTAAATTATGTGTTTCGCTAGCAGAAACAAAGAAATTAATTTCATCTGCATCTACTTCAAATGCACTCATTAACCCTCTTTTATTAGGAACAAGAGCTGCATAAGTAACCCCATCTTTTTTCTTAAGCTTCGTAAATAGATCTACCGAGTCACTTAATTGAGGAATCCAGTCTGGTCTCACAAACGAAGAAACTTCAATATAAGACAAACCACTTTCTACTAATAAATCGATCCACTCAAGCTTCTTTTCAGTTGAAACAAACTGTTTTTCATTTTGCAAACCATCACGTGGACCTACTTCTCTTATAAAAGCCGATTGAGGTAGCTTCATCACTAATAACTCCTAACCTAGTTTTTCAACTTGAATTAAAGAGTCGCCCTCGTTTACAAAATCGCCTTCGTTAACGAACACATTTACGACTTTACATTTATAAGGAGCAGCATGCGGAATTTCCATTTTCATAGATTCTAAGATTACATAATCTTGATCACTACTAATTTCGTCCCCTACAGATACAAGACATTTCCATACGCTTCCAGCCATCATTGCAGTTAAGTTTTCCATATCTAATTACCTCATTTCACCTTTTGATATTCACTAATAAAGCTCGTTGTATAATCGCCTTCTTGGAATGCATTCGTTGATAGAATATCAATCAAAAATGGCACATTTGTTTTAATACCTTCAATTTCTACCTTTTTAAGATAATTCTGCAGTTGAATTACTGCTTCTTTTCTTGTATTAGCCGTAACAATTACTTTCGCTAATAGTGGATCATAAAACGGTGATACAACCCATCCATCATAAAGATGCGTATCAATACGTACACCAATCTCCTCTGGGAAGTTACAGTGTTGAATTGTTCCTGGCGATGGGAAGAAAGTTTTAGGATCCTCAGCATATACCCTTACTTCGATAGAGTGACCATTCATTTCTACATGAGTTGGACGAATTGGAAGTGTTTCACCAAATGTGATACGGAACTGCCATTCAACTAGATCAATTCCTGTAATTCCTTCCGTTACACCGTGTTCAACTTGTAATCTAGTATTCATTTCTAAGAAATAAATATTTTCTTTTTCATCAACTAAAAATTCAATTGTCCCCACGTTTACATATTTCATTTGATTAGCAATCGTAAGGGCATATTCTTCAAGTTTCTTTCTACCTTGTGGAGAAAGGAACGGTGATGGTGCTTCCTCAACAACTTTTTGGTTTCTTCTTTGAA
Source organism: Gottfriedia acidiceleris (assembly GCF_050457485.1). Classification (GTDB taxonomy): domain Bacteria; phylum Bacillota; class Bacilli; order Bacillales; family Bacillaceae_G; genus Gottfriedia; species Gottfriedia acidiceleris_D. Next base: position 20,584 of record NZ_JBCMJM010000019.1, read on the forward strand.
TTGAACAATCTCTTTCAAATAAGAAAACAGCGTTGCCATGTGTATCAGCAGCGATTTGTGCTTCAATATGTCTTGGTTTAATAATCGCTTTTTCAATGAATACATCATCATTCGCAAAAAATTGAAGTGCTCTCGTTTGTGTTGTTAAAAACTCTTTTTCTAGCTGTGCTTCGTTTTCGATTAACTTCATACCAATACCGCCGCCACCACTAGAAGCTTTTAACATAACAGGATAGCCAATTTGTTCTGCTATTTCTCTCGCTTCTTCAACTGATTGAATTGGGTGAGAATTTCCTTTAATTAATGGAATGTTTAATTGTTCCATTATTTGTCTAGCTCTAATTTTTTCGCCCATCATCTCTAGATGTTCTGGCTTAGGACCAACAAATAAAATGCCCGCTTCTTTACATTTTCTAGCGAAATCGCTATTTTCTGATAAGAAGCCATATCCAGGATGAATTGCTGTTACATTATTTTCTTTTGCAATTTTTATAATTAAATCAGCGTTTAAATACGTATCTTTTGTATGATTCCCTTTTAAAGAAAAAGCTTCATCACTTAACTTAACATGCAAACTTTCTTTATCAGCATCTGAATAAACTGCCACAGTTTGATAACGAAGCTTTTTACATGTTTCGATAATTCTACATGCGATTTCCCCGCGGTTTGCAATAAGTATTTTGATCATATTCTCTCTCCTTATCGGCATCCTAATTGACGTGCAATTACCATACGTTGAATTTCTGATGTACCTTCACCAATTTCAAGTAACTTAGCATCACGCACTAAACGTTCAATGCCATACTCTTTCATGTAGCCATATCCACCATGAATTTGTAATGATTCATTCGCAATTTTGGAAGCGATTTCAGATGCGTATAACTTAGCGAATGCCGCTTCTTTCGTAAAAGGTTTTCCATTGTCTTTTAACCAAGCAGCTTTGTGCACCATATTTCTTGCTAACTCAATTCCCATAGCCATATCAGCTAATTTAAATTGAATAGCTTGGAAACTAGATAAAGGTTGTTTAAATTGTTTACGTTCTTTTGCATATACTAATGCTTTATCAAAAGCTTTTTGTGCAATACCTACAGCAAGTGCTGCAATTGAAATTCTACCACCATCTAATGTATATAAGAATTGGCCAAAACCTTTATCAGGATTGCCAAGAATGTTTTCTTTTGGAACACGTACGCCATCTAATATAATTTGTGTCGTATTAGAAGCACGGACACCCATCTTGTCATAAGGATCTGTAATTGTTAATCCTTCTGAGTCAGTTGGTACGATAAACGCACAAATATTTTTCTTTCCTTTTTCATCAATAGAAGTATAAGCAGTTACGATAATTGTGTTAGAATACTGAGCATTTGTAATCCAGCATTTTTCACCTGTAATCACATACTCATCACCTTCTAAAACTGCTTTTGTTTGTGTTCCACCAGCATCAGAACCCGCATTTGGCTCAGTTAAACCGAAAGCTCCAAGTGTTTTTCCTTGCGCCATTGGTACTAAGTATTTTTGCTTTTGTTCCTCTGTACCAAAATAGTAAATCGGAGAAGCACCTAATGAACATGTTGCAGCAAAACTTAAACCTGTTCCTCCACATGCACGCCCTATTTCCTCTACAGCTAAAGCATAACTAATTGTATCGCCACCGCTACCGCCGTATTCTTCAGGGAACGGAATTCCTAATAAACCTAATTCACCCATTTTTTTGAACGTTTCAATTGGGAATTTGCTATCACGATCAAGCTCTTCTGCAAAAGGCTCAATTTCCTTCGCTGCGAAATCTCGTACCATTTCTTGAATCATTTGCTGTTCTTTAGATAATAAAAAATCCATGTGTTAGTCACTCTCCTTTTAGTATTTAGGTACATTTTAATAAACGTAAGAATGTCTCCAACTGCAGCAAATAGCAGTGGAGTCTCATATTTCGTGTATAAGAAATAAATATTTTAGTCTTACAATTGATAATATTCGATATTTTCTACCATTTTCCTTTAATGTCCTTTCGACAAATTGAGACAAGAGAGGAAATGTTAGGAAAAGCGGGACGTTCTTGGGAATGTAATCTGAATTACTGTTGGATGGTGAACTGCAAATATGTCTTAGGGTGGTGAATATAAGTCTCGGAGGAGTGCAAATAAAAGGATAACTGTAAATAAAAATGTCAAATCTGCTATTAAAATAACGATATCTGCAATTAAAAACTTCAAAACTATAATTAAAATGATCAAAACTATATTAACTTGCATACTCAATATTCAAAAAACAAAAAAGACATACCCCCATGAACAGAGATATGTTCTTCTTGATTAACTATTGATATCTAATAATATTTTACCAGTACTTTGTCTACTTTCGATTAATCGATGGGCACTAACTACATCTCCTAACGTAAAATGATGCCCTATCTTTATATTTAAAAGTCCTTCATTGATATATCGAAAAACTTGTTCAGCTGTTTCCTTCAATGACTCTGGTCTTTCTTTTCTTGTTGTACCCAAACTAAAGCCAAGGACAGATCGGCAACTTGAATGCAACTCACTCGTTTTAAAATGACCTACTTCGCCACTTGAATTTCCAAAATGAACTAGACGCCCGTATTTGGCTAAACAGTTTATGCTTTGTTCTGCAATTCTACCAGCAACTGAGTCTAAAATGATATTAGCGCCATTTCCATCTGTTAATTCATTTACTTTTTCTGCAAAGTTTTCTTTTTCATAGCAAATAACATGATCTGCCCCAGCGTTTAAAGCATATGCTATCTTCTGTTCACTTCCTACTGTTCCAATAATTTTTCCGGCACCTAAAATCTTTGCCATTTGAATAGCAGTTGTACCTACACCACCAGCGGCAGAATGAATTAATACCGTTTCTCCTTTTTCAATTCTGGCTAAATCAGCCAGGAGTTTATATGAAAGAAAAGATACTGTAGGACAAGCTGCAGCTACATCAAATTCTACTGATTCAGGGATTTGGAATGTTAAATTTTCATTTGCTACAACGTACTCAGCATATGAACCACCTACTGGAAATGCAACAACTCGTTGTCCAACCTGAAACTGTTGCACACCTGCGCCTACAGCTTCAATTGTTCCAGTTGCATCAAGACCGGGGATAAATGGGAATTTTCCTTTACCCTTTTTTCCGTATCTTGCTTTTACATCTGCAAAGTTTACACTGGCTTTTTCCACTTTAATTAATACTTGTTTAGAATTAATTGATGGCACTTCCATATCAACAACCTTTAATACTTCTGGTTTTCCAAACTCGGTCACAACAACTGCCTTCATTAAGATCACCCCACTTTTTGTCATACATTTATTTTACCTGCTAAATTGTGGTGCCGAAAAATAACAATTTATTATGAGCTTCAATAAGACAGACTTATTAGTTACAATTATTTACGATGGTACAGAACAGAACATACCTTGGAATATCTCACTCATTCCATATATATTTTGATTGGTTATGTCACTTCGAATTACCATATGTTATTCAAATAGACATAATCGAAATGATTAATTATATTAGTTAAGGAGAGTTTATTGTCATTGTTATAAAGTTCTGGACTTTATAAAAAAGGGCATCTATCCATCAAATAACGATGTAATAGACAACCCCAGTAATTTATTATTTATTAACCAGCATACTCAAATGTTCAGCAGCTGATTTAATATCTTCTTTCCCTAAAATAGCAGAGACAATCGCAACACCATCAATATTTGTTTCCATTAATTCTGAAACATTTTCTTCATTAATACCACCGATTCCTACGATTGGAATTTTTAATGCTTCACGTATTCTTCGTAACTCATCTCGTGATAAATACTTCGCATCTAGTTTTGTACTCGTCGGGTAAACTGAGCCAATTCCAACATAATCTGCACCTTGTTCTTGTGCAATCATTGCTTCTTCTAAAGTTGTTGCAGATACGCCAATGATCATGTCTTCTCCAACAATCTTTCTAGCTACAGTTAAAGGTAAGTCTTCTTGTCCGATGTGTAAGCCATCCGCTTTTATTGCCAAAGCGATATCTAAACGATCATTAATAATCAATGGAACATTATATTTCGAAGTGACTTCTTTTACTTGCATAGCAATTTTGTAAAAGTCTAGACTACTACAATTTTTTTCTCTTATTTGTACGATTGTTGTTCCACCTTTAATTGCTTCCTCTACAGATTGAACTAAATCCCTTGATCCTAATACATCTCGATCCGTTACTAAATAAAGCTTATAATCTATTTTACTTTTTGTTATAGCCATTCGATTTTTCCTCCTGTTAGAAGTGTATCAACAGAAGCTTTAGATACCTCATCAAATAAGTTTACTTTAAATGTACCGATTCCTTGCCCTTCAGTTAGGCGAGCCTTAGCAAGCTCTCCACATAGTCCCATTGTAGTAATACCGGAAACAGCTGCAAGGAAATAATCAGTCGTTGCACCAGCATAAGTTCCAATTAATGATGTACTCATACATCCAGTTCCAGTTACATCAGCTAGCATTTTATCTCCATTTGAAATGGTACATACTCGGTCTTGTTCTGCAATAATATCTACCGCACCTGTAATTGCAACTACTGAGCCTAATTTTGCTGATAGAGATTTCGCAATTTCAACGCCGTCTTCTTCACCAGCTACAGAATCAACACCTTTAATTTGAACATTTAAGCCAGCAATCATTTTAATTTCTGACATATTTCCACGAACTACTGCAAAACGTACTTCTTTCAATAATTTAGCAGTTGTTTCTGTACGTAGAGTTGTTGCCCCTACACCAACAGGATCTAATATAACTGGTACTCCTAATTGATTAGCTTTTTTACCGGCTTTAATCATTGACTGTATTGTTCTTTCATTTAATGTTCCAATATTAATAACAAGAGCTGATGCAAAAGATACCATTTCTTCTACTTCGGCTAAATCATCTGCCATAACTGGTGATCCACCTAGAGCTAACACCATATTTGCACAGTCATTTACAGTTACATAATTTGTAATGTGATGAACTAAAGGCTTTTTCTCTTTTACGCTTTCAAGAATTTGACTCATTTCATTCATAGTTAACATTTTTTTCTCCCCCAATTTGCTTTCGAACAAGCTTATTAATAACAAACTGAACAACTATATAAATGACACAAATTAAAATCATACTTGGAACAGTAGCTCCAAGGAAGAAGTCTAATTGAACAAACTTACGGTAAATAAAAACCCCTAAAATCCATGTAATAAATGCAATCCAATCAATCTTCAACGATTTACTTATACTTGTTCTTTTTAGAATAAAATAGTCCGTTAATAAAATTGCATATAACGGTGCAAAAAAAGAACCAATTGTATATAAAAATCCTTCATACTTCTCAATAGGGAAAATAACGGCCAATACCGTTCCAATAGCTGTAACGATAAGGGCGATATGTTTACCATTTAGCTTTGGAAAAATGGTTGTAACTGAAATTCCGGCAGAGTAAGCATCCATAAAAGTCGTTGTAACAGTCGCTAAGACGACGATACCAACTGCAAATAATCCTAGATTTGCACTCATTAAAACAGCAACCGGGTCTACTTGATTAAATGCTAATGCTGCGCCTAGCCCAATAATATACATCCAAGAGCTACCAAACATATAACCTATAAAACTACCGATTGCACCATCCTTTGTTGTCTTAGCAAATCGAGTATAATCACTAATTAATGGAATCCACGATAATGGCATAATCACCGATAATTCAACGGCTTCACCAAAAGATAATCCAGAAGTGCTTGGTTGTGTTAAGATTTTATCGCTTTTAAAAATGACAAAACAAAGTACAATTGTTAAAACAAATAATAAACAAACAGCTAAACTATTTAGTTTTTTTGAAGCATTTTGTCCAAAGTACAACCAGATTGCTATTAATACTCCAATGACTAAACACCACACCCATAGGTGGTCAAATTGATAATCTTTTATTGTAACTAAATTGATTGAGCGAGCTCCTGTTAAAATCATAATTGCTGTCCAGCCTAGTAACTGTAAAACATTTAAAATCGAAAACAAATAACTACCATAGCTACCAAATGAAATTTTTGTAGATTCCATGGCTGATAATCTTTGCTGAGATCCAATGACTCCACCTAAAATAAGCAATAGTGTTCCAAGTAAATGTCCTACTAAAATGGCGGTCAAACCTTTCTTAAAACCTAGTGGTGCTACTAGGGCACCAGTCATAATTTCTGCTACAGAAACTGCCGCACCAAACCAAAGTGTTGTAAAGTTCCACTTCGTCATTTTTGCATTTTGATTAGACATGTTGTTCTCCTGCCTTTTCATACAATGAGTAGAAATGATGTACAGGACCTACCCCTTTTCCGATTGAAAAGGAATGTTGGATTGCTAATGTTATATAATTTTTCGCCTCTCGAATTGCCTCATTTAACTCAAGTTCATTTGCTAAATTAGATGTAATGGCTGAAGATAAAGTACAACCTGTACCGTGTGTATTAATTGTATTAATTCTAACGCTATTAAAACTTGTAAATTCCTCACCATTAAAACAAATATCGGTAGCTTCACCCTCTAGATGACCGCCTTTTACAAGGACGTTTTTAGCACCTAATGAGTGAATTTGAATAGCAGCTTCTTTCATTTCCTCAATCGTTGTAATTTTTCTTCCAGTAATAACTTCTGCCTCAGGAAGATTCGGTGTAATAACAGTTGCTAACGGAATTAATTCTTGAATTAAGGCTTCCTTCGCATCTGGACTTAATAAGTCAAATCCGCTTTTTGAAACCATAACTGGATCAACTACGATTTGCTTTGGTTTATATTGCTTTAGTTTCTCTGCAATTACTTTAATTGTATCTATTTGAGATACCATTCCAATTTTTACAGCATCGACTTCAATATCAGTAAAAATTGCATCTAACTGACTAGCAATAATCTCTGGTGTCATATCTTGTACTGCAAACACTCCTTGCGTATTTTGAGCAGTTACTGCTGTAATTACACTCATTCCAAAAACACGATGAGCTGAAAACGTCTTTAAATCCGCTTGAATTCCTGCACCACCACTTGAATCAGAGCCTGCTATCGTTAATACTTTCTTCAATTCTCTTCCCCCTATTTCATGAATAGAACTCTTTGATCTTACAGATAGAAGATGAAACTTGATTTTAAATACAAAAAAGCACAAATCCCATAAGGACTTGTGCTCGAACAAATCAATGTTATGAATACAAAATATGTATTCTACCGTTCACTTTCCTACGCTGGCATTATCCAGATCAGGTTAAAGGGTCAAAGACTATCGTGTCTTAATCTCAGCCGACCATTTACGGCACCCCTAGTACTATTCAATTATTTAATACAATTACTTTATCATCTTAATGAATACTGATATTTTATTCAAGTATTTAGACTAAATTTCAATAAATTAACATCTACATCTAATCATTTTGAATAGTTAACCGAATCACAATTTGAACTGCAAGTTTTTGCTATTGAGCAAGATCCACATTTCCCTTTTTTGGTTTTCTTTATATATCGGAAAAGTGTCCACCCCGCATATCCAAAAATAAGAGCTCCTATTATAATATTGACAATCATAAATAGATACTCCTTTCTGTTAGTAGCCTAATAGACTTCCAACTTGGTAGATAATTAACGCTAATACATATGCAATGACTAATGCATATCCAACTGAGAAATAAGTCCATTTAGCTGAACCAGACTCTTTACGAATTGTCGCAACAGTTGCAAGACACGGAACATATAACAAAACGAAAACCATAAAGCTAAATGCAGAAAGTGCAGTAAACTGTGTTGACAATATTCCTTGTAAAGAATGTGCATTTGGAACATGATAAATGATATTCATCGCTGATACAACTACCTCTTTAGCTAAAAATCCTGTAATTAAAGAAGCTCCAGCTTGCCATGTACCGAATCCTAATGGTGCAAGAATCGGTGCAAGTATCCCTCCAATCATTGCTAAAAAGCTATCATCCATCGGAACATTGACGCCACCAGGCCCCATATAAGATAACAACCAGATTACTACTGAACCACCAAAAATAAATGTACCAGCTTTTCGAATAAAACCTTTTCCTTTATCCCAAGTACTTCTAAATAAAGCCTTACCTTGAGGCATACGGTATGGTGGAAGTTCTACTACAAATAATGAAAACTCTCCTTTTAATATTGTTGAAGAAAAGATTTTAGCTAATATTAAAGCAACAACTATTCCAAGTACATAAAGTGAAAATACAACAATTGCTTGGTTTTTTGCAAAAAATGCTCCCACGAATAGTGCATATACTGGTAAACGTGCTGAACAAGACATTAACGGTGTTAACAAAATTGTAAGAAGTCTTTCTCTAGGCTGTTCAATTGTTCTGGCAGCCATAACTCCTGGTACATTACATCCAAAGCCAATAATCATTGGAATAAATGCCTTACCAGTTAAACCAACCATTTCCATGGCGCGATCCATTACAAGAGCCGCACGAGACATATAACCAAAATCTTCAAGGAACGATATTAATAAAAACAAGATAAATATTTGAGGTACAAAGACTAATACCCCACCGACACCCGCAACAATTCCATCAAGAACAACGGCTTTTATAAAATCAGATGCTTGTATAACAGTTAACCCTTTTGTAAGCCATTCAGTCACTGGCCCTGATAAAAATCCATCTAACGCGTCAGACAAAGGTAAGCCTAACCAATCAAAAGTAAGCTTAAACATTAAAAACATCGTTAATAAGAAAATAGGGATACCTAAAATTGGATGTGTAACAAATCGATCAATTCGATCCGTTAAGGTAATTGCTTCACCAGCTTCTTTCATAACCGATTCACCAATTAGTTGAGAAATAACTTCTTTTCTTTTTGTATAAATCCACTTTGAAGGAACAATTCCATGCTCCCTATTTAATTTATCTTTTGTTTCTTTAAGAATTTGATTAATTTGGCTAAAATCATTCAATGAAGCTATAAATTCTATAACTTCCTTATTATCTTCAAGCATCTGTATTGCTGCCCATCTTTTAGGTATTGATAATGTAGATGGCAATAAAGACATAATGCTTTCAATACTTTCCTCGATAAGAATCCCATAGTCAATTTTAAAATCAACATTCGATTGTGGAATTGTCGATAATAGCTCATTCACTTCATCTGTTCCTTTACCGGACCTTGCATCAATAGGAACAACCGGAACATTTAATAAGTTAGACATGATAGATGGATCGATTGAAATTCCTCTTCTTTTTGCAACATCGACCATGTTTAAACCTATAATCATTGATTTTTTAAATTCTAATAGTTGAAGTGTTAGCATTAAATTTCGCTCTAATTGAGCAGCATCCACAATATTAATCATTCCATCGAATGCTTCATTTACAAAAAAATGTGAGACAACTGCCTCATCCTTTGAAAGAGGGCTCAAAGAATAGATACCTGGTAAATCAATAAGATTGCCACGTCTATTTTTTATAGTCCCTACTTTTTTTTCAACGGTAACTCCACTCCAATTTCCTACATATTGGTATGTACCTGTTAAATTATTAAATAGGGAAGTTTTTCCTGTATTTGGATTTCCAATAAGCGCTATATTTAACATATTCTTTCTACCTTTATCCCCGATGCATCTAGAAATCGAATGCCAAGTGATTGTCCACAATTTTCAATCATACAAGGTCCTTTGAACGGCATTGTACATTGTAAACGGATCAGTGATCCTTCACTTATTCCTAAATCTAAAAGACGTCGCTTCACTGCCTCACCTAATTTGGATAAATCAATAATTTTTGCTTTTTCACCTTTTTTTAACTCTGAAAGTAGCATGAATGATTCCCCCGAATCAAAAACTATTTTATATTTTTAATTTTAATAATGATAATCATTATCAACTTCTTTATCTTAAATTAAGACGAGTTAATTGTCTACCTACTTTTATGAAAAGGTTAACATATGAAAAATTTACCAATATTGAGCAAAGAAAAAACCCACAAATAAAATTCTATGTAGGCTTTTTCAGAAAACGATAATTAACTAATTCTTTATTATTTTAAATCTTTAACTTCTTTTAATACACTTTCTAATTCGTCTCCAGCTTGGTTAAGTGTATCTGCATTCAATGGAGATACCTTTACTCCTGCTTCAATAATATGAAGTGGCGTTTCAACTTTTTCATAAAGTGCTTTGTCTTTATCTTTTACCGAGTCTTCGAATTTTTCCCATGACTTTTCAAGAGATTCTCCGCTATCTTTTGCCTTTGCTTCATCATTATTCGAAACTTGTGTTTTTAATTCTGAAATCGTTTTGATCATATCATCAGAACCTGTTTTAATTGCATCGTCTGTTTTCGTTCCACATGCAGATAAAGTTAAAGATAATCCTAAAGCCATTGCTGCGATAAGTTTTTTATTAGATAACATTTTTAGTTCCCCCTGAATTTTTACTACTTTTTTTATTGTTTCTATTTGAGAATCTATTATAAATAACAGTAATACAAGCTATTAGCAATAAAATCATCTGGGGTACAAAGCTCTCCCAAGTTGAATATATTGCAAAGAAGTCAATAGTAGGAATAGGGGCCTGAGTCGCTGGAAGTAATCCAGATAGTTGTAAACCATGAATACCCATGCCGGCAAATTTAAAGCATAAATAGAACATTAATATACTTGAGACAAGGAAAAACGGTCTCATTGGAATTTTCAGACCAACCTTTAAGATTAAGAAGCTTAGTATTGCTAAAATTGCGAAGCCTAAACCAATTCCTATTAATAATGACGACAGTTTAATTGATGACGCCATTCCAATAAAGAATAATACAGTTTCAGTTCCTTCACGAAAAACTGCTAAAAACGCAAGAATTGATAAGGATAATAAGCTACCAGTATTTAATGCTCGATCACTCTTAGTTTTAATATACTGTTGCCATTGCTTTGTATTAGATTTGCTATGTAACCAATAACTCATATATAAAAGCATGACAGCAGCAAATACCCCAGTCCAGCCAGCGATTAAGAAGTTATTGCTACCAAAAGTACCTGCTGAGAATAAAATATTTACGATGACACCTAGTATGATACTGACGCCTAAACCAGCACCAACGCCAAACCAGATCCACTTACTTTTCTTTTCTTGACCAGATTTTTTAATAAAACCTAGTAATGCAACAACTACTAGTAATGCCTCTAAGCCTTCTCTAAGTAGGATTGTAATAGCATCTACCATTGTATAACTAGTTTTAGACGCTAATGGTAATAGATAATCACGCATATCCGTAATTGTTTTTGTAGCCGCTTTCACATCTGGTGTTTTTGCTGTAAGCATTGCATAGGACGTAACCATATCTCTTTCAGCATCCGTGTAAACTGTTTGTGATTGCGTTAATACAACACCTTCAATATTAATCCAGGATTTTCTAAATTGATTAATTTCCGAAGTTGCTCCAGTTACATTATTATCTTTCAAATCTGCTAAAGCTTTGTTTAATATTTCGATTAAATCTTCAACACTACCTGTACTTTTTGAATCTAATTTTGAACTAGCGAACTGATGAGAAATAAACTTTTCATTTACTTCTTCTAATCCTTTAAGTGCAGTTACTAGTGCAGCTTGATTCACTGATTTTTGTGCTAGGTTATACTGAACCATTCCCATAGCTTCCTCGATTTTGCCATACGCATCAATCGATTTATTTTTTATTCCATCCTCTTTATCAAGCCACTCGTCGTTGAATTTTTTATATTCCTGCTCAGCAGATTTAAAATCTCCTTTTTGAGCAGATTGGATTGCACTTTCCACAAACGAATTTGCATGTGTTAAATCCTCTTCAGGGCTTGCAGCAAAGGTTTTAAACGGTAAAACTAATAATAGTAAAGCTGTTAAAGTTACTTTAATAAGAGTCTGCTTCATCGTTGATTTTCCCCTTAAATATAAATGATAATCATTATCACCTCTTGATAATAAGGCTATTTCAGATATTAGTCAATTATATTTTTATTAACTAATTTTAATATTTGTATCAACATTCGATTAAACAACAAAAAAGCCGAGGATAAATTCCTCAGCTTTTTGCTATCTAGTCTAATTTTGTCCTTCAAAAGACATTCCTTCGTTAACAAAATCATACTGTCTTATTAAAGAATCACTTTCTACATAAATTCGTTCTGGATGTGGATGACTTAGAAAATTATGATGCGAGATTGCCCAGCCATACGCTCCTGCATAGCTAAATAGCAAAACATCTCCTACCCTTAATTTTGAAACGATGACTTCTCTTGCTAATACATCATTTGGGGTACATAGTTCTCCAGCTACTGTAATCTTTTCACCGATTACTTCAGTTCTTTCAAAAGAATATGGCCATTTTTCTACTGGGATGACAGTAAATGGATGACTTTGCTTCCAAGCTGCAGGAAGTCTTAAATGATGACTTCCACCTCGTAGAATGCAAAAATACTCACCGTGATTTTGTTTAATATCTAGAACTTCCGCTGCGTAATAGCCACAAGAAGAAGTAAGATATCGACCGCACTCAAATAAAGTATTCCAACTTGTTTCATTATGTATTTCGAGTACTTTTTCCAATTGTTCCGTAAAGTCTTCCCAATCAAATTGCTTATCTAACTGCAAGTAATTAATACCAATTCCTCCACCAACATTTACGTATGTAATATCTAAGTCCCATCTATTACTCCACTCTTTTGTCAATTCATAGCAATGATCTACAAAAGAAGTATGTGATTTTGAATCCGTATTATTCGACATGGCATGGAAATGAAAACCTTGTAATTTCAAGTTTGGTAAACCTTCTATTAAGGTAATCGCCTTATCTATTTCTGTCTCATCAATACCAAATTGTGTTGGCACTCCAGCCATTTTTAATTTAGCTGACGGTACAGAATGACGTAAATTAACTCGTAATAATATTGAAACGGAGACATGTTTTTGCATTGCTATATAATTAACAAGTTTTAATTCATGTAAGCTTTCAACATGAAGCAATGTTATTCCATACTCTATTGCCATTTCGATTTCATGGCGTGTTTTTCCAGGACCACCAAATAGGATTGGTATATTACGATCAATATTCCTTACCTTTTCAATTTCTCCTAACGAGGCTACTTCAAAACCATTCACAATTGGTGCCAATGCTTTCAGAATCATTTCATCTGAATTTGCTTTTATTGCATAAAATAATCGACAGCTTGAAGGAAGAGTTGTCATTAATGAATTTACATGATTTCGTAATTTTGTTAGGTCATATAGATATGCACAAAATGGACGATCTTGCTCCCGACTTTGTGTTTGCACAATATTTGCGATCATTTTCATACACTCCTAAGAATAATAAAGTTATACTTTTAAGATTTCTCTTCTTTTCAACACAATCATTAATGTGGTTAAGATGCAGCCAAGCCCCATAACACTTCCCGCCCAGAGAATTCCCAAACTTGATGCTATTGCTCCAATTAATAGTGCACCTAGTGGAATAAATCCCCGATCCATTAAAGCTATACTCATAATTCTTCCTCTGAGATGATCGGGAACCTGCTTTTGTAGTGTAATTCGACTCAACGTTCTGTATGTTTGACTCGTTAAACCAACAAGGAACATTGCCAAACCTGCAATTAGATAATTATTTGTTCCAATAAATAATAGCAATGATAGACCAAATCCAATAATTGAATAAATTAGCCATTTACCCGTTTCGATGATCTCTTTTCCAATGGATAACCAGCTTGTCCCAATTATTGCACCAATGGAAGAAATCGATAATAAAACACCAAACCCTTCAGGACCGAGATGCAATAACTCTTTAGCAAACAGTGGCGTCATTGTCGTATATGGGAAACCAAATACCATTGGAACAATTGCTAATATAAGCAATGATTGGACTGAGGGCTTTTTCCTTACGAAATCGACAGCTTCTTTTATTGTTATTTTTTCATTATTATCTTTATTTTTAATCGACTGGTAGTCTGCCCGAATAATAGCTAAAGAGATTAAGACAGCAAATGTACCCCAAGCATTGATATAAAATAAATTTGCTATGTTTGTAATACCTAACAAGATACCAGCAATTGCAGGTCCAATAATTCGTGATAGATTAATAATCATTGTATTAACCGCAAGTGCGCTCGCCATTGAACTTTCAGGTACAAGATTTGGAATTAGCGCGTTTCGAATTGGTGGATCCATAGCTGCAAGCATTGAGCGCATCGTCACAATTAGTGCAAACAGCCAAAATGACGGACCCTTTGCAACAAGAAATCCTATCACAAATGTTAATAGCATCATTCCTACTTGAAGCCATATTAACAATTTTCGACGATCAAACCTGTCAGCCATGATCCCTGCTGGAACACTTAATAAAAATGTTGGAACTAATCTACAAGCGTTCATAATGCCTAAATGAATTGGAGAATTTGTAAATTGCAAGACAGCCCAATTTAATGCAACTAAATCCATCCAATCCCCAACTCTTGAAATTAAGCTTCCCGCCATAAAAGTATTGAAGGATTTTGATTGAAAAGCAAATCGCGAATTCTTTTTATTCTGTACTTCGATTTGTGCCATTTTAAATTCGTTCCCTTTTACTTAAATTCATGAAGAGGATTTGGTACTATTGCGTAAGAATATCCTTTCTTTGTAGGATCTAGTCGCATTTTTGTAAGTGCCTTGTGCTCAACCTTCATTTGATAAAGAGCTTCGCGGTCACATGCCACATTTTCCGTCAATGTCGGGTCTGCCTTTAATTTGTCAAAAACTTGATCACAGATCTGATGGATTTCTTGCCATAGTTCTCTCTCATTAAGACCGAACTCCTTACAAACTTGTAAAATTAACTCTCCTAAATGGTTTTGAAATACCGTATAAAACAATTTATTGTGCACTTCTTTCAAATCATCTGTCGCAGTTATCGAACCGGGGTAAAGCTCTACATGTAGATTGTTTTTCTTAAGCCTTTCTTTATAAATTCTTAAACCACCCCAATCACGGAAAAGCATCCGAACAGGTTGACCATTCTTAAACACCATCACACTATTTTGCAAATGTCCCTCTAAAGCGATGCCATATTTAACTAATAGTGTCAAAAATCCAGGTAACGCAATATTTGCATATTCTGAAACAAATTGATAAGCAGCCTTTCTAACTGAAGATTCATTTATGCTTTTAGCATATTGTTCAATTAATTCCAAGACGATGACTTTTTCTGAAATTGGTGATGCTGAAAATAGTGAACTTCCGACAATTGCAACTTCATCATTGATAGTAAATGACTCAATATTTTCGCGTAATACTGCAGACAAATTCCTATTTTTTTGCTTATCATCTTCTTTTTTGAAATTGTAACCAGCAACCTCATAAACTGGTACAAATTGTTTTCTTAACACTTGTTCTTTTTCCATAATGGACTTTATTAATCTAGTAACAATCGTAGAATTATTTGTTGTATTTGCAGAAATTGTACGAACAGTTGAGGTCATTTGACTGTTAACTGCAACTTTAATTGCATAGTTCATGCACTCTTGGTTCCTATGTGGTACAACAGTTCGGAAAGAAGATGTTGATCCACAAGGAACGTGAAATGATCGGATTGGAATAATAGTCTGATCATTCAATTCTTGCTTATAAATTACAGGAATAGCATTTTCTAGTTGCCATGGATGTACTGGAACAATTACATATTCTTCTAAACGGTGGCCTTGTAGCTGAAATTGTTGCTCTACTACTTTTCTTAATTCAGGGTAAGCCCTAAATAGTAATTTATTTGCATCCTCTTCAAATTCATCGCTCACACACCATTCAACACACTCTTTTAATATGCCGACAAATTGAATTGTAGCAACTCCATCAAACTCCGGTGCATATTGAAAAACGTCTTCAGCTTTCATATCGATTTTCGTTTTTGTTCCAGGATGAAGATTATGCCCTTCAACCGAAAGCTGTTCAAAAAATAAGCTACTGTCGAATGCTGAATCTATTTTTTTCTGTAAAAGAACCCAGTCTAAAACATTCGTGATCTTATATTCTGAAGCGCTCTTTTGAAGCTCTTTTTTCTTTTGATCCCAATACGCATAGGATAATGCAAGATTAGCACTTCCATTAATTAGTTCTTTAGCAAGCTGCTCCCAAGTAAATTTTTCACTTTCGTATTGGAACTCTTTCTTGTAACGAACAATTTCTAACAGTTCAATCGAGTGATTTATTGGTTTTACTTCTTTCTCGGAAACAAATAATATTTCACCATCGACCTCAACTCGATTAAATGCATAAGTACGGCTTACCGGAATAACCAAACATTCATGCTCATTAAGAGGATATAGTTTATAAGTTTTGCCTGATTGTAGGTTATAAGATTGTACCTGTTGAATAACCATTCTCCAAAAACTTGTAATAGCTGGTACATTTAATGCATAGATCGAATCAATAACATATAAATCATGTGAGTTTGTAGAAATATTAAGTATGTTTTCTCTTAACATTGAACCGACGAGACGGCTTAAAATACCACGTCTTCCTTTTTCCAGGTTTACCATATAATTTGGAATTAGATTTGGCGTATTGCCTACTAAATATGTAAGATTCTCTGCTTCATCAGCCAATAGTTCTCCATTACGTAATTTTTTAAATGATTCATATAAAAAATCTTTTTCTAATAATACTTGGGTTAAACTTGTGCTCATTCTCCGACTTCTCCTTTCCAGTACTTCATTGGATTTGGAACTTTCATAAATGAATAAGCAGTACTATCTCCTTGTAATCGCATCGTTGCTAAAGCTTTTAAGTTAATCATTGGTTGGAAAAATGCTTTTTCATCCGAAGTTGCTTGCACTTTAATCGAGGGATCCTTTTTTAATTCCTTAAATATCTCTCTACTAACGTTAGCAATTTCTTCCCATAGCTCTTCTTCATCGAACTCTAATGTACGAACTATACAAGTTATTAACTCAGCAAAATGATTCTGCATAACAGAATACGAAATGATATTATGCAACTGGCTTTCCTCATCAGTAACAATTGATGAACCAGGATAAAATTCTGCTTCAAAACCTTGTTTCCACATTCTTGACGGAAGTATTCGAATTCCACCAAAATCTCTTACTAAAATGCGTACTAACTCACCTTCTCTAAAGATGGTAACACTATTTTGCATATGACCTTCCAGGCTAATTCCATAACGTACCATCATTGTTAAAAAGCCAGGTAGAGACGTTCTTGCATATTTACGAATAAATAGTTTAGCAGCCTCGTTCATATCATCTAAATGATTTACAATAGCAAATTTTTCAATTAACTCGATCGCAATTGGCTTTTTACTTATTGGAGATTTCGAAATTAATGATGCTGCAGCCATTGGAATTTCATCCTCAAGTAGGACATAGTTTTCTGGATTTTCTCTTAAAATAGATGCTAAATTTGCTTGAAGTTTCCATTGCTCTTCCTCAGAAATCTTTAAACTTTCGGGCTTAAAATGAATTCCAGCTCGTTCTTCTAACACAATAAATCTTCCATCAAATCCATATTCCTTTTCTTGAATTGCTTTAAATATTTTTGAAAGCATCGGACCATTTACGACAGAATTAGGTGATACCGTACGAATAGCACTTGTTGTTTGCACGTTAACTGCCGTTTTTATATGATGTTTTTTCTCTCCTAAATTTTGAATCGGAGCTAAAGATCGAAATGACACTAATGATTGAGTCGGAATAACAAAATCACTGATTGGAATTATTTTTCCTTGCGTAATCTCTTTTTCATAAAATGCATTTAGTGTATTTTCAAATTGCCATGGATGAACTGGTATCAATTCAAAATCACTAAGCTGCAAGCCTTTATTATGTAAAACCGCTTCAACAGCAGGCTGTAAATTTTCATACTCTTTAAATAACCAATTTGTAATAGTAGTTTGATCAATGGATGTCGTTCGACAAAGGTCTTTTGAAACTGCAATAATGACTACTTCTGGTTTGCTACCCCATTCCGGTGAGTACTGAATTACCTCTTCGACACTAAGTCCAAACTTTGTTTTCGCTCCAGGATGTAAAGGATGCCCTTCAACTACACATTGTTCAAAAAATGCAAGTGGACTAAATTCTTTGTCCTGTCTCTTTTGATGTAGAGTCCATTCTATTGAAGAATGAACCGAAAATTGTTTAGCCTTTTCCGCTAATTCTTGATGATTGATTGTAGCACCCGTTAGGGCCAACGTTAGATTAGCAACACCATTTTGAATTTCGTGCTTAAATCGTTCGTACTGCTCTGTAGCTGCTTCCTCTAACATACCTTCATTCTTTAATAACTCAATCAGTTCAACAGGATGCATCAATTCGTTAGATAATGTATTGTCAATTACAATTACATCACCAGTTAGGTCGAATCTTCCAAGTGAGTGTAATTTGCCAACAGAAACTTGCAGAAGTCTTCCACTAGGTAGATTTACGTTAATTTTTGACACTTCTCCATTTATCCAAGTAATTCTTTCTTCTGGTATTAACTTTTCTCTTATAAACGCTTGGAAAAGACGTTGAAAAATTCCTCTTCTTCCTGCTTTCACATTAGAAAGATAGCCTACCAATAATTCAGGTTTTTCACTTTTAAGATAGTTCAAAGTTTTTAACTCTTCCTGATCTAAATGATCATAATTTGTTAGTTCATCTTTATTCTGAATATTAATCATTTCTACACATCCTCTAATGATATTCATTTAAGTTTAAGTAAATGATAATGATAATTATTATCATTGTAAAACACATTATCATATTAAGTGATAATAATTATCAGTGTCAATGATTTTTATTCCAATATTTTCTAATTTATAAAAAACAAAAAAGCAAAAAGTATATAACTTTTTGCTTTTAGTCTGTAGACAAAGTTCAAAAATCAACTATCAGATTGAGTGAAAACTTTGCTTTTAAGAGGTCTTAGTTAGTTGAAGTAACTAAAACCTTCTGTTCAATATTTAAAATCTTATAAAGTTCATCTAGTTTTTGTATTTCATAGGTTGGAACTACATCTGAGTCATTTGAAAGCATTTTTGGATTGACCCAGCAAGTATCGATTCCTGACCCTGCCCCACCAATTATATCCGCGCTAAATGAATCTCCAACAATCAATGCCTTATCTAATTCAAAATTTGGAATTCGATCAAATACATATTGAAAGTATTCTTTCATCGGTTTTTGATAACCAGTATCCTCAGAAATGAAAATATCTTTAAAGAAAGGATAAATACCCGCCGCATTCAAACGTTTATATTGTGTCTTTGAAACTCCGTTCGTGACAATATATAAATCGAACTCATGCTGAAGACTTGTAAGTAATTCATACGCACCTTCAACTAATTGATTTCCCTCTCCTAAATAACTTTGGTAAGACTGTTCCAGCAGAAAACCGTCAACTTCAATACCAAACTCTTTAAATAAGGTTGAAAAACGTGTGTTCACCACATCATCACGATTTATTTTACCTTCTTCAAATGACTTCCAAAGTCCATGGTTTATTTCTTTGTACCTTGACTTAACTTCATCAGTTAATGATAATTTTTGATCTTTAAATAGAGATTGTAATGCTACTTTTTCTGCTGCACCAAAATCTAATAATGTATCATCTACATCTAATAATAATGTTTTGTATGTTTTCATAACATTTCCCCATCTCTATTTATTTAATTCATATTTTACTAGAGTGATTTTTAACTAGCTTAATACGTTTAAAACTAATTCCGTTTAATTTAAAAATTAATATACCACTTATAATAAGCAAAACACCAATTAATTGCTTAGAAGAAAACGGAACTTTCTCAAGTCCTAGCCATCCTCTAGAATCAAATAATAATGCAAACATTAATTGAGAAGTAAGAACAATTGATATAGCATAAGTTGGCCCAAGAATTCTAGTACTTTTCGTTAAACAGAAAACAACACCTACACCGACAATTCCGCTAATCCAATACCAATTTTTCATATTATGCAAAACAAATAATTCCTTACCATCAAATATTAGACCCATTACGAAAGAAGCTAAAAAGCCCATTCCTAATACAAATGTTGTCGTTACCCATATTCCTGTTCGCTCATTTACCTTACTATTGAATATATTTTGTAAACCAATTAGTGATCCAGAGACTAAAGATAATATTAAACCATACAGCAAAACTCACACCTCCAAAAATAAAATACTTATTCGTCCTAAGAGTTTATTCATAAATATTATTACCAGCAAGAATACTCAAACCAGCTCGATCCTTAATAAGGATACCCCCATTTTTCCGCTCCACTAGGTCATTCTTACAGAACTGTTGAATAACTCGATTAACATGTCGATAACTTGTTCCAATCAGATTCGCTGCATCTTTGAGATTGATCGTATTTAAATTATCCATTAGTAAAGAATTCGTTTCATCGTATGAAACTGATAATAGATAACTCGCTAGCCGAACTTCTACTGGATACATTAAATTAAAACTCATCGCATTCGACTTAATATGAAACTTTTCCGTTATGATGTCTAATAAAAACTGAAGAAATGGTGCATAGTCTTTACTAAATTTTTTTAACCACCGATAATCTATAGCCATCATTTCAACCGGAGAAACGGCCTCAACCGTATTTATATAATTTGAACCTCTTACATATTCAATGTCGCCAATTAATTCAAGAGGCTTTTTAAATGATAGAATTAATGTTTTTCCCTCTGCTGTAGATGTATAAACTTTGACTTTCCCTTTTACTAAAACAAACAAAGTTTGTGGTAAGTCTCCTTGGGAACAAATAAGCTCTCCTTGCATGAATCGATGAAGAGACATATGAGCTTTTATATCCTCATTAAAGACTTCTTCAATATGAAGTTCAGCTAAAAATTGATTAATTTGTTCAATATCACTAGTAACTTTCAAGTTAACTTCACCTCCAGCAATTACTTTTAAGATCCAAGCACGACTACACCAATCATCATCATACCAATTCCAAAAAATTGCGACGGACTAATAGTTAGCTTTTTTACTCCGAACCAGCCTCTACTATCATTAATAAAAGTGAAACTTAACTGTGCAATTAAAAGGGTTGATATTGAAAATGTAACTCCATTGAGATGGATCGCTGTTACGTTACAAAAAATAATAAATGCTCCAAATGCCCCACTAGTTAAATAAATTGGATTTACGTTCTTAACATCAGCTAATTTTTTATCTTTTATTAATAGTAGTACGAATAAAGCTACAATAAAACCTGTAAACTGCGTAATTGTAGCTGCTTGCCAAGTACCAATATCACTGCTAATTTGTGAATTTGCAACCCCTTGCAGTGTAATGAGTGCTCCACCAACAATCGCTAATAAAATTCCTTTCATATTTTTCTCTCCTGTCATATTGATTTCTTCATTATTAAACGATATTGGATGGTTGTTTGGGAAGGACATATGTCCTAGAGAGAAAAATGAGTGTATTCTGCAATTGTGGAAAACTTTTTAAATCAGTTAAATTTCTGTGGATAGTTTGTAGTAATATTCTTTTGGAAAGAGTTTTTTGTGGATACTCCGCTATTATGTGGAAAACTTCCCATGAAAATGTGGAGAACTGTAAAATTAGTGGATAGTTTGTAGTTGAGTTTTTTGGATTAGTCCTTATTTTGTGGATACTTTTGATCATTTTGAAATATTTGAGGTACTGCAAATAAAATTCGATAATCGCAATTAAAAATGTCGAATCTAGCTTAACACAGATTAATTAATAATTAGATTCCCTTTATTCCAGGGCTAAGGGAGGTTAAGATTAATAAAATACATCAAAAATAACATAAGAAAATCAGGCCACTGATATAGCCTGATTCACTTTTTATTAAATTACTTCCTCGCTTACTAAACTCGATTCCATTAAAAGTTTAATTTCATTGATCTTATTTTGATTAAATAAATCAACAATTTTACTACCAACAATGACTCCATCACAATCTTGGCTTAATTCCTTTACTTGTTCTGGGGTAGATACACCGAATCCAGCTATTACAGGTTTATTACTAATTTCTTTAACACTCTTTAAAAAGGATGATAGGCTGTCGTCTAGCTCATTTCGAACACCAGTAATCCCTTTTACTGTTACTGTGTATAAGAAACCTCTTCCTTTTTCAGCAATTTTAATGATTCGATCTTTTGGTGTAGCCATTGTGACTAAACGAATTAGTTCTACTCCAAATTCTTCAAGTTGATGAATGATAATCTCTTCTTCTTCGATTGGTAGGTCAGGAATAATACATCCGTCCACTCCTGCTTGCTGAAGGTCAGATACGAACCTGTCAATTCCATAAGCTAAAATGGGATTCATATATGTCATGACGATTAAAGGTACAGAAACTAATTTACGAACTTCTTTTATTTTTTCAATTACTGCTTTTAATGTTGTACCAGCTTGTAATGCTCGAATTCCCGCTTGTTGAATTACTGGTCCGTCTGCTACTGGGTCTGAGAATGGGATACCTATTTCAATTGCTGATGCGCCAAATTTTTCTAGTAAAGCAAGTCTTCCTCCTAATACTTCAAGGCCACCATCTCCTGCCATTACATAAGGAATAAATAGCTTTTCATCTTTTTTAAGTCGTTCTGAAAATTGGAATTCAATTCGATTCAACATATTATTTGCCCTCCTTTAATCGATCACGAACGGTATGAACATCTTTATCGCCTCTACCAGATAAACAAATGACTAAATTTTCATCTTTCTTCATCGTTGCTGCTAGCTTTATTGCATAGGCAACTGCATGTGCACTTTCTAATGCTGGGATAATTCCTTCCAATCTTGCTAGTAATTGGAATGCATCAAGTGCTTCTTCATCTGTGATTGATTCATATTTTACTCGCTCAATATCCTTCAAATAGCAATGCTCAGGACCTACCCCTGGATAGTCTAGCCCCGCAGAAATTGAATGGGCTTCTTGTATTTGCCCATCTTCATCTTGAAGTAAATACATTAAAGCACCGTGTAATACACCTGGTACACCTTTTGTTAAAGATGCTGCTTGCTTATCTGTATTGATTCCATGCCCAGCCGCTTCTACTCCAAATAACTTTACACTTTCATCCGTTATAAATGGATGGAACATACCAATTGCATTACTTCCTCCGCCAATACATGCTACTACTGCATCAGGAAGTTTACCTTCCTTCGCTAAAAATTGTTGTCTTGTTTCTTTTCCAATTACACTTTGGAAATCTCTTACCATCATAGGAAAAGGGTGTGGCCCCATTACTGATCCTAATAAATAATGAGTGTCATCTACATTTGCAACCCAGTAACGAAGGGCTTCATTTACTGCATCCTTTAGTGTCGCACTTCCGGATTCAACACTAATCACTTTTGCGCCTAATAATTCCATTCGGAAAACATTCAGTTCTTGTCTTCGAACATCCTCAGCACCCATGAAAATAACACATTCCAAATTTAATAGAGCACAAACTGTTGCTGTTGCTACACCATGTTGTCCCGCTCCTGTTTCAGCAACGATTTTTCGTTTACCCATTCGAATCGCAAGTAATGCCTGACCAATTGCGTTGTTAATTTTGTGAGCACCAGTATGATTTAAATCCTCACGTTTTAAATAAATATTAGCTCCGTTAGCATGCTTAGTTAAATTTTCTGCAAAGTAAAGAGGTGTTTGGCGACCTACATAATCCTTTAACAAGTTATCAATTTCCTCATTAAATGCTGGATCATCCTTAATATTTGAATAAGCTTCTTCTAATTCAGTAATGGCTTGAACAAGCGTTTCAGGTATATATTTCCCTCCATACATACCGAAATGACCTTTTACATCTGGAAGTGTATACGTAGACATTTAAATTCCTCCTAATTTAACTTTTTTTATAAAACTTTTTATTTTTTCTTCATCTTTTTTCCCGTTCGTTTCGACTCCACTACTTACATCAACCATTATTGGTTTTACGACGCTAGTTGCAGGTATTACATTCTCAATCGTCAATCCACCGGCTAAAATCAAGTTATCTATTTTCGTTGATTTAACAAGATCCCAGTTAAATGTTGTACCATTTCCTCCACGATATTTTCCACTCGGGCTATCTACTAAAATATAATCACAATCATATTCTGCGATTTTTTCAACGTCCTTTTTCGATTGAACACGTAATGCTTTGATTACGGGAAAGGATAATGAACGACAAAATTCAGGCGTTTCATCTCCATGTAGCTGAAGATGTGTTAAACCAACTTCCTCGTAGATGGATTCTAATGTCTCCTTTGTTTCATTTACAAAAACACCAATCTTCAATACCGAATCTGGCAGTGATTCGATGATCTTTTTTGCCTCAGTAATTTCAATTTGACGCTTACTTTCTGCAAATACAAATCCAATGGCATCAGCTCCAGCTTTTATAGCACTTTGGGCTGTTTTTAAATCGGTAATGCCACAAATTTTCACTTTCACTGCTTAGCCTCCTTTAAAATAGGAACCATTAGCTCAATCATGTTTGATGATAATTCATTGCTCCTCATCAATGCCTCTCCGACTAAAATTCCGTTTGCCCCAACATCTCTTACACGTTTTGCATCATACTGATTGAAAATCCCACTTTCACTAATAATGAACCCTCCATCTGCTTGAATAAGTGGTGCTAGTCTTTCTGTCACACCCAGATCCACTTCAAATGTTTTTAAGTTTCGGTTATTAATGCCGTATAAACCAGGCCTAATTTTTAGTGCCTTTTCTAAATCTTCTTCGTCATGTACTTCCATCAATACTTCGAGATTTTGCTGCTTAGCATATTGATATAAATGATTTAGTTCTGTAAAAGGTAATGCAGCAGCAATTAGTAAAATAATGTTTGCTCCATGCTCTTTTGCGATATCTATTTGAACTGGATCAATAATAAAATCTTTACATAATATCGGAATATTAACGGAATCACGCACAATTTTCAGATCTTTAAAGGAACCTTTAAAGAAAGTTGTATCAGTTAAAACAGAGATTGCAGCTGCTCCATTTTCTTCATATTTCTTTGCTTGTTCTGAGGGATCAAGATTTATATTAATATCACCTTTTGATGGTGATGCTCGTTTAAACTCCGCAATGATCGATAAATGGTCTGCAGCTTTTAACTTCTCAATTAATGATAGATTCTTTGTTTCATCCGTTATTTTTCGACAAATCGCTCTTAAACTTTTTATTTCGATTTTTTTTTGAGAAATGATTCGATCTAAAATAGTTTCCATTTAAATAACCTCTCTTTTTAGTTTGCTAGTTTTATCGACTAGTTTTTGTAATTTCTCATAAGCTGCGCCAGAATCAATGCTCTCTTCAGCCTTCCTAATACCATCTGTAATTTGATTGACAATCCCTGAAGTATAAATTGCTAAACCAGCATTTAATAAAACCGTATCTCTAAAAGCTCCTTTTTCTCCTTTTAATACTCGAAGAAGAATATCTGCATTCCTCTTTGCATCTCCACCTTTGATTTCTGTATTTGGGTAATAAGTTAATCCAACTTCTTCTGGATGAAGCGTCATCTTTTTCAGTTCATTATTTTCAAGTAGGACGATATGATTTTCGCCAGCTAACGATGCTTCATCTAAATGCCCTGCACCGTTTAATACAATCGCTCGTTTACGTCCTAATTTATTTAATACTTCTGCAAATACTTCTAAATAATCTCTTCTGTAAATTCCTAATAGTTGGGTCTCTAATTCAACTGGATTTGTTAAAGGTCCAATTAAGTTAAAAATGGTCGGAATTTGCAACTCACGTCTAACCTTCATAACTTTTTTCAATCTTGGATGAACATATGGAGCAAATAAAAAGGTAATTCCTATTTCATCTAAAAGCTCCTCGGAAGCTTGTGTTGGAATCGATAGCTCCACACCCAATTGTTCTAATACATCTGCACTACCTGTTTTGCTAGACATGCTACGATTTCCATGTTTTGCAATTGGAATTCCACTTCCCGCAATAACAAACGCTGATGTTGTACTCACATTAAAGCTTGATGAGTTATCTCCACCAGTTCCACAATTATCAATAACATTATGAAACTTCCTAGTAAATCCTACCGTATGATTTCGAATCGCGTTTACTAGTCCTGCGATTTCGTTTACTGTTTCACCTTTTGTTTTTAAAGCAACTAGAAATGCTGCGATTTCACTATCTGATATTTGATCATCCTGTAAAATTCTACCGACAGCTACTTGCATTTCTTCTACTGTAAACGACTCTCGATTAGCTAAGCGTTGAAGGTACTCTTTCATCTTTTAATTCCTCCTTTATTTCATTTAAAAAGTTTAATAAAAGTTGTTTTCCGTATTCTGTTCCAATAGATTCCGGATGAAATTGCATACCGTAGATTGGATATTTCCGATGTTTAATGGCCATGATCTCTTGATCGTCCATAGCGAATGCTAAAGTTTCAAATAATGGCGGTATCGTTTCCTTTTCAATTACCAGTGAATGATATCGCATAACTTCTAACGGTTGAGACATGTAGGCAAATAAATTACTGCCATCATGCCTAATTTTCGATGTTTTTCCATGTTTGATTTGTCCAGCTTTACTAATTTTTGCGCCGAATGCATAACCGATTGCTTGGTGCCCTAAGCAAATGCCTAGTATTGGGACAGCCTTATAAAAAGTTTGAATGAGTTCATTCGTTTCCTGCTTCTCTTCGGGTTTACCTGGTCCCGGAGAAAGAATAATTGCTTTTGGATTCATTTCTTTTATTTCCTCAATCGAAATTTTGTCATATCTAGCGATTTTCATTTCTTCGCCAAGCTCTCCTAAAAATTGATAAAGGTTGTAAGTAAAAGAATCATAGTGATCAATTATTAAAATCATGATTTTCCTCCAAAAAAGCTTTTAGTTTATTAATGGTTTCTTCATATTCGTGTTCGGGTTTGCTGTCATAAACAATACCTGCTCCTGCTTGAATATAGGCCATTTGATTTTTTAAAATCATCGTTCGAATAGCTAATGCAAAATCAAGGTTTCCATTAACGGATACATAACCGACTGCACCGGAATATACCCCTCTCTTTGAATTCTCTAATTCATTAATAAGTTCCATTGCTCTAATCTTAGGTGCACCAGATACAGTTCCAGCTGGTAAGCAAGCTATAAGAGCATCAAGTGAAGTATGTGGTTTTTTTAATTCCCCACTAACTTCGGAAACGATATGCATTACATATTTGTATCTTTCAACGTTCATATATTTTTCTAATTTGATTGTTCCAAACTCGCAAACTTTGCCTAAATCATTTCTTCCTAAATCAACAAGCATTTTATGTTCGGCAAGTTCCTTCTCATCCTGTAATAAATCCCTTTCGATTATTAAGTCTTGTTCATCCGAATTCCCTCTTCGTTTTGTACCGGCAATTGGATTCGTTATAACCTGATTATCTTTAACTTTTATTAAACTTTCAGGGGAAGTACCGGCAACAACGCTATCACCAAAATCGATATAATACATATATGGTGACGGATTTTGGATTCGTAATTTTCGATAATAATCAAATGGATTCCCTTCAAATTTTGCTCCCATTCGATGTGATAGAACGACTTGAAAAATATCTCCTTTTTGAATAAATGACTTTGCCTTTTCTACTTTGGACATGTAGTCAAATTTACTAACTTCAGACTCAAAAGTAGAAAATACAACTGGTTTTACTTCCTCCTCTTGATTTGAGTTGGATAAAATTACTTGCTTATACTTCTGAATTTCGCTCTTTAAATCTTCTAATGTTGTTTCATCGGAAAGCTTTGTTCCAACCAAATGAATTTTCTGTTCCAAATGATCAAATACAATAATTACTTCAAAAAACATTAAATGGAGATCTGGCATTCCGATAACATCTTCTAGCTCATCACCGATCTCTTCAAACTGGCGAATCATATCATATCCTACATACCCAATTCCCCCACCAATGAAAGGGATATCCAATAGCTTTAAGCAATCCTGCTTTGGTATTAACTCTTTCAGTTTTAAAAGAGGATTTCCAACAAACTCTTCTTTTTGGCCATTTTTATAGATGATTTGACCACTTTGATTTGTTCCAATCAATTCAAAAGCTGGTTTCGAACCAACAAATGAATAACGGCCAGAATCTTTATGCTTATATGAGCTTTCAAAAAGAAACTTTTTACTAGCGGTCAATTTTTTAAATAATGAAATCGGTGTAAACAAATCCCCCATTATCGTTTCAATGATTATTTCTGCTTTGTTTTGTACTGACAATTTGTTCGACCTCCAAAAATTTAAGATGAATATAAAAAAAGTCCCCTATACGCACAAAGATTGTGCATATAGAGGACGATTAGTTGCTACCGCGGTACCACCTCAGATTGGATCAGATTTATCTGAATCCCACTTTTCGGATACGGGAATAAGTTTCCAATATAATTCCGATACCCTATCCTTTTAACGGTGGAAATCCGTGCATCCCTACTTATTGTTCAAGATGCCTCTCGTAAGCCCATTCGATAAAGGTTCCTGTATTAGACTCCCACCATTGTCTAACTCTCTGTGACATTCACCAATATTTACTCTTCTTACTCAGCGATTTATTATTATTTAATTTTAAAGAAATACAAAAAGGGCCCCCCGTCTTAAAAAAGGACGAGAGACCCGTGGTGCCACCTTCATTAGCTGATTAACAGCTCGCTTTGTCGGTATCCAATCAACTTTTCATTGAATACCCGTCTTTTGTAACGAGAAGACTACTCGCCAAAGCCTACTACTTATTTAAGGTTCGGTTTGAATGCTCGGAAGTCCATTCGCGATTACTTTCACACTGATTCGCACCAACCATCAGCTCTCTTTAGTTTCCGTAATCGTTACTACTCTTCGTCAACGCAAAGTAATTATGGATGTTTATTTAAATTAATTGTCCTTATATTATTATGCAAAAAATAAAAAGTCAACAAGTTTATTTCTACAAGATTCGATTTTTCTACTTTTTAGAAAACTAATATTATAAGTTTTTGCTAATCTAAAAAACGGAATCGTAAATGTTTTTTCATATGAGTCTTCATTGCATACACAACCTAAATTTGGAAAGAATAAACCCAATTAGACCTTCCATCAAAGAGGTAAAAATATGAGAACCAATACAACAATTATTAAGTCAAATAAAGAAGAAGATTTATCAAAAAATCTTAAAAATAATATTGAAAAGATTCAAGAATATTTAAGTCATACAGAAGATTTAGTCGTTAAGATTATCCATAAAAATACTCAGATTTTTGCTATTTTGTTTCTTGAATCAATGATAAAAATTGAGGCACTTCAATCATTTATTATTGAACCTATTTTAAGAGAAACAAAGGATGAAACAGGCAATATCGTCAAATCATATGAGATTAAAAACTCAACAAATATCTCCGAATTAGGAGATAGTTTATTAGACGGATTTTGTCTAATTTTAGAAGATAATTGTTCAAATGGAATTCTAGCAGCAGCTTCAGATGATAAGGAACGTGCAATTTCTGAACCTGCTAATGAACAAAATATTAATGGTGCTCACGATGGTTTTGTCGAAAGTATAAATACAAATATACAATTACTAAGAAAAAGAATCCGTACACCTGAGTTAAAGATTAAGTATTTTACGATTGGTAAGATTACGAATACTAAGGTTGCTATGGTATATATCGATTCAATTGTAAATCGAAAACTTGTCGAGGTCATAGAAGAAAGAATTTCAAGCCTTGAATTAGACAGTCTTCGTTCAACAGGACAATTAGAAGAATTGATCGAGGATAGTACTTTTTCACCATTTCCTCAAGTATTAAATACAGAAAGACCAGACCGGGCTGTATCTTATCTTTTAGACGGAAAAATAAATTTACTTGTAGATGGCAATCCAACAGTTTCAATTGTACCAATTACCTTTTTTGCTTTTTATCAAGCTCCCGATGATTATAATCATCGATGGTTGATTGGTTCATTTTTTCGAATAATTAGGGTATTTAGCTTTATAGTTGCAATTAGTTTACCTGCCATATACATTGCAATCGTATCCTTCCACTCTGAAGTACTACCGATAGGTCTTCTTTATTCAATTAGGGTTTCTTTAGAGTTTGTACCATTCCTCCCTCTCGTCGAAGCTTTTGCAATGCAAATCATATTAGAGCTGCTAAAAGAAGCCGCTATTAGACTACCTTCTCCTATTGCTCAAACAATTGGTATTGTTGGTGGTCTCGTTATTGGTACAGCTGTTGTTGAAGCACATTTAGTATCAAACACGATGATCGTTGTAATTGGTTTTACAGCAATTGCTTCGTTTGTGGCACCAGTTAGTGAAATGGGTACTAGTATGAGACTATTGGGCTTTCCTACGATGATCATGGCTTCGATACTAGGTTTCTTTGGAATCACACTAACTTTAATGTTAATTTTTATGCATATGTGTAAATTAAAATCTTTTGGCATGCCGTACTTTTCTCCGATGGCACCTTTTCGAAAGGAAGATATAAAGGATACTTTCTTTAGACTCCCTTCATGGAAACAAAATACACGACCAACTGATGCACATCCCCAAAAGATTGTACAGCAAAGAATATCTAGGGTGTGGAAGAAAAAATGATAACGAATAGTAATTCGATTTCTAAATTACAGCTCTACTTTTTTATTATCCAAAGTCAAATCGGTATTGGACTTCTCTCATTACCAAATGCGGTACAAAGTACGGCCAAAGGTGATGGGTGGATCTCTACCTTAATTGCAGGAGTAGCAGTCCAAATTACATTATTCATTTACTGGCTTTTACTAAGAAGATATCCAAATGAAACATATACAGATATTACAAAGAAAATTTTAGGTAAATATGTAGGAAAGTTCTGTAACTTATTTGTATATATCTATTTTATTATGATTGGTAGTCTAGCCTGCGTTCTTTTTATCAGAAGCATAACTCTCTGGTTATTACCGTTAACTCCTATGTGGGTACTATCGCTAATTATTATTTTATCAAGCATTTATTTAACAATTAGTGACCTAAGAATCATATCAAGATTTTTTGTATTAGCATCGGTTTTAATCATTCTTTTATTTTTACTATCGTTTTTTACCTTTTATTTACCAAAAGAATTACGCTTTATCCTACCGATAGGGCATTCAGGAATAAAAAATATCCTTTTAGGAAGTCATAAATCATTACTCTCAATATTAGGATTTGAAGGTCTTCTACTAATTTTTCCTTTTGTACTTGATTCTGAAAAAGGAATATTAAAAACTGTGAGTCTTGCCAATTTATCTGTGACATTATTCTATACATATTTCACATTTCTTTGTTTATTAAGCTTTAGTCCAACACAACTTCTGCAAATTAGGGAGCCTGTTTTATATTTATTTAAAGCCCTTTCGTTTGAAATGATTGACCGCTTAGATCTGATCTTTTTATCGGTCTGGATTGTACCAATGACAACCTCGGTAATCCTTTACTTATTTTTATCAGCTAAAAGTATCAGTAATGAAAAATCATTTAAAAAAAATGTATTTATTAGTGGAATCTTAATTTTTTTCATCACAATCATACCATTTGATGAGGATCAATTAGCTATCTTTGATAAGTATGTAACTTACTTAAGCTATGTGGTTGTATTTGGACTTCCCATCATTCTGTTTTGTTTATCCTTCATCATTTCAAAAACTGAAAGGAGAGAAAAATTATAAGAAAATCATTTTTGATAACCTTATGTTTGTTTACCTTTTTTTTAGCAAGCTGTTGGGATCAAAATCTATTAGTAAATAAAAAAATGGTTAATGGCATTAGCTTCGATTTAGATCAAGACGATAATGTATTAGCTACAGTTAGAGCATTAAATATTGAAAATAAAGGTGGTGGACAGTTTGAGGTTAAGGACGAACTTGTTAAAGTAAAGCGTCCTACTGTATCAGGAATGGAAATTGACATTAACAATAAACTACCTGGCTTAGTTGATGTAAGTAAAGCACATATTATCTTAATCAGCAGAGACCTTGCTAGAAAAGGAATTTATCCTTTTTTAGAGCTTTTTTATCGCCCTAGACAAGCCTATGTTTCTACTAGGGTTGTCATAGCAGAAGATAAAGCTTCAGACCTTATATCACTCGACCCTGGAACTAGCCCTATTGCATTTATCATATTAAAAGGACTAGAGGCTGCTGAAGATACAACAAAGATACCGAAAGAAACAGCTTTTACAGCTTGGACGCAAATTACAGATACAGGTCGAGATATCGTTTTACCTTTTGTAAAAAAAGACGAAAATGATAAAATTACAATCGGTGGAGTAGACCTATTTAATGGGGATAAGTTTTCAGGAATTAGCTTACCTAATGAAAAAGCAAGTCTTTTATTGTTACAAATGGATCGACTAACTAAATTTAGTGAAATGGCTGTAGATTTAGGAGAACGACAATCAATTTCCTTTAGAGTAAAAAAAATGAAAAGGGATTTAGATATAAAAGTAGATAAAAAGACGAAAAAAATAACTTGTAAGCTAAATCTTACTCTTTATTTAACGGTTATTAGTTATACAGGTAAAGTGGGAGAAAAACTAAACAAAGACAAATTAAATAAGGATATCTCACAAATTCTTACCAAACAGTCTAATAAAATCACTAATTCATTATTGGAAGCTAATTGTGACGCATTAGGAATTGGAGGAATTTTATCTAGCGCATATCCAGATTTATGGAATAAAATAAATTGGGACAAAGAATATAAGAATGTTAAGTTCAATACTTCAGTAAAAGCAAAAATTGATCGAACTGGACCTGTTTTTTAAGAATCATATTTATAATATTTCATTCTCTTGAGCAACATAATGTAAGGATTTGAATCAATCTGTTTTTAGGAGGAATCATACTTGAGACTAGGTAAAAAAAATGATACATTCTTTGAAATGCTCTTAAATATTGCAAATAATGTAAATGAATGTTCGATTTATTTTGATGACTTTAAAATAAAAAATGCTACTGATTTAAAAACTTTCTCTGCAGAAATGAAAGCTTACGAAACAAAAGGTGATACGTATATTCATCAAATTATTGTAGAATTAAATAAAACATTTATTACACCTATTGAACGGGAAGATATACTAGAACTTGCGAATAAAATGGACGATGTACTTGACGGAATGGAGCAATGTTCGGCAACGTTTGAAATGTACTCTATCATTCAAATAGATGATTTTATGATAAAATTCGTTAAAAATATTCGTAGTGCTGCGAATGAAATATTAAAAGCAATTCAGTTGCTTTCAAGGAAGAAATTATTAGAAATGCGAGTACATGCGATCCAAGTAAAAGACTATGAGTCACAGTGCGATGCATTATTACGCACTTCCATTAAAGAGTTATTTAAAAATGAAAAAGATCCAATCAAAATCATTCAGTTCAAAGAGATTTATGAAATGCTAGAAGCAGTTTCTGATAGTGCACAAGATGTAGCAAATACACTTGAACAGATTATTATGGGTAATGCATAATTGAATAGTAACTAAAAAATACAGCCTATTTTGGCTGTATTTTTTTATTTCTCATCTAATAGTTTTTTTGCAAGCATTCTAACGAGTGATCGTGGAATGAATCGAACAGATTGCGCTAAAATTTTATTCTTAATACCTGGAATAACAACAGTTTTCTTCTTACTAACTGCCTCATAAGTCAAGTTCGCAACTTTTTTTGGGGTCATAATTTTACCCTTAAATAGCTTTGAATTATTTCCACCAGATGAATTTATTATTCCCGTTCTAGTTGGTCCTGGACACACAGCTGTTACACTAACTCCTGTGTGTCTTAATTCCTCTGAAAGAGCTTCACTAAATGATAGTACATACGCTTTTGAAGCTGCATAAACAGACATTTTTGGCCCTGGTTGAAAAGCTGAAGTAGATGCAATATTAATAATTTGGCCCGATTTTTTTTGAAGCATATTTGGTAAGAAGTATTTTACTAACTCTGTTAAAGTAACAATATTTAACTGAATCATCTTTAACTCTTTATTTAAATCAGTCCGACCAAAATCTCCGTATAAGGCAACTCCAGCATTATTTACTAGAATATCAATCTCCATTTGTGATTTTGTTACTTGATCAAAAATGGACTTAGCAGAATTTACTTTAGAAAGGTCTTCTGTAATAACCAGTACTTTTATATTTAATTGCTTCTTCAATGAATTAGCCATTTCTTCTAATTTTATTTTATTTCTTGCAACTAAAACTAAGTTGAAATGATCTTTTGCAAATAATTTAGTTAACTCATAACCGATTCCTTCCGTTGGCCCGGTAATCAATACTGTTTTACCTTTTTGTTTTTTGACAGTCATTTTGATTATCCTTTATCTTTTTATCGTTTGAACACTTTACGTTTTACTATATGTTCTACTTAATAAAAAAAGGATTCCTACTTTATTTCTCGTAATATTTCTTAACTAACTCAATAAATATTTCCATCGATTTCGTTTGAAGTTCGATTTTATCTGTGATAATTGAAAAATTCCGTTGAATAGGTGTCCCTTCTACTTTTAGGTAATCAATGGTATTTAACTGCTTTTCTTTTTTTATTGCTAGCTCAGATAGATAGGTAATTCCCATACCAGCTTCTACAGCTTCTTTAATTAATTGTGTACTACCAAATTCAATTATATTTTTAGGACGTATCTTTAATAATTCAAATAATCGTTCAGTCGCTTCCCTTGTTCCAGATCCTTCTTCCCTAACTATCCAAGTTTCATTTTCAATTTGATTCAATGTCACGGCTTCAATATCGAATATTTCGCTCTTAGTTCCAGCAATAATATACATTTCATCATTTGCAAAAGGTTGTATATTTAAATTTGTATGAATCGCTTCGCCTTCAACTATACCAATATCAATTTGATAGCTTAGTGCAGCCTGAACAATTTCTCGAGTATTCCCTATTTGTACTGATGGAATGACATTTGGAAAAACTCTCTTCATTTCCGCTAAAATTTGCGGTAATACATATTCACCAAATGTATAACTTGCACCTATTTTAAGATGACCACTAGCCTCATTCATTAGATCATTTACAAGTGTCGACATACGCTTGTATAAACTAGTTATTTCCTTAGCATGCAAATATACAATTTCTCCAGCCTTCGTTAGCTGAACATATTTATTTGTTCTAATTAAAAGCTTTGCACCAATATGCTTCTCAAGTAATTGAATTTGCTGACTAACGGATGGTTGAGTCATATGTAACTCCTCAGCCGCTCTTGAAAAGTTTCTTTTTTCAGCGACCGCCATAAAAACTAAAAGAATTTGATCCATACTCTATCTCCTAGTATTAGATTTACTTATTATCAATATTATCATCATTTATTTTTCTTATAATAAGAAATTTGATAAATCAGGTAAAAAGAAAAGACCGATTCTTTATGAATCAGTCTCTGAATGTATACATATTTCAGACTGATTGCAAACGCTTGTCTTTCGAGGCGCGAAGTCTGGCGAGGAGCGGAGTTACCCTAGACGGTAATGAGCACCGCAGACAGACGAAGCAACGAAGAAAGCGAGCGTTTGTCAACAGTCTGGGACTGATTCAGAACGAATCAGTCTTCTTTGATGACTTAACTTTTCGAATTAAGTTAATTGCAAAGTATGCTAAAACCATAAAGACAAGATAGATTGATGCATAAAACCAGTACTCTTTATTGGTAAGTTTATTACTTAGTAGACTTAAAATGAAGAATGTTGTAAATGAACCTAATAATAGCCCAATTAATGTTTTTAACCTCATTACAATGCACTCCCATTAAAGTAATTTTAAGTATTTAAAGAAACCCTTTTACAGTCTATATAGTTCATTATTGGTAAGAATATTCCATTCTAACCTTTTAAAGTGCAGAATTAAGCTCTTACTATACACGACTTCCTATAAAAAAGGCTGAATTAATCGGTCAACAATCCGATACCCTTTATATATTGAACTCCGACATCAATTAGTTCACTTATAAACTCTTTAATATTTCCTACTAGGACACCGCCATGTCCAGTACACATTACACTACTTTCAAATTGATTTATTTTTTTTAGTCCACCTAGAAAATGAGCTAAGTGTTCTGTTGATACTCCACCATCTCTCAAATACTTTACCCACTCATTTCTAAGGTCATCTCCTTTAGAGACTAGTCCATCTTTTGATAAAGGATCACCGAAGAAACATAAGAAATCACCCGTCAAAACTGTTTTTGATGGGCGATGATAAAAAACGACCGAACCTGGAGTATGGTATCCAACTAATTCATACTCAAACTCACTTATTACTTCAAAAGCTTCCAAGTCATTACTAAACTGAGTTAATTCACGTGAATCAATCAAATTACTATCATTTGAATGGATAAATTTCTTAGCATTTTTAAAAATACTAGAGCCTTCAATATGATCTTCATGTCCATGTGTAGCTAAAAAGAGATGGACGTCTTCTGGTGTTTTCCCCAATTCAACCAGAGCTTTCCTAAGATACTTAGAGTGGATTCCTTTTCCTGAATCAATGAGAGTAACTCCATTATCCTGAATTATAAAATAACAATTATTATATGACTTCCACTCGGTATCCCATATCGCTAAAGCGTATATGTTATCTACCACACGTTCAAAAGAAACTTCCACGTCTTCACCTCCAGAATAGACATTCCATATTTAACTAAAAATCGGTCTGAAATACCTATATTATATTGTTCTATATTTACGACTAATAACCTTTTATCAATAGGTTATCTAGTTAATATGAATAAATATTATGAAAGATTTATCAAAATTAATGGGTCTTATCCACTACATCACAAGTACATAAAACATAAATTTAACTTTTCAGAAAAAAATAGATTAGAAAATTAATATGCTATAATCTTTCTAATTTTATAAATATAGTCCTGGAAGGAGCTTATAACGTGGAAAAAGAACTAAATTTAAAGAAAAATATTGGCTTTTTCGTATCAACGTCTTTAGTAATCGGTACAGTAATCGGTTCTGGAATCTTTATGAAACCTGGGATCGTGCTGTCTTCAACTGCTAACTCCACTATGGCTCTATTAGCGTGGATTATCGGTGGCGTTATTACACTAGCAAGTGGATTAACGATTGCTGAAGTAAGTGTAAAAATCCCGAGAACTGGTGGATTATATGCTTACATAGAAGAGGTTTATGGTGAGAAGTGGGGGTTTTTATGCGGTTGGGTACAAACCCTCGTCTATGGACCAGCTGTTATGGGTGCTCTTAGTCTTTATTTTGGCTCTTTATTAGCAGATTTTTTTGGTTTTCAGGGAAGTAGTAAAGTTATTGGTATTATCACGATTATATTACTTGGTAGTCTAAACATACTAGGCACTCAACTTGGTGGATATATTCAAACAATCTCTACTGCAGGTAAACTAGTTCCTATTATTTTAATTGCTGTTTTTGGTATTCTTCAAGGGGACGTATCAGTTTTTAATGCAGAGAGTGGTAGTTCTACTCAAGCACTTAGTATGGGCGCAGCAGTATTAGCGACTTTATGGGCATATGACGGTTGGATGAATGTAGGCTTTATGGCAGGAGAAATGAAGAATCCTTCAAAGACTCTTCCTAGAGCCATTATTTCTGGTATTGTTATTGTTATTTTAGCTTATCTTTCTGTTAATATCGCAATGCTACATGTTTTATCTGCAAGTAAAATTGTTGAATTAGGTCCTAATGCAGCTACAGCGGCGGCTTCTTCACTTTTTGGTAGCATTGGTGGAAAAATTCTTGCCATCGGAATCTTAATTTCTATTTTTGGCTGTTTAAATGGAAAAATTCTTACATTCCCAAGGGTTACATTTGCGATGGCAGAACGAAACTTTCTACCTGGTTCAAAAGTATTATCTAGTATTCACCCTAAATTTAATACGCCCGTGGGCTCGACAGTTTTTCAAATTGTTTTAGCATTAGCAATGATGATATTCTGGAACCCAGATCGACTTTCTGATATGGCTATATTTGCAGTTTTCTTATTTTATGGACTAGCATTTAATGCAATCTTCATATTACGTAAAAAAGATAAAGGTGGAAATAAATTATATAAAGTGCCTTTATACCCTATCACTCCGATTGTGGCAATATTAGGTACACTTTACATCATCGGTAGTACGATTATAAATGCACCAATAGATGCACTTGTATCAATTGGTATTGCAATTGTTGGTTTACCCGTTTATTGGAGACTAAAATCGACTATTAGAAGCGAAGAAAAATATAAAGCAAGTTAATATAAGTATATTTAAGGTTAAAAAAGCAGGTAAAAGACTTCAATATCTTTTACCTGCTTTTTATGTTCTCTATTATTTATGTGCAAAAAATACTAATTGAACTAAGAATAATACTGCAAATACATAAACAAATGGGTGTACGTCTTTAAATTTACGTTTAACGATTTTCATGATTGGATAAGAAATAAAGCCTAAAGCAATACCATTTGCAATGCTTGATGTTAATGGCATACTAACGATGACTAAAAATGCCGGGAATGCTTCTTCAAAATCGTCCCATTTAATTTCCGAAATACTTTTAATCATAAAACAGCCAACAATAATTAAGCTAGGCGCTGTAATTGCGGCAACTTCTGATACAGAACCAATCATTGGGCTAAAAAATGCTGCGATTACAAATAGGACTACAACGGTTAAAGATGTTAAACCAGTTTTTCCACCAGCACCAACACCCGCAGAGGATTCTACAGTTGCTGCAGTCGGACTTGTTCCTAACATTGCACCAACAATTGTTCCAATTGAATCAGCAGAGAATGCACTTCCTCCCTTTTCTAACTTACCATTTTTAATAAGACCTGCTTGTTTAACGATTGCTAGTAAAGCTCCTGTTGTATCAAATAACATGACAAGCAAGAATGAGAAAATTACACTATAAAGTCCATATTCAATAATGTCTTTCACTGAATCAATTGGGTTGTATACCAAAATTCCTTTTGGTAAATGAGGCATAGCAACAAAACCATTTGCAAAGTTTAACTGACCTGTAAAATAGGCAATTAGACCCGTCGTAATCATCCCTAGAAATAACGCACCATTTAAGTTAAGTGCCATAAATACAATTGTTATTAGTAAACCAATCAATGTAAGTGCAACCTTAGGGGAACTAAAATCACCAATCTGAACTAGATTAGTAGGGTGATCTGCGACAATACCTGATAAACGTAAGCCAATAAAGGTAATGAACAAACCAATTCCGGCAGCAATTGCATGCTTTAAGTTTGCAGGAATTGCTTGAATCAATTTTGTTCGGAAAGATGTTAAAGAAAGTAATAAAAATAAAATTCCAGTAATAAAAACAGCAGAAAAACCTACTGAATATGGGAGATTATGTCCCCCAATTACAGAATAAGTAAAATAGGCATTTAACCCCATTGCAGGCGCTATAACGATGGGATAATTAGCTATTAATGACATCGTTAAAGTACCAATAATGGTTGCTAGAATAGTAGCTAAAAATGCCTGATTAAACGGTACACCTGCGTCCTTTAAAATCATTGGATTGACAATAATGATGTATGCCAAAGTTAAAAATGTAGTTAAACCAGCTAATACTTCAATTTTAACTGAAGTATTTCGTTCTTTAAGTTGAAACATATGATGACTCCTTTATTATATTAAAATAAAAAAACTGCCCGCTTTTCATGAGAAAAAGCAGGCAGTTTTACATTGTAAAGAAAACAAAAATCCAGAGCTCTTCCTCATAGTCTAGCAGTTTACGGGCGCTAGGTAGAAACTCTTGAACCTTATTTTCAAGTTTATATGAGAAAATATTAATATATTTTTTCTATCATACGACCTACCTTACAGTCTGTCAATAAAAAACATTTTTGTTATATAATTTAGAAAATAATATAATGAATGTGGATAAAATAGTAGTAAACAACAATAATTTAAAAGTACTTTTTAGTTATAGTCGAATGGTATTCTCATTAAAAAGCTATATATGTTATTCTGAAAGTATAATTTAGAATTTAAGGGGTTGTTTAACATTCGTTTAAATAAATTTATTAGTGAGTCTGGAAAGGCTTCGAGACGTGGAGCGGATAAGTTAATTAGTGAAGGACGAGTAAAATTAAATGGTAGAGTAGCAAAAGTCGGCGATCAAGTTGAACCTGGTGATGAAGTAATTGTAAATGGTGAACATATTAGACTAGCCCGCAATCATGTTTATATAGCTTTAAACAAACCAGTTGGTATAACAAGTACTACTGAAAAAGGTGTTAAAGGGAATATTGTTGATCTCGTAAACCATCCATTACGTATCTTTAATATCGGAAGATTGGATAAGGATTCTGAAGGTTTGATTCTCCTTACAAATGATGGCGATATTGTAAATGAAATTTTACGAGCTGAAAATAGGCATGAAAAAGAATATATTGTATCAGTAGATAAACCAATAACTCCTGACTTTTTAACAAAAATGTCTGAAGGGGTAAAAATATTAGGTACGAAAACATTGCCATGTGAAGTTAAACAGCTTTCAAAATTTGATTTCCAAATCATTTTAACACAGGGTTTAAACCGTCAAATTCGTCGTATGTGTGAAGCGCTTGGATATGAAGTCTATCGATTACAAAGAACTCGAATTATGAATATTCATCTAGGTAATCTACCAATTGGTCAATGGAGAGACTTATCTAAGAAAGAAAAAACTCAGTTATTTAGAGAATTAAATTACGAACCAAATGAATGGTGACTTAAAAAAGACTGATTCAATTAAATTGAATTAGTCTTTTTTTGCTCTGTAGATTTGGAATACGTGTTCTTGTTCATTTACTTACTCATGACCATCTTATGAGTTAAAAAAAGAAACTACTATTAAGTAATATTTAATAGTAGCTCCTTTGGGATTTAAGATTATAAGCCTAATTGATTTTTAATCGTTTCTAACGTTTGGTTTTTGTAGATTTTTTTCGGCGTTGGTGCATTTTGTACTGATAGATTTTGTTGTAAGTAATTTTTCTCTACAAATACAAAATCTTTTGCATCTACAGTTCCGTCAAAATTGATATCAGCACTTCGTTTGTTTGTTCCCCAATATGTTTGAACGTAAAGTGCATCTTGAACATCGATTACATTGTCTTGGTTAACATCCCCAGCAACTAAGTTAATGTTAGTTGATTCTGATTTTCCATATAATTCGCCTTTGTATTCAAAACCGAATTTTTGTGTTTCTTTCGTGATAAAGTGTCCTGGTACATTAACTTCAAGTGTATATGCATCTTTGCTCAGCGGAAGTGGTTCGAGATTAAAACGACCACCACTAGTTATCAGGTTCGTTGCATTTAGGTTATAATCACCATTTGTTACTTTCATTGTTGCGCCTACTTTTGTCCAGTCACGATACCCAGTATATGATTGACCTTCAACTAGGTACCCCTCTGGTATAATACTACCTTGTACTCGGTTAAATCTTGGTTTTAATTGGAATCGTTTACCTGCATTTAATAACTTTACTGCTTGTCCGTTAGCATCTACTATGTTAGCAGATGGGTTAATATAACCTATTGGATAGAAAAGTTGGTCTTGTACTTTTACTTTTATATTTGCTACTTCTGCACGGTCAAACATCATTGCTTCTTTAAACGTCACTTTAATTTTATTACCAGTTACTTTAATGGTTGCTTTATCTTTGAAATTATCCGTTAAAGCAGCATCTACAAGATTAACATAAGGAATCCCTGCTGCTTGAGCATCATCAAAATTCCAAGTAACTTCTTTCACGCCTTGTACGTAATCTAATACTAAAGATGCAGATAGAATGTCTCCTGATCTAGCTAGTTCTACATTATGTTTAGCGTATGCAACTGGTGTACCTTCTTTAACAAAATAGTATTCCTTCCAGTTTGCTTGATTTCCAGCAGCATCGTAACCAATTAAGTTAAATGGTAATGCTTGTACTGTTTCAACCATTTCTACTTCATCAATCCACTTGCCGTTTTTGTCCATTTTAATTGGTCCATTTGGAAAAGGAGCACCATACGTATAGACTGCAAAATTCGATGTTTCGTCTAAATCAATACCAGCCTTCTGCATTTCTGTTAAAGCGTCATCTTTAATTTCCATTTCAAATGGAAATGTCTTTTGTCCAGGTTTATACTCAATAAACGGTGAATCCCCATCTAATGAACTTTTTACCTTAGGTGTGTCGATATCAATAAATACATTGTCAAAGTTTATTTTTTGTTTTCCATTTGGTAAAGTAGTAACGTATTTTAGTTTGTAGTGTCCAGGTTTAGCAATCGTTGTTTCTTCAGAAATAGGATGTTTTTTATCTCCAGTAAACTTGTTATATGCCCCACCAAACACTTGAAGGAAGTAGTCTTTGTCCGTTGGTCTTCCTTCTAAATTGAGAGTACCGACTAATCCTAGATCTTCATTCGTTTTTCCGTCTTGTAAAATTACATCTAGTGTATTAATTGGTGAACCTAAGTTGAATTTTAACAAAGCTGTTGTGTTACGATAGCCGTCATACGCATGATTATAATAAGAAGGTGTAATAGCAGGCGTTAGTAAATCAAGCATATCAAAGCCTTCATCTGATTTTTTGAAACTAAATGGTACTCGGTATTGTTCCGTTTTATCTTTACTATTTGAGATTAAAACATAGCCTTCATAAAAACCTTTTTTCGCTGTAGATGGAACAGTTAATGTTGCTTTCACTGTTTTAATTGAG
This sequence comes from Gottfriedia acidiceleris, assembly GCF_050457485.1. Taxonomy (GTDB): domain Bacteria; phylum Bacillota; class Bacilli; order Bacillales; family Bacillaceae_G; genus Gottfriedia; species Gottfriedia acidiceleris_D. Next base: position 63,276 of record NZ_JBCMJM010000019.1, read on the forward strand.
TTCTTGTCCACTTTTAATGAATTACTTATATCTAGAACCACTCCGTTCTCATGTAATCCATTCTTATCCTTCGCATTATCTACTACTTTTACATCAAATGTTTTCTTTTTATTGCTAGTGTTTGTAAACTCAATGTCTTTCTTTACTTTAACTTGTGAGCCATCTTTTACTACTTGTTTGCAGAAACTCAACCCACCTGTTTCATTCTCTGCTTTTAATAATTTGTCACCGACAGGGATTAATGTTTCATCTTGTACTTTTATTTCTGTTTGAGTGTGAAGAGCTTGATATGGATCTACACGACCTGCTCCTACTTCAAAAACGCTATAGTCTCCATTAAGTTGATCAGCAGTGTTCATCATAATTGATTTGACATCTGCTGGCTCAAGGTTTGGATTCTGTCCAATTAATAATGCTGCCACACCAGCTGCAAATGGTGATGCCATAGACGTTCCATCCATCCTTTGATATGCATATCTATAGTCTTCTGGGGTATCATGATTTGCAATATAAGAAGGAACCGTAGATAAAACACTTACACCAGGTGCTGTAATTTCTGGCTTCATTTGGAAGTTTCCATTAACTGGTCCTCTTGAGCTGAAGTCTGCTAATCTATCTCCTCCAGTTAAGATTCCCTTCAGATTCGTAAACGTAAACGTTGTATTCCCGCTCGCAATTTTTCCTTTTAATTCTTCTCCTGCTTTCTTTGTCATAGAGAATGCAGGAGTATATTCCATTGATTCACCTAAGTTATATCCAACATGGCCATCAACATTATTGTACATAATGACAGCTTTTGCTCCATTTTGCTTTGCAAACTTCACTTTATCTACTAGAGCAAAGTTTCCACGCTGAACGAAAGCAATTTTTCCTGCTACATTTTTATTTTTGTAATCATCTAAAGTTCCTAATCCAACATCTACTAGTTCAAAAGATTTTCCTTCTAAACTATTAAAGTTATCAGCGAAGCTCCTAGCCATACTTACAAGATCAGTTGACCATCCGCCTTCTACTTTTCCTTCAAATGTTGAAATTGTCGTTGGTACATCACTCGCTCCTACTGTTAAAGCAAATGCTGCCGTACCTGGTGATCCTAAAGTATAAGCATTAGGTCCACTGTTACCTGCTGAAACCACCGCTGTTACGCCATTTAGTACAGCATAATTTATTGCCGTACTAGTTGGATAATATGGATCATTAATTCCTGCCCCTAATGAAAGGTTAATAACATCCATACCATCTTGAACTGCTTTATCAATACCTGCGATTACATTTTCAGATGATCCGCTTCCGTATGGACCAAGCACACGGTACATATATAGATCCGCATCAGGAGCAACTCCTTCTACCGAAACTTCACTATCATTTTTATTTTGTCCAACAATTGTCCCTGACACATGAGTACCATGCTCTGTATAGTAAGAGCCACCGCCATTACTTTCAGGTTGGTTTGATGCCTGCCAATCCTTATATGTAGTTTCCATTGGATCATTATCATTATCTACAAAATCGTATCCGCCTTTATATGCGTCTTTTAAATCTGGGTGGTTATAGTCAATACCAGTATCGAGCACCCCTACTTTAACGCCTTTACCTGTAATTCCTTCTTTATGTAGCTTATCCACGTTTAAATAAGGAATGCTATCTACTGAAGTAGTTGTTTTACTAGCAACATCTGTTGGAACCTCTTCTTTAATTGGATCTACATTAAAAGTTACATCTTTATAAATCGTTTTAACAGCATTTGATTTTAAAAGTTCTTTTACTTGATTTGCAGGAAGAGTAATAGCTGCACCGTTAAATGCTGTTTTATATGTTTTTGTAATAACAGGTGCCCTTTTCTTTTCTTTAACTTTTACAAACCTTCCAACGTCTTCTTTGAATTTATTGTGCTCTTTATCTACCTGAGCTTGTGCTGACGCTTTTGTTAATGATTTTCCGTCAACTGCTGCTTCTAATACTGCAACATTACTTGGATCCGAATTGAACTGAACAATTACAGTGATGTCTTTATCAGAATTCAGTTCATTTTCTTGAAAGCCTTGAAGCCCATCTTGATCGTTTAATTCTAATTGTTTTAGTGCTTCTCTTTGCTCTGGTGTAATTGAGGCTAAAATTTCTTCAGCTTTAGAAGTTGCTGCATTTGCCGTTAAATATGACTTTGCACTGAAAGGTGAAATAAGCAGACCTGTTGAAAGGGCAAGTACTGCCGAGTGCTTTGCCAATGTTGTTGCCTTCATATTCTTCATCCCCCATTTTTCTCTATATAGTTAAAAAATTCTTACTATTTAAATAGTAATCGCATTTAGGAAAAAAGCATATTGTGTTATTTTTAATCGAAATTTTGGTCATTTTGTAGGATTTTTTTACTAAAAGGTATTGAAATCTGAAAGGAAATTTCATTAAATATTAAAAAAGCATGAAGTTTTGATAAAAAAATTGTGTTATTTTTAATTTGAAATGAAAGTATTTGACTTTACCAAATTATAGCTATAATGAAATTAATAGGTATTTAAAAGTCTTTGTACTTTCTAGTTTCTTAGATTTGCGTTGCAAAATGAACATTCACAAATTTTAGGAATGTAATCTTGCATTGACGCAAAAACTTCATAGTTAAGCAACTGGAATTAGAAAAGGAGAGAACATATGCTTGAAGGCGAAATCATTAAATTTTATCGTAAAAAAGCGGGATTGACGCAAGAGGAATTAGGAAAAGATATTTGTACCGCTACCCATGTAAGTAGGATAGAAAGAGGGGAAACTCGATATTCTGAAGAAATTATTCAACTGTTCTCTCAACGTCTTCAGATTGACATTAAAAATGAGATAGCCACTGTTCGAAATATTGAAAAGAAACTCCAAAAATGGCATAACGCAATTATATTAGAGCGAATGAAGGACGTTATCATCATAAAAGAAGAATTAGAAAGCATTCACTATATTAGTGCGTCTAACTATGCGATCTATTTTCAGCTTTTATTAGCCCGATATTTTATTTTATGTAAAAGCATTGAAAAAGCTGATCGTATTATAAAACGGATTGAAAAAGATACTCCTCCTATGTCAACTTTTGAAAAGAATCTATTACACCATGTCAGAGGAATATATTATTTAGCCCAATATACCCTTCTAGAAAATGTAAATAGACAAATTGCCTTACAAGAATTAAAGAAGGTCAATATAGAGGAATACGGAAATAAAGAATATTACTATCATCTAGGATCAGCCTATCATTGGACACGCTCTAAAGTTATGGCATATTTCTATGGTGAAAAAGCTTTTAGATACTTTAATAAAACAAATAATTATGCAAGGGCAATTTTGGCTGAATCCTTGATGCTAGTACAATTAAAAGACAGTACACAACTAGATTTTGAAGAAATTGTAAAAAGGTATGAGAGTTTAATTGAGCATAGCGAAGCTTTAGGCCTTTTAGATAAAAGAGGTATGATCTTACACAATTTAGGTCTAATGTATTTTTGGAAGCAAGACTTTAAAAATGCACATATTTTTTATGAAAAATCAGTTGAAGAAGCCGATAAACAATCATTACCTTATTTAAATCGTTTGTATAACTATCTAGATAATGCTGAAGAAGGGAAACTTTTATCGACAAAGGAATTGCTTAATAAAGCAAAGGAAGGACTTGCCCTTTCAGAAAAGGCCACAAATGATTTATATAAAATCCTCTTTACTCTTCTAATTTTACGTTTTAACGAAAAACTTGATGAATATTATGATTACATGGAACAAACTGCATATCCTTTCTTTAAGAATCACCATCATGTTACACATGCAATTAAATATGCAAAGTTGCTTTACAACTATTATGTTAAGACAAAACAATTTGAAAAAGCAGTTCATATTGGGGATATGTTTATTAATGGTCATTAGATAAAATAGATAAGACAAAAGGGACTAATTCATATTGAATCTGTCCCTTTCAGTACTTTCATAATCTATAAATCTAGTAAAATTAATGTACAAGTAAGTCCTTCTCTAACTGTTTGTACTCATTAATAATTAAACTAGTTAACTCACTTAAATCTGATAATTCTGAATATTTAACAAGCAACTCTTCCACAGTGTGCTCTTGGAGGAAGTTTTGTAGTTCAACTGCTTCATGATCATCATTATTTTTATAGAATAGAGCAACTGCAATTGCTTTAACTAAATAGGTAGGAGTTATTCCAAAATTTATTAATTCTCTAGCTGGCTTAATAAAACGGTCATTCGCTCCTAATTTACGAATTGGCGATCGAGCAACACGAGATAATTCATCTGAAATATATTCATTATCGAATCTACCTAATATTTTATTAATATAGGCAGTGTGTTCATCCGAATCAAAGTTATATTTTTTAACTAATAACTTACCCGTTTCATCTAAAATGGAACTAACAATATTTCTAATATTTTCATCAGAAATTGCTTCTTTAATCGTTTTGTATCCGTAGAAATTTCCTAAATATGCAGTCGCTGCGTGACCAGTGTTTACAGTAAATAGTTTTCTTTCAATATAAGGAAGTAAATCCTCTACATAAGTTACACCATCAATTGCTGGAACTTCCCCTATCATTTTTGATTGATCAATAACCCACTCATAAAAAGGTTCTACCGCTACTAATAATTTATCTTCGTGACTTTGAATTGGTACGATTCGATCTACTGCAGCATTCGGAAAACTGACCGACTGTTCAGTTTTTTTCTGCTGAGATAATGTCATATTTAAATAAACTTCGTCTCTTAAAAAAGTACTTCCACCTATCATATTCTCACATGCAATTATATTTAACGCTTTATCCGATTTCTCAACTCTTTCAATTAATCCTTCTGCAATTAGCTTTGCTATTTTAGGAAGAATTGAGGGACCTACTGCTGTTGTTACAATATCAGCTTGTGCAATTACTTTTGCTACTGCCCATGGATCTTCCAGACTATTAATACCTCTTACATTTGTTATTTTTATTTTTTCTTGAGTACGATCTGCTAGCATGACAGTATATGATTTCTTCTCATTCAGTTCATTAATAATCTCTTCGTTAACATCAACAAAGCAAATCTCATACCCTGCCTTGTGTAATAATTGTCCTATAAATCCTCTTCCAATATTACCAGCACCAAAGTGTACAGCTAACATCTTACTCCTCCTCGCTAAACATTAAAATTAGTTCCTCTTTTGAAGTGGCTGCGACCAATTTATGTACATTTTCTTCCTCTGAACAAAGGATTGCAATTTGAGATAACAGATCAAGATGCTCATTATCTTTGCCTGCAATACCGAATACTACCTTTACAATATTTCCGTTCCCAAAATCTACTCCATTAGGAATTTGAAGAATCGAAATTCCAGATGAGATTACCTCTTGTTTTGACTCCTCAGTTCCGTGTGGAATCGCAATAAAGTTCCCCATATAAGTTGTTAAAGACTCTTCTCTTTCAATCATCTTCTCAATATAATTTTCTTTTACATAACCGTTTTTTACTAAAAGATTTCCTGCTAAACGAATAGCTTCATCTTTTGTTTTCACATCTACATTTAATAAAACATTATCTGTTGGTAATACTGTCTGAATCATTTACTAATCCCTCAATTCTTAAATCTCTTTTGTAAATTTTCATAAAATGCATAGCTTAATTTGCTATATATATCTGTATACTTATTAGAAGTAAAAATCCGTGTTGATTCTTCATCTTCAATAATTGTTGAACTAATTGTGCTCAACACCTCTAATTGACCTGTCTCCATTTCAACTGGAGCTAGTAATAATAATAATGTAGTGATTTTTATTGATGAGTGATCCATTGCTTTGACTACCATCGGCTCATGAAGCAAAAAGGATAAAAACACTGGTTGCATAACAAATTCTGAACGACAATGATACAGTGCTATACTAGTACCTGGTATCCCTAGGCCACCCTTCTTTTCTCTTTCTGTGAGTTGATTAGTCACCTCAAAGTAATCACCTATTAATCCTCTAACATTTGCCTGTTTGCATACTTCCAATAATAAAATAGAAGAGGTTGGAATAAACGGTAATGAAATTGTCTCAAATGTATTCAATATATGGAGTACAGTTTCTGAGTACTGCTGTATTACTTCAAGATTTAGTTTAATTAATTCTGGCGTTTCTAGCTTGATCTGCTTTTGAAACTTTTTGCTATGGAGCTTTCTTAGTAATGTTGCTTCTGTTGTAAGAGAGTTGCGTTTTATTTCATGACGAATCTGCTCAGCCTCTTTCTTTGGCAATAAGGGATTAACGGTAATATATTTTTTGGAAAATCCCGGCATCTCAACTGTAGATAAAATAATGTCATATTGCTCAATTTGCATATTTCTTAAGTTTGCTAAAGATGATACTTCGATATCTGTTATTTCTTTTATCTCTTTTTTGATTCGACTCGCTAACATTTTAGAAGAACCAATCCCACTTGAACATAATACAAGCGCTCTAACTTCTTTACTGTTATCATAGATTACTTGAGATGAACCAAAGTGTAGGACAAGATAAGCGATTTCCTCAGTTGGAAAAACAATTGATGGAAAAGCTTCTTTTAATCCTTCTTGAATGATCTTAAACATTGCAGGATAATCTTCTTGAATTTGACTTGCTAAAGGATTATTTGCATCTAGTTTTTTTTGAATTCGATAGATTGCTGGTTCAATATGAGTAATTAGTCCTTCAAATAAGGCTTGGTCTTCTTCAAAATTTATTTCAAGTTCTTTAGAGACAAAATTGATTAACTTTTTTGAGCCTACAACGATCTCTGTGCTACTCTCTTTTAGCCAATCATTTTTCTCTTGACGCTGCCTTGCACCTAATAAATGCATCGTAATTATACCCTTTTTCAGCATTTGGGATATTAACTTGAAACACTTCTTCTAATTCATTAACAATCTGACTTGCGATATTAAATTCTTTAGAGGTGCTTAATTCCTCAAGAACCTCTTGATCTATTTGTATTACTTCACCTTGAATAATTCTTTCTATGGCTAAAGATAAGTGAATTGTAAATGTCATAAATGCACTATCAGCTAGAGAATAAGGTAATTGTTGTTCAATATCCCGAATCATTTTTCCAATCATGGTGAGTTTTTCTAGTTTTATTATTTCTAATAATCCATTTGAGAATCTATTCTCTGACTCATACTCATCTTCCACTACAGATAAAAACTCATATTCATTTAGTTGCTGTGCGATTAAATGTCCTAGGGCTTTTCTTTTTTTTCGTTCAGAACCTAGTAAAGCAATGCCGTACCCTTTCTTTCTTATTAGATCCAAATCGAAGTCTTTTAACCATTCCTCTACTTTATTGAGATCATTACTAACTGTAGCAACGGTAACATGCAAATCATTTGCTAGTGAGCTTAGTTTAATAGATTCTGGTTCTTTTAATAAGGAACATAGAATTAACTCTTGTCTTTCTTTTTGAGTAAACTCTTGCCCACTTTTTAATATTGCAATTTGAAGCTCATTTTTTTGCTCAGGTGTCCCTTCAATATACATTCCGACACCTAATACCTTTTTTAAGAAAAGGCTATGAGCTGAGGCAATATTTTCGATTCCTTTTAGTTCCCGTTGCACGGTTCTACTACTAACATTCAATTTCTCTGCAATTTCCTGAACATTGATTCCGTTTGGATGATCCAACAACAAATTAATGATTTCTCTTTCTCTTGCTGATATATACATATATACCGTTGTCAAAAACTTATAAAAATCAATAAAAAACGATTATTTTTATAGATTTCGTTTATTTCCCTTTTCTACGTGTCCGATTTTGCCTAGTTAGGCTACTTTCGTTTAATATAACACTCCAAGGGCGTAAGTTCGGATACAACGAATCCTACATATCAGTAATGACGTCTAGGTATCAGTTTACTAATTTATATCGTGACAAGTTGATTGCTGCGTTTAAATCTCGATCGATTTCATGACCGCATTCACATTTGTATAGTCGGTCTGATAGTTTTAAATCATTTTTCTTATTTCCACAACTTGAGCACGTTTTAGAAGATGGGTACCATTGATCAGCTTCAACAAATTCAATCCCATATTTTTCACATTTATAATGAATTTGGCGTTTGAATTTAAATAAACACTGCTTCGCGATTGCTTTTGACAGGTGCTTATTCTTCATCATTCCCTTGATATTTATAGCTTCCATTACGATGCGATAAGGTTTGGTTTTCACGATTTCACTTGTGGATTGATGAAGATGATTTAGTCTGATATTCGTCAACTTTCTATAGAGGTGTTGTATCTTCTTTTCGATTTTTAGTATGTTGCTTGTTTTGACGAAACGGTTTCCCTCCTTATTCATTTCATATTTACGAGAAATTTGACGCTGTAACCTACGTAGGCGTTTCTCTGCCTTTTTAACAGTAATTGTTTTGTTGATATTTTTCTTCTTGGTTCCATCTGAACATACGGCTAAATCTTTTATCCCCACATCAATACCAAGTGAGACATTTGTCAATTCTACGATTGGTTTTGATTTTTCAACTCCAACAGAGAGATACCAGTATTTTCCATCATTGCTAATTCTGGGATTATAGTATTTTTTATCTGATATAACTTCAGAGACTAGAACCCAACCGACCTTTTCAATCAACACTTTCTTTCCTTTTACTTTCAACTTCACATTATCGTTATAAAAGGATGGTTTTGATTTTCTTTTACTTTTGAATCGTGGTTGAGCTGCTAACCCTTTAAAGAACTTTTCATACGCATGACAAAGATCTTTTATCGATTGTTTTGTAATATTATTCGATACTTCATACAACCAAGAAAATTCATCAATTTGTTTTAAACCAGTCAATTCTTTTCTTAATAGACCATCAGAAATAAACTTCCCACTGTTTTTATAGCTTTCTTTCT
>NZ_JBCMJM010000020.1:0-71944 GCF_050457485.1 Gottfriedia acidiceleris
CAGGCTCGCCGAGGAGGCTCAGGTCTCGCCCCATGGAAAGCGAGCATCCTGTAATGGAAATCAACATCACTCTACTCCTTTTACGAAAATTTGATAATTAATTGACAAGTTTATTTTTTAACAGCGTGAAAACCCACAAGTACATAGACTTGTGGGTTCTCAACATGATTTCATCCAATTTTTAAATAACCTACAGAAGGAACAAAAGAGTATCCTTGATTAATAACCATATCTGTTATTTCTGTCGTTTCAGTATCTCTGACTTGATGAAACAATTTATATTTTATTGATTTTACTTTCTTTCCTCTTAATACATTATTTAAATAAATTAACTCAATTTCTAAAAAAGGTATTCTGTACTTTAAATTATTCGTGATTCTATTTGTGATTAGTTCATTAAACTCAATATCGACATGATTAACTGAATTTTTTTTCATATCATCTACTAATTTACTCTGTTTATCAGTAAACTCACTAATAATATATTCGATTTCCACTTTTGATAGGGAACGAGTTTCTTTTAATGGCAATGTAACTTGATTTGTTTTTTCTTTACTAAATAGTCGTTTAAAAAATTTAATCATAGTCCCGTCCTCTTCAATTTTTCTTATTTATATTTTGTCATGATTAAACAAGATTGTAAAAATAATTTTTTAGGCACTAATACTATTCTATTATTAAACCGAAATTCCTTTGTAGAATTGCCTCTCTTTTAAAATTTTTAGAACAAAATTTAATAATTCCAAGCGTCAGAGATTGAATTCGAAAATAAAAGACCTAATCAGATAAAAAACACCTAATATTAGGTGTTTTACTCCATTTCACATGCGTAATTATCATGATCACGATCCATTTGTGCTTGGTAGGCTTTACTCCCTTTTGGTACTCCGTTTGGATAAACCTTTCTTAAGTCCGTGCAATTTTTAAAGTACTGTTTATTATTGTTAGACGAATTATTCGTTTTTGTATGATTAGTTTTATTCTTGCTCCATAAACCAACACCCTGCTGCTGGGCAGTTGCTTGTAAGCTTCTTAACTCTGATTCATAAGAATAATTACCATAATCATAAAATTTTTCTACATAGCCTTTTTTTACAATTTCTTTTTGAATTAGTCTGCCATCAATCCAAATCCATGCAAGTGTTCGATTATATTTATCCTTTTTGGGACCATCATATTCAAGCTGAATTGTTTTTGCATTTTTTAATAGATTACATGTATATGCTGAAGCTTCTTTTCCATATGGCTCAATCGTCCTTGTACTTTCTGGCGTGTCGATATATAAGAATCTGGTTGTACCAACTTCTGTAAATTTGGCAGTATCTCCATCAATGCATTTAATAAGCTCAACTGTAAATTTTGAATCAGTTTCAGTATTAACTGATACCGTTGGCTGTGAACACCCACTAAGTCCAAGAATAGCCATTACAGTTAATAAAATAAGTCTTTTCATTTTGTTCCCCCAATTATTCTTGTTACTACACATTATTTTAACAATAAAAACCAATTATGTATCGAAATATAGGGGGATTTTTCACTTTTAAAGGACTTTGCTTTGTATTACTTATTTAGGAATATAATGATCTCCATAAATAAAACGTTACGTAAGCTTCCCAGCCCTTCCATTTTATAGACATATTCTTAATTTCTTCAATTGAAAGTTTTTTCTCTAATGATAGTTGATTTTTTAATGCATTATGTATTCCAACATCGGCAATTGGAAACGCAGATTTCTCTCGTAAACATTTCATCAAAACGTAATCAGCAGTCCAGTTCCCAACTCCTCGAATTTCTATAAGCTTATTTAACTTTTTCTCGTATGAATCTAAACGATTTAGAGATTCTTTTGAAATGAGTCCATCTGTCATTAATTTTGCGATCCCAATCACGTATTCAGCTTTTCGTTTAGTAAATTTCAGACTAGTTAAATCGGAAACTTCAAGTTTGGATATTACATCTGGAGTTGGAAATAGCCAAAATATTTCATCCTTCCATCTAAAGCTTTCTCCATATTTTTCAACCAAGCTTCTTTTTAAAGAAAACGCAAATGACAGATTGATTTGTTGCCCCATAATTGCCCATGTAAATGCTTCAAATAAATCCGGAATTCCAATTACGCGAAGTCCAAAATGCTGATCAATTAACAACTGTAACATTTGATTATTTTTACTTAATTGATAGAACTCGGTTAGGTCTCTGCCTAAATCAAATAAATCCCATATAAATGCTGCTGCAGCTACTTTTATTTCTTCATTTGGATTTTGGTCTGGAAATTCAATTAATAATTGGTTAAAATCACTACTTACTTTTAGTAAAATTATTCTATTTTCTATTTTAATAAGTTTTAAAAAATATTCCCCATTCACTTGATGGAGTACCTCATTTTTAGATCGTGCTAAAAATACTAAACATTCTTTAAAACTAAAATCTTTTGGTGTTACGATGGATATCGAATTCTTATTTTTATCTAATACAAGTGATTCATTGAATTCTTTATAAATACTCATCACCACTTTACACAAGATTAATATTCAAAAAGTAAAAGTATTGCCATTCTTTTTGAATATCACTAAAATAACCTTTCATAAATTAACAGTTTCCTTTTCTTGCTGTACGGACTTTACCCTCTGTGATAGAAAGCTATGTAAGATCATGCCGATCATAATAATAATCATTCCAATCCAAGAAATAATTGATGGAGATGCCGATGATAAAAAGAGCATTTCTCCAATTACTGTGAATAATACTTCCATAGATTGGGTTGCTTCTACTGCCCCTAATTTTTGCATATTTCCCCTTACTAAATCAGTAGCATGAAAAAATAATACAGTAGCAATTACACCTGATGAGATCGCTACAATTAATGATTGTGATACTTGGTTTTGACTTGGAAGTCCTTCGGTATATAATCCATAGATTGATAGAATGATCCAAAAAGGTAAGCTTGCTAAAGTCATTCCTAAAACGCGTTGATATACATCCAGCTTTCCATCACATAATTCCATCATTTTCCGATTGCCAAGTGGGTATGCAAATGAGGCTATAATAACTGGTAGAATACCTGTTAAAACTGTTGAAATAGCTATTTTTGTAGCTAACTCAATCTGCATTAATAAAATACCAAATATGATTAATAAAGACATGCCTAATCCTTTAAAAGGAATTTTCCCACGTACCTTTCGGATTCCATTTGATGTTTGAATTGATATTATGAAAAATGGTGCTAATAGCGATCCAGATAAAATTGTTATCTGCCATGAACTAGCTATGAGCCATCCTGGTGAATAAACTGCTGCTAGACATATTGGTGCATAAAATAAACCGAATCCAATTGTTGACCATATAACCCAACCTTTTAATTTGCCTTTCATTTCTTTCAATAGAACATACAAATTTCTTCTAGAGATTACGATGATCAATAAAAAAGGTACCATAAAAAAGTATCTTAAAGATGCGCTCCAAATCCAACTTCCACCAGATAATTCCATCGAGCGGTTTAAAATAAATGTGATTGAAAAGAAAAATGCCGCTAATATTCCTAATAATATCGGGCGCATATTACCACCTCTATAACAATTTCAATTATCTTTTACGATAAAATGATTTTCGGTTGAAACTTCCTTTAATTTCTTCCGTAAAAATTCAGGGTATAATTCAGTTTCTTCAAGCTTGTCTATTCTAACCCATTTAAAAATTAATCGATTTCCTTCCTTACCTTAAAATGATTCATTCATTGAATTAGTAATCTACCACCAGGTAAGGACAAAATTGTGTCACTTGCTAGTCTGTGAAGTAAGACATGCCCATTTTCAATCCAAATACCTGCTACCCTTAAATTAAATACTTTGTTCTCTAATTTAACTACAGCATCAATTATTAAGACCTGACCTTACATGTTATTATTAGAGGCTTTTTCAACTAAATGAACCCCTCCAACCCACCAGTCTATTCCAATTAAATTCATTCGATTTGCTTTTCCCGTTAGTACGTCTAATCCCCATTTAGTTAAATCAATTTTTGCTTTTGGGTTATGTTGTTTATAACTTGGTAATTCACTGTCACTACTTATTAAAGGGTGATCATCTTCCATTAATTCATTTAAAATTGCTGCGAAATATAAATCACTTAATCCATCATTTGTTCTTTGTCTGACGAGTTTATTAAATAGTTCTGCAAAGGAGTTAATACCTTCATTGATCATTGATAATGCTAAAAATTCTACTTCATTTAATCCATTCTGTTGAGAAGGAAAATATGTCATATGACTTAATAAAGCTTGTTTTAAAAACGGAAGCGCATGACATTTTTGAATAAAATTATCAAGTTTATCTACATTATTTGAACAATAAGCTTCCCATCCAGCACATGCTTCTTCTATTTGATCTTCTGTAACTTCTTGTTTAGTTGGAAGTAATCCAATTAATTGTTCTGAAGATAATTGACCTAATCCGTGAAATGTTTCAATTCCTTCATATTCATTTATGCTAACCATCGAAATTTTTTGAAATCCAAGTGCTGATAATTCCGATAATAAATAGAGTATCGTCACCTGATCGTATCGATCATGTTCGAACCATAGAACAACTTCCTCAAAACGAGATAGTTCATTTAATAATTGATATTGGCTTCGGCAATTTTCAATAAAAAAACTCAAAGGAATTTGTAGCTTTTGTTCAAAAAATTCTGCTCTTCTTTTATATGTTTCTTCTAAAGTCCAATCTCGACTAAGTGGCCCAAAATCATACATTTCTCTCCATACAACAATATTACCATTTAAAGATTTTATTTTTCCGCCAACTACATCACCATTTACAATATGATTCATCTATTCATCTACTTTCTCCATTGGTTTAATTAAAAAGAAAATACATTACTTCAAAACTGATGTAATGTATTTTAACTAGATTATTTAATTAAGTTCTTAATTCTTCTTAATGACCGTAGATTCCTCTTACATATATTATATTTTTTATCAAAATAATAACCACCTATATAATAGGTGGCGAGATAAATAGGGCTTTAATCAGATTAATTTGAATGTTACTTGAATACTGACTAATAGTCTTTATTTAATCTCTCTTTTTTGTTTTTTTCTACTAGAAGACATCTCAACACCAGTTTCAGATGTTGTAGTCCCTTGACCTTGTACATTTGGTGATCCTAAGCCGACTCTAGATGGATCTTTTTTCGTTTTTCCCATTTTAAACACCTCCATCTTTACTTTTTCTAAACTTAAACTTCTTTATTCAAAGAATATTTTTCCTGTAAATTGCAAATCTTATATTTCTGAGGAGGTGTTTTTTATGGCTAGAATCGGAGTAGAACAATCTTTAACTAATGTTCAAGAAGCATTACGTTCAGCGGGACACGATGTTGTTGAATTAAAACAAGAATCAGATGCAAATGGTTGCGATTGCTGCGTAGTAACAGGACTTGATTCAAATGTAATGGGAATGCAAAATGTAGCTACACAAGGATCAGTTATCGAGGCAAGTGGCTTAACAGCTGATCAAGTTTGTCAACAAGTTGAAAGTAAATTACAATAACAAATTACAAACTAAAGTTATATTAAACATTCTAAAGAAAACGCGCCAATTGGCGAATTTTAAAGCGAAGACAGATGCGCAGTTGCACTTTTACCTTATTCCTAAAATATGCAACTACGTCGATTCCCCTTCGTCGCTAGAAAATTTATACTTTCTAATGTGCAAAAAAGGGTAAGCAAAATTCAATGAAATTTGCTTACCCTTTTTTCAAATTATAAATTTAATCCACCATATAGCAAAGCTCCCATTACTATAAAAGCCGGATGTAGCTTTACTTTCTCCATTAATATGTAACTAATTACTCCTAAAAATAAAAACTGTCCAATACCAATTTGAAAATATGAATCATGAAATGAATTATAAGCCATAACGCCAAGTAAAACTGCGATTGTTGGCTTGACGTAAAGAGTCATTCGCTTAACTTGAATCGAATGTCGATATTTATACAAAATTCCCATTAAAGTCAGCATGAGGATTAATGATGGTGCAACTGTGGCAAATACAGCTAAAAATGAACCTAGAATACCACCTTCATGGAATCCGATATACCCTGCCATTTTCGTAGCAATCGGTCCAGGTAGGGAGTTTCCCATAGCAAGAGCCTCATTAAATTCTTGATGTGTAAGCCAACCTCTTGTGACCACTTCTTTTTGAATAAGAGGAATGGTCGCAGGGCCTCCTCCATACCCTAAAATATTAGCAACAAAAAACGCCCAGAAAATGTTCCAATATACCATTATGCAGACAGTCCTTTTGATTTTTTACCTTCAACTGATTTGGTTGGCTTAACGACTGCAAATAACAGTAGCCCACCAATAATAAATCCTGGATGTATATGAAAATATTGCATTAAAACAATCCCTACTAAAATATGCCCGATTGTAAAGGGCCATTTTAACCCCTTAACAGAAGCTTCTACAAATTGCCAAGTTAGCACACCAAGCATGACTCCAACTACTGGAACAATTGCTTTAGTCATTCCTTGCACCCATTTTAGATCTTTAAATGTCACTAAAGTGGTCAATAAAACAACCATTAAAATAATCGTCGGCAGGATCGTTGCAACTATTGCATTGATCATCCCAATTTTACCGCCTACTTTGAACCCAATGTATCCAGCCATTTTTGTATTAATCGGCCCCGGAAGTGTGTTTCCAATAGCGAGCACATCTCCGAATTCTTCATCAGTCATCCATTTAAAGCGTTCAACCACTTCCTTATGTACTAATGGAATGGTCGATGGTCCACCTCCGTATCCAAGCATACTGCTCCTAAAAAAGGCGATAAAGATATTTAACTGTTTCATAAAATCCATCCCTTTAGATTATCTTTCTTTTAGTTTGCAATAAGACAAGAGCACTTCACACATTTGCCACATGGTTTTTTCTTAACTGGATTAGGTTGATTGACCATGTTCATTAAAAGCGAGGTCTCCACATTACAAAACGAGCATGTCTGACCAGTTTGAGCTTTTTGAATTTGAGGCATTTCTACTAACTTTAAGGCTTCTTTCATATGTTTGTCGCATACTAACAACATATCATTCACTCCCGCTCTTAAAATTGGATTTTATGGTGTAGATGTCACTTTCTTTTTCGGATGATCTAATTTTCGTTTTTTTACTTCATCTGTTACTTCTTCGTTCCAAGAAATCGTTACATCTTCGTCAGTGATGAATGCTTGACAACCTAAACGGAAGCCTTTGCTTAACCATTCTTCACCAAGCTTTCGACGCTCCTGTACTTTTATATGATCAACAGTACCCTCTTCAATTTTACAAACGCAGGATCCACAAACGCCTCCACCACATCGATTTGGTAGTTCTCCATCAAATCGAAGAGACATACGTAAAATATTGGAGTTTTCCGGTACTTCTAACACTTTTCCACTAGTAGCAAAATTCAGTTTCGGCATAATTCAAATCCTCCTCTTTATCTCTTTGGTATACAATATACCATATTTATAATTTTCAGACAATATAAAAATTACATATATTAAGCTATTTTTCTTAATTTATATTACTCTATTTGTTTTTCTATACCGGTCTGATATAATATTTTGTATACCAAAAATATCATAATATTCAAAAAAACGAGGTGATGAATGTGCTTTCTATTGGATTAATTGGATTTGGAGCGATCGGACAAGATATCGTCAAATATATAAACGAAGGCAAGGCTGGGGATGTATTATTAAAGGCGGTTCTCGTACGGAGAAAGGATCAATACGAATCGCATATAAGCGATTTATTTTACGACAATGAAGAGGATTTTTTCGGATTAGGATTGGATATTATTATTGAAGCTGCAGGTCATGATGCTGTTTATAAGTATGGGAAAAGGACGCTATCTTCTAGTAGTGACTTTATCATCTCTTCTGTAGGTGCACTATCAGATGATGAATTATTAGAAGAACTTGAAACTGCTGCAAAGCTTACTAACAGCAAGATCATCATCCCTTCTGCTGCGATTGCTGGATTAGATCGTGTAGCTGCTTCTATGCTTCAGGGGGTTGATGAAGTAAAGCTTGTAACGAGAAAACCACCGAGTGCTTGGCGAGGAACAATTGCAGAGGAGAAAGTAGATTTAGACACCGTTAAAGAGCCAATTTGCATTTATAAAGGTGTTGCTAGAGAGTCTTCTAAGCTTTTTCCGGAAAGCACAAATGTTTCAGCAACCTTGAGTCTTGCTGGAATTGGATTTGATAAAACAAAAGTTCAAGTTTATGTAGATCCAAGCATAGCAAGTAATACACATCAAATTTTCGTAAAGGGATTTTTTGGTGAAATGGAAGTAAAGGTGCAAAATATTCCTTCCTCTACTAATCCAAAGACGGGGTATATTGTAGCAATGAGTATTTGTAATACTTTAAAAAATAGAACGTCCTCGCTCGTTATTGGAATCTAGAATTTTCTCTTTACTATATGTGAAATACGAAACTAAAATAAAAAGTCCCCTTAGTCTAGACGATCTAACAGTCTATCTAATAGGGGCTTTTAGTCTTTTTAGAAAATTGTTTTTTCCATACAAGAAAAGGGACGAAAACATCCACAAACTATTTTTATGTCGTTTTTTCTTTTCTTTTTTCTATGTAGTTCATATACGCACGTCTAGAATTTTCGATATGAATTTTCGTTAAATACTCCGACATTTCTATTTCTTTATTTCGTACTGCTTTCATAATTTCAATATGTTCCCTCAATGATTCCTTACGTCTTCCAGGCGTTTCGTACCCCATATTAGCGGACATATGGATATAATCTGTTAAACCAGATAAAATTTCAAATAGCTTCGGACTTTTCGCTGCCTTATACAGTAGGAGATTCATTTCGATATGCTCGTTCTCAAAGGTTTCGTCTGAGTGTTCCTCAATATAAAGAAGCTCCTCGATTTTCTGATCAAACTCTTTTTGAATTTCGTCCGTCATTTTTTTAGCAGCCAATTTTGCTGCTAACACTTCTAGTGAAGATAAAATTGTAAACACTTCCATAATGTCTTCATCAGAAATATTTGAAACGATGACCCCTTTACGCGGAACCGTTTTTACAAACCCTTGTGATTCTAAGCGGAATAAAGCTTCTCTAATAGGTGTACGACTAATGTTTAGCTTAACAGCAAGCTCCCGTTCAATTAAGCGATCACCTGGCTTATAATGCCCCTCTAAAATCAATTCTTTTAAATATCTATACGCATGTTCCCGGATTGAAAGAAAATTAGTTTCCATCTCCATTCCATCCACCTGCCTCCCATTTCTTGCCTATTTTAAAATAGTGTATCATCATTTTGTTAAAAGTACATCGATATTTCTATTATAGTATCTTTTAAATGAGTAATCGAGCACATAGATGGAAATTTATACCATTCATGCTCATACAAGCACGTTTGCTATTTAATTGTTTTATCTCTCAAACCATTTTGATAAGTAAATCTTCTTATAGCTAGAGTTAACTACTTTTATTGCCTACAAATACGAACTTTAATCCCAGTTATTTTCTATGTGAATGTTTGTACACCAAAAAAGGCGATGTAGGAACAACACCTAACCGCCTCCAAAGTATTATTTTTTAATGTCTGCATCAGTAACAACTTCATAACCGTCATTTGAAAGGAACTCGTGCAATGCTTGTAAAGCAGCTGTTCCTACCGCTGTATCCTGCTCTCCATTTCCACCGCTGATCCCCACGCCACCAATGACTTCCCCATTTACTACAATTGGAAAACCGCCAACAAAAATTGCAAATTTTCCATTTAGCATATGTTGTATTCCAAATGCTTCATTTCCAGGTAGGGCTGGTCCATTTGGTTCTGTATTAAATAAATGAGTCGAGCGTTTATGCCCAGCTGCCGTATATGCTTTAGCAATAGCAATTTCAGGACCCGTAATACGAGCACCATTCATTCGTTCAAGTGCAATGACATATCCTCCGTCATCTACAATTGCAATCGTCTCTGGAACGTTGATATCTTCTGATTTTTTCTTAGCAGCTTCAATCATTACTTTTGCTTCATCTAGTTCTAATTTTAATATTTGTTTCATTTAAAATCCTCCTCAGTAACCGATATAGACTGTTTTTATTTGTGTAAAGAATTCAAGTCCAACTCTACCTGACTCACGGAATGTAGAAGTACTAGAGCGTTTTACTCCACCAAATGGTGCATTCATCAAATTACCTGTCGTTGTACGATTTACTTTAACTGTCCCTGCTTGAACATCTTTAGTAAATTGATGAGCAAGTTTCAAATTATTGGTAACAATCGATGCAGATAATCCATATTCAACATTGTTAGCAATTAATACGGCTTCTTCATAGCTTTCTACTTCAATTACAGCAACTACTGGGCCGAAAATCTCTTCTTTAGCAATACGCATATCAGGGTTTACATTCGTAAAGATCGCCGGTTCAATATAGTAGCCGTTTTCGTATTTTCCATATGCAAGCTGTTGGCCTCCATATTCAAGAGTAGCCCCTTCTTCTTTACCAATTCCTATATACTTCAGCACGTTTTTTAACTGCTTTTCATTTGCTAGAGGTCCAATAATGACATTATCGTCAAAGCCGTCGCCAATTTTTAAAGCACTTGTTTTTTCTACTAATTTCTGCACAAATTGTTCCTTTACTTCCTTCATAACAATTACACGACTAGTGCCTGTACATGCTTGACCAGTAAGATGAAAGCCTCCACTCACGGTTAGGTTAACTGCCAAATCAATATCTGCGTCATCCATTACAATTAGAGGATTTTTTCCACCAAGCTCCATTTGTGTTCTTGTAGTAAAGGATGTGTTTTTATGAATATGTTCCCCGGCACTAGTAGACCCAGTGAATGTAACTCCTCGTATAGCAGGATGTTTAACTAAGATATCCCCGATATCGGACGAACTTCCTGTTACAAAATTGATGACTCCTTTTGGTATACCAGCTTCATGAAGCGCCTCAACAAGTCGAAATGCAATTAAAGGTGTATCAGATGAAGGCTTGAAAACAACTGTATTTCCAGTAATTAATGCCGGAGCAATCTTTCTTGATGGTATGGAGATTGGGAAATTCCATGGTGTAATGACAGAAATAACACCAAGAGGCTCCCTTTCTGTTGTGACGCTCATATTTGGATCATCGTTCGGGAATGTTTCCCCCGTAAAGCTTTGTCCTTCGATTGCATAATAGCGAAGCGTTTCCGCTGAGCGAAGCACCTCCTGTTTGGCCGCGCTTATTACTTTTCCTTCTTCTCGTGTTAATTCTTCTGCTAGTTGTTCCACTCTCTGTTCAAGTATTGCTGCCGCCTTATTTAAAATAGCTGCACGTTTAGAAGGTGGAGTTTGTGCCCAGGCAGGAAAAGCCTCGCTTGCTGCATCAATCGCTTGAATCACGTCTTGTTCTGTCGATGCCTGAAATGTACCGACAATATCTTCCTTATTAGAAGGGTTTACGCTTTGGAACGTTTTATTATTTACTGACTCGACCCAACTTCCAGATATGTAATTTTTATAAGTTTCTAGTTTAGTAGTTAGCAAATTTATCATCCTTTCTGAACAAGATGGCAGTTCCCTAGACGGAAACTGCCATTTTATTTTCTAATTATTATGCTTGTACTAGAGCACCTAAATCTTTTTCAAGATATTCTCTCCATAAGCCATCCATATACATGCGACGCATTTTTGCACCAGTACGAACTACTTCTAAGCAACGTTGTTGTAACT
Organism: Gottfriedia acidiceleris; assembly: GCF_050457485.1. Taxonomy (GTDB): domain Bacteria; phylum Bacillota; class Bacilli; order Bacillales; family Bacillaceae_G; genus Gottfriedia; species Gottfriedia acidiceleris_D. Next base: position 11,745 of record NZ_JBCMJM010000020.1, read on the forward strand.
CTGGAGTATCAGCATGATCAAGTACAATTTTGTATCCACGCTCTCCGTGAATTTCATCTGATACAATGTGTAAGTCAAAGAATTCAATTTCCTCATCTGTAAAGTTGTACTTCTCACGTAATGCTGGAGTTTGCTTACGATAAATGTCTGGAACTTGAGATTCAAGTCCTACAACTAATGCTGCAGTTGCGACTACGAAGTTTTCACGTGCGGCTACTGCAAAACACCAGCTTTGTAAACCTAGCGTTGTAGGAGCCATATTGTTAGGATCTAATACGCGCTCACGAGTTGTTCCACAAGCTTCAGCAAATCGAATTAATAAATCTGTATGGCGGTCGCCAGCGATTTCTTCTTCGTACATGTTTTGTAATGTGAAATCTTTAGCATCTTCATATTTTGGTAAGTTTGGAGTGTTATGGTAGATATAAGCTAAGTAATCTGCAAAAGGTCCAACATAATGGTAATGATTTTCAGCCCAGCGAGCGAAGTGACTACGCTCTAATTTTCCTTCAGCCCATGCTACAGTAAAAGGTGCTTTTTGGCTGTGGTTCCCTTTAATCGCTTCTTCTAACTCCTTACGAAACTCATCTTTAGATAATAATCTAGTCATCCAAACTCCTCCTCCAATATGTTTATGTAGTTTAATAGTTTAGTTAAACAATCGAAGTATACCAAATCACTTAAAACACCTATAAAAACTACTAAATATGTGTAATTTATTTGTATTTTGTATTTGGTATACCAACTAACCTTATAGTAACCCATAGTTTTTTATTTGTAAATACATTTTCATTAAATTTTCTAACTTTTCTAACTTTTAAAGAGATGCTCTACCATATAACGAGAGCGACAATGGTAGAGACTATTAAGCCTGTAGCAACAGGAAGTAAGTTTTTCCTAGCTAACTCTAAAACATTCACTCCACAAAAACTAGCAACCGCTACCAATGAAGACCACGCGATTAACGTTCCACCACCTGTCCACACAGATCCCATTTGACCGATTGCTCCTAGCGTTCCAGGCTCCATACCAACCCCAGGTGCCAATGCTCCTGATAAAGCTCCCACTAGCGGTAATCCAGAAAAACCTGAACCTTCTAACCCAGTAATCGCTCCAGTAATTAATAGACCAAACGCCGTTAAAACCGAATTATGTGGAATGATCGATTGACCAGCCTGAACTAAATCAACTAAGAATGCTGGCTTTGCTACATTTTCTCCTAAGGAAAAAATGGTACCGCTAAAGTCCGAACTGCCTAAAAAGAAGAATGCTGCAATCGGAATAACTGGTCCCATTGCACGAAATGCAAATACGAATCCTTCTGTAATATGCTCACTAATTTTATCAAGAGCTTGTAAACGACGGAACGCTACACATGTTACTACTAACAACATAGTCGCAACACCACCGATAAATGCTGCACCGTCCCCTCCTTCAAAACCACTCATTTTACCATTACCTATTTTTGTTGAAAACATAAATATGATTACTGCTAGTAGTGATAGTGGGACTAATACAGCAAAAATTTTCCCCCATTTTTCACGCTCTCTATCATCCATAGTTGCTTCTGTTGCAGCAGCTATTTCATTTGCAGAAGAGTTTTTGTTTACAAGTGACTGTAAATGTTGCAATGAAGCTTCACTTTCTGATTTAACGATTGATTTGCGTTCAGTAAAGTACGTAATCGCGATTGCCACTCCCCCTGTAATTAACGAGAGAATCATGACCTTACCTGACACAGCTGATGTTTGAATACCTGCTGATTTTGCAGTAAGCATTGGAGCGATCTGCATAATATAATCGGATGATAATGCCATACCTTGTCCTGCAATAGAAACAACCATGGCACAAGCAATTGGCGATAAACCAGCACGAATAGCCGCAGGTACTAATAACGTACAAATAAGCGGAACGGCAGGAGTTGGCCAGAAGAATAAAGAAATGACGTATGTGACGACTAATAGAACAGCAAAAGCAATATGTCCGTTTTTCATTACCTTCTGCATAGGGGCAATCATTCTTTCATCTGCACCAGTATCTTTTAAGGAATGCAATAATGCCACCATAAAAGTGATGATTAAAAAGATCGTAAATAGCTCCTTTGCTGCTACAAGATTTGCGTTGAATAACGCTTGAAATCCACCAACAACGGATCCTTTATAAGCAATAGAAACAATAAAGGTTCCAATGATGGTAGGCAATACAACCCCTTTTCGAAACAGCATAGTCACAATTACAACAAGTGTCATGATACCATAAAGCCAGTGAGCAACAGTTAAATCCATAAACCCCACCCTCTCATTTATAGGTACTTACAACTTACATTCTTCTTCTAGATGTAATAGCATTTGGAGTTCGTTTGAAAGGTTTTCGAGTGCTTCACCTACAATCTTTTCCCCTATTTCGAAACTTGCTTTCGTTGCATCCCCAATGCAACCATTAGTCGTCATCTCTTCGTATCGATAAAACCCTTGAATAGCTTTACCAGGTCGTAGCTGCTTCCATCTACCTTCGTTTTGGATGCTTCCTTTAGTAATTTTATTTGGTCTAATTAAGTGAGGAGCCAAGTAAAGTGCTTCTGACACTTCTCGTTCACAGCTGTGACCGAACAATGGCGAGTGAATAGATTCTGAGATTGAAAGTTTGGCAGATGCAGTCGTTTTAGCATAATAGATTTCTGAACCTAGCTCTTCTGACAACATGGTGCAAGCAACATTTAACGTTGACTGATTGCCGCCGTGAGAGTTTAATAATAAAAATTTTTGAATACCATGATGTTTAAGCGATATGATCATATCTTTTAAAATTGCTATAAGAGTAGTCGGTTGCAATGAAATGGTACCTGGAAAGTTTAAATGATGGTGCGAGACTCCCATATTGACAGTAGGCGTTACAATTACATGAGGATACATTTTTTCAGCTAATTTTTCAGCCATTTTCTCAGCTAGTACAGCATCACAGCTTTCAACCATGTGAGGGCCATGCTGTTCGTGTGCACCAATTGGAATTATTGCTAGTTTTACAGTATGTAGTGCATCCTTTACTTCTTCCCAAGTCATCTCAGTTAACAAATATGATTTCATATTTTCACCCCCTTTCATAGTTGTATTCGCTTACAAAAACTTCAACTTTCGTCCTATGAATTCAACCTTTAAATTAAAGAGGTATTTTGTATACCTAGATGATGCAAAAAAATTACTGTGCATTTACTGGCTTTGCAACTTTCGGTATTGGGGCGTTTATATTTTCTTGTGAAATGACAATATCATCTTTGATCGTTAACTGACAGCATAATCGAATGCCTTCTTCAACCTTTTCACCTAGCATTTTCTGCTCTTTCCAGTTTGGCGGATCAAGCTGTTCTGCTCCTTCTAGCACTCTACATGCACATTTTGTACATTTACCCATCCCGCACCCGTATTTCAGTTTCGGGAATTGACGGATGCCTGCCAACACTACTAAATTAGTGTGATCACGCACTTCTTGCTCAATAATTTCTCCTTCTACATGCAAGCGTACTTTTGGCATATGTATCCCTCCAATGTAATTTTCTTAAAATTTCAAAAATTTAATCTGATTATAATTCGAATTTTTTAGAAAGTAAATACTATTATTTATTTGGAAATCTTTAACATTAAGTGTTTTGTCTATTCAAAAAACTTTTATAGTAACCGTTCATTGTTTTTATTAAAAATTCAGAAAATTATTATTGATTAATATTTTTTTCTGTATTACACTATGAATAGAAATTTGGTATACAAAATACCTTATGCTCAATACTACATAATTAGATGAGGAGTGTGCAAAGATGGGTAAGTATATTGTTTTGACGAATAAAGACACGTTTCAAACTATTGTAGATAACGAGGGATTAAAGGCAATCGAAACATACCACTTCTACTTTTTTAACGAACTAAAGGCTAAATATACAATTGCCGAAGTGTTAGACGACAATATTAAAATTAAACTTTACGAAAAGTATGAAGGAAAAGAATACGTGAATGATATTCGTGTAAAGTTCTTTGAGACATTTGAAACGATTGAAGCAGCACTAGAAGAGTTATACGAAATAGTAAAAGCTCAAGGAAACAGCGAGGACTCTCAGCATTCCAAATTAGTGAAGTCGGACGTACTAACTGTATAGATTACATTGAAATAGCACTGATCCAGTGCTATTTCTTAATTTTACAATAAAAAAAGACAACTATCCTAATGTTGTCCTTTGGATCCCTCTAAATAAGCCACTCTAAACCAAACAAATAAAACATTACAATGAGTAAATAACTAATTGTATATGGTATATTCCAATTCGATACTTTAAAGGAGCTCTCTTTAACAATGCTCGACATTAATCCAATCGTCGCATTGTATGGCCCTACTAAAAACGCAGAAATGGCTCCGGCAAGTAATGACACAGTTAAAATATACGGTGAAATACCTAAGCTTTGTGGATCAAGCGCTTCAGCCATTAACGTCAAGGTTACTGCAGGATGTAGCCCTGTAAACGCAAATGATAACGGAATTAATGGTAATAGAATTAAAAATACCTCTGGTCCTACAATATCTTTAAAATGAGTGACTGCTATGTTTACTGTTTCATTTATATTCGTTCCTTTTACAACGGAAATAAAAAAACCCGCTGACAAAAAGATAAAAAATTGGTCTTTCATTTTAAAGGAATAGGAATGAAAATATTCTTTTAAACTATGTAAAAATGCTTTTTGTTGCTTAATGAGAACAGACCAACCAAGAGCAAATGGAATTACTAGAATTGATACGATAATCACAAAAGAATAAGAAAAAAGATGTTCTGCAAATGAAATGATGAGATTGAATAGAATAATAGCTATGAAAATATGAAAAACTCTTCTTTGAGGAGCTACACTTTCTAGTGAAGCAGCAGTTTCATCTTTTACTAAATCATTTCTATGTCCTTTCGTAACACTTTTCCGTGAATTCCTTGACGCCAATACCCAATCTAACACAATCCCCAATATACTTAACGGTAATACATATGGCAATATAGATATCCATCTTACCCCAGTTACGCCAATTACGATACCTACGATTGGTGTAATTGGAGCCCATAGTAGAGGCATCGCAAATCCATGTGTAATAGCTCGACTCATAAAACGATCTTCTTTTTTTATAGAAAAAAGACTTAAGGATGGTTGAATAGAATAGTAAGTCATTGGTAGAGTTGCCAAGTTCATAAACATACTTAAAAAGTAAGATATTCCTGATGTCATTATGTACAACTGGCCAGATGTGTTTACTTTCTTCTGTATGATCGCTTGAATGCCCTTTGCATATCCTCCCAGTTTAACCGGAAAACCTAATATTGGAATTACTGCAAACATAGTAAGCAAATCCAGCATTGGACCGAATGAAAGGATATATTCTTTTATACTCATATTGCTTCTCCAAAGAAGAATACATCCTATAAGTAAAAAAATACTCCCTATTGTTCTAACGAGCGATTTAACTGTAAACATTGTATAAAGAACAATAAAGGCACAAATAGAAGAAATAAAAAATTGTAAATCCCAATGGAACAAAGAAGAAAATAAATATAAAAAAATTACTAATCCAAACACATACTTCAACATTGTATCACCATCCTCTCTTCAATCTTGGTATACCAAAAGATATTAATCAGTATATTTTACAAGAAATTATACCATAAATACCTAGTTTTGGTATACAATTTTATCTTTTTCTGTTTTTCACTGAAAAGATTGATATAAGTTATAGGTAAATACATGTTAAGCTTTGACTTTAATAAGGTTATTTTTTTTTAAATTACTTTAAACTTTATAAAATTATATAATTCCTTAAAAAAGCACAATCTTGATCTAGTTTTAATGTTATTATATTCAAATTCCAATGTGTTTAACCAAGTTCAAGTAGTGTACAATTTTAAAAAACCTTACCGCATTTCGATAAGGTTTTTTACTTGCCTTTTAGATTTTCTCACTTGAATTAATTTACATAAAAAAAAGAGATAATAAATGTATCAATCCCCTTATTAATGTAAAAGATAAAATTAAGGGAGGTGTCTTATAATGGCAAAAGATGTACTATGCGAAGTTGATAACTGTAAATATTGGGCTTCTGGAAACAAATGTAGTGCGGATTCCATTTATGTTGTAAGCCATAAAGGGAAACAAGCTAAAAACAATGCTGAAACAGATTGTAAAACATTTGAAGCTGGAATGTAATTGTCTTAAGGGTAACCTACTTAGAAGGTTGCCCTTTCTTATTTATAGTATTGATAATAACTATCATTTTCATTCAAATTTATTCCAATTATTTTATATTATTTACATCTCGATCTTGGATCTGTTTCAATTTAATCATTATTTAATGCTACATATCAAAAAAATTATCCCTTTCAACTTTACACACTCTTAATGCGAAGGATTCATACCAGTCTTTTTTTCCACGTTCTTGAGCAACTTTGTGAGCTGCGTGTTCTTTCCATGTCTTAATAGCATCTAATGACTCCCAATATGAAACCGTTATCCCCATTTCATGATCACGAGCGCTTTCAACTCCTAGGAATCCTTGTTGACTAGATGCAAGTTCAACCATTTTCTCAGACATTTTATTATACCCATTATCTCCATCCGTTCTTTTAGAACAAAAAATTACAGCATAATATGGAGGTTTTGGCGTTTTTGCAAATGAACTCATTTTTATCCCACCTTCTTCTATTAATCATATTTGATGAAAGAATTAAATAACATAGTCAAATTCAAAAAATGTAAATAAAAAAGCGATACTCAAGGTATCGCTTTCAAATATTACTCAAAAATATAAGGATTTCCGCTTATGTTATTTCTCATTTCGTCTGTTACTTGAATATCCTCTTGTTGAGAGTTTTGTTCTAATACTTCATTATTAATTCCACTACCATCATAATGTGCTGGTTTATTTTCCATTAAAATCACCTTCTAATTAATATTAGTTTTATGCCGTAAAACTTCATTATTAGAATATCCAAATCTGAAAAATAAATTATAAAAACGATGCAATAAAAAACGCATCGTTTCATTTTTTTATATTAATTTAGTCTCATTCACTTTATTTGTTAAAACAAAAGAATAAATAGCAGAAATTAATGCAAAAATAACAATAATTCCTCCTACTAAAGCATTCATTGTTACTGCATATTGAGTAATTAGGATCCCACCTAAACTTGAACCTAAAGCAATTCCCGTATGAGAAAAAGAGTTATTTAATCCAACTTGAATATCAGCCGAATCTTTTGCCACCCTCGCTAGACTATCTTGAACTGCTGGACTAATTGACCAAGATACAGTTCCCCAAATAACAACTATAATAAATAAACTAATAATTGAACTAGGAGCGAATGTTAAAATTAAAATAGAAATAGCTAATAACCCTAAATTAAATACTAATGTTTTACTTCCACCAAATTTATCAGTAGACCAACCACCTATCCATCCACCTAAAATCCCTGCCATACCAAATACAAGTAAAACAATACTGATCATGTTAGTAGATAATCCCATCGTTTTCATTAAATAAGGTGTAAAGTAAGTATAAATTGTAAAATGTCCTGTTAATTGTAAAAAAGAAATTAGTTGAATCGATAAAATACGTTTATTTTTTAGTGTTGCTACTTGCTTAACCAATGGGATTGTAGGTTGACCTTTAACTTTCGGTAAGAATTTATAAATCCCCAGCATAGCCAATAAGCTTAATAAACCGACTAAAACAAATGTCATTCTCCAACCGAAGTTTTCACCGATCACTGTACCCAATGGGACACCAAAAACTAGAGATGAACTGATTCCCATAAAAATAACTCCAATTGCTCTACCTCTAATTTCAGGCGAAACGATGTTTGTTGCAGTCGTTATTGAAACAACAATTACAACCGAGCAACTTGCTGCAAGTATAATACGTGCGATTAATAAAACAGCGAAATTCGGACTTATGATGGAAAGAATATTTCCAAAGAAAAATACTGCTAATGCGAGTAATAGTAATTTTTTACGTTCTATTTTTGAAGTGATCGCTATAAAAATAGGAGCTCCAAAAGCAAATACTACTGAAAAAATTGAAACTAGTTGACCAACCGCACCAACTGAAACATGTAAATCCCCTGCAATCATAGACAGTAAACCTGTAATAATAAACTCAACGGTTCCTGCAACAAATGTTGCAATAGCTAAAATATATATACTTTTATGCATTGCTTAACTCCTCAAGTATGATCCAATTCATTCATAATATTTTTTTGTCACATTAATTTATTATATAGATATAACTAAAAATGTCTATGCAAAAAAAAACGAACCTACTTTAGATTCGTTTTGAACTTACTCTTCGTTATTGTCTTTATTTGATTTAATTAGTTTTATACTTTGATCTTCTTTATTTTCAACTAGATGTTGTAAGATGGATAATTTATTTGCCCAAAATTGCTCGTAATATGATAACCATTGTTTAATCTCTAAAAATGCTTCTGGTTGTAGTTTATATCTTCTTTCTCTGCCAACTTTTCTTCCACTAATTAATTCAGCTTCTGAAAGGATATGGAGATGTTTTGCAATTGCTGTTCGACTCATTGGAAAATTACTGGATATCTCTGAAATCGGCAATTCATTATTAGCTAATAATTTAAGTACTTCTCTTCTAGTAGGATCGGCTATCGCTTGAAATACGTCATATTTTTGTGCAGAACTGGACACTAGTTTTCAACAACCTTTTTAAGCTTCTGAATAATACCAGCCCAACCACCATTCATATTGTCGCGTACTATACCACTTTTTTGGTTTGGTTTTGGAAGAATTTCATTAGCAGTTTTCCATCCACTATGGATTAACGTAAATTCAGTTTGATCCCCTAAATCTTTTAAATTAAATGATACTACCCACCCATCAACATCCCAAGAAAACGCTACTCGATTTGGTTCATCAATTTCTAAAACTTTACAAGGTGATGGACCGAATGGACCTTGCAAATGAAACTCGTGACCTACGACTGGTTTAAAATCATTTGGCATGAACCATGCAGATATACCTTCCGATGTTGAGACGACCTCCCAGACTTTTTGAATAGGTGCATTATATATTAGAGTTTGTTTAATATCTTCAACTTGGTTTTGTACGCCCATTTCAATCCTTCTTTCTAGTTAATATAAAACCTTTTGGTTATATTTGAAATTATATACAACCATTTGGTTTCATGTCAATCGAATTTTACGTACTTATTTTTTCCTTAAGTTATTAAATTATTATAAATCGAAAAACTGCCTTACATTATGAATTTTCCTTAAATAACAAGAATATGTTATTAGTTGCAAAACGCTTTCATACATACTAAACTAATATAACAGGCTATGACTCAGCTTCCTTCTACACTCAAATTTAGAATTTATCTAGCGGGTCTCTTTCCTGTATTCCTTATCAGAATTGATAAGGTTACGAGGCTATATTGAATCTTCCTTCTATTAGGTTTGTACTCTAAGTACTTTTTCTAGATTCAATAATTTCCTCGTTTTTTTTATTATAAAATTTGGAGGCTATACATGAATCAAACAAACATCCTTTTCCGAAGAAAAAATTCCCTCTATATCGAAAAACAAGAAAACAACCTCCCAAAACCATTACTTGCAACAGCCTTGAAGCAACTTGAAGCGTTCGGTTATACTTTTTCACTTGAGCTTATTGAAATTTTACAAACATGGAACGATCAAGAATTTATAGCTTGGTTTATAGATTTCAAAGAAACTATTTCTAATGAATTAGGCTATAATGTTGACCATATTCCTTTTTACAAAAACTTTCCTAATGACGTAATGAAAATTGATGAAGCTAAAATTTATATCAATAGTTTGCTGTATTATATATTTGATGTTCAACCTCTTACTCTAATTCAAAAACGCCCACCACTTAGACATAAAAAAAATCTAAAAATAATTAATCTTGCAAAACAAGATGATCTAATTCAAATTATTAAAAGATTAATTGATAGTACTGGTACTTTTAAACCCCAAGACATTGAGGATATTCAATTTGTACTCTTAGCTCAAAATAAACCACTAAATTTATTACCGGAACTATTTTTATCAAAAGAAAAAATGGTTATAGTCCTAAAACTATTGTATCAATCAAAAAAAATAAGCGATAATGAAATCGCAAATTATTTAAAAACGGCAACAGATATATTACGCTTTTGTGTTGTATTAAGTGATGGTGATCCTTCGTTAAGCATGAATACTAAATTTAAATCATTTAGTAGAAAAGAGCGTAAATTCGTACTTTCATTATTAAATGAAATCCCTCATGCAATTGAAGAAATGGTTAAAAGACGAAACGTATGGATAAGAATTGGAGAAAAACTACATCCTGGTGAATATTCGAAGCGTTTTCCTCATGCTGAAAAATTATTTAATATCCTTAGAAACGAAAAACAAGTAAGTACATACCAAAGTAAAATCACTAAATACTTAATTGAAAAGAATCTCACTAAATTAACAAGTGAATTAATAAAACGTCCTGGAGAGTTTGCTAGAAAACTAGATTTTGTTTTACGTTCATTTAGTAAAGAAAATGATCAACAATATATTGTTTCACAGTTTTCAATCGTTTGTAAGGATGTTGCAACTCCGGTTCTATTGAGTCTATGGAATCATTTTAATAAACGTAATGATGAGAGAAGAATTCGCACCTTTTTTCCAAAAGGAAATATTGCTAAACTCTATGCAATTGAAAATAATATAACAAAACTTAGTGAAGTTATTATCGACACTGTTTTAAATGTTGTTAAAAAAACTTTGTCTGTACGTTTTTCTGTTAAAGAACCTCTTGGTAAAGTATGGATCGATGAATCCTATCGTAACTTTACATTACCTAATGGATTGCGCTCGGCAAGTAAATCACTTAAAACAATACCTCGAGGTTCACATATTCCGATTGGTGAAGGTGAGATAATTAGATTCTTTCTTTATTGGAAAGAAGGAGATGTAAATGGAGTACATACAGGAAATGTCGATATTGATTTAAGTGCAGTATTTTACGATGATAATTTTAATTATATAAGTGATATCTCTTACTATGAGCTAAAAAGTAAACAGCTTAAATGTTATCACAGTGGTGATTTCACAAGTGCTCCTAAAGGGGCTAGTGAGTTCATAGACTGCCATATTCCTACACTTAAAAATAATGGGATTCGTTATGTTGTATTAAGTGTAAATAGTTTTTCAGATCATTCATTTTGTAATTTACCTAGTTGTTTTGCTGGATGGATGCTAAGAGACGATTTCAAGTCAGGTAAGGTCTTTGAGCCAAGTACTGTAATGGATCGCTTCGATCTAGCAAATGATCAAAAAATAAGTATTCCACTAATTTTTGATACTTTCGAACAGAAAGTTATTTGGTGTGATTTAGGTTTACAAGACAATATTGAGTACTATAACAACGCAAAAAGTAATTCGAATAGTTTAGCAATATTAACTGAAGCTATGACTGAAAAGAATAGTATTTGTCTTTATGAACTATTAGAGTTACATGCTGTTGCCCGTGGTGAGCTTGTAACAAATAAAGATGAAGCAGATACAGTGTTTTCATTCAATGAAGAAGTTACACCATACCGTTATGATTTAATAGTAAGTGAGTTTATGAGCTAAGTTTTATCCCCCAGACAATTTAATAAAGTCTGGGGAATATTTAGTCTCCACTAATCATTGTTATAAATTCAGCATGCTCAGTACAAAACTTATTTTCCTCTTTAAATCCAAAATTTTCATAAAGCCGAATCGCTCTTTTATTAAACTTAGCAACTGATAATCTGAATGTAAAAAGATTAGTCGTTTCATGAATTCTTTCAAGAATAAACTTGAAAAATTCACTCCCAAATCCTTTCCCCGTTAAATCTGGTCTAAGCCCTAAACCGATATCAACCATCCTTTTTTCATAAACACCAAACTCGTTCCCTTTTGGTACTTGAGCTGATAGACCGATACAATAAAAGCCTATTAAGTTCTCATTTTGGTCAATAACTACTGAATACTGACTATTTACTAGTTCATCTAGTCCTTCTTGACTTAATTCATTATTATAAAAATCGTAAGGGGGAGCATAGCTCCATTTAAGAATTTCTTTAGCGTAAGACTCTGTCATATTACTAATGTATAATTCCATGATTTCTCCTCATTTTTCTACTTGTTAAAACTGCAAAAATAAAAAGCATTACTCATTTAAAATAGAGTAATGCTAGATTTAAATTAAGGTCAATCTAAACTTAATAACCTAATCGAGCTTAATAAATTTACGAAACTACCCTATTTCTAACAAAGAAGAATACTCCGATATTAATTAATAAAATTCCTAAAAATGCTGCTAATAATAACTGAATACCTGAAATTACACTTGCGTTATCACTAGCATTAAGGATCCACCAAATACTCGCAATGCCTAAGATAAATAGATTAATATTAAATGCAATCGACATTGTAGCTAATACATTGTGTGTTTTATTTTGCATTTTAACCTCTACCCAAACAGATAAAATCAAGGATACGAAAATAATACTAAGGAATTCAATAAACTGTAGATTCATTTCTTATTCCTCCTAAATTTTATTTGGCAATCAACTTACTATTAGGTTATTCTTTTGATTCGTTATAAAAGAATAAATTCCTTCCAAAAAATAGCATTATCATTTTAAATAAGGACTTGTACCTATAACTTTTGGTCTAAAATCTATTGAACTTAAATAAAATGGAACTTGTTCAATAAAATATCAAAATCCTCATCACTCAATAAAAAAGCAATCTTTTCACAAAGATTGCTTTCTTTTTTTATTTATTTTTCATATTGAGTCCAACTAGATCCATGAATCTTATTTGAAACATCAATTATTTTCTTCTTAACTCTTTGTTCTTCAGAGCCTTTTAAAAATAATGGTTGGTAATTGTTTCGGCTCGATACTGAAGAAATTGAAAATGGAACAACTCTTATTTCTTTTTGATTTGTGAGTACTCCATTATTTAGATGAAAAGTTTGTTGGAAAACAAATGTATCTTTATCTTTTGGATTTTTATTTCCTCCGAACATAAAATTCCCTAAACTATATACAATAAATTTACCTTTATACTCTTCAATTCCTTGTACAACATGTGGGTGATGGCCGACTATTAAATCCGCTCCATGGTCGATTGCATAATGGGCTAAATTCTTTTGAGTACTATTCGGTACATAGTCTCGTTCGATCCCCCAATGGAAATGGATTAAAATAATTTTCACACCACTTTTTCTTAAATTTTGTATATCATTATTAATTTTAATCCTTAATTCAGGTGAATCATTCCAACCTTCATAACCTAGTGCAGCAACTTTAACACCTTTAATCGTTGGTACATATTGGTCGTTATAGCCAAAATAACCTATCTTTTCTTTTTTCAAATTGTTAATCGTATCTTCAAATCCTTTATGCAAATAATCATGACTATGGTTATTAGCTAAATTGACCGCTTCAATACCACTTAAAGTTAATATTTTGGCATAAGAAGGATTACCTTTAAAGCGAAATGTTTTAGATGCTCTTATTTTTGCATTCGTTAACGTCGTTTCTAAATTAACAGTTGATAGATCATCTTGTTTAAAGATATTATTTAGCCCTTTAGTAAAATAAGCTAATCCATTTTTATTTGCTTCTGCTGGAAAAGAATTAATATATTGAAAATCTTCATCTGATCCAAGTGTAAAATCGCCAGCTGCACTAATTTTTATAGTCGTTTCTATGTTTTCTGGTTTTGCCGTATTATTATTTTCTGGTTTTTGAACTGGTGGCTTTATAGCTGGCTTTTTAATCGATTTTGGTTTATCTACTACTTTATTTTTAGTCTCGTTTTTTACTAAATTGCTTTCTTCATAAACTTTCTTATAAACAAAATAACTAAATCCTGATATACAGCCAAATAGAACAAATATCATAATCCAAATAAATAATTTTTTACTATTTCTTTTTTCAGTATTTTTATCCTTCCGACTCCTCATATGTTTTTATTTCTCCTTTTTATATCTTTGCTAGAAATATATTTTCGATTATTAGTTAAATAAAAAAATTGTATTTCTTTTTAGTACGGATGCCTGATCCTCCCCTACTACATTTAGACAAAGATTTTACATAAAATCGCTCAAAATATTCATAACGAAAGCTCGTCAACTGACGAGCCTAAGCGAAGGCAAAAGGCGTAGTTGCACTTATACTTTTTTCCTAAAATTGGTTACCACGTGGAGTATGACTCCTCGCTTCCAATTTATACTTACTTAAAGTGAAAAAAGAGAAAGTGAGCTTTCCCCTCACTTTCTATAGAAGAAACTATTTTGTTTCTTAATTTTTCAACGTTAATACATATGCCACAAATTCATTTTGATTTTCTTTTAACATCACTTTAGAAACCAATATTTTTTTACCGGATGGACTCCAAGTAATTGGCCCAGCAATCTCGTCTAAATCAGTCGATAATTGTGTTATCTTTCTAGATTTGACATCGATCACGAATAATCCTCTTTCTCCCTTATCTTCCGAAATTACGGAAAAAGCCAATGTTTTGGAGTTTGGCGACCAACCTGCACCGAAAATTTGAGTTCCAGTAGCTAAAGATACGGTTTTCCTTCCATTTTCATCGGTAATAAATAACTCTCTTTTCGTTGCTGCAATTTTTCTAACAATAGCGAATTGCTTTTGATCTGGAGATGGAATAACCCATTCAATTTTTTGCTCGTTGTATTTTTTTCTTATTAAATTAACTTTATCAGAGTTAGCATCAATCTTTTTTACTTGTCCATTTAAACCAGCCGAATACATTTGCTGAAATATTGTTGAATAAATGATTGTCTGATTGTCGATCCATCGTCCTTCTGTCGCAAATGCATAAATGGTATCAGGCTCTGACACTTTAACCTTTCCAGTTCCGTCAGAATTTATAATAAAACCTGTACCAGAATTTCCATCCTCTGTTTGCTTATAGAAAATATGCTTTTTATCAGGTGAAATAACGGCACCTACTTGATCATGCTCCTCACTTGCTAATACTTTTGATTTGTTTGTGTTTAGATTATATGAGAATAAATTAATGTGATAAGTATAATCACCATTATCTGTCATTACTGATTTTGGTAATTTCGTATTTTTTTGCTCAGTTAAAATTGTATGATCATCCAACCAATCCGTCCCACGAATACCCTCATAACGATCTATTTTCTCAAGAGCTAACTCGTTTGTTACAACCTCTTCATTCTCTGTTAATACAGTAATTTTTTTATGTTTTTTTTCAATTACTATATCTTCATTTTGACTTTGACATCCAGATATTAATAGTATTGTACTAACTAGAAAAAATACTTTGATCATGTACTTTTTAAACATCACATCACCTTCCTACATTCGTACAAATTTTATGATACGTTTAGAATGTTTCTATTTTTACCATATCATGTTTCCAATTTGTAAACTTTTACTTCGCTAAGGGAAATGTAATGATAAAATTTGATCCGCTACCTTCTCTCGATTCAACATGAATCGTACCATTTTGCTTTTCAATTAAATCCTTAGTTAAAGCAAGCCCTAAACCCGATCCTCCAGATTGACGAGAACGGTCTTTATTTACGGTAAAAAATGGTTCAAATATTTTTTCCACTAATTCCGACGAAATACCAATACCCGTATCTGATATATTAATAACTAAACTGTTATTTTCAATCCTATTCGAAACGTATATCTCACCATTTGTTTTATTATATTTAATAGCGTTATCTAATAAATTCATAATGATTAATGTAAAACTTTCTTTATCAATAAGAATCGTTGCATATTCAAAATTTGTACGGATCGATAAACCAAACTTAGTCATTTTCCCTTTCATTCTTAAACAGATATCTTCTAAAAGGGAATAAACATCGACTTTTTCTTTTACAATTTCAAAGTCATATTTCTCAAGTTCTGCAAGCTTTAATATTTTTTCAACCATATCGTAAAGACGAAGTGATTCTTTTCCTATATTACTTATTGCTTCTTCTAATAATTTTGGATCATCCGAATACATGTCTAATAAATCAATATAAGCCCTAATTACAGTCAGTGGCGTTTTAAACTCATGTGTAATCGATCCAATAAACTGCTTTTGTTGTTTTTCTAAAACTTTAAGCTTTTCAACAGCTAATTGCAGATTTTCTTTTTCTTGTTGAATGCCTTTTATATTATTTTGAATTTCATTACTCATGTAGAAAATTGCTTGGCTTAAATAACCCAACTCATCTTTTCGACTTAAAGTAGAACGGTCTGGATAGTTTCCTAATTGAATTTCCTCCGTTACTTTTCTAAGTTTTAAAATACTCATAACAAGAGAATTAAAAAAGAAATAACCTATGATAAAACTAAGAATTGTAGTTACTAAACCTATTTTAATAAACAGGTTAATTGTATTATCATAAAATTTCTGATTATTAATTAATAAATAATCGAACTGGACAACCCCAATTTGATTATTAGCATTATAAATTGGAGCAAAATAAGATAATGTTTCACCGCTCTCCTGGTATGCAATTTTACCTTTTAGCGCATAACTTAAGGTATCTCCTACATCTCTTGTAGATTCTAAAGGAAGAGAATCTCCTACAACTTTTCCAGACATATTAAAAATTGTGACATGAAGACTACTAATAATCCCGATCTGTCTAGCAATTTCCCGACCATATCGTTTGAAAAAATCTTGAGGATTCTCTGATGTTTGGCTTAAATAAACTTGCTTTACATATACATTTGCTAATTTACTTTGCCTAGCAAGTGTTTCTTCAGTTTGTTTTTGCTGGTCTTGTTTGATACCTTGTAAGACTAATATACTTAATACAATGACAGTTCCGATTAATAACATCGCTAAAAATAAGCTCGACTTAACTTTAATACTCAGTTTCATTTATTTTCACTAGATATCTTATATCCGACTCCAAAAACAGTTTGAATCAAATGTTGATAAGAATTGCCGAGCTTTTTGCGTAAACGTTGGATATGAATATCGACAGTTCTCGTTCCACCGATATACTCCATTCCCCACACTAAATCTAATAATTCATCTCTGCTAAAAATTCGATCCATATTTGAAATTAATAAAACAAGAAGGTCGAATTCTTTAGGGGTTAATTCTATATTTGTACCATCAACTGTCACTTTTCTCTGAGCAGGGATTACTTGTAGCTTGTTAATTGAAATACTCTTTTTTTCATCGGGTGTTGATTGTTTTTTTAATCTTCGAAGTAAAGATCTAGTTCTAGCAAGTAATTCCCTAATATCAAACGGTTTTGTTATATAATCATCGGCCCCAAACTCTAACCCTAAAACCCGATCAATAATATCATCCTTAGCTGTAAGTAAAATAATACCAAGTCCTTCTTTATTTCCTATTTGTTTACATAAGTCTAAGCCGTTCATTACAGGCATCATAATATCCGATATTAAAATATCTGGATTAAAATCTGGAATCTTATCTAATGCTTCTTTTCCATTAAATGCGTTTTCTACGATAAATCCTTCTCTACGAAATGCGTAAGTTAATGGATCGACAATACTTTTTTCATCATCAACAATTAATACTTTTCCTTGCAATTACCTCACCTAAATTCATAATTTATATTTTTATTTTTATTTACTTAAACTATATTTTTGGATTATTAATATTTTCCTTAGAAAAATTATAGATGGCTCGGTACTGAATTACTAAACGTTTTATCTATAAATGCAAAAAATTTACATCTTGGAAACATCTTGTTCTTTTATTTATTCTTTGTTCTTATCATTAATTAGTTTGGACAATATTCTAGTCCTTTATCTGACATCATACATTTAGTAATGAGTACAAATGGGAGGGAGGTAGGAACTAAAGCAAATAACTAAATTCCTTAAAAAACTACTAAAATTTTATAACTAGAAAGGAGGTAACGTTGTCTAATTGTTTGCTACCAAACCATAAATTCATGATATAATTATTTTACCTACTGTGAATCTAGGATGCTCGCGAAAGTGGCATCGGCATTGGGTAGAACCATGATAGTGAGTAGGCATAATAACAGACGAAAACCAAGTCAATGAATAAAAAAGTTGAGAATGATCACGTAAACGATCACTCCACTATGTAGGATTCGTTGTATCCGAATTTACGCCCTTGGAGTGTTAAACCAAACGAGAGTAGCTTCGGCAAAATTGGACACGTAGAACAGGGAAGCAAACATGAATTTATAGATATTATAGATTAATGGCAACGGGATTCCATGGAAAGTTACCATATTCGAAATATACAAGATAAATGTAAAAAATATAAATACTGCCATGTAGTATTTCAAACTTCTGAAAGAGCTTTATTAGAAGGGATTCTATTAGATAACGACTCGAATAGTGCGAACTTACTTGTTCTAGAAGACCTTGCTGCACCAGAGTCACGTTTTTTTGAAGTAAGTCAAAGTGGTGGCGAAACTTTTAGTCCTAGATACCGAATGTATAAAAAGGTCACTGTCCCACTTTCTTCCGTTGTATCAATATACTTATTTCCATATTACTACCCAAGCTATCCATATATTTATCAAAGAAATTATCATCCTCAATAAATAAAAAAAAGCATCTAGTATAATAGATGCTTTTTCATGTTAGATTTGAAGTTTTATTCTGCTAAAATTGCATATATCGATAAGGGTTTGATTTCATTAGAAGTAATAGACTCTTCTAGCATTTTTACTTCTGATCGAATCAATCCATTTAATTTACTAGGCATATTCTCAATATTATTAAGTTCACTTTCGAAATCGTCTAACGCCTTATTAACTTCCCATCTACCATCCTGTAATTTTGGAGAGAATATAGATGTTTCATTCATTATATTCCATCCTGAAACTTCACAAATATTTTTTATATCATTCGGAGTAAAAAGGGTGCGAATGTTTGATTCACTATTTTGTTTTAATGACTCATATTGAGCTTGAATTAAAATAGATAATAAATGTGGGTATTGCTCAATTGAGCTAATTCTTGTATCCCATTCGGCAAAGCATAATTTTTTACCCCATTTTTTAATCTTTTTTAAGACAGCAATAAATTCTTCATGTGATTTTAAATACCAGGAACAGTGAGACATCACAATATAATCAAACTCATTTTCATAAAAATCAACAGTTGGTGATAATATGTCAACTTCAAAATCCATCTTTAATTGTTTACCTAAATTCGATTGTAATAGAAAGTCTGCTGAATCTCCTAATGAAATTGGACTTCCGTATGTTCTTGGGCCAATATCGATTCCATGAACAAATCCATTTTCACCGACAATATATGCTAAAACGGCAGTCGTATCTCCTTGACCACAGCCTATTTCTAATACTTTACTACCCTTTTCTATATTCCAAAACTCAACTAATTTAAAACGATGTTCTGTTTGAATTCTTTGTATATCAGACATCCCCTTACCTGATGCCATACAATCAATAACTGATTCAACTGCATTTTTTAGCATTGAATTCCTCCTTAGCGATAAAAGTTTTTATGAAACTATTTTTCTACTACTTTCAAATTGATTTTTTTTATTAATCTAATTTAAAGTTTACCTCTCCTACACCTAAATCCACATTTATTGTTAATTTAACATCAGCGTTTTCGTACGCTTCATTAACATAAACACCATTTCCTTTCGAAATTAAATCGACTACATTTGCCTTGCCAATCCCCTTACTTAAATTGATCTTTACACCCACATCAGAAGGTAACACGATGGTCGTTTTTCCAACCCCTGTTTCAATATTTGCTTCGAAGCTTTTATTCCAGCTTCCACCTAAATTAACATTAAGTTCCCCGACTCCAGCCTCGATTTCTAAATCATTTAAATTCAGTCCACGTAAATCAAGATTTGTTTTTGATGCGCCTGTATTAACATCTAAATCAATCGGAAGTTTATTCGAAATTTTCAAATTCCATTCATTCTTTAATTTACCAATTTTCACTTTTGGAAAATGCTTTTTAGATTGGTCAATTCTTACTTCTCCTGTGGAATCTTTAAGCTTATATGATACATCTGGATTAAAATATTTATTGTTATATTCGATCGTTCCGTCTATCCAATTTTTTGTACCTTTTGAAACGTTCATGACTCCGGCACCTAAATCTAAACTAACATCTAACTTTTTAGCTTGATCTTTATGAATAGAAACAGTTTCTTCTTTTACCTTTTCATTGTTAAAAATTGAGCAACTTGCCAGAACGAATACCGAGGTAATCATTAATAAAGCAGAAATAATAAATTTTTTCATTTTTTAACCTCCAATTAAAAACTTCTAATAATCACATTTTATGGAAATTAAAAAATCTAGATAACATCCTGCAGTATCAATCCGTCTACGACCAAAGTATGAAAGTAAATAAAGTACGAGTTATCCATTAATAATTATTAGATTTTTTCACAGCATTCTCCTTTAATTGTTAATAAAAAGATTAATAATACCAGCTAAAATTAATCATTCCTTCAAATTCAAATCAATTACATACGTTTTCTTGAATGCGAATAAAATGTAATGAAGGAATTGTAAAGGAGGAGAATATATGACAAGTTCTCCACTAACAACTGATCAAATGATTTCAATCATACAAAACGGCCTTAGAAAAACTGAATCCTCAAAAAAAGTAATTATTGTAGGCGCTGGCATGGCCGGTTTGACTGCAGCTTCATTATTAAAGGATGCAGGACACCACATCACAATTATTGAGGCAAATGATCGAATTGGAGGTCGTGCTTATACTTTGCGTCCCCCGTTTAGTGATGGGTTATATTTAAATGCTGGTCCATTACGAATCCCAAATGTCCATCATTTAACTTTAGAGTATATTAGAAAATTCAAATTGCCAGTAAATGAATTTATTAATGAAACGCCAAACGATATTATTTATGCAAATGGAATAAAAACGAATCAAGCTAACTATAAAAGCAATCCCGACATTTTAAATTATCCTGTAGCACCAAACGAAAAAGGAAAAACTTCAGATGTATTATTGGATCAAGCATTGCAGCCATTTATCAATTTTATTACTCAAAATCCATTAACTAATTGGGAAATAGTCGAAAAGAGGTATGGTAATATTTCTTTTGGTTCTTTTTTAAATTCGTACTTTTCAATTGGTGCAGTTGATATGATTGGGGTGCTCCTTGATTTTGAAGCATTTATGGGAATGTCCTTTTTAGAAGTATTAAGGGAACAGGTCACTTTTAAATCTGCAACGAAATTTTATGAAATAACAGGAGGAATGGACCTATTACCAAAAGCGTTTATTCCTCAATTAAAGGATAATATACTATTAAATCAAAAACTGACTAAAATTATTCAAAATGGTAATTCCATAACAATCCAAACAACTGACAATAAAACTGCAAACCAATACATTATGAACGCAGATCTTGCCATCATTGCTATACCATTTTCACTCTTAAGATTTGTGGAAATTGAACCATTCTATTCGATTTCTTATTACAAGCGAAAAGCAATTCGCGAAATAAACTACATGTCAGCAACAAAAATTGGAATTGAATTTAAAAGTAGATTTTGGGAGAAATATGGTCAATTCGGTGGTATGTCTACAACCGATTTGCCTACCAGACTTTCACTCTATCCTAGTACTGGAATTGGCACCTCAGGTCCAGCTGTTGTAAAGGCAAGCTATACGTGGGCAGATGAGGCGCTAACATTGAGCGCCTTAACTGAAGAAGAGCGCATTCATTATGCTTTACGGGACTTGTCTAAGATTTGGGGAAACCAAGTTTATTCTGAATTTGTAAATGGAACGTCCTTTAGCTGGAGTCAAAATCCATTTTCTGTTGGTGCCTTTACATTTTTTGAACCGGGGCAAGAGGAAGAACTGAATTCTTATATTTCTTCTCCTGAAGGTAGATTACACTTTGCAGGTGAACATACTTCCCGGTCCCATGCTTGGATTCAAGGTGCTATTGAATCTGGTATACGGGCTGCCAATGAAGTGAATAGCATTTACTAAACTACTTAAAAGTAAGAGAGACCGGGTAATCACTGCCCGGTCCGATTTTATTCTAACAAATATTTTTCATTTTTACTTTTCACTCATCGAATGAATTGGATTATACCGAACGTTTTGTTTAAGGTCTGTTCAAACTTGCCCAAATGAAACCTGACTTCAACAATTACTAGCTTTTATTATTGAATAATACCACCTGGCCTAAATCGGGACATCATAATTTCATCAACAAATCGGCCATTAGCTTTTATATTCCCTCTTTTAACACCTTCAACTTTAAACCCAAACTTTTCATATAACGTTTGTGCCTTAGGATTTGTCTCCAATACTCCAAGCTCTACTCTTTCTAGCATTAACCAATGATCTGCCAAATCTAATACTTTCGTAAGCAAAGCTTTTCCAATTCCTTTATTATGATGATTTCCATCAGTTGCGATAAATAAATCTCCTACATGAGACCTGCGACCTGTTCTTTGCACTAAACCAACTAACCCTACTACATCTCCATTACATTCTGCGACAAATTCAAATTCGTTTGCTTGTAAGTTTCTAATTCTATTTTCCATCATGTCTATACGCATACTAGGTAGAAATATCATATATGGAAAAACATTTTCTTGGGTACATATACGATGAAGTGCCTTAGCATCATTTATTTCAACTGGTCTAATCAATACTTCCATCTATGCTCACTCCTACAACTTTTTTATTTTAAATCTTCAAGCCATTCATGATTAGGATGATGTATCAAAATTGCTTCACGTAACCATGCTTTTTTGTGAAAGGTCAAATAATCTTTCACGTTTTTAAAATCCTGATGATCCTTTTCTCTTGTATTTCTAACCTTATATAAAAGCACTATTTCTGGATTCAAGTAAGGAATCCCTTCATTTGTAACACGATACAATGTGTCAAGCTTACAAGTAATCGATTTATCTCTTCTAAACTTCCAATCATTTAACTCGATTTCATTTAATAAAACTTCTAATTCTTCTTTTGTCTTATCATTTTTGCAATGTAATTCATGAATAGGTAGTTCTAAATATTCATTCTCCCAAGTTGATAACTCCCCTTTAATAACTTTATTAAACGTCCAGTCATGTAAATATTCTTTAAGATATAGTTGATCCTTACGCCCAATGGCTATTTCAATATCATGGTGATTTCGCGTTTGTTTTTTTAAGAAAAGGTCAATTGCCCATCCACCAGCTATATACCATCCTTTATTAAAATCCTTCATTCGTTTATAAACTTTATTACATTGTTCAAAAGACATCGCTTTCCTGCCTCCTAATTAAAAAAGTACCACACAAAATGTATGATACTTTTATATGGATTTATTTAGTTCTAATAAATAATAGTTTTTCTACCTTAGGATGAATTGGTTCATCTGCATATGAACGATTTGATCGATCATATGGTCGAAACTCATCACCTGTAGACTCACTTTGATCAATTTCATCCGAATAAAGTTGTGTTCCTGAATCATCTGAAACAATTGAGGTCTCCGAACCATCAGAAACTAAATTAGGACCGTAATTAATAGATAGTACAGTGAACAAACACAATATTGTTATAATGTTGAATAGTCTTTTCATCATGTTATTTCCTGCTTTCGATAATTTTTAATAGAGTGCTATTGTATTCTTTGTATAACATGTTTTGTTTTTCTAACGATTCATGTTTTTCATAGTATTCTGTAACAGCATCATAGTATTTGATTAATTTTTCATGATCATTGGTTTGAGCCCATAATGGCAAGCCAACTTCACGTAAATATGTAACTAAATTTGCTTCGTCCTTTTTTGCTTCTAGTAATAAAACCTTCATTCGAATATAGGATGCACTACTTTTATCCTTTATTTTAGAGAGATTCTTACATAACAACTTAGTAGCCGTCTCGTAATCATTTATGATCATCATATTATTCGCGATGTTTGAAATGACCAAAAAATACTCTTCTGTGTCCTCTTGAATATTAGATAAATATTCTTGATAATATTTAATTGCTTTCTTATGTTGATTAGAATGATAGTATAAATAGCCTAAATTATGTAAAGCACTCATATGTATTGTTTTATCACTTAATATGACAGAAGAATCTAGTATTTCAATTAGAAATTGCTCGGCTCGATCTAACAACTTGCTCTTAATTAATTGAAGTGAAAGTAACATTTTTGCATCAAGGATCCGTTTAATATTATTATTTTGTAGAAAAATAGGAATTGCTTTATTACAAAAATACATCGATAAGGAAGTCTGATTAATAAAGCTATATACTAATGCTCTATAGAAGCAATATTCCTGGAAATCTATCTCGAGGTTTGGCGTAATTTCTTGTACTTCATCCATTACTAGAAGAGAGTCATTATATCTTTTTTCTTTTATGTAATATATTGATAGTGTAAACAAATATTTTATCGTTTCATATTGGGAAAATTTCTTCTTTTTTGCCTCAAGTTGTCTCCATTTTTTCTTTGCCATTTTAAGATCTTCAACAAAAATATAATATCTCCAAATTGTAATACAAAAATCATTTGATATATTAGTATAATTTATACTTTCCTCTTTACCAATCAATTCTTCAAACAGTATTTTACTAGAATCATAGTCAGCTCGTTCGATTGAATTCCATAATCGTTTAAGTTGACCAGTCACTTCATCTATACTATCATTTTCATCTATTTCAACTCGCATCTTTTTTAAAAGCAATTCAATCGTTTCTATACCAGCCTCTTTTGTACCATTTTCAATTTTACTTAAATGCGAAACAGAGCATATTCCTTCACATAATTTCTCCTGGGTCCATCCTAATTTTTTTCGATGATGAAAGATCATCATAGCATAATCCATAATAAAATCTCCTGTTCACCTTTATTTAAAATAGATATTTATTTGACTAGAAACTATTAATTTCTTATATTAATATTTTTAATTTTCTCTTAATAATTAAATTTTATTAGATTTTCCGACACATTAATATACTTTTTCGATTTTTTTCAGACAAATTATATTCAAAAAATTTTCCCAATACAAAAAAGTCAAACAGAATGGTATGATTTTAGTACAAGCAATTAAACGATACTAACGACTAATAACTTCATTAGTATTTTTTAAATGCACCCCCATTTAATAACCAGTTTTAAAGCAAGATGTAATCATTACATCTTGCGATTTTTTTGATTAAAACCATTTTTATTTTTATAAATAATTTAAATATAGTTTCTAGTTTTCAAGCCACCAAGTAATTTAATAAATTCAAGCTAGTAATCTTCCAAATTAATTTATACTCGTAGAGGTCCTATATGACAAAAAAACCACTCACTTTATATTTGGTAATTATTGGAATATCCATCATTATTATATTAACATTAAAACTATCTATTGAAAAAGAAAAACAGAAGAGATTGGACGATGAAGCGTCTACAGAATTCATAATTGAACAAAATGTTCAAAATTCTGTAAGAAACTACATTACAGCTTTAAAGTGGAAAGATGTTGAGATTTATAACTCTGTTGTAGTAGATTCATTAAAAATCAGCAATCACTCTTACTACTTTACTAAGATAATGTCTAACGTAATTGATGCAAAATTCATCGGTGATAATTTATCTGTCATTCATTTAAATAAGAAAGATCATAAAACTACCGTACATATAAAATACGAAATAACATTTGTTGACGGGATAAAGCCTGAAGGAAAATATAAAAACGGTAGAAATTTATGTAATGTAACAATGGATCTTGTTAAAATAAAAAATAAATGGGTCATTTCAAGTATTTATGATTTAAGAGTTATTTAATAAAGATACGTTCTCAATAAAGACCTTGATAAATGAAGAAAGCCCACTAGGTGAAAATTTTCCTTGTAGTTTTTTTATGTATTTAATCTTTTTTTCCTGCCTTAATCTATGCATTTTCTTCAAAAAATTTATACAAAAAAGGAGGTCTCAAAAGTACTCTGACTTTGAGATCTCCTTTTTAAGTCATCTGTAGTTTCTTTCCCCAAATCAATTTGCCTAATTACTAAAACAAAACTGATTAAATTGTATCTAAATCTTTCAGCAACATATCTTTACTTTCTTCAAACTTTACTTCTTTTACATATTCATACGCTTTAGTTTTAGCAGCTAAGCTTTCAGTAGACTGATTTAGTTTTGCATACGCTCTTGATAAAGCCTCATATGCATATGCTATGTAAAACGGCTCTACCTCTGCTTCTAAACTAATCTTAACACATTTTTTTGCGTAATCTAAAGCCGTTTCTCCTTGCCCTACAACAGCATAGACCCGTGATAATTGCCAATATCCAATCGAAATATTTCTTGGTGTATGGCTCTCTACTTTTGTCCAATGCCAAAAAGAGCTATGACATAAATGGACCATTTCTTCTGTTTCACTTTGAGATCTATTTTCTAATTCAAGTAGATCCCACACTTTATTAAAACATGAAGCAGCAAGCTCCCTATGTGTGAAGCTATTTTGTTTAATCGTCTCTTCCATTATTTACTCCTCCATATAATAAAATCAAAAATATGTATTACCTCAAATCTAAGTATAATTTTATTCACATACCGAGTTTGAGTCAGCGTCACAGCTAACTTTGGTTTCAAAGCCTGTTGAGCTATTTTTAATTTGAATAACTGCATCTCTTCGTTGCTCTTCTAACTTCAATCCTTTTTCACCAACGGATTGTTCATAATAATTTATTTCTTGGTCTTGTCGCTCGTCAGCATTAGCATTAAAGCTCACTAAAATACCTACTGGAGTTGCTAAAACTAACAAAAATACACCAATTCTAAGAGCCGCGTACTTTAATGCTTTGTACCCGTTTTTTAATACTTTATCCATATGTATAGATCTCCTTAAATTGAATATAATATTCGAAATTCTTTAGCAAATCTTGTCTAACAATACTATTCTCTGTACTATTCTTATTTTCCTGTCTTCCACTTTTGGATCATAGAAATTCTATGAGCAAATGCATAATTCA
The DNA here is from genome assembly GCF_050457485.1 of Gottfriedia acidiceleris. Classification (GTDB taxonomy): domain Bacteria; phylum Bacillota; class Bacilli; order Bacillales; family Bacillaceae_G; genus Gottfriedia; species Gottfriedia acidiceleris_D. The sequence goes on from NZ_JBCMJM010000020.1 coordinate 38,791, forward strand.
AAAAACAAAAAACGCGTTCATATAGATGAAAATTAATTCATCTATATGACGCGTTTATCTTAATTAATTTTGTTTATTGTTGCTAAGTTCCTATTCACCTAAATCTACATTGTGATAGACACGTTGAACATCTTCTGTTATTTCGTGACAAACGTTGATATACCAGCGTCTGTAAGCACATTTTTTATGATTAAATTGCTACATTTATCATAAGCTGAGCGCTGACATAAATCAATATTAAATTTGTGATTATCTTAATTAAATATACAGATTGTATATACTTTCCATCGTATGAATGTATATTTAAGATGTAGAAATGAGATAGAAAATATGTATTTGAATGAGACTTGTTGGAGGATTTGATATGCAGAATTTATCTTAAATCTGTGTATTCTCATAAAAAAAAGAGTAGCAAAAATGCTACTTCTCTTGATGTTTATTTAAATAATCAATATAATTATCAACTCTTTCAGCATTGCCATTACCAGCTTTTGCACTGTTGAATACAACGATTTTACCTTGCGAATAATTAATTTTATTGTCTAAATCGTGCATTATTCGATGAGTATACAACAACGCTTTAACATCTTTTTTATCAATCGCTAATTTGATTAGCTTATTTGCTAAATCTAAATCATCGTACAAATCGCTATTTTTATCTGTTTTGCTTAACAATTTTTCAAGATATGTAGGCACGAATCCCAATTCAGATTTTTTATCTTCCCAAACTGGAGAATCTGGATTTTGAAATTGTTGATAGTTTAGCCAGCCGGTTAAATTATTTAATATATCGTGTGTCCTTGCAATGTCTGCTCCTTCTTTTGTAACTGGAGGAATTTTTTCATTTTCATATTTTATATTTGCTACATGGTACTCCTTTTTTAAAGTAACAATTTTAACAATTTTCCAAGATACAAATGAAACAGCTATCAAACTTACAATCAATAAACCAATTTTCAAATATTTACTCACTTCAATTTGCTCCTTTAAAATAATTATTATTATTATAATTAATTTAATGGAAGCAAATTTCCTGTAAAGATAAACAAAAAATTGCCAGCCACGAATAAAATTAATCGAACGTGACTGGCTGGGTCATTTTCCATGAACTTATTAAATGCCGTTAAATTGGTTTTTCTTGTTTTTAAAGTTCTTGGTGTGTGACCTTTAATCTGAGCATGAAACATAAATTCCTTAAGCAGTTCCGAAAGCAACATAAAAAACGCTCCTCTGCAATTGAATTTCAATTCAATCACAAAAAAGCGTTTATCTTAACTGACTATGGTTTAAGTTGTCACGAACATCTTAATTAAACAGGTTTTTGCTCAACTTTTGATTAGTTAAGTCATCAGAAACGTTGATAAATAAATGTTTTGATAGCTTAACCTTCTAAGTCCACATTGTGGTAAACACGTTGAACATCTTCTATATCTTCAAGAACGTCTAACATTTTTTCGAACTTTGCAAGTCCATCTTCTGGAAGAGTTATATCATTTTGCGCTAACATTGTTAATTCAGCTACTGTAAACTCCGTAATACCTACGTTTTTAAACGCTTCTTGTATTGCATAGAATTGGTCTTGATCAGCGTAAACAATAACAGCGTCTTCTTCTTCTAAAATATCACGGACATCAACATCTGCTTCCATTAAGATTTCAAGAACTTCATCAGAAGTTTTACCTTCAAGTCCAATTACAGCCGTTGCATCGAACATATATGATACTGAACCTGTTACCCCAAGGTTACCACCGTTTTTACTAAATGCAGCACGAACCTCTGCAGCTGTACGGTTTACGTTATTAGTAAGCGCGTCAACAATTACCATTGATCCATTTGGTCCGAAACCTTCGTAACGAAGCTCATCAAAGCTTTCTTCAGAACCACCTTTTGCTTTTTCAATCGCACGATCAACAATATGTTTCGGTACACTATAAGTTTTTGCACGCTCTAGTACAACTTTTAAAGCTTGGTTTGATTCTGGATCCGGCTCACCTTGCTTCGCTGCTACATATATTTCACGTCCAAACTTAGCATAAATACGACTAGTATTCGCATCTTTTGAAGCTTTCTTCTCTTTAATATTATTCCATTTACGACCCATCTTGTTCCACTCTCTTTCAACTTTAAATCTACGATTAATTTACTATGTATTTGACTTTCGCCAAACATTTACCATTTAATATTATACCTCATTTATACTTTTTTTCGAAATTAATCGTTACTAAAAATTAGTGGAAATAAAAAACATTACTTCTTGTTTTGAAGTAATGCTTTTATTTTCATATAACCTTTACTTTTATCAAATAAGTAAAATAGTTATTCCCCTTCCAAATACCTTTTACTTCATAGATTCTTTCCCCTTTTTTAGATCCAAGTTGGAATGAGTAACTTCCATAATTATCTAAATTTTGGTCATAAATATAAGATTTTTTAGTCCCACTATGCTCTAATATTTCAACATTTTCGGGTTGCTCCGAAAAATAAATCCTTAAAAGCTCTCCTTCGAAAGCTGGAATAGCTACTTCTTCTTTAATAGTTTTATAAGTAACATTTGTTGATTTATCTTTATCTAATAATTTTCCCCAAGAATAATTTGCTATTTTATAGGGAATTGTTTTATCAGCTAGCTCAAATTTAACTTCCGGTTTTTCATCTTTAGATAAAATAGTTTGGTTAATAATGATCGAAATCGTAAAAATTGCCACTAAATATAAGATCCCTTTTTTAAACATCGAACTTCCGCTCCATATTTTTTCATTTAATAAGTTTAATGTAATCTATTTCTATTAAATTGTATATTGGGAAAATTCTGTACTTTTATTAAAAAATTGTTCTATCAACTAATTTATCTATTCACCTTATTAAAATAAAATAATTTCAACATATTTTTCATAGAAATAACAAAAATTAAGATAATATTGTGGGAGAAGTAATAGAAAGGATTGATAAAATGTTTAACAATAATCCAGAATATTGGATCTCTAAACTTGGACTAGAAGCCCATCCAGAAGGGGGATATTATAAATCTACCTATCAATCAAAGGAGCAAATATCTGATCGTGAATTAACGGTAAATTATGATGATCAAAGATTGCTTTATACTAGTATCTATTTTTTGCTACAATCACATGATATTTCTCATTTTCACAGATTAAAGTCTGACGAATTATGGTATTTTCATGCAGGAAGTTCATTAACTGTTCATGTTATACATGAGAATGGTCAATACGAAGAAATAAAATTAGGACTTAATTTAGAGAATGGAGAAGTTCCTCAATATTTAGTACCGAAAAATTCAATTTTCGGTTCATCAGTTATGGAAGAAAATACTTTTTCATTAGTAGGCTGTATGGTTTCACCTGGATTTGATTTTAAAGACTTTGAATTATTTACCCAAGAGCAATTACATAATAATTACCCTGAGCATAAAGAGATTATTAATAAGTTAGCTTATAAGGAACTTCCTAATTAGGCTTAAATAAAGAAAGTGTTGAAATATAAAATGTTCAATTGGAAAAGCGGACATTAAATGAACCTATTTATGATGAAATGATCATTTTTTGGATGATTTATTAATGAATTTAAATATTAATATTTTCAGCAATTTCATGATTCCAATAATCACTAGTAATGATTTTTTCAGAAGTTAAAAATATTATGAGCTAATTTTTAGAAAAACAAATTCAATTGATTAGTTTAATTAAAGTTCGAAATTAATTGACATACAAGCTGATTAAAATACAACAGTTAAGTTACTCTAAGTAAAGGCTATTTGATTAGGGTTTATTGCAGACTTTTTTCAATGAATAAGTTGATTGGAACGGAGGGGTGCTCGACTCCTATGGGATAAGCGGGAAGGCTGAGACCCCGNNCATCACTCTACTCCTTTTACGAGAATTTGGTAATTTAATTGACAAGGTTGTTTTTCAACAGCGTGAAAGAAAGTGAGCTTATAGCTCACTTTCTTTTTTTGGGGGAATAGATTAATGAAACAACTAACTCAGAGTTAAGGTATCTTTATTGATGGTATTTCACTAGATTACTTCATATTTAAATAACTAGTACTCACAAATCCTTTTTTACCATTGTAAGAAACAATTGCCCAATTATAATCGATTTGAGTTTTTCCTTCAGTTTGATAGCCAAGGAAGCTGACTTTTGCACCTTTTGGTATCACTGTTAGAACTTTATATTTTGTACTTGGACCAGTACGTAAATTTAAATTAGCTTTTGTTGTAACAGTAGTTGGTACTTTTTGTAAATATTTAGTACTTACATAAGCTATACCATTTTTGGTAGTTGTTGTTTTAATTTGTGCCCAGCTAGCATTATAGAATTTTACAATCTCAATTTGATCTTTCTTTCTTAAAGTGTCTACTACTTTTGAACTTGTATTTGGAGCACTTCGTACGTTTAATACACTTGCTGTTACCTCATATACACTAATCGGAGCATTTAAAACCGCTGCACTAACATGTGTCGGCCCGGCTGATACACCATTTGAAACTAATAATGCGCCAGATAAGGCCATAGTCGATACAAAAGCTTTTAATAATTTTTTCTTCATTTTAAATTCCTCCTCTCACTTTACATCTCAATAATATTGAATCAATGTTTCAAAATTGGTCATGAAATGTATCCAAATTGTAAACTTTTCAATTGTACTGATCTGAAACATCCGACAGGAAAAATTTGCATACCCTTCCAAATTTATGGACATTCTAAATTTTGTATTTGTATGAATGGAGGCAAATTATGGATAATCAAGCGAACAATGAAGAAATATTGACGAATCGGCAAGGCCATCCAGTAACAGATAATCAAAACGTAAGAACCGTTGGTAATCGGGGACCAACAACTTTAGAAAACTATGACTTTCTTGAAAAAATCTCACATTTTGATCGTGAACGAATTCCAGAACGCGTTGTGCATGCACGTGGAGCCGGCGCACAAGGATATTTCGAAGCCTATGGAAAAGTAGGCGATCACGCAATTTCTAAATATACTAGAGCAAAATTATTTCAAGAGAAGGGAAAAAAAACACCTGTGTATGTTCGATTTTCCACAGTTGTAGGTGGAGGACATTCTCCTGAAACTTTACGTGATCCACGTGGTTTCGCTACAAAATTTTATACTGAGGATGGAAATTGGGATTTAGTCGGTAATAATTTAAAAATCTTTTTTATTCGTGATCCTTTAAAATTTCCAGATATGGTTCACTCATTTAAACCAGATCCAGTAACAAATCTTCCTGATCCTGAAAGAATGTTTGACTTTCTTCACCTAACACCAGAATCCACTCATATGGTTACATTTCTATTTTCACCATGGGGAATTCCAGCTAACTATCGACAAATGCAAGGGTCCGGTGTTAATACATATAAGTGGGTAAACAAAGATGGCGAGGCAGTACTAATTAAATACCACTGGGAACCACTAAAACAGGGAATAAAAAATTTATCACAACGTGAAGCAGATGAAATCCAATCTACAAATTATAATCATGCAACTCAAGACCTTTACGAGGCTATTGAAAAAGGCGATTATCCAGAATGGGAATTATGTGTACAAATCATGAGTGATGATGAGCATCCAGAGCTTGATTTTGATCCACTTGATCCTACAAAACTATGGGATCCAGAGAAATTTCCTTTTTTACCAGTTGGAAAAATGGTATTAAACAAAAATCCAGAAAACTATTTTGCAGAAGTTGAACAAATTGCATTTGGGACAGGTGTTCTAGTTGATGGACTGGATTTTTCAGATGATAAATTACTTCAAGGTCGTACTTTTTCGTACTCAGATACACAACGATATCGGGTTGGAACAAATTACTTACAACTACCAGTTAATTCACCAAAAAATCATGTAGCAACAAATCAACGTGATGGACAAATGGAATATAAAGTTGACTCGGCTCCAGGTCAAAACCCGCATGTGAACTATGAACCTTCATCACTAGGTGGATTAAAAGAAGCGCCAAAGAATGGAAAAGATCATGAACCTGCGTACAATAATAAGTTAGTACGACAAAAAATTGACCGACCTAATGACTTTATCCAAGCTGGAAATACTTACCGTGCTTTCGACGAAACTGAAAAAAGTGAACTAATTTCTAATTTAGTAGATACACTAAAAGTATGTAAGCCTCACATTCAAGAAACGATGGTTGGTTATTTTACAAAAGCTGATGAAGAATACGGACGCAGAGTGCGCGAAGGTTTAGAAAAAACGAATAGTAATCGAACTGAACACACTAGCACTGAAGCAGCTGATGTCGCATCTGATAAAGCGAAAAATATGGGCCATGAATCGGATCGATATTAAAAGTATCAATTGGGATAGGCAGACGCCTATCCTTTTTAGCGTAATAGTTTATTATTTTTATTAATATCCTACTAAATTTTATTTTCCATTAATTTAAATTAAAAGAATATTATCTGAATATTACGACTTAATATTCACAATTAAAAGATAACAGTTTAAAATAAGTTTGTAAGGATAATGATGATACATATGAAATTAATTGAGAGTGGGCTGATACTTAAATGAATAATGTGACTAAGTTTAATATTTTCAAACCAGCAAAAGACATATTTGAAGCATTTGTTGATCCAAATAAAATAGGTAACTTTTGGTTTTCTTCTAGCTCTGAACGATGGGAAGAAGGAAAAGTCATTACTCTAAAATACGATCTTTACAATGCAGAAGGTAAAATTAAAATCATCGAAGTTGAGTCAAATAAGAAGATTGTGTTTGCTTGGGGACCTACAGAAGAAGGTAATATCGTAACGATTACCTTAAATGAACAAGATCAAAATAACACAATTATTGAAGTCGTGGAAGAAGGCTTTAATGAAAGCAACCCAGAATATGTTCATCATTTAATCGATAATAAAGAAGGCTGGGTATTTATGCTTAGCTGTTTAAAATGTTATTTAGAATTTGATGTAACTAAGTTAAGAGGCGGATTAGTGAAATAATTTTAAAATAATACGATTAGTTAATGCGGCTGTCTCATAAGTTACTTTAACTACCTCTTGGGTGCCCCCTTTTTAATTATAAATAGATTACAACATTAGTTCGGAATTATATAGCCATAAATAACTTAGAGGGGGTATCTCTATGGTGCATATCATTTGTAGTTGAACTAATTGATCTTTTTCATAGATCATTAGCTGATTTTTATTCGACTTAGTTAGAAAAATAGCAGTTTTACTAGTTTACCATTAGAAAGGTGCTACAGTTGTACAATTTCCAGCTTATAATACCTTAACCGCGATTCTCTTGCTAATCGATAAGAATCATTTGCCGCTTGAACTTAATCCAACATTACTCTTTTTACTAGCAAATATCCCAATCTAAAAACGAGAGCTCCCATAAAAAAGTTAAACTACTTGGAGACCCTCGCGTTTTCACTATGAAATCTTATTTATAAAGTTCTCCACTAACCACTCGTTTAATTGCTTCTTCAATAGTAGTTAAAATAAAATCAACTTCTTCTTTTGTTAAAATAAGTGATGGACGCATTGTAATAATATTACCTTCGATTAGCTTAAATGCTAAACCATTTTCCATACACATATACATAATCGATTCCGCTTCATCAATTCCTCTTTGCATAGTATCCTTGTTTTTTACGATATCAATCCCTAAATGAAATCCAATCCCGTCTACTCCGCCAACGATATCGTATCGAGCAACCATTTTCTTGAGTTCCTTGATTAGATATTGACCTAAACGGTTTGTATTTTCTACTAATTTTTCTTGTTCAATATATTCAATAGTTGCTAGGCCTGCAGTTGCACATATCCCATTTTTTTCATGAGTATAATGGCCAATTGATCGGTTTGCTAAAATATTATATTCTTCCTTCGTCATAATTTCTGCAAATGGAAATAGGCCACCACCTAACGTTTTTCCTAATACTAAAATATCTGGTGTCACATAATGTTCAAAAGCAAACATCTTCCCTGTTCTTCCAAATCCTTCTATTATTTCGTCAAAAATAAGTAATGCACCGTACTTATTGCACAATTCTTTCACTTTCATCCAGAAATTTTTACTCGGCATTACTGGTGTAGCACTTATAGGTTCCCCAATGACACAAGCTATTTCGCCTTCTTTTTCAAATAGTAATGTCATTTGGCGAAGTATTTCATTATCAACATCTTCCTGATTTGTAAAATTCCAAGGATTTCGCAAATAATTAGGAAATTCAACGTGTAATGCACCTGGTACCATTGGGCCATTTCCAGCTTTAAAAAGTTCTTCACCACCAATGCTTGCTGCTTGAAATCCTGTTCCGTGGTACGAATCCCAAAATGAAATTGTTTTCCATTTGCCAGTTACTTGTTTTGCTAGCATTACTGCCATTTCGATTGCTTCTGATCCTCCAGGTGCAAATAGTACTCGATCTAAGCCTTTTGGTGTTATTTCAACTAGCTTTTTTGCAAGATTAATCGCTTGTTCATTCGTGTACCTTCGTGGAGTGAATGTCTTCCTTTCTTTTAGGGCACCTATTACTCTTGCTATCACGTAATCATTATTAAATCCCGCATTATGTACTCCATTTCCATGCAAATCTAAATATTTTTTTCCATCCATATCATACAAATAAGCCCCATCACACTTACTTAATACATTTAAAACAGGCGTACTTAAACTTTGATGTAAAAAGTATTGTTGATCCTCTTCAAATAGCACTTTCGCCTTTTCACTTAAATTTCGTTTCCAATATGTATCTCTATTAGTTGAAGAATTAATGTCACCTTGTTCTCTACTTACTAACTTACTGCTCATTGTGAACTCTCCCATTCTATATTTTTCATAAAAAAAGTGTAGCTAAACTTTAGCTACACTTATAAGAAATTAACTAAACCTTTTCAACCCTTCTTCAAGAAGGCCCACAGCAAACTCTAACTCTCTTTTAGTTACAATTAAAGGTGGATGCCATGTTATGCAATTGCCTCCCGAAAGCTTAAATGAAAGTCCATTATTTAAACAAAAATATAGAATTTTTTCGGCTAATTCATCATACTTTTCCTTTGTATCTCGAGACTTGACTAACTCAATAGAAATCAATAATCCGGCAACTCGAATATCGCCAATCTTCTCATACTGTGCATACAGTTCAGCTAGCTTTGTTTTTACGTATTCGGATTGTACTCGGCAATTCTCTTCTAAGTTGTAATCATCAATATACTCAATTGTTGAACAAATCGCTGCACAACCTAATGCCGGTTTCTCATGTGTATAATGTCCAAGCGAAATTTCTTCGGCAACATCGTATTTTGTACGTGTTAGTACAGCCGCTTGAGGTATGACCGCTCCACCTAGCCCTTTTCCTAGAACTAGAATATCTGGCTCAATCTCAAAGTTTTGATGAACATAAAATGTACCACTTCTCATTAAAGCTGTCGGAACTTCATCAAATATTAATAGAATGCCATGTCGATCACATATCTCTCTTAGTCTCTTAAAATAAGACTTTGGTGGGATATGTGTGTCAGTTGCCCGAATTGGTTCTAATAGAATTGCTCCAATTTCTCCTTCATGCTCAATCATATATTCAATATGGTCCAAGCAAAAATTTGCTATTTCTTCATGTGAGTCACTTTTTAATAGATTACGATATCCATTAAAAGGAATTGCTTTTAAAGTCCCCGGCATAAGTGGGCCCATATCCTTTTTAAAGACATATTCCCCTCCAACTGAAATCGCATCTAATCCAGCACCATGGAATGATTCCCACATCGAAATGACTTTATGACGCCCAGTCACCTTTCGCGCAATTTTAAGAGCTAAACCTACAGCTGCACTTCCAGAAGGAGTAAATAGAACCTTGTAATCTTTTGAAGTTGTTTTATTTACTAATGCATTAGCTGCCTTAATGACAATCTCAGATGTAAACCTTCTTGGAATAAATGGGAGTTCATCAACTTGTCTTTTGATTGCTTCAACTACATATGGATTTTTATATCCAACTTGATGTGAGCTATTTCCATGAAAATCTAAATATTTGTCTCCATTCACATCAATTAGATAACTTCCATTAGCATCGACTATTCCATTAAGACAAGGCGTAGACATTGATTGTCTTACAAAAACCCTTGCATCCTCTTGAATGACTTCTCTACTAATTTGATTTAATTGATCCATCCATTCCGTGCGAAGAGGGCTTGAGTTAATGTCGCCCTCTCTTTTCAAATGAGTATTTAACATGTTACTTTCTTACCTTCTACAATTAAATCATTAATTTTTTCAATTAACATAGGTAATTCACTCATCGTTTTAATCGTGAAGTCTGCACCATTTTTTCTAAATGATTGCTCAGTTTTTGAAATGATTGCTTCTTTCTCACTATCAGTTAAGCTACTAAACTCTTCTAAACTAAGTCCCATTTCTGAACTTCCAATAATGACGCCGACAGACCAAACACCTGCATTAATTCCTTCTTTAATATCTGAAATTGTATCGCCAACTTTCACGACTTTCCATGGAGCTGTTAACTTTAATGCTTCCATGTTTCGGTAAATCATATATGGATACGGTCTACCAAATGAATTTGTTTCGTCAGGAGTAATATAGAAGTCTGGATAATAGCCTTTCATCTCAGCATTTGGAACGACTACATCCATCATTTTATTTGTGTATCCTGTTGTTGATCCTATTTTAAGACCTTTATTCCTTAATTCCCGCACTACTTCGATGACTCCAGGAATCGGATCTGCATAGTCAGATAGTGAAGCCATTAGAGCTGGCTCAAAGTTTGCGTAAAGTATATTCACATCTTGTTCATTGAACGGTCTCTCATATTTTTCGATCCAAAGCTTAGAAATTCTAGGCATTGAAAGCATTTCACGAATATGATCGATTTTTAACATCCCCATTGGTGCTCGAGCTTCTTCCATTGTTACTTCAATTCCAGCATTTTTAAAAATATCGATAAACACATTTACTGGCGCAAAACATCCGAAGTCAACTGATGTACCAGCCCAATCTAAAATAATTCCTTCAACTTTGTTCATTTGGTCACCACTCCCATATATTCTTCAATAATATTACATAAACTTTGGATGTCTTCTTCATAAATTTCTCCAATATTTCCTACACGGAATGTATCAGCATCTGTTAGCTTACCAGGATAGATTACAAATCCTTTTTCTTTTATGAAATAATAGAAGTTTTCAAAGCTAAAGTGTTTACTTGGGAATAAAAAAGTTGTAATAATTGGCGATTGGTTTTCCTCAGCAATATAAGCGTGAATTCCCACTTTTTTCAGTCTCATTCTTAAAACGCGGTTATTATTCTTGTAGCGAGCAAACCTAGCTGAAATGCCACCTTCTTCAATTAATTCATCAATCGCTTTTGAAAATGCCGCAACAACATGCGTTGGAGAAGTAAATCTCCATTTTCCATCCTTGTCCATTTCCTTCCATTGATCGAATAAATCTAAAGATACACTTCGAGCAATTCCCTCACACTGAACGAGCTTATTTAGTTTTGCTATAACAAACCCAAATCCTGGTACTCCTTGAATACATTTATTAGCACTACTAATTAAATAATCAATCCCCAGTTTTTGAACATCAATTTCAATTCCACCAAAGCTACTCATTGCATCGATAATTAGCGTTTTATTATATTCTTTTGAAAGTTCGGCCACCATTTCAATTGGGTTTAAAATTCCAGTCGTTGTTTCGCAATGAACCATTACGATGTGAGTAATAGCTGAATCTTTTTCAATAATATCTCTTAACTCTTCTTCTTTAGGCAGCTCATCATATGCAATGCTATATTGAACGAAATTAAGCCCAATATACTTAGCCATTTTTACAATACGTTCACCATAAGCTCCATTCGTTACAATCAATACTTTGTCATTTTTTGAGATTGATGAACTTATAACTGATTCAACTGAAAATGTACCACTACCTTGCATTAAAACAACTGTATAATCTTCTTCTGAAGCATTTGCCAACTCTAGAAGTTGTGTTCTAATTTTTTGTGTTATTTCTTTATAATCGTTATCCCAAGTACATCGGTCAAAGAGCATTTCTTCTTTGACCGTACTTGTAGTTGTTAATGGACCTGGTGTTAGTAATTTATAGTTTTTCATGAACCTTCATCCCCTTAGTAATTATTTTGCTGCATTAAAGAACTGTTGGTGCTCTTCTAATAATTTAACTGTTAAAGGTTGACTAAATTTCATAGAATGAGCTGGTTTATGCTCGTCGCTAACAGTTTCTCCTTTATATAAAGCAACTGGGTAATTTTTGATTAAATCTTTACGAGCATCTTTAATAATTACTTCCGCCATTTTCATTGCTAATTCATTTGATTTCTTATCTTTTTTAACAACTGCAACTGATTCAGTTAGTGAGAAGTTTCCTTCTGTTGGATCTACATAGTTAATTGGTAAACCTGAATTTTTATCTAATACTGCTTGGTGACGTAATCCGATACCTGCTGCAACTTCACCAGCTTCTACTTTCTTAATTGGACCTGAACCTGAGCTCTCTAAATGTGGACCACAGTTTGCGATTAAATCATGTAAAATTGTTTTACCTTCTACTTCACCATACTGAGTAATAATCGCTTGAATTAATAACCAGCCAGTTGAAGAATCCATGATATTTGGAATTGACACTAAACCTTTAAATTCTGGTTTTGCTAAATCTTTGATTGAAGTTGGCATTGGTAAGCCTTTTTCTTTCATTACTTTTGTATTTACAAAAATTGATCCTGTGTTAGCTAAAATTGGTGTATAAAATGAAGGATATTTCTCTAAAGAATTTGTTTTAAATGTTAAGTCTTCAAACATATTGTGTTTTTCTTGAGCACTGTCTAAAAAGTATGAACTCATTGTTACTAAATTTGCTTCAATTTTATCGCCTTCAGCCATAAGTTTTCCACCTAATTCAGAAGTACCAAATGTTTGGAATACGTATTTTCCTTCATAACCTGCTTTTTTCAATGCACTTTCCATTGATGTAATGGCTTCTTCATCACCATTCGTATAAATAACAACTTTTCCTGAGGCATTTGTTTTAGAACTATTACATGCAGTTAATGAAAAAACTAAACATAATGCGAATAATGACAACACAATCCCTTTGAATTTCTTAAACATTTGAAATAACCTCTCTTATTTTAATTTTTTATAAATTATTGATTATCCCTGAATAACACTTTTCCGTTGAAAATAGTCGCAAATGAATTTAACGATTAAGTTCGTAAAAAAGATTAATAGCGATAATACAAATATTTCATCATATTTTTGGAAGTGCTGAAGTTCTTTAATTTTGCTTGCAACCAATGAAGTTTCAGCTGTTATTAAGAAAATGATCCCACTTACCGTTACCATTGAATTGATAAAATAGTAACTAATCATTTCAAAAACTGTTGACTTAGAGTTCGGTAAGACAACTCTGTAAATTGTTTTAAACCATGAATCCCCCATTAATTCTCCAGTAGTCTCCCAACCAGGATTCATTTTAGATAATGAGTTTTTCGCTAATAAATATGGTGTAGTAAAGAAATGAACGATGTTGCAAAGAATGATAATTGCAAATGTTCCTTTTAAACTACTATTATTGAAAAATAGTAAATACGATAAGCCTAAAACCATCCCTGGAACGGTGTTTGTTAGCATCGAAATTAAATCAATGACTAGCTTAGATTTACTTTTTATAGCTGTTCTCACATTTAATAGAGCAGAGCTATATGCAACAAGAGTTCCTAGAAGTGCTGTTACAACTGAAACATATAACGAGTTTTTATAAACTCCTATTAAATCTGTAGATTGAAAAGCATCTACGAAATGTTGTAGCGAAAAAGTTAATTTAAATGGATAACTAATAAAAAATGGTATGATGAACATTACTGCAAATACTGACAGGATTCCAACTAAAATGATCGTAGAGATGATCCCGAAACAAATATCTCGTACTTTATTGGAAATCATTTCAACGTTTGTAAACTTGTCATAATGAAAATTGAATTTTTCGAGATAGTTTAGTAATAAAACGCCAAATACAGCTGGAACTAGCATTAAAACTGCAATGACTGCACCATTATTAAAATTAGGAATTGATCCAAGCATAACTTGATATAACTGGGTAGCTACAACGTAATATGTACCACCCACCGAAGCCGGAATACCGTAATCAGTAAAGCTTAAAATAAAGGAAAGAACAAAAGCTCCACCAAGAGTACCAAGTAATGGGCGAATAATTGTATTTTTGAAGCTTCTAAATGGACCATCACCCATCAGTTCAGAAACAACCATAAATTTTTTATCAATATATTTAAAAGAATTATTAATTAATAGGAATGCAGCTGGTAATGTATAAATTACATATCCAATTAGCAATCCATTAAACCCATAAATTTCAAATAAGTTTTTTCCTAATAGTTTTGTTATTAAACCTTGTTGACCAAAGGAATAAATAATCGCAAATCCATAAGTGATCGTTGGAAGCAACATTGGTATGAGAATAACGATTTTCATAAATCCTTTTAAGGGTTGAATCAATTTCGTACAGTTAATTGAATATGCCAGAATAAAAGCTAAGACTGTACTGATACAAGCAGTAATTGTAGATACCTTTATACTATTTCCAATTGCTTGTATTAGGGTTTTATCTGACAATATAGTTATATAATTATTAATTCCAAAACCATGATCGGTTTCAAATGAGCGATAAAATAATGTGATTAATGGTACTAATAGAAATGAGACAAATAATATGAATATTGCTAAATAAATAATTCGCATTTCCGGTTTAACTTTATGCATATTTCTCACCAAACAAGTTGTAAATATTATGTCTCTTAATTTGAAGCTGCTTTAGTATAAACTCTTCAACAAATCGATTATTTGGTTCGTTTATGATTTCACTTGGCGTACCAAATTGCGAAATTTTACCTTCATTAATAATTAAAATTTTATCTGATAAAGTTAATGCTTCTTCTGGATCGTGAGTTACGATGATAGTTGTTAGTTTAAATTCTCTTGCAATCGATTTAATTCGTTCTTTAATTGATTCTTTTATGACTCCATCTAGTGCACTTAAAGGTTCATCTAATAATAAAATTTTTGGCTTCGTTACTAATGTTCTAGCAAGGGCAACTCTTTGTTTCTGACCTCCAGATAGCTCTCCTATTTTCTTATTTAAATGAGGCTTTAATTCTAAGAAATCAATATATTCCTGTAATTCTTTTTCCGAAACAAGACCTTTCTTATTCCTTAATCCGTAAACAATGTTTTCATAAGAATTTAAGTTAGGAAAAAGTGCATAATCTTGGAAAACAATATTGAATCCTCTATTTTTCATTGGTGTTTTTGTAATATCTACATCATTGAATATTATTTGACCTTGATCCATTTGTGTTAGACCTAGGATTAGATTTAGTAATGTTGTTTTTCCACTTCCACTTGGACCTAGTAATGAGACGATTTCTCCGGTTTTAATTTCAAGATTTATATCTGTTAATACGACTTTTTTATCAAACTGTTTGCTAACGTTTTGTAGTTTCAGCAAACTGTTCACCTCCTTAGGTACAACCTTAGTATAAAATTCATATGTAAATCCAAATAGCTTTTTAAGTAAATAATATGTAAATTGTACGTAAGTTTTGCATAACTTTTGCACATATTTACACTTATTTAATCAAAAATTTGCATTTCTACTATTGAAAATGTGCATTCATTTCAATTAAACTGTAAGCAAATATCATTAAATTACTGAATGGGTGAGGTTATGTTTCCACTTGAAAGACAACAAAAAATTATCGATTTATTAAAATTAAATAATGTTTTAAAAATAACTGAGCTAACTGAAGCTCTAAATATATCTACTGATACTTTAAGAAGAGATTTAAATTTACTTGAAAAGCAAGGCAAAATAGAGAAAATATATGGCGGAGCAAAAATAGCTGAATCGAAGTTTTTTGAATCATCAATGGAAGAAAGAATGGTGAGTCACTTAGAGGAAAAAGAAAAGATTGCTGTCAAATGCGCTGAACACATTGAAGATGGAGATTGTATTTATTTAGATAGTGGCTCTACTACACTACAAATAGCGAAATATATTAAAGATAAAAAGAATTTAACAGTCGTTACGAATTCGATCCCAATCATCAATGAGTTAATGAATAGTTCGATTGAATTGATCATAATCGGCGGTAAAATTAGAAGAAATGAACAATCGGTCGTTACGTACGATTACTTATTTAATTTTAACGAATTAAATATTCTAAAGACGTTTATATGCGCAAGTGGAATTACAATTGAAAAAGGAATTTCCGATTATAATTTAGAAGAGGCAATTACAAGGAAAAAAATAATTGAGTTATCCAACCTTAATTATGTAGCGGCTGACAGCACAAAATTCGGTAAGAACGTCACTGTTCACATAGCACCGCTTGAAAAAATTGATTACATCATTACGGATTCTCATATTAATAAAAGTTTTATTTCTAAATTTAATAAGACAAATACAAATCTGGTAATTGCAGAATAAATAAAAGCAGGAGGGTCCATTTAGTGGGACCCTCCTTCATTTTAGAGATGTGTAGTGTTGAATAAAGTGAGCGATAATTTGCTAAGATACTTCACGGGAACATATATTAACAACGTTCAGATCTTAAACTCTTCAAATAAAAAGGGCTTCCATATGTCAGCCTCTGTGACTGATGGAACCCCCATATTTTATGTTTTTTCTCCCCTTATCAACAGACTCTCTTAGAATCTTTTTCAAAAAACCTAGTTTCATATTGTCCAGCTACGATGTAATTTTCATTTTCATTGCAGATTCTCCAGCCATGACCTTTTACGTAATCGCACGGAACAATTAATTGATTTTCTAGGTATACCCTTGAAACTGTGCTATAGCCTGAATCATTTTGACTGGAAGTTGTAAACACGAACCCATTATGTGCACTGATATCTAAATAACTTCCATTGCTTATTGAACTATAGCATTGATTCCAACGACAATTTTCTTGGTTAAGACTTTTGATTGGTAAATATTCTACAACCCCATCTCTTCCTCTACATGAACCACTGACCGTAACGAATAGTCCATTATTTACTAACATCGATGAAATCATTTGATCAGACTTCGCTTTCACTCTTATCAATTTATATGTGCGTAAATCTAACATCCAAATTCCACCATCAGTCGGATGAATTTTTGTACCAATAAATAACATACTTCCATGTAAGTATAAAGAGCGTATAGAAGGTGGTTTACTTGATTTAAATGGAGAAATGATTTTCCAAGTTTCACCAAAGTTTGTTGATATGTAAATTACTTTATCTCCATGTGCTACGACAAGTCCGTTTGAATTACAGCATACACTCCATACACTTGCTTTCGTAGGAAACTGCTTGATGGTCCAGTCTTTACCTTCATTTAGACTCTTAATAAATAGCCCGTTATCTCCAACACCATATACAATTCTTCCTATACACTTCAAATCACGAATTTGATTTTTTATTGATGGAAAGTTGAAAGTCCTTTTTCCATCATAATCAATGATAATTCCATTATTTACGGTAGCTATAATCGTACTACCATTTTCAGTTCTTGTTACTGCCGTAGAACTGATCATGTTATTCATACAGTTCCCTCAAATTGATCTTCAAATTGGCTAATATAGTTAATTGCAAATGTAACACAACGCTCAATGTCTTCTTCCGTTTCCGGTGCTAATTCTACTTTTAATCCTTCCTCTATTATTTCAGCACCACAATCTTTTAATCTCTCTTCTAATAGATCTACTGCGGCGCAAAACTTAGGATAAGCATGATCACCCGATCCAAATACAGCAGCTTTTTTACCAGTTAAATTTAAGTTTTCAATGTCATCGTAAAAATCTTCTACTTCATATGGAAGCTCTCCGTCCCCCCATGTATAAGCCCCTAGTATGATTCCATCAAATTCTAATAATTTCTGGGTATTGATATTTTCAATTTCTTTCATCTCTATATCATGGCCCATAGTATCTATACTAGATTTAATTAACTCAGCTATTTCCTCTGTGTTACCTGACATACTTGCAAAAGCGATTAAAATTTTAGCCATTCTTCTCTCTCCTCGTTCAATGTTTTTCTTTATGACATTATTTAAACAGCATCTTTATTTGTGAAGAATTTGTTTTTTAATTCTTTTAAACTACGTAATTCATTTGCAATTGTAAGAAATGATTCTCGATCATTCACATCAAGTGCTTCGTTAATTTTAAAATTTAAATGATTTATTTTAAGATCTATATCCCAGAAGGAACAAAGTACACCACTTTCGTATAAACTTTCTAAGTCTTCAACATGCAAATAAAATTCAAAATCACTGTTGTTATCAATTAAATAATGCCATCCTAAACAATCAACATATTTTCTCTCACTTGTCATCGACCATAAATCACCTTCACTAAATTCAATTAAGTGTTGATGCTTTTGACCTGGACAACAACATGTTACTTGCTGATGAAATGGCTCTAAAATAATAAAATGTTTATCCATCAACTGCCTCCTTAATGGCTCTTTCTTACTTATCCTGAGAATAAATTTTAAATAAGAAAATCAATTATATTTTTGATATTGATAATCATTTTCAATTGTAATTCTATATGATAATGATTATCAGTGTCAATTATATTTTTAATTCTTATTCTTTATGTCTGATTTCTAAATCAGTATTTATAAGAAAAAACGAGGGTGTCCCAAAATACTTTTATGGGACACCCTCGTTTTTAAAATGCAAGAAGATAAAAATACCTCTCATAATAGGTCATGAGTTAGTAAGTATGCGAAATCTAAAAAAAGCCGATTTACCAAAAACTATTGAAAAGAAAGTTTAGACAAATAAAATCCATAACTAACTGATCCATAACTATCGTAATTACTTGATCCGTTTAAAAATCGGTCAATAACTTTTGCATAATTTTCTCCTTCATAAAAAGGCACTTTAACCGGCTGACGGATTAATCCGGCACCTAAAGTATTTACTTCAACTGACATCGTCACATAGCCAATCGGACTATCAGCGTGTACTGAAACTGGTTTCGTTGGAATTGTGATTGAAAAAACTAAAAATACTGCTAATAATAATCCAAATATTTTTTCATTTAAATGCTTCCTTTCCTTTCTTTTTCATAAAACTATCACTCTAATAAACTTACCTTTCCCTCCTTTGTAACTATAAATTTTCGGTGTTTTCTAATGACGAAGAATCTTCATTGCCAACAAAAAAGAGCCTTGCCTAATTGGCAAGACTCATAGTTATCCAAAAATTAAACTGCTCCAACAGCATACTAAAAAACGCGCGTCGCAGCGCTCTTGAGCTGTTTTGGTTTTTCACCAAATTCCCTA
The DNA here is from genome assembly GCF_050457485.1 of Gottfriedia acidiceleris. Taxonomy (GTDB): domain Bacteria; phylum Bacillota; class Bacilli; order Bacillales; family Bacillaceae_G; genus Gottfriedia; species Gottfriedia acidiceleris_D. Next base: position 58,172 of record NZ_JBCMJM010000020.1, read on the forward strand.
TTAATGCAAAATGCAACCATATACTGTCTCCATTTTAACAAATGGATTAATACTGTACAATTTAATTTTTAACTTTTCTAAATTGTTCTCCAATACCTATCAAAAAAAGAACCCTAAAACATAATGGGTTCAATATAACTCTTTATCTTCGCTGATTCGAACCCCTTACATAAAGGATAATAATCGCCAAGATAATCATTCCACAAACAATAAAAGGCATTAAGCCTGAACTGTAAACCATATATACTCGAATATGACGTATTGCATTAACAACTATAAAAAGCACCATGCATAACCATAAAATTACAATAAGAGCCGCATTCTTATTTCTTCGCATAAACATCAGCCCCTTTCAGGTAAAGCAACTACAAAAAATACTGTTTGTTTTATTATATAGTCGAATTAGCGAATCAATGACCATACGTTTTTGAGTATATGTAAAAGTTTTAAAAAATTAAAAGGATAGCTAGGTTATTATAACTAGAGCTATCTCATGGCTTCCATTATTGATAAATCGAAAAATCTATAATATCTGCATATGGCACATCATTTTTAATCTTATTTTCTAAATCAATAAGTGTATATTTTTGCCACTCCTCTAATCGATCCAAATCCCATTTTTGAACAAATAAATGGTACAAAAATATTTCTCTCAATTTAAGAAAAATCGGGATTTGTTTTACTATGTCATTATGAAGTAAGTTTTCTAGGTTATATCCTTTAAAGAAGTTCACCATAAAAGTCTCAATAAACTGTTCACTCATTTTATTAAAAGAGTTCTGTTGCCAATATGCATGATAAAAAGCTGTAGCAAAATCCTGTGCGAACCAATTAAATGCACAATCATCAAAATCAATCGTAAAGAGAGTATTACCAACTAAAATTATATTCCCTTGATGAAAATCATTATGAATAATTCCAAATGTATCGGATGTCACTTGAAATTGTAAAAGCTTTTCCATGTGTTTATCATAAAACTCTTTCATATTAGGAGCTAACTGATCTCTAATTCCAAAAACATCTACACGATTAGGTGACCAGACAGGACGATGAACTTCACTTAATTTATACTTCTTGACTAAAGAATGCATCTTACCCACTTCTTTACCCCATTGTTCAAACAGTTGTATGTTCCAATGATTAGGATTTGTAACATCAATCTGTTCGCCATCAATATACTCAAAATAAGTTATGACTCTTCCATCTTCTTCCCTTAAGTTACGATCCGCTCTTGGGACATTTACCCCTTGCATATGTAAAAAATTTATAAAATCAATTTCCTGTAACACCATTTCTTTTGTTCTTCCTAATTTAGACTGCCTAACTACTCTATTATTATCTTGATCATAAAATACATCATTTTGAAACCCACCACTTAAACGGATTTGATTACTATGCTTCTTATTCATTGATAATCCCTACCTCTCTTATAGACTTTCATACAATCCCCTTTTTGTGTTCACAACTAAAATATATTAAGATATTTTTAAGTGTTTAATTCTTTCTATATTAAATATTATATCTATTCAATTTAAGGAGTTTTGAAAATATGAGTATGCCATTTGAATTTAATTGGTTAATTGTAACGAACGATCACGCCGTTAGACAAGAAAACAATCTATTCTCTTTAGAACTTAAAGGGTACCATTTATTTCCTATTGATACACCAATCAATGTCTCCCGAAAGAATGATGAAAAACCTTTTGGAGTAGCTGTTATTCAGAGAATTGAATGGAGAAATAAGAATACTTATATGGTTTATGAACTAAAAGCAATTGATACAGTTAACTAAGAAGGTGCAAGGACTTTTATTAACTACTAAACCTATAGTCTTCTTTTCCAAAAATAAAAACGGATAGCTTAGCTATCCGTTCTTTTAGGCCTTATTAACTATCATAACTCGATAATCGTTTGATATGCATGTTTTGCTAAAGCATTATGACCAAGTTCATTTGGATGTACTCCATCAGTACCTTCAAAAAACTCCGAGTTCAGATTCTTATGTTGTTGAAATGGAATTCGAAAATCAATCAGTTTAAATTGATTCACTTTTACCATTTTCTCGATTCGATTAGCTAACTCTTGTGCCTTCAACACAAATGTATCAAAACCAGCAATCGGCTCCCACACTTCTTCATGATTGATATGATCTATGTGAATTGGCGGATGGATTGCTACAATAGGCTGAATACCATCGTGAATTGCTTGCTTTACCATCGAATAAATATTTGAAAGTATATAGTTTATTTCAACATCCCACCACAAATCATTTCCACCTGCACAAATAATAACATGTGATGGATTATTTAATATGACATCATGGTAAAATCGTGACAGCATTCCAGTACTTGTATCTCCTGAAATCCCCTTATTAATAATCTCGACTGATAATTCATTTTGAAGAATAGTTGGCCATGCATCAACTTTTGATATTCCTAAACCTTCTGTAAGGCTATCACCGATACATATAATTTTCATCTTTCTCACCATTGTTCCTTTATAGTTTCTTGTCTTACCCTTGGTCTTATTTTAATTAAATAAGTAATTCCACTCACTCCAAACATTAAGACAATATTAATCGTGAATGCAATAAATCCTGAATCAAAATCTTTCAAAAATTGAGGAGCATGAGGGAATATTGTTCCAAATGTTGTATTTTTTATTGTTACGTATGCTACTGTAACTAGTCCAGATAGTATCCCTGCTACTGCTCCAAGTTTTGTAACTGGATTACGTTTTAAGAATGTAACAATTAGTGCAGGGAATAATTGTAAGACGAAACTATATGCCATTAATAAAAGAGAAAGCATTGTCTTTCCACCATAAAATGTAAAAATTAATGCTATTAAAGCAATGATCGGGACTAAAATTCTTGTAAGTCCTGCTAACTTCGCATCGCTTGTTTCCGGTTTTATTGCTTTATAAATATTTTTGGAAAGTAAGGTTGAGGCCGTTAATAATAACAACGAACTAGGTACTAAAGCTGCTAATAGACCAGCTGACCCAATTACACCAATAAACCAAGGCGGAAGTGTCGCTTTAGCAATTTCGAATAAGACTAAATCAGTACGTCCACCTGGGATATGTGGCATTTGTAAAAGTGCAGTAAAGCCAATAAAAAGAATAAAAACCATCAGAATTTGATAAAGAGGTATAAGTGCCGCATTTTTACGTAATGTTTGTGAGTCCTTTGATGATAGACTTGCACCGAAAACATGTGGCCACATATATTGACCGAGCGCAATAATTAAACAAACTGATACATACCATGAAATACTATAGCCAGACTTAGGTAGTAATAGGAAACCGGGTTTAGCGGCATCTAATGTTCTAAACATCGGTTCCACACCACCGTAAAAATGGAAAGGTAAATAAATCCCTAAAAACAAAATCGTTATAAGCATCAAAATATCTTTTAATATAGCTGTAAATGCTGAACCATGAATTCCTGAAATATAAACAAAGATTGTTACAACAATTACACCAATCCACACTGCTAAATTTGGAGAAATAGCGCCGTAGGAAGCTTCAGATACTATAATTTTTATACCATTTAGTTGGAGGATCATATATGGAACAATTGAAACAACTCCAACTAGTGCAACAAGTAGTCCTAAAGATTTACTATTATATTTTTTAACAAAGAAATCTGGCTGAGTTAATAAATTATGCTTTTTTGCATAACGCCAGATATGAGGTAAGATCCAAAATGGAATAATATAAGTAACAGCACAGAAAATATAGATTACTGGCCCACCCATTGAATAAGATGCACTACTAGCTCCTAAGAAAATAAACGTTGTAAACATTTCACCTGCCATAAGAACGAACATGACAATACTACCAAAATTCCGATCCCCCACTACCCATGATTCCAATTTCATTTCTCTTCCTCTTCGGGCACGGATACCTAAATAAAGAGCTACTAGAAACGTAATTCCAATTAATAGAATGCTCATTGATTTTCCTCCTGTTTCTCTAAAATTGCATTACTAATAAAAAGGCAAACAGATGTGATTACTAACCAACTCGCAGACCAAAATACAATAAATGGTAATCCCAATATGTAAGGCTCCACTCGATTTACAACACTTAATGATCCTATGAAAGCAAAAATAGTTAAAAAAATTGCAAAATACTTCATTCTATTTCCCCCTTACCTTTAAGTTGATTATTTAAAAAATTCTGTTAATATTTTGTAGACTTATGTTAAACTCGTTTTATAAAATAGTAAAATCTTAACCTCTTATTGTAAGCGCTTAAAAAAGGAGTACAAATGATGAAAAGTTATTCTAATCTTTCAGATATACTAGAATTTGATAAAGAAGTGTTGTTAAATATTTTAAACTATTCTTCTGATGAAATTTATATTTTAAACCGAAATCTTGAAATCATTTATGTTAATAAAATGTGCGAGCAACATTACGGTTTACGACAGAACGAAATTATAGGAAAACATAATGACATTTTTTTGGAAAAAGGGTATTGGACCCCTTCAATTATTCCAATTGTTTTAGAGAAAAATAATACCGTCACAATCAATCAGACTACACATACTGGTAAAGAATTAGTTACAACTGCTATTCCGATTTTCAATCCTATTAACAAAAAATTAGATTTCATATTTATTACGTCTCGCGAAAAGAATTATATTTCTATAATTCATAATAACACTGATGAAATGCTTGATTCGAGCAAACATTTTAATTCTAATGGATTTTTAACACTTGACGAAGAAATGACAAATATCATTGAATTTTGTAAAAAGATTGCTCCTGTTGATACAAATATTTTAATTCAAGGTGAATCGGGAACTGGAAAAGGTGTACTGGCAAAATATATTCATGATTTAAGTAATCAGAATGCCGGTCCATTTCTTGCCATTAATTGTGCTGCCATTCCAGAAGATTTATTAGAATCTGAGCTATTTGGCTATGCTACTGGCGCATTCACAGGAGCCTTAAAAAATGGAAAAATCGGCTTACTCGAAACTGCAAATAAAGGAACAATTTTTTTAGACGAAATCGGAGAAATTTCCTTGAAATTCCAAGCAAAATTACTCCAAGTATTACAAGATCGTAGCTTTTTTTCTGTAGGAGGCAGAGAATTAAAAAAGGTTGACGTTCGAATTATTACGGCAACGAACCGTAATCTATTGGAAATGGTAAAATCAAAACAGTTTAGAGAAGATCTATTTTACCGATTAAATGTAATTGATATTCAAATTCCTCCGCTTAGAAATAGAAAAAAAGATATACCTATATTAGCTGATCATTTCTTAACTAAATTCAATCATAAATACAAAGTGAACCGCTCATTCTCAACAAATGTAAAAAATACTTTTGAAGATTTTCAATGGCCAGGTAATATCAGACAACTTGAAAATATTATTGAAAGACTTGTTATTACTAGCGAATCAGTCATACGATTGTCTGATTTGCCGTCGCAATTAATTTCTGAAAATCATCCAATTACAATCCAAGAGGAAAATTCATTAGAAAATATTTTAGAAGAAACTGAGAAAAAAATGATTATCGAATCATACAGGATTCATAAGAGCTCTCGAAAAGTTGCAAAGGATCTTGGTTTAAGTCAAACAAAAGCAAACAAATTAATCCAAAAGTATTGTAAAAACGAATAGATTTTGACTGATTAAACTAAAAGGGAGATACTTCTGTAGTATTTCCCTTTTTGTGTGTAGACAAAGTACTAAAAACTTGATTTTCAGACTGATTGCGAGCGCTTGTCTTTCGAGGAGTGAAGTTACCTTTTACGGTAATGAGCACCGCAGACAGGCGAAGGAACGAAGAAAGCGAGCGTTTGTCAACAGTCTGAAATAATTAATTTTTTTGAGTCTGTAAAACATTCATATTAGAAGCTATCAATTCAACAATACAATCCCCTACTTCTAAAGTGGAAGATGATCCCCCTAGATCAGGCGTTAAGACATTTTTTTCAATTAATAGTTGTTCAATCGCAGTAAGAATTACTTTACCATATTGTTCATACCCTAAATAATCGAGCAATTGGCTAGCTGACCAAATTGCTGCAAGTGGATTCGATAACTGTTTTCCAGCTATATCTGGTGCTGAACCATGAATTGGTTCGAACATCGATGGATATACTCTCTCAGGATTTATGTTAGCCCCAGCTGCAAGCCCCAATCCTCCTGCAATAGCAGCACCTAGATCGGTTAAAATATCACCAAATAAATTAGAAGTCACTACTACCTCAAATCGTTTTGGATCCTTAATCATGAGCATAGCAGCTGCATCAACAAGATAAGAATATGTTTTTACTGAAGGATATTCTTTACTCACTTCTTCAAATATTTGATCCCAGAATACCATTGAGTAATTTAGAGCATTACCTTTACTTATACTTGTTAATGTTTTCCCTTGTTTTAGGGCTACTTCGAATGCATATCGTATGATTCGTTCAGTACCTTTACGTGAAAAGACGCTATTTTGTAAAACTACTTCATTCTCTTTTCCTCTATATAACCAATCACCTGCACCTGCATATTCACCTTCTGTATTCTCTCGGATAAATAACATATTTATATCTTCGGATTTGAAATTAACGAGAGGGCACGGTGCTCCTTTTAATAGAGTTACAGGACGTATATTTACGTATTGATCAAAGCTCTTACGAATATTTAATAGCAAGTCCCACAATGAGATATGATCGGGTACACCAGGAAATCCAACAGCTCCTAAATAAATTGCCTCAAATTCTTTTAATCTTTCAATCCCATCATCATCCATCATTTTTCCGTATCGCGTATAGTACTCACAGCCCCAAGGGAAAGACGTAAATTCGAATTGAAAGGAATCGTCGAGACTTGCTATTTTATTTAAAACTTTCACGCCTTCATTAATTACTTCCGGCCCTATTCCATCCCCTGGAATAATTGCTATTTTATGTGTTTTCATACCAAATCTCCTACCTTACTTAATTCAGTTTTGATTCCAGACAATTAGCTTCATCTCTGTCATTTCTTCAACTGCAAACTTTATCCCTTCTCTTCCAGTTCCGCTTTCCTTCACACCACCATAAGGCATATTATCCACTCGGAACGTTGGAACATCATTAATGATTACCGCACCTACATGGAGCTCGTTTGAAGCAAGTAATGCATTCGATACGCTATCCGTGTAGATTCCTGCCTGTAGCCCATAGTGTGAATTGTTTACGTGGGAGATGGCTTCACGGATTGAATTCACCTTAGTAACCGTTACAATTGGAGCGAATACTTCCTGACAAGAAACCTTTAAACTAGGTGTACAATTAGCAATGATTGTAGGTTCTAGTATATTTCCATGTGTTTTACCACCCGCAAGAATAGTTGCATTGCTTTTTTTGGCTTCTTCAATCCAGCTTAACGTTCGATCTAATTCATCAGGTGTTATTAATGAAGAAAGATATGTTTCATGGTCGAATGGATTACCAAGTTTTAATTGTTTAGCTGCCTTTACAAATTTATTAGTAAATTCTTCATAAATCTCTTCATGAACAAAAATTCTCTGTAATGAAATACATACCTGGCCTTGATTTGAAAAGGCACCCATTATACATCGATCAATAATTTTATCAATATTAGTATTTTTATCAATGATGACGGCAGCGTTTGATCCAAGTTCAAGCGTTGTTTTCTTTAACTTTGCTTTATTCCTTATGTTAATCCCAACACTAGTACTACCAGTAAATGTAATCATGTTTACTCGATCATCTTCAACAATCGTGTCTCCAACCGTACGTCCAGGACCCGTTACAACGTTTAATACACCATCCGGTAAGCCAGCTTGCTTGAATAGGTTAGCAATAAATAGTGCCGAAAGTGGCGTTTGAGATGCCGGTTTTAAAACCACCGTATTTCCAGACGCAATAGCTGGACCAACTTTGTGGGCTACTAGATTCATTGGAAAGTTAAATGGAGTAATCGCTCCAATTACACCAATCGGATTTCTTACTGTATATCCTACTCTTCCTATACCACCAGACGCAGCATCAAACGGAATTGTTTCTCCGTGTATTCGTTTTGCTTCCTCTGCTGCAAATTTATATGTTTCAATTGTTCGCGTTACCTCTCCCAATGAAAATGTTATTGGTTTAGCCGTTTCCCTTGTAATAATTTCCGCTGCTTCATTAAAATTTTCTTTTAATAACTGTACGACATTTTCAAGAATTTGTGCCCTCAAAAATGCTGGCATTCTAGCAAACTCGTCTTTCGACTGATATGCTGCTTCAATTGCCTGTTCTGTTTGTTCTTTAGTTGCAACAGCAATCTCTGAAATTACTTCTCTAGTGTAAGGAGAATACAGGTTTGAATACTCATTTGTTTGTACCTCTTCCCCATTAATAAATAAATATTTTTTTATTGGACTTACTTTGTTTATCATCATTCTGCCTCCAAAGCTCTTAGGACAGTTTCATGGAACTGAACAATTGCTTTCTCTGAAGATGAGTAAAAACCTTGATTAAATGCTCGTGAACGGAAACCAACTTGTTCTAATTCAACTAGTTCAACATCTTCATTTCGTACCACTTCTGCAAATTCAACTAAGTCTTTTTCTTCTTGTGTTAAATTTTCATCTCTAAAATAGTAAGTATAGATTCCAAGTGTTGTCTCATGGTCGATTGGAACCATTTGGATCGTAGCAATATTTCCTGGGCCAGGATAAATAGTCATCATTAAATTGGGCCATAACCAATAGAACGTACCTCCTCGCATTTCTACTTCATTAAAATCTAATGATCCCATCTTCTTATTCGCTTTCACAACCGATCCTTGAACAGAATAATTTTGACATGTAATAATTTGATAGTCTTTCATGTCGAGCGTAGCGACAAAGCTAGGATGCGCTACATGACAATGATCACATTCTAAATAATTATCAATAAATGCTTTCCAATTTGCTTTAATAATTCTCGATCTACTGCTCGTTCTTTTTAATTCGCTTAAAAAAGGAAATTTACTTAACTTATCAAAAAAGTCGCCATATGTCTCAATTAATGACGTAGCTTGATCATCTAAATTAACGAAAATAAATGACTCAGCAATTTCCATCCTTACAGATCGTAAACAAGCATTTGATACACAAGCTAAATCTTCACCTCTAAAATTAGGAGCTTTATTTAATTTACCATCTAAATGAAAAGTCCATCCATGGTAAGCACATTGTAGAATTTTTTTGTTTCCACTTTCATTTTTCTCTAGCTTAGTTGCTCGATGTGGGCAAACATTATAAAAGGCTTGAATAACCTCATTCTTGTCGCGTGTTACAATAATCGGTTCACCAGCTACTTCAGCAGTGAAGAAATCTCCAATATTTTCTAACTGACTAACATGCCCAACTAATTGCCAAGTCTTTGAAAAGATTTTTTCTTGTTCTTGTTCTAAAACCTTTGGATCAGTGTATAAATCATACGTTAAAGTTCTTTCAAAGATTTCAGTTGTTGCATTTTGTACTTTATTAAAAGTCATTTACATAAACCCCTCTCATTTCCCTATTTTTTCCCTTATATCTTTTACTTTGCAATAACCATGCCAGAATGAAAAAGCCCCAATAAATCAACATTTACTGAGTTTAAACGACTCAAATTAATAAAATAAGCGAACTGAATACAACTCAGTTGAGTTGTTTTCAGTTCATTCTTTGATTTGGAGATATATTTCATTTGGGTAGAATGAGAGCAATGAACAACTTTAATTACTTATTCAATAAGCAATTTCATAGTAAGATTCCTAAAAAATAAAAAACTCGTAATGATTTACGAGTTTTTAAACTTACTTTATTAGATTTAAAGACCTTGAATGAATTACAGGTGCATTATTTTTATTAACCATTTCAATAATAGCAATCTCCTGTATTTTTCCTACAATCGTATCATTTCGATATAAACAATAATTATACGCTTCTACTAGTTTATTCGGTAACAATCTATTAGCTAAAGTACAGTGTGGGACCCACTTTTCAGGTAGATAGATAGACTTTGGATTATCATTAAAATGTTTAAACTGAATATGAAAATTCTCATGAAACTCAATCAAACTTTTAGTAACATGTGGTGAAAAATACAATATACCAGTATTTAAAAATGATCCAATTGAATTAAAACTAATATCTATCTCCGGCTTATTTTCATAAAAATCATCTAGTTGTTCAATAAACCTTTGCTTATCTAAACTATGATAACTTGCTAAAGTAATGTGGGGTTTACGATCTACTACTTCATCAGCATAGAAAGAAATCGATTTTTCTCTTAACTCTGTCCAAATATCTTTAATAATTTGTTCGGTTTCTTTAACCCTACAACTCCGTACATCATCTCTTCCTTCTTTCAAAACTTATACTAGATCCATATGCATAATAAATAGCTCACCTTTTCTCCCCATTACTCTAATTCCTTTATCAATGAATCCGCTTTTTAAATAAACATGCTGTGCTGCAATATTTTTATGATTCACGCCCAAAATAATTTCATCTCGTTCAGGGAAATTTGCTTTTACAAAAGAAGGCAATAAATTTAAAGATTGTTTCGCAATTCCTTTTCCTTGAAAATTTGTATCAACAGAATAAGCCCTTAATAGAATTGCATTTTTATTATCACAATATTGTCTAACTCCATCCCAACCATGTAAAACAAAAAATCCTGCAACATCATTATTACTCAAAATTAAAATCGCATGACGATCAGCCTCTAATACACATTTATCTATATTATCAATAGGTAGACCAGTAAATTTTAGATGCTCATCAGCTAGAAAATAGTTTTTTAATTGATCATCATATTGTTCATTATAAAATTGTAAAGAAATAGTATTTGTCGGTAATAAAGAATTAGACATGAAAATATCCTCCAATAAAAATAGAATTATAAGAATAGTACAACAATTACCGTCGTATTTCCACAGTGTTTTTATATCTAAATTATTACAATTCTTAATAACTATTTTGAATTCATGGAGGGTTAAATACTAATATGTAGTCAAACCACTTCTTTAGTGGTTTTTCCTCGACAGTTTTCTTAAATAAAAAACCTATATTTGTTCAAATGGTTCAGGATATTTTTGCTGAAAATACGATAATAAATCGCTTTTTTTAAGAAGGAGATTTAAACAAATTTGCTGGCTAATTGCAGATTTAAATACAAGTTTATTGCAAAACTGACACTTTTCCTTTTCAATAAATGCATGTTTAATAGACAAAGGGAAAATCGTTTTTTGTTTTCCGGCTAATAATATGTAGCTTTGATGATTAACGGAAAAGCTTATTTTATAACCGTCGTATCCCCCAAGCTTACTAATTACCACGTTTTGAATATCTAAGTCTTGAATCACCATGTGTAATAGCACCTCCGTTTTCAACAAAATATATGACGAAATGCTATTTTTATGTCTCATTATCGTTAAATATTTTCATAAAAAAATAAAAACTACCCAAAAAGTAGTTTTTTATCACGATTTCTTTATTAATTTATTATTTTACTTTGGTCGATGATTGTCAAAAGTCATTTTACGTCTGTTTAAAATTGTTCAGAATAATGTTCTTGGAAATAAGCTAATAATTCTTTTCTTCTATTAAATAATGTTGGACAAACTTGTTGACTAAAATTTGATGGAAAAACTAGTTTATTGCATAACTGACATGTTCCTTTTTCATTAAAAGTATGAATTAGAGACAAAGGAAATAATATATTTGTTTTACCGACTAAAAGTACATACTGCTGTTGATTAATCGAAAATCTAATTTTATAGCCTTTATAATCCGTATGTTTTGCAATTTGTATGTTTTCAATATCAAGTTCAAGATTTGTCACTTTGACTTGCACCTCCAATTAATGGGTAGGATTAAGATTTTAATAGACTTTTTTACGCTTGTATTTCCTGACAACTTGTATTATCTATATTATTAGTTTACTTAACAAAACTTTCATAAAGCAATAATCTTATCTATATTTACTAAAAACTATTTCAGCTTTTTCACTTTGTTGAATAATAAGAGTTTCATATTTTCTTTGTTTTTTTTTAGTAAATTTTGAACTAAATTTACTTTTCCGGAAAAATTTGACACTAAATAAGTGAAGTTTCCTATGATCTTGTGTTAGAATTTAAACTAAATGTGATCTCACATTTTAAATAATTTAATTACCAAGTTCATGTAATCTTAGATTTGCCCTTACTATTAAATGAGGTAAGGGATTTTTTCTTTGTTATTTCAGTTATTGGTTAGAGGGAAGGTTAGTAATGAAATCGAAATCAGCAAGTACCTTAATTAAGTTAAATTTGAAAGGAGAAAGAAATACAAAGCGAACATTAAACTCATTGGCATTAGTTGGACTTGCTTCAACATTAACAATTCAAATTCCATATAATACTACTGCAGCTGCAGCCTCGATTGATTCCAAGAAAACTCTGCAATCTAGTAAACTTTATTCAACTAATACTATTAGTACATATAAATCAACCGGTAATGGTGTCCACGTAAGATCTGGAGCTGGTACTTCTTATCAGATTTTAGGGAGTGTTAATAAAAATCAAAAACTAGATGTCATTTCATTGTCTAATGGTTGGTATAAGATAAAATTTAATGACTCAATAGGATATATTAGTGCATCTTTTGTTGGAAAAGTTACCGAATCGACTCATAGTATAAATAATCAAGTGGTCAGTACGGGTAACTACATTTCTACTGGTAATGGTGTCCGCATTAGATCAGGTGCTGGAACTTCTTATCAGATTTTAGGTAGTGTTAATAAAAATCAAAGACTAGATGTAATCTCAGTTTCTAATGGTTGGTATAAAATAAAATATAATGGAGTAACTGGTTATATTAGTTCATCTTATGTTGGAAAAGTTACCGAATCGACTAATAATAATCAAACGGTTAGTACAGGTAACTACATTTCTACTGGTAATGGTGTCCGCATCAGGTCTGGGGCTGGAACTTCATATCAGATTTTAGGTAGTGTTAATAAAAATCAAAGACTAGATGTTACCTCATTATCCAATGGTTGGTATAAAGTAAAATATAAAGGGACAACAGGGTATATTAGTGCATCTTATGTTGGAAAAGAGACAGATTCAAATAAGACGGATTCAAATAAAGTAGATTCAAGTCAGACAGATACGAATCAGACAGATACAAATAAGGATGATTCAAATAACGCTCAGTCATTTGATGTACAAACTCTAATCACCTTATCAAAAAAATATTCGGGTGTACCTTATGTATGGGGTGGAGAAACGCCAACTGGATTTGACTGTAGTGGGTTTATTTCTTATGTATTCAAAGAATCTGGAATGTCACTTCCTAGAACAAATGTTGCAGGTTATTGGTATAATAATTCAAATTTAAAAACCGTAGATGACTTTCAACCTGGAGATTTAATCTTTTTCCAAAACACTTATACTTATGGACCGTCCCACATGGGTATAGTGATTAATAATAATGAGTTTATCCATGCAAGTAGCAGTTCTGGAGTAACTATTTCGAAAATAAATAATTCATATTGGAACCAACATTTTTTAGGATTTAAAAGATATAAATAATCTTTCAAATCACCTACTGAAAAAAGAACTTGTCTATTACAATTAATAATTGAACTTTTTTATCAATTAAGTTCACTTAATGTAAGATAACAATATTGACTGTATTATATTTCAACACGTAAAAAAACACCTATCAAGGTGTTTTTTTCTACGCTGTTGAAAAATATCCTTGTCAATTAAATTACCAAATTTTCGTAAAAGGAGTAGAGCGATGTTGA
>NZ_JBCMJM010000021.1:0-42556 GCF_050457485.1 Gottfriedia acidiceleris
TTTTCTTCCTCATGAACCCTTTATGAGGAAGTTAGTTTCTTCTTTTTCCTGTTTTACTTCCTCATAACAGGTTCTGAGTATGTTTGTACACAAGCAAGAAAGTTCACCCCTAAATCAGGATGAACCTCCACTTGCAGAAAAATCAGATTATTTAATTGTTACATCGTTAATCTCTAAATAGCCTGAAGGGCTGATTGAGAAGCCTTTTACATTTTTCGAGATTGCAGCGACATTTTCTATTACTCTTACAGGAATATAAGGTGAATCATCCATTTCAATTTCTTGTGCTTTAGCGTAAATTTCTTTACGTTTTGCTTCGTCTTTTTCTTTTCTTCCGGCATTAATTAAGTCATCAACTTTTGGATTGCTATAGAAGAATGTGTTTCCTGCAGCTCCGCGTGAGTCTGTGTGGAATAGGTTGTACTGATTGTAATCAGCATCTCCTGTTGCGTTTCTCCAGCTTATTATAAACATTTCTGATTGACCTTTATTTACTTTTTCAACGAACGAACCGTATTCCATCACTTGTACTTTTAAATTAATGCCAATTCCTTTTAATTGTGATTGAATAACTTCTGCTAAATTTACTCGTTCTTTACTATCCATCGTTAGGATCGTTGCATCAAATCCATTTGGATATCCAGCTTCTGTTAATAGTTTCTTCGCTTCTTTTAAATTGTAATTGTATGCTTTTAATTGCTCATCGTATCCGAATACTTTTGAGCCCATTGCTGAATTGGCTTTTTTACCAACATTGTTAAATACACCTTTAATAATCGAATCCATTTCAACTGCATGAGCGATTGCTTTACGTACACGTACGTCATTAAACGGTTTTTTTGTTACATTGAATCCGATATACTCCGTTCCATAACCTTCACTTCGGTATACTTCCATAGCCGAGGATGATTCAACTTGATTCATAACTGCTATTGGGAGTGGTTCTGCAATTTGAGCTTCTCCTGTTTCAATCATTGAAATTCTTGTTGAGTCCTCTGGAACAACCTTGAAATCAACCTTGTCAATCTTTGGTTTTTTCCCCCAGTAATCTTCATTTTTAACTAGTATAATATCCTGTCCAGGGGACCATGATTTAAATTTAAATGGACCTGTTCCATTTGGTTCTTGAATAATGTTCTTACCATATTTATCAATCGTTTTAGGACTTATAATTCCACCTTCATGATTTGCTAAAACTGAAAGAAGTGGTGAGAATGGCTCGCTTAAAATAAATTGTACTGTATATTCGTCGACTACTTTAACTTCTTTTACCATTTTGAATACAACAGCTCTTGGTGAAGCAACTTTAGGATCTAATAATCGATCAAATGTTTTCTTTACAGCCTCTGCATTAAATGGTGTACCATCGTGAAACTTTACATCATGTCGTAGTTTAAATTCCCAAGTTTTATCATTGATTTGATTCCATGACTCTGCTAACATTGGTTGAATTTCGTTATTACGATCTCGCTGGACTAGACCTTCGTAAATTTTATGATGAGTAACGCTTGCTGCATTTATTGTAGACATAAATTGCTGATCTAAATTTTCGGCATCTGATAACCGAGCAATTACTAGCGTGCTTCCTCCTTTTGAATCATTTGCTTGTCCATTTGCTTTCGTACCTACCTCTTGATTTGATGAACATCCTGTAATTGTTACAGCAGAAAATAGTACTAGAAAAAATTTACCTATTCCCGATTTTAGTTTCAATGGCACTGCCTCCCTGTTTAAAGTTTGTCTTACAAATATTTATCTAATTATATAAAATATTCTGATAATTATTTTTGAATATCTTTACCTGTTTTTTCAGTTTCTTTACTTATTTTTTAATTATTTGGCTTTGTTTCTAGTTCTTTAATTGATTCAAGCCTTTTAAAAGATGGTGGAAATAGATCATTTTCAGGAAGTTGTTCGTAATCTCTTTCCATATATCCTCTTCTCATCTTGTTAAAATACACTTGTCCTTTTTGTTTTAATACTTCTATATCAAGATTAGGAATTACTTGATCTTGCATCACAATTCTTCCATTTATAATTGATAGTTTTACATCTCTACCTGAGCCACTTACAAACATTGTTCGAATTGGATCATCAATAATGCCCATATGAAATCCATCTAAATCAATTGCAATGATATCCGCTTTTGCTCCGACTGCTATTCGACCTATATCTTCGCGATTAAGAAATGCCGCTGCTCCTAGAGTGATAGAATTGAAGAAATCAGCGTATGTAGATCCTTCAACTTCTTTTTCTACAAATCTTGAAAGCATACTACCAATACGTACATTTTGAAAAATATCTGGAGGGAAAGTATCAGTACCTAATGCAATATTGATTCCCTCCTTCCTATATTTTGCATATGATTCAAGCCCTTCTCCGTGTCTTCCTATAATAAGTGGACAATGGATAACAGTAGTATTTGTTTCTTTCAGAAGTGAAATATCATTATCAATATTGTAATTCGCTCCACTATAGCCTGATACAAAATGAGCGTGGGGTATTCCAGTATTTGGACCTAAAAATCCAAGATTATATAAATATTTAATTGGTGTAACTCCGTGTTCTTTTAAAATTGTATTAAATTCAAAACTTCCTTGAGCAGCATGGAGCTTGATTGGAACGTTTAATTTGTCACTATAATATTTTGTTTTTATCAAAATTTCTTCAGTCTGTGATTCGATTCTTTCTGGAGCTAACATCCCTCTGACCAATCCATCAAATGCACCATCGAAGGTTTCAACAAACTTTACTGCTCTTTCTAATCCTTCCTCGCCCGCCTTTTCATCCCAATGAATTTTAACGTTTCCATCTGGTTCGACAACTCTAATTCCAGCTTGATAGCTTGGTCCAAGGTAAATTCTCAACCCTAGTTTTCCTGCATGATTCGCCGCAGCTTCCAACTCTTCAAAAGTTTCAGCCCAATTTTTGTAAAATACGGATGTAATCGGCATTGCAGTAGTAATTCCATTTAAAATAAGCTGCGAATATGCATATAAAGATTTAAATACTTCTTCCTCATCACTCATTAGCTCATGATGCCCATTTTTTACAAACTCCTCAGACCAAAGGAGATTTTTTTGTCTATTTGATTTAGCTTCTAAATGCAAAATATCATGGTCAATATCACCTAGCGCATTTAAATCTATAAAACCAGGACTAAGGATCGCATTTCCAACATCTATTACTTGATCTACTATTTCCGTATAGTTTTTTCCAACAAACAAAATTGTATCTTTTTCATATACAATCTCTGCATTTTCTAATATGACATGTTCATTTCCATCAAAACCAATTACATATCTTCCCTTTAGCTTCGTTTTCATTTTTTCTCCCTTCGAACTTGAAAATTTATTATTATTTTTCAACATATCTCATCTCGTCAACATAGGCACGAGCATGTCCCCAGAAATACTTTGTAGGTTGCATATACTTTTCTAATCCAGCGCGTTTTATCGTTGCAAAAGCTTCTTCATTTGCTTCATTTAAAACTGTGCTTTCATGAACGGACTTTACATTTCTGCCTTCCATAATAAGTTTTCCATCAACAATCACATGGTCTACATCATTTGCCACGGCTTGAAACACTAAACGGTGAACATGCATATACTCTGGAGTCAAATGTGGTTGATGAAGATTAACTGTGATGACATCAGCTTTTTTCCCAATTTCAAGTGAACCTATTTCATCATCCCACCCTATACATTTTGCTGCATCAATTGTTACCATTTCTAAAAGCTTACCTGGGGGTAAATAGTAATAGTCTCTAAGAGCTGCTTGATGTACAAACTGCGTCTTCCTCATTGCTTGGAATAAATCAAAGCTCGTAGATGGTGAAGTACCATCTGTAGAAATTGCAACAGTTGCTCCCATTTCAATTAATTCTGTGATTGGTGTACGTGCATTAACTTGTCCAAAACCAGGAGAAGCACTAATGTTTGTACCAGTTTCAGCTAATATTTTGGCTTCATCGAATGAAATTCCTCGACAATGCTGAAGATGCACATCAGGACCTAATAGCGCATTTTCTTTATCTTGAATTGCTAAATGAATCATTCCACCAAATGCATCTGAATGAATTCTTGTATTATATTTCCTAGCAATCTCTCTTATTTTTTTAGCTTGATAAAGATCATGTTTTGTTAACCCGTATAGTCGATCTGGAGAAGTTGGATATGAAGGATCAACAGACGTTACAATAACAAATGGCGTAATAAAGGCTCTTGTTCGATCATCATTTGCGTGATTTAATGCCTCGATAACAGCTTCTGCACCTTTTAAAACTTCTTCATAAGTAACTTCTTTCTCAATTCTTTTTCCGTCAACCCATCTACTAAATGAATGTGGCCAAGGTGGGTTACACGGACCAGTACAAACTACTTCACGCACACCTACTTCGTTGTAAGCTTTCGCATGGTTTATTGCAAATATGGGATCATCAGATCTCGGCACTGAGCCTAACACACTAACGCCTGTTGTTATACCAGCTTTCAGTCGTTCAAGTGCTGACAGCTTTCCTTCGTAATACCAAAAATCATCCGTCACATAGTGCTTATACGTATTCGTCATAATCGGCATCCAAAAATCGATATTCTCCATCGCGATTGTTTTAAACATTGAATGACCACCATGACCGTGAACATCTATTAATCCAGGTAAAATACATTGATGACTACAATCAATTACTTTTTTCGCCTCATACTTAGTTTTCAAGTTTTCGGTGAGATCAATGTCTACTATTCTCCCATTGTGAATCGCAACGGAACCATTTTCGATAATTCTTCTTTCTGTGTCCATTGTGATAACAGTTCCATTAACTAATAGCAAATCAATCATTTTTTTCCTCCTAATGCAAATTTCTCCTTAAAAACTGAAACAGCATAATTTAATTATGCTGTTTCATTGAATGACTTATTTCACTGTTACATCATCAAGCATTAAATAACTTGCTGGGTTTAACCAAAGTCCTTTAACTGATGAGCCAGTAACTGCTAAATGCTCATAGTTACGAATAGGTACATATGGTACATCTTTGTTTTCAATTTCTTGTGCTTGAGCATAAAGTTCTTTACGTTTTTCGCTATCCGCTTCTTGACGAGCTGATTCAATTAATTTATCAACTTCTGGGTTACTATAGAATGAACTATTTCCTGCTGCACCTTGGGATTTACTATCAAATAAGTTAAATTGGTTATAGTCGCCATCACCAGTAGCATTTCCCCATCCACCAATTGCAACTTGATGTTCACCTTTTGCGATTGCATCAATGTAAGCTCCGTATTCAAGAACTTGGATTTTTACATTAATACCAATACCTTTTAATTGAGATTGAATAACTTCAGCCATATTTATTCTTTCTTTACGGTCACTAGTTGTAAGTGTAAATGAAAGACCGTCCTTAATTCCCGCTTCTTTTAATAGCTTTTTAGATTCATTAATATCGTAGTTATATCCTTTAATATTAGAGTCATATCCAAATACTTTTGGGCTCATTGTTGAATTTGCTTTTGTTCCAACATCGTTATATACACCTTTAATAATTGAATCTACTTCAATTGCATGTGCAATCGCTTGACGGACACGAACATCATTAAATGGTTTTTTCTTTGTATTGAAGCTTAAATATTCAACAGCTAGTCCATCTGTACGGTATAAATCCATTGTGTCAGAAGCTTCAATACGATCGATTTCTGTTACAGGCACTTGATCAGTAACATGCGCTTCACCAGTTTCAATCATTGCTAGTCTTGTAGCATCTTCAGGAACTACTTTAAAGACTACACCATCAATTTTAGGTTTATTTCCCCAGTAATCTTTATTTTTTTCAATTTTGATTTCTTCTCCTGATTTCCAAGATTTAAATACATAAGGACCAGTTCCAACTGGATTTCGCCCAATTTTATCACTGTTTTCTTTAATCGATTTTGGACTAATAATACTTCCTTCATTACTCATTAAAATTGATAAAAGTGGAGCATATGGGTATTTTAAAATAAATTGAACAGTTGAATCGTCTACCACTTTAACTTCTTTTATCATTTCAAATTTACCAGCCTGAGGTGATGCAGTTTTTGGGTCAAGTACTCGATCAAAATTTGTTTTAACTGCATCTGCATTAAATGGTGATCCATCTTGGAACTTAACGCCTTGTCGTAATTTGAATTCCCAAGTCACATTATCTACTTGCTTCCATTCTGTTGCTAAAAGAGGTTGTGGCTCCATATTTTTATCTGGTTCAACTAAAGTTTCATATACCTTTTCATAAACAACGTTTGCTGATGGTATATCAGTAATAAAATGTGGATCTAATGTAGTCGCATCAGATAGTCTAGCTACGACCAAAGTTCCACCTGCTTTAGCTTTTGTTCCTGTTGTACTACTGCTTGTTTGGTCAGATGTACAACCTGCAAGCGCAGTAGAAATTGTTAATAATGATGCAAATAATACTCCAGCTGTCTTTCTCTTCATTGTTTTCTTCCTCCTCTTATTACTTTCCCTATGATTCTCTTGTTCACCATTTTTTTTGAGTACGTAGGCTTAATCAAATTATAAAAAAAAATAAAATTTTATATTTTCAGAATCTTTACTCGTTTTTTAATTATCTTTACTGCTTTTCCGCATTATATTTACTTCAATTCTAATTTTGAATAAATTTAAACAAAGAAAAGGGGGAAAAAACAATGAAAACAGAGATTGTATTGAATAACAATGAAATCAAATTAGAAAAAAAAGAATCTCAAAAACTAAAAAGATGGAAAGTATTTTATAAAAAGTTTAAAAAAAATAAATTGGCACTAGTTGGAGCCTATATTGTACTTTTTTATATTTTAGTAGCTATTTTTGCACCACTCATTTCGCCGAAGGATCCTTTTGCAATTGATTTAATGCATAAGCTGCAACCTCCATCACTAGAACATTGGATGGGAACAGATGATAAAGGAAGAGATATTTTAAGTAGAATCATTTATGGAAGTCGTCTTTCAATTTCTGTAGGTTTCGTATCTGTTTTATTTGGAGCAATTTTCGGAATCACACTCGGGTTGATAGCAGGTTATTACGGAAAATGGATGGACACGATCATAATGAGGGTTGTTGATGTTTTGCTAGCATTTCCGGGTATTTTATTAGCACTTGCGATTATTAGTGCATTAGGTCCTAGTCTAATAAATGTTATGGTTGCTGTCGGTATCTTTTCAGTCCCTATGTTTGCACGAATCGTTAGAGGATCTACGTTATCCGTCAGAAAACTTGAATATATCGATGCAATTCGCGCTTTAGGTGCAACTGATGCAACAATTATTTTTAAACATATTCTCCCAAATATTCTTTCACCAATAATTGTCCAAGCTACGTTAAAACTTGCTACTGCTATTCTTTCAGCAGCAGGCTTGTCATATCTCGGATTAGGTGCTCAGCCTCCATCTCCAGAATGGGGAGCAATGTTAAGTAGTGGACGTGATTATTTATTTAGTGCACCCCACATTGCCTTATTTCCGGGTATTGCCATTTCAACATTAGTTTTAGGATTTAATATTTTCGGTGATGGTCTAAGAGATGCTCTTGATCCAAGGATGAAAAAATAAGGAGGAAAGTAAATGTTTCTATTTATTGTCAGAAGAATTATACAAACTATTCCAGTTTTACTTGGTGTAAGTTTAGTTGTTTTTTTAATTATGCAGATGGTTCCTGGAGATCCAGCAACTCTACTTGCTGGTGAAGGTGCTACGAAGCAAACGATCGAAATGATTCGTCATCAACTTGGACTTGATCGTCCTGTCGCTATTCAGTATTTCGATTATGTATACCATGTACTACAAGGTGATTTTGGCGAATCACTTCGAAATAATCGTCCAGTATTAGATGAGATTATGATTCGTTTGCCAATTACAATTGAACTTGCACTGGCTAGTATTTTCATTACAGTCGTACTTGGTATGCTAGCAGGAATTATATCAGCAACTAAACAGTACTCTGCAGCTGATATTACAATTATGATTGTCGCTTTACTAGGAATCTCTTTACCAAGTTTCTGGTTTGGTTTAATGTTGATCTACTTCTTTTCAGTTAATCTTCATATATTTCCAGTTGCTGGGTGGGGAACGTTTAAACATATGGTACTACCAGCATTAACATTAGGTGCAGGTGGTGCTGCAATTGTAGCTAGAATGACTAGATCAAGTATGTTAGAAGTTGTACGTCAAGACTATATGCGTACAGCAAGAGCAAAAGGTTTAAAGGAACATGTCATTATTTACAAACATGGTTTAAAAAATGCATTAATTCCAGTTATTACTGTTGTTGGTCTACAATTTGGTGCTTTACTCGGTGGTACCGTTTTAACAGAGTCAGTTTTTGCAATTAATGGACTTGGTAGATTAATTGTTGATGCAATTAGGACAAGGGATTTACCTATGGTTCAAGGTGGCGTATTAATCGCTTCGGTTATCTTTGTATTTATGAATCTAGCTGTTGATATTCTCTACCGTTACTTTAATAAACGAGTTGACTTGAATTAAGGAGGTACTACTATGAAAAAACAATTTGATGAAACAATTCTTGAGGTTAAAAATCTACAAACCTACTTTTATACAGATGATGGAATAAGTAAAGCAGTTAATGGAATTAGCTTTAAATTAAAAAAAGGTGAAACACTTGGAATAGTAGGAGAATCTGGAAGTGGTAAAAGTATTACATCATTATCCCTTTTACGATTAATCCCCTCTCCTCCAGGAAAAATAACTGGTGGTAGTATTCTTTTTAAAGGTGAAGACTTACTAGCAAAAACTGAAAAGCAAATGCGTTCCATTCGAGGTAATGAAATTTCAATGATTTTTCAAGAGCCAATGACATCTTTAAACCCTGTTTATTCAGCTGGCGAACAAATTGCAGAAGCGATTCGTCTTCACCAAAAATTAAGCAAAAAGGAAGCTTGGGATAAAGCAGTTGAAATGCTGCGACTTGTAGGGATCCCTTCTCCTGAAAAACGTGCAAAGCAAGAACCACATGAACTTAGTGGTGGAATGAGACAAAGGGTTATGATCGCAATGGCACTTGCTTGTCACCCAGAAGTGCTAATCGCAGATGAACCGACTACCGCTCTTGATGTGACAATTCAAGCTCAAATTCTGGAATTAATTAAATCACTCCAAAAAGATTTTGGCACAGCCGTAATCTTAATCACGCATGATTTAGGCGTCGTTTATGAGACTTGCGATCGAGTGGCTGTCATGTACGCTGGAAGAATTGTTGAATACACATCAGCAAAAGAACTTTATAATAACCCTAAGCACCCATACACAATCGGGTTATTAAACTCCCTTCCACGTCTTGATATGGATCAAGATGAATTAACAACAATACCTGGTACTGTACCTAGTCCATTCAATATGCCAAAGGGCTGTAGTTTTGCACCACGCTGTGCACATGCAAAGCCAATGTGTCATGAATCAGTGCCAGATTTACAAACACTCGACAAAAATACAGAAGTCAGTTGTTGGATGTACACATCACTATGGGAATCAGATCATACCATCCAAGAGAAAGTAGGGATTGAATAATGGCATTACAACTAGTGGATAAAAAAATACTACTTAATGTAGATCATTTAAAACAATACTTTCCAATTAAAGGTGGCGTTTTAGGAAGAACGGTTAATCACGTAAAAGCGGTAGACGATATTAGCTTCCACATTTACGAGGGAGAAACTTTAAGTATAGTTGGTGAATCTGGTTGTGGTAAGTCTACTACTGGTAGAGCCATTCTAAGATTAGACGAGCCTACAAGTGGAAGCATTCATTTTAAGGAAAAAGATTTATTAAGCTTAGGAAAAAAAGAAATGCGTAAAATAAGAAAGGATCTACAAGTAATCTTCCAAGATCCGTTTGCCTCACTTAATCCTAGACAAACAATTGGACAAATTTTAGGTGAAGCATTAGCCATTCAAAATGTCGTTCCAAAAGAAGAACGTAAAGCTAGAATTGAGGAATTATTAGGACATGTTGGGTTAAGACCAGAAGCAATGGAGCGTTATCCTCATGAATTTAGTGGTGGTCAACGTCAGCGTGTTGGAATTGCACGTGCACTTGCAGTTGATCCAAAACTAATCATTTGTGATGAAGCAGTTTCTGCACTAGATGTTTCAATCCAAGCTCAAGTATTAAACTTATTAAAATCGTTACAGAAAAAATTCTCACTTACCTTTCTTTTTATCTCACATGATTTAGGTGTAGTAAGACATATTTCTGACCGAGTAATGGTAATGTATTTAGGAAAAATTGTTGAGATTGCCGATAAAAAATCTATATTCGAAAATCCGCAGCATCCTTATACACGTGCCCTATTATCAGCTATTCCAGTACCGAACCCGGTACATCAAAGAGAAAGAATTATGTTAACAGGAGATGTACCTTCTCCAATCAATCCTCCAAGCGGCTGTCGTTTTCACACAAGATGCCCTTTCGCGATTGATATTTGCAAAACAAAAGCACCTGAATTAAAAATATCTGAGCAAAATCATCAAGTTGCTTGTCACATAATTAATTAAATAGTATTCTTATAGGCATGAAGTGAAGGAAAAGAAGAGAATTGATCCTGCCATGTAGAAATTCTACTTCCATTAAATATATTAAATGCTTATAAAATTGGCTTATAAATCGAATGTCGATTGGTTTAAGATATTGTAAAGCTCCTATGGAAAAAGCGCGAAGGTTAGAGACTCCTCTAAGAAACTCCAATGGGATACTCAGCATTCGTTCCATTCCATTGGAGCAACTTTAGTTGAAATCAACCATTTATAAACAAAGTTTTCGAAAAAATTAAAAATATTATTAAAAAAACTATTTGAGGTTCTTCATGCTTAGTTACGAGGGATTTACTTTACTAATTATGCTATTTATTTTAGCTCCTATTATGGGAGCTATTGCTTTATTGTTTTTGTTTATCTTTGAAAAAAGAATTGACTTACTTGAAAATAAAAATAGAGAAATTCGGTTAGAACATGCATTACAAGAAGCTCAATACAATAAATTAAATCAGCAAATTCAACCGCACTTTTTATTTAATACACTTAATGTCATATTAAGCTTAGCGAGATTAAATCGAACATCGGAATTAATCCGGGCCCTAGAAACGTTCTCTCAATTTTTAAAATTTAAATATAAATCATCCGAGCCTTTAATTCCGTTAAATCAAGAAATACAATATACTCAATATTATTTAGACATTCAAAATCTACGGTTTGGAGATCGTCTTAAAACACAGTTAGATTGTCCAAAAGATTTATATAACGCGCTAGTTCCCCCTTTTATTTTGCAAACCTTAGTAGAAAATTCATTTAAACACGGTTTAGAAAAAAAGGTTGGAGAGGCTTTACTGCATATTCGATTTTATCAAGATTCCGAGCTAGTCTGTTTAGAAGTTATTGATAATGGTTTAATGGGAATGACTAATTCTTTTTCTAATCAAGAAGGCCATGGATTAGACAATATAAAAAAGAGATTACAACTATATTTTGGTAATAGTGGTCATGTACTGATTACTTCAAATGAATCAGGAACAAATGTTAAGGTCGTCTGGCCACTTATATATGAGAGCAAAGGAGGGAAAATAAATTGAATGTATTATTAGTAGATGATGAACCATTAGAGCTTGAACAGATGGAATATTTAATAAAAAATATGTTCCCATTATGGAAGTTTTTTAAAGCTGCTGATGCATGCCAAGCAATCACAATTAATCAAAATCATAAAATTAATATTGCGTTTCTAGATATAAATCTACCTGGGCGTTCAGGACTAGAGTTTGGTGAAGAGCTTAGAGCCCTAAATAAAGACGTAGATATTATTATGGTTACAGCATATCAAAGTTTTGATTATGCCCAACAGTCAATCCGAATCGGCGTTCTAGATTATTTAACTAAGCCAATAATAGAAAGTGAATTATATAAAGTTTTATCTAAATATAGTGAGACCGACACATCAAATCAATATTCTAGTTTAATACATCAAACTCTTTTATATATTCATGATCATTTCGCTGAAAAACTTTCTCTTTCTGACGTTGCTCGAGAGGTTCACACGAATCATACTTATTTAAGTAGAAAATTTCACGAAGAAGTCGGTGTATCGTTTTCAGAATATTTAATAGACTATAGAATACAAGCAGCCAAGCGATATTTAACAAATAATCCAAATTGGAACATATCCGATGTAGCAGAAAACTCAGGCTTTAATAGTCAGCATTACTTTAGTACTTTGTTCCGCAAAATTGAGGGCATTACTCCGAAAGAGTATCGTGAGAAAGGAAAATAAACAGTGAATTCACGTTCATTTAGAGAATACGTGCAAGGTCCTATTCAAATTGGAATGGGAATGGGAATTATTTCTCTCTTGGCACGTTGGGTAACAGGAACTACGATATTATCTTCGCCAGAATCAATGATTAAATATGGTGTATTTGGTGGAATCGGATATGCATTTTTAGGTGCGATTGCTTTATTTGTATTTAGTTTTATTGGGAAAAAGGTTCGACAGGAGTACCCAGATGGTTTAACAATTGGAGATTATTTGAAGAAGAAACTACATCCACTTGGTTATTGGATTATGATTTGTATTTTAATATTAACTAGTTTACACATATTATATATACAGTCGATGACTGCATCTACGTTATTTCATTTTCTTTTTAATTTACCGTTGTACATAGAAATAATCATTTTTATAAGCTTTTGTGTACTTTTTGCAGGTTTTGGTGGATTAAAGATGATACATGGATTAGCTGGTTTCCAAGTCATTACAATGTTTGCAGCGGCAATTTTAATTCCGTTGTATTTTTTCGTAAAGGAAGGCGTTCAACCTGTATATGATGGGATTAAATTATACCATCCATACATGCTAGTCATTGATCATTACGATTTATGGGGTTTTTTATTTTCAGGCTTATTAGTTGGATTTGGTCAGTTTTTCTTTGACATTACTTCATGGCACCGATTATTTATGATTGAATCGAAAAAACTTCCTTTAACATTCTCAATATCCGGGTTAATATGGTGTATTTTCCCTCTTTCATTTTCATGTCTTTTTATTATTGTTATATTTACAGGTGGATTTACAGATATTCAATCAATTTTAGTTGGTTTAGCAAATAAAATTACAACACCCTTCTTTTTTATACTTTTTGTATTATGTGCATTTAATGCGATTACATCAACATTTGGTGCGGTTTTACATTCGCTTGCTAGCTTAATCATCATCAATATAATAGAGCCATTTCACACGATAAAAAATGATCAAAAAAAAATAAAACTTTCTTATCTTCTATCCGTGATGATTGGGGCGATCATCTTTTTCGCTACTATTATTCAATCAAAAAAAATTATTGAACTATTATTTTACTCAGGAAATGTATATTCTGCATTGTTATTTCCAATTTTAGTTATTGTCTTTAGTAAGGGTAAAGTCGGTAATTACATTCCAATTAGTATTGTAATCAGTATCATACTTTCTTATATTGTTCAGCCGTATGTAGGTGAATTTCAAAGCATTTGGTTGAGTTTATTATTTTCTATTGTGATTATTATTTTAGGTTTTTCAATTCAATTTTTTAGTAAGAAAGAGTCTATAAATATGACATAAAAAAGAGCTAATCAGTTGACTTGATTAGCTCTTCACGCTGTTGAAAACAATCTTGTCAATTAAATGACCAAATTTTCGTAAAAGGANNCCATAGGAGTCGAGCATCCCTCCGTTCCAACAACTTATTTATCAAAAAAAGTCTGCAATAAAAACCTAATCAAATAACCTTTACTTAGAGTAAAATTACAATTGTTTAGGTCAATTATTATCAAACATTAATTCATAAACTAATCAATAGAAATTGTGTTAAAAATTAACTCATAATATTTTTAATCTCTGAAAAAAAACATCACTAGTGTTATTCGAATCATAAAATGCTAAAACATATTAACATTTAAAACCATTAATAGAACATCCAAAAAATGTTAATTTAATCATTAATAAATGTACTTAATGTACGTTTTTCCTAATGACCGTTTTATATTTCAACACTCTGAAGGTCTAATCAATTACTTGATCAGCTCTTTTCGATTTTGAAGTTATTTATCAGCTAAAAAGTAAGTAATAGTTCTAAATTTCACCCCTTTAAGAAACATCCTATTTTATTAGATTATATTTAATATTCACTTACATATTTTGAACGATTATTTTTCAGTTTTAAATTGCTTAAAAATGATTTATCATTTATTATTTGCCCATGAGATGAGTGATGAAAATAAATTTTGGAGGTTTACATTATGAAGGTTTTACTTTTT
This sequence comes from Gottfriedia acidiceleris, assembly GCF_050457485.1. Lineage (GTDB taxonomy): Bacteria > Bacillota > Bacilli > Bacillales > Bacillaceae_G > Gottfriedia > Gottfriedia acidiceleris_D. The sequence goes on from NZ_JBCMJM010000021.1 coordinate 14,327, forward strand.
GGAGCAACTGGAATGGTTGGTCAAAGTGTATTAAGAGAATGCTTACAAGATCATTCTGTTAGCTCGATTTACTCAATTGGTCGTAGCATTACAGGAATTCAACATGAAAAATTCCATGAAATTAAACATTCTAATCTGCTTGATTTATCCCCAATTGAAAGTCAATTATCTGGATTTGATGCATGTTTTTTTTGTCTAGGTGTTTCATCATTTAGAATGACCGAGGAAGATTATCGTAAGATTACATATGACCTGACATTATCCATCGCACGTACATTATCAATATTGAATCCTCAAATGACATTCATTTATGTCACAGGATCAGGTACCGATAGTACTGAGAAAGGTCGTACAATGTGGGCTAGAGTGAAGGGAAAAACAGAAAATGACTTGTTAAAATTACCGTTTAAAGCTGCATACATGTTTCGACCAGGTGCAATTATTCCACATAAAGATATAAAATCTAAAACTAAACTATATCAATACGGCTATAACGTCACGAAACCTATTTATCCGATACTAAAAAAAGTCTTTCCAAACTCAATAACAACTTCAGAACAAATTGGCCGATCAATGATCCATATTGCAAAAGCTGGTTACCATAAGCCTTTGATTGAGGTTGAAGATATTAATAGGACAGGAGAAAAGAGTGATTAAAAGGTATAGGGAAAGATGCTTTCTTCTTTCCCCATTCCTCTTTCGTTTAAGTATTTAAATATGGAGCTCCTCTTCTTGTGTTGGCTGCTGAAGATGCGTCTTCATTTGTATCTAGATATGGGCTACCACCTTCGTCATAATTAATTTTATTAGAGTCGTTTTCGCTCGTGTCTAAGTATGAGTTGGTAGCAACGTGGATATGATTGTCATCCGTTTTTCTTGAATTATCTTTTGACATTATTATTTCACCTCTGTATTTATATTGTGTATAGATGTAACTTTAAATTACAGGTAGTTTGAGGGAATTAATTATATAGGTCTATTTCAAAGTTTTAATCTTTTTGAACTTCTTTTTTCTTTAAGGAAAAAAATGAAAAAATTCATTCTCTTGTTCTGGAGAAGCAAAACATTTATCGATTTTATCAATTAACAAAAATAAATAGCAAAAAAGGATAGATAATCCCAGATGAATTCTAGATTACCTATCCTTTTATTTATTTTATCCTTAATTAACAGCTACATCTTCTAATACTCGGACAAATTCACCTTTATTAACTGGATAACCAGCTTCAGCGATTTTAACTTTTACAATTTTACCGATCATGTCTTCTGTTCCTTCGAAGACGACTTTTAGATAATTGTCTGTGTAACCTATTAATAGTCCTTCTGCGCTATTTTCAGTATACTTTTCTTCCGGAATAACTTCTAGAACATCTCCATCAAACATTGATGCGTATTCTTTTGCAAGTTGATTTGATAATTCAATTAAACGGTGTACACGTTCATTTTTAATTTCTTCGTCAACTTGATCTTCCATACGTGCAGCTGGTGTACCTGTGCGTTTAGAGTATGGGAATACGTGTAATTCAGAGAATTTATTGTCACGAATGAAATTGTACGTTTCCATGAACTCTTCTTCAGTTTCACCTGGGAAACCTACGATTACATCAGATGTAATTGAACAGTTTGGTAATACTTCGCGTAATTTTTCAATTCTTTCAGCAAATTCAGCCATTGTATATTTACGACGCATACGTTTTAGGACAGTATCTGATCCCGATTGTAATGGTACGTGTAAGTGACGAACGACAATATTTGAGTGACGAAGAACTTCAATTACTTCATCTGTAATTTGACTAGCTTCAATTGAAGAAATACGAACACGTTTTAATCCTTCAACTGTTTCTAAATCTTTTAATAACATTGCTAAGTTGTAATCTTTCATGTCTTGACCGTATCCACCAGTGTGAATACCAGTTAAAACAATTTCCTTATATCCTGATTCAACTAATTGCGTAGCTTGTTTTACAACTTCTTTTGGATCACGAGAACGCATTAAACCACGTGCCCATGGAATAATACAGAACGTACAGAAGTTGTTACAACCTTCTTGAATTTTTAATGAAGCACGTGTACGATCAGTAAAAGCAGGTACATCTAACTCTTCATAAACTCGTGCTTTCATAATATTTCCTACGCCATTAATTGGTTGGCGTTCTACACGATATTGCTCGATATAATCTAGCATTTTAGTACGGTCCTGTGTACCAACAACGATATCCACCCCAGGAATTGCCATGATTTCGGCTGGAGATGTTTGTGCATAACATCCAGTTACACAAATTACTGCATCTGGATTTTTGCGCACGGCACGACGGATTACTTGTCTACTTTTTTTGTCACCTGTATTTGTAACTGTACAAGTATTAATTACATAAACATCAGCTTTTGTCTCGTATTCAGTACGTTCATAGCCTGCTGCTTTAAACAGTTGCCAAATTGCTTCTGTTTCGTAATGGTTAACTTTACAGCCTAATGTATGAAAAGCTACTTGTGGCATTTCTTCACCCCATTAATTCAAAATGAAAGGAGGCAGCAGCTAAAACATAAAATGGTGCTGTTTCTGTTCGTAGAATTCTTGGTCCAAGTCCACATAGCTTAGCACCTTTTTCTTCTAGCTGATTAACTTCTTTCTCTGACAAACCACCTTCTGGTCCGAAAACTACTAATAATCGTGAACCTTCCTTTAATGACTGGAATGTCTGAACAAGTCCTGCTGATTCTCCTGTTTTTGCACTTTCTTCATATGCAACAATACACGCATCATAATACTGTATTGAGTTAAGTAATTGTTGAAAAGTTGCTGGCTGTTCCACAGTTGGTACAATAAATCGATATGATTGTTCCGCCGCTTCTTTTGCAATTTTTTGCCATCTATCAACCTTTTTTCCAGCTTTTTTATCATCTAATTTAACAATTGATCTAGCTGCAGCAAAAGGTAAAAAACCAGAAGCACCAAGCTCCGTACCTTTTTGTATGATTAACTCTAGTTTATCACCTTTTGGTAGTCCACTAGCAATCGTAATTGATATTGGTAGTTCATTTGTATTCTCAACATATTCTACAACAGCTGCAGTTATTTGTTCACTAGAAATATTTGTAAGTGTACAACGAACAGTTGAAGAACCTGGAACTGTACAAATGATTTCTTGATCTAGCTTCATTCGCATTACATTTGCGATATGATGAGCATCATCACCAGTTATTGTAACTAGATCATTTTGGAGCTGCTTTTCTTCTATAAAATATCTTTGCATATTACATTCCTTGTTCTGGCTTTTTTGCAATAATTGCAACCCAGTCCTCTAAATGTAATACTTCCTTCACTTCAAAACCAACTCGTTTAAGCTCATTTTCGATGTCTTCTTGTTTAGCACCAATAATTCCTGAAGAAATAAATGTTCCACCTGGTTCTAAAACATTAAAAACATCATCTACGAAGCGAAGAATAATTTCAGCAAGTAAGTTCGCAACAACTACTTGGAACGGACCTTCAATACCCTGTAGTAAGTTACCTTGTCCAACTTTTATTACATCGTCAACTTTGTTTAATACAACGTTTTCTTTTGCACTTCGAACAGCTACATCGTCTAAGTCATAAGCTTCTATATTTGTAGAGCCAAGTTTAGCAGCTGCAATACTTAATACTCCTGAACCAGTACCTACATCGATTACACGGTCAGTTGATTTAACAATTTTCTCAAGTGCACGAATACACATAACGGTTGTAGGATGAGTACCAGTACCAAACGCCATTCCTGGATCTAATTCGATAATTAATTCGTCTGATGATTTGACTTCATACTCTTCCCAAGAAGGTACAATTGTAAATCGATCTGAGATTGAAATTGGATGATAATATTTTTTCCATGCAGTCGCCCAATCTTCTTCGTTTACTTCATGCACAGCAAATGTATTTTTTCCTAAATCAATATCATATGAAATTAAATTATTAATTGCTTCTTTTATACCGTCGATCGTATCGTTTAAAAAACTATTCACAGGAAGGTATGCTTTAACGATTACACCTTCCTCTGGATAATCTTTTGGGTTAAGTTGGTAGATTTCACCGTAAACCTGTGCTCGCTCCTTCGTCAAATCAAACACATCCTCTATGACAACACCACTTGCACCAGCTTCGTGTAAAATGTTAGAAATCGGTTCAACCGCATCCTGTGTAGTGTGAATACTTAATTCTGACCATTTCATAATCTACCAACTCCATTCATACTCTCTTCTTTACTTGGCAATACCCTCTAATCATAGTCAGAATTAGAGGGTGCCATTTAAATTACTTCTTCTATTTAGTGTTTCCACTTTTTACCTTAACTAACGTACTGAATTAATAACTTCCTTATTGTTCGCCAAAATTCTTAACTGCACGCTTTAACTTTGTAAAGAAAGAATCGTGTTTGTCGTCTTTTTGACCTTTGCCAATATTGTAAAACTCCTCAAGCAATTCTTTTTGACGGCTTGTTAGTTTTGTTGGTGTGATAACTTTTACGATTACGTGCTGATCACCTTGACCGTATCCACGCACATCTTTGATACCTTTACCTTTTAAACGCATTCTAGTACCAGTTTGTGTTCCAGCAGGAATTTTCGTTTTTACTTTACCATGCAATGTAGGAACTTCAACTTCATCACCTAATGCAGCTTGTGCAAATGTTAATGGAAGCTCGCAGTAAACGTCATTTCCGTCACGTTCAAAGAATTCATGCTCACGAACATGGAATGCGATATATAAATCTCCAGCAGGACCTCCATTTTTACCTGGTTCTCCTTGACCTGAAAGTCGAATTTGTTGTCCATCATCGATACCGGCTGGTACTTTAACCATGATTTTCTTACGAGTTTTTACTCGGCCAGCACCATGACAAGTATTACATTTATCTTTAATAATCTGACCAGTACCTTGACAGTGTGAACATGTCGTACGGTTTACAATACGTCCAAATGGAGTATTTTGTTCAACACTCATCTGTCCTGAGCCATGACAATGATTACAAGTTTCTTTTGATGTACCAGGTTTTGCGCCTGAACCACTACATGTATGACATGTTTCTTCAGTTGGAATTTCAATTTCTTTTTCCATTCCAAATGCTGCTTCTTCAAACTGGATCGTCATTGTATATTGCAAATCAGCTCCAGCTCTTGGTGCGTTCGGGTCACGACGACGTCCACCGCCACCACCAAAAAACTGACTGAAAATATCTTCAAATCCACCGAATCCGCCGCCGCCAAATCCGCCACCGCCGAAACCTTGGTTTGGATCTGTATGACCAAACTGATCATAATGAGCACGTTTTTGATCATCTGATAAATTTTCGTATGCTTCTTGCACCTCTTTAAACTTTTCAGGTGCATCAGGATCCTTATTAACGTCCGGATGATATGTTTTTGCTAATTTACGAAACGATTTTTTTATTTCATCTTGTGATGCACTTTTACTCACACCAAGCACATCATAATAATCACGTTTACTCATAGTGTTACAATCCGCTCCTTTCACATAAAGAATATTTTAACATATCCTGTGCATTTCTAAAAGAAAAAGAAAAAGTCAAAGCCAAGGCTACCCTGACTTTGACTTCCCTTTTTTAGATATATATATTGTCTAGTTCCAGGCGTTAGCCCCTCGAGGTCATAAGCCCAATAACGGTAAAAGTTAAAAACCAAACTTTTTCCGTTATTGTTCTTATGCTTGTCGGGGCTGACCAAACGCCTTCCACTTTTCGTTATTGTCTAGTTCCAGGCGTTACTGAGCAAACGCCTTCCACTTTTCGGTATTATTTATCTTCTTTAACTTCAGTAAACTCAGCGTCTACTACATCGTCTTGTTTCGCTCCGCCTTCAGCTCCACCTGCAGCTTGTTGTGCAGCAGCAGCTTGCTCATAAAGCTTCATTGATAAAGCTTGAACGATTTCAGAAAGAGCATCTTTCTTCGTACGGATATCATCTAAGTTACCAGCTTCTAAAGCTGCTTTTAATGCGTCTTTAGCTTCGTTAGCTTTAGTAACCTCTGCTTCTTCAACTTTTCCTTCAAGATCTTTTAAAGTTTTCTCTACTTGGAATACTAATTGATCAGCTTCGTTTTTAAGATCTACTTCTTCTTTACGTTTTGCATCAGCATCAGCATTTAATTCTGCTTCTTTTACCATGCGTTCTACTTCTTCATCACTTAAACCTGAAGAAGATTGAATTACGATGTTTTGTTCTTTTTGAGTACCTAGGTCTTTTGCACGTACTGTTACGATACCATTTTTGTCGATATCAAATGATACTTCAATTTGAGGAATTCCACGTGGTGCTGGTGGGATATCCGATAATTGGAAGCGACCTAATGTTTTATTGTCATTAGCCATTGGACGCTCACCTTGTAGTACATGAATGTCTACAGCAGGTTGATTGTCAGCAGCTGTTGAGAAAACTTGAGATTTACTTGTTGGGATTGTTGTATTACGTTCGATTAACTTTGTAAATACTCCACCCATTGTTTCGATACCTAATGATAATGGAGTTACGTCTAGTAATACTACGTCTTTTACATCACCAGTTAATACTCCACCTTGAATTGCAGCACCTAATGCTACTACTTCATCTGGGTTTACACCTTTATGTGGTTCTTTTCCTGTTTCTTTTTTGATTGCTTCTTGAACAGCAGGAATACGAGTTGAACCACCTACTAAAATTACTTTATCAATTTGACTAGCTGTTAAGCCAGAATCCTTCATTGCTTGACGAGTTGGGCCTAAAGTTCTTTCTACTAAGTTGTGAGAAAGCTCTTCGAATTTTGCACGAGTTAAGTTTAACTCTAAGTGTAATGGACCAGCTGCACCCATGCTAATGAATGGTAATGAAATTTGAGTTGAAGTAATACCTGATAAATCTTTTTTCGCTTTTTCAGCAGCATCTTTTAAACGTTGTAATGCCATTTTATCTTGGCTTAAATCAACACCGTTTTCTTTTTTGAATTCAGCTACTAAGTAATCAATGATAACTTGGTCGAAGTCATCTCCACCTAAACGGTTGTCACCAGCTGTAGCTTTAACTTCAAAAATTCCATCTCCTAATTCAAGGATTGAAACGTCGAATGTACCGCCACCTAAGTCATAAACTAAGATTGTTTGGTCTTCATCCATTTTATCTAAACCGTATGCTAATGCAGCCGCAGTTGGCTCATTGATGATACGTTCTACTTCTAAACCTGCGATTTTACCAGCATCTTTAGTTGCTTGACGCTCAGCATCATTGAAGTATGCAGGTACTGTAATAACTGCTTTCGTTACTGCTTCACCTAAATAAGCTTCAGCAGATGCCTTTAAGTTTTGAAGAATAATTGCAGAAATCTCTTGTGGAGAAAAATCTTTACCCTCAATGTTTTCTTTATGTGTAGTACCCATATGACGTTTAATAGACATGATTGTGTTAGGGTTTGTAATTGCTTGACGCTTTGCTACTTCCCCAACTTGACGCTCACCATTTTTGAACGCAACAACTGACGGAGTTGTACGTCCACCCTCTGGATTCGGAATTACTTTTGGTTCTCCACCTTCTAATACTGCGACACAAGAGTTAGTTGTACCTAAGTCAATACCAATAATTTTACTCATTGCATGTTCCTCCTAAAATTTACATAAGTTCTATTTTAGTTTTTTTAAAAAAATTTTTATATTTATGTTAGCGATTTAAATAGACGCTTAACTAATTACTCGTTTACTTTTACCATTGATGGACGAATTACTCTGTCCTTTAGCTTATAGCCTTTTTGGAATTCTTGTAAAACTTCATTAGATGGCTTAGAATCATCACTTTCTTGCATTACAGCTTGATGGACATTCGGATCGAATTGTTCACCAAGTGCTGGGATTTCTTCTACACCTTCTTTTTTCACAGCTTCAACAAGTAAACGGTAAACCATTTCCATACCTTGTTTTAAAGAAGCAGTTTGCTCGTCTGATGCTTCAACTTGTAGTGCACGTTCGAAATTATCTAGTACTGGTAATAAATCAGTTACTAAACTTTGAGCACGATAAGTCATTAAAGATTGTTGGTCTAAAAGTGCACGACGTTTATAATTTTCGAAATCAGCATGTAGACGTAAGTACTTATTTTCCTTCTCATCTACTTCAGCACGAAGTTTTTGAAGCTCTTCTTCAGCAGAATTCACATTGTCAGTTTTCTCTTCTGTATTTTCTTCTGTAAAGATTGAAGGCTCTTCAACAGTAGTTTCTTCATTCACTACTTCTTCATTTAAAAGTTCTTCCTGACGTTCTGTCATGTCACCTTCACCTCCTATTTTTTTATATGTAATCCATTGTTTCTTTTCACAATGGATTTATTCAACATCCTTAGATGAAAATAATAAATTCAATTGCCCTGTTATTAAATGCATTAATGAGATTACTCGAGAGTATTCCATTCGAGTAGGTCCTAATACTGCGATTGTACCAATTTGATCTTCACCTAATGAATAGGTTGCGCTAATGATACTTACATTTTCTAATCCAGACTTTTCATTTTCCTTACCAATTTTGACACTTAAACCCATCTGTTCAAAAGGAATAATACTTTTTAGTTCATCTTGCTTTTCAATCATGTTTAACAATACTTTCATTGTCTCAACATTATGAAATTCTGGTTGAGCTAAAATATTCGTTTTTCCACTTAAAATCAGCTTTTGTTCAATCGGTACGTCAATAGTGCCACCAATCATCTTAATAACACTTTCATAGTTCGAAATATGCGTACGTAAAATCATTGCAATTTCTTTATAAAGCTTGTCATTTATTTGATGAATTGGAACATTTACTAGTCGCTCATTTAATATATTTACCATTTTCTCAATATCACTCATAGACACACCAGGTGGTATAGTTACTGTTCGATTTTTAACAATACCTGTGTCTGTCACAATAATTGATACTGCTGTATTAGGTCCTATTGGAATAAGCTGAATATTTTTAAGCTTATTTTCAGTAACTTTTGGTCCCAGTGCAATTGTTGTGTAGTTTGTTAAATCAGATAGTATATCAGCTGAATTTTTCACAAGCTTTTCTATTTCAAAAATACGCTCGGCAAAAATACCTTTTATCGAACGAACATCATCTTCATTAACAATTTGTGGTGATAACAGATGGTCTACATAAAAACGATACCCTTTTTCAGAAGGGATTCGACCTGCAGAGCTATGAGGCTTTTCAATATAACCAAGTTCCTCTAAATCAGCCATCTCATTTCGTATCGTTGCTGAACTAAATGAAATACCTTCCTTTTTAGATAAACTCCTTGAACCAACAGGTTGTGCCATGCGAATAAAGTCATCGATAATAATTTGGAGTATCAATAACTGTCTTTCAGTCAACATGTTTATCACCTCTATTAGCACTCTTATCTAGTGAGTGCTAAATATATTATTAACTTAACAAATCCTTTATACGATGTCAAGAAGTTAAGGGCAGGAAAAAAGAAGTGCAGGATTCATGGATTAGGAAATAATAAATACATCAGAATGATCTATTGTCCCTTATGCTTTTAAAGTAAAAATGCCTGAAATACTTCGTTTCCTAGTAACTTCCCTTTGTGGGATAATCGAAGATATACTCCATTCATCTCGACTAATCCATCTCTCATTAGTTTTTCAATTACGTTCGGAAATACTTCATTAAAGTTAGAACCAAATTTCTCTTGGAACTTTCTTTCCGAAACTCCCTGCATTTTACGTAGCCCTAAAAACATTTCTTCTTCCATTTTTTCTTGCTTCGTTACCGTATGCTCATGAACAATTGGGACACCAGTATCATCTATCAACTGGAAATATTTCTTTAATGGTCCTGCGTTTGAATATCGAATTCCATTAATATAGCCATGTGCTCCTGCACCAAATCCAAAATACTCTTCATTATTCCAATAAACAAGATTATGTTTACTTTCTAAGCCATTTTTTTCAAAATTGCTGATTTCATATTGATGAAAGCCCTTTTTCTCTAAATAGTTCATTAAAAAGTCATACATAGCCGCTTCATCTTCTTCTGGGGCTGGTTTAAGCTTGCCCCTATTCATTTCTATGTAAAAAACCGTTTTTGGTTCAATAATTAATGAATATGCTGAGATATGCTGAATCGGTAACTTCATTGCTTTATCTAAAGAATCAACGAATTGTTCCATTGTTTGACCAGGTAATGCATACATTAAATCAAGATTAATATTATCAATTCCGACTTCTTTGGCGGTTTGAATTGCTTCTTCTATTTCATTTGGTGAATGTGTTCTTCCAATCTTTTTCAGTAAACCTTCATCAAATGTTTGCGCTCCAAAACTAATTCGATTCACTCCACCATCTTTTAAGATCTGAAGTTTCTCTTTTGAAATTTCATTTGGATTACTTTCAAAAGTCATTTCAATTTCTTTTTTCCCTTTAATGATATGTTTATTAATCATATCTACTAACGTTTGAGTTTGGGGCAAAGTTAATGCGGTTGGCGTACCTCCACCTACAAAAACTGTTTTCAAATCTATAATCGGATTTCTTTTTAAACTTTCAACAATCTCTTTCTCTAGATATTCTAAATACTGATCAACCGGCTGACGGTCCATCATAAATTTATTAAAATCGCAGTAGTAACAAATCTGCTGACAAAATGGTATATGAATATAAACGGAAGATGCCATACCTTCTCCTCTTTTCTATGTGAAAAGCCCCTGATCCAATACCAACTAAGGTGCAGATTCAGGGACTTTTGTTGATTTTAACTTTTATGATTGTATATTTTCTTATGATATTTGTCTAATTAATCGCTTTACTATTATTAATCATTATTTACATCTTACTTTTTATTAATAACAATTTAAGTAAAAAAATAATGAATCTAAAATGAAAAATGCCACCGTAAATAAATTACGGTGGCAACTTTAGATATTCATCAATTCTACAATTGATGAATTCCTTTTAATTATTAGTCATCCATACGTAAAACAGCCATGAATGCCTCTTGTGGAACCTCTACAGATCCAACGGCTTTCATTCGCTTTTTACCTTCTTTTTGCTTATCTAATAGCTTACGTTTACGAGAGATATCCCCACCGTAACATTTTGCTAATACGTTTTTACCCATTGACTTAATTGTTGAACGAGCAACGATTTTTTGTCCGATTGCCGCTTGAACTGGTACTTCGAACTGTTGTCTTGGAATAAGTTCTTTTAATTTTTCAACGATAATTTTTCCACGATCATAAGCAGCGTCTCTATGAACGATAAATGATAGAGCATCTACTTGTTCACCGTTTAATAAAATATCCATTTTCACAAGTTTAGAAACTTTGTAGCCAATTAATTCATAATCAAATGATGCATAACCTTTTGTGCTTGATTTTAATTGGTCAAAGAAATCATAAACAATTTCAGATAATGGAATTTCGTAAGTTAATGTTACACGGTTTGCATCTAAATATTGCATATCAATAAAGTTTCCACGTTTCTTTTGGCAAAGCTCCATGATTGCTCCAACAAAGTCATTTGGAACCATTATTTTTGCTTTAACGTAAGGCTCTTCTACTCGATCAATTGATTGAGGGTCTGGCATATGAGCAGGGTTATCAACAATAATCATCTCGTCTTTTGTTGTGTATACATTATAGATAACACTTGGTGCTGTTGTAATTAAATCAATTTTGAATTCACGTTCAATACGCTCTTGAATGATTTCCATGTGTAATAATCCTAAAAATCCACAACGGAAACCAAATCCTAAAGCTTGTGAAGTTTCTGCTTCAAATTGTAAAGCTGCATCATTTAATTGAAGCTTTTCAAGTGCATCACGTAAATCATTATATTTAGAAGTATCAATTGGATATAATCCACAGAATACCATAGGATTTAATTTACGATAACCTGGTAGTGGCTCAGTTGCTGGATTCTCAGCAAGGGTAATTGTATCCCCAACGCGAGTATCTCCAACATTCTTAATAGAAGCTGTTAAGAAACCTACGTCACCTACAGTTAATTCGTCTCGTTGTGTAGTACGAGGAGTAAATACGCCAGCTTCAACTACTTCGAATTCTTTACCTGTAGCCATCATTCTAATTTTTTGACCTACTTTTACAGTACCTTCTACGATACGAATATAAGCAACTACACCACGATATGGATCGAATAATGAATCAAAAATAAGTGCTTTTAAAGGCCCATCTGGATCACCTGTTGGTGCTGGTACTTTTTCTACGATTTGTTCTAGAATTTCTTCTATTCCGATTCCTGCTTTAGCAGAAGCTAATACCGCTTCAGAAGCATCTAGACCGATTACCTCTTCAACTTCTTGTCTTACACGTTCAGGCTCAGCACTTGGTAAGTCAATCTTATTAATAACTGGTAAGATTTCTAAATCATTGTCTAAAGCTAAATATACGTTGGCTAACGTTTGTGCTTCGATACCTTGTGCAGCATCAACTACAAGAATTGCGCCTTCACACGCTGCTAAACTACGTGAAACTTCATAAGTGAAGTCGACATGTCCAGGTGTATCGATTAAATGAAGAATATATTCTTCACCATTTTTAGCTTTATATTGTAACTGCACAGCATTTAATTTAATGGTAATTCCACGTTCACGCTCTAAATCCATTGAGTCTAATAGCTGAGACTTCATCTCACGCTGAGTTAATGCATTTGTTTTCTCAAGAATTCTATCTGCTAATGTAGATTTTCCATGGTCAATGTGTGCGATGATTGAAAAGTTTCTAATTCTCTTTTGTCTTTCTGATCTTGACTCTTTATTCATTTCATCACTCCTAAATTTCTCGACAGCATAGATAGTTTTGATTATATCAAAAAAATAGGGAAATATTCAATCTCTATTAGCAGTATATGTCGAATGAAGTTTAGAAGGTCTAATTAAAGCTATCAATAATAGAAGGAATTTTTTCAACAATCTTAACCCCTTTTTCAGTTACATACGTAACAAAATGGGATAGTCCTTTACCAACAACTGTAAAATAATTAAATGCCCCTAATCTTTCTAAATAATCTTCTCTAATTGCTAGTCCTTCTTTCGTGTAATCTTTTCCAAAAAGTACTGGACCAGCTTTCCCATCTTCTTTTGAAATTTTTACTACATCGTCTACATGATAGTAATCAGTCGAAGTAACTTTACTTATTCCGTCTTTCGCAACTTGCATACAAGTAATGATTGTTATCGAAAAAATAATGATTAGCGTAAAATACCGAACCATATATTTCATTTGTTACTCCTCACTTACGAAATATTAATGAGTATATGAGCCAATATTGTCTTGATTAATTTTAGAATGCAGAGCAGCGTTCATACCGCCAGCAATAATATTTGCCATATCTTCAATAAATGTATCCACTTCTTTTGGTGTAACCATTAAGTTATGACCTAGTGGTGATAGTACCTCATGAATTAATTTTCGTTTTTCATTCTCTTCAAGTGTTCCTACAATCCCCATAAATGCCATTCGTTCCTTTTCACTAGGCATATCTTCATCGGTATACTTTTTCTTTTCTCCAAATGCCATTCCTGAAGGGATTAGCGCTTTAGCAGGCTTGTCTCCCTCTTTTATTTCTCGTCCAAAATGTTTTAAAATGAAGTCAATTGTATCACTTGTAATCGCAACAGCATCAACAACAGTTGGAACACCTATAGCAATTACCGGAATACCTAGTGTTTCCTTGCTCAATTCTTTACGTTTATTCCCTATTCCAGAACCTGGATGAATACCATTATCTGTAATTTGGATTGTTGTATTAACTCGTTCAATGGACCTAGCTGCAAGTGCATCGATCGCAATAACAAAATCTGGTTTTACTTTATCAATGACACCTGAAATAATATCGCTCGTTTCAATACCAGTTATCCCCATTACACCAGGGGATAAAGCACAAACTGGACGATAACCATCTTGTACACTTTCAGGCTGTAATTCAAAAAGATGCTTCGTAACAACTAAATTTTCAACAACCATTGGACCAAGTGCATCAGGCGTCACATTCCAATTTCCTAATCCAACTACTAAACAAGTTTGATCTTCCGTTATGCCTAAATTTTTTAAGAAAGCAGAAAACTCGTTTGCAAAAACTTTTTCGACCTTTTCTTGAAGTTCAGTATCTTGTTCACGAATACCTTGAACTTGAAGTGTTAAATAATTCCCTGGCTTTTTACCAATTCTTTCAGATGCCGATTCTTTAATATGAACATGAGAAATACTTACACCATCTGCTTCACGTTCTTTGACGATTACGCCGGTAATTTCTTCCTTTGTTTGTTCTCGCTCCTCGAGCATCTCTTTTGCCTCTACTGCTAAATCTGTTCGAACACTATATTGACTTAAATCTAACTCACTCATTTATCTAGCCTCCACAATACTCATCGAAATTTAACAATTCTCTTCTTAACTAGTTTAGCTAGATGTTACCAATTCTAAACGAGTTGTTTATTTTTCTTTTGAAAAGGCGAAAATAGCTTTATGAATTCTATTGCCAAATGGGACTTGTTTTGATAAAATAAGTTTTGTTCTATTTGTATTCGAGGCAAATTTCTCGACTGCATTCGGGAGGTGAAAGGTATGCCAAATATTAAATCAGCTATTAAACGTGTAAAAACAGCTGAAGCTCATCGTGCTCACAACGCATCTCTAAAATCAGAAATGCGTACTGCAGTGAAAACTGTTGAAGCTTTAGTTACTAATAACGAAACTGAAAAAGCGCAAGAAGCTTTATTAACTGCTTCTAAAAAATTAGATAAAGCTGTTAACAGCAATCTAATCCACAAAAACGCTGCTTCACGTCAAAAGTCTCGTTTAGCTAAAAAAGTTAACGCTATGAACGCGTAATGAATTAAATGGTGTCTCATCTGAGACACCATTTTTTCGTGCAATAAAGTTTTTCGCTGACGTTTTTTTAATCTAATCAGATGTTTTACTTATCGAATAAGTTTATTACATTCTTTAATCAAAAACTCCATATAGTCAATTGCATCTTTTCTTCTTGTATAAATTGATTTGTAATATGATTTCTTATGATCAGTTCGTAATCTCATTGACTCCTTAATAATCTTATGCCATCTTTGGGGAACCGCCTCTAAAACATATTCACCTGCTCCTACTTTCGATGTAATATCTTTTTCTTTAAATGTGTAATAAAGTCGAGAAACTCCCAAAATTCCCCATTCAATACTTCTTAAACTTACAAATAAACTCAAGTATTTAACTGTAAGGAACTTCTTACAGTTGTTTAACCAGCTAAGCCAATAAGAATTAAGATTATCTCCCATATTAGATAGTATTGTATCCCAGTTTACCGAAATATCCACATTATCAATATTTAGCCCTCTTACAGTTATACCGTATTTTTTTAATTGAAAAGCATCAATGGAGTTCTTTTGAAATTTATTTAAGCCTTGAAACTTCCCATCATTGAAACGAATACATAAATTCCCTTCTTCATTTAAGGACTTGATATCTTCATTAAGAATATACCACCCATCCAAAATTGTACTAGGAAACTTTCTTTGCACAGCTTTATGAATTTCTTTCAGTATCTTTAATTCGGCATCAGATACTTTGCGCTTAACAACAGCTATAAAATCGATATCGCTAGATCCATTCTTAAAAGCACCTAATGTAATCGATCCATAAAGATAAAAAGAATCAATTAAATTGGGTAATTTTAAATCAAAATAATGAAAGTATGTATCTAATACAACGTTTATTTCTTTAGGAATTTCCTCCATTCACCCATCTCCCAAATACCATTTGTTGGTAAAATTTCACAATTACTACATTATAACAAATTGTATAATTAGTAGACTGAAAATTGAGCCTTTTTATAACACAAAAATGGCAGTCCAATTTAACGTTATCGGACTGCCATTTGATTTGTTATTTAATTTTTTAAAATACTACTCATTTAAGACTGAATTTCTTACTATTTTTTATTTAATTGAAGTATCAACATTTCAAGGATCATAACCTTATCTCCTTGACCAGTCTTCATTTTATAATCAACTTCAGCAATTAATCGTGTTGCTTCTTTTAATTCACTTGCCTGAAAGTTATTCGCTTGCTTTTGTCCATAAAATACTCTTCCTGGAGATACGCCAACCGCAGAAGCGATTTGATTATTTGAGTACCCACTACTTGATAATTGTTTTATTCCGTACAATAATCTAAACTGGCTAGCTAATAATGCAACAATCTTTATCGGTTCTTCACCTATAAACAATAGCTCATGAAGAATTTTAAGTGCCTCAGTTGTCTGTCTAACTGCTGTTTTTTCGATAAGAGAAAAAACGTTTTGTTCAATAGTTTTTGCTACCATCATTTCCACAAGATCAGCATCAACTTCGCCTTCATCCCCGATAAACAATTGTAGTTTCTCACATTCAAGTTTTAATATCGATAAATTATTTCCAACGAGTAGTTTTAATTTTTCAATTGCTTCTTTAGTAATCGTTACATTCCCAGTGAACCGCTCTTTAATCCAGCCGTCTAAATTACTCGTTTCAACAGGATGACACTCAACTAGCTCTACTTGTTTTTTTAACGCTTTTGTTACTTTTTTTCGCTCGTCCAATTTCTCAAAAGGAGCAACAAAAACAACAGTAGTAAAAGGTGCAGGATTTTCAATATAATCAAATAATGGTTCTATATCTTGTACATTTTTTTCTTTTTGAGCTGTTAAAAACAAACATGATTTTATGATGATGACTTTGTTGCCGCCAAAAAAGGACGGTGTTTGAGCATCCTCAAGTGCTTCACTTAAATAAGCCTCTTTTAAATCATATGTTTGATAGTTAAAATCATCAATTTCTCCTTGTAAAGCTGCTTTCACGATTAAGTTTTCCGCTTCTTGAAGTAAAAAATCTTCAGTACCTACCAATAAATACATTGGTGACACATTCTTTTTCAATTTTTTATGTAAATCATTAATCATGTTTTGCTCCTCTACACTAATTTTCTTAGTATAGTATAACATGTCCTACATGAGAAGGAAGAGATTAGTAAATACTAATCTCTAATTTATATTAACGTTTTAAATAAAGACCCGGTTTCTTCATTTAAAACGGTATAACTAAACAAACATACTATGGATTTTTTAGTTATATTGATTTATACTAAAATTGAATTAGGAGGGGTTATTTGTGAATACTTTTGAAAAAAATGTTCAAAGCAAACGTAATGATTCAACAGATTCTGGCGTTGGCTTTGCTGTTTCATTTGGTTTCTTCGCAATTCTATTTATCATCGCAACAGTTGTGGAGTTTGTTACGAGATAATACATAGAATCAAATGATTGGACTGCCTCGGCAGTCTTTTTAATTTACTTCTTGGTTTCTGTTATTTGTTTTACGATATGCTTTAAATGTATAAATGGTACCTTGTCCTCTTTTAAATTCATAAGTTATCGCTCCAAGTTCATCAGTACGTAAGATTTTAACATTGTACTTTTTTAATCGATTAAGTACTTCTTTTGTTGGATGACCATATCTATTTTTTTCCCCAACTGAAATAATGCCAATTTTAGGCATAACTGCTTTAATAAATTTTTCGGAAGTAGATGTTTTGCTCCCATGATGCCCTATTTTCAAAACATCTGCCTTTAAATCATGATATTTAGAGATCAGCCGATTTTCTCCATTTTCATCTAAATCGCCAGAAAATATCCAATTTTTCCCACCAATGTATGCCCTTAGAACAATTGACCCTTCATTTTCCTCACCTTCATAATCCTTAATTGGCGAAATAGCTTGAAAATAATTCGGACCGATTTTCCAACTCATACCTTCGCTTATTTTTTTAATCTCGACTCCCTTTTTTATGGCTATATTAATTCTTTCTTTTTCTGCTGAACTAAAATTCGTCTTGTCACCTACAATTAATTGTTTTACGTAAAATGATTGTAGTACCTCCTTTCCGCCTCCAATATGATCAATGTCACCATGTGTAAATATTAATTTATCTATTTTACTAATTCCTTCTCCTTTTAAAATTGGAATCAATAAATCATTGCCTGTTGAAAATGGTTTTTTACGCTTCATCCATGTTTCTTCTTTTATAGTTAACTTACCTCCCGTATCAATTACATAATTCCCTTTATTAAAAGGCAATTTTATAAGAATACAGTCACCTTGACCAACATCAATAAACATAATCTTTCCAACTGGGTTAATAGTGGGATAAAATAAATGCCCGCTTATAAGAATAAAAAATCCAATCAGGCAATTATTAAATAATTTCTTTTCTTTCTCACTTTCCATAAAGTATAAAATTAAAAATATTAAAACTATATATATAAGCAGAATTCCTTTTGATGGATGTATAAAAATCAACTTAATAAACGGTAATTGCATGCATATATTTAGTAATTGATCTGACAAGTTAATAAAGAATGTTAGTAGTAATGTTAACTGTTCGCTTATTTCTAAATTAATAAAACTTAAACTAAAACAAAAAATACATAGTGGCATAATAATAAAACTAATATAAGGAATGAAAAGTAAGTTAATTATTATACTGTATGGTGATAATTCGTGAAAATTAAAAAGTAATATTGGGATTGATACTAGTTGAGTAATACTCGATGTATAAAGAGCCCTTGCATACCAAGATTTGTAATTTAATATTTGTTCAGACGTTAAAACGAGTACAAAACTTGTTACAAAGGAAAATTGAAATCCAATATCATCAATATAATTTGGTTTTGCAAATAACATGATTATACAAGAAATGAATAATAATGAAGTAATATCAACTTTCATTTTTGCTAACTTGTAGAAGCAAATTAGAACACCAATAATAACTGCTCTGACAACTGATGCTGAAGCACCTGCTAGAAACCCATAAGAAATAATACACAAAATCGTTATAAACAAGCTGGTTTCCTTTGTTACCCCAATTCTAATTAATAGAAAATAGATGACAAGACTCAACAAACTAATATGAGAACCACTAATCGCAAGTAAATGAACAATTCCCACTATTTGATATTGTGATTCTGTAATTGAATTCATTTTTGATCGATCCCCAAATAAGAGCGCATTAATATAGCCTTCTGTATTGGAATTAAAATTCATCTCTACATATTTAGTTATGGCATGTCGACTATAATTTATTGATTGAAGGATGGTTCGTTTTCCATTTTCACATTCCCCTAAACTATTTGGATTCGCAGTAATAATCCAGTGAATTCCTTGATTTAATAAATACTTCTTATAATTAAATAAGTATGGGTTCGAATTTTCTAAAGGCAAAGTAACCTCACCTTTTACTTCACATATTTCACCTATTTTTCTTTTTTGAAAAACTTTTAATTGTTCTTTTGTATTAGCAAAACTATTTAGTAAGATTTCTTGATTATGGAGTTTAAATGTAAACGAAACTTTGTTACCATCTATTATTGGAGTAGAAGTGATCTCACCACGAACATTTTGCGAGGGCTTTGGTTTAGGGGAATTCATCTTTTTGTTTTGTAGGTAACATATACTAGATGTAATACATAGCGAAATAATGCAAATTAATAAAAGTAGCCATTTTTTCTTTCCGACTAAAAAAATTATTAAAATGAGAAATATTAATATAAACATTAAATTATAGTTTTTAAAAAAGACGATTGTTATTATTTGTACAAAAACAATATAAGCAAGATAAATACTCATAATAATTTAATTTAGCGAATGACAATAAACGGAGTCATTTTTTCAAGGGATTTTTTGCCGATTCCATTTACAGATTCTAATTGTTCTACTGAAGTAAATGGTCCATTTTGATCAATATAATCTAAAATATTTTTTGCTTTTGCTGGACCAACACCCGGTATTTTTTCCAATTCTGACTGTGATGCATGGTTTATATCAATCGTCTCATTTTGTTTGGTTTCATCCTCCCTATTAGTAATTATAGTTTGATCAGTTTCTTCTCCAATAAACGGTACATAAATGACCATCTCGTCAAAAATTTTTTCAGCTAAATTAACCTTATTAACATCAGCTTTTTCTTTAAATCCGCCCGCCAATCTAATCGCGTCAAAAACACGCTCTCCTTCGTTACATTTGATTACACCTGGTTTTTGTATTGCACCTTTTACATCAACCATAAATACTTTTGAAATCACTGGCATACTAACTTCTTTTTTCTGATCATCGTTCTTCTTTACTATTTCTTCTTCAAGTGATTTTTTTGCAAAAACTACCTCATTTTTACGCTCAGTTTGATAAAAATTTACGACTAAAATACCGACAATTACGAGAGCGATCCAAACTAGTTTATTATGAATTAACTTTTTCATTATTAGTCCTCCATTTTAACTTATATCATTATTTTCTACCTTGCTTCATATAGTGTAGGAGAGAATGTATGCAAAGGAAGGGATGTACTCATGAACGTAGGAATCATAGGTACAGGAAATATGGGCACTATATTGCTCAATGGATTTATAAAATCAAATGCCGTGAAGCCCTCCGAATTAACTGTTACAAACCGCTCAATGTATAAAGCTTATGAGCTAAAAAATATATATCCTGATTTAAATGTTGTTGAGACAGCCAAAGAAGTAATTACCGCTTCTGATATTGTATTAGTGTGTGTAAAACCTTTAGAAATTCAGCCACTTCTATCATCTTTACAAAAGCATTTCACTAAAAAACATTGTGTTATATCGATCACTAGTCCGATTAACGTTGAACAATTAGAAGCTATATTACCTTGTCAGGTTGCACGCGTTATTCCAAGCATTACGAATCAAGCATTGAGTGGGGTAACTTTAGTTAATTTTGGGAATAGATGCACGGCCAAAAGTAAGGAGCAAATAATCGAGCTTTTTTCGAACGTTTCTAAACCTGTCATGATTACAGAAGATATAACAAGAGTTTCATCGGATATCGCAAGCTGTGGACCCGCATTTTTTAGTTACTTACTTCGAAAATTTATCGATGCGGCTGTTTGTCAAACTTCAATTTCAAAAGAGCAAGCAACGATCTTAGCAGAAGAAATGATTATTGGTTTTGGTAAACTAATTGAACAAAAACATTTTACGCTTGAAACACTTCAAGAAAAAGTATGTGTAAAAGGCGGAATTACTGGAGAAGGTATTAAAGTATTAGAAGCACGAGTAGGGGATTTATTCGAAGAAATTTTTGAAAAAACACATGATAAATTTGATAAGGAAATTGAGCGAGTAAAGGAACAATTTTGATTAACTTAGAAATGATTATACCCCTTTACTCCATTCGTAACAAAAATACAAAATTCAATTTTGTAGTACTAATAAAGTAAAAAACCCTTTAAGAAAAGGAATTTTCTTTAAAGGGTTTTTTATTTTTTCATTGCTATAAAAAAGATTCGTTCAGAAGTATCATCTACAGCTTCATCGAAATCTGCTATGATTTCTTTCACTTCAAATCCGGTTTGATTTAATAATGATTTATACATATTTATAGGAAATGTTCTTTGGTTGTGATATTCCTCGAAGCGTTCATATAAATCACGATTTTCCTCTTTCATAAAGAAAACTAAATCATGTTCAACACTTAATGGGTATTCCCCTTGCGTACAAGACCAGACTAAGCTTAACTCTGCACCATCAATAAAAAATGTCTCTTCACCAAAGATTTCTTCAATTTTATAAGGTGAATGTACATCAAATAAAAATAAACCATTATCTTTTAAGCTTTCATTTACTTTTATAAAGGTTTGTTTTACTTGATCTTCTGTTTCTAAATAATTAAGTGAATCACAGAAAATTGTTACACAATCTAATTGATCAAAACCTTCTAATTCCACCATATTTTGTTGGAAAAAAGGGATATTAACTTTTTCCTGTTCTGCTTTTGCCATTGCGACACTTAACATTTCCTCAGATAAATCAACCCCGCTAATTGAATAGTTCAATTTTGCCAATGAGATGGGTAATGTACCAGTTCCACATCCTATATCTAATATTGAAGGCTGAAGCACTTCATATTTTTGAAATACATTTTTTAGGAATTGAACCCATCTTTCATAAGGGACATCATTCATTAATTGATCATACAAATACGCGAAGCGATTGTATGTCACGAAAGAAGCTCTCCGTAAACATCAAGAGAAGGTGCATCTCCCCAAAGTTTTTCTAAGTTATAATAGTTTCTTTCGTCACGATGGAAAACATGAACGACAACGTCACCGATGTCTACTAATACCCAACGAGCTTCGTCAAATCCTTCTAAACGTTTAACATCTTTACCATTTTGTTGAGCTTGATCTTTTACTTCTCTTGCAATAGCCTGAACTTGCTTATCTGAATTACCGTGACAAATAATGAAATAATCTGCAATTGCAGAGATTCCTTTCATATCTAATACGACTAATTCCTCAGCTTTTTTATCGTCAGCAGCATTTACAGCTAGCATCATTAATTCTTTTTCATTCATTCTTTTATTCCCCCTGGCTTTTAACTTGCTTTAATATTGAGTTATATGTTTTAACCGTTAATGGGTAGACTGTTTGTTCTTTATCAATCAAAAATGTAATTGTATTTTTTAATGCAAATAATAAAGCTCGATCTAAATCCTGATCCGCTAATTCACGAGCTTCCTCTACACCTGGAAAACTACGATTAGGTTCAATATAATCTGCTACATATATTACTTTATCTAATAAATTCATCTCTTTATGACCACTTGTATGATATGTGATTGCTTGTAATATTTCTTGATCATCAATTCCATATTCATGTTCAGTAAGAAATGCACCAACAGGAGCATGCCATAATTCTTTATTGTACTTTAAAAGCTTTAATGAAAGTTTATTTTCTTCCATAATTGATTTTAATTCTTTAATCGGCATGCATTTTGCGACATCATGGAAAATTGCAGCTAGCTCTGCTTTTTTTACATCCGCACCGTACTTTTCGGCTAGTCTAACTGCAGTTTCCATCACACCAATAGTATGTGTAAAACGCCCGTTCGTTAGTTTTTCTTTTACAAGTGAAAGTGCTTTTTGTTTATCCATTAATCCGCTTCTCCTCTAATTAACGGTATTTTACATATTAAGGCAGTACGATTGTTTTATTTTCTTCAGACTCTTTATATAAAACAATTGTATGTCCAATTACTTGTACTAGTTCAGCGTTTGTACCTTCAACTAGCTGATCCGCTACATCATAACGATCATCATCGCAATTTTGAAGTATACTTACTTTTAAAAGTTCCCTTACTTCTAGCGCTTCTGAAATTTGTTTAACCATATTTTCATTAACTCCACCTTTACCTACTTGAAAAATAGGGTTTAAGTGATGAGCTTTCGAACGTAAAAATCTTTTTTGTTTACCTGTTAACATTTTGTTCCTCCAAGTTTTCTTTCTAATAATGAGTATGCATCAATCGTATTTGGAAAAATTCCCGTCCACTCTTGAAATGCTAATGCTCCTTGATAAATAAACATCGGTAATCCGTTTTGTATAGTCGCATTTCTTTCTTCAGCTTCTTTTAAGAATACTGTTTTAAATGGGCTATATATTAGGTCCGATACAATTGCATCTGGTGATAAATTAGTTAGCGCTAATGGCGTGCTATTTTCATTTGGCTTCATTCCAACAGAAGTTGTTTGAATGATAAGAGAAAAGTGACCTAAATGTTCTTCAGCATCTGAAATAGACATAATATTAACCTCATTCATCAGCTTACCATCTAGTAGATCCTCTGCTTTTTCTATTGTTCGGTTTGTGACTGTAATATGCTTAACACCCAAGTGCAGTAAACTATAAAGGATCGCCCTAGCAGCACCGCCTGCACCGATAATCAAAATCTTTTCTTCTTCAATCGGATTTTTCAAAACATAGGATAAGCCTCTACAATACCCCATACCGTCAGTATTTTTACCGTACAGTTTTCCATTTTTATTGATAACTGTATTAACAGCTCCAATTGCTTTTGCCAATGGATCAATTTCATCTAAGTACTGCATAATTTCTACTTTTAGTGGTGCTGTAACATTAAATCCTTTTACAGTTGAACGAAATTCTGTCATAACTGATTCTAATTCTGTTATCCCAACTTCTTTTGCTGAATAGTGCCCCGAAATCTGATTTGAGAGAAACCATTCATTATGCATAGTTGGTGACATTGAATGACCAATCGGTTGACCGATTACATAATATTGGTCTTTCATTTCTCTTAGCCCCCAAATTATTCTTATATAATAGAATTACGAAGAGTTATAGCTACTCCTTTTGGTACATAAGCTACGATTTTGGCACCTGGTTCATTCACTGTGATCCAACCTAACCCTGAATAAACTATATCAGTTTTAGCATCTTTTATCATAAATTCATGCTTCACTAATTTAGGAAGTTCATTTATTTGTTCACCATATGGTGGTACTAATAATTCCCCAGCTTGTCTTTCATATAACTCATCAGCGTTTTCTTGTTTAGTACGATGAATTGATAATTCGTTAGAGAAGTGACAAGTAAAGGAACGTCTTCCACCCTCTAAATAATCAAAACGAGCTAACCCACCAAAGAATAAGGTTTGCCCCTCATTTAATTGATAAACCATAGGCTTAATTTCTTTTTTCGGTGTAATAATCTTTAAACCTTTTTTATCAACAAAATGAGCCATTTGATGATGATTAATAATACCAGGTGTATCAATTAGATCACTCTGATCATCAAGTGGGATTTGGATCATATCAAGTGTTGTACCCGGAAAATGCGATGTAGTAATGATATTACTATTTTCTTCACTATAACGTTTAATCATTGTGTTGATAAATGTTGATTTCCCAACATTTGTACAACCTACTACGTACACATCCTTACCTTCACGATGCTTCTCAATACTTTCAGCTAATTCGTCTATACCAGTGCCTTTTACTGCACTAATTAAATGAACACCTGCGGGTTTAAGTCCCCAACGTTTTGCAGTTCCGCTCATCCATTGCGTAAGCTTATTTTTCTTAACTGACTTCGGAATTAAATCTGCCTTATTTCCAACTAATAATATTTTGTTGTTTCCAACGAATCGATTAATTCCATTTAACCAGCTACCAGAAAAATCAAAAACATCAACTACTTTAATAACAAGACAATCCTTAGAACCTATCCCATTTAAGATACGAATAAAGTCAGAATCAGTCAACTCCACATCTTGGATCTCATTATAGTTTTTTAAACGGAAACAACGTTGACAAATAATCTCTTCTTTTTCTAATGAAGATGGAGGTGAATATCCAAGCTTGTTCTTATCCTCTGTTTGAATTTCAACTCCACAACCAATACATCTTATTACAGTATTACTCACTTTTTATCCTCCCATTGTAGCAATCCTTGCTTCCTTAAGGATGAAAGAATTCTACGTTCTACCATCCGATTAAATCTTGTCCAAATTCCATCTGTACTTGCAACTGGAACAACTAAAATTGTATGAATGCCTTGACGATTGCCACCAAATACGTCTGTAAGCAATTGATCTCCAATCATCACGACTTCATTTGGTTTTAAATTCATTTGTTTATATGCTTTTTTATATGATGTAGCGAGTGGCTTACGCGCACGATGAATGAATGGAATTCCTAAAGGATCACAAAATTTTCCAACACGCTCTGCATTGTTATTCGATACAACTGTAATTTTAATCCCTGCATCATCCATGCTTTTGAACCATTTCGTTAGCTCTGGAGTAGCTAATGGACGATCCCATTCTACTAACGTATTATCTAAATCCGTAATGATTCCCTTAATTCCTAAGCCTTTTAAATGCTCAGGCGTAATTGCATAAACATTATTAACAGTTTCACTCGGTAAAAATTTATTAAACATTATTACACCTCAATATATTCTTAAAATCGTTCGACAAATAACTACAACCATTCTAACTGTGGATAAATCTATACACATTATCCTTAGTCCAAGAACCTACCTTTTCAGAATATATAAACAAATTACCCACAACTTATCCACCTATTTCTGTGGATAAACGAACGATTGTTCTATTTTTAAAAATTTGATACAGTAAGTTTACGAAGAAATTCAAAAAACTTTACTCACTCGGAGGTGAATGCCCAACCGGGCAAAAAATATGTACAAATTAAATGATGAGTTGTTACTTGAGTCGTACAAAAAAGCTCTTGGTTTACAGCTTGATCCGGCTTTCATTTATTTAATTGAAAAAGAAATTAAACGAAGAGGATTAGATTTCTATATTAAAAAAACATCTTAATCATTTTTATTATTTTCAATATGTGCAAATAATACAAGTGAAATTAAAATACAAGTACTCTTTACAATAACAGAAAAAGAACCATCTTTCTATACGATGGCTCCCATTTCGTGAAAAAAAGTGCATACTTAGTGTAATTTACCAAGATTTTGACCAACTCTTATCGCTTGGCCAGATTGAAGTTTCAAATTTGGCGAAAAACTATTAGCTTCAAAAAGTAAAACAACTGTAGAACCGAAAGAAAAATACCCTACTTCTTCACCTTTTTTCACACGTTTTTCTTTTTTTGTTACTACGATTGTGTTAACAAACATAGCACCAACTTTAATCATCGCAACATGTTTATTGTTTTCAGAACATAATACTTCTGAAATAATTCGATAATTTTTTGAAAGTGGATCTTTACCATACGTTAATCCTGCTTTATTCACGGGATAAGATTTAGCACCTAACTCGAATTGTGAAACAATTTCGCCTTCGATTGGGCTATGTATACGATGATAATGGCTAGGACTTAAGTACAATACCATATAATAACCCTCATCATATTTTTCTGCCATTTCCTTTGAACCTAACATCTCAATAATGCTATATGTCTTTCCTTTTACGACAAATTTAATATCCATTTCAATTTTCCCACAAGACTCTAACACACCATCTACAGGAGAAGCTAATTCACTTTCACCAGCATGAATCGGTCTGACATTTTGCTTTAATTCTCTAGTAAACAAGGCATGTAAAGTAGGAAAATCAGTCTCTTTACTTTCATCCATATTTAAATTAAACGCTTTAATATATGGATTAATAAACAGTCTACTAAATCTAGAAGTAGCAAATCTACGCAAAAGACCAGAAGTAAAACGATTATTCGTCAACTCTATAAACAAACGATAAAAACTTTGTTTCATCAATGTACTCCTAACTAAAATTATATATATAAATTTATAACATATTATTCCAAAACTAACAAAACCCTAAATGATCTTACTGCTGTTACTATCAATTGCTTATTCTTTTAATATAACTTGAACTCTCTACATCTTTGATCCTTGTTTAAGGCTCCTGCCATTGCTACTATTACTATTCCCTTTTTCCTAATACCTTAAATATCCCTATACTATACTTTACTTGTCACTAACTGTTCACCAAGATTTCACACTGAGTTCACATTAAGCTGGTAGAATACTGATGTAATATACATTAGGAGGTTGCCTATGTTGAAAGATCAAAGCTTAGGTGAATGGACTAACACACTTTTAATATATAAATTTGCGTTAGATGAAATCAACACTAAAATTAGAATTTTAAATGAAGAATTTACTTTAACTCATAATCATAATCCAATTGAACACGTAAAATCACGCTTAAAAAAACCTGACAGTATAATGGAAAAGCTTGAGCGAAAAGGTTTAGAATTAACACAATATAATCT
The DNA here is from genome assembly GCF_050457485.1 of Gottfriedia acidiceleris. Classification (GTDB taxonomy): domain Bacteria; phylum Bacillota; class Bacilli; order Bacillales; family Bacillaceae_G; genus Gottfriedia; species Gottfriedia acidiceleris_D. The sequence continues at coordinate 41,966 of NZ_JBCMJM010000021.1, forward strand.
AGAAAATTATATGAGTGATATAGCTGGCGTTCGTATTAGTTGTTCATTTATTAGTGATATTTATATGATCTATGAACTGTTAAAACAACAAGACGATATTTATATAATAGAAATAAAAGATTATATAAAGAATCCAAAACCAAATGGTTATAAAAGTTTTCATATGATTATTGAAATACCCATTTTCCTTGCTTCTGAAACGAAAAGAGTAAAAGTAGAAATCCAAATTAGAACCGTTGCGATGGATTTCTGGGCAAGCCTTGAACACAAGATTTTTTATAAATACAATAAAAAGGTTCCAAAAGCAATTATCGAAAGTTTGAATGAAGCTTCCGCAACTGTAAATTCATTAGATTACAAAATGGAACTGATTAGAGATCAAGTAGAACAGTTGAATTGATTTAGGCAGGATTTTGGAAAGATCTTAGGAAGATGATAGATTCGAACCCTTTCTTTTCTTTCCTGTTAATCCGAAATTAAATTAGAATATAAGAAAACAAGGTATACTTACATACCTTGTTTTCACGCTGTTGAAAAACAACTTTGCCAATTAACTTACCAAATTTTCGTAAAGGAGTAGAGTGATGTTGA
>NZ_JBCMJM010000022.1:0-120559 GCF_050457485.1 Gottfriedia acidiceleris
GATAAACCTATAGGGTATGGCGAAAGATATAGAAATGATAAGTTTTTGTTGTAATCAGGGGAGGAATTATTGATGGAGAGAGATTGGAGTCACTTATTAGAAAAAATGCCTTTACGTCTTGCACCAAGCATGGCAAAGGATCATCCTAACTTACCGGTTGTAAAGGAAGAAGGTTGTTACTACTATGGTGTAGATGGTAAAGAGTACTTAGACTTTACATCTGGCATTGCTACTACAAATGTTGGGCATCGTCATCCAAAAGTGGTACAGGCAATTAAAGATGGCGCTGATTCTTTAGCCCATGGTCCGTCGGGTGTTATTATTTACGAATCGATTTTAAAGCTAGCAGATGAGTTGGCTGAAATTCTTCCTGGTAACTTAGATACTTTCTTTTTTGGTAATAGTGGGACTGAAGCGATTGAAGGTGCTATTAAGCTAGCTAAACATGCTACTAAACGTCCATATATTGTTTCATTTATTGGTTGTTTCCATGGCCGTTCTATGGGAGCATTAAGCGTTACGACTTCAAAAAGTAAGTATCGAAAATTTTTACAACCAACAGGCTCTTATCAAATACCTTATGCAAATGTTTCAGAATGCCCTGAAGGTTACGATGAAGAACAATATGTAGTAGAGCAATTAGAAAAAGATTTTAAACGTTTATTTAATCATCAAGTAACTCCAGAAGAAGTAGCTGCAGTTATTGTAGAGCCAATTCTAGGTGAAGGTGGCTATGTAGTACCACCTAAGGCATGGTTAAAAAAAATACGAGAAATCTGTGATAAAAATAATATCTTACTAATTTTTGATGAAGTTCAAACTGGATTTGGCCGTACAGGAGATTGGTTTGCTGCACATACTTTTGATGTAACGCCAGATATTATGGCAATAGCAAAAGGTATTGCAAATGGTATTCCTTTAAGTGCGACTGTAGCATCAAATGAACTAATGAAACAGTGGCCACTAGGTAGTCATGGAACAACATTCGGAGGAAATCCAATAGCTTGTTCAGCTGCACTGGCTGTTTTAGAAATTATTAAAGAAGAAAAGCTTTTAGAAAATACGAAAGAAGTAGGGGCTTACGCAGTAGAAAAACTGAATGCATTAAAAGAAAAGCATCCGGTAATTGGAAGCATTCGCTCAATTGGTTTAATGATCGGCATTGAAATCATTAATCCAGCTACAAAAGAACCAAACGGTGATGGTTTATTTAAAATTCTTGATCTTGCTTTGGAAAAAGGTGTTTTATTCTACTTCTGTGGTAATAACAGTGAAGTAATTCGAATGATTCCACCATTAACAGTTACGAAGAATCAAATCGATGATGGGTTAGCAATCTTAGATGAAGCATTAACTGAATATGAGCAATCCATTGGATATGAATTATATGAAACAAAGGGCATTGGTTTCTAAACCAGTGCTCTTTATCTAAACAGACTTTGTCGAATAAACTTTGCAATTTAAAAGACAAATAGTAAAGGAGTACTACAATATGAACTTAGATTTTTCTCAAATTGTCCCTTCAATTCCATATATATTGGCCGGATTAAAATTAACACTATTAGTAGTAGTTTGTTCAATTTTATTAGGTCTTGTTTTAGCAATATTACTTGCATTAATGAAAATTAGCCGTGCAAAATGGTTAGTTGTAATAGCTGATTTTTATACTTCAATTTTTCGTGGAACACCGATGGTTTTGCAATTAATGATCATTTATTATGGTTTACCACAATTAGTTGGTTTCGATATCGAAAAGTTTCCAGCAGCGGTATTGGCTTTTGGTTTGAATTCAGGAGCTTATGTATCAGAGATCATCCGTGCAGGTATACTAGCAGTAGATAAAGGTCAACAAGAAGCTGCTTCAGCTTTAGGAATCCCTTACCGTAAAATGATGTCAAAAATTATTTTACCTCAAGCATTTAAAAATATTTTACCAGCTTTGATGAATGAGTTTATTACATTAACGAAGGAATCAGCAATGGTAACAGTAATTGGTGCATCTGATTTAATGAGAAGAGCATTCTTAGTAGGTGGGGAAACTTACTCATTTATGGAGCCACTTATTTTTGTAGCTGCAATCTATTATATTATCATTATGATCCTATCACTTCTAGGTAAATCTGTTGAAAGGAGAATGCGTACAAATGATTAGAATTACTAATTTAAATAAAAGTTTTGGAAATGTTCATGTATTAAAAGGAATCACGACTATAATTGAGCAAGGATCTGTTGTTGCTGTAATTGGCCCATCTGGTTCTGGAAAATCTACATTTTTACGTTGTATGAATTTATTAGAAACTCCTTCAAATGGTGAAATTTGGATGGATGATATTGAAATTACAAATCCTAAAAGTAATATAATGAAAATTCGTGAAGAAGTAGGTATGGTATTCCAGCATTTTCATTTGTTCCCACACATGACAGTTTTAGAAAATATTACGTATGCTCCGATTAATGTAAAAGGTATGAGTAAGGCTAAAGCAGAAGAAAATGCAAAGGCACTTCTTGAAAAAGTTGGACTTCTTGAAAAAGCAAACGTATATCCTCCTAAACTTTCAGGTGGTCAAAAACAACGTGTCGCTATAGCAAGAGCACTTGCAATGGAACCTAAAGTAATGTTATTTGATGAACCAACATCAGCTTTAGATCCAGAGATGGTAAAAGAAGTACTTGAAGTAATGAAATCATTAGCTCATACTGGTATGACAATGGTCATCGTTACACATGAAATGGGTTTTGCAAAGGAAGTTGCAGATCGAATTCTATTCTTAGACGAAGGAAATCTAGTTGAGGATGCAACTCCGATCGAATTATTCACAAAACCAAAAACAAATCGTGCTAAGTTATTCCTTGAGAAAGTTTTATAAGTCATATAATCATTTAAATGTGAAGAATCCCTACTTTTCATCTGAAAAGAGGGATTTTTTTTTACTGACAAAAAATTCATTGATTTACTTTGAAAATGTCTAAATATGTTTTAGGTTTGTAAGTCAGCGGGTGTTTCTTGTATTTCAACTTCAGCTAATTCTCAAATTTTACAAAAAAAATGTTAATCATTAGAACTTGTTAATTCTTGTCTATCGAAAACATTTATTAAAGTGTTTCTAAATGAAATACAATTATCTTAGTTTTTGAATATTCTTTCATTTTTAATTGCAATAATATCTTTAATTTTTCAAGAAATAAAAACTTGAAAGGAGCGTATGATGATGGAATTGGACCAAAACTCTAGTACGAGTATAAGTCAAAGCAAATACTCGGAAGTTGCAAAATCTCATGAGTTTAAACAGTTACTGAAAGCAAAAAGAAAGTTTATTCTACCAATGTCTTTATTCTTTTTTTGTTTTTACATTGCATTACCTTTAATGACTTCTTATTCTAAAGCACTTAATACAAAAGCATTTGGAGAGGTAACATGGGCTTGGGTGTTTGCATTTGCTCAATTTGTTATGACATGGGTATTATGTATGATTTACAGTAAGAAAGCTGAATCCTTTGACAAAATGGCTGATGGAGTATTGGAAAAGTTAAATAAAGGAGGGGAGGACATTTGAATACGACTGCATTTACATTGTTTTTAATTATCGTACTAGGAACGCTAGTTATTACATATTACGCCTCTAAAAAAACAAAAGATGCGAAAGACTTTTATACAGCAGGCGGTGGATTGACTGGATGGCAAAATGGATTTGCAATTGCAGGTGACTATATGTCAGCAGCATCCTTTTTAGGAATTGCAGGTGCGATCGCTTTAACTGGATTCGATGGATTTTTCTATAGCATCGGATTTTTAGTTGCATATTTAGTTGTTTTATATTTAGTAGCAGAGCCTTTACGAAATCTTGGAAAATACACGTTAGCAGATATGATTGCAGCGCGATTTGATCAAAGAAAAGTAAGAGGGGTAGCTGCGTTAAATACAATGACGATTTCAATCTTTTATATGATTGCACAACTAGTTGGTGCTGGTGCACTGATTAAATTATTACTAGGAATTGATTATACGACTGCTGTTTTAATAGTAGGTATATTAATGACTGTTTATGTAATATTTGGAGGTATGAGGGCTACTAGTTGGGTTCAAATCGTAAAGGCAATCCTTCTTATGATTGGAACATTAGTCATTTCAATCATCGTTTTTGCTAAATTTAATTTCAACATTAATGAAATGTTTAGTCAAATGAGAACGGCAACTCCTCTAAAGGACTCGTTTTTAAATCCAGGTGTAAAATACACAAATGGACTAGATACAATTTCACTTAATTTAGCACTTGTTCTTGGAACAGCCGGATTACCTCATATACTGGTCCGCTTCTTTACAGTGCGTGATGCGAAAACGGCACGAAAATCAGTCGTTTATGCAACTTGGTTAATCGGAGCATTTTATATCATGACGATTTTCCTTGGGTTTGGGGCAGCTGCATTCGTTGGGAATTCTGAGATTATTAAAGCAAATCCAGCAGGAAATATGGCAGCGCCACTTTTAGCTGAAGTATTAGGTGGTAACTTTTTATTTGCTTTTGTTTCAGCTGTAGCATTTGCAACTATACTTGCAGTAGTAGCAGGGCTTGTTTTAACTGCTGCATCTGCCTTTGCACATGATTTTTACAATGAAATCTTAAAACAAGGTAAAGCAACTGAAAAAGAGCAAGTTTCAATGGCCAGATATGCTTCAATTGGAGTTGCTTTAATCTCAATCTTACTTGCGATATTTGCACAAACATTAAATGTTGCCTTTTTAGTATCCTTAGCATTTGCTGTTGCTGCAAGCGCGAACTTACCAGTCATACTCTTTACAATCTATTGGAAACGTTTTAATACGACTGGCGCAATTACTGGTATGTTAACTGGATTAATATCTGCAATCATACTAGTAGCAATAAGTCCAAATATTTGGAGTCCAATTGAAGGAAAAGCCATTTTTGTTGGAGATCCATTAATTAATTTAACGAATCCGGGGATTATATCGATACCTTTAGGATTCATAGCTGCTTATTTAGGTACAATTCTTTCAAATAAGAAAGAAAATGAAGCTAAATTTGATGAAATTCTTGTGAAGTCTAATACTGGCCATGGTGTATCTGGTATTTCTACGCATTAATCATAATTAGAAAAAAGAAACTGAAGAAAATTTCTCAGTTTCTTTTTTATTTAGGAAACAAATTAAATTACTCATCACTTTGTTTTAATTTTAAAGGTTTCGTAGAGATAATCGATTCAATGTTTTTACTGATTAATTTATTATTTTTACGATTTTCTATTCTTACTTTTGCTATTTCAGCGAGTTCTCGTTCTTCTTCGGTTTCAAGAATGATAGATGGAACTGGTACCGTTTTATTATCTTTCATTCCAACAAATGTTAAAAATGAAGCAGCTGCGACGCGGCGATTGCCTGTAATCAAGTTTTCTGCAATCGCTTTTACGAAAATTACCATAGATGAAGTTCCTGTAACGACGACAAAGGATTCATAAGAGATACAATCCTCTTCTGTAACAGGATGTAAGAAGTCTACATGGTCGATCGAAGCAGTTACACATTTCAATCTTGAATGCTTAGAAGCAGTAATTGAAGCAGTCATATCCATGTCAGCAAGAATTTTTCCACCAAATAAAGTTTGGTGATTGTTTAAGTCAGTAGGGAAAACTCGAACAGTTAATGCTGAACGTGATTCATGGCAATATTTTGAACTCATAAATTCACACCTTTTATTAGAATAATGATATTTTTACCAATCTATTTTTTATTAAGCGTAAATATGAGATGAAATTTTCATTAGAAATATTATCCTATTCACTGAATCAAATACTACATAAAGTAAAACATAAATACTAGGTGATATTATGTATAGAATTGGTTCAAGGATTGTTAAAACGGCGTTAGGGAGTGCGGTTGCAATTTTTATCGCACAATCGGTGGGAGTTCATTTTTACTCGTCTGCTGGAACATTAACAATATTATGTATACAAACTACCAAAAAACGTTCATTAGATACAGCATTGAGAAGATTTTCTGCATGCGTGCTAATCATCCTTTTTTGTATTTTTTTCTTTCATATTTTTGGTTATACACCATTAGCGATTGGAATATTACTTTTATTTTTTATTCCAAGCTTAGTAAAACTTAAAATTCAAGAAGGAGTCATTTCTAGTGCGGTTATCATGCTACATCTATATGGATTAAAAAAAATTACAGTTCCAATAATAGTAGATGAGTTAACTGTAATTGTAATAGGAATTGGTGTAGCTTTACTTTGTAATTTATATATGCCTAGTTTAGATGATCAAATAAAAAACTTTAAAGTACAAATTGATTCTAAATTTTGTTTTATTTTTGAGAAGATTTCTATTTATTTAAAAGAACCAGCTAATAAATGTTTTTTAGAAGAATATGATGAAACAGTAAAATTGCTTCAAGAAGCAAAAAGAATTTCTAAATTAGAAATCGATAATCATTATTTTAAATCTTCGAATGATGAAGATTATGAATATTTTTTATTAAGAGAGAGACAACTTGAAATAATTCACCGTATTATTGACACGGTTTGTGACATTAAAGTAAGTAACGAACAATCTCATATTTTATCCAAATTTTTTAATGATTTAAGCTTTTCAATAAATCCAATTATAAGTGGTGTTATATGCTTACATCAGTTAGAAGAAATCTATCATATGTTTCGTGCTATGCCACTACCACAAACATCTGATGATTTTGAAACCAGGGCAGCGGTTTTAACCATCATCAATGAAATGGAAAGTTTTTTGATTATGAAATCAAAGTTTAAGGGAAAATACGTTAAGGGAAATTAAAAAGGAGTTGCTTTATTTGCTTAAATTAGTTCTATCACTACTTTTAGTAATTGGTCCAGTATGGCCACTTGGACAAAATCCAAGGGTAGGAGAACCATTTATTATTATTAATAAAGAAGTAAATAATTTGGCATATATAGAAGATGGTAAAGTCCTAAGGATTTATCGAATTGCTACCGGAAAAACAGCAGATTTAACTCCTGAAGGTATTTTTAATATTACATATAAAGCCAAAAATCCATATTGGCGCAAAAAGAATATTCCAGGAGGGGATCCTAAAAATCCTCTAGGAACTAGATGGATTGGATTTGACGCATTAGGTACTGATGGTTCCATTTATGGTATTCATGGAAATAATGACCCTTCAACAATTGGTAAATATATATCAAATGGATGTGTAAGAATGTACACAAATGATGTGAACGAACTTTTTGATAAAATCCCATATGGAACGAAAGTGTTAATCACAACATCATCAAGTTCATTCGAACAACTAGCTCGTGAACAAGGTGCGATTAGATAATAAAGAGGATTCACCATCAAAATCTCAAGATCTTGATGATGAATCCTCTTTTTCATATTATTTGATCTTTTATAACATTGCAGCGATCCCTGCAAGTAAAGTAGTAGCAAGCATTGAAATTAACATAATCATAACGACTACTTTTTGTGTTTTTTTCCTCATGTGATTACCACCTTAGATTAAAGAATTACAATTTATTAATTATTTATTAGAATCATACAAGTGTTGTCCTATTTTAGCATATGTAGGATATTTTTTACAGTCTAAGCTTCTTTTATCGTAATTCCCTTGCCTAATAAATACGCTGTCTTTTATTTAAATAAAAAAAGAGTCTCATAAGCATTTTAGCTTACGAGACATCCCTTTTTTACTCAAAATATAATTAAAATTTTACTTAACTCCAACGGCATCAAATGCTTTATTTACTGTAGTTACTTCAGTGGAGCTAGTACCGAAAAGGTCAGAAGCTGCTTTCACACATGCTGCACGTGCTTGACTGAAAGTAGAGGAAGCTGTTAAGTAAACAGTATTTGCACGATAGAAAATTTGAGCTAGTTTATCATTTCCGATTCCTGTAACAGTCACGCCGTAAGCAGTTCCACCTTGAGCAATTAAATAAGCAGCTTTATTAATAATACCGCTATTTGTATGAACTCCTCCATTGTCAGATGTTCCAGTGTAACGATTTGCATAGTTATCTGGATCTCCATATTTAGTTGGATTACTCATCGAACGAAGTGCATCACCTGCAATTTTTGGCGTATAAATATCTTCACCAATCTCGTAATCAGGATTTTTATTATTATAGAACTCTATTAAAGTACCAAAAATATCAGAAATTGCTTCGTTTAGTGCACCAGATTCATTCTGATAAGTTAAATTTGAGCTAGTTTCCGTTACTGCGTGAGTTAACTCATGTGCTACTACGTCAATACCCCCTGATAATGGAATAAATGTCGTACCGTCACCATCGCCATAAACCATTTGTGTACCGTTCCAAAACGCATTGTTGTAATTACGGCCATAATGGACACTCGATTTTAGTGCACCGCCTTTATTATCATAGGAATTACGATTAAAAACAGCTTTATAATAATCAAATGTTAATCCAGCAAAATAATGTGCATCAACTGCAGCAGCATCATAAGTGCTATTTAAAAGGTTATCCGGACTTGTCCAAAGTGTACCAGCAAGACGTTGTCGATTTGCTGCATCATAAGTGAAAATACCACCTTGGGCTCTTGTATTATCTTGTAAATAATAAGTTGAACCCGATAAGGTCATATTTAGTGTTTTTGAATCACCTAGCACGCCAACTCCTGTTCCAGTTGTATTCGTACTACTTGTTGTACCACCTGGTTTTGCAGCAGGGGCACTACTATCTGCTTCATCTAAATTATTATAGCTATTTAATATTTTTCCTGTTGATGCATCAATGAAATAATTAAAGTTTCCAGGTTTAGGAGAAAGGAAGTTTAAGTTTACAAGGTAAGCGTAACTAGCTTCATCACCATTTGTGTAAACTACTAGATTTGCTGTAGGGTCTTTTTCATAGATAGGAGTATAACCAAGGTCGGCTTCTGCAATTTTAATTGATTTGTTGGCATTGATTTTCTTTTCAGATTTCAATCCTTTTTTCGTATCTAAATTAGGAGCTACCGTACCAGAGAAAGCTGTTAGAACACCATCGTCTGCAACTAATGCTGTTTGAGTAGAACCCCAAACAGGTACACCATTATATACTTGTTGTAGTCGAAGAGCGGTACCTAACAGATCTTTATTGCTAGACTTAACGATGAATGATTCTTCTGAGGATTTCGAACCGAGTTTAAATTTATCTTTGTTAGCATTGACATAACCTAGTACAATGCTCTCAGGATTTTGAGTTGATGACTTTGTCAGCTGACCTGAAACAAATTCAGGTGATCCTACAGATTCATTGTACTTGTAGATAGATAACACATTTTTTGGTGCAGCATATGTATTTGTTACTGAAAAACTACTTGCTGCTAATCCTAAAGATAACCCTACTGCTAAAACTTTTTTGTTCACTTAAATTCCTCCCTAGTTAACAAATAGTGATAACGAGCTAATATTATCATGTAATCTAGTAGGATTACAAACTACAAAAAACTGCAATAATTGCACTTTTTTTGGAAAAATAAGTCTTTTATATCGAGTCTATTTAACCACTCAATTGATAAATAGTCATATTGTTTTATGAAAAGAGAAAAGTGAGGGGAATGCCGTCGAACTTTTTTTAATTGCTTGTAATTTTGGTGTTAAGTTTAATTGTTCTATGATTCAAAATCATAGCTCCATTTTCAATGCTATCTCTTAAAATACGGTTGTATACTGCTTTGGTTTTTAATCATGTTTGTCCACTTTCTTGAATATTGTTTAAATAATAGCTTATGTACTTTTGAACAGATTACAGTACATAAAAAATCTCATATGCTTCTAAAAAAGCATTGATTTGAAGGAGAGGGCAAAAAAATGTTCACAAATATAGATCATATGGCAATCTGTGTAAAAAATTTAAACGATAGTATTAAAAAGTATGAAAGTGATTTAGGTTTATCATACTCATATCGAGAAATAGTTGAAGACCAAGGAGTAGAAGTCGCATTTTTTAAAACAAATAAAATTAACATCGAATTAATCCAACCACTTACATCCACGAATCCTGTACATAAATATATTGAAAAAAAAGGTGAAGGCTTGCACCATATTGCTTTTCAAGTAGATGACATCGAAAATTCACTATTAGAACTAAAAAAACGCCAATTTAATTTAATTCATCATTCACCACGTAATGGGAGTGAGGGTTCAAAAGTTGCCTTTATACACCCTAAACAATTCGGAGTATTAATCGAAATTGTTCAAAAAAGGGGGGAGTTTAATGAGCAAGTATGATGATCTTTATAAACTATATGAAAAGAAATCTGAAATAGAGCAAGGTGGAGGATTTGAACGGATTGAGAAACAACATGAACGTGGGAAGTTTACAGCACGGGAAAGAATAGACATGCTATTAGATGAAGGGAGTTTTGTTGAGTTATTTAGTTTTGTCCAGCATCGTTGTTCAGATTTTGGAATGGATGAACAAAATGGTGCATGTGATGGAGTTGTCACAGGTTATGGCAAAATTAACGATCGAACGGTCTTTGTTTTTTCGCAAGATTTTACTGTGTTCGGCGGTGCTTTAGGTGAAATGCATGCGAAAAAAATAAGTCAATTAATGGACATGGCAGTACAGTGTAAGGCTCCGATTATTGGTTTAAATGATTCCGGTGGTGCGAGAATCCAAGAAGGTGTCCTTTCTTTAGATGGTTATGGACATGTTTTTTATCGAAATACGATTTATTCTGGGGTCGTACCACAAATTTCAGTTATTATGGGGCCTTGTGCAGGTGGTGCAGTCTATTCACCAGCAATTACTGACTTCGTTATCATGGTCAATGGAACTAGCCAAATGTTTATTACTGGACCAAAGGTAATCGAAAGTGTAACAGGTGAAAAAATCACTGCAGAGGATTTAGGTGGAGCTAAAGTCCATAATGAGATAAGTGGAAATGCTCATTTCCAAGCTGAGTCGGAAGAAGAAGCCCTTAAGCTCGTTAGAAATTTAATGGAGTATTTACCGGCTCATTGGGAAGAAAAAGCACCTACTAAAATGAAAACTGAAAAGGATATAGATGATTTAATGGAGCTAATTCCTGATGAAAGTAGTCGACCTTATGATGTCAAAAAAATAATAGAAATGATTGTAGATGATGATTCCTTTTTTGAGGTCCAAAAAGATTTCGCTAAAAATTTAGTTGTAGGATTTGCTAGATTAAATGGTGAAGTAGTAGGTCTCGTTTGTAATCAACCAAAATTTATGGCTGGAGGACTAGATTTACATTCTGCTGATAAAGGGGCTAGATTTATTCGTTTTTGTGATAGTTTTAATATACCAATCATCACGTTTGTTGATGTGACAGGGTTTTTCCCTGGTGTAAAACAGGAGCATGGAGGTATAATAAGGCATGGTGCTAAGCTTTTATATGCGTATTCTGAGGCAACAGTTCCAAAAGTTACAGTCATTACGAGAAAAGCATTTGGTGGAGCATATGTTGCATTAAATAGTAAATCGATTGGAGCGGATTTAGTATTTGCATGGCCAAACGCTGAAATCGCTGTAATGGGTGCTGCAGGTGCTGTAAATATCTTATACGGGAAAGAAATCTCTCAAAGTAATCGACCAGATGAGTTAAGATCAGAATGGATGGATCAATATAAAGAGAAATTTTCTAATCCTTACGTTGCTGCAAAATACGGTTTAGTTGACGATGTTATTGATCCAAGGATGACTAGAAAAAAGCTTATTCAATCATTAGATGTATTAAAAAATAAAAATGAAAAGCGCCCAGCAAAAAAACATGGTAATATACCTTTGTAGACATTTTTTTACATATTCAATATGGAGGCATGACACAAATGATTAATGAACAACGTATAGTCGAAGAATTTTTAGAATTAGTACAAGTAGACTCTGAAACTAAGTTTGAAGCTGAAATTGCAAAGGTTTTAAAACAAAAATTAGAAGCCCTTGGAATGAATGTTTTTGAAGACGACACGATGGGTGTTACAGGTCACGGTGCTGGAAATATTGTTGCTACAATTCCTGCTACTAAAGAAGGCGTTGACGGTATTTTCTTCTCTTGTCATATGGATACAGTAACTCCGGGTAAAGGAATCAAGCCATCAATCAAAGATGGATATATCGTTACTGACGGAACTACAATTCTAGGTGCAGATGATAAAGCTGGTATCGCAGCATTTTTAGAAGCTGTAAAAATCATTAAAGAACAAAATATTGAGCATGGTGAAATCCAATTCATTATCTCAGTTGGTGAAGAATCTGGATTACATGGTGCTAAAGCAATGGATCCAAAATTAATCACTACTAAATTTGGATATGCATTAGATAGCGATGAAGAAGTAGGTAATATTATCGTAGCAGCTCCAACTCAAGCTAAAGTAATTGCTACTATTTATGGTAAAACAGCACATGCAGGTGTTGCACCTGAAAAAGGCGTTTCAGCGATTACGATTGCTTCTAAAGCAATTGCAAGAATGCCACTTGGTCGAATCGACGAAGAAACGACTGCTAATATCGGACGTTTCGAAGGTGGAAGTGCAACAAATATCGTATGCGATCAAGTGAATATTTTAGCTGAAGCTCGTTCATTAATCGGTGAAAAAATGGAAGCTCAAGTAGCTAAAATGAAAGCTGCTTTTGAAGAAGCAGCTACTGAAATGGGTGGACGTGCTGAAGTAGAAGTTCAAATTATGTACCCAGGATTTAAATTTGGTGAAGGAGACCACGTTGTTGAAGTTGCAAAACGTGCAGCAGAAAAAATTGGACGTACTCCTGCATTAAAACAAAGTGGTGGAGGATCTGACGCGAACGTATTCGCAGGTCACGGTTTCCCAATTGTAAACTTAGCAATCGGTTATGAAGAAATCCACACTACAAATGAAAGAATGCCAATTAAAGAGTTAGTAAAAACTGCTGAAATGGTCATTGCAATTGTAGAAGAAGTTGCTAAATAATTAATTAAAAAAAGGGCTGTCTTATCTATCAGAATAACTGATAAATAAGCGCCCTCTTTTTAATTTTAAAAATAATAAATGAAAGTACTAGCGTGTAATGAGAGGGGTATCTCAATAGCTCTATTCATTTTTATATGATATGCTCGTTATTTTTATAGTGGATTAGAAGCTTTTTTCAAGTTGAAAGGATACGGTTTTTAGCAATAATATTTAAACAGGTATGGGTAATTTTTAATTTTATTTGCGATTTTTAGATTTTTTTTGCAGGCCAATATTCACGGATAATTGATATACTCATTTTCCAACAAAAAAAAGACGAAACACAATGCCTCGTCTTTTTTAAGAGTTAAGAAGTTTAAAAACTAACTCTAATTTGTAGTTAAACGTTTTCTATATAGGAAAAAGAATACAATCGTAATCAATAAGGCAGATGGAAATATGACTAAACTATACTTTGCAAAAATAGACGCCACTTTATCCCATTCTTCACCAAAAATTTTTCCTAATGTTATAAAAGTAAATCCCCAAAGGATTGCTCCAATAAATGCAAAGGTTGCAAATTTTCTATAAGAATATTTATTAATGGCAGCAAAATAAGCAGTTAAATGCCTGACTCCGGGAATAAAAAATCCTATTATAAGAATATATGGTCCAAATTTTGTAAATAAGCTTTTTGTCATTTCAATTTTTTTCTCTGTAATATGAACTTTTGGTCCATATTTATTAAGTAAAGGTAAACCAAATATGTATCCAAGTAAATAACTTATTGAGATTCCACAAATGATTCCAATAATCGCACAAGCTATTGAAGGTAAATATAACAATCTACCTAGAAATACATTATAACCTATGTATACTAAAAGAATTTCATCTGGTAGTGGTAATCCAATAATTCCTCCTATTAATGCTAAAATGATGCCTAAATAACCATAGTGACTAATTATTAAGTTTAAATGTTGAACCATTGATCATACACATCCTCGATTTTTTCCGCGTAAAGTAAATAGGCAAAAATTTATTTTAAAGATAATATCATTGTATACAAACAAAAATATTTTATAGCATTTTCTTAAATATGGCAATTCAAAATTCAAATAATTTTGCAATTATTAGAATGATTTAATATTACTATAGAAAATAAAGAAATTTAGGTGGGAAAAATGATTAATTATTATGAATTAACCCCAAATTTATTTAATAGGAAAGAAACAATCATAATGTTTCATGGTTGGGGTTCAACGATAGAATCGCAAATACAATTTGGTAAAGAGCTATCTGAATTAGGATTTAAAGTTGTTATTCCCGAAATTAAATACCATGATTCGAGACAAGTTCTAAATAACCATTTTGATCAAGAGATTTTACAAACATATTTTTGGAAAACGATATTTGAATCAATTGATGAAGAAGATGAAATTATAAATCAGCTTTGTTTACAAAAAGGAAATACAATTCTGTTCGGTAGTTCAATGGGTGGTTTTATTGCAAGTGGAATGTTTTTTTCAAATAATAGTTATGCCGGATTAATTACTATTAATGGATCAAGTTCTTATATTTATTCTGAGAAGGATTTTCGTAAAAAAGATAGAAGAGAACCATTAAATGAAAGGGAATTGGAAAGGTTTAAAAAATATGATCCTAAATTTAAGGATAGTACGATCAGTAAGCCTGTTTTATTCTTACACGGCGAACAGGATCTAGTTATTCCAATTGGAGGGCAAGTCGATTTTTTAACAGCAAAACATAATTATTATATTGATTTTCTTAAATATAAGGATGTAAATCATTCGATCACAGGTAGTATGAAAAAAGACATAATCAATTGGCTTGATAAAAATTTTAAAAAGGAGGGGATTTTATATGAGTGAAAATTCACTACCAAATGGATTAGCTAAACCTGCTATTAGAGCATTAACTTCAGCAGGTTACTTACATTTGGAGCAATTCACACAATTGAGTGAAGCGGAAGTATTAAAATTACATGGAATGGGACCTAAGGCGATTACGACAATTAAAAATGCATTGGAAGAGAAAGGATTATCTTTTAAAAAATAATATTGGCTAGTGCAAGAACTGATAGAATTTCAGTTCTTTTTTATTTTGTGATTATTAAGTAATGAAGTTGTTATAAAATATCTTTGATTAATTTATTTTTACTAAAAGTTGCCAGGATATTATTATAAATTATAGTGATATAATTAATTTTATCGTTTATATTTCAAAAAAGGAGGAAGGCTATTGAAACCCAACTTGTCTCCTATACAAAAAAAAGGAAACCGATATTATTTAACTGTAAATAAAAAATTTTGGTTTAGCCATTTTATTTCATTTTCTTGGTTACTTTTTTCAATTTATTTATCAATTCCTTGGGTAAAGGACCTATCTGACGTTGTTACTACGCCAGTAGCAATCATCATAATAGGTGGTATTGCCTATATACCGGGCTATATGAGTACTTTTTTAGTCATAAGTTTACTACTCGATAAACAACCGAATTTTAAAAATGAATTTCCAAGTGATTCGGTAACTGTATTAGTGGCTGCTTATAATGAAGAAGGTGCTATTTTTAATACGTTAAAATATATTTCAGATCAAGATTATACTGGTGAAATAAATGTTATCGTAATTAATAATAATTCAACTGATGGTACAGATCGTGAAGTAATGAGGGCGAAAAAAGAGTTAAATTCAAATATTACTTTATTACATCAACCAAAGCCAGGTAAGTTTCATGCACTTAATTTAGGCTTGGAGTATGTGAAAACAACATATGTCATTACATTAGATGCAGATACATTAATTCACCCTTCTGCAGTAAGATACTTAGTTTCAAGAATAAAAAGTAGCCCTTCTGATGTTTGTGCTGTTGCTGGCTCAATGTTAGTTCGTAATAGTCGTGAAACATTCTGGACTAAGATTCAAGAGTGGGACTATTTCTTAGGAATTGCTTCCATAAAAAGACTTCAGGGATTATATCAAGGAACTCTTGTCGCACAAGGGGCGTTTAGTTTATATAAAACTGATTGTGTAAAGGAAGTTAATGGTTGGCCAGATGCAATTGGAGAAGATATCGTTTTAACATGGAGACTTTTACAAAAGCAATGGAAGGTATACTTTGAACCATTAGCAGTAGCTTTTACTGATGCACCTACAACCTTTGGTCATTTTGCTAAACAAAGATCAAGATGGGCAAGAGGTATGGTTGAAGGACTAATTGAAATAAAACCTTGGCAACAACCACAAGTTTATACAAAGTATTTAACTGGTATTAATCTCATGATGGTTTACTTAGACCTTATTTACACTTTATGTTGGATTCCTGGATTGATTTTAGCGTTTTTTGGAATTAACATTATTGTTGGCCCAATGACTTTATTAGTTCTCCCATTAACATTTATTAGCTATTCAATCCTTTATTTTTACCAGAAAAACTATGTTTTCCGTAATTTAAATTTAAGAATAAGAAATAATCGTATAGGATTTCTATTCTTCCTATTATGCTATCAAATGATTATGTCGCCAGTTTCACTTTATGGCTATATTCAAGAATTCTTTAAATTAAAACGAGTTTGGGAATAAAAACTTTATTCTCATAAAGAATGGGGATCACAAAGTACTTTTTGTGATCCCCTTTTTGTTTTTATAAATTATTTGTTTCTTTCTTTGTTGAGCTATCTAACTTCATCTTTAATTGAACTTCTTGATCCGCGATAATATCATCATCTTCGGCATTATCACGAACAACCTTCTGGGTTAAAATTGAGCCTACTGCTACTAATAGCATAACTGCAATATAATAACCTTTTTCGTTTAATTCCATATCTGCATTGTAAAGTCCAATACAAAATAAAAATACTCCTGCAACTAATGTAAAGTAAGCTAAAACAGTAAATGCTGGTGTGTTTCTACGTCTGTGCTTCTGCAAATTTAATCACGCTCCGGATAAGATTTTACAAAATTATTTGACGTTAAAAAATGCTATTAAGAAGATATAAATGATTTCAAAAAAATTCTTAACGTCTGTTATTTTTATATAAAATTTGTTGCTAAATAGTAATAAAATTCAAATAAATTAGTAAATTGGAAAATATTACTGGAATTTTTTAGGAAAAAGCTAAATAAAAAATAGAGAAATACAAAAAGATATCTAATCACAAATAGATAGGAAATATTTATTTGGAGAGGATGGTCACATATTGAGTAATAGAGGTGCTGGTATTGGAGGAATCGTTTTTGTTGGTTGTATGTTTCTAGGTGGAGGAATTGGAAGTTTATTACATGAACCACACTCAGGTTGGTTAATTGGAATGGGTGTTGGATTTTTAGGGCTCGCTTTAACAAGATTTCTAATAAAAAGTTAATTCGGGGACTAAAAAAGAACCACAAGGATGAAATGATAACCTTGTGGTTCTTGAATTGAAGAGGACTTTTATAAATAAAATCGATCCCTTATTTCTTTTGATGGAATCATACACGATTCGTTTTTTCCAAAGAATTTAAAACGATTTCTTGCGATTAGTCTATATAAATAGTCACGTATCGTTGTTGGGATTATTATAAAGGCATAGAAAAATTTTGGCCAACCTTCTAAATTTTTTGCAATAGAAAGTGCAGCTGAAGATTCAATTATTATTTTTCCATTTTGTACAAGAATAATTGAATCAATTGAACCAAGTTCGGGGTGATTCTTCTTAAGCTTTTCGCCAAATGTGGATTGTAGTGCGGCAAAATGAAAATAACCTTTTTGGTCATGTTTAATAATAAATTGAACAACTCCATTGCATAAAATACATTCACCATCAAATAAAATAATTGGCCTCTCACTCATAAAATATCCCCTAAAGATTATTCTTGGTTCACCATATGGTAAGCAACATTTCTTAAATGTTGTAATAATGGTTCTTTAATTTCTTCATCTAAATCGACATCATCCATCGCTTTTCCCATACAATCCAACCAGTCATGAGCTAATTCAATTGTAATTGGAAAAGGCAAATGACGCGCGCGCATTCTTGGATGACCACGTTCCATACTATAATATTGTGGTCCACCTAAAAACTGTGTTAAAAATAGTTTTTGCTTACGTGCCGTTTCCTCCCAGTCACCAGGAAATATTGGTGAAAGTCTCTCATGTTTTGAAACATAAGAATAAAAAGTATCAACTAGCTCTTCTAATTTTTCTTTCCCTATATAATCATACATTGATTGATTTTCGTTACTCAAAAGAAAATACCTCCATTAATTTCAAAAAATACAATTTAGATAGGTTTATTTTATCTCTTTTTGGACTTTATGAGAAGTAAATAGGCACCTTAGGGTAATGTAATTTATTATTAAAACCCCTTTTCTAATTAGAAGAGGGGTTTCCTTCAAAAGCTTCAATTAAATTGTTTATATTGATTTTATTCTTAGTTTGGAGAACTGCTTTCATTACTCGTTCAGATTTTTCTGGTTTGGAGTCATTTAATAGTTCAGGTAAAATGGTCGGAACAATTTGCCATGAAACGCCAAATTGATCTTTTAACCAACCACATGCTTGTGCATTTTTATCTCCATCCTTTGATAATTTTTCCCAATAATAATCTATTTCTTCTTGGGAGTCACAATGAACGATGAATGAAATTGCTTCTGTAAATTTAAAGTGAGGCCCACCGTTTAACGCAACAAAATCTAGCCCTTCTAAACTAAATTGGATGGTCAAAACACTTCCTTCTTCCATAGTGCTTGGATCATGTCTTTCTTTTCCATAACGTGTAATTCTTTCAATTTTTGAATTCTTAAATATAGAAGTGTAATAATTTACGGCTTCTTCGGCTTGTGTATCAAACCATAAATTCGTAGATATTTTTTGTATTTTACATTGCATAGCTTTTCTCCTTTATTACAAAAACGTTTATAATAATTAGATATTAGTATAGATATGATTCAAACTTTATAAGTTTTAACTTTATTCGACATTAATACACGTAAATAGGAAATATAAAAAATTGATATTATACTAGCATAGGAGGTGTCTCAATGAATCAATGGGCACCAAAGAGCGGAAGAGTCATTTTACATGTTGATATGAATTCATTTTTTGCTTCAGTTGAAATAGCGAATGATCCATCATTAAAAGGTAAACCAGTAGTTGTCGCTGGCAATGAAAAAGAGCGCAGGGGAATTATCGTAACTGCAAGTTATGAAGCTCGAGCATATGGAATTCGGGCAACAATGCCACTATGGGAGGCCCGAAAAAAATGTCCTGAGATGATTGTGAAAACTCCAAATTTTGAAGCTTACCGAAAAGTCTCAAGGCAAATATTTGAAAAATTAGGTGCAATAAGTCCTAAAATTGAAGTGGCATCAATTGATGAAGGATATATTGATATAACTGATTGTGATGAAAAACTAGGTCATCCAATTAAAATAGCTGAATTGATTCAGTCAATGTTGTTAGAAGATCTTGATATGCCATGCAGTATCGGTATTGGTCCAAATAAATTTCTTGCAAAAACAGCTTCAGATATGAAAAAACCACTTGGAATTACTGTTCTTCGTAAGAGGGATGTTCCTACTATTTTATGGCCTAGAAAAGTAGGAGAGATGCACGGTGTTGGTAAGAGAACTGAAGAAAAATTAAATGAAATTGGCATTATTACAATAGAAGATTTGGCAAAAAGTAATGAAAAACAAGTACATGAATTATTAGGTGTAAACGGTAAATCTTTAAGAAATAAGGCCAATGGAATAGATGAGAGAGAAGTCGATCCTAGTCGAATGCTTTCACATAAGACAATTGGCCAATCAACGACATTTTCATTTGATGTTTTTGAGGAACCAATGATTGCAGAAAAATTTGAAGCTCTATCTAAACGGGTTGCTGAACGATTAATTAAGAAGGGTTTAGTTGCTGACACTGTGACAATTACACTTCGATTTAGTGACCGAAAAACAATTAATCGAAGTAAAAAACTTTCTACACCTGTACAACAAGCTAATGAAATCTTTAAAGAGGCATTTGATCTATGGAAAAGGAATTGGAACGGAGAACCATTACGTTTAATCGGAGTGACTGCATCACAATTAAATCCAAAAGATGAAATATCAAAGCAATTGGACCTATTTTCTTTTGAAAAGGATGCCAAACAAGAACCATTGTTTGAAACATTACATAAATTGCAAAATAAATATGGAGAACAAGTTATTAGTTTGGGGAGACAAAAAAAGAAAATTGACTCAAACAATATATTAGATATATTGAAATCTACAGAGTAAACAGCTGCTGGGCTTTCAATCGAAGGTCCTTTTTTTGTTGCCCTCGTTTTTAACGAAAAAAGACGGTCTATTAATTAGACAGTCTTCAAATAGTTAATATAACCCTTTAAACTTTCTCGATAATAATTTTAGTTGCTGTTGGAAGATATTGTTCTACTGCATTCAGTACATTTTGATCATCTTGATATGCACCGACTTGTACTCCGTCTACGATTACTCTATGCATTTCAGACTTAGCCTTAGCTGTTAAGTTAAATGCTTTTACTAATCCATTTATATGTCCTTGAGCTACTTTTTGACGCCAATTTGGGTCTTTTAGTTTTGCAGCATCACTTGCATTATCAATGAAACCATTTTCAGTCAAAATCGCTGGCATATTTGATTCACGTAATACATGAAAATTAGCTTTTTTCTTACCACGATCAGTTAGACCATTTACCTTTACGATTTCTGGATGTAAATCGTTTTGATATTGTGCTGAAGTAGACGTATCTGACAAACCATCGTATATATAATCCTCGTAGCCAGACGCTGATGTATTAAATGAATTGATATGAACAGATAAAAAGTAGCTAGCACCCCATGAGTTTGCATCGTTAGTACGTTCGGATAAAGAACGATCAGTGTCGGTAGATCTGCTCATTCTAACTTCAACGTCATTATAGTTATTCAATAAATCTCTAATTCTTAATGCGATATCCAAAGTTAGGTCTTTTTCCTTTAATCCATTTCCTACTGCACCTGAATCAGAGCCACCATGCCCTGGATCTAAATAAAGTTTCAACATTTTTTTTAAATCCCCTCCTAATGATAATGTATTCAAAGTAGCCTTTAGTTGAAATGGACAAGCATCTAATGCAAATTTTAGACATTTAGTTGAATTAGGCATTCATTTCTAATAGATTCTTTTATTTAGATTGATAGTTAAGTAGGGGAATACTAAAATTTTGTCGAATGTAAAGATTAAGTTATTTTGTTATCCAATGTAACTATTGCCAACAGCCAAGGAGGAAAGTGTATGTATACAAAAATGAAAGCGAATGAACATGTTTATTCATCACATCGTAATGTGGTGTATGCTAGAAATGGAATGGTCGCTACTTCTCAACCATTGGCTGCACAAGCGGGCCTAGATATGTTAAAAAAGGGTGGTAATGCAGTAGATGCTGCAATCGCTACAGCTGCTTGCCTTACAGTAGTAGAGCCTACTTCAAACGGTATTGGTGGAGATGCTTTTGCATTAGTTTGGATGAACGAAAAGTTATACGGTTTAGATTCAAGTGGACCAGCACCTAAAAATATATCGATTGAAAAAGTAAAAGATTTAGGTTATGAAAAAATGCCTAAGCATGGTTGGATACCAATAACTGTTCCTGGTGCTCCTGCTGCTTGGGTAGAATTATCGAATCGGTTTGGGAGACTTTCATTAAAGGAAGTGCTACAACCCGCAATTGAATATGCTCGTGAAGGTTTTCCGATTTCACCAACATTAGGTAAGTTTTGGAAAAAGGCTTATGAAATATACAAAAAGGAGTTAAACTCTGAGGAGTTTGTTGCTTGGTTTGATACGTTTGCTCCAAATGGAAGAGCTCCTGAAGTAGGAGAGATTTGGTCGTCACTGGATCATGCAATAACTTTAGAAAAAATAGCCGAAACAAATGGAAAAGATTTTTATAAAGGTGAAATTGCAGATAAAATTATTGCTTCTTCAAAACAATATGGTGGTTTTTTAACAAAAGAAGATTTAGAGTCATTTAAACCGGAATGGGTAAATCCAATAAGTATAAATTACAGAGGCTATGATGTGTGGGAAATTCCACCTAATGGTCAAGGAATTGTCGCACTGATGGCTTTAAATATGTTGAAAAATGACCAGTTTGATGACAAAGAGAACGTAACTACATATCATAAACAATTTGAAGCAATGAAGTTAGCTTTTGCTTGCGGAAGGGAATATGTGACAGATCGAAAGTTTATGAAGACTTCGGTTGAAAGTCTATTAAGTGATCAATATGGAAAAGAACGCTTTTTAGGGATCACGGAAACTGCTCATACACCATTACCAGGAAGACCGCCTAGTGGAGGCACTGTTTATTTAGCAACAGCTGATGGAGATGGAAATATGGTCTCCTTTATTCAAAGTAATTATATGGGTTTTGGGTCAGGTATAGTTATTCCTGGAACTGGAATTGGAATGCAAAATAGGGGTTGTGATTTTAGCTTAAATGAAGAACATGCCAACGCTTTAATCGGTGGAAAAAAATCATACCATACGATTATTCCGGCATTTTTAACAAAAAATAATAAAGCAATTGGACCATTCGGTGTAATGGGTGGTTATATGCAGCCTCAAGGCCATGTTCAAGTAATCATGAATAGCATCGATTTTCATTTAAATCCACAAGAAGCTTTAGATGCTCCTAGATGGCAATGGATTGAAGGGAAAAGTATTGAGGTTGAACCTAGTTTTCCTCAAGAGATTATAGAAGAGTTACAGGCAAAAGGTCATGAAATTAAGGTTGCAAAGGATACTGGAAGTTTCGGGAGAGGCCAAATTATTTGGAGAAATGATGATTCTGGCGTTTTAATGGGTGGTACAGAATCAAGAACGGACGGTTGTATAGCAAGTTGGTAAATATGAAAAGGAATTGATTTAATGAAACAATTAGAAATATTCATCGCGTTTTTTCGAAGTAGTATTTTAGGATATGGTGGTGGACCTTCTACGATTCCTCTAGTTTATAAAGAAGTCGTTGATACGTATAAATGGATGAAAGACGAAGAGTTTTCTGAAATTTTAGCAATAGGAAATATGCTCCCAGGTCCAATCAATACAAAATTAGCAGGTTATATCGGTTATCGTATTGGTGGCATAATTGGAATGCTTAATGCAATCATTGCAACGACCTTACCGACAATCCTTTTAATGATTATACTTTTAACATCATTATCGTCTTTTAAAGATATTAAATGGGTTAATGGGATGAAGGAATCAATTGTACCTGTTGTAGGGGTAATGTTAGGTGTATTAACATGGCAATTTTATCAAAGTTCAAAAAAAGGATTGAAAACTCCAACAATATTAATTCATTTAGTTGTCGGTTTGTTTCTAATTCAATTTTTACACATACACCCAGCAATTATAATTGGTGGTTTACTAATATTTGCAATCTTCCAGCCAGTAAAAGCAACTTCCTCAAATGACCATCAGACGAGGAAGGGGAGTACAAACGAATGATATATTGGAAATTATTTCTTTCATTTCTTATAACAAATCTTTTAGGCTATGGTGGTGGGCCGGCTACAATCCCATTAATTCAAAATGAAGTTGTTACACAAAAACATTGGTTAACTCAACAAGAGTTTCATGAAGCGTTTGCAATGGGGAATGCCTTACCAGGGCCTATCGCAACAAAAATGGCTGGTTATATTGGATATAAAATTGGAGGAATCTTTGGTTCCTTTATAGCAGTCTTTGCAACGGTATTCCCTTCTTTATTGCTAATGATTCTATTAATTGGGGTGCTTTATAAAAATCGTGACTCAATTCGAGTGAAGAGAATGACGGCATATGTAAAACCGACAATTGTTGTCCTTTTAGGCCTACTTACATATCAATCTTTTTCTGATTCGTTTCACGATATTGGAGCATACCAAGTTATTTTTATTGCAGTTTGTACATTTTTCTTAATGGAAAAATTTAAGATTCATCCGGCTTTTGTAGTACTTGGTGCATTAATTTATGGTGCCATTAATCTTTAAAAATAAAAAAGAAACCAATTAATTGGTTTCTTTTTCTTTTTCCTTTTCCTTGCTCATAACTTCTTCATAATCTTTATTAAACCAAAGTGGATCCATATTATCTACTTCACCATTATAATTAATCAAAATTTCTTCGCCAGCTTTAATGTCTTTGTAAGCGAAAAAATCAAATGTGTGATTATCAAAGTTAATATCGTAAGTTGCATTTGCATCATAAGAATGGTTGAATAGCATTCCGTATCCTAAAAGAATAGCTGAATGATTAATACCATATTCAAATGCATAGTCTGCTAATAAAGTTTTTTCGATATGTTCATGTTCTTCGTTCGGGTAAGAAATAACTGGCGCCTCGTGTATCAGTTCACCTTTTGCAATATCACGTGTTGCAAAGACACCTCGAT
Source organism: Gottfriedia acidiceleris (assembly GCF_050457485.1). Lineage (GTDB taxonomy): Bacteria > Bacillota > Bacilli > Bacillales > Bacillaceae_G > Gottfriedia > Gottfriedia acidiceleris_D. The sequence continues at coordinate 24,352 of NZ_JBCMJM010000022.1, forward strand.
TAAATTCACCGTCACTCAACGTAGAAGTTTTAATTTCAATCATAATTACACCTATAATTCTCTCTTAAGTCTTATAGATAGTTTGCCACTATTTTAGATATAAATCAATTTTTTTATCTAATTAGCGTTATTCACATAAAAGTGCGTTTCTTTTTCGATCGAAAGAAGTAGTAAAACTAGGACAAGTCTACTATTAGATTAAAAACTGATAAAATTAAAAAAATCTAAGTATAAATGTTGCCAAAACATCAAATTATAAAATTGTTATATATATATAGGGAGGCAGATTATAATGAAATTTCTTTATAAGATTATGATTTTATTGATTGTAATGTCTTCTATTCTTCCAGGAATTAAGCAGGTAAATGCAACTAGCAAAAAGGAATTTCTGCGAATTGAAGGATATAAGCCAAACCAAACTGTATACAAAATTCCTTATCTAGCTGATATTTTCCAGGTTTCAACAAATCAGATTCTAGTAACTTTTGATTCAGAAGTTGATCTTAATTTAGGAACAAAAGCATCATTTTATTGGATTCAAAGTTTATCTGATAAAATCCCGACCGGAATTGCATCACTTGGAAGCAAAAGTCAATTTAATGCAAGGAATGCTTTATCGAATAATCAAGTTACAATTACAAAGGTACAAGGAGATAACAATTCATTCTTGTTAACCTTTAAACAAGAAATACCTTCAAATAAGCGATTTAAACTTGCAGTCCGTCATTTGCACGCTCCTGGTGGAAAACCATTTGATGGTATGAATGGTATGAAAGTATTTACAGGTAAATAATTATTTTGTAGTTTGTCTACAGATGTAATCCCCTATTGCAGAGGGGATTTTTTTATGTCTTGTAATGAATGTTGCCAAACGATCGGTAGGAATTAAATGTAGAGAATATCAAGCAATTTTTTTTTGACCAGTTTGCTTGCTTTTTGTGAGACATGTAGCTTACTCCGAAATAAATCTTAAAAAATATAAATTATAGAATTGACTTTAACGTTGCGTAAAGGTGTATTGTAAAGATGTCAGGAGGTAGTCGCAATGGAATACACAGTACAAAAGCTTGGACTTCTAGCAGGAATCAGCACAAGGACTTTAAGATATTATGATGAGATTGGGATTCTTAAGCCGGCAAGAATTAACTCATCGGGATATCGGATTTATGGTCAAGCGGAAGTAGATCGCTTACAACAAATCTTATTTTATAGAGAACTAGGTATGAATTTAGAAAACATTAAAGAAATTATTACATCACCTGATTTTAATAGTGCCAAGGCGTTAAACGAGCATCGTGAGCGGCTTCTTGATAAAAGAAAGCAATTGGATTTATTAATTTCAAACGTTGAAAAGTCAATTGCTCTAACAGAGGGGAGAATTACAATGTCAAATAAAGAAAAATTTGAAGGCTTTAAGAAAGATATGATTGAAGAAAATGAAAAGAAATATGGAAAAGAAGCACGTGAAAAATATGGAGATGAAGCTGTTAATAAAGCAAATCAAAAAGTAATGAATATGACAGAAGAAGATCATAAAGAAGTAACGCGACTTGCTGAAGAATTAGCAAAAACATTAGCTGAAGCATATAAAACAGGTGATCCATCAAGTGAAATTGCACAAAAAGCAGCTGATTTGCATAAACAATGGTTAACATTTTATTGGAGCAAATATAGTAAGGAAGCGCACGCGGGCTTAGCCCAAATGTATGTAGACGATGAACGCTTTAGAGCACATTACGATAAAGAACAACCTGGAACTGCTGAATTTTTAAGAGATGCAATTCATATTTACACGCAACATAAAAAATAAATCTGAGATAGTGCGTGTACTTTGATAAGTTCTTAGCCTCATGAGAGGTTCATGAGGAAGTAAAACAGCAAAAATAGAAAAAAGGTTCCTCATGAGAGGCTCATGAGGAAGTAAAACAGCAAAAAGAAGGAAAAAGGTTCCTCATGAGAGGTTTATGAGGAAGTAAAACAGCAAAAAGAAGTAAAAGGTTCTTCATGAGTGGTTCATGAGGAAGTCTGAGATCCTATTTGCGCTTGTCAAAACAGCGAAATGGCTCAACTCTCATGTCCCATGGAAAACAGCATTCTGTATTGTAAATAAGGCTCAACCAAAAAGTGTACTTAGATTCATTCCAAGTACACTTTTTTTATATTTTTTTGGAAAAAAATAGTAAATGTATTCAATGAAATTTGGTATAATTATTTTTATGATTATTTAGTTTGATGTAAATTTTGTAGTGAAGTATTATAAATTTTTAAATAATGGAATGTTTATGTACAATATAGGTAAGAATTTGATTTAAATAATTCAATTTTTAAACTAAGGATGTACTAAAATGGACGAACAATTTATACCGAGGAAAGAGCGACATAAGAAGCGCTTTATTAGAAAACGTCAAAATATTGAGCGTGAAAAAATAAAATTTAGTACTTATTTATTAAGTGTATTTTATTATTTTTTATTATTTTTAATTTTTAATCTTGTACAATTTTATATATTTCAGCATGTTAATCACACCATTAAATCACTTGGGAATTTTGATTTAGCTAGAGCAATCATATCAGGATTAATCTATTTACTATGTATTATTTGTATTGAGGATACTTATAGAAGATATCGAATGCCCTCAACTTTCATACGAATATTAATACCAATTTTAGTGTTTATTTTAGCAATCTTCACTATGTATACATTAATAAAAGTATTTTTCTAAAACCATTTGTTGAAACAGCAAAAAAGTATTACTTCATTAAATGATGTAATACTTTTTTAGTTAAACTTAATTTGTAAGTTTGTTAGTGATGGATAAGGTGTGTAGGAAATTTTTAGCTTATGTTGTATAAAGAGATGGGGGATCAAATCGCTTTATTTATGAATCTTTTACACTCATTTCTAATAATCTTTTTTGAATCCAAACAGCGGCTTGGGTACCATCGCCCATTGCTATTGTGACTTGTTGGGAATGGGCTACTAAATCGCCGGCTGCCCATACATTTGGAACATTCGTCTCCTTTGTCCGTGGGTCTACAATAACATGCTTATTATTTAAAAGATTTACTCCTAATTGGATAGCAAGATTATTTTGTACTTCATTTCCACCAAAACCAATAAAAGCGCGGTCCCCATAAATTATATCACCACTTTGTAAACAAATACCTTTAAAAGTGGAATCGTTTTCTTTGAGTACTTCTTTAATATTTTCTTTTCGATAGTGAATTCCAATTTTCTGTAGTTGGTCATTTAATTTGGAATCAAGGTCATGTCCTTCGTGATTAATATATGTAATTTGTTTTGACCAATAAGCTAATGTTATGGCGAGATTTGCACCAATATTACCGGATCCAAGTATTAAAACACTTTTATTTAAAATTTCATATCCATCACAGTCTGGACAAACATAAATTGTCGATCCAAGACAATCGACTAGATTTTTAATTTGAGGAATTCGATCAATTAGTCCAGTTGCTAGTAAGACTGTTTTAGCAGAATAAGATTTTCCTGCTTTCGTCTCTATTAAGAATTGATTGTTTACGTTTTGTATACTTATTACATTATCTTGGGTGAATGATACACCATAAACTTCAGCATGTTTTCTTCCTAGTTGTCTAAGCTCTTGTCCACTTATACTATTCGGCCAACCTAATATATTACGATATGTTTTACATAATGTTGAGCGCCCATAATTTGAGTCAATTACGAGTACATTCCTTTGGTACCGACCAAGCTGAATTGATGCCTGTAAACCTGCGAAACCTCCCCCTACTATGATACATTCATATAACTCATTCATAGACTTGTCTCCTAAATCATTTAATACAAAATCGTATATGTTCAATTTTTCCAATTAAGCAATTTCTAATCATAATTTTTCAATTAATCTAATTGCTGAAAATTAAGAGATTTTTGATTGATAAATTCTGAATATTTATGTACGATTTTTCTATTAACTTATTTTAATTTGTTGTTTTTTGTGGAGGGAGTAAGAATGAGTTCAGATAAGATTGCCTTAACAAATTTTAGAACGAAGGGAATTATTCTCGTATTAACTGCAGCAATATTATGGGGCATATCTGGAACTGTTGCACAATTTGTCTTTCAAAGAAATCATTTTAGTCCAGAATGGTTAGTCGTTATTCGATTATTGTTTTCAGGATTCATCCTATTAATTTTTGCTAGTCTGAAAGAAAAAAGAAATATAGTAGAAATTTGGAAGGATAAGAAGGATGTCTTAAGTTTATTGTTATTTAGTATTCTTGGAATGTTAGCAGTTCAATATACATACTTTGCCGCAATAAAAGCTTCAAATGCTGCTACAGCGACAATTTTACAATATTTGGCACCTGTCATGATTACAGTCTATTTAGCAATGCGTTTCAAAAAAGTACCAACTAGAAAAGAAGTACTGGCTGTCATTTTAGCGCTTGCAGGGACATTTTTATTGGTAACACATGGAACGATTAAAGGATTGTCTATTACTGGTTGGGCATTATTTTGGGGGCTTGCTTCAGCTTTTGCTTTGGCATTTTATTCTTTACAGCCTCAAAATCTTTTAAAAAAATTTGGGTCGACAATCGTAGTAGGTTGGGGAATGCTAATCGGTGGAATTTGTTTTAGCTTCATACATTCACCTTTTAATTTCCAAGGTCATTGGTCGATGAGTGCATATTTCGCAGTAATTTTTATTGTTCTATTTGGAACGTTAATAGCCTTTTATTGCTACTTAGAGAGTTTAAAGTATATTAATGCTTCCGAATCTAGCTTACTTGCATGTGTGGAACCACTATCAGCAGCTGTACTGTCAGTCATTTGGTTAAGAGTAAATTTTGAAATGATAGACTGGATAGGTAGCCTATGTATTATAAGTACGATTGTCATTCTATCAATGGCTGATCGAAAAGAGGCTAACAACTGTTAAATTAAATTTATAAAAATATCACAATTTGTTCTAAATGCAAATCACTCATTGTGTTTATATAGAATACATGAGGTGAGTAATTTGAAAGTTGATTCGATCGGTGGAACTGAACAAACTCTTAATCATATGAATAAAACATTGATACTTGCAAAAAGGATAAGATTAAGACCAACTAAAGAACAAGAAACACAATTATGGAAATCAGTGGGAACTGCCAGATGGGCTTATAACTGGGCTTTGTCCAAACAGAAAGAAAGCTATAAAAACAGTGGGAAGTTTATTTCTGATGGCCTGTTAAGAAAAGAATTGACTGGTTTGAAACAAATTGATGAATTTTCAAGGTTGTATGAAGTATCGAATAATATTACAAAACAAGCGATAAAAGATCTTTGTCATGCGTATGAAAAGTTCTTTAAAGGGTTAGCAGATCAACCACGATTCAAAAGTAAAAGAAAATCAAAACCATCCTTTTATAACGATAATGTGAAGTTGAAAGTAAAAGGAAAGAAAGTGTTGATTGAAAAGGTCGGTTGGGTTGTAACTTCTGAATTGATACCGGATGAAAAATACTATAATCCTAGAATTAGTAACGATGGAAAATAATGGTATATATCTGTAGGGATTGAAGAAATTAAAGCAACAGTTGAACATACAAACGTCTCACTGGGTATTGACGTAGGGATAAAAAAATTAGCCGTTTGTTCAGATGGCACCAAGAAGAACAATATAAACAAAACAGATACTGTTAAAAGTGCAGAGAAACATCTGCGTAGGTTGCAGCGTCGAGTTTCTCGTAAATATGAAATGAATAAGGAGGGTAACCGTTTCGTCAAAACAAGCAACATTATAAAAATCGAAAAAAAGATACAACACCTCCATAGAAGGTTGACAAATATCAGACTAAATCATCTTCATCAATCCACGAGCGAAATCGTGAAAACCAAACCTTATCGCATCGTAATGGAAGCTATAAATATCAAGGGAATGATGAAGAATAAGCACCTGTCAAAAGCAATCGCGAAGCAGTGTTTATTTAAATTCAAATTCCAAATTCAATATAAATGTGAAAAATATGGGATTGAATTTGTTGAAGCTGATCAATGGTACCCATCTTCTAAAACGTGTTCAAGTTGTGGAAATAAGAAAAATGATTTAAAACTATCAGACCGATTATACAAATGTGAATGCGGTCATGAAATCGATCGAGATTTAAACGCAGCAATCAACTTGTCACGATATAAATTAGTAAACTGATACCTAGACGTCATTACTGATATGTAGGATTCGTTGTATCCGAATTTACGCCCTTGGAGTGTTATACCAAACGAAAGTAGCCTAACTAGGCAAAATCGGACACGTAGAAAAGGGAAATAAACGAAATCTATAAAAATAATAGTTTTTTATTGATTTTTATAAGTTTTTGGCAACGGCTAATTGACGATTATCTGTCACTAAAGAGCATAAAAAGACAGGACTCAATAAATTTAACTTGTTAGGATGTAATTAAGGGAGGAGTCATATGGCTTGGGTTGAATCTTTACAAAAGGCAATTGATTATATTGAAGACAATTTATTAAACGAGTTAACGATTGAAGAAATTTCTAAACAAGCTAATTCATCTGTTTTTCATTTTCAGCGAACATTTTCAATTTTAACTGATATTAATATAGCTGAATATATAAGACGAAGAAGATTGACGCTAGCCGCCAATGAATTAACAACTACTGATCATAAAATAATTGACATTGCCTTGAGATATAGGTATGACTCTCCTGAGGCTTTTGCAAAAGCGTTTAGAAGACAGCATGGCGTAACACCAAGTGAAGCAAGAAAATTTATTGGAAATCTAAAATCATATAACCGCCTCGTTATTCAGGTGAGTTTGAAGGGAGCAGAACCAATGCAATTTAATATTGTTGAAAAAAGTGCTTTTCAAGTAGTTGGCGTGAAAAAAGAGTTTTCTTATTTGAATGATCAACAACAGCAATTGATTCCTAAAATGTGGGAAGAGGTTAATCAAAATGGTACGAGTGATCGCTTGTACGAAATTAACAACGGTGACATTAAAGGTGTTTTAGGTGTGTGTATGATGAGCGACGAGCAAAAATCAAAAAATCTGCTAGAATATTGGGTTGCAACCGAATACGAAGGAGATGTACCAGAAGGTTTTTATCATCATGACATTCCTTCATCAAAATGGGCTGTATTTGGTGTTCACGGAGCAATGCCGCACGCAATGCAATCGGCATGGAAGAAGATTTTTTCGGAGTGGTTTCCTTCAAGCGGCTATTCACATGCAGGAATCCCAGAATTTGAACTTTATCCAGAAGGAAATCCATTTAGTGAAGATTATTATACTGAAATTTGGATTCCGGTAAAATAATATCAATTTTTTAAAGGTGCTTCTCAATTAAGAGAGCACCTTTTATCTTTATGTATAAATTTATCCTCTTAATGCTTCTAAAACTACTTGTGCCTTGTAGCCTTCAGAGAAATCTATAATTGTAGCTTCTTGACCTTTTAGAGCCTTTACTAAATTGTCAATTAATGAATCAGCTAAAGTTTGATCGGCTTCAATTTGTTGAATTGGCTCGCCGATTTTTCCTCCTTCTAAATTAGCCCAATTTACTAAAGAAAGAGTTCCTTTTGAACCGTATGCCGTAAATTTAATTTCTTCTTCACCTGCAATTTGGCTTAAGCCATCTATTAATACAGGAGTGCCATCCTCTAATTCTAAAAAAGCGATAATTCCATTTTCGGAAGAAAGAGGGTCAGCGGGATATTGCATAAGTTTCGTATTGACTTTCATGTTACCAAAAATCTTTTGAATTTGTTGAATATAATGCACACCAACCTCTAATACATAACCTCCTTGTTCTTTTGTAGCAACCCATTCATTTTGTTGCCATAGTCTCGGCCAATTTGGAAAACGCATCTTTAATTCGATTCTTCTTAAGTCGCCAACATATCCGGATTTAATAAGGCTAGCAAAAGACTTACTACCAACATTGTAGTTTAATGGAAAGTTCATAGCGTGAAAAATACCTTTTTCTTTTGCTTGAGTATAAAGTCCTAGAGCTTCCTCTGTTGAGTTTGCCAAAGGCTTTTCACAAAGGACATTAATTCCTTTTGCGATTACATCACTTACTACTGAATAATGGTATTTTGGAGGTACAGTAACATAAACGAGATCAAGTTCAGCATTTTCAAGCATCTCAAGATGATTTGTAAAAGTTAAAACTGATTCTAATTGGCTACTCGTTTCTTGAACTCTTTTTTCTAATGTGTCACATATTGCTACTATTTTTGTTTCTTGGTGGTTTGAAAATAAAGGAATTAATCTTTGGCCAATTGCGCCAAGACCAATAATACCAACTTTTATCATGAGAAAAACACCTTTCAAAGTAGATTTATATTGTAATTATAGTAAGAAAAATTTAAAAATTAAAGAAATAGATACGATGTTCTTAACTGAAAAAATTTGAAGCCCTACAAATTGCTCATAGGAAAACAATTTTTGAGTAAAAAGTTTTGTGAATTACCAAATTCAAAAAGGGGTTTTCGACACAGAAAGAGAATATAATTCAATGATAAGTAATGGAGGTGACATCATGGAGAAGAAGCCTTTGTATTATGATGGTAGTGGGGATGGAGAAAAATTAATTCAATCAGAAGTTATAAAAAAGCAAATGAGTACTGTAACTGAAGTAAGAAAAAATTTAACTAGTAATCCGTTTGTGATTGATTGGAGTAAAGTTAATATAGCTGGGAAATGATTGTTATTTGTGATTACTTGTTCTTGATTGAGAATAAATCGAAGAACTATTAACAAAATAAGAATCAAAAAATTGTTTATCTCAGTTGATTTATTAAAATTAAAAAAGATGTCCCATAAGTTAGTAAATAAAACAAACTTATGGGACATCCTTATTAATTATAAAGATTATTAACAGTTTCCATCAATGTCGCAGCTTAATGAAGACTGCTCAACAAGTTTTTGGTTGTTTAATGCTTGAATAAATGCTTCTTTACTTTGAACACCTTGTAAAACTTGATCACCAATTATAAATGTTGGTACTGCATTAATAAAATTAGGGTTTTGGATTGATGAGTCATACTTTGTATTTGAAACAGCTTCTATGAATTGAGCACGGTTTAGGCCAAGTTTTTCAGCGATATCTGCAAGTACGTTTACATCACCAATTTCTTTACCTTCTGTCCAAAAGTCTGCTAAAACTGCTTGAGCATATTCAGCACCTTTTCCATTTTCTTCTGCGAATAGAAAGCCTCTATGAGCTTTTTTAGTTGAAGGATGGGGATCCATAGTTGGTAAAATCATCTCTACACCAAGTTTTTGTGCAAGTGGTTGAACACCGAATTTCCATCCTTGTTGAATATAAGAACTATTTGGACTCAAAGGTTCAGCTCCCTCAGGTCTTAATTGGAATGGTTTCCATTCAAGCTCTACATCGCTAACTTCTTTCATAGCGTCCTCAAGTGGTTTTTTTCCTAAATAGCAAAATGGACATACATAGTCCGAATAAATTGTAACTTTCATTTTGAAACCTCCTAAATCAATTAAAGAAAGTATAAACAATATTAGAACTAAATCTCAATTTATTAGCTTCGAATTACGAAATTTTTAGGTAGAATAACTGATTTTCAAGTAAAAAAGAAATAGAGCATGAGAGCCCTATTTCTTTAAATCATTCGTAGATTGATCATCAGGTGGTGGATTTGTTCCGATTCTAGCAGTGTTTAGATCAACAAATGAGTTTAAAAAATATTTTCTTCTTAAAAGTAAAACGAATAGTAGTAATAGACCACAAATTGATGTGAAAATCATTCCAGTAAGTAATCCACCTATATACATGAATGTATCCATTTGTGATGTAAATAGTGACCAAACTAAAATAGAAAGGATTCCGTCTGCTAAAACAATGGCAAGCGATACTACTAAATACGGTAAAAATTGTCCAGTTTCTTTTGTTTTCTTTGAAGCATACCTATACCCAATTGGTACAGATAAAAAGATGATAAAACAATAGAAGAGTAATATGAAATCTCGAATTGACATAGTATCACACCTAACTTTTTTTGTTGGTACTATACTATATGCAGAATATTCATATAATTGGACAAGATTTTTTTATTTACCAATTTTTACTTTTTTCTTTTTAATTTCTGCTTTTTCAGGCTTCGTAGGAGAGAAATTATCAAAATCCTTTTTTGTTTCTGGTACTTCGATATGCCCTGTTCTTATATTTGCTTTATATAAATCAACTTGTTCTTTTGTGTCTTTATTTAAATTCTTATCTGTTTTTGCAAGATCAACGCCATTTTCTTTTATGCCCCATCTCAAAATGCGCCCACCTTGAAAGTTCCCTTTTAATTTTTTTGTAATTACTTCATCTACGCCTTTATCAATTCGTTTAATTGCTGATGTTAGGGTGACATTTTCCGGTAATCCTTGTTTATATTGATCCCGGTCAACACCAATTACCCAAACTTTTTTCCCATTTTTCTTTAATTTTTTAGCTTCAGTAAATACACCTAATCCTGTTTTTCCTGCTACTTGGAAAATTATATCTACACCTTTATCATTGTATAAGGATTTTGCTAATTTACTTCCGTCTGCAGGTTTATCATATGAATTTGCAAATTCGGTCAATACTTTTATTTTTGGATCGACAGACATAACACCTGCTTTAAATCCGTATTCAAACCTTTTTATAAATGGATCTTTTGTACCACCGATAAATCCTATCTTATGCGTTTTAGTGTTCATCGCTGCTGCAATACCAGCGAGGAATGCTGATTGCTCTTCACGATAGGTAACACTTACGACATTTGGTCTTTCAACAATCCCATCAATTATGACAAAGTCAGATTTTTTTTCTTTACTAGCAACTTCTGAGATGGCTTTTTGAAATGAATAGCCTATTCCAAATGTTAAATCATAATTTTTCTTTGCATACTTCATTAATTCTTTTTTTGCTGCTTTGTCTGTTGGTGCATCAGTTTTTACATAATTTTTATTTTCCTTCCAACCATGTTTCTTACCAGTTTTTTTAATACCATCCCAAACTGCTTGGTTAAATCCTTTATCGTGAATTTCAGTTTTACCCATAACAATTCCAATTTTAAAATTATTTTCTTTTTCTTTCTCCGATGCACTTATATTATTATTTCGATTAGCACAGCTAGTTAATGTTAGGCTAGCAATTAATGAGACAGTGGCGATTTGGAAAAAACGTCTTCGCATTGTTTTCCTCCATATTTTATATTTAAAAAACTAAGCTCTATTGTGTAAATTTCCCAATCAATTCATAAATCATTCTTTAAAGTGTTGGCAATTTAATATACAAGTGGTACTGTAACAATTAGAAATGATTAAGATGGAGGCATTAACGTGAAGCTTGTATTTTTAGGAACGGGAGCAGGAATGCCATCAAAAGGTAGGAATGTAACAAGTATTGCATTACAGCTTTTAGAGGAAAGAGGAGCGACTTGGCTTTTCGATTGTGGTGAAGCAACACAACATCAAATATTACATACGACAATTCGGCCAAGACGAATCGAAAAAATTTTTATTACTCATTGCCATGGCGATCATATCTTTGGATTGCCTGGATTATTAAGTAGTAGAACTTTTTTAGGTGGAGAAGATTTATTAACAATTTATGGACCAAAAGGATTAAAGGATTATGTAGAGACTAGCTTTAAAATTAGTGGTACTTATTTGAAATATCCGATTCATTATGTTGAAACTTCTGAAGGGATCGTTTTTGAAGATGACCAATTTATTGTTCAAGCAGTAGAACTTGAACATGGAATTCAATCATTTGGTTATCAAATTATTGAAAAGGATTTACCTGGAGAATTGAACGTAGAGGAATTAAAGAAGATTGGTGTAAAACCAGGGCCAGTTTATAAATTCCTAAAAGAAGGGAAAACAGTAACTTTAGAGGATGGAAGAATTTTAAATGGTAAGAATTATATTGGACCTTCAAAAAAAGGTCGACGCATAGCAATAGCAGGGGATACTAGAATAACTGATAAAAGTAATTTGCTTGCAAGAGGTATGGATGTATTAGTGCATGAATCAACCTTTGCAGACGATGAAACAACTCATGCATATGATTATTTCCATACAACAAGTACTCAAATTGCAAATGTGGCTAAGTGTGAGGGACTTAAAACACTCTATTTAACACATATAAGTGCAAGATATCAAGGGGAAGCTTCAAAAAAATTATTAGATGAAGCACGTGAAATCTTTGAACATACATATATAGCGAATGATTTTGATGAATACGAAATTATAAGAAACGATTAAATTTTCACGATTGAAATTTTCAGTTAAGATGCAGAGCTTTTAAAAAGTTGAGAAGTGTACATAAAAGAATAGTTTAGAGACATGATATAAGTATTCTGTGTAAAAGGAAGGTCATGGCTTTGAAACAGTTAAAAGTTATCCTTTTATTTATTTTTAGTTTCCAATTTATTTTTTCCAGTTCTATTAATGCATCAGCTGAAAGTAAAAATCGATATTACTACGAAAAGCAAGGTACTGCTATTTGGGAGGTACCTGTAAAAGAGAAAGTAATAGCAATTACATTTGATGATGGGCCGAATGATGAATATACCCCAGAAGTTTTAGATTTGTTAAAGAAGTATAATGCTAAAGCAACATTTTTTTTAGTCGGTGAGAGAGTTGCGAAATATCCTGAAGTTGTCATGAGAGAAATAAAAGAAGGTCATGAAGTTGCGAATCATACATATACGCATGCTAGACTTCAGTATTTAACTGATGAACAAATAAGAGATCAATTACATAAAACTCATGATGCAATTATTGCTGCAACCCATGTCGAACCAGTATTATTTAGACCACCATTTGGTTACTATAGTGAGCGTTCGATAAATACTGTGCATGATCTTGGCTATTTAACCGTTATGTGGTCTTGGCATCAGGATACATTTGATTGGCAAAATCCTGGAGTATATAAAATCGTATCAAATGTATTAAAAGATACTAGAAAAGGAGATATTGTTCTTTTTCATGATCACGGAGGGGACCGTAGTCAAACTGTCGAAGCACTGAAACAAATCTTACCAGCTCTTCAAAAGCAAGGCTATCAGTTTGTAACGGTATCACAATTATTACAATTAAAAGCAGGAGTTAAACTTCCTAATTTTTAGCCAAAACCAGATCATTGGATTATCCAAATTGATCTGGTTTTTTGTTTGTCTTGCTCTTCTCCTTCTTAAGTCTGATATAAAACCATTCCTCAGGCCATTATTCCGATATAAAAACTTGTATAAGATAAGAGTATAAGTTGAAAGGAGGCGACGAGGTCATGAAGAAGTTCTTAACTTTTATCCTCGTACTAATATTAATTGGAGTTGCTTTAGCGAATTTAGGTGGCTTGATTACTTTAGCACTTGGATTAGTAATCACATATTTCAGTTTTAAAAAGTTTATGAAAACAAATTCGATTTTAATGAAAATCATCTGGACAATTATTGGATTAATCGGTTTATCGATTGCAATAAGTGGTCTTCCTTCTTTAATAGGTGCAGCAGCAGCAATTTTGCTTTATTACCTATATAAAGATTATAAAAATCAAAAAAAACTTAAAGATGATGAATTTAATATTTATGATGAAAATTTCAACCCTATAAAATAAGAGGAGTGTATGACTATGAAAAACTTATTTACTCGTATTAAAAATCAAATCTCAGCGGATTTACATGGTATATTAGATGAGAAAGAACAACAAAATCCAATCTCACAATTAAATTACTTCATTAAACAATCTGAAAGTGAATTAGGAAAAGTAAGGGGATTACTTGAAAGGCATTACTCATTACGTACGAAATTTCAGGTCGAACGTGAGGGAGCACTTCAAATGGTGCAAAAACGTGAAGAGCAATTAAAGGTTGCAAATGAAGCTGGTGCAGAAGACCTAATCAAACGTGCAACTGAAGATCTAGCTTTTTATAAAGAACAAGCTGAAAAGTTTGTTACATTAATCGCTAAAACAGAAGAAGAAATTAGCTTTATGCATGAACAAGTTAATCAAATTGAAAAAAAGTTAAAAGAGCTTCATACGAAAAAATATGACTTAATGTCTCGTCAAAACATGGCTCACGCGACAAAAAAAATAAATGAAACTCATCATTTACTTAATAGTAAGATGCCATCAATTGACTTCAACTACTTTGAAAAACAAATTCGTGATTTAGAGCTAAGAGTTCGTTCAGAATTTGATCTTCAATCATTTGATTACAAAATTGACTTATTAAAAAAAGAACTGACAAATAAAGTTAAGCAAGAAGCATAATCATTTTCGAGAAGAAGAGATCACTTATCTCTTCTTTTTTTGTGGATATAAATAGGAAGAACTTACCTAATTTCAATTTTTTACTGGAGGAGAAGATGAGTGAGGAGGATATCTGCTACAGGATATTATGAGTAAGTAATTCTTAAGAAAGGCATTTTAAACTCCTCATGAACCCGTTATGAGGAAGTAAATGGCAAGAAAAGGCATAATAAGTACCTCATGAACCCGTTATGAGGAAGTAAATTAGAAGAAAAGGCAATATAAGTACCTCATGAGCCCGTTATGAGGAAGTAGATTAGTAGAAAAGGCAATATAAGTACCTCATGAACCCGTTATGAGGAAGTAAATTAGAAGAAAAGGCAATATAAGTACCTCATGAACCCGTTATGAGGAAGTAAATTAGAAGAAAAGGCAATATAAGTACCTCATGAGCCCGTTATGAGGAAGTAGATTACAAGAAAAGTCAATATAAGCTCTTCATCATTCCAATTTTTTGTCTTTTCTTTGATTATTTTGGAATAAATTTCTCTTTTAAAAATATAGATATGATGGTGACCTTAAATAGTATTGGAAAATTATTTGAAAATTTCGAATTAGTTTATGAAACAAAAAAGGTACATTTTGAGAAAGGGCGAATTAATTATGAAAGGCTTCGAGATTGTTTTAAAAGCATTGTTATTTATTAACGTAAGATTCCCTCATAATTAAACATCAAAAGATCCTACATTGAGGAGCGTATAAGGAGGTTTTTAGAGTTTCAATCTTTGGGATGAGGGACTTAAATCGAATCTATTTATATTAACAGTGCTTTTAATCAAATCATGCGACTTGATGGAGTTTTTATTTTTGTATATGTGTTTTTAAAAGAGAAAAATTAAGAATGATTAGTAAAATAAATTTTGAAAGTAGGGTTATGATTGAGAATTAAAGGTAATATCGTAAAAAAACATGATGTAGTTCATTGTATGGTTACAACTGAAGCACAGTTTGCTTGGGATCTTTTAAAGAAAACAAAGTATCGATGTATACCAGTTTTAAGTGAAAACGATAAAGAGTATGTTGGAAATCTTTATCGTGTTGATTTAGCTGAGTATTTAGTAGATAACGATTCTTTGCAAGGCAAGACAGTAAATGATTTTGTGCGTAAAGAATGTCCACCAATTCAGGAGGATTCACCATTTTTCAAAGTATTCTTTACGATTAAACGTTTTCCATATTTAGCAGTAGTAAACGATCTAAATGAATTTGTAGGAATTTTAACGCATAAAACAGTTTTTGAATTATTAGAAGAAGCATGGGGACTGAAGGACGGCGGTTATTCATTAACTGTCAGTACGATGGAACATGAAGGTGCATTAGCAAGATTAGCTAAGCTTGTAAATAAATATTCTAATTTGAAGAGCTGTATCACACTAGATAGTGATTCAGTTTATCGAAGAGTTTTAATTACGCTACCACCAACTATTAGTGAAGACGATTATATTAAGTTGAAAAAAGATATTATTAAAAAAGAGTTTCATATTATGCATGAAGAAGTTGCAACAAGTCATGCTACTCAAAAATGATTAAAAAGAAGAGCAAGGGGATCATTATACAGTCCCTTGCTCTTTTTATAATCATTTAGATGCCAGTTTGACAGGCTTGGACTTAGTTAAACCCTTAATTTAGCTTTTTATGTACTTCATGATTTGATTCTTTATTTTTCTTTAATGAATCGAATTTTAATAGTAGGAGAGTTGATACTTTTTGAGGGTAGCTAAGTGGTTTGCCCTTTGCTTCTACCATTGAATTACCAACAACATAACTGATTGTTAGAAAGCCAACAATTAAAACTAGTGTAACGATTAAAGCAATTGTGATGAGAATACGCTTAATACTTGCTCGTAATACTCTACTGTTTGTTATTTTCATCAGAAAACTCTCCCCCTTAGGACAACACAGTTACCTGTATCATTTTATTATCTAAAGAAGAGAGTCATGACAAGCTGATTAAATTTTATTAATTTTTTCATATTCCTCTTGGATCTCACGTGATCGAACAGTTGCTTCAATAAAGCAATTTAAAAAGGAATTAGCAACTTCACGGTCTTCAAGAACAGATATTCCAGCTTGAGTAGTGCCATTTGGGCTAGTAACTTTCTTTCTCAATGTTAATGGAGATTTATTCGTTTCTTGAAGCATTGAAATTGAACCCATTAAAGTTTGTTGAATAAATGGCTTGGCAATATCACGATGAATCCCTAGTGCCATTGCAGCTCGTTCAAATTGTTCAATGACATAATATATATAGGCTGGACCACTACCAAATAATCCAGTCATAGCATGTAATTCGTCTTCTTCTACTTTAGCGACAATACCGACACGCTCAAATAATCTTTTTGCTATTTGCACTTTTTCAAAAGGAACTTCATCTGGATAAGCAAGTGCTGTAGCAGATTTTCTAACGAGTGAAGACGTAGTTGGCATTGCACGAACAATATTCAGATTTTCATTTCCTAGTAACTGCTTAATTGTATTGATTGTAACACCTGCTACTAAGGAAATAATTAATTGTTTTTCATTGAAAAAACTTTTAATTTGATCAAGAGCGACTGTAACATCTTTAGGTTTCATCGCTAAAAAAACTACACTTGAACCAGAGATTGCTAGCTGACGGTTAGTAGTAGCTAATACACCATATTTTGTATGTAAACTATCTAAACGTTCTAAATCCTCCCTATTAGTGATTGCAATTTGATCACTCTCAATATACCCACTATCAATTAATCCTGCAATTAATGCTTCTGCGATACTACCTGCACCAATAAACGCAACTTTTCCTAGAAACATTACATTCACCTCACCTCTATTGTAATAGATATTTATATTAGAGAAATAAATGCTATATTCCTTGTTGACATATTACTTTTATATAATTTTTCAAAAATATTTTTAAATAATTTTTAGTTGAAGGGAAAATTTTAAAGAGAAAAGAAGTAATTGGGAAATTTTTTTTAGTTTTGTAACGATTAATACCTTTTCCGATTTCAGTGTTCTCTGCATTTTCTAGATGCTGTCTTTACATTAATGTAAAATTCTAATCATCTTTGTTTGTATTTTTTAAAATGTATATTAGAATTAACTGTAAGAAGATTCAGATAAGGAGGAATAAGTATGATCCCTGAAAATAAGATTCACCAAATTACACTACCGGTACCTTATGCAATGAATACAGTAAATGTTTTTTTAGTTGAAGGAGATTTATTGACTTTAATTGATACAGGAACGAATACAGCCGATACATTAGATGCACTTAAAAGTGAATTAGATAAAATTGGATATAAATTAGAAGATATCGAACAAGTCATATTAACTCATCATCATCCAGACCATGCAGGACTATTAGAGGAGTTTAATGAGGATGTAAAAATATTAGGTCATGAACGAAATATTCCATATTTAACTCAGGAAGAATCATTTTTAAATTACTATAATGAGTATTTTATTGAAAATGCACTATTATATGGTGTACCACAAGAATATGTACAAAGAATGCCACGTACAACAGAGAAAATGCCATATACTAGTATTCGTTCTTTAACACATACGATAGATGAAGGCGATCGAATTGATAGTATTTTTGGGTTGAAAGTATTGTACACACCTGGTCATGCAACTTCTCATATTTCCTTAATAAGTGAGGACGATGGCATTGCATTCGGAGGAGATTTATTATTAGATAAGGTTTCGTCAAACCCAATCATAGAGCCTCCATTAAATGGTGAAACCGAACGTGTAAAGCCATTACTACAATACAATCACTCTTTACAAAGAATAGCAGAACTTCCGATTACAAAATTATATACTGGACATGGTGATCCAGTTACAGATATTAAAAGTTTAGTAAAAAGTAGATTAGAAAAGCAAAAGGCTAGAGCTGAAAAAGTATATGAAATGATTAAAAAACAACCGTTAACTGCATATGAAGTTTGTCAAATGTTATTTCCAAAGGTTTATCAAAAACAACTTTCACTTACTTTGTCTGAAACAATTGGTCAATTAGACTACCTGGAAAACTTAGGTTTTATTAGTTTAAATGAACGAAATGATGGTATACTTGAGTATAAAACGAATGAGCATTCAGTCAGTCAATAATAGAGGTGGGAATTTTTGAGGTTAAGTAACCAAACGGTAGTAATAACAGGTGCTTCTAGTGGTCTTGGGAAAGATTTAGCTTTAACTGCAGCAAAACAAGGCGCTAATATCGTCTTAATTGCTAGAAGAGAAACAGAGCTAAAAAACTTAAAGGCAAAAATACAAGAAGATTTTCCAGTTAAATGTCATTATTTTGTTGTAGATGTGACAGATGAAAATGCAGTATACGATGCATTTCATCAAATCGAAGAGCAATTTGATGGAATCGATGTTTTAATAAATAATGCAGGGTATGGTCTATTTCAAACAGTTGAACAAATGTCACTTCAAGATATGAAGCAAATGTTTGATGTCAATGTATTTGGAGTCATGATTTGTTCAAAGCTTGCCCTTACGTCTATGAAGCTGAAAGGGAAGGGACATATTATTAATATCGCTTCTTTAGCCGGTAAGATTGCAACTTCGAAGGCTGCAGCATATGCAGGTTCTAAGCATGCAGTGTTAGGATTCAGCAATGCCCTAAGACAAGAAGTTGAAAAAGACGGTATCTATATTACGAATATAAATCCAGGTCCAATGGATACACCATTTTTTGATATAGCAGATGAGTCAGGATCGTACGCAAAATCTGTTCGGAAAATGATGCTAGACCCTGAAAAAGTTGCTTCGAAAGTTATTTCTTTAATTGGAAAAAATGTCCATGAAATCGATTTACCTTCATGGATGGGATTTGGAGCAAAAGTTTATTCAGTATTCCCTAAAGTAAGTTATTATTTAATGATGAAATTCGGAAATAAAAAATAGCTGAAGCTGTTCATAGAATGGGCTAAAAATATGTAAAAAAAAGCTAAGAGAGGAATCTTCTCGAAGCTTTTTTTATTCAAGTTCCAATAAATTGGAGTGGATCTTATGTTAAGAAACTCGCCCTTACTAATGATCATGTTAATTATTGGTTGTAGTACATTAACCATTTCCATAACTATTCAATTGTCAGTTATTTTAAATTGGATTCTTTTAATACTTGCTTGTGTTTTAAATATTGTGAGTGCAATTGGGCTCTTCCGCATTGCAGTAAATAAATAGAGATTGTTTAAATACTATTTATATAAAAGAATAAATACTTAATATAAATTCGGCTAACGCGTGAGTTTGCTATAAAAAGAAAAGTTAAGACCACATTTTTGTGGTCTTTTTCAGTTGTAATCAACATTATTTTATTCGAAGTAAACCCTATTGTTTTTCATTAGTCTAACTTCATTCGCTTTCAACTATATATATAGTAATGAGATCTAAGTGAAAGATGGTGGGATAGTATGACTAAAAGGGATTATTTAATAAAACCACTTGTAGGTGATAGTTATCCAACAATTGATCGAGGAGAAACTATCTACCTATGGGACAAGCAAGGAAAGAAATATATTGATGGTTCATCAGGTGCAGTTGCTGCAAGCATCGGGCATGGTGTTAAGGAAATAATTGATGAAATGGTAAAACAGGCCTCTAAAGTGGCGTTTGTTTACAGATCACAGTTTACGAGTGAGGCGGCAGAACAATTAGCTGAAAAAATAGCTCAGCTAGCACCTGGAGATTTAAGCTGGAGTTTTTTTGTTAATAGTGGTACTGAAGCAACTGAAACAGCTATGAAAATGGCAATACAGCATTTTCAAGAAAAAGGAATTCATACGAAAACGAAGATTATATCAAGGAGCATGAGCTACCATGGTATCACCATCGGATCCTTGTCTATGTCAGGGCATCCTTTAAGGAGGAAACGTTTTACTAGTTTACTAGAGGATTATCCAATGGTTGAAGCGCCGTATTGCAAAAGATGCCCATTTGAATTAGAACCTGGAAATTGTGGTTTACTTTGTGCAACTGCACTTGATCGTACAATTCAGAAACTAGGTTCTGAAAATGTAGCAGCCTTTATAGTTGAACCTATTGTTGGTGCGGCAGGAGCTGCGTTAACTCCTCCAAAAGGATATTATGAAAAAATTAAAGAAATTTGTGATAAACACGATGTGTTACTTATTGCGGACGAAGTAATGACGGGAATAGGTAGAACTGGGGAAATGTTCGGAATGAACCATTGGAATTGTGTGCCCGATTTATTAGTCCTCGGTAAGGGATTGGCGGCTGGTTATACGCCAATTGCTGTAGCAATCGCAAGTGATCGTGTAATGCAACCAATTTTGAAAGGCAGTCGACTTGTTATGAGTGGACATACGTTTAGTGCGAATCCTCTCTCTGCAAGTATAGCTTTAGCCGTTTTAAACTATGTCGAAAAAAATGGATTAGTACAAAATTCTAAAAGACAAGGTAAAAAAATTAAATTAAAACTAAAAGAATGGCAGAAAGAGTATCCTTTTCTATTCGATGTCAGGGGAGAAGGGCTACTGATTGGTATAGAAATAAATGAAGATTTCTTTAATTGTAAAAGTGTAACAAATCGTGTAATTGAGATTGCTAAAAATCATGGATTATTACTGTATCCATCTGTTAGTGGCCCATATGGAAGATCTGAAAATAGTTTCTTGCTTTCTCCACCTTTAGTCATTACTGATGCGCAAGTAAATGAATTGCTAACTTTATTAAAGGAAGTATTTAATGAGCTAAATCAAGAAGCAAAGGAGATCGAATAATGGCAATCAATACTTTCGGGAAAATCATTAGTATTGAAGAAGCTTTGCTTTATTTTAAAGATGATATGGTATTGATGTTCGGTGGGTTTGGAGGAATCGGTAACCCACCAACGTTAATAAGGAGCATTTTAGAGAAAGGTGTGAAAGATCTTACTCTAATTGGAAATGATACGGGTTTTCCTGATGTTGGGATCGGACAATTAGTGACGGCTAAAAGAGTAAAAAAAATGATTACAACGCATATCGGATCAAATCCAAATGCTGGAAAGCAAATGACAGATGGTACGTTGGAAATAGAGTTCAGTCCTCAAGGTACATTTATTGAACGGATACGAGCGGGTGGGGTTGGATTAGGTGGCGTTTTAGTGGATATTGGGATTGATAGTGTAATAGATGTTGATAAACAGAGAGTGAATGTATTTGGGAAAGAGTATTTAGTTGAAACTCCTCTTATTTCAGATGTTTCAATTGTATATGCGAAGAAAGCAGACCCTTTTGGGAATCTAGTTTTTGATAAGAGTGCTCGCAATACGAATCCTTATGTAGCAATGGCCGGAAAAATTACAATTGCAGAAGTTGATGAAATTGTTCCATTAGGAGCATTAGAACCTGAAGAAATTATCGTGCCTGGCGCTTTTGTAAACCACATCGTTCAATCGGAAGGGGTGAATTGGAAGTGGGTTTGGGAAAAATAAATCCTAGGGAAATGATGGCAAAACGTGCAGCAAAAGAAGTAAAGAGCGGTATGATTGTGAATCTTGGGATTGGAATTCCTTCACTGATCCCAAACTACTTACCAGATGATTGCCAAGTAATGTTCCATGCAGAAAATGGCGTGTTAGGTTTAGGGCCTACTCCGCAAAAAGGTGAAGAAGATGAGAATTTATGTAATGCTGCAGGATTACCTGTAACATTAATTCCAGGTTCGAGTTATTTTGATAGTAGCATAGCCTTTGCGATTATTCGAAAAGGTTTATTAGATTTAACAGTACTAGGTGCTCTCGAAGTCAGTAAAAATGGAGATTTAGCAAATTGGATTGTTCCTGGTAAAAGAGTTCCAGGAATTGGGGGAGCAATGGACTTAGCTCAAAAATCAAAAAAAGTAATTGTTTTAATGAACCATACTAATAAAAATGGTGACCCTAAAATAGTCTCTGAATGTACACTTCCTCTTACATCTCCAAATTGCGTAGATTTAATCATTACTGAAATGGCCGTAATTGAAGTTAAAAAAGAAAGTGGAGAGCTTTGGTTAAATGAGGTAATGTCTCCATATTTAGTCAGCGATGTGATTGAGAAAACTGGTGCTCCATTATTTGTGAACCCAAATGTTATTGTTCATCGTTGGGAGTGATCAAAATTGGATTTGAAAGCTAAAATTAATGACTATATTCATAAAAATAAGAACAAGGCAATTGAATTACTTCAGAATCTTGTTCGTGAAAAAAGTGTTTCAGGAAATGAAGCTGGTGCACAAAAAATTGTCTCAAATTATTTACAGAATCTTGGATTAGTGATTGATCGCTTTGAGCCGTCAATTGAGGAATTAACAAAATCATCTTATTTTATTTCAGAACGAACTTCATTTGAAGACAGTCCGAATATCGTTGCAATTTTAAAGGGAACAGGAAATGGTAGATCGATTATATTAAATGGACATATTGATGTGGTTCCAGAAGGTGAAATAAGTAGTTGGGATCTTCATCCGTATAGTGGTGCTCTCGTAGGAAATCGCTTATATGGTAGGGGAACAACAGATATGAAGGGCGGAAATGTTGCTGCTTTATTTGCGATTGAGGCAATAAAAAAATGTAATATTCCACTTAAAGGCGACATCTATTTTGAAAGTGTTATTGAGGAAGAGAGCGGAGGGGCAGGTACGCTAGCAACGATATTACGAGGATACGTTGCAGATGCTGTCCTTATTCCAGAACCAACTAAAATGAAAATATTTCCGAAACAGCAAGGCAGTGTTTGGTTTCGAATAAAAGTAAAAGGTAAAGTTGCGCACGGTGGAACGAGGTATGAAGGCGTTAGCGCAATTGAAAAAAGTATAATGGTTATTAATCATATAAATCAATTAGAAAAAGTTCGAAATACAAGATTACTAGATGATCCACTATACAAAAATGTGCCAATTCCAATTCCGATTAATATCGGAAAAATAAATGGGGGTACTTGGCCCTCCTCTGTCTCAGATCTAGTTACTCTTGAGGGAAGGCTAGGTGTTTCACCAAATGAAACAATCGAAGAAGCTAAACTTGAAATAACGAGGTGGCTTAAAACACTCTCATTAATTGATGATTGGTTTATTGGAAATCCGGTTGAGGTTGAATTTTTTGGAGCAAGTTGGTTACCAGGTAGTATCGATCTTGGGCATCCATTTATGGAATCTCTAAAGAAATCATATCAATATGTTTATAAAAATGAACCGATTATTGAAGCCTCCCCATGGGGTACGGACGGCGGATTATTTTCACAAATAAAACAAATACCTACTATTGTGTTTGGACCTGGTGAAACGAAGGTTGCACATTATCCAAATGAATACATTGATTTAGATGAATTATTTCGTTGTGCGGAGGTAATTGCCTACACTTTACTAGATTGGTGTGGAGTCGATGAATAATGAAGTATTTTATTAGAACAAGTAGAACACTACTGA
Organism: Gottfriedia acidiceleris; assembly: GCF_050457485.1. GTDB lineage: Bacteria > Bacillota > Bacilli > Bacillales > Bacillaceae_G > Gottfriedia > Gottfriedia acidiceleris_D. The sequence goes on from NZ_JBCMJM010000022.1 coordinate 48,068, forward strand.
AAACGAAGTCCTAAAATATTTTCACGGAAATAATTTGAGATTTTATATTAAATAAAATGTAAATAATCGACGAAACAGAGGCGTTTGATTGAGGAGGATGATATGTTTAAACAAATCACTTCTTCAATAGAATGGTCGAAAAGGAAGTGAAAGCGCTCTCAACTTCTGATCTAGAAGAGCCTTAGCTTTAATACTAAGGCTCTTTAATTGTGATTTAATATTCTGAAAACAGTATTGATAATGAGAATGATAATTGTTATCATTGAAATATAGCGAAAATAATTTCTTTAAGGAGATGCTTATGGAAAAACAATTAGAAGTTCAATTTAAAAAATATGAAAAACTTCAATCTGAATGTAAAACGTTGGTGATCAGTTCAATGGATCATAAAGGGGATCCGCATGTTAGCTATTCACCTTTTGTCATCTACGAAGGTAACTTCTATATTTTCATTAGTAAAATCGCAGCTCATTTTCAACATTTAGAAAACAATAAGTATATAAGTATCATGATTATTGCAGACGAAGCAACTTCTCCAATATTATTTGCGAGAGAACGCATTCGTTATAAATGTACTCCTGAATCCGTGGGTAATGTGGACAAAGAGCACATATTTGAAAAGTTTGTAGAAAATCACGGAGAGCAGATGATTAAGGTTTTAAGAGGAATTGATCTGTCGTTATTCAAGCTTACACCAATAGAAGGTCGATACATCGCTGGATTCGGTCAGGCTTTTGATATCAATCCGATTGAAGGAACATTCAACCAAATTGACCCTTCTAAAATGAACCATTAAATAGAAAGGCCCGTTACTTACATTTTGAGTAACGGGCTTTAATTTATTAATAGGAAAGTTATAAGCTTTTATGTATGAATCAATGATTACTAAATCGTAGGTAAAATATCTTTAATTACTATAAATAATGATAGTTAAAATGGAAATTGGAACACTAAATAGAAAAAAGATAAAGTGAGGATTTTTTATGAGAAAGATTTCTTTATTTTTTCTATGTCTATTTTTGTGGATACAGTTGCCAGAAAAAACACATGCTGCAGATAAAATTCCAATTTTAATTTATCATTCCATTGATGAGTTTACTGGTCACGGAGTAAGAGACTTGTTTGTCTCACCAGAGAATTTTGAAAAACAAATGATCTATTTACGTGATCATGGATTTACGCTTTTAACTTTTGAACAATGGGGAGACCGAAATAAAGTAAAGAAACCTGTATTTATTACAATTGATGACGGTTATAAAAATAACTTAAATGTGTTAAAAATCTTTCAAAAATTGAAATCGGATACGTTTACACCAAGAGCAACTATCTTTGCGATATCCGACTATATTGGATGGCCGGATCGTCTTTCTAGCACGGATTTAAAAAAGATGTCTGATTCAGGGATGTTTTCAATCCAATCGCACACTGCAACCCATCAAGATTTAAGGAAGATAGATGACTATAAGCATGAGTTGAAAGATTCCAAAGATAAGATCCAATCAATCACTGGAAAAGCTGTGATAGCTCTCTCTTATCCTTATGGTTATCATAATGATAAAGTAATTGAGGAAACAAAAAAATACTATACTTTTGCAGTAGCGACAGATCCGAAATATTATCTAGAAAAGGGTACAAAGAATGAAGTCTATCTTTTACCTAGAATCTATATTAAGTATGACACTACGATGGATGAGTTTGCTAAAATTGTAGAAGGACAAGCGAAGGTAATTGTAAATTTTAGAGAATCTGAGACTATTTATTACGATTGAAATAGGGTTACTCATTAGTCTTGTTAGACTCTATGAGTTAACCTTTTTTTATTGATTAATCAGCTTAAAGAAATTTGCTTAGTTAAAAGAATTATTTTTTCATTAATCATAGGGAAAATTACCTTTTTTTTACTTTGTCGATAAATAGGAGGTTTGTGAATAGTTTGTCTCATGGTATGATATAGTAAGTGATAGATTAATGAGATAGAAAAGGTGATTAAATGAGAGCAAATCCATCACAAAGACCATCACCTAAAATGAGGTCAGTATGGAGAATTACATCGCTACTTAGCAGTATCTCTTTAGTTGCTTTACCAATTATCTATTATTTTCTTATGAGATATTTTTCACTTCCCTTCTTTATTTTAATGATTATGATCGGTGTCGTTATAGCGTTAATTATTTTTTTAACTTTATTTTTACCTACTCTTAAATTGAAATATACCGCATATGAGATTTATGAAAATGAGTTAGAAATTCAAAAAGGAATATTTGTTATTAAACGAATTGTAATTCCTATGGTCAGAGTACAACACGTTACGACAGAAGTAGGACCAATACTGCGTCGATACGGTTTATCTACAGTGAATATTTCCACGGCTGCTACCACACATGAAATTGAAGGCTTAGAACACCATATCGCAGAAAAGCTCAGAGATAAAATTATCTACTTAGCAAGGATAAGTGATGACGATGTATGAGCCAAAAAGACAACATCCAGCTTATATACTTACCGTATTTTTAGAGCAAATTAAAAACGTACTAATACCACTTATTATACTTTTAGTTTCAGGTGGTAAAGGGTCAATGTTTCAATATTTGTTTGCTGCTGTTCTGATTGTTTTTCCAGTTGCTTCGGCAATCGTAAAATGGTATCGATTTACCTACTATATAAATGAAGATGAATTTAGAATTCGTTCGGGATTATTTGTAATCGAAAATACATTTATTCAAAAAGAACGTATTCAGTCTTTTTCAATTAATGCTGGATTTATTCAACAGCTTTTTAATGTGGTGAGCGTACGAATTGAGACAGCTGGTGGAAAAAAAGCTGAAGGTATATTAAATGCAATACCTAAGGAAGTGGCACTTTCATTAAAAAATGAAGTATTAAACTCTAAAAAGAAAAAAGTAGGTTTGGTTGTAGCTGAGGAAAATAGTGTACAAGCAGTACCTTTAGTAGATATAAGTTTAACAATTGAAACGAGAAAACTTTTTTTAGCTGGAATCACTTCCTTTGAAGTAGGACTAGCTTTTGCCGTTTTAGCATCATTATTTTCACAAATCGAGGATTTACTTCCACATAGTATTTATGTGGCAATATATAATCAAATACAAACATTTACTTACATGATGTTTTTTATTGTATTTTTAGGTAGTTTATTACTTTCCCTAATATTTTCAACCATTCGATACATATTGAAATTTGCAAACTTTACTGTTCAAAGAAGAGATGATCGAATTATTATTACAAGAGGGTTATTCGAAAAAAATGAATTTACGGTTTCATTAAAACGAATTCAAGGAGTAGTTATCAAAGAAGGAATCATTCGCCAATTATTTGGTTATTCTACAGTTTACGTCGAAGCTGTTGGAATGGGGGATAAGCAGGAGCAAGGTAGACATGTTCTACATCCATTTATTAAAACGAAGGATGTTCACTTATTCCTAAAAAATTTTATTCCTTCTATTAACTATGATGAAATATCATACCGAGCACCAAAAAGAGCTCGAAAAACGTATTATTCAAGAATGATTATTACTTTTCTTCTAATAGCTAGTGGAATTGTATTCCTTCCATTTATTCACTTTTGGGTTTATGGCATTGTTTTAATCGGTATATTTATTGGGGAATTAGGATTTAGAAATGCAGGCTATACATTATTAGATCGAACTGTGATCATTCAGTCTGGTTATTTCTCAAGAACAACCGCCATTTTACCAAAAGAGCGAATACAAGTATTGATCGGTGAACAAAGTTTCCTTCAAAAAAGAGTAAAACTAAAATCTATATACATTACGATTCTTTCAAGCCAATTTGGTCGTACTTATCAAGTAAGACATTTAGATGAAAAAGACGTAAATAGAATGATTGGTTGGTTTAGTTAAAACCAAATTGAGCAAGCACAGATCGTTAAATGAAGACGTGTATACATTAGTGTAAGCACGTCTTTTTTTAACGCTTAAATTTATTTTTTCTATTAGGAGGAAAAGAACTTGGGGAAAAGAATATTTGTAGGAATACTCCTCTTAACCGTGTTTGTGACAGTTTTACTTACGCTGTGGAATAAACCTGCACCATTAAAGCATGGAGTGATTGATGATGTTGGCCATCTTCTTCCTACTAAAATTGATCGTATTGTCAAAGGAAAGGAAGTAGACCAATTAAAGAAAATTGTAATTGAAGCAAAAAAACAAGGGAAGACAGTTTCAATAGCAGGCGAGCGACATAGTCAAGGAGGTCATACATATTATAAAGATGGTGTGGTGATTGATTTAAAAACATTTAATAAGGTTGAAAAAGTCGATCCTGTTCAAAAGACAGTTATTGTTCAAAGTGGTGCAACATGGGGAGATATACAAAAAGCGATTAATCCTTATCATCTTGCCTTAAAGGTAACTCAGTCACAAGAGATATTCTCAGTAGGTGGTTCATTAAGTGTGAACGCACATGGTCGTGACATTCGGAATCACTCATTAGCTAGTACTGTTAATTGGTTTACATTATTAACACCAGAAGGAAAAGTAATTAAAGTAAGTCGCACTGAGAATAAAGAATTATTCCCATATGTATTAGGTGGATATGGATTGTTTGGAATTATTTTGGAAGTAGAGTTTCAACTAACAAATAATGAATTATATCAAGTAGAAACAAAAACGATGGACTATAAGAAGTATCCAAATTATTTTAATAAGAACGTTTTAGAAAACCCAAATGCAAGAATGCATATTGCTAGGATTTCTGTAGCGCCAGATAGCTTTTTAGACAAGGTTTATGCAATTAATTATATGGCAACATCCCGTAAAATGACCGATTCAGATCAAGAGCTGAAGGAAGATCATTCCGCTTTTTTACCGAAGCTTGCACTAGGTATGTCCAGAACTTCGGAAATTGGTAAAGATCTTTTTTGGGATTTTCAATATCGCTTTATTCACTCCCTAAATGGAAACTATGAAACTCGCAATAATGTCATGCGTTCTGAAAGTAAGTTTATGGAATTCGATGACCGTCAAGATACACAAGTTTTACAGGAATTTTTTGTACCTGTTAATGAATTTGTTCGTTACATTGATGATATTAGAGATTATTTACAATATGAAAATTTAAATATATTAAATATTACGATTCGATACGTTGAAAAAGATGATGAAACAGTCATGAATTATGCGAAAGATGATATGTTTGCTTTCGTTGTTTTAATTCAACATGGTAAAGATAAAGATTCTGTTCAATATGCAAAAGAAGTAATTCAAAAGTGGACTGATCTAACTTTGGAGCATGGAGGGACTTATTATTTACCTTATTATCCATATCAGTCTAAGCAACAAATGGTATCAGCATATCCAAAAGCACAAGATTTTTTCAATAAGAAAAGAGAGTTTGATCCAAATAGTGTATTTATGAATACTTTTTATGAAAATTATGGGGAGTAATCATATGAACCGTTTTTTAATCGCATTACTTAGTATTATTGGATTTAGTAGCTCTTTAGTATTTCCATATTATGTTCTCTTCTTAAGGAATATAGGAGATGCGTATGACGTATTTAGTTTATTATATGGACTATTTTCATTAAGTTTAAGTGTGGTTGTATACTTTGGTGGCAGATTCGTTGACCTGGTTTCACCATTTTTATTAATGATATTCCATTCAATATTTTGCTGTTTATTGTTTTTTTCACTGCCTTTGATCGATAATATAAAGATTGTTTATATTGGGCAGGTTTTATTTGGAGGATTTACTGCGTTATTCAAGATCGCTGAAAAGAAATTATTTATGAACGCTTCATCCGATTTTTATAGGAGTTACTTATTTTGGACTTCTTTTGTAACAGCTATTTGTATTATAGGTGTAGGAACATTACTTGAATCAATTGACATTCAATTTATGTTTCATTTAGCAGCTTGGCTTTTCTTAATAAGTGCACTTGGACTTTGTTATAAAATGATAATGAGCAAGGGGCAGACTGGTCCTAAGTAATGAAGTTTATTATTTATATCCAGAGTAACACAACAATGTTTTGTTTTTGTGGGTTATTTTTGTGCGTAACGTTGTTATATTCCTTTTTATACAATAAAGTTAATGAATAAGTACTATGATTTACATATTAAATACTATTTTTAATAAAAATAAATTAATAAATTTAAATTTATATATTGTTTAAGTAACGAAACAATGTTATATTAACTTTAAATTAATTAAAGTATTTATGGAGACATTCATTACTTTATGTGAAGTTAAATTGTATGGAAGGAATGATTATATATTATGAGACATGAGGAAGCTGTAGGAATTTTTTATGCTGCTTTTGTAATTTTAGGATTAACGATTGGTTTAGGTGTAGGTTATTTTACATCTCATTTAATCGTAGGAGGATTTCTTGGTTTTGGAATTGGAATAGGTTTAGGTCTATTAAGTAATGCTATTTTATACATTAATAGAGACTGATTTTTGACTGCTGTGCTAATGATCGCCAAAGGTTAGCTCTTCATCAGACTAAGCGTCTCGAAAGAATAGCGTTTTTAAGTCAGTCAGATACTTAAGTTAGGCCATGAATACAGAATTCAAATTAAATTTTATGCTTGAAATGTAAAAGGAGAGATGGTTATGCAAAAAAGGGAAACAAAACTGGTTCCTGTTATGATTGCGTTATTACTTGGGATATTTTTCGCTTCCCTTGATAACACAATCGTTTCTACGGCGATGCCTACAATATTAAAAGATTTAGGTGGCTATGATAAATTTGTTTGGGTAACATCAGCTTACTTAGTTACAGAAATGGCTGGGATGCCAATTTTCGGTAAACTTTCTGATATGTACGGTAGAAAAAGATTTTTTATGTTAGGAATTATTTTATTCATTTTAGGTTCAGTTCTTTGTGGAACAGCAAATTCTATTATTCAGCTTAGTATTTACCGTGCAATTCAAGGAATTGGCGGAAGTGCTTTAATGCCAATTGCTTTTTCAATTATTTGGGATGTGTTTCCTGTTGAAAAGCGTGGTAAAATGAGCGGTATTTTTGGTGCTGTTTTTGGATTATCAAGCGTTCTTGGACCATTAATTGGTGCTTATATTACAGATTATATTAACTGGAGATATATTTTCTATATAAATATTCCTTTTGGACTTTTAACACTTGGACTAATTAGTTATTTTTATATCGAGTCAAAAAATCACACGAAGCAACAAATCGACTGGTGGGGTGCAACAACTTTTGTTATTAGTATTGTCTGTTTAATGTTTGCACTTGAGCTAGGTGGAAAAGAATACGCGTGGGATTCAGTTCAAATTCTTGGATTATTTGCTGGATTTGCTGTTTTCCTTATTATCTTCTTATTCATTGAGCGTAAAGCAGCTGAACCGATTATTTCGTTTAGTATGTTTAAATATCGTCTTTTTGCTGCTAGTAACTTTGTTGGATTATTTTATGGAGCGGCATTCATCGCTGCAACAATTTACATTCCGATCTTTATCCAGTTTGTTCAAGGTGGAACAGCTACAAATTCTGGTTTAGTCCTATTACCAATGATGGTAAGTGTTAGTATTTCTGCTTCATTTGGCGGGGCTTTAGCGAATAAAACTAGTTATCGTAATATTATGGTCGGATCAGTTGTGCTTCTGTTAGCAGGTATTATTTGCCTAGGTACTTTAACTCCTGATACAACTAAATTCCAAGTAATCGTTTATATGGTCATCGTTGGACTAGGTGTAGGGGCATCATTCTCAGTGCTTGGTATGTCTGCGATGCATCATTTTGATAATGAAAATCGTGGTTCAGCAAGTTCAACTAACGCATTCCTTCGTGCTTTAGGAATGACGGTTGGTATTACTGTTTTTGGTGTTATTCAACGAAATGTTTTTACTGATAAAATTGCTGATGCATTTGCAAAAAGTGGTGCACCAAAGGATTTTTCAAATATTAATCAAGCCTTTACTCCTGAAGCTGCCAAATTGATACCAGCACCAATACTGACAAAAATTACTGACGTGTTTTCAACGTCAATTGCTCATACATTCCTTTGGACATTAGTTCCTGTAGGATTAGCATTGATTTCAATTTTCTTAATGGGTAACGAGCGTTTATCAGATAAAGAAATGGCTAAGAGTAATGCGTCATAAATAGAAATAAAAAAGAAAGACCTTTGGTCTTTCTTTTTTTGAACACAAGTAGATTAAATGATTTTGAAAGGGGATTTAGATATGGCAGAAATTTGGGAATCGAGTTTTATGGAAAATCAAATGATGTGGGGGTTTGAACCTTCAGACTCTGCAATTTTAACAAAGGACTTTTTCCTTGAAAAGAAAGTTAAGGATGTATTGATTCCGGGGATTGGATATGGTAGAAACGCAAAGATTTTTACTGACAATGGAATAAACGTAACAGGTATTGAAATATCAAAAACAGCGATTGAATTGGCAAGACAAAATGGAATTAATTTTACTATTTTTCATGGTTCAGTAACCGACATGCCTTTTGACCAAAAGCTTTATGATGGTATATTTTGTTACGCACTTATTCATTTATTGAATAAACATGAGAGAGAGAAGTTTATTAAAGATTGCTATAATCAGTTAAAGCCGAATGGCTATATGATATTTACTACGATTTCAAAAGATGCACCAATGTTTGGAAAGGGCAAACAGCTAGATAAAGATTACTTCGAAATAATGGAAGGGATAAAAATGTTCTTTTATGATTCTGACTCGATCAAACAAGAATTTGGAAACTATGGACTCATCGAAATTTTCGAAATTCTTGAACCACATAAGAATATGGAAAGTAAACCTCCGTTTAAATTTACGATGGTGAAATGTCAAAAGAAATAATCCTTACAGATCTTATGGTCACTAAAAACTACGAATCATTATTGTGAATTTAGGAAAAGGTGTAGGGCTTTTCTAAATTCACTTAATTTTTTTCACCCTGTATAACAATAATTTAGATAAGGTTGTCTTTTTCAAAAAATAGTTTAGACTAGTAACTGAGGTGAATGATCTTGAAAGATAAGGTTTCTAGTACGAAATGGTTTGGACTAGCATTGCAATCTCTATTAGTTTTAGCGGAGCAAGATGGAATCTGTCCAAGCGCAGTATTAGCTCAAAAACTTGAAGCACAATCTACTTTTTTAAGAAAAATTCTTGCCAATTTAGTTAAAGCAGGCATTATTTCAGCTAAAGAAGGACGAGATGGTGGATATTATTTAGCCAGAGGTGCTAATGAAATTACTTTAAAAGATGTTTATGATGCGATGAGATCAGATCCATATTCAAAAGGCTTCTTAGATGTAAATAGTAAGGAATGTTTTACGCCATCTACACGATCTGCTTTATATGATTTAAAAGATGAGATGGAAAGCTGGCTTGTTGAAGGTCTTGCAAAGAAAACAATTTCAGACTTATTACCAAAGGAAAATGGGTAAAATAAAATCGAAACTAGTTTCAGACTGTCTGCCAAACGCTAGCAATCAGTTTGAAAATCAAATTATTAGTATTTTTTCTAATTTAGTCGAAACTAAAATGTTTCGATTTTATTTTTTTATAAACTGTAGTTGACTTTTATACAGTTAAAGTCATATACTGTATTTGTGATTAATACAGTTAATTAAGGAGAGATTAAATATGTCTAATGTTAAATCTGAAAAAGAAGAGTATTTAAATAAAGTAAACGAAATAGATTTTGGTAAGGAAGCTCCAAAAGAACTTGATAGTACGGATTTCTTCACTGTAGCAAAGGAAAGAAGATCAGTTCGTCACTACGATCCAAGCTTTCAAATGTCTGATGATGAAATTAAGGAATTACTAGAAATTGCAGTTCAAGCTCCATCTTCTTCAAATTTACAACCTTGGAGATTCCTTGTCATTAAGGACCAAGATACTAAACAAAAATTATTACCAATCGCTAATAACCAACAACAAGTTGTGGATGCATCTGCGGTAATCGCTGTTTTAGGTGATACAGAAGCATACAAAAATGCTGATCGCATTTATGATGAATTAGTTGAAAAAGGCATGATGACTCAGGAAGTGAAAGACTTCTACGTAGGATCAATCGTGAAAAACTACGGTGGTTTACCAGAAGAAATTGCAACAAAAGTTGCGATGGTTGATGGTGGATTAGTTTCAATGCAATTTATGCTTGCAGCAAAAGCAAAAGGTTTAGATACAGTTCCAATGGGTGGATTTGACCAAGCGAAGTTTGTAGAAGCATTCAATGTACCAGCAAACTTCAAACCAGTTATGTTAATTTCAGTTGGTAAAGGAATCAAAGCAGGCTTCGAAAAAGTTCGGTTAACTTTAGATGAAGTTGTTGCTTGGGATCAGTACTAAGCACTAAGAAGATTATGAAGAACAGGGAAAAGGGAAACCTTGGACCTGTTCTTTTTTTGCTTGAAGGAAATTTGCGTCCGTTTAAAGAATAACTTTTTGGAGGGGACTAATTTTCCATCTAACTAGCTAAGAATAATGTGGATGAGCCAATCCGAGTGGTATTATAAAAACATGTATAGTAAAATTTATAACGAAGATTTTTGATGAAGTACTACTAATAATATTGAGATGAAAATTCTAATGTGAATTTATATTTATGTAATGCTAAAAAAGTGTAATTAATGAGAGGTGTTTATCAATGACAAATAATAATATGCATCCTAAAGTTGAAGCATTTTTATTAAGAGCGAAAAAGTGGCAAGAAGAATTTTATAAGTTAAGGGAAATCGTCATTGACTGTGAACTGACTGAAGATTTTAAATGGATGCATCCTTGCTACACGCTTGATAATAAAAATATCGTTTTAATTCATGGGTTTAAAGAATATTGTGCACTTCTGTTTCACAAAGGTGCGTTGCTAAAAGATCCAAAAGGTATCCTGATTCAACAAACAGAAAATGTGCAATCAGCACGTCAGATCCGGTTCACCAATATTCAGGAAATAATTGAAATGGAAAGCGTTTTAAAGGACTATATTAAAGAAGCCATTGAAGTGGAAAAAGCAGGTTTACAAGTAGAATTAAAAAAGACTTCAGATTATGAAGTTCCTGAAGAATTACAACTTAAATTAGATGAAAATCCGGCCTTAAAAACGGCTTTTGAAGCATTAACGCCAGGACGTCAAAGAGCTTATATTTATTATTTTTCTCAACCGAAACAATCGAAAACACGTACGTCTAGGGTTGAAAAATACATTGATCAAATTCTCGATGGAAAAGGATTAAATGATTAGTTTTATTAAAACCAATTTAAAAAATAAAGAGCGATTAATGACTAATATTGCTCTTTATTTTTAGGGGTTATATGGATTAAAAATTAATCCTCACCAATCATTCCTACTTTTTTGTTTGTCTCAGTATCTATATAGATAACGATCTTCTCTTCAGGATTATCTCCATTAAAAGTAACAGAATATAGTTTATCTTTATGATAATTTTTATTAAATATAGTCGCTTGATTAGGTATAGATTCTACTTTTTTAACGACTCCATGTTTATCACTTAACGCAGCCTGTTCAGTTCTTGTTAAGCTAGCATATGCAATCCCTTGGATATTTTCGTTATTATTTTTTTCACAACCAATTACTAAAAAAAGCATAAATGTTATCATTAATATGGAAAAATTTTTTCTCATAAAATCCACTTCCTTTCTATATATAATAACATGTAATACATAAAAAAATGTTAAATCATGGTAATTTGACTTAGTATTAAAAAATTATTGAAAATGTAAAAGTATATAGAAAATAGAGTAGAAATTAATAGAAAAATTAATTGTGTATTAACTATAGGAGGAGGTGATCATATGGGACAAAACAAACATGCATTACATCTTCACAAGCGTCTAAACACTTTGCATACAAAACATAATGAACGAGTTGCTGATTTTCATAAACAGCACGCGCTTCAGATTGAAAATGGTGAAAATGGAAATGGTTTATTAGCTAAATGGGAAAGATTTGTTTATTTCAAAGGAAGAAATGCATTTAGGGCAATTAAGGGAATTGTTAAGTGAAAAGTGGAAACATAGGGGAGAGGGAAACCTTTACCCTTTTTTATTCTTTAAAAAAAATATAAGTGGACTGCAAATAAAATCCGAAAACCGCAATTAAATTTGGCGAAACTGCAATTAAATTCCATGGAATCGCAAATAAAATTAAAAATTACCATTACCAGTTAAGGTATTATGACCTTCAAATTAGACAATAGTAGATACTTTTAAATCAAAAACTAGTAAATCTGTTCCAAACCGAATAAAAACTTGATAAATTCTATTATTTATCTAAAAAGATCATTCATATCAGCCTCAAGTTAAAGCACTGTTGAGATTTCCCCTAGGCATCAGTACATTCACCCTTTTTTACAATTAAAAAAAGGGTACCTCATACGTCATTTAATCTGACTTATGAGACAGCCCCATTATTTGATATTAGCCTTCTCCATGTAATCGATATGCCATGTGGTTTGTTGGGCCAACGTATTGATTAAGTGGGAATGAGTGACGAATTGCTTCAGTAATGAATTTCTTTGCAGTGTAGATTGCTTCTCTTGGTTCTGCTCCTTTAGCAAGCTCTGCACAGATCGCTGCAGAATAAGTACAACCCGCACCGTGAGTATATGTAGTTTCGATTCTGTCAGATTCTAGATGCTCGATTTTTTCACCATCAAATAACACATCTATTGCATTTTCATGCTGAATTTTGCTTCCACCTTTAACTAAAACATATTTAGCACCTAATTCATGGATTTTGCGTGCTGCTTCTTCCATTTGTTCTACAGTGCAGATTGGTGGCATTTTAGCTAATTGAGCTGCCTCAAATAAATTTGGTGTTACAACTGTTGAAAGTGGTACTAAGATTTCTCTTAATGCATCATTTGTCTCTGGGTGAAGAGCCTCGTCATTTCCTTTACAAATCATAACTGGATCTACAACAACTCGATCGATATTATGTTTTTTTATTGTTTTTGCAGCTAACTCAATTATTTCAGTTGAACCAAGCATACCTGTTTTCATTGCTTGAATTCCAACGCCAACAACGATTGTTTCTAATTGTGCTGCAATTGTATCTATATCAATTGGAAATACTTGATGATGCCAATGATTATGAGGATCCATTGCTACTAAAGTTGTAATTGCACTCATGCCATAAACATTACGTTCCTGAAACGTTTTAATATCAGCTTGTAATCCAGCTCCACCACTACTATCAGATCCCGCAAGTGTCAATGCCTTATAAATTGTCATGTGAAAAATTCCTCCTTTGAAGTACATAGAATTATTATACAAAAACATAAGTGCTAGGTACAAGACATGAGCATCATGAAGCGAAAATCAAGAAATAGATTTCTAAGGTTGAGTCTATTTTTGTCGAAAAATTTATTGACAAACTAGATTAATAGATTGTATATTGAGTTTATAAAAATTAATTTAATATAATCTTTATCTCGTATGGATAGAGGCGCAGTTTTGATTAGTCGTTACTTTGAGGTTTATGGTACCTGTGAAAAGTAATAAAAGGTGAAACTGCCGAAGTAATAAATTTACCATTTAAATTTATTACTGGGCCTATTGCTGAATAAGCATAGGACTGTCACAAGATTTTCTTGTGGAGGGCTATTGAAGAGATGTTGATGCTGTTTGACACATATATTTGAGTCTTAAACACGTGAACATTGCTTCACGTGTTTTTTTGTATTTTACCAGATTTTCCATTCTTTACATATTGACGAAAATACTGAGTAAAATACACATCATACAACACTTTTTTACCGTCCCATATTCTCGCGTAAAGATAAGATTGCAAGAATGAAGAGGAGGCAATAAGATGGGACTAACAAACCCTAAAAATGATAAAGTAGTATCGAATACTCACGATGGTTCTTTAAAAAGGGGCCTTAAAGCAAGACATTTAACGATGATTTCAATTGGTGGTTCAATTGGGACAGGTTTGTTTTTAGCTAGTGGAACTTCAATTAGCCAAGCTGGACCTGGTGGAGCTGTTTTAGCTTACGGACTAATTGGTATTATGGTTTACTTCTTAATGACTAGTTTAGGTGAAATGGCGACTTATTTGCCAGTTTCTGGTTCATTTAGTACTTATGGATCTCGCTATGTTGATCCAGCATTTGGTTTTGCTATGGGTTGGAATTATTGGTATAACTGGGCAATCACTTTAGCATTTGAATTATTAGCTTCGGCAATGCTGATGAAATATTGGTTCCCACATACTCCAGCTGTTTTATGGAGCGGAATCTTTTTAGTGATTATTTTAGGTTTAAATTTACTTTCAGTTAAAGGCTATGGTGAATCAGAGTTTTGGTTTTCATTAATTAAAGTTGTAACTGTTGTTGTCTTTTTAGTTGTTGGTATTGCAATGATTTTTGGTATTTTAAGTGGACATCATGCAGGTTTCAAAAACTTTACTGTTGGAGATGCTCCGTTTCATAATGGATTTTTAGGTGTATTATCAATCTTTATTGTTGCAGGTTTCTCATTCCAAGGTACAGAGTTAATCGGTGTTGCAGCAGGTGAGACAGAACATCCAGAAAAAAATGTTCCAAAAGCTATCCGTCAAATTTTCTGGCGTATCCTTTTATTTTATGTTTTAGCTATTATCGTAATTGGTTTATTAATTCCTTATACAGATCCTGGTCTAGTGAAAAACGACGTGGCTGTTAGTCCATTTACTTTAGTATTTGAAAAATTAGGTGTTGCATTTGCGGCTTCTGTAATGAATGCAGTTATTTTAACATCAGTTTTATCGGCAGGTAATAGTGGAACATACGCATCTACTCGTATGTTATATACTCTAGCAATCGAAGGAAAAGCTCCTAAATTCTTAACAAAAGTAAATAAAAATGGTGTTCCTACTAATGCTTTATATATAACACTTGCAGTTGGTTCACTTGCTTGTTTATCTTCATTCTTCGGTGAAGGTCAAGTGTATACTTGGTTATTAAATTTATCAGGATTATCAGGTTTCCTTGCTTGGTTAGGTATTGCGATTTCTCATTACCGTTTCCGTAAGGCTTATGTTGCTCAAGGTAAAGATTTGAATGACCTACCTTATCGCGCAAAATGGTTCCCATTAGGTCCAATCTTAGCATTTTTAGCTTGTTTATTTATTGTACTAGCTCAAAACTGGCAAGCATTTACTGGTAATGCAATTGATTGGCAAGGTGTACTTGTTTCATACATTGGAATTCCTGTGTTTTTAATTGTTTGGTTAGGTTATAAAGTTAAACACAAAACAAAAGTTGTTTCTTATAAAGAGATGGACTTATCTAGAAAATAACTATAGAGTATAGCCCTTTCATTTTGATGGAAGGGCTTTTTAGTCATTTTAACGATTTTTTTGTAAATTTGGAATTTTTGTTCACAAAAACTAATACCTTTAGTATTATAAAACTAAAGGTATTAGTTTTTATTATTAGGAGGGGATAAAATGAAGATTACGAAAAATAATTATCTTTATGAGTTGAGCTTCTTACCCAATTTCTTTCCTGTAAATTGTTTTTTAGTTGAAGAAGAAAACGAACTTACGTTAATTGATACAGCGCTATCCTTTAGTGCGACTAAAATTATTGAAGCAGCTAATCAAATCGGCAAAAAAATTACGAATATCGTTTTAACGCATGCGCACGGTGACCATGTTGGAGCGCTTGATCAATTAAAATCACTACTTCCTGATGCAGTCGTCTCCATTTCAAAAAGGGATGCAAAATTATTAAAAGGAGACACTAGTTTAGAAGCTAGTGAGCCAAATACTCCTATAAAAGGTGGCGTTCCTAAAAATATCCAAACTATTCCGGATCGGTTACTACAGGAAGGAGACACTATTGGGTCATTAATAGCAGTTGAAGTTCCCGGTCATACACCTGGTTCAATGGCATTTTTAGATCAACGTACAAATGCCATTATCGCTGGTGATGCTTTTTCATTAAGAGGTGGTTTTGCGATCTCTGGTCAATTAAGAATTTTATTTCCTTTTCCATCTATGGCAACATGGAATAAAGATGCTGCTTTAAATAGTGCTAAGAAAATTAGTGAATTAAAACCTACACTATTAGCAGTCGGTCATGGTACGATGTTAAGTCATCCACAAGAAGCAATTGACCGTGCTCTTAAAAAGCAGTAAGTGAAGGGGAATTCGTAATGTCACCAAGAATTGGATTGAATTTTAATCAATTACTGAGTACTTCAATTAAAATTGTCGATACAGAAGGGTGGGAGGCTTTAACGATTAGTTATCTTGCAAAGAAGCTAACGATTCAACCACCATCGATTTATAATCATATTAAGAATTTGGATGAACTAAAAAATAGTGTTGCATTACATGGAATTACACAACTTTATGAAAAACTTCGTGAATCGGTTGAAGGTAAAAAAAGTGAGAAAGCAATTTTTGCATTAGCTTTTGCTTATCTTGATTATGCTAGAACCCATCCTGGTTTATATAAAGCTACCTTATCTCCGTCTCAAACACCAGGTGATGAGTATCGTTTAACGGGGAATAAAATATTGAACGTAATCTATGAATTAATGAAACCGTATAATTTAACGGACATTGAACTTATTCATGCGGTAAGAGGTTTTAGAAGTTTGCTTCATGGTTTTGTTTCGCTTGAAAAAAGTGATGGATTTGGTATAAATATTCCAATTGATGAAAGTGTACTTTTTGTATTGAAAAATTATGTAAGAAATTTGAAGTCGGATATAAAGCAATAATCAAAAGGATAGGAAGGTTTAAATACCTTCCTATCCTTATTTATAGAGAAAATACGTTTTTATTTAAATTAAGCGTTTACGCCGTCTTTGAAGTTTTTATTCCAGTTTTTATCTCCCATATGTTCAAGATCTTCAGTAGTACGTTCTAATACGTCAATTAGTAACGTCTTCATATGGTGAATATTGTTATAAAATAATTTTTCTTCTTCTAAATCTGGTTTTGCATGATGAGCTGCCTTAATTGCTGTTTCTTCACGAAATTTTTTAACTTTTAAGTCTAACTCATCAAAGACGTGTTTTACATACTTTACAATATTTCTATGGTTTAACGTATTTCTCTCATTTAATTCCTCTAACTTGTTTACCATAGTCATTTTCCTCCATGAATTAAGATTAAAAGATTTATATTGATTATACTGAAACAATGTGAAAAAACAATATAAATTATAAATTTTTAACCATTATAATCAAAACCTTATGATTCGATTTGAAGTTAAAATTGTATTTTTTTCGATCTGTTTTATGCTAAAATGACTTAATAATATTTTCTATTTTGAAAGAGGAGGCTATTATGAAAGCAATTGTCATTCATCAATATGGAGATAGCTCTGAGTTTAAAAATGTTGAACTTTCAATACCGAAGCCATCTGGTCATCAAGTTTTAGTTAAGGTTTCTGCGACTAGTATCAATCCGATTGATACAAAGATTAGAAAAGGGATTGTACCGAATGCGTTCCATCCTAATTTTCCGATGATTTTACATAGTGATTTTTCTGGTGAAGTTGTTGAAGTTGGTGAAAATGTTTCACGTTTTTCAGTTGGAGATTTTGTTTTCGGTTTAAATGTCTTTACGGGTAGTCTTTCAGATTATTTTTTAATAGAAGAAACAGTAATTGCTAAAGCTCCAAAAAATTTACCTATTCAAGAAGCTGCAAGTTTACCATTAACAGCTATTACTGCATGGGAGGCACTTTTTGACAGAGGTAATTTAAAACAAGGTGATCATATTTTAATTCATGGCGGGGCAGGTGGTGTTGGTCATCTAGCTATCCAGTTGGCGAAAGCTTTTGGAGCTACTGTTACGACAACTGTTTCGTCGAATGAAAAAGCTGATTTAGTTAAAAAACTAGGTGCAGACCATGTCATTAATTACAAAGAAGAGACCGTCCAAGAATATGTTAACCGCCTAACGGATGGGCAAGGCTTTGATCTTGTTTTTGATACTGTCGGTAATGAAAACCTAGATAAATCATTTATTGCAGTTAAACCAAAAGGTACTGTTCTAGCAATCGCAGCACGTTCGACGCATGATTTAACACTTTTACATAACAAATCTTTATCTTTACATGTAATTTTTATTCTGCTTACTCAAAAAACTGAGGAAGGGCGTAAAGAACATAGTGCTATTTTAAATAAAATTGCTACTTTAGTTGAAGAAGGTAAGCTTAAACCGCTAATCAATCCAAAATCTTTTACATTTGATCAAGTGAAGGACGCTCATGATTACTTTGAAAATAATGAAGTTCAATATGGTAAAGTATTAATTGAAAATAAGTAATTTTATTGAATCCCTTTTGCATATGCATGGGGATTTTTTCTTACCATTTCATTTTGAGCTTGAAATCAAACCTCTGAGTGTTCGTGTTTTTGTATACCTTTTTATTAATGAATACGTCAAAGCTTCGTAAAACAATAAAATTATGTAATTAAGTGATTTGTTTTATGAACCCTATAAGATTAATCTTGTTCTTCTCATGGTTTTTAATCAGTAGTGGTATATAATGGAAATATAATTCGTGGAATAAAGGATGTGAAAACGAGGTAGAAATTTTCTCCCTCTATTCAAATGAAAATAAAATTAATTATTGCTGATGATAATTCATTTATTAGGGAAGGGCTTAAAATTATATTGAGCTCTTATGAAGAGTTTGAAGTATTAGAAACAGTAAATGATGGGAATGAAGCGTTAAAATATTGTCAAAATAATGAAGTAGATGTTGCGCTTTTAGATGTTCGAATGCCAAATATGAATGGCGTAGAAGCTACGAAGCATATTTCCGAGCAAACTAAAACAAAGCCGCTTATTTTAACGACTTTTGATGATGATGAGTACATTATTGATGCTGTGAAAAATGGAGCAAAGGGCTATTTATTAAAAAATAATGAACCAGAACGTATTCGAGAAGCGATCAAAAGTGTTTATCATGGAAATACAGTCATGCAAGATTTAGTACTGGATAAAATTAGAACGAATTTAACAAGCAATGCAAATACAGCAGATACGAAAATAGATACGAGTTTGTTTACCCAAAGAGAGTTAGATGTAATGGCTCTAATTGCAAAAGGGTTTTCGAATAAGGAAATTTCTAAGCAAATTTATATTTCTGAAGGAACAGTTGCTAATTATATTACTTCAATTCTCGGAAAAACAGGGCTAGAACATCGAACACAAATTGCTATTTTCTATATTACTGGGAAAGTAGACTAACGCGAAGGAGTTACATATGGAGCGTTGGATTATTTTAAATAAGCTCTCTGTTATATTGTATATAGCTTTAATTTGTATTCAAAAAGAAATTCCTAATTTCTCTTGGGTACTGTTTGCATTGCTTGTTTATTTTTGTTTAAATATTAGTCTTTATTTAATTAAAAATAGATCGTTGATAAAATTTTTACTAATCTTATCAATTTGTTTAATTGTCTATTCCAATTTAAAGATTCAGCCATTATTTCTTTTACTACTGCCAATGTCGATCTTAGAGCTTGTTTCTTTTTTTACTTCGAAAAAATGGATTGGTTGCTTTTTGGCACTACTTCCAATTTTCTACTTATCTATTTCTTTACAGCCTATTTATGGATTAATTTCATTATTTAGTTTTATCGTTTTTTCGCTTGTTAATTTGTATAACACTAGATTACGGTTTAAAGAAGATCAAATTGACAAAATGAGGAGAACGATTCAAAAGCTGTCAAAAAAGATAAATAACCATAATGAGTTTATTGAGCAATCGGAATATACCTTTAAATTGGAGGAACGAAATCGTATTTCTCAAGAAATACATGATAAAATAGGGCATTCAATGACAGGTGCGCTATTTCAAATGGAAGCAGCTAAACATTTAATGAGTACTAATCAAGATAAAGCATTAGAATTGCTTCAAAATGCGATAAATATTTCAAAGGATGGTATTGAAAATATAAGACTCACTTTAAAAAATATGAAGCCTCCAACTGAACAAATGGGAATTCATCATATGAAATTATTCATAGATGAATTTTCTGCTAAGCATGATTTAAAAACATTGTTTGTCTATAAAGGAAATCTCGATCTTATTACGCCAATTCAATGGAAAGTAATTCAAGAAAATGTAGTTGAGGCTTTAACAAATACGATGAAATATGCAAATGCTACAGAGGTTTCGATTGAAATACATGTCATGAATAAAATGATAAAAACAAATGTAAAAGACAATGGTAAAGGGAAAGTGAAAATTAAAAAAGGTTTAGGCATCATTGGGATGGAAGAGAGAACAGCGGCTATAAACGGGAAAATAATAGTGGATGGTCATGATGGTTTTTCAGTTACAACGTTGCTTCCAATCCAATAATCTTAACATGTGTTATGAATTTCTATTAAGTCCATCATGATTTTGCCTAAATAAAAACATGAATATTCTCATGTGAAAAGGGTGAACTAATACACTGATATTAGTTCACCCTTTTGCTTATAATAGCATCATACAAAAAGCTTAAGAGGTGAGAGGATGAAAGTTTTAGAGATAAAAAATTTAACTAAAAAGTTCGGGGATTTTATAGCAGTAGATAATATGTCTTTATCAATTGAAGAAGGAGAAATTTTCGGATTTCTTGGAGCAAATGGAGCGGGGAAAAGTACGACAATTAATATTATTTCAGGGCTACTCCGAAGTAATCAAGGTACTGTAGAAATTCTAGGTAAAAACAGTAAGAAGAATAGTAAGTTCGCAAAAATGAATATTGGAATGGTACCTCAAGACTTAGCTATTTATGAAGATTTAACTGCCTATGAAAATGTTAGATTTTTCGCTGGACTATATGGTTTAAGAGGTTCGGAATTAAATGAAAGAGTAGAAGAAGCCTTACAATTTGTAGGGTTAGAAGATAAATTTAAGGAATATCCAAAAAATTTCTCTGGTGGAATGAAGAGAAGGTTAAATATTGCGTGTGCGATTGCACATCGACCTAAACTGATTATTATGGATGAACCAACTGTTGGGATTGATCCACATTCACGAAACTATATTCTTAATAGTGTACGTAAGCTTAATGAAATGGGTTGTACAATCATTTATACGAGCCATTACATGGAAGAAGTTGAAGAAATATGCTCACGTATTTCGATTATTGACCATGGAAAAATCATCGCTGAAGGAACAAAGGAACAGCTTAAATCGATTATTACGAATACAAAGGATATTCGAATTGAAGTTAAAACGACTGAAAATATTGATGTTACGGAACTTAAAGCGATTAATGGTGTTGAGAACGTTCATATTTTAGATAATGTTATTACGATTACTTCAGATAATGGTGTGAATAATTTAAATAAAATCATTCAACATTTTATTAATAATGAAATCGAAATCAGTTCATTACAGGAAAATGCGCCTAACTTAGAAACTGTTTTCCTTACATTAACAGGCCGAAATTTACGTGATTAACTTCATGGAAAATTATTTAATAAGGAGGCAATTAGCTTGAATATTTTTAATATTGCTTTCATGGAAATTAAGCGTGACTTTCGAGATGTAAGGAACTTATTTTTTATGTTAGCATTTCCAATCATTTTAATGCTTGTCTTAGGTACTTCACTTTCAAATGCCTTTTCAACATCCGTCCCGATTAAAGATGTGCATGTTTTATATAAAGAACAATCAACAACTGGTGAGTTTTCGCAGTATTTTAACGAATTAATTAAAAGCACGAAAAAGTCTGGAATTCATTTTAAAAAAGCTGCGAGTAATACAAATGGCGAGAATGAAGTGAAACGAAATCATTATGATGGCTATATTTCTATTCAAGATAACGGAATTAAGCTTTATATCAATGAAGGAAACAGTGTTGAGGGTAGTGTTATTCAAGGAATGTTAACTTCTTTTGTAGATAAATATAATGTTGGCGTGGAAGTTGCAAAAGTCGATCCAACTCAAGTTAAAGAAGTCTTTTTAGGTAATGCTCATGATGATTATATTAAAGACACGTCGATTTCATCAAATAAACAGCCAGGTTCGATGGATTATTACGCGATTGCAATGACGACTATGATTGTTCTTTATGCAGCTATGTCTGCGAGTAAATTGATCACGGGAGAAAGAGTTAGAAAAACTGCTGATCGATTAATCGTTTCTCCTATTTCTAAATTTGAGATTTTTATAGGGAAAATACTTGGAAGTTTGGTTGCTAACTTTCTGTGCATTATTGTAGTTGTCTATTTCAGCAAATACTTTTTTAAAGCCAATTGGGGTAGCCATCTATTATTAGTCTTTATTGTTTTACTAACGGAAGTTCTTCTATCAATTAGTTTAGGGCTAGTTGTAAGCTATATAACGAAATCAAATGCATCATCTAGAGCAATCATCATGATTGTTGTGCAGCTGTCTTCATTCTTTGGTGGAGCTTACTTTAAGTTGGACGATACTAGTGGGATTTTAAAATTCATTACTCAGCTTTCACCACTTACATGGGTTAATACTGCAATTACAAAAATTATTTATGCAAACGACTTGTCAGCTGCTATCCCGGCGCTTGTCTTTAATATAGGTTTTTCTTTATTATTCCTATTTCTTGCATCTATTTCTCTACAAAGAAGGGAGGGGCTGTAAGATGCAGACAGTTTTTTGGCTAATTTCGAATACTTTAAGAGCTACTTTTAAAAATAAGAAAAATATTATTATGTATATTTTAGTGCCTCTAATTGGTATTTTTATTTCCTTTCTAGCTTATGGTGGTTCCAATAAAACGATCGTTCATGTTGGGATTGTCAATGAGGATCATCAATATATTGCAAATGATACGATTAAGTTTTTAGAACACTTAGATAACGTTCGTATTGAAATAATAAACAATTCTGATGCCAATGATAAGATCGCTTCAGGATCACTTGATTGTGTTATTTCGTTCCATGATGGTTTTACAGATAGTGTACGTTCTGGTAACCCAAATCATATTCAAATATCTTCTATAAAAGGTGCTCAAATTACGAGCTTTGTAAAATCTTATTTATACAATTATATCGACAATGTTTCAGCTATTAGTAGAGTGGCAAAAACAGACCAAACTAAATTTAATGAAATGTATTCCAACTACCAAAATGCAAGCTTCAAGGTAGCAACAAAAACATTATCAGATTCATCTCAATCTGAAAATATGACGACATATAGTTTAGGCTTTTTGATTATGATTATGTTAATGTCTGCAGGGAATCTTTCTGAAATTATTTTAAAGGAAAAAGAAAATCGAATTTACTACAGACTTTTGTCAGCACCTATTAATGCTAGAAAATATATCTTCTCAAATGTTGTAGTAAATATGATTGTCATGACTATCCAAGTAATTATTACGCTCATCTTTATGACTAAAGTGTTTCATATCGATATTCATATTCCATTTTGGGAAGCGGCAATTGTTATGATGCTTTTTGCTTTGGTCTCAGTCGGGATCTCATTAATGATTGTGGCGTTCTCTAATAGTTCAAAATCATCTGGAGCATTGCAGAATTTAATCGTTGTTCCAACTGTTATGATCTCCGGTTGTTTCTGGCCAATTGAGATTATGCCATCATCAGTACAAAGAATTGCGGATTTTCTTCCACAAAGATGGACGTTAGAGACATTGACGAAGTTGCAACAAGGAAGTAGTTTAGGAAGCTTATATTTAAACATTTTAATCCTTCTAGTTTTTGCGACTGCATTTTTCTTAATTGCTATTTATAAGTTTAGTCGTAATAGTTCTACTAGAAATTTTGTGTAAGTATAAAAAAAATCCATCTCTTTATTTAAGAGATGGATTTTTTAGCTATTTTATTAGTCCATTGAACTACAAATTTCAATAAAATGACCGTCTGGATCTGCTACATATGCTACTGTTTGACCCCATGGCTTTGTAATGGGGTCTTTGATGATGTTTACACCTTTTGTTCGTAAATCTTCTATTGTAGAATGCACATCATCAGTTATAAATCCGATTTCAAAGGTTTGAGAGGATGCTTCAGTATTTTTATAATTTAATCCAGTCAGTTCTTGAACATTGCCACGTTCAATCATAGCAAGTACGGTATTGCCAGTATCTAATTCTACATACGTACCATGATTTCCACGAATAGGAAGGCCTAAAGACTCAGTATAGAAAGTAAGAGATTTTTCTAGACTTGAAACATATAAAATTAAATACCTCATTTTCAACATTTCATTAACCTCCAGAATAGTTTAATCTCTTTTTCTTTCTACATATATAAGGTTTTTACCTTCTTACATTGGTTTTGGCAAGTGCTTATTCAAACTGATAGGTATAGAATGATTCCTTCGCAAAAAATGATTTTAATCGATCATCAGGTATATCCTCAAATTTTTCGATTTTTACAACGTCTTTTAGCATCGCCTCTGTCTGAGAGCGGTGTGCTTTCATCGTTCTTAGTTTCTGGGTTGCAACATCCATTACATCATTCACGATATCGGGTTTCCCTAAAACTTCAAAGCGTTCTTTTGTAATTGCAATACACCATACTGTTGGACGATCATCTTTATCCATTCGTCGAACTGCTTCAACAGCAGCTCTTGCAGTTGCATCATGGTCTGGGTGGACACCGTGTTCTGGATAAAAAGTAATTAATAAAGTTGGCTGAATCTCGTCGATGATTTCCTTTATTGGACTAATTACATCCTCAGGGTCTTCGAATTCAATTGTTTTATCATGAAATCCTAGCATTCTTAAATCTTGGATTCCCATTTCTCTACAAGCGTCGATTAATTCGTTTTTACGTATTGTAGGAAGTGATTCTCTTGTTGCGAAAAATGGATTTCCCATATTTCGTCCCATTTCTCCTAATGTTAAACAAGCGTATGTAACCGGAATCCCTTTATTTGTAAACTTCGAAATCGTTCCAGCAGCCCCAAAAGCTTCATCATCAGGGTGAGGGAACACAAGTAATACTTTTTCTTGTTTTTGACTCATTTTTAGTGCTCCTCTCTTAAAATGGCGTATAGCTTAAATGTATTGCGATTGCAAGCTTTCCATCCTCATTATGACCTGCTAGTAGGAGGCGACCTTGGTCATCAACTTCAAAATCAGTTAATCCTTCTGCAACAACCCAGCCTTCTTCAAGCTTTAATCCGACACGGTATGGGTATTTGCCTGTGATCGTAGCACGGCTAATGATTACTTTCGTATTTCTAATAAAGGCATTTACCGTCATTACTTTTTCATTAAAGTGATTAGCATATGCACCATTTGTAGTTTCTAAATGTAAATATACTGTTTGATTTATATAATTTTGAAGTGCATCTTGGGCAGCACCAATTTCTAATTTTTGCATTTTCTCGTACCTCCTTTAAAAAGTATTATAATCCAACTTTCCCTAAATTGGTAATTTGTTGGCTTGTGATTTTGAACATAAAAAGATCCCTATCTAATTGGGTGATAGGGATTGGGGGGATGTGTATAACATGATTACTAAAATTTAACTGTTTAAATATTCAGTTAATTTATATTTAATATACATGATGGGAAAATATTCGTCAACCACTTTTGTTAAAAAAATTTAAAATATTCAAAAAATAAGAAAATAAGGTAATTAGTGGTATCTTTTTATTGATAATATACGTGACTAGAACTCGACAAAAAAGACGAGTTTTTGTGTAAAATAGTCAAATTTTTACTTGTTTTACCTTTTTTTTCTTTTCTAAAAAGATATTAATTGTTAAACTAGAGTAGAATAATATTTTTAAAGGGAGGTTTTTAACGTGAAGGCAGAAGCGCGAAAACTATATAATCCACAAAGAGAAGAATTAAACAAGCCTTCTCGTAATCAATTTCCGCAGACTCAAAAAAGAAAAACAATACGAATCCATCGAATCATTTTGACAACCTTATTTTTGTCTTTAATTGTCGCGTCTGGTATATATATGTATAGTCAAAACAAGATCTCTTCGGCAAAGCAACATGAACTTTCAACATTACATGTCGAACAAAAAAAAGTAGCTAAAACTGAAAAAGATTTAAACAGACAGACTAGACTATTAAATGATCCGGATTTTATAGCAAACTATGCTCGTGATCAATACATGTTCTCTAAAAAAGGAGAAACAATCATCATCGTGCCGAAATCGAAAGATGAGATCAGCTCAAACTAACAATTAATAACTTAAAGATTCTCATATATGTGGGAATCTTTTTTCTATATTTATTATAGAACTAATGTTCGTTTTATGCAAATTTAAAGTCGAACGTACGAACTTAAATAGGAAGAAGGGAATAGAATTTTTTCATATCTTTTACATTTTTGTCTTATAAACAGACTCTTTCTCTTATCACTTTGTTGTCTATTCAGTTCTAATTACCCATGATTTCTACAAAATTTTTACTATTCTGAAAAATACATCTTTGTTATAATTTAAATAAGCTTAAATAAGGAGGATTAACATGAAAAAGTTCATTTACGTTTTTGCTATTTTAATTGTACAAGTAATTTTGACGTTCCTTGTTAGTGTTCTCTCGGATTCATCGGCTAGTAATATTGCTATTATGGTAGGATTCGTTACGACGGTCTTCCTTTATTGGAAAACAGCTAAAAAAGTAAGTTATACTCCTCTGCAGCGATATCAATGGTTGCGTGCTGCTGGATTAGAATTTAATGACTTACATAAAGATTTTCAAAGAAAAATTGCTATTAAAGCATCGCTAATTTATAGTTTTTCAGGTTTAGTTGTTACTTTGTATACATCACATATTTTATTATAAGGAATAGTCAAAAAAAAATGGACAAGCATACTAATTGCTGTCCATTTTTTTATTTTTATTCTGATTCATGTTGTAGGCGTTTAATACGTCTTCTATATGCAATTGATGAAACAAGAATACTTAATTCGTATATAACTAACAATGGTAAGCTTGTCATCATATCAGATACAAAATCAGGCGGTGAAATTGCTGTTCCGATAATAATAAGGATAAAATATGCAAATCGTCGAGATTTTCTTAAAAATGCTGGTGATACGATTCCGATACTTGTTAAAAATAGTATAATGACTGGTAAATCAAAGAAAAACGCAAAAGGAACAACTAAGTTAAATAAGAAGCTAAAATAGCGTTCAGCTGTGAAAGTAACTGTTACTAAGTCTTCTCCGATGTCCTGTAAAAATTTTAAAACGTTTGGAAAGATGAAATAATAGCCAAATGCTAATCCACAAACGAACAATAAGAATAAAGCTGGTATATAAAGCATTGTGCTTTTTCGTTCTTTTACATGCAAGGCCGGCTTTACAAACGCCCATATTTGGTAAGCTATGACAGGGATACTACACGCGATCGCGAACACTCCACCAATCATTAGATAAATCCAAAGGACATCACTTGGACCAAGCGCTAGAAGCTTTCCATGCAAATCTTGAACAAGGAAATTGAATATAGCTTTCGTATAATATAATCCAATCCCTAAAAAAATAACGAATGCAACAATAACTTTTATTATTCGATTTCGAAGCTCATCTAAATGGTCAATGACACTCATTTCTTTTTCTTGCATAATTTCCCCCAAAGCAAACTGTGAAAGTATTTTATTACACTTTAAAAAGTATAAATTGGCTAGCGATGTCGATTATGTACATTACTCGATTTAGTTTGCCAATTCTAGGAATAAAGTGTAAGTGCAACTACGTCTTTAGTCTTCGCCTAAAAGGCTCACCAATCGACTAGTTTTCTATAATATTGAGCTTCCTATATTTTGTCAGAAAAAAGAACAATCGTCAATGAATATAAAGACATTAATTGTTCTTAAATTACCATCATTTGTTAATTTATTCATATGAAAACTAACCTTATCCGACTATAATAAAAGTATGAGTATGAAAGATAAGGATGGTACGTATTTTGGATGGAAAAAGTCATGTAATTGTAGGATTATTTGCAACTGGTGTCACAATGTATGCAACAAAAAATGATTCTATGACCGTCCCGCTTATAGTTGGTGCAATCAGTAGTTTGGCTCCTGATTTAGATCATCATAATGGTTTACTAACAAAAAAAGTTTCAATGCCGCTAAAAGTTCTGTTCAGCTTATTATTTTTAGCAGTTACATTATTTATTGTTGTGAAGACAGGGAAGTTAATTTATTCTGGATCATGGATTTATGCAGTAGGTATACTCATATTATTTATTATTTGTGTTAGCTGGTTACGGAATTTAAAAACAATACTAATGTTAACAGGCATATTAATTGCAGTTATTGGTTGGTTTTTCTTTTATGGTTATTGGTCAATCTTTGCGCTTGGATTATTTATTGCTGTTTCTTCGAGATTAAAGCATCGTGGCCCAACTCATTCCCTTTACTTTTTAGCTGTTTGGAGTGGAATTTGTTATTTGCTGCAAAAAGACTTAAATGTTAATGGATTATGGTTAGCTGGTACAGTCGGTTATTTTTCTCACCTATTAGCGGATCAGTTGTTTACAAAACAAAGTATTAAGTGGTTATAACCTCTTTAATTGTCACATTTTTTTATTAAAAAAGATCCATACTAAGAAAGATGTGATGATGAAAGAAGGGTCAATATTGAAAAAAATAAATTCTCTAATATCCATGTGGATTTTGTTTTTTATGCTTGCTTTGTCAATCCCGGTTGATGCAAGTAGTAATACGTATAACCATCAACGTATTAAAGTGAATACTAATTCTTTTGTTTCTAGCAAACAACCATCAACGCATCTTGCAATTAGGAGATCGTATCGTTCTAATAGAAGTTTTCGACCAACAGCACCTAGATCGAGCTATCGATCATATAGAAGTCCTGGAAGGAATTTTTTAGGGTATGCAGGTGCATTTGGGTTAGGCTCTCTTTTTGGATCGATGCTAAACCCATTTGGTGGCTACTATGGTGGTCAGCAGTTTGGTTTTTCATTTTTTGGATTATTATTAGATTTTTTAGTAATAGTAGTGATTATTTGGTTTATTAAGAAAATCTTTCGTAGAAACCGATATTAACTTTCCACTTTTGAGGTGACTTGTGAAAATCTATTTTGATGAACAAGATGTTGCCAATGCAATTTGTGTATATGTGGCAGATTTAGAAGGAATTCGCCTAGAAAGTGTGCAAATTGAGTTTCAATTCGATGAGGATGACGGAGTAAGCTGCCAAGTCTCGGCTAATTATCGGAACGTATTGTATTATGAGCAACAAATATCTGACGCAATTGGTTTTTACTTGGAAGAAATTCATCGTTTTTCATCCTATGCAATGGAAATTATTATTGGTTTTGATGAAGAAGATGGAATTACGAGTGAAATATCATTTGTCTATTCATAAAACCCGAGAGAGAACTGGATGTTCTTTCTCGGGTTTTTTCGATTGCTTAGGCATAATTCGTTACGTATTCGTAAACAATATCTTGTACTATTTCATATAATTCACGGTCATCATTTAATTGTTCGGTAACGATTTGTTCGTACAGTTTATCTAGCATATCAGCTGTAATCCACTGTTCGTGTTCTCCTCTATATTGCATTAATGCTCGTTTAATCATCTGCTTTACAAACTGTCCATCCACTTATAGTCTTACCTCCCTTAAGCTAATTTTAGTATAGCTAAAATTTTGTATTGTTCCTAGCGAAAAAATTTTATTGAAATCGAACGTATATTCGTTTAATATATGTTTATAATAAAATAAGAACATTAGTTCTGCTATTTTTTGGAAAATCGGAGTGATATGTATGAGCATTTGTTATGAAGAGTTACCACATCATCGGATATTATGCATCGATATGAAGAGCTTTTATGCAAGTTGTTCTGCGGTTATGCTCCAATTAGATCCATTAGAATGTTATTTAGCAGTTGTTGGAGATGTGGAGAGGGAAGGAAGTATCGTACTTGCAGCTTCCCCACGATTAAAAAAGGAATTTGGGATCAAAACAGGATCAAGGGTTTTTGAAATACCAAAAGATCCGCGAATTAAAATTGTAAATCCTTCAATGTCAAAATATCTAGAAATCTCAACAAACATAGTAAAGTTGTTAAATGAATTTGTACCTTTAGAAGATTTACATGTATACAGTGTTGATGAATGTTTTTT
The DNA here is from genome assembly GCF_050457485.1 of Gottfriedia acidiceleris. Classification (GTDB taxonomy): domain Bacteria; phylum Bacillota; class Bacilli; order Bacillales; family Bacillaceae_G; genus Gottfriedia; species Gottfriedia acidiceleris_D. The sequence goes on from NZ_JBCMJM010000022.1 coordinate 78,086, forward strand.
AAAGGTGGATGGAGTGAAGAGATTATGGGGGGATGCATGGGAGATTGCCGAAAAAATTCGTTCTGAGATTATGGTAAGATTTCAATTACCTTGTTCGATTGGGATTGGACCGAACATGCTTTTGTCGAAGCTCTGTTTAGATTTAGAAGGAAAAAAAGATGGGATAGCCGAGTGGACTTATGAAGATGTAGAAAAAAAGCTATGGCAGGTGAGTCCTCTTAGTGAAATGTGGGGAATCGGTAAAAGAACCGAGCGAACTTTAAATACAATGGGTATTTTTACAGTAGGACAGTTAGCGAAATATCCTCTTCATTTGCTGGAGAAGAAATTCGGAGTGATGGGAAATCAACTATATCATCATGCGTGGGGAGTAGATCTGTCTGAGCTTGGTGCACCAATAATGAACGGACAAATTAGTTTTGGTAAAAGCCAAATATTAATGAGGGATTATACGAAAGTTGAAGAAATTAAATTTGTTATTCGTGAAATGTGTGAAGAGGTTGCACGCCGAACTCGTAATGCTAAGAAGGCAGGACGGACGATTACATTAGGAATTGGATATAGTCGTGAAGAATTCGGTGGAGGGTTTTCTCATGCGTTTACAATGGATGACCCTACAAATATTACTTCAGATTTATATGAAGTATGTACGAAATTATTTGATCGATATTATGAAGGGAAGACAGTTCGGCAAATTCTCATTTCTCTTTCGAATATTGTAAGTGACGAAATCATGCAGTTAAATTTGTTTGATCAGAAAAAACCTCAAAAGCGCAATTTAGGATATGTGATGGACGCAGTCCGAAAAAAATACGGATCATCTTCGCTCCTCTGGGCTGTTTCTTATGCGGAAGGAGGAACAGCACTTGCCCGAAGCAAGCTGGTAGGTGGACACAAAGGTTAAAAAATTTCCTTTTGTCCTTTTCCCCCTGCAAGTGAAAGCCACTAGTTCTACCTAAGGTAAAAAGAGAAGAAAAGGAGAAGAATGCCGATGATTCGTGACCGTGGCACGATTAAATGGACGTCAATGATGTTACCAGAACATGTAAAAATGCTTCGTGATTGGAAAGTATCACAAAATTATGAACAACAAAAAGATGTAGATGAACAACTATTAGAGGAAATGAACCGTCATCTTCAACAGGCAATTCACGAAGATGAAAGTGTACAAATTACTTATTATAAAGACCACTATCACCATAATGTAAAAGGAAAAATAGGGAAAATTAATTTACACCAAAATAGGCTATCTATTTATGAAGAACAGGCTGGATATATGGAGCTGTTATTAAGTGATATTGTGGACGTGAAAATTGGATCTTGAACATCCAAAAAAATAATTAACCATTAACGAAAATTCCCCCTTTTTTAAGTACATATACATCGAAAGGGGGAGTTGAAAATGGCACAAATTGCTACTCAACAACTAACATTGTATGTAAATTTACATGCAGGAAAAGATGCACAAGGAAAAATCATTATCAAGAGGAAGGCATATAAAAATGTCCGAGTTGATGTTGATTTAGTGAAGCTAAGTGAAATCGGTAATGCCTTAGCATCATTGCAAGATCTACCATTAGTAGAGCTAGAAGTATTAAGCAATGGACTACTTTTAAACAGTCTATAAAAAAGGAGGAAAGAGATATGATTCAAACATTAGAGCTTAAATTTTTAAATGAAAACGAAAAGGTTGTTACGCTAACAGTAGACAATCCAACAATTCCAGTTAATCCAACATTAATCAATCAAGTAATGGATAAAATTGTAGCAAACAACGTATTCACTTCTACAAGCGGAATTGTCGTAGCCAAACAAGGCGCACGCTTAGTTGGTAAGGAGATTATTGAGATTGAGTTATAAGCTCTATTAGGAAAAGAGTTTTGTAGGCAGTCTAAAGACCTTCTGAAATGATATTATCCCCTTATAGTAGACACGTGAAAAAGCCTATCTGATAAAATGGATAGGCAGTCTACTATAGGGGGATTTATTATGGCTTTAAAAGGAACAAAATTTAAACACTATTCAACTGAACTAAAACTAAAGGCAGTAAAGTTATATGAGGATGGCTGTGGAAGTTACGTTTCAATTTCAGAGGAGTTAGGTTTACGCAGTTCAACTCAACTGAAAGATTGGGTAAAAAAGTATAGAAAAGGTTTATCGAATTATGAAAGAATTAGATATAAAATCCGTCATTCGTAAAAAAAGAAAATACTATGGGAAGGAAGCATCAAATGTTTATCCTAACCTTTTAAATCGTCAATTTAAACAAGATTTACCGAACGTTGCATTCGCAACTGACATTACATATATCAAAGTTGGAGACAGGTTTTATTATCTTTCAGTCATTCAAGATCTTTATAATAATGGAATTGTGTCTTGGAAGTGTTCCAATCGAAATGATCTTAAATTGGTCATGGAAACAGTTAAAGATTTATGTAAAAAAAGAAACGTGTATGGAAGTATCCTGCATTCAGATCAGGGATTCCAGTACACGTCTACAAAATACAGCCAGTTCTTAGAAAAGAATAATCTATTAGGCAGCCACTCTCGCAAAGGAAACTGTCTAGACAACGCATGCGTTGAATCATTCTTCTCACACTTCAAATGTGAATTGGTGTATCTATCTAATTTTAATTCAGAACAGGAACTTATTCAAGAAATTACAGAGTACATACAGTTTTACAATTATGAGCGTACACAAAAACGACTAAACCGTTGTTCCCCTGTAAATTACAGGTTAACAACGGCTGCATAGTCAGTCTTTTTAAATATGTCTACTTGACAGAGTTAAGTCCAGAAATGCAGAAGGTCTTTTTTTGCGTTATAATAATAAAGAATGAAAACATAAAATAGAAAATAGTTAAATTGTAATAAGAATGCTTTAGTAGAATTGGGGAATAGTTAGCATTCAGATTATAAGAGAATAGTAGAAAAGGAGAGAACGACATGGCACTAATTGCAATTGATATGGATGGTACACTGGTAAATGGTAAGAATGGAATACCAATGGAAAACATTGAAAGCATCCGGGCGGCACAAAAGGAAGGAATCCATGTTGTCATTTCTACAGGTAGAATGTATGAAAGTGCGAAGGAAGTATTAGATGAGGCTGGTCTAACATGTCCAATTGTTTGTTTAAATGGCTCTCAAATATACGACTATGAGGCGAAAATTTTACACAACGATTCAATGGATAAAGAAATTTTTGCGAAAGCCTTAAGCGTATGTGAAGCGGAAAATAAAACATTTATTATTAGTACTAGTGAAGGATCATTTACAAAGTGTCGAGATACACTATATGATGAATTTTTCACTGATAAGCAAACTGGCAAGACACACAAAGTGACAGCTACTTTAAGAAAGGTTCGAACGTATTCTTCTATTGAAGATTTTAATGAACTTGATGTATATAAAATATTATTTCTTTCCAATAAAGAAGAGGTTATTAGCCGCATTCGTCTAAAACTAATGCAAGAAGAGGGTCTGCTAATTACTTCGTCAGGTTCAAATAACGTTGAAATTAATGCAGCAAATGTAAGTAAAGGAGCAGCATTATTAAAGCTTGCACCAATCCTTGGAGTAGATTTAAATGAGAGCATGGCAATTGGAGATAGTTTTAATGATGTCTCTATGTTTAATCGAGTAGGTTTTCCAGTTGCTATGGGAAATTCGAAAGAAGAGCTAAAAGGTCACTGTACATTTGTTACAAAAACAAATGAAGAAGCAGGCGTAGCTCATGCAATTTATCATTTTTTAGATCAAAAACAAAAATTAAAGCAAAGTTAATTAAATTTAGTTTATAGACTGGCAAAAGAGGGAGTTCAAAAGTTAAAGTACTTTTTGAGCTCTCTTTTTTTATGGGATAAGTTGCTGATTTACTTAGGCTCTGCTAAAGTTGATTGTTGATTTTCGTTATCTAACTAAATGGCAGGATAGTTGAATAAGAAAAGGGTAAAATTTTCATTTGTAGAATATAAGTATTGAGATAGGTAATAAATTGATAGTCATATTAATACTTTTTGGAGGGGCTAATGAAAATTAGGGATGGCTATAAAAAGTGGCGTGTTTTAATTGGGATAACACTACTTCTTTTCGTAATCGCAGGATGTCAATCCAAAAACAAAAATATTAGTAATACTCAAGAAGTGGTAAATAAGCATAATGAAATTGAGAATATAGAAGGGTTAAACAGTTTTGTTGATAATGTAAACAATCAAAAAGAAACTGAAATAAATTATGTTCAATATGGGATAGAGGGACAACGTGGAGTAAGAACATTAACATTTAATGGAGAACAAATTAATGTTTCACATAGTGTCGATGGGAAATTTATTGAGAAGTATAACTGCAAAAATATAATAGTAAAAATTGAAAAAGAGGTTAAGTACTATGTACTTAGCCAATGTACGGGAAATTTTAATGGAGATTTAGAGTTATTATCAGTACCAATTAAAGATTAATGATTCAACTAACGCATGCATTAGTTGAACAACGTGATCGACGATTTGTCGGTCCTTTTTTATTGAACAAAATGGCAGTTTAGTTGCATAATTATTTGGAATTTTATGGTAAAATATATGTGTTAAGGGTAAATGTTAGGAGATTCTATGAAGAAAAAAATGATTTTCGTTTTTATTTTTTTAATTGCATTTGGCTTGATTGTTAATTCGTACAGATTCTTTGAAGACGGTCCATTCTATACAAAATTTGTAAAATCCACAGACCTTTCAAATGAAATCTTCGATAAAGTAGAGCTACACGATAATATTAGTACTTCAACTTACACAAAACGCTTTGGTAAACCGTTGGAAAAAGATGATAATGATGCCTACGATTACTACTTTTGGAAAAATGGATTAACAACTGCTTCCATCATCAATGTTGCCAACATACCTTCTTATGCACTGTTCAAAGTAGATGAAAAGAAAAACTATTCGATTATTGCTACACCCGTATATGATGATTTAGAAGAAGCAGATTTCTATGGTGCTTATTTGAAAAAAAATCAAGATAATTAGTTTACCTGTTCAACTAACGCATGCATTAGTTGAACAACGTGATCGACGATTTGTCGGTCTCTTTTATTGAACAAAATGGCAGGTTAGTTGAATAAGAACAAGGAAACTTTCATACTCAAAAAGAAACGAAATATAATAAATAAGAAGAAAAATAGTAGCTAAAAATAACTCTCATTTGTTCGTTAAATTGGTTAACTTTAAGCATTTTAATACTGATAGGATTGAATGTGAATGTTAGAGGTATTAAATCAACAATACGAATACATTAGATCCACAAGACAAACTTTGTTTTCGTTTTTGGAAGGGATTTAATGGTTAAGCAGTCAATATCAAAGATTGATTTTATACCATAACCCTTTGAGGAGCGAAAAAAAATGAATGCTATTCAAGTTGCTATGTTTTTTGTAATCGGAGGATTTCTTATTGCCATTTGGGGAATTGATCAAATGCTAAAGAGACATGAGATTTCTTCTGCAATTAGAAATAAAGTTTCTTGGGTATTGTTAATATTGGGTTTTATAATTCAAGCATTATTAGCAATTATTTTATGGAAAACCAGCATATAACCCTCAATTTGAATAGTTCAATATCACTTGGGAGCCGATGATTAGTTCCCTTTTAACTAACACAAACATTTAAATTACTGAATATCAACGCTTATGCTTGTTTCTTATCCGAATTTTCCCTTTCTACTATTTTAAAGACATAAAGCTTGTATAAGCTAACATAATCTAAATATAAACTATAAAGGATGTGGAGTGTTAAAATGGATGTAGCCTTAGGTATATTTCCAATCATTATGATGCTTTTTAACATAGCAATTCCTGTAGGTCTTATAGTAGTAATCTCCTACTTCTATAAATTATTTAAAATCCGAAACGAGGAATTAAAGAGGCAAAATGAACTATTAAATCGGATTGTAAATGTACTAGAGAGGTCATAGACTTTCGCAATACTATTTAATTTAAAAGAACTTAGTCCGATGGTGACTAAGTTCTTTTATTCTATTAAAATAAAAAAAATAAAAAAACTAGGGGACATACTGTAACGAAAAATAAAAACTTTCATATTAATAAACTATATCAACAATATAGACAAGCCTTTAATATGTTACTCCTAAGAGGATTTATGTCTAATAATAATGAAAGGTGATAATATGAGACATTCAAGACACCCAAGACATCATTTTCCACCAGTGCCTCCTGGCGAAAGCTTTGCATTTGTTACAAATAGTGGTGGAACAATTTCAGTAATAATAGAAGGAACAATTGTAACTTTTCCATCATTTCAGTATTTAGGTGAAGGAATTACAATTGATCGAGCAAATGATCGACTAACAGTTGAGGCACCAGGTAATTATTTTATTACTTACACTGTGAATTTAAATGCACTATTAGCCGTATCTACAAGAATATTAATAAACGGTAGACCTATTAATGCATCAGCAATCGTAAATGAAGTGAATAGATCCATTTACGGTAGTCAAATGATCTTACCATTAGACGCTGGAGATACAATTTCACTTCAATTGTTTGACTTTGTTGGAGATGTTAAGTTGTTACAAGGTGCCGGAGCAACAATTAATCTATTCAGAGTTCATTAGTACAAGTTTTAATCGTTACTCCTCGGGAAGTTTCCCTATTCCGTTATAAGAATGCACTGCTTTTTAAAAAGTAGTGCATTTTTTAATAGGTTAAAATCATAAAGTAATAAAGGTGAATCTAGTAATAACCACGAAAGTACATAGCGTAAAGTATAAAATTAAAAAGGGAGAATGATCTATGAGTAAAAAAGAGTTTCTATTAGATCAATTAGAAGTCTGTCGTAATGTTGAAAGCTGGATTCAACCTTTAAGTGTAGCATTGGATAATTTAAGTTTAGAGAATATTAGTTGGAGAAAAAAATTTCTACTCATACGATCGGTGAAATCGTATACCATTTATATTTCTATAATGAAAGATGGTTAAGAAGATTTAAAGGAGAGATCCCAACTGAAGTGGTCGAAAGTAATGCTTCAACTTTTCGAGAGATGGAAAATTTAACGAGGGAAGATTGGCAAGAGCTTGTTGAGCGGTTAGATGAGAATCTAGCGAATTGGCAGCAAGCTATAAAAGAAGTAGATGAATCAAAGCTTTATGAACAAATTCCAAATTTTCCCATAGATGCAATCTGGTGGGGAGCGTTATCTAATCTATGTACTCATAATGCTTATCATATTGGGCAAATCCTCTATATTCGAAAAGCACAAGGCTCATGGGTATCAAAGGAAGAGTAGATCCGATAATAATCAGAAAGATCATTAAATAATTTTTATTGCCGTATAAGAAATAGTAGGCTAATTTGGAAGAAGTAGGAATGGTTGAGAATAGAATTGAAAAAGATTAATAAGGGAAAATGGGGAACAAAAGATGATAACACAAAATGTTAGAAGTTACATTTTGAAAAAGTACAATATCAGCGAAGCGAATTTTTTAGGAAAGGGACAAGAAGCGGAAGTTTACTCTTATGATCAAAAAAGAGTCTTAAAATTATATAAACCAACAGCATATTCAAAGCTAGAAATATTAAAGCAATTTTATGAATCAATGAATGCTAGTGATGCAAATTTTGAATTACCAAAAATTCACGAGATTATAAAAGAGAAGGACGTTGTTTTAACAATTGAAAAACGAATTGAAGGCAGAAATATTCAAAAGGATTTATCGAATTATGATGAGCAAGTATTAGATTCTTTCTTTGAAAACTATCTATCAACAATAGTAAGTATTCAAAGAATTAAATTAGAAAAACATTTTAAAGGCATCAAATTATTAAGTGATTATGATGAAATTTCTTCAAAGGACTGGAACGATTTTTTAAAACAATCGTTACTAAGAAAGAATACAGAAGTAGATCGTTATTTAAAAAGAGATGTATCAAATTACGAAGTGAAATTAAAACGATTAATGGATGCATTTTCAGTTGGATATGAAGGGGAATATGCATTAGTACATGGTGATTATTATCCATCAAATCTATTAGTAAATTCAGATGGACAAATTAATGGTGTAATTGATTTCGGATTAATGACGTTATATGGAGACCCATTATTTGATGTTGCATTAAGCTGGATTTTATTTGATTTATATGATGAATTGGGTGAAACAAAGCTAGAAAAATATTTAAATAAAGTAGTTAATCGATTAGGCGAAGAAGTTAGAAGTACAATCCATTTGTACGTTCTTTTTTATAGTATCTATTCGGCAAATTTCTTTTCGGAAACTTGCAGTGATGGACACTACCAATGGAGTGTTCGCAATTTAAATAACGAAAAGTTTTGGGCTGCACTAGAAAATTAATGAAAATATGAAACTACTAATAAAAAATGCTCACTATTAAATAGTAAGCATTTTTTTGTTTATTTATTTACTTCTGATTTAACTAAACCAGCTACAAGTATATAACGCTGTGGTGCATGTCCAATAAAATTAAACGGATAACAAGTGCTTACCGTTAAAGTTGGTCTTGGTTTTGGGATAATAACGGTGCGATCATCTTTATCAACGATGCGAATCTTATGAACTTTGTAAGTAAATGTACCAGCCGAAGTTTTAACAATTAACGGATCGCCCACTTTTACTTTGCCAAGCTCGCGGAATACAGTATCTCGATGTCCAGCAAGAACACTATTATCTCTTTCACCTGGCATCACAGATTTAGCATAATGACCTATTCCTTTTGCAAGCTCATCCTCATCTGTCCCGTGGAAGATTGGTAGAGTTGCAGAAATTCGAGGAATCGTTAATGAACCCATTTCATCGCCAAATTTAGGATAAGTCTTGTAAAGCGGTTCGTCTCTTTTAATTTGCTTCAATTTAGTTGCTGTTTCTGTTTTGATTTCTTTTTTGAAATCATCCTTAGACTGTTTATACAGCACATAAGTTTTAATTAAAGAATAAGCATTTGTTGTAGCAAAAAATAATCCGACAATAAAAAGGAGTGCTGAAAAAATAAGTAGTACTTTTCGTTTACGATTCATAGCTTATCGTTTAACAATTACCTTTTTACGTAAAACAACAGCAGTTAACATCATTAACATACCAACCATTGTCCATTCAGTTGTATGAGTTGCAGTAGTTGGAAGTTTACCGCCATTTTCCGTTCTTACTGTAACAGTTGGTTTTGGGTTTTTAATTGCTTTTTGAGTATCTTTAACGATATCTACTATTTCGTCATCACCAATAAGTTCCTCAGGTGAAAATAAAGCGTCTAATAATAGATTACCAGCGTTGTCATAAATCTCTAAATATACTTTTACATTTTCCATAGAATCCATAGAATCATCCATAGTAAGTAATTTAGCAAAAGTTAAAGGAGTTTTAACGCCATTTTGTTCAATTGCAACTTTAATATCAATTTTTAAAGTAGATTGAAGCTCTTTTACGATATTCATTAATTCTACTTTTAATTCAGCTGGTAATTCTTCTGGAGTAGCCTCAGTATCCATTGAGAAAAATTCAGGATAATTTTCTTCTAATGCAGATGCACGTTCTCCTAATGCTTCTAATTTTGCTTCAACAGCAGGATCATCATTTACAACTTTTTCTAAGTATGCAGATAGATTATTAATCTCTGCTTCAGTAATTCCGAACTCTGAAAGAGCAGAAGAAATATCATCCATAGAAGGGAAATCATCTTCGCTACTGCTACCTGACTCATCTTCATCTAAATAAATTAAGTTTTCGATATCAGAAGTAAAGTAGTAAGTATCTAGTAATGATGCATTTTTGTCCATATCATCATAGTAGACTGCTAGATCGATAATTTCATCTTCAGTGTAACCGTACTCATCTAGAAGATCGTCTAAAGTTTTTTGTGTAAGTCTTTCACCTAAAGTATCTTTTAACTCATCAACTGAATCGAAATCAGAGATTGACTCACCGTAGTAAGAATTTAAATAATCCTCTAATTGCTTTTGAGTTAGATCGATACTAACTAAATAAGATTTTAATTCATTTGCATCTGGTGCTGCATATGCAGTTACACCTGGTACTACTAATGCCGCAGATAAAACGACTGAAGCCAATACCTTTTTCATATTGTTTCCCCCTTAATACTGCATTCCCTGAATGTAAGTGTGTTTAGATCAGTTTTATGAATGATGCAAAGGTATTAAAGGCATGAGGGCATAAGAAAGCCGATTATTTAGAATTGCTCAATAATCGGCGCCAGAAAAATAAAATTATTCTGATTCTTTAGGAGCTCGAACGACAGATTCGAATTTTCCTTTATGAGTACCGTCACAATATGGTAATTTACTTGACATGCCGCATCGACATAATGAGAAAGCTGCTTTTTGCGGATATGTATTCCCTTCAGCATCAACTAACTCAACAGTACCAGTGACACGTAAAGGACCATTATCTAAAACCTTAATTTGAACATCAGACATATTTAATTTCCTCCTACACATCTTAAAATTATTATATATTACATTTATGTTAAAATAAATGGTGTAATTTAATAAAGTATTAATTTTTTACATGAAACATGGATTTATTATAAAATGAAAAGGTTGTTTTTTTTTACTAAGAAAAATTAAAGATAAACTAAGAAAAATTTAAGTTAAGGAGTGACAATTTATGATTCGAATAGCAAAAAAAGAAGATGCCAAACAAATTGTTCCTCTAATTGTACAAGCGATTGAAGATATTGTATTTATGTTAACAGGGACATCATCATACGAACAAGCAACACCAATTTTAGAATATTATGTTCAATCTGAACAAAATAGACTAAGTTACCATAATTGTTTAGTAAAAGAAATTGAAGGAAAAGTTGTAGGAGTGATTATAGCCTACCATTCCATGGAACTATCAGTATTTGATCGTGAAATGCTTGAAATAATAAGTCGTAATTTAAATATCCAAAATGTTAAAGTTGATAAGGAAGCAGATGATGAAGATTTTTATATTGATACATTGTCAGTGCATCCAGATTATCAAGGCAAAGGAATTGGAACTGAATTATTAGAAGGATTACTTTCTTTTGCCAAAAACAAAGGGATTTCACGAGTTTCATTAAATGTAGATCAAGACAAACCTTCTGCTCGCCGATTATATGAAAAAGTGGGATTTAAATATGAGAAAGTTAGATCAATTATGAATCATTCATACGATTATTTAGTGTTCCCAATAAATGAAAAAATATTCGAAACAAAAGTCGTATAAGATGCATCCTTTCGATTGTTTAAGTTAAAATTAAGTTTGAACAATAGGAGGGATACATATGAATTTTTTTACATTTGCAAATCCAACAGAATTAATATTTGGTAAAGATAGTGTACAAAAGTTAAAAGAAAAAGCTGCTAGCTTTGGAAAGAATGTTTTACTTGTATACGGTGGTGGAAGTATTAAGAGAAATGGCTTATACGATCAAATAGTAGGTATTCTTAAAGAAGCTGATAAAACAGTTTATGAACTAAGCGGAGTTGAACCAAATCCGAAATTATCAACAGTTCATAAAGGTATACAAATTTGTAAAGACGAAAATATTGACTTTGTTTTAGCTGTTGGTGGTGGTTCTGTAATCGACTGTACAAAAGCTATTGCAGTTGGTGCGAAATTTGATGGTGAGATTTGGGATGTTATTACACGTAAAGCATTCCCAACAGATGCATTAAAATTTGGAACAGTATTAACGCTTGCAGCAACTGGTTCAGAAATGAACGCTGGGTCAGTTATTACAAATTGGGAAACAAATGAAAAATTAGGTTGGGGAAGTAAATATAGTTACCCAACGTTTTCAATTCTAGATCCTCAAAATACGTTTACAGTTCCTCGAGATCAAACAGTTTATGGATCAGTGGATATAATGTCACATGTTATTGAGTCATATTTCCACCATGGAACGAATACAAAAATTCAAGATCGCTTCTGTGAGGGGATTTTAAAAACAGTTATTGAAACTGCTCCGATCGCAGTAGAGAAATTAGATGATTATGAAGCTCGAGAAACGCTATTATATAGTGGAACAATGGCATTAAATGGAATCTTAAGTATGGGTGTCCAAGGTGATTGGGCTACACATAATATCGAGCATGCAGTTTCTGCAGTAACAGATATTCCACACGGCGGAGGATTAGCAATTATTTTCCCTCATTGGATGGAATATGTAATGAGCGAAAATGTTGATCGTTTCTGTCAATTTGCAGATAGAGTATTTGATATTAGGCAAGAATCAATGTCAAAAGAAGAATGGGCATTAGCTGGTATTAAAGCTTTACGCACATTCTGGAACCAGATCGGTGCGCCAAGTCGTTTAAGCGAGTACGGTATTACAAAAGAGCAACTACCTGAAATGGCTGCTAAAACGGTTAAATATGGTCCATTTGGTAACTTCAAAAAATTAGATCAAGAAGATGCATTGAAAATTTTAGAGGCAGCTCTTTAAGAATAAAAACTGGACAGAGAAATAACTCTGTCCAGTTTTTATATTGAATGATGGTTAACGCCAATATTATTTAAAAAAGATGCAACAATTGAATAGTAATCATCTTTGTTTTCATTTAAACTCATAGCATGTGCACCATTTTCAGCAATGAATAGTTCTCTCTTATTTTGATTTTTCGCTTCAAATAATTTAAGTGTATGGGTAAAAGGAATATAAGGGTCTGGTTTACTATGAACAAATAAAACGGGATTTTTAATATTATGTGTTGCCAGTAAAGGGGAAATATCCTTAATGAAAAATCCATTCCGAAACTTTAACCAAATGCTAGAAACTGGAAGGATTGCCCATTTAGGAAGTTTATAATCCATTTTCAAACGATATGTAAGCTGTTCCTCAAATGTAGAGAACGCGCAGTCTGAAATATAGAAAGCTGCAGAATCCTCAACAAAACCAGCATATTGTAACATTGTACATGCTCCCATTGACTCCCCATGAATGCCAAGAACAATCTCACCTTTTAAATCCTTTAAATATTGAACAACAGTTTGTAAGTCATATTTCTCATAATAACCATAGCTAGTTGTATGTCCACCTGACTCCCCATGTCGCCTATGATCATAAGTAAGTACATTAAAGCCAAGCTTTAAAAACAGCTCAGCATATTTAATTGAGTTATTCTTATTAACCGTTACACCATGTGTAATAATGACCCAATTATTTGTATCAAAGGCCTCAAACAAGTATCCCTTTAATTCATACCCATATCGAGATTGAATAGAAAAGGGTTGTTTTTGAACAGAACGATACAATCCTTCATCAAATCGGAAGTTTTCCAACTCGCGCTGATAAATAAACTCAAGTGAATTTGTTTTCATAAACAAAACTTGCTGCGTAAAATAGTAACCAACTCCAATAAAATAAATGAGAAAAAGAACAACTACAACAAGCCAGATCATCATAATAGAACCATCACTCTCTATCCAAAAAGAATATCAAAAATTGTTGTTAACTCACCACGGGTTTTACCTTCTAAAATTGAAGGATTATAAACCTCAACAAAACCACAATTTAAACAAGAAACAAATAAAAAATGATTATAATCAATATCTAGTAACTTACTTAAACCTGAACCCGACATTGATACTTCTTTAGTTTTAGCGTGTGTATGTTTACATTTCGAACAAACAAATTTATCCTTTAACAATTCTTCTGCACTAGCCATAAATAAAACCCTCCTTTGTAGTAAAGTGTATCATAGGAAAAAGAAAATTTAATAAAGGGATTTTGACAATTAAATCAAGTAATACGTTAAAATAAAAAGGAAAAATTGAAATAAGAAGCAAAGTTTATCTGAGAAAAATAAGAAAAGAGTAATTAAATTGCGAACAATAACGAGTTTAGTTTTGTCGCTTTTTGTTCACAAAAAAAATAATCCAACTATGATATAATTTTTGTATGAATGTAGAAAGTGAATTGAAATAAGTGATATTCAATTTAAAGACAAGAAATTGGGCTGACTGTTATTATCGAAAAGTGGAAATTAGTGAAGTGGCTGAATACAAACCTCCTCGATGGGTATTTGATTTTCAGTTAGATTATGAAGAAGATTATGAAATTTTTGTTTTAGAAACATTAGAATATCGAGGAACAGTTCAAGGGATTGTTGCTCTTAAAGCAAATAAACAAGAGTCCACAACGTATCTTAAATCTATAGAGGCAACTAACTTTAATAAAGTATACATAAACGGTAAAAAGACAAACGGTATTAATTTTGATAGAGTGTATAAAGGTGTAGGCTACAATTTAGTCGCATTTGCTTGTCAATATAGTTTAAATCAGGGCTGTGAAGGGTATTTATATTTAAAATCTAAAACAGAGACAATACCATTTTATACAAATGAAGAATTTGGGCTAGGAGGCAAGCAATTATTTGAAGGTAGTCAAATTATAGTATTTGATGAGCAGATTGGACAAAAACTAGCCTCTGAAAATTTTCAGGGAGGTGTAATACAATGGCTAAAATAGCACGTGATTTTTCAACTTATAAAGTTTTTACTAATGCAATAGCAGGGGATACTGATAAAAAGGTGAGTGATGCTATGCTTGAGGAAATTGAAAAGTTTGAAAAGGGATTCCCTGATGGAGTTTATGTAGAACCAATTTATAAAAAAGAACCTAGAGTAAAAGTTAAGGCGTTATTTACATATTGTAAAGAAAGAGGATTAGAGCCTAAAGACCTTACTGATGATGAAAGAAACCAGTTTATAGTATATGAATAACACATTTTTATTACTATTTAGCAAAAAAAGATGAAGATCCAAAAGATCAACCTTTTTTGTTGGTCAACTAAAAACCAGTTTTTTAGGACTTTGTTTACACAAAAAAATGATGGACTAATTGGTCGATCATTTTTTTTATTTGCACTTGTTAGGAATGGGTCCGTAAAGGCTCTAAGTGGAAAATGTTTGTGTATTAAATAGATTCAATTAAGTTAAAGGGTTTAAAAATAGAGATACCAATGAATATATTTTGTTGGACAACTAGACAAGAGATTATGATTTATGATAAATTATACAAGAAAAATTCCTTTAAAAACTACATATTTTAAATCGATGAAAAGGAAAGTAGTTTTTGCTATATTCGATAGCGAGCTAGGGACGGTGGAAGCCTAGTGATGAAGCATGAATGAAGAACACCTTTGAGTTCTAACCGAACGGGATCACTTAAGTAGGCTTAGACGTTACCAGCACGTTATTAACTGGGATAAGCAGTGTTAGCTTTAAAGTTGGTCATATTATGACAATTTGGGTGGTACCGCGGAAGTTAGTCTTTCGTCCCTTTTATAGGGATAGAAGGCTTTTTTTATTGGGAAATTAACATAAGGAGGCTAATTATGATAAAGACTGTAGTAAAAGATTTATACAGAAATCAAGAAAATTTTAAAGACAAAACCGTTCAAATTTCAGGATGGATTCGTACTCTTCGTGATTCTAAAACAATCGGTTTTATGGAGTTAAACGACGGTACATTCTTTAAGAGTGTACAAATAGTATTTGAGGACAATCTTGATAACTTCAAAGAAATTACGAAGTTACCGATTAGCTCTACTGTTTTAATAGAAGGTGAATTTATTCCAACTCCGGAAATGAAACAACCTTTTGAAATTAAAGCGACAAAAATTGTGATTGAAGGATTATCAGATACAGATTATCCATTACAAAAAAAGAGACATTCTCTTGAATATCTAAGAACAATTGCACATTTACGTCCAAGAACGAACGCATACTCAGCGGTTTTCAGAGTAAGATCACTTGCATCATATGCCATTCATAAGTTCTTCCAAGAAAAAGGATATGTATATGTACATACACCGATTATTACTGGAAGTGACACAGAAGGCGCAGGAGAGATGTTCCGTGTGACAACAATGGATCTAAACCAACTTCCAAAAGCTGAAGGCGGAAAAGTGGATGACGGCGCGGATTTCTTCGGCAAAGAAACTAACTTAACTGTAAGTGGCCAATTAAATGGTGAAGCTTATGCCCTTGCTTTCCGTAATGTGTATACATTTGGTCCGACTTTTAGAGCAGAAAATTCAAATACTGCACGACATGCCGCAGAATTCTGGATGATTGAGCCGGAAGTTGCTTTTGCAGAACTACCAGATATCATGGATCTTGGTGAAGACATGGTTAAGTTTGTCATTAATTACGTATTTGAAAATGCACCTGAAGAAATGGAATTCTTTAATAGTTTTATTGATAAATCACTTATTGAGAGATTAAAGAATGCATTAGAATCTGACTTTGGTAGAGTTACTTATACTGAAGCTGTTGAATTATTACAGAACTCTGGTAAAAAGTTTGACTACCCAGTTGAATGGGGAACAGATCTGCAAACTGAACATGAACGTTACTTAAGTGAGGAAATTTACAAGCGTCCTGTATACGTAACTGACTATCCGAAAGAAATTAAAGCATTTTATATGAGAGCGAATGAGGATGGCAAGACAGTTGCTGCGACAGACTTACTAGTTCCTGGTATTGGCGAATTAATCGGAGGAAGTCAACGTGAAGAAAGAGAAGACGTCCTTGTAGAGCGAATCAAAGAACTTGGTATGAATGAAGAAGATTACTGGTGGTATCTGGAGCTTAGAAAATACGGCGGTACAAAACATTCTGGTTATGGAATTGGATTTGAACGACTTGTTATGTATTTAACAGGAATGAAAAACATCCGTGATGTAATACCATTCCCACGTACACCAGGAAATGCAGATTTTTAAATATAAAAATGAACAATAGGATGCCTGCGGCATCCTATTGTTTTTATGAAGAACTAAAAGAATCTGAGTTTTAGCATCTGAAAAAAGAGAAATAGTAGTTTTATAATATAACAAAAGATGAAATACTTCTCTTTCTACTATAAATTAATGATAAAATAATGGAAATGGAAGGTGATATAAAATGAAAAAAAGAAAACCACAGCAACCTGTAAAACCGGCATACGAACAGAAAGAAAAAATATCATTAGGATCATTAATGAATGAAGAAATTCTTCAAAAATTAAAAAATACAAAAAAACAATTGCAAGAAAATGAAACGAAGCTAAAAGAGGAAGAAGAATCCCGTATTCGTGAAGAAAAGAGATTACGTGAGAAAAATAAATCATTCGAAGAGTTATTAAACGAGAGTAATATCTCTTGGAAGGACTTTAAATAAGGCGCAAATGGCGTCTTATTTTTTTTGCACGTGTAAAAAATTAATTTAATCATTTTTTTATAAAGGAATTTCACATTGTGAAATTTTTTGATTGTTCAAAATTTTATAATTTTTTATAGTGAAATTAAGTTAAATAAAAGGTAGTAGGTGGTGTAAATAATTTAAGATAGTGAAATTGATCTTTTTGAAAGCGCTTTAAAAAATTTCCGAATTCGATTTAAAAAACAAATGTTTAAAAAAACTACATATCGGAGTGGAGGAATTATTAAATGGGTATTCGTACAGGAGCGCAATATATTGATGGACTAAGATCTAGAAAGCCAGAGGTATGGCTAGGTGGAGAAAAGGTAGAAGATATCGTAAACCATCCAGTTTTTAAACAACCGATTCTAGAGATTGCAAAATTATATGATATGCAGTTCGATCCAGCTTATCAAGACAAAATTACACATATTTGTGAAGAAACTGGTGAGCGAATTTCTAATGCATTTTTAGTGCCTAAGTCATCTGAAGATATTAAAAAACGTGGAGATTTGTTCGAAGCATATGCAAAGTCAACATTTGGTTTAATGGGAAGAACACCAGATTTCTTGAACATTGTCTTAACTTCAATGGCAAGTAATTCATGGTTTTTAGATAAATATAATCCAGAGTGGTCAAAAAATGTCCAAAATTATTTCAAATTTGTTCGTGATAACGACATCTTCTTAACGCACGCAATTATTAACCCACAAAATGATCGCAGCAAGCCATCTTATGAACAAAAAGATTTATTTACTCATTTAGGTGCTGTTGAAGAAACGGTTGATGGATTAGTCGTTAGAGGGGCTAAAATGCTTGCGACATTAGCACCAATTACAGATGAAGTCATTATTTATTCATTCCCTGGATTCCACGATGGTGATGAGCGATATGCTTTAGCATTTGCGCTTCCAATTGACACGCCGGGATTAAAAATTTTATGTAGAGAGCAGATGCAAGATGGTAAAAGATCATTTTTTGATCATCCATTAGCATCTAGATTCGAAGAAATGGATGCTGTTCTTGTATTTGAGGATGTGTTAATTCCTTGGAATCGTGTATTTATTCATAATAATGTTGAAGCTGCAAATAATCTTTATCCAAAAACAGGTATCGCACAACAGCCTGCTCACCAGTCTGGCGTAAGAGGCTACGTAAAATTAGCTTTTGCAGTAGAGGTAGCATGCAGGTTAGCTGATTCAATTGGAGTAGATGTTTATTTAAATGTCCAAAATGACTTAGGGGAGCTACTACAATCAGTTGAAACAATTCGTGCTTTACTTCGAGTTTCCGAAATAGAGTATGAGACATTACCTTCAGGCGAAGTAAGACCGGCATGGGAACCACTTGAGACGATTCGTGGCTTGCTTCCAACTATGTACCCAAGAGCAATTGAAGTGATTCAAACAATTGGTGCAGGTGGATTATTAATGTCACCAACAGAAGCAGACTTTGAACATCCTGAGCTAAGAGATGCTATGGATAAATACTATGTTGGACGTGAAGGTGTATCCTCTTTAGACCGAGTTCAATTATTCAAACTTGCATGGGATTTATGTGGAGAAGCTTTTGGACAAAGAGCACTTCAATATGAAAGATATTATACTGGTGATCCAATTCGAAAAAGAGCAATTTACTATAACCAAATGAAACGTAAGAGAACGTTTAGTATGGTGGACGATGCATTAAACGGAGCAAAAAACTTAAAAGGAGTATCGACTAATCTAGCGAATTCTAAAGTTAACTGATTAATTTTAGAAAGCAGGGATTTTATGAAATGTTTTAGCATCAAAGAGGAGGGGATCTAATGATCTCTTCAGTTCAAAAGATTTCTAGAATATTAGATTGCTTTACAGAAGAAGAGCCAGTCCTAGGAAATTTAGAAATAGCTGAAAAGTTAAATATGAATGCAAGCTCGGTCCATCATTTAGTTCGAACTCTTTGTGCTGAAGGGATTTTAATTCAGGATAGTAAGAAAAAGTATCGACTTGGTTGGAAGCTGCTTGAATGGAGTAATCACGTTATGTATCAACAAGACATATATAGTGAGGCCATTCCATTATTAGAAAATCTACTGAAAAATTATGATAGTACCGTTCATATCGGAATGTTTGATAAAGGGGACGTTAGATTTGTCTTAAAAGTTTCCTCTAAACATTCGATACCTGTCCCAACATTTATAGGAGCTAAACGGCCTGCATATTGTACGAGTACCGGTAAAATTCTACTATCATATAATCCAGCATACTTAAAAACAACGATTGAAAAAGGCTTTAAAGCTTATACAACAAATACAATTACGACTATTGATGCATTAAAAAAAGAAATGACTGCGATTAAAGAGAATGGCTATAGCATTAGCAACAATGAAAATGATCTAGGATTATTCGGAATTGCAGCTCCAATTCAAACATATACTGGCCAAACTTTTGCAGCATTAAATATGGTTGGACCAGTTTCGTATATGATGAGCCAAGATATTGGTCGAATGATACAGGATGTTGTGAAAACTGCTAAAACAGTCTCAAATCAACTTGGTTATATTAATGCGTAATGATAGCGCTTACTTAAGTTCAAATAAAAATGAATTAATTGGAGGATTAGAGATGAATCTTAAAAGTCGAGTTTTTAATATTTTCAAATTGATTGAGGATAATAAAGAGCTATTAAAACCACCAGTTAATAATAAAGTTATTTGGGAAGATTCAGAGTATGCTGCAATGATTATTGGAGGACCAAATAAACGTAGAGACTTCCATATCGATCCTGCAGATGAATTTTTCTATCAAATTAAAGGCAATTGCTATGTTGAGTGTATTACACCGGATGGTAAGCGTGAAGTTGTAACAGTTGGGGAAGGTGAAATTTTTATGCTTCCTTCTTTTGTTCCACATTCACCTCATAGAGTAAAAGATTCATATGGAATTGTGCTTGAACGAAAAAGAGCTGAAGGTGAATTAGAAAGCTTTGTTTGGTTCTGTGATGAGTGTAATGAAGAAATGCATAAAAAGACAGTTCAATTAACGGATATTGGTACGCAAGTAAAAGAAGCGATTGAACAATTCAATGCTAGCCTTGAATTAAGAACATGTAAAAACTGTGGTCATGTCATGAAAGAGGAAGCGGATGAATGGGTATGCGTATAGACTTTCATACACACATAATTCCAGAGGATTTACCGAATTTTTTTGAAAAATACGGTCATGAAAGATGGCCGATTTTACAACCAACATGTTCATGCGGTGCCAATATTATGGTTGCTGGAAAAGTATTTAGGGAAGTAACTGATCAAGTTTGGAGTCCTGAAAAGAGAATTGAGGACATGAATAATGAAGAGGTAACAATGCAAGTGCTGTCGCCAATTCCAGTTACCTTTTCGTATTGGGCACCAGCTCCAGCTGCATTGGAAATGGCTCAAATTCAAAATGATTTTATTGCAAATACAGTTAAAAAGAATCCTTCAAAGTTTATTGGATTAGGGACAGTACCAATGCAGAACGCTGAAATAGCTATTCAAGAAATGGATCGCTGTATTCATACACTTGGATTAAGTGGATTGGAAATTGGTACAAATGTAAATGGAACAAATTTAGACAGTGACGAGTTTAGTCCATTTTTTGAAATGGCTGAAAAATGGAATGTCCCATTGTTTATTCATCCGTGGGAAACATTAGCGAAGGATCGTACACCCGATCATAACTTTATGTACACGGTTGGAATGCCGAGTGAAACAGCTTTAGCTGCTGCTAGCTTAACATTTGGTGGAGTGATTGAAAAATATCCAAAATTAAAGATTTGTTTTGCACATGGCGGAGGTTCATTCCCATTTATTCTACCTAGATTAGACCAAGGATGGAAGGTATGGCCACATTTGCGAAAAACTGCCTATCCGCCAAGTCATTATGTAAGTAATTTCTATTTTGATTCTCTTCACTATGATCCTATTAATATCCAATTTTTAATTAACCGATTTGGCTATGACAAAATTGTGATGGGCTCGGATTATCCTTTCTTATTAAGAGAAACGCCACCAGGAAGAGTGATTAATCAAATGGATATTAATAAAGAAATGAAAGAAGCTATTTTAGGAAAAAATGCCATGAAATTTTTAAATATTAAGGAGGCAGATTTACTTCATGGAAAACAAAGTATTGACTCCAGAAGATAGATTAATAAGTTTAGGTTATGCACTTAAACCAATAAGACCGGCTTCAGGTAATTATGTAAAGTCTGTTCGTACAGGTAATCTACTATTTACATCTGGTCAAGGTGTAGATGAGTACCATGGCAAAGTTGGACGAGAGTTGACGCTAGAGGAAGGATATGCAGCTTCTAGGGAGTCAATGTTAAATTTAATTAGTGTATTAAAGTACGAATTAGGTGAACTTTCAAAAGTAAAACGAATTGTAAAAATATTAGGATTCGTAAATAGTACAGAAGATTTCTATGATCATCCGAAAGTGATGAATGGAGCTTCTGACCTTTTAGTAGAAGTGTTTGGTGAAAGAGGAAAACATGCTAGGTCAGCTGTTGGGATGGCACAGCTTCCACACAATACAGCGATCGAAATTGAAATGGTTGTAGAAATAGAGGATTGAAAAATTTGGTGGCACTCGTGTCACCTTTTATTCTATTAGAATGGTAGGTGCCTATTATGCAAGTTACAGAGAAGAAAAATAAAACATTACCTATTGATTGTAAGCATTTTATTGATGGACAATCTATTCCTTCTTTTAATCAAAAAACATTTTTAAATATTAATCCTGCGACTGAAGAAGTATTAGGTTCTGTTTCTGAAGGTGGCGAGTTAGAAATTGATTTAGCAGTAAAAGCAGCAAAACGAGCGTTAAAAGGTGAGTGGAAACAATTTACAAGCAATCAAAGAGCGGCAGTATTAAGGAAAATCGGCGACGGAATATTAGCTCGAAAAGAAGAATTAGCGGCATTAGAGGCAATGGACACTGGAAAGCCATATGATCTTGCTTTAGAAGTTGATATTACTAGATCAGCTCATAATTTTTATTTTTTCGCTGACTATATTACAACTTTAAGCTCTGAGTCTCATATGCAAGATCAAACTGCCTTACATTATACATATCGTAGGCCAGTTGGTGTAGTCGGAATGATTAACCCATGGAATCTACCTTTATTACTATTAACATGGAAGCTTGCACCTTGTTTAGCGGCTGGAAATACAGCAGTTATGAAGCCAGCAGAATGGACACCAATGACAGCTACAGTTTTAGCTGAAATTTGTAAAGATGCAGGCGTACCTGACGGAGTTGTAAATGTTGTACACGGATTTGGAGCAAATGCGGCAGGCTCAGCTTTAACAGAGCACAGAGATGTTGATGCCATCACATTTACTGGTGAAACAAAAACAGGTTCAGCAATTATGAAGGCGGCAGCTCCAACGTTAAAAAAATTATCGTTTGAGCTTGGTGGAAAAAATCCAAACATTATCTTTGCTGATTCTGATTTAGACGAAGTGATTGAAACAACTTTAAAATCATCTTTTATGAATCAGGGAGAAGTTTGTTTATGTGGATCTAGAATTTATGTTCAGAGATCAATCATTGATGAATTTATTGATAAATTTGTCGCAAAAACAAAGGAATTAAAAATTGGCGATCCGTTTGAAGAAGGTACAAAAGTCGGCGCGGTCATTAGTAAAGAACATTATGATAAAGTATTATCTTATATCGAGATTGCAAAAGAAGAAGGCGGAACTATTTTAACGGGTGGTAGTAGACCAGCATCAATTGAAAAAGGGTGCTTTATCACACCGACAATCATTACTGGGCTAAGTCGTGATTCTAGATGTGTAAGAGAAGAAATATTTGGTCCAGTCGTAACAGTTATGCCTTTTGATTCGGAAGAAGAAGTGATTGAATGGGCAAATGACACTCATTATGGTTTAGGTGCAACAATTTGGACAAATGATTTACGCAGAGCCCACCGTGTTGCTCATCAAATTGAGGCAGGAATTATTTGGGTAAACACTTGGTATTTAAGAGATTTACGTACACCATTTGGAGGTATGAAGCAAAGCGGTTTAGGTCGTGAAGGTGGAATTCATAGCTTTGAGTTTTATAGTGAATTATCGAATATTACGATTAAATTATAAGGATAAAAAGGGGGCCAAAGAAGGTGAAGATTACTAGTGTAGACGAGCTAACGATTCTGCTACAAGAAGCAGAAGAGAGTGGGGTTAGTATAAAAGCTTTAACTGAGATTTTTCCTGGATTAACTGAAAGGGAAGCCTATCAAATTCAATTAACAAATGTCGAAGAAAAATTGAAAAAAGGGCAAAAAATTATCGGTAAAAAAATTGGATTAACTTCGATTGCCATGCAGGAGTTATTAGGGGTAGATGAACCAGATTACGGTCACTTACTAACAGATATGAATATTCCTAATTTCGGTGAAGTACAAGTTGCAAATATGATTTTACCAAAAGTAGAAGCTGAAATTGCATTTGTCTTAAAAAAGGATTTAATCGGTCCAAATATTACATTTGAGGATGTAGTTAATGCAACAGATTATATTGTGCCAGCATTAGAGGTAGTTGATAGTAGAATCGAAAATTGGAAAATTCGATTAGAGGATACCGTTGCCGATAACGCATCATCATGCTTATTTGTTCTTGGCAATGAGCGTTTCGATGTAAAGGAAATCGACTTACCGAATGTAACGATGGAATTTTATCGTAACGAAGAATTGATGAATTCAGGTAAGGGAGAAGCAGTGTTAGGAAACCCAATTCATTGTGTAGCATGGTTAGCCAATAAATTAAGTGAATTTGGAATCTCTCTAAATGCAGGAGAAATTATTTTATCAGGAGCTTTATCAGCTGCAATTAATGTAAATGCTGGGGACTTATTTACTGCGAAATTTCCATTATTAGGTGACGTCTCGATTTCATTTAAATAAATGAGGTGTAATTATGAATAAATTAAAAGTCGGAATCATTGGTTCGGGGAATATTGGAACAGATTTAATGATGAAATTACAGAATAATCCATTTCTAGAATTAACAACGATGATCGGAATTGATCCAGAATCTGATGGGTTAAATCGTGCAAAAGAATTAGGAATTGAAGTAATCGATAATGGAATTCAAGGATTCATTGAACGAAAAGAACTGGCAGATTTATTGTTTGATGCAACTTCTGCAAAAGCTCATTTTCATCATGCAAAAGTACTTGGTGAATTAAAGAAGCGGGTGATTGATTTAACGCCAGCGGCAATTGGGCCATTTGTCGTACCACCTGTAAATTTAGGTTCACATATAATCGAAAGCAATGTCAATTTAATAACATGTGGTGGGCAAGCAACGATCCCAATCGTTCATGCGGTAGGTCAAATTGCAGAAGTTGAGTACGCAGAAATCGTTGCAACAATTAGCTCAAGAAGTGCCGGTCCTGGTACACGTGCTAATATCGATGAATTTACTGTAACAACGGCTCGAGGACTTGAAGAAATTGGTGGAGCTAAAAAAGGAAAAGCGATCATTATTTTAAACCCGACAGAACCACCAATTATGATGAGAGATACAGTTTATTGCAAAGTTACGAATGAAGATTTTAACCATGAAAGCATGATTCAATCCGTTAAGCAAATGGTGAAAAAGGTTCAAGCGTATGTTCCAGGATACCGTTTAAGAATGGATCCAATTATAGATGGTTCAACTGTAACTGTTTATTTAGAAGTTCAAGGATCAGGGGACTACTTACCTAGCTATGCAGGAAACTTAGATATTATGACTGCATCAGCAGTAAAAGTAGCAGAAGAGATTGCACAATATGAAGCTGTAAAAACTGTTTAAAAAAGTGCCTAAAGAAAGTGAGGGAGTGCAATGTTTGGAAAAGAAGTCATTGTAACTGAAGTAGCGCTTCGAGATGGAAGTCATGCAATTGCTCATTCGTATACAGTAGATCAAGTCGTTCGAATTGCGAAGGCTCTTGATGATGCAAAAATGCCTTTTATTGAAGTATCACATGGAGATGGTTTAGGTGGTTCTTCACTACAATATGGTTTATCAACTACAAATGAATTTGAATTGATCGAAGCAGCGGTAAATTCATGTAATCACTCAAAGATTGCTGTCTTACTATTACCTGGTATTGGAACAGTAAAAGAATTAAAAACGGCAGCAAAAATTGGAGCAAAGATGGCTCGTATAGCTACCCATGTTACTGAAGCTGATGTTTCGAAACAACATATTTCTATGTCTAAAGAGCTTGGATTAGAAACTGTCGGATTTTTAATGATGTCCCATATGGCACCAGTTGAAAAATTAGTTGAACAAGCCAAATTGATGGAAAGTTATGGTGCGGATGTTGTATATATGGTTGACTCTGCAGGAGCGTTTCTTCCACATGAAGTAAAAGAACGAATTGCTGCTTTACGAGGGTCTCTTGATATTGAAGTTGGATTCCATGCACATAATAATCTTTCTCTAGCGATGGCAAATACATTAGTAGCGATTGAAGAAGGAGCTACTAGAATTGATGGAAGTGTACGCTGCTTAGGTGCTGGAGCGGGAAATACACAAACTGAAGTGTTAATTGGTGTATTAGAACGATTAGGAATCAAGACAGGAATTGATTTCTATAAGATGATGGACTTAGCAGAGGAGATCGTTGCACCAATTCTTCAAACACCACAAGAGATTACTAAAGGTAGTCTAATTTTAGGCTATGCAGGAGTGTATTCTAGTTTTCTATTACATGCCAATCGAGCAGCTAAAAAATGGAATGTTGATGCAAGAGATGTCTTAATTGAATTAGGGAAACAAAAAGTAGTCGGTGGGCAAGAGGATATGATTCAAGAAGTTGCTTGTATGTTAGCAAATAAAAAATTGTCCGTTTTTTGAGAGGAGACGAGTTTTATGATAACTGAAATCGCGAATAAAATATATATGCACCAAAAAAATGGTCTAGAAATGGATAAAATTACGATTGAACATCCTGAATTAGACGTTAATAATGCTTATGAAATTCAAAAATTAAGTATTGATAATGCGATTAAAAATGGTGATCCATTAATTGGTTGGAAAATGGGATTAACAAGTATTGCTAAACAAAAATCTGTTAATGTTGAAGAGCCGATTTATGGACGCTTAACAAAATCGATGGAATTAGAAGAAAATGAATTAAAGATGGAAGGTTCAATCCATCCGAGGGTTGAGCCAGAAATCGCATTTATGATTAACAAGCCCTTATTTGGACATGACGTAACAGCAAAAGATGTATGGGAAGCAACTGAGTATATTGTACCTGCATTAGAAATAATCGATAGTCGATATAAAAATTTCTCATTTACGTTAACAGATGTAGTAGCAGATAATGCATCTTCATCAAAATTTATCATTGGTAAACAGCAATATTCACCTACATATACTTCTTGGGATGAAATTAATGTTGAATTATATAAAAATGGAGTAAAAGTACAAAGTGGTGTAAGCTCTGATGTACTAGATCATCCTGTAGAATCTGTCGTAAAGTTAGTGCAGATGCTAAGTAAAAACGGCGAACAAATTGAACCAGGGATGATTATCTTAACGGGCGGTATTACAGAAGCGATCCACGTTGAAGAGGGCGATGTTGTAGAAGCACGTTTTGATGGAATCGAGACAATGTCACTACAAGTAACGAGGTAGTACTTTATGCCAATCATTCAAATTCAACTGATTGAAGGTAGAAGTCCAGAATTAAAAAAACAATTAATGAGAGAATTAAATGAAGTTGTTTGTCGTACATTGGATGTTCAGCCCCCACAAGTAAGGATCTTAATAAACGAAATACAAAAGGAAAACTGGTCCGTCGGTGGAGTTGCGAAGGATGAATAGAAAAGGCCCCTTTTTTAAGGGGCTTTTTATCTTGTAAAGAATAGTTTTTTTATCTTAGGATCTGTTAAAGTAGATTTTGATTTTCTTGTGTAACTAAAGGGAAAGAATCGATAATTTACTAAATGACAATAGAAAAATGAAGTTAATAGGAGTACTGAACATTGCAGTTGCAATTTTTGTAGGGTAGGTTGTCTATATAAAATAAACTAATTGAACTAACGCATTACTTTCGTTTAAAACAAGTAAAGGATGATTATAATCGATCAAGTGAAAGGCACTCGCATTTTTTAATCAAAAAGAACCAGATTTAATTTTACTTGGTATAATGCTCCTTAAATTGAATAGTACGGAATTATTGAAAAAAGTAAGAGAAAAAAGTAGGGTTCCTAAGCAAGAGTATGAGAAGGCAGTGAAATAGTTTGGAGAATTAAATGGAGTACGAAAATTAGAAGAAAGTGAGAAACAGAAGAGCCCTGATGAGGGCTTTTCTATTTCTCATGAATACTAAGAAATGTCAATAAATTAAGAGAAACGATATTCTAAGTTTCAACTTAATTTGTGATTGACATCCTTAATGATTGATTTCGTCTTCTAATTTACATAGATTAATGACGTAAAAATCTTTGCTATCAAGTGAAATGGCAGCTTTTTTTCGTAGCTGGGTTAGAGTTCTGCTTACTGTTTCCCTTGAAGTTCCAATCATATTGGCTAGTTCTGTGTTTGTGAATTTGGTTGTGAGTTTGTAGGAGTCTCCAATTTTCTCGCCATTTGATTTAGATAATCGTATTAAAAGCATAATCACTTGTTCGTATGTATTGTGAAGTATTTTTTCTTCAAGACGATTTTGTAAATCAACAATTTTTTCTCCCAATACTCGAAACATTTTTATACATAGTTCAGGATAACTTATTAAAATTTTCTCAAAATCATTTATTGGTGTTACGATTAGCTGTGCATTTTCAATTACTTCTGCATTTGCAGGAAACGTCCCTTTTCGGAAAAAGCCAGCATGAGGAAACATTTCACCCTCTTGGAGGACAGATACAATTTGTTCTTTGCCATTCGCATCAGTTTTATAAATTTTCACTGTACCAGTATGGATAAAGAATACTCTGTCTAACAGTTCGTCTTGCATAAAAATGATGGAATGAGCGTTATATTTTCTCGGTGAAGAAATTGAGATAATAGGTTCTAACTCTTCTTCTGATAACTCTTTAAATAATGGAACTGTTTGCAGATGCTTTTTAATATCATCTCTTTTTATCATTGGAATACTCCTTTCAAGATTGAACCTTAGGAATATAAACACATGCTGGCTCACTTTCTAAGTAATCACCAGTGAGTGCATAAGCTCTAGAACGAGATCCACCGCAAACATAGCGATATTCACATTTTCCACATTTTCCTTTATATTTATCAGGATTTCTTAATTCTTTAAAAATTGGAGAATAACGGTAGATTTCTGAAAGAGATTTTTCTCTTACATTGCCGCCTTTAATGGGAAGCAGACCACTAGGGAAAACGTCACCAATATGAGAAATAAACAATATCCCATTTCCATCATTTACGCCTCTTGGTGCTCTACCCAAGTCAAACTGTCCTGTTTTACCAGCATTTAATGCATCTTGGTATTGAATATTCTTTTGAGTATCTTTATTTTTTCTTATTTTTTCTGAGATGACTACTCGTCGATAGTGCTGTGCAGCAGTTGTTTTAATATCAAAAGGTACTCGTTTGCTTAATTCATTTAGCCAACGGAATACTTTTTCGTGTTCTACCGGTGAAATCATGTCAGTTACTTTGCCTCTTCCTGTTGGAACAAGGAAAAATACACTCCACAGTACACAATTTAATTGTTGAATCAAATCTGCCATTTCTTCTAAGAAATCGATATTATAACGCGAGATAACAGTGTTAATTTGTAATGGAAGTTCTAACTCGTGAATGTATTTAATTGCATTCATTGTTAAATCGAATGATCCTGAAGTACCTCGGAAGTGATCATGGATTTCGGCAGTTGGACCATCTAAGCTAAATGCCCAACGAGCAAGACCTACTTCTTTTGCCCTTTCAATGGCTTCTTTTGTTACATTTGGCGTAGCACTAGGTGTCATGGAAACGCGCACACCTTTTTGAATCGCGTAAGAAGCAAGATCATAAACGTCAGGTCGCATGAGTGGGTCGCCACCGGTGAATACAAGCATTGGATTATTCATTTCATAAATTTCATTAATAAGTTTTTTACCTTCATCCAAGTCAAGTTCAAGAGGGTGCCGTTTGTACTGAGCTTCAGCTCTACAATGAAGACAATTGAGCTCACAGGCTCTAGTTAATTCCCATATCACAATAAATGGGTCCTTATCGAAATTAGTCTCAAACATAGATGTTCCTCCCATTGTAAGTTTTTACTTTATGATACAGGACAATAATTGAAAGATTAGTGAACTATATCACAGAACCCCCAAAATTGTTTCAGTATGATGTAAGAATAATAAGTAAAGAGGGTGCTATATTGTGAAAATAATAGTTCCAAAACAACACGGTGCTTGGGCAATGCTATTAATTCCTTATATACTTGGAGTTGTCGCGAGTTCGTTTCGTTTAATTCATATCCCTTTATTTATAGGTTGGTTTTTTCTATACCTTGCAACCTATCCTTTAATTATGGTGATCAAAGGGAAACAAGTGTCATTTTATTTTAATTGGGCGGTAGGTTATTTTTTCATTTCATTCGTATTTTTAGGACTCGTGATGTTTGCAGAGTGGAGATTGATATACTTCGGTTTAGCGATGATTCCATTCTTTTTATTAAATATATACTTCGTTAAGAGAAAAAACGAACGAGCCTTTACGAATGACATTGTTGCGATTAGCGTTTTTTGTATAGGTGGATTGGCTAGTTTTTATATAGGGAAGGGGGTACTTACAAGCGAAGGCTGGAGTGTAGCACTCTTAGTATTTTTGTTCTTTTTAGGTAGTACATTTTTTGTGAAATCAATGATTCGAGAAAAAAAGAATAAGAGATTCCGTTGGTATTCATGGGGATACCATTTAATCGTCTTATTATTAATTTTTACTTTAAAAGATTCTTGGCTTTGGATTCTTCCTTTCTTTCCTAGTTTAATAAGAGCAATTTCCTTGCATAATAAAAAACTTACTATTATGCAATTGGGAATCATTGAGATTATCAATTCTGTCATATTCTTAGTGGTAACTAGTTTTCTGTTTTTGTAGATTCTGCTTTTTTTTACTGCGAAGTTTCAATATACAAAAGCGACTTCTACTAAATGAAGTCGCTATTTTAGTATATTTCAATCCCTTATAACAGCATTTAAAGCGTTAAATTTCAGATTAATTGTAGTAGCTAACTCGTTATAATGATGAAACAAACTAGTATTCTCATCATAAATGGACGGAGTAGGTGAATTTTCGATAACTTCCTCAATCGGAAGTTTAGCAAGTACCTTTCTTCCTAATCGATCTGCTAATAAATCGCCTCCGCCTTTTCCGAATATATAGTACTTTTCGGATCCTTCTTTAGGTTGGAAGTAAGACATATTTTCAACTACTCCAAGAATATCATGGTTCGCTTTTAGGGCCATCGTACCTGCTCTCTCGGCGACAATTGATGCCGTTTGATGAGGGGTAGTGACAATAATTTCTTTACTTTGAGGAATGATGTGATGCATATCGAGTGCAATATCACCGGTCCCTGGAGGCATGTCTAAAATGCAATAGTCTAATTCACCCCAAATGACATCTTTACTGAAATGCTCAACCATTTTTCCTAGCATAGGGCCTCTCCAAACAACCGGATCGTTATTTTTGATAAAAAAACCCATCGATATAATTTTTACTCCGTGTGACTCCACAGGGATGATTTTTCCGTTAAAAGTTTTTGGCCTGATGTCGATTTTCATCATTTTAGGAATGCTAAATCCATAAATATCTAAGTCAATTAAAGCAACTCTTTTACCTTGTCTAGCAAGGGAAACTGCAAGATTTGTCGATACGGTTGATTTACCTACTCCACCTTTTCCACTTGTAATAGCAATTACATTACCTGATAACATGTACACACCTCTTTTTAAATTTTAAGGGTCAATTGTGTGATGTACTTCACAGTCCTGGAAATAGACTTTCTGTACAATTATGACAAAGAAGAAGACTTCATCATGTACCCAATTTTATCAATTTATCAGGCACTTCGATGTTAAAAAAGTCACATGGAGGTTGAACATGAGATGAGAAAGCCGCTCGAACGCTCATTTTATTCAAAAAGCAGTATGTTTTCATTTTTCATTATTTTGTTTCTACTCTTTACAACGTGGGTTGGAACGGACAGGTTTTTACACTTCGATATGGCATTAATGGGTTATTTTATTTCTTCGCTCATTTTTGCAGTAGGCTTAACGATCAGGATGTCAGCATGGCTTATCAGGCCGGCAACACATCAAGTTATAAAGCGTAGTTTGAAAAATTTAAAAGAAAATACTAGAAAAAAACGCAATTTATTATCGATCACTAAAACAGCATTTGAAAATATTTTCTTACAGAAATTTATCTTTAAAAGGGGAATTTACAGAGGTATACAGCATTTTCTAATTTCTTGGGGATGCATCGGTTCCTTTGCAATCACCTTTGGTTTGACATTTGGCTGGATGCACTTTGAGCTCGTTGATCCAAATACATACACGATTGTTGTTATGGGTGTAGATACCATTACAATGGCAGCACACGGTCTATTCGCTGAAATGGTTTACAACGGGTTAAACATTACAGCTAGTATGGTTCTTATTGGAGTAATCATGGCGATTGTAAGAAGAATTATGAGTCAAGATGTGAAGGTGACACAAAGAGCTGAATTTGATTTATTACCTTTATATTTACTACTAGCTGTAACAGTGACAGGACTTCTATTAACTGTCTCATATGTACTTTTAGATGGTTGGATGCATCATTATTTAACACTTATTCACCAATTGACAGTCGTTATTTTACTTATCTATTTTCCATTCGGAAAGTTATTTCATTTACCGATCCGTCCATTAGCAACAGCAGTTCCAATGAACTATCAACAAGAACTAAGGGTAGATACGAGGCCATGTAAAAGATGTGGGACACCTTATAGTTCTGATGATCAAATCAGCGATGTAAAAGATATATTAGCTGTCCAAAGCTTTGATTTACAACTAGAAGATAGAAGTTATCTCTCAGACTATTGTTTACCATGCCGAAGAAGAATTAGAGTCATGAAACAACTAAATTCAGAGCCACATCTTAAGAGCAGTAATCCAATATCTACACTTAATGGAATTCAAATGTCTGGTTTTAGCAAAAAGAGATCTGATGACTATTATCGTTTTCCAGAGGAAGTACAAAAAGATCTTAATCAATATAAAGAAGGAGGTAGTGAAAAATGAGCCAATACATTGCCAAAGAAGGTGTTAAAAACCTTCATAAACCAGGAGAAAAATTAATTACTACCCATTGTTGTTACTGTGGAATGCAGTGTGGTATGCATATACGTGTAAATGAGAAGTCAGGAAAGGTAGTAGGGGTAGAGCCAAGGTATGACTGGCCAGTTACAAGAGGGAAAATGTGTCCAAAAGGAGTAACCGCATACCAAACTGTTGAGCACGATGAACGAATCCTTACTCCACTTATTAAGAAAAATGGCGAATTTGTTAAAGCTACTTGGAATGAAGCGCTAGACCTTATTGCAGAAAACTTTACTCGAATACAAAAAGAAAGTGGAAAGGATGCTTTATCTGTTTTTGGTGGAGTATCAATGACAAATGAAAAATGTTATTTAGTAGGTAAATATGCGAGAGTTGGTCTCGGTACAAGGTTTATCGATTACAATGGTCGATTCTGTATGAGTTCTGCTGCAGGAGGATTCCTCAAGACACTAGGAACTGACAGAGGTTCGACTCTTCCGTGGCCTGAATTAGAACATACAGATTGTTTCTTTATCGCTGGTTCTAATACAGCCGAGTGTCATCCTACGAGCATTCAATGGTTGTGGAGAGCAAAGGACAAGGGAGCTAAACTGATTGTGGCAGATCCGCGAGAGACTCCAACAGCGCGTGTTGCAGATGTACATTTGGATCTTAAGCCGGGAACAGATTCTGCATTGGCGAACGGAATGCTTCATTTACTTATTAAAAATGGCTATGTAGATCAAGGCTATGTAAATGAAAGATGTAATAATTTTGAAGAACTAAAGAAAACAGTTGAAAAGTTTACACCCGAATATACTTCAAAGATAACAGGCGTGTCGATTGGGAAGATTGTAAGAGCTGCTCATATTTATGGACTATCTCAAAAATCAGTTGTTATGTTTGCAAGAGGTGTTGAGCAACAGTCAAAAGGTGTAGATAACGTTTCACTTTATACATCGATGGCACTGCTTAGGGGACAAATAGGTAAATTTGCTTCCGGGGTTGCTACTTTTACTGGACAGGGAAATGGTCAAGGCGGAAGAGAGCACGGGCAAAAAGCCGACCTTTTACCAGGATATAGGAAGCTAACAGACCCAGAAGCGGTGAAGTATGTATCAAAAGTATGGGGCATCGATCCAAGCGAAATGCCAAAGCCTGGTGTTTCTGCTTATGAACTGTTTGATGAAATTCAAAAAGGTAACATTCGTGGTATGCATGTTATTTGTAGTAACCCTGCAGTCTCTGCACCGAATCTAGAACATATTTGGAACGGGTTCAGGAAGCTTGATTTCTTAGTTGTCAGTGATTTCTTCTTATCTGAAACAGCAGAGTTTGCTGACGTAGTATTACCAGCCACTACTTGGGCAGAGGATGACGGAACAACAACAAACCTCGAAGGCCGAGTGATCCGAATCCGTAAAGTGCGTGAGCCTTTAGGTGAATCAAAGCCAGATTGGGAGATTGTTAGCTTAATTGCCGAACGAATGGGCAAAGGTAAATATTTTCCATATAAAAATGCTGAAGAAATCTTTGAAGAGTTTCGCTTAGCCACTAAAGGTGGGAAAGCAGACTACTACGGAATAACATGGGATCGAATTGATAAAGAAGACGGAGTGTTTTGGCCTTGTCCTTCTGAAGATCATCCAGGAACTCCAACGATGTTTACAGAGCAGTTTGGAACGCCAGATGGTAAAGCAAACCTCCCAAGTGTTGAATGGAAAGAAGCAGGTGAAACTCCAACGATGGAGTATCCATTGTTCTTAACTACAGGAAGGGTAGTGTTTCACTATTTATCTGGTGCACAAACAAGGAGAGTCAAGTTCCTTATGGAACAATGTCCTGAACCATTTGCTGAGATGCATCCGGCACTTGCAAGCCAATATGGATTGGAGAATGGCGATCTTGTAAAACTGATCACACCGCGCTCCCATATGGTTGTAAAAACGAAATTAACAAAAGCAACGAGAAGCGATACGGTATTTGTTCCTTATCATTGGGGGAAAGAATTAGCGGTCAATCAATTAACTAATCCTTGTTTAGATCCAATTTCGCGAATGCCAGAATTTAAAGTATGCTCACTGAAGATTGAGAAATATAAATAACTTTTGAAAGGGGTCGGGATCGATGAATAAAATCATGTATTTAGAATTTGAGCGATGTATTGGATGTCGTTCATGTCAAGCAGCTTGCCGAGAATGCGGTGATCATGACGCAAAAGAAAGAAACTATGTGGAATATGTTGATTTCATGGAAAGTCGACAAACCTATCCGATGCTTTGTATGCAATGTAAAGATCCAGCCTGTGCACGAGTTTGTCCCGCGAATGCCATTCAAATAACAGAGGAAGGTGTAGTTCTTTCAGCAATGGAAGAGAAATGTATAGGATGTAGAAATTGTACTTTTGGATGTCCGTTCGGTATTCCAAAGTTCGATTTTGAAGAAAATAAAATGTACAAATGTGACATGTGCTACGATCGCTCAAAATACGATATTGCACCAATGTGTGCTTCTGTATGTCCTAGTGATGCGATTCGTTTTATTGACTTTGATGAAATGCAGCAGCTGCGCAGAAAAAGATCTCAGATGAATCTCGTTGAAGGTAAAAAACCACAAGAAGGAAATAAGTGGGAATATGTTCCAGAATTCTTTGGAGTGTATACAGAATAACAACATAAGGCGAAAGGAGACGTACCTATGCCTCAAGAAAATAAAGGTAAACGAAATGTAAAAGAAACAAATGATGATATGATTAACTTAATCGATAACTTAAACAGAAATGAAGATTTAAAATTAAACAGAAGATCCTTTCTGAAATCCGTTGTAGGTGCTTCTGTTACTCTTGGTTTAGCAACTGTTCCATTTTCAGCTATTGCCCTTAATAACAAGAAAGAAGATTTAAACAGACAAAAGATTATCAGTTTGAAAGACTTACCAAAAGATAGTTCAATAAACTTTAATTATCCAACAGCAGATGAACCTGCGATACTAGTACACACAAAAGATGGTAATCTAAAGGCCTATAATAATAAATGCACTCATTTACAATGCCCTGTTTTTTATGATAAGGAAGAATCAAAGCTATTGTGCCCTTGTCACCGAGGATTCTTTAGCGTGGACAATGGTCAGCCTCTAGCTGGTCCACCTCAGCGAGAATTACCACTGATTGAGTTAGAAGTAAAAAATGGAGTTGTTTACGCAGTTGGAAGGAAAGTCCGTCATGGTTCATAAAAAATATTGGATAATCATATTTATAACTTTAATTGTTAACGTAGTGATGCTTCAATGGACGATTGAGTCTTTTTATGGTGAAAATTATGAACATGTTAGGTTATTTTCTGTTATAGGAGTTCTTTCTGCTATAGTTTGCTTTCTTACTTACTTAAAATGGAGGAAGAAAGAATATCGAAAATAATCAAGGTTAACAGATAGAGTGTATGCAGGAAAGTAATAATAAAAATCCCCCGGTTAAAAATAACTGGGGGATTTTTTTTGTGGATTTTACTATATACAAAAAACAGATCAATAATAGAGTTTGCGCTTTAAAATATGTTAAGTATTTTCAGTTACCATTCGTTTGTTGCTTCAATTAATAAATTGCTTCCTTTAAAGGATCTCTCGCCAAAGTGTGTAATCAATGTACATTCTGTAATATTTGAAGACTGATCAACCATCTTGTAGCTAATAAACATACCAGAGGCAATTTCTTTGTTTGTTACATCGAATACTCGTACTTTTTTGCCTTCTAAACTACGTAGTTTCGCTTTTTGAAGAAAGGCGACCCAATAGTCCCAATTTGTAATGATGTATGCTCCTTCTCCATTTGTTAAGTAGCCTAATAGACTTTGAGAATCATTATATTCAGCATTAAGAGCTAGAATAAGATTCTTAATAATATGGTGTACGATTGTAAATTGTTTTAGATTTAATTGTGGGGAGAAATTGATTTTTAAAGATCTTTTATTTGAATCTATGACTCCTTTTAATTTAATGTTACTGTTAGTGTAAAAATACGTTCCTTCTTGTATTCTAAACCCTTTCATATGTAGAGTATGTTCTATAGATTTATCTGGGCTAATTGTGTGTAATTCAATAGTTAACATGATGAATATAACCTCCTGTGAACTTTATCTCTTTCTATCGATTTATTCACTATTATTATAGAAGATAACGAGGAAAGATACTGTGACATTTATTACAGGTAAGTGGGGGATACGTATGATAAACATAGTTCATCACACAAAAAGAAAGTGGTCCCAATTAATAGGACCACCTTATGTGTTTTTTATTAAAGTATCAGGTCGCACCAAACCATTAGATTCAGTCTTTTATAACATCTAATAAACAATTTTTTTCACTTTCAGACAGGATGTTTTGAGCCATAGGAAACAGCACCTGTTCTTCTTTCATAAAATGTGAAGTTAATACATGATAAGCTTCAATTACTAGATTACAAATTTCATCAAAGTTACTGTTAATACTTATGACCTCTGTTTTAGTGAGGAATTGTCTTATTAAACTTTTCGCCTGATCATGTTCCATTTCCATTACTGCAATAGGGCCATTTTCCCTTCCAATATGTTTAGCCATTAATTCAAATAAATGACCTTCTTCTTTTTGTGAGTGAGGATCTAGAATGGCTATAAATGTCATGACTTTGGAGCGTAGTTCTTCTAGTTTTTTTAATTTATTTTCTAGCAAACTTTCATTTATCAATGCATTTGAGCTTTCAAATAAATCCAACTTCTGAACATTTAATCCAGCATGTTCATCCTTAAGTAACTGTAAGGCTTCACATAATTCTACTTGATTATTATTTCCAATCATATTATGACATTCAAACATATTTTTTTCCTCCAAATAGAGTTATTTACTAACTTAATAATATAAAATATTGACTGACAGTGATGTGATTCTACTCACATTTGAAATGGGGATTTTTGGAAAACTAAATAGACGGTTTCTTTTATCTGCTTCAGTGATGTTTTTGACAAGTTATAGATATAGGATAAACTACATTTTAAGTTAGTTTATTTTACTCTTACTTGTGGATATATCACTAAATTGACCAATATAATAAATCACTTTCCCATTATCGTTACACACTTGAGTGATCGTCAGCCATTCTAAATAAACTTCACCATTTTTACGCTTGTTCCAAATTTCACCTTGCCAATTACCTTGATCTTTGAGCTGTTTCCAAAGTTGTGCATAGAATGCTTTGTTGTGATGTCCCGATTGAAGGATACTTGGCTTTTTCCCAATGATTTCTTCTTTATTGTAGCCTGTCACTTTAGTGAAGGAAGGATTTACTTTTTTAATTACTCCTTGTTCATTTGTAACCATCATTGCTTGGGCTGTATTTTCTAATATTTTATATTCCGTTTTTAATTTTTCACGGAAAGTCATCCATACTACAATAACGAAACTGAGAAGCGCAAACTCAGATAATGCCATAAATCCAATCGCATAATGTCCTGTCAAGCTAAACACAGTTGTTAAAATTAATGGAGGGAAGAAGCCGCCTAAACCTCCCATAGCAGCAACTAAACCATTTACAATTCCGGCTTGTTTTGTAAAGTAAAGTGGCACTAATTTAAAGATTGTACCGTTTCCGATTCCTGCACAAACTGCTACTAATAAAACCCCTACTGTGTATAGTTTAATAGTAGGAGAAAAAGATAATAGAACTCCTGAGAATGTTAATCCACCAAAGACAAACAATAATATGTTGAAAGGATTGAATTTATCTGAAAGAAAGCCACCGATTGGTCGGAAAAATGTTGCTAGAGCAATGAATCCAGCCGTACGTATACCAGCGTCAACAGGGCTTAAATTAAAATTATTAACTAAGAA
Source organism: Gottfriedia acidiceleris (assembly GCF_050457485.1). Lineage (GTDB taxonomy): Bacteria > Bacillota > Bacilli > Bacillales > Bacillaceae_G > Gottfriedia > Gottfriedia acidiceleris_D. The sequence continues at coordinate 116,427 of NZ_JBCMJM010000022.1, forward strand.
ATTTGGTAAATAGATTGTAAAAGCAACAAATGATCCGAAGGTAATGAAATAGAATAAATTAAGTGACCATAAAGTAGAGTTACGATAAACCTCTTTTACCTGCTTCACAATCGGAATATTTACTTTCTTCTCATTTTTATCACCAAACAGAAAATTTAATATGGCAAACGCTATTAGTAATACTAAATAAAATCTGACTGTTGTTTCCCAACCAAATGATTTAGACAAAACAGGTGCAGAAAATGCTGTAATTGCTGTACCGATATTACCAGATCCATAGATTCCGTTCACAAAACCATGTTTATTTGAAGGGTAATACTTTGGTAATGCTGTTACTCCGATTGAAAAGGTTGCACCACCTATACCAATAAACAATCCCCCAATAACTAAATCTAAAAGTGAATCGGCTTGACTAATGAAGAATACAGGAAATAAAAGAGCAATAAAACAGATCGTGAAAATGAGTCTAGCTCCAAATCGATTTGTGTAATACCCGATTGGAATACGAAGGATGCTTCCTAATATTACAGGGATGGCAGTGACTAAAGCGACTTGACCATTTGTTAATTCAATATCTTGGCGAATATTTGGCATAAGTGAAGAAATGATTACCCATACCATGAACCCAACGATGAGACTTGATGTTTGAAGAGGTAATTGAATTTTAGAACTTTTCATATAATGTTTCCCCTTTCTATGAATCAATAATAAAATTTACTAACTAAATATTACCAATCAATAGAAAGCAATGTTGTGAACTACATCACACAAATGAGGCGAAGATGAATAACTTATTTTAAACGATTCGTTAACTCATCAAATTGAAAATTTCTTCGTAAGTACCTCGAAGACTTTTATTTAAAGAGCGCAAAATATTACGATTTAAAACAGGCTCTTTAATGGACAAGTTTCTTATAAATAAAAATGGGACTTCTATATATGCCGAAGATTGGGTAACTTCAAGAATAATGGAATTATTAACATGAGTATGAAGAAAGATACTAGGCAAGCAAACATCACTTGATTTTAAGTAGCCAATTCTATATTGAAGTCCACTTGATTCTTTCATATGAACATTTACATTTCCGGCTAATATGATAATCATATTATGTTCATTGTGAATATGTATATTTTCATTTGTTTCTCTAAAGTATAGCTTGGATGCATCAAATATTTTTTTTAAAAGGTTATGGTCGATATCTTGAAACAAACAGAGGCTTTTCAAATAAAGCAAATAATCCAGTTTATACAATTTTTTCTCCCCCTAAATTACAAGACGGTATATTTTCATCATTATATAAAAACAATTTGAGCTAAACTGTGACTCTTTTCACACAAATAGCTCAAATAATAGCGGCAAGATGTTGTGAAATCAGTTAAAGTTATTGTGCTTTATTCATAAATTTTTAGGGTGTATATTAAAAAGAATTTATTTTAATCATTAAGGGGATTATGGAGTGAGAAAACAAGTGGAATATAAGGTATACCGATCTATTTCATATAGAATTACAACTAATCGAAAAAAATTAAATAGCCTTAACTATTTAGAATCTAAGTTAAGGCTACTAAATATCACGTTTTTAAAAAACTATAATAAGGACAAAAGCATACAGCTTAATAATTATATAGTCTTATAGAGAACTAATCTATGTTACAAATATCTTTTGGACAGTTATCACAGCCAATTTCATTTTTAAGAAATTGTAAGTCTTTGATGATAATTTTTCCATCGGAAGAATAACTAATAACATTTTTTTCTTTAAATCGCTTAGCATCCGATTAACACTTTCTCTAGTAGCAGCACAAAACTTAGCTAAGTCTTGATTGGTAAGATGAATGTTAAGCAGAATTCCGTTTTCTTGTAATTCCCCGTAAGAGTTCGATATACGGATGAGTGTGGAATAAAGTGCGCCTTTTTTACCATTTAATACTAAGTCTCGAATCTTTGATTGATTTTTTCTAAGGTGAGTAGAAATCCATTTCATAAATTCAAAAGTCAAAGGAGCATGGTTAATTAGTTTTTTCTCTAAGATATCTTTAGGAATGACCTGCACTTCTGCTGCCTCTAGAGCGTAAGCGCTAAGCATATAACTCGCATTCTCTGAAAATAGAGTCAATTCACCAATTAAGTCATCTTTTTTACAAATGCGAAGATTTAATTCATCACCATATAGAGTCAGTTTACTTATTTGGATCATTCCTGATTTAATTAGATACAATTCTTTAGCATCTTCTCCTTCTTGAAATAAGAAGGTGCCTTTTTTTACTGAACGAGTTGATCCGATTGACTGTAATAAGGAAGCCAAATCTTCAGAAACGATTGAAAGGTCACTTTTTCTATTATTATTATTTTCCATTAAAGTATCTCCGCTCCGTTATAGTTGAACACCAATGTATTAATGTATTTATCTAGAAAACAAGTATTTTGTGTATTACATTTATTACTATAATACCATGCTATTGAATAGCATAGAACAATATTCTAGGGAGATCGAATATAAATAAAATTGATAGGGTAGTGGGTTAGACTTGCATGTGGCAAAATGATCAGTTACACGTCCAACAAGGTGTTGTATTTAGGAAAATAAATACAACAATAAATTTGAAAATTTTAAACAACAGAATTGTGACATACATCATACGGTGAATTAATTTTGTATGCTAATATAAACTAAAATTCGTACAAAAAAATAAGGGGTGCGAAAAAAATGACGAATATTCTCGATACCCGCAATCGTCCATTACGAGATTTAAGAATATCTGTAACAGACCGATGTAACTTTAGATGCAGTTACTGTATGCCTAAAGAGATTTTTGGGATTGATTATCCTTTTATGAGTAAAGATGAAATCCTTTCCTTTGAGGAAATAGTTCGATTAGCAAAATTATTTGCAAAAATAGGTGTGGAAAAGATTCGTTTAACAGGGGGGGAACCTCTTTTAAGAAAAGATCTACCAATTCTGGTTAAGTGTCTTTCAGAAATTGATGGAATTAAGTACGTGACTTTAACAACAAATGGTGTATTTTTGGCCAAAAACGCCAAAGCACTTAAAGAAGCAGGAATTTGCCGCGTAAATGTGAGTTTAGATTCTCTTGATGATAAAGTTTTTATGAAGATTAATAATATGAATACTAGGGTTTCCACAGTTTTAAACGGAATTTTTGTAGCTAGGGAAGCCGGGCTAGAAGTCAAAGTAAATATGGTAGTAAAGAAAGGTCTAAATGATACTGAAGTATTACCAATGGTTCGTTTTTTTAAAGAAAAAAATATTACATTACGATTTATAGAGTATATGGATGTAGGATGTACTAATGGATGGAATTTTAAAGACGTTATCTCAAAGAAGCAATTATTCGATATAATCAAAGAACAATATCAGTTGGAGCCCGTAGAGCAGGATTTCATTGGTGAGGTAGCAAAACGATATCGATATAAAGGAACGAATACTGAGGTCGGATTTATCTCATCAGTTACAGAAACTTTCTGCGGTTCATGCACGAGAGCCCGTCTATCTACAGATGGAAAGCTATACACCTGTCTATTCGCCTCAGAAGGGTATGACTTAAGAAAAATGTTGCGTACCGGCGTTACAGATAATTACATTTCAACAACAATTCAATCAATATGGGAAAAAAGAGATGACAGATACTCTGAGATCCGTACAGAAGAAAGTCATAAAAATCGTAAAATTGAAATGTCATATATTGGTGGATAAAAAACAACTATTTTTCAATAGTTGTTTTTTCAGAGTGTTGAAATATAAAATGGTCAATAGGGAAAACGGACATTAAATGAACATTTATTAGTGATGAAATTATCATTTTTTTGGATGATCTTTTAATGTTTTTAAATGTTAATATGTTTGAGCAATTTTATGATGCCAATAACACTAGAAATGGTTTTTTTTTCAGATGTTAAAAAATTATGATCTAATTTTTAGAAAAACAAATTCAATTGATTTAGTTTTAGTTTAATTAGTGTTCGATATTAATTGACCTACAATCTGATTAATAAACAACTGTTGGGTTACTCTAAGTAAAGGCTATTTGATTAGGATTTATTGCAGACTTTTTTTGATGAATAAGTTGATTGGAATGGAGGGATGCTCGACTCCTATGGGATAAGCGGGAAG
>NZ_JBCMJM010000023.1:0-18732 GCF_050457485.1 Gottfriedia acidiceleris
TAGTTTTCAAAGATCATCTTGTTTTTTAACAACTTAATCAGTTTATCACTTTCGACAAAATCTGTCAACAGTTGTTTTTTTCTTTTTTTGTTATCGCCATCAGCGACGTATATAAATATAACATCCCCTCGATAAATGGTCAACAGTTTTTTAAAACTTTTTTTATATATTTTTTTAAACGATATAAATACCAATTACACTTAACGCTACAATACCTGGAACACCTAATACACTTAAGAATGCACAAGTAACTGTATTAATAGGAATATGAAAATTATTCGAAGCTAAAGCATAGTTTAGTATAAATACAATCATGACACATACAATGCCTCTTAGTACGTATTTGCTAATTAGTTTTAAAGCTTTAACTGGTAGACCTACTAATAATAGAAATAAGATTACAAACAATACAACTGAAATCATAATAATACTATTCACCACAAAAAAACTCCCCTCATATAACTTGTACACCTTTTACTAAGATTGTATGAGAAAATGAACTAATCAATGACAAAAAGTATTAATAAAAAAGAGCCTATTGCCTAAACAATAAACTCTTTTATCTATTTCATTTTTGTTATTAAAACATTTCTAGCCTTTGCTTCTTTTAATAAGAAGAAATATTTAGCTTGGTAAAGCTTAACATGGATTAATAGATCATCTGGTGGATCCACACTTCTTTCCATTAACTCCACCTGACTTAAGTAAATGTCTTTGTAGTCATGTAGTCTATCAACTAACTTTTCATCAAATTCTTTACGAATCTTTCCTTTTTTTCGAAAAAAACCCATGGTCTCTCTCCATTAATCAGTTTCTAAAGTTCTCTTCTACCTTCCAGAGCTTTCGAGAGTGTAACCTCATCTGCATATTCTAAGTCTCCGCCTACAGGTAGACCATGTGCGATTCGAGTAATTTTTATACCCGTAGATTTTAATAGCCTAGAAATATACATAGCAGTTGCTTCACCCTCTATATTCGGGTTGGTAGCTAAAATAATTTCTTGAACTACATCATCTTTTAGTCTGCTCAATAATTCCATAATTTTAATGTCTTCTGGTCCTACTCCCTCCATAGGAGAAATTGCACCATGAAGTACATGATATAAACCTTGATATTCTCTCATTTTTTCCATAGCAATAACATCTTTCGTATCTTGCACTACGCATATCGTAGATCGGTCTCGATGTTGATCACTACAAATATAACAAGGGTCTTGGTCAGTTATATGACCACATTCTGAACAGTAAAGTAGTTTTCTTTTCGCATCTATCATTGATTTTGCAAAGTCTAACACGTCGTCTTGCTTCATATCTAACATAAAAAACGCCAGTCGAACGGCCGTCTTGGGACCAATCCCTGGCAATTTCATAAAACTATCTATTAATTTGGATATCGGCTCAGGGTAATGCATTTGTCTTACCCTTTAAAATAATCCTGGAATATTCATTCCTTTAGTAAACTGCCCCATTGTTTTAGCTGTTGCATCTTCAATTTGTTTAATAGCATCATTAGTTGCAGTTAAAACTAAATCTTGTAGCATATCAATATCTTCTGGATCTACTACTTCTTCCTTAATAGTAACTTCAACAATTTGTTTTAATCCATTAGCTGTAACAGTTACCATTCCACCACCAGCTGTACCAACAAATGTACGTTCATTTAATTCATTTTGTGCTTGCTCCATTTGTTTTTGCATTTTTTGCATTTGTTTCATCATATTATTCATATTGCCCATTCCGCCACGCATCATTTTCATTTCCTCCAATATAGTTATTCTTTAATAATTACTAAATCTTCACCAACAAGATTGATTGCCTCTTGTACAATTGGTGAAACTTCTGTTGAAGTCTCTTTTTGTTTTGTTGTATTTAAAAATGAATCCCTAGTCGATCTCCAATCTTCTTCGGGAATTGCTAACATACTCATTTCTGAACCTAATAAATTTGATAATGTTTCATTAATCGTTGTTAAGTGCTCTTGTTCACCATTATTATTGATTAAATCACAGATTGTCTCTGATTTAAAAGCAACAATACACTGTTCAGAAGAAGCTGCCACAACTTCACCATATGATACTAGTGTCGCAGTAGAAACCTTATTTTGTTGCCTTAATTGATCTTGAAGTGATGTCCAAACTGCTAAAACTTTATTTTTTTCTGGTTTAGAAGCAGCTCTTAATACACCTTGTATTAAACTGCTTGGTATTTTCGAACGAGATGTAGTCGATTTTGGTTTTGGACTAGCAGAGGAATCATTCGTTCCACTTACTGTAATACCATTTTCCTTTAAAAATTTCACTTCTTTTTCAAGAGCGTTAATTTTATTAATTAATGGTGTCAGCTCGTCCTGTTTTTTACCCATACCGCTCATGGAAGCTTTTTGACAAAGTTGTACAATTGCTACCTCAAGTAAAACTCTCGGATGATTAGTCCATTTCATTTCTTGCTGACTTTTACTTAATGAAGCGATAATCTGATAAACTAACTCATCATTGTATGCATCGCAAAGCTCTTTAAATCGATCACTTACTGTTGCTCTCTCAAGTAATTCAATCGTACTTGGTGAATGCCTATATAATAGAATATCTCGATAATAAACTGTTAAATCTTCTATAAATCGAACTGGATCTTTGCCTTGATTTAATAATTCTTCAATATTAGTCAAACAAACTGACACATTACCATCTATTATTGCTGAAACAACGGATATTAAACGTTCTTGAGCCACTGTGCCTGTTACCGCTAAAACATCGTCTAATGAAATCGATTCATCGCTATATGAGATAGCTTGATCCAGAATGCTTAGTGCATCCCTCATTCCACCTTCAGCTGCACGAGATAACATCATCAAAGCTTCTGGTTCAATTGCTGTTTGTTGATGATCCAGAACAACTGTCAATCGATCTGAAATCGTTTGAGCACTTATCTTATGAAAATCAAAACGTTGACATCTTGATAGAATCGTCAATGGTATTTTATGTGGTTCAGTAGTAGCTAATATAAAGATAACGTGACTTGGAGGCTCTTCTAATGTTTTTAATAATGCATTAAAAGCCCCTATTGATAACATATGGACCTCATCTATTATGTACACTTTAAATTTGCCTACAGAAGGAGCATATTTAACTTTTTCTCGAATATCTCGTATTTCATCTACACCATTGTTTGATGCAGCATCAATCTCAATTACATCTGAAATTGATCCATCAGTAATTCCTTTACAAATGGCACACTCATTACAAGGTTCATTAGTAGGTGCATGTTCACAATTTAAAGCTTTTGCAAAGATTTTTGCTGTACTCGTTTTACCTGTTCCACGCGGACCTGTAAATAAATAGGCATGTGATACTTTTTGCTGAAGAAGGGAGTTTTGTAACGTTCGTATAATGTGATCTTGACCCACGACATCTTTAAATTGCTGCGGTCTCCACAAACGATATAATGCTTGATAAGTCAATTGGTTTCCTCCTTCTTACAAAGTCATCATTATTATACCCTATGTAATGATTTCATGGAAAATATTTTAAAGAAAACAAAAAAACTCACTCGAAATTGAGTGAGTTTTTATAAAGTTACTGCCGTGCACCACTCGTCGATGCACTACCCCAGGCGTTACTTAAACAGTTAGCTCGGCCCAGGCACCCCTACGGCACACGAGATGGCTCACTTATTGCTGCTTCCTTCCGGACCTGACAAGGTTCATGAGTTCTCGTTGCGTAGGACCCAGACGTCAACACCACTTATTTAAGGCAGACCCTGAAATAGATACACCTCGGAGTGGAATTCAGTCTCGCTAGAGCGGATTGCGAGTACAGGGCACCGCTACCTCCCCACCTAGCACGGCAAAGTTAAAACCTAATTTTAAACCGCTGATTGAAGCGGTAGTTAAAGTATATACGAACCTAAATAAAAAATCAATCCTTGTCCTTATGAAGGTAAATTTTTCTTTCTAGATCGCAACTCTCTAAAGAAATCCGTTAATAATTTACCACATTCTTCTTCTAAGATACCCGAACTAACTTCACAGCGATGATTAAAACGATCTTCTTGCAAAAGATTATATATTGATCCTCCACAACCTGCCTTCGGGTCTTTTGCACCGTAAACGACTCTTGGAATTCTTGATTGAATGATGGCACCCGCACACATCGGACAAGGTTCCAGCGTTACATATAGAGTTGTTTCCTCTAATCGCCAAGAATCAATGACTTTACACGCATCTTCTATTGTACTCATTTCTGCGTGACCTAAAGCTGTTTGTTTTGTTTCACGTAAATTATAACCTCTTGCAATGACTTGGTCGTTGTAAACCAATACAGCTCCAATAGGTACTTCCCCTATTTGCTGTGCTTTTAGTGCTTCCTCTATTGCCAACTTCATATAAAACTCATCTTTATTCAAACTTTACACCTCTTTATTTCTTTAACAAACAAATATTCTTTTTACGAGTAGATAAACTAAACATAGATTGGAGTGAAGCCGATTGAATTCTTCATATCAAAAAGACAAGCAGTTGCCTGCATTATTAATTGTCGATTTAATCAACTCATTTACATTTAAACATGGAAGTGTTCTTGCGGAAAAATCAATCCATATGGTTCCGAAAATAAATTACATTAGAGACATTTTTAAAAACAAAAAGCTTCCTACTATATATGTTAATGATTACTATAAAGTCGAAAACCCAACTCAAGAAAAACTTATTAAACATTGTCTAAACCCTCTAAGTTACGACTTAATAAAAAATATAAAACCAAACGAGGAAGATTATTTTATCTTTAAGCCTAACTACTCAGGTTTTTACTTAACAAATTTAGATCAACTACTTAAAAAATTAAACATTACCCATTTGGTTATTGTAGGTGTTGCAGGTAATCGTTGTGTACTTTTTACAGCAAATGATGCATTTATGCGGGATTATAACTTAATTATACCTCAAGATGCAATTTCCTCGGTTACTGATTATGATGAGAAGGTTGCAATCTATATGATGAAAGATATATTAAATGCAACGGTTATTCAAACTCAGGAAATCGAAGAAATGATCAATCATTTAGTGAACAACAATTATCAGTAATTGGAAAAATTTTAAAATGGTATTCCGCCTGACTACAGTATGTTAAAATAGTTTCTGTATGTTTTTTGAGTATGATACGGAATTTGACTAGTAAGGAGGACAAGAGATGATACGTGTACCTTTTATAACAGTAGAAGGACCAATTGGTGTCGGAAAAACATCTCTATCCAAAGCGATCTCTGAACACTTTCATTATGAACTATTAAAAGAAATTGTAGATGAAAATCCTTTTTTGGGTAAGTTTTATACGGACATTGAAGAGTGGAGTTTCCAAACAGAAATGTTTTTCCTTTGTAATCGATTTAAACAATTAGAAGATATAGACAGAATGTTTCTTAATAAATCGATTCCAGTGGTTGCAGACTACCACATCCTTAAGAATTTAATTTTTGCTAGCAGAACATTAAAAGACAAGCAGCATGATAAATATTTAAAAATATATCAAATATTAACTGAGGATATGCCAAAACCAAATGTGGTTATTTACTTAACGGCAAGCCTTGAGACGCTACAAAAGCGTATTCAACTCCGCGGTAGAGAATTCGAACAATTGATCGAGGACCAGTACTTACTTCAGTTAATTGAAGATTACGAGACACACATGAAAGAATTTCAAGCTAAATACCCTGAAATTCCAGTACTAAAATTTGACGGTGATCAAATTGACTTCGTTAATAACCCGAGAGATTTAACGATGATACTAGAATCGTTAGAAAACACCTTACAAAAGGAGCTAAGAAGTATATGAATTTACGTGAAAAATACGGAATACGAAACGATGCAGTTATTACAATTGCTGGGACAGTAGGTGTAGGAAAATCTACTATGACCAATGCACTTGCAGATGCGCTAAACTTTCGTACATCATTTGAAAAAGTAGATACAAACCCATACCTAGATAAATTTTATCAAGATTTTGCTCGTTGGAGCTTCCATTTACAAATATACTTCTTAGCAGAGCGATTCAAAGAACAAAAAAGAATGTTTGAATACGGCGGTGGATTTATACAAGACCGTTCAATTTATGAGGATACTGGCATCTTTGCGAAAATGCATTACGAAAAAGGAACGATGAGTGAAGTAGACTACGAAACATATACTAGCCTTTTTGATGCTATGGTAATGTCACCTTATTTCCCAGCTCCTGATTTATTAATTTACTTAGAAGGAACATTCGATGAAGTTGTTGAGCGAATTAAAGAGCGTGGACGCCCAATGGAGCAACAAACTCCTATTGAATATTGGAAAGAAATGAATACACGTTACGAAAACTGGATTAATAACTTTAACGCATGTCCTGTACTTCGTTTAAGTATTAGCGAGTATGATTTAATTAAAAATGAATCTTCTGTAGAAGAAATCGTTAAGAAAATTGGAAACGTACTAAATCATTCACAAAAATATATGAAATCTAGATAATAGTAGAATGTGTTTTTAAAGTGAGACATTCATCATAATTTGTAAATATATATATATAAAAGCTGCAAACTTTACATGATACAGTTTGCAGCTTTTTCTTTGTCGTATGACCGTATAGGCCAAAATAAACAAACAAAAAACTCGTTACAATAATGTAACGAGTTTTCAATATATATGCACTCTTTTAATTTTTAAAAAATGGAGGAGTAAGAGGGATTCGAACCCCCGCGGGCTGTTACACCCCTGTCGGTTTTCAAGACCGATCCCTTCAGCCAGACTTGGGTATTACTCCGTATTGACAAGATTTATAATACCATACGAAAAAAATAAGGTCAAGCATTCTTCTAAAAAAAATACATTTTTTTTGTGAAATAAAAATAACCTTTTTCCAACAAGTATTACCCTCATCAAACTATTAAAATATACACCTTTTATGTGAGTAGAAAAAATATACAGAAAATTCATTTGTATTTATAATGGTACTACCATTTAAAAACATTAGAAATTTTTAAGGAGAAAGAAATGTTTGAATTAATACCACTTATGCTGGAACGAGTGGGTATACTCGTTATACTCGCCTTTTTACTTTCAAGGATGAAGTCATTTAGACAAATCATTCAAAATGAACACTCCTTTGGTGCAAAAATGATCCTAATTGTTATATTTGGCGCCTTTGGTGTAATTAGTAATTATACTGGAGTTCATATTTATCATGAGTCAATTATGTCTCAGTCATGGCACTTTAATGTAGCAAGTAATAATGCAATTGCAAATACAAGAATTATGGGTGTAGCCATTGGCGGTCTAATTGGTGGCCCGATTGTTGGCTTAGGAGTCGGATTAATAGCAGGCTTACACCGTCTAACATTAGGCGGATTTACTGCATATGCATGTGCCATTTCTACAATCGTTGCGGGAGTTGTTACAGGACTACTTAGAAAAAGATTCGGGATACAGAAAAACAAATCCCTTTGGAGTGTAGTATCGATTGGAATAATTATGGAATGTGTTCAAATGGGGATTATTCTTTTAATTGCAAAACCATTTTGGGCCGCTCTTCATCTTGTTGAAGTAATTGCTCTTCCAATGATTCTAATAAATGGTTTTGGAACACTAATATTTATATTAATCATCCAAAATATTTTGCAGGAAGAAGAAAAAACGCGTGCGCTTCAAACAAACAAAGCCCTATATATTGCAGAGCAAACTTTACCATTTTTTAGACAGGGACTAACCCCTCATTCTAGTAATGAAGCGGCAAGAATTATTTTTAAATTAACCAAGGCAGATGCAATTTCGATTACTGATCACAAAAGCGTACTTGCTCACGTGGGTGCAGGTTCAGATCACCATGAACCAATGAATAGCTTAGCAACAAAACTAACCAAGAAGGCTTTAAAAGAAGGAAAAATTATTATTGCTACTTCAAAAGATGAAATTCAATGTTTCCATAAGGATTGCCCTCTAAGTGCGGCTATTGTATTACCGTTAAAGGCTTTAAGTAAAACAGTTGGATCCTTAAAGCTATATTACACAGATTCCAACAAGCTAGACAAAGTTGAGAAAGAACTAGCAGACGGATTATCTAAACTTTTTTCTACCCAATTGGAATTAGCAGAGGCCGAACTACAGCGAAAATTAGTGAAAGATGCTGAAATAAAAGCATTACAAGCACAAATGCATCCCCACTTCCTGTTCAACTCTTTAAATACAATTTCAAGTTTAATTAGAACAGATGCTGATCAAGCTAGAAAATTACTAATCCATTTAAGTACTTTTTTTCGAAATAACTTACAAGGGGCAAGGCAGACCTTAGTCACTTTAGAAAAGGAATTAGAACATGTAGAAGCATATTTAACCATTGAACAAACTAGGTTTCCTTCTAAATTCCATGTTGAGTTCCAAATAGAACCTCATTTAAAAACGGTTCAAATCCCCCCTTTTACACTTCAACCACTTATAGAGAATTCGATTCGACATGCATTTTCAAAGGAAAAGAAATTAAAGGTAACTGTGCAAGCATATGAATTCAATAATGATATGATTCTCATTACCGAAGATAATGGCAAGGGGATTTCGCCAGAGTTACTAAATACAATTGGGAACGAAACAATACAGTCTAAAGAGGGAACTGGAACAGCGTTATGGAATATAAAAAAACGAATTGAAGAAATTTACGGGGAAAAAGAATATTTTCAAATAAAATCCGAACTGAACACTGGAACGAAAGTATCGATAAGAATCCCATTAATGCAAGAAGTAATGGAGGGATAAATAATGTTTAAGGCACTAATTGTAGATGATGAACCATTAGCAAGAGACGAACTTGCTTATTTACTAAAAAGAAGCAAGGAAGTCGAAATAGTCGGTGAAGCGGACTCAATTAGAAGTACATTGGATTTCATTCACCTAGAAGAAGTCGACGTTGTATTTTTAGATATCCAGTTAGCTGATGAAAGTGGATTAGAATTAGCACAAAAACTGCAGGATCTCAGCCATCAACCAGCAATCGTCTTTGCAACAGCTTATGATGAGTATGCTTTAAATGCATTCGATTTACTTGCGATTGATTATATTTTAAAACCATTTGATGAAATAAGAATTCAAAAGACTATTGAAAAATTAGCAAAGCTAAGTATGAAATCTATTAAGACTGAGCTAAAAAAGAATCCCCCTCTTTTAAAACAAGATAGATTGGCTATTTCAGTTGATGAAAGAATTCTTTTAATAACGTTCGAAGAGATCATCTACATTTTTACACAAGAAGGTAAAACAAGTGTTGTTACTGATAAGATGACTTATCGAATAAATGAGCCTTTAATCAATTTAGAGCGAAAGCTACAAAATACATCATTTACCCGTGTCCATCGGAGCTATATTGTCAATTTAGATAAAATCATTGAAATCCAGCCTTGGTTTAATTCCACATATAATTTAATTATGAATGATGGTGAAAAAGTACCTGTTAGCCGGACGTACACAAAGGAACTTAAACAACTTTTTAATTTATAAAGCTTGTATTTCAATAATCCATTCATGCTTCTCAACCTATTTTTATTGCATCTTACATTGAAAATTCAAAAATTTAATTTTCATAAAGTAAAATGAGTGTAAATTAAAACAAGCAAGGGAGGCTTATTAAATAAAATGAATGCGGTTACAATTGTTATTGCTTCTATGTGTATTTTGATGATTGCATATCGTCTATACGGAACATTTATGGCTGTGAAGGTACTTAAGTTAAATGATTCTATTCCTACCCCAGCACATGAGTTAAATGATGGTAAGGATTATGTTCCTACTAACAAATGGATTTCCTTTGGTCATCACTTTGCTGCAATCGCAGCAGCTGGCCCTCTAGTTGGTCCAATTTTGGCCGCTCAATTTGGTTACCTTCCAGGCCTATTATGGCTTTTAATTGGTGCTGTAATCGGCGGAGCAGTGCATGATGCTGTTGTTTTATATGCTTCGATGAGAAAGAAAGGAAAGTCGCTATCAGAAGTAGCAAAAGAAGAGCTTGGACCAGTTGCAGGATTCTGTACGGGACTAGCTATGCTTTTCATTATAACAATTACAATGGCAGGACTTTCAATGGTTGTTCTACATGCGCTTGAAAATAATCCATGGGGGACATTTGCAGTTGGAATCACAATACCAATTGCGATGGGTGTTGGTCTACTTTATAAAAAAACTGGCAATTTAAAATTAGCTTCAACGATTGGATTTATATTACTAATGGTTGGAGTCTTTCTGGGACCGACAATACAAGAAACTGCTATAGGTGATTTTTTAACATTCGATACGAGAACTTTGGCAATCATACTACCTATCTATGCGTTTTTTGCCGCCGCTTTACCAGTATGGCTTCTACTGGCACCTCGTGATTATTTAAGTAGTTTTATGAAAATCGGTGTATTTATCGCCCTCATTATTGGGGTATTTATTATCAATCCATCCATCCAATTTCCGACTGTAACTAAATTTGTTAACGGCGGAGGACCCATTTTAGCCGGCCCAGTTTGGCCATTTATTTCAATTACAATTGCATGTGGAGCAATCTCAGGTTTTCACGCATTTGTAGGCTCTGGTACAACACCAAAAATGCTTGATCGATGGAGCGATATAAAGGTTGTAGGATTCGGTGCAATGCTAGTTGAATGTTTAGTAGGTATTATGGCTTTAATCGCTGCTACTGCACTTCAGCCAGCAGACTACTTTGCAATAAACTCTACTCCAGAAGTTTTTAAAACGTTAGGAATGAATGTTGTCCACTTACCGGAACTTAGTAAAGAAATTGGATTAAGTCTAGAAGGGCGTACTGGTGGAGCCGTTACATTAGCAGTCGGTATGACGTACATATTTACATCTATCCCTTGGTTTAGTCACTTAGCATCATATTTCTTCCAATTTGTTGTTATGTTCGAAGCGGTGTTTATTTTAACAGCAATTGACGCTGGAACTCGAGTAGCACGATATTTAATTCAAGACTTCTTTGGTGAATATTATAAACCATTGAAGAAGACAGATTGGATACCAGGATCAATTTTTGCTAGTGCGCTAGCATGCTTTATGTGGGGATATCTCTTATTTTCAGGGGATATCGGATCAATCTGGGCTTTATTTGGAGTATCTAATCAATTAATGGCTTCTATTGGATTAATCATTGGGACAACAGTGCTATTAAAGATAGCTGATAAACGTTGGTATGTGCTTACCTGTTTGATTCCTCTTGCCTATCTATTCATCACTGTAAACTATGCAGGATACTGGATGATCAAAAATGTTTATCTAAACCATAATGCAGCCGGTTATAGTATGTTAAATGGTGTCTTATCTATCATTATGTTAGTTTTAGGCGTCGTAATTTTAATATCAGCTATTAAGAAATGGATGGAATTGTGGAACACTCCTAATTATAAAATTAATGTTAAAACGATCTAAATATAAAAGCAGATGGACCTGAGAATCATTTCTCAAATATCATCTGCTTTTTTTAGTTATTTAATTACTTCTTTTCCACCCATATACGGACGAAGAACTTCAGGAATAATTACTGAGCCATCTGCTTGTTGGTAGTTTTCTAAAATTGCAGAAACCGTACGTCCAATTGCAAGACCAGAGCCGTTTAAAGTATGAACAAATTCTGGTTTTCCTTTTGGATCACGTCTGAAGCGTATATTCGCTCTTCTTGCTTGGAACGCCTCAAAGTTACTACAAGAAGAAATTTCTTTGTATGCATCATAGCTTGGTAACCAAACTTCAATGTCATACGTTTTTGCAGAAGAAAATCCAATATCTCCAGCACATAATGTAATGACACGGTATGGTAATCCTAATAATTGAAGAACTTTTTCAGCTTGACCTGTTAATTTTTCTAACTCAATATAAGAATCTTCAGGTTTTACAAAGCGCACTAGTTCAACTTTATTAAATTGATGCTGGCGAATTAATCCTCGTGTGTCACGACCAGCAGAACCCGCCTCAGAACGGAAACATGCACTATATGCAGTATATGCAATCGGTAATTGAGCAGCATCAAGAATTTCGTCACGGTGATAGTTTGTTACAGGTACTTCTGCAGTAGGTACTAAGAAAAAGTCTTCTTTCTCGATACGGAATGCGTCTTCTTCAAATTTTGGTAATTGTCCTGTACCAATCATGCTAGCACGATTTACAAGGTTTGGAGGTAGTACCTCAGTGTATCCGTGCTCCTCTGTATGAAGATCTAACATAAAGCTGATTAAAGCACGTTCAAGTCTAGCTCCTAAGCCTTTATAGAAAGTAAAACGGCTACCAGTTACTTTTGCTCCACGTTCGAAGTCTAAAATGTCTAGATCAACACCTAAGTCCCAATGTGCCTTTGGTTCAAAATCAAATGTACGAACCTCACCTATTCTACGAATTTCAACATTATCGTCTTCTGTTAATCCAACTGGTACTGAATCACTAACTAAGTTTGGAATTGTAAATAAAATAGCATCTAGTTGTTCTTCTAAAGTTCTAATCTCTTCATCTAGAGCTTTAATTTTATCTCCAACTTCTCTCATCTCAACAATTAGTGCTTCTGCATCTTTTTTCTCACGTTTTAATACACTAATTTCTTGGCTAACTTCATTACGTCGGCTTTTTAACCCTTCAACCTGAACAAGTAATTCTCTACGGTTTAAATCTAAGTCCTCGAATTTTTCGATATAGCTTATGTCGCCACCACGTAACTGAAGTTTTGCTTTAACATCTTCAAAATTACTACGTAATAATTTAATGTCTAACATTTTTAATTCCTCCTATTCTTTTAATGTCTAAAGGATAAAAATAAATACAAAAAAGCCCTCATCCCATAAAAGGGACGAGAGCTACCCGCGTTGCCACCCTAATTGAAGAATTAATAAATAATCCTTCCACCTTAGTATAGTTAACGGACTATAGTACCGGGGTTACTTACTAGCTGTACAGCATTCCGCAACCCACTCAAGAATGGATTCACAAGTCTTCATTATCGGTTTGCACCAACCACCGACTCTCTATAAATTTAGAACTTGCTACTATTTTCTTTCATCGCTTTAAACAATTTAAATTATATAATAATTTACTATAAGCTTTTACTTTTTTCAATAGTTACATACTTAAATTTGCACTTTTTTCCTTAACCATCTCTACAAAGTAATTCATAAAACGGTAATCACTCGTTAATTCGGGATGGAAAGATGCTGCTAACATGTGATTTTGTCTAACCGCTACAATATTACCATCATGTTCTGCAATAACCTCTGCATCACCTGATACTGAACGAATAAATGGTGCTCTGATAAATACAGCTGGGTAGTCTTCACATACACCTTTAATTGGGATGTTTACTTCAAAACTATCCACTTGTCTACCATAAGCATTACGTTCAGCTACCATATCCATAACTCCTAGATGAACCGTGTCATCATTTGCAATCTCTTTTGAAAGTAAGATCATGCCTGCACATGTACCGAATGCTGGTAAACCATTTTCGATTTTCTCTTTTAATGGTTCTAATAACCCGACATGATCAAGCAACTTACGCATTGCAGTGCTCTCTCCACCAGGTAATACAATACCATTAAGTCCATCTAAATGTTCTACACGTTTCACGATAACAGCTTCAGCACCACATGCTTTAATAGCATTTATATGTTCTTGAACTGCACCTTGTAATGCTAATACACCTATTTTCATAAATTCACCAACTTAAATGCTACGATCTTGCATACGATCTGCTGCAGCAAGTTGTCTCATATCGATACCTTTCATAGCAGGACCTAAGTTTTTAGAAAGGTTAGCGATTAATTCATAATCTTGATAGTGAGTAGTAGCTTGTACAATCGCACGAGCAAATTTCTCAGGGTTTTCTGACTTGAAGATACCAGATCCTACGAATACACCGTCAGCTCCTAATTCCATCATTAAAGCTGCGTCTGCAGGTGTTGCTACGCCGCCAGCCGCAAAGTTAACAACTGGTAAACGACCAAGCTCTTTAATTTGAAGTAATAATTCGAATGGAGCGCCAAGGTTTTTAGCTTCAACCATTAATTCATCACGAGATAAACCAACTACTTTGCGGATTTCTCCGTTAATTTGGCGTAAGTGACGTACTGCTTCTACAATGTTTCCAGTACCTGGCTCACCTTTTGTACGTAGCATAGATGCGCCTTCACCAATACGACGAAGTGCTTCACCTAAGTTACGGCAACCACAAACGAATGGAACAGTGTAATCAGATTTATTAATATGGAAGATATCATCTGCTGGAGATAATACTTCACTCTCATCGATGTAATCTACTCCCATTGCTTCTAAAACACGCGCTTCAACGATATGTCCAATACGAGCTTTAGCCATTACAGGAATACTAACAGCGTTAAGAATCTCCTCAGTAATACTTGTATCAGCCATACGAGCTACTCCACCAGCTGCACGAATGTCAGATGGTACCTTTTCTAATGCCATTACTGCTACTGCACCAGCAGCTTCTGCAATTTTAGCTTGCTCAGCATTTACTACGTCCATAATAACGCCGCCCTTTTGCATTTCTGCCATGCCGCGTTTTACACGTTCTGTTCCTGTTAAATTCATTGTTTTGCCCCTCCATTATTAAAGCTTACTTGGTAACATTTTAGTATTTCTCTTCCCCTAGTTAAAGTTACCTTACCTTTATTTTACTGAAAAAATGACAACTTAACAATTACTGATATATTTATATAGAAATTTATTTAAATAAACCACCAATTCCACTTATGATACTATCCCATAAATTCCCAAAAAATGATCCAATTCCTCTAAATGATAAAACTAGCCAATTTGCTTTATCAACACTTTTATCAACTACTAAATCATACGATTGATTATTAGTATTGATAAATCCTAAATCTTCATTCTTTGAAGATTTAACCACAATTTGTCCAACCTTTGTTCCTTTTTTAATTGGAGCTTTAATATTGCCATCTTTATCAATTGATTTACCTGATAATTGGACTGTTGCTTTATAATTTTTAGCTTCACCGCGTTTTATAGCTAAAGTAACATCGTCTTTTGCTACTACTTTTACTTCTTTATCTTTACCTTTAACTACTTTTACTGTTTTATTACCTTTTACTGTTTGACCTTTTGATACTAATGTAACTTTTTCGAAGTTACTGAAACCGTAATCCATTAGTTTAGCCGTTTCACTAAATCTTGAGTTATAAGAATTTGCCCCCATTACAACTGTAATATAACGTTGGCCATCTCTTTTAGCAGTACCAGTAAAACAGAAGCCTGCTGAATCTGTTGAACCCGTTTTTAATCCATCCATACCTGGGTACTGAAATACTAACCCTGGTAACATCCAGTTCCAGTTATCCATATTTACTGGATACTTTCCACCCTTTTGGAATGTTTTCTTTGGAATTGAAGAAGTCTGAAGCACTTCTGGATATGTTTTAATTAGATTATATGCTAATTTAGCAACACCGTTTGCTGACATAATATTTTCATCAGTAAGGGAAGTTCCTTCTGGTTGCATACCTTGTAAGTCTTTATTTACTAAACCAGTAGCATTAACAAACTTAACGTCTCCTAGGCCTAGTTTCTTTGCTTTATCGTTCATTAATTGGACGAAGTTTTTCTCTGATCCACCAATTTTTTCTGCTAGTGCAATTGTCGCACCGTTTGCTGAATAAATAGCAGCTGCTTCATATAGTTCTTTCACTGTATATTGACCACCTAATTCAAGTGGTACGTTAGATAATCCTGTGTTTTGAGAAATTTTATGAGCATAATCAGAAACAGTTACTTTATCGTCCCAAGAAATTTTCCCATTTTTTACTGCTTCATTAACTAGATATTCTGTCATCATTTTAGACATACTTGCAATCGGTAATGGAGCTTTTGAATTTTTTTCATATAATATTTTCCCTGAATTTGCATCAACTAAAATTGCAGCTTTTGCTTTAATGTCTAAAACGTCCTCTGCAGCAGCCGGTCGTAAATTCATTGGGATGATTATAGTTATCGCTAATGCTATTACGATTAATTTCGTTAGTATTTTCTTTCCAATCACTTTTTTACCTCCAACCTTTAATCTCACTTGTACATTTTAACACAATTATTTCCCAAAAAATAGGCAACTACAATTTCTTGTAATTGCCCTAGGTACATTGCTTAAATTATTATAGTGAGTAATTTGGTGCTTCTTTTGTAATATGAACATCGTGTGGATGACTTTCACGTAAGCCAGCACCAGACATACGAATAAACTGTGCGTTATCTCTTAATTCATTTAGTGTAGCAGTTCCACAGTAACCCATACCAGCTCTAATTCCACCAATTAGTTGGTGAACTGTATCAGCTAATGGGCCTTTATATGGAACACGTCCTTCGATACCTTCAGGAACTAGTTTTTTATTACCTTCTTGGAAATAACGATCTTTACTTCCTCTTTCCATTGCACCAACAGAACCCATACCTCGATATACTTTAAATTGTCTACCTTGGAAGATTTCTGTTTCACCAGGGCTTTCTTGTACACCAGCAAACATACTACCTAACATAACTACATGTCCACCAGCTGCAAGAGCTTTAACGATATCTCCAGAGTATTTAATACCGCCATCTGCAATAATAGGAACTCCGTACTCTCTAGCAACAGAAGCACAGTCATAAACCGCAGTTAGTTGAGGAACACCTACTCCAGCAACAACTCGAGTTGTACAGATAGAACCTGGTCCAATACCAACTTTTACGATATCTGCTCCAGCTTCAATAAGTTCTTTAGTTGCTTCACCTGTTGCAACATTACCAGCGATTATTGCTAATTCTGGGAATCTACTTCTGATTTCTTTTACTTTTTCAATAACACCTTTAGAGTGACCATGTGCTGTATCAATTACAATTACATCGACATTAGCTTTCACTAATAACTCTACTCTTTGAAGTGCATCTTTTGTTACTCCTACAGCTGCACCTACAAGTAATCGTCCTTGTTGATCTTTCGCTGAGTTTGGAAACTCGATTACTTTTTCAATATCCTTAATTGTAATTAGGCCCTTTAAAGTACCGTCTTCATTCACTAGGGGTAGCTTTTCGATTTTATGTTTTTGAAGAATTTTTTCTGCTTCTGCAAGTGTAGTTCCAACAGGAGCAGTTACTAGATTTTCTTTTGTCATAACATCTGAAATAACAATTGAATAATCTTGAATAAAACGTAAATCACGATTTGTTAAAATACCTACTAATTTTCTATTTTCTGTATCATTTACGATTGGTACACCTGAAATACGATATTTACCCATTAAATATTCAGCGTCTGCTACTTTATGAGATGGTGTTAAGAAGAATGGATCGTCAATTACACCACTTTCAGAACGCTTTACTTTGTCTACCTGTTCAGCTTGCTCTTCAATTGACATATTTTTGTGGATGATACCTAGTCCACCTTGTCTAGCCATTGCAATGGCCATATCTGCTTCTGTAACTGTATCCATCCCTGCGCTGATTAGTGGAATATTTAATTGAATTTTTTCAGTTAATCTCACACTTACATCAACTTGATTTGGAAGTACTTCAGATTTCGCTGGAACTAGTAATACATCATCAAAAGTAAGTCCTTCTTTTACGAATTTTGATTCCCACATAAAAAAGCCCCCCTATACACGTATAAATATTATTAGTAGATTAACAATAGGATAAAACACTGTCAAGGAAGTCAAATTATGTTTAAATATTCAGTTAATAAGGAGTTCCTCTCTTATGTTATACTCGTATAGTAATGTATGGGATGAGCTATGTTATTTTAGCTCTGCGCAATATTCAAAAAACTACCTTCAAACAAAATATGAACGAACTAATTCCAAGGAACAAAAAACAAAGGCTTTCCGTAATGCTTATCCATTTTTATATTATATTGAGCATGGGAAAAGTTATTTTCATGCAGCTCAAAATTCTCAAATTAATGTAAAACCTACATTACTGTTTTATGGGCTCGTACAATTATTAAAAGCTTGCATACTCACAGTAGATCCTGATTATCCAAGTACCACTGCAATCCTGGCTCATGGTGTTACCTCAAGAAAAATAAAAAAAGTAGGATACTCTTTTGTTGATGACGAAGTTAAAATCCAAAAAAATGGATTATTTACTCATGCTTCTAAAGTATTATTTAATCTAAATAATTTAGAAAACGAAAAGTTTACAATGCTTCAGCTTTTACAATCAATACCGGAATTAAATAAGGTCCTTAAAATTACCAAAAAAGGAAGTTTATTTTTCCCAACTACTGTTGATCATGATGTAATCACTCTACCTGAGCAAATTTTGTCATCCTATCATTTTACTTCAGAACGTTTTATTTCATTTCTTCAATCAAAGCAAGCTTCAATAGATATTGTAATTGTTGAACAGAATCAAAAGCAAATTAAAATTAAGTCAAATTTTCCTGATAAAATTTTAAATAAAACACCATTTTATTTTAATATATTAAATCAAAGTTATTTTATAAAATCACAAAAGGAAGCGCTTTTATTATTACCTGAAATTCTTTACCACTATTTACTTTTATATAACTTGAGTATGATTTGTCGCTATGAAACTGACTGGTGGTGTGAACTTTTACAGACTTATTCTACTGATGATTATCCTTTAATAAACCAATTTTTAACAACAACAGAACAAAAAATTCCTTATTTGATTCATCGTTTTTTAACGACATAATAAACAAAAAAACATCAGCCTAAT
>NZ_JBCMJM010000024.1:0-67280 GCF_050457485.1 Gottfriedia acidiceleris
CTGGTAAACAAAAACATCAGCCTAATAGCTGATGTTTTTTTTGTTACCTAAAAATGCTCAAACGAAATAGATCAAGTTAATAATTTTTTTAATAAAAGTAAAAAGGAAAAAAAGCTTCTTAAAAGAATTGTATAACATATATATATATATACTGATAAAGAAAAATCGCCAATTGGCGAGCCTTTAGGTAAAGACAGAGAGGATATAGCACTTATATTTAATACCCCAAATTGAAAAATACGTCAATTTTTCTTATAGGCTACCAATTTATACAATTCTTAATGGTAAAAAAGATTAAGAGCTGTATCGTTTGGAAAAAATGGTAAAGAGATAATAGTTGAAATTTTTCATGAAAGGAATATAATAATAGTCAAAGATAGTCAAAGTCAGTAAAGGTGGTAAATAGATGAAGAATATATCAGATATTATTGAACAATATCTAATGAACTACTTTGACATATCCGATAAAGATTATGTCGAGATAAAAAGAAGTGAAATAGCGAATAAATTTGATTGTGTACCTTCTCAAATAAATTATGTAATTAATACTAGATTCACATTAGAAAGAGGATATGTAGTAGAAAGTAAACGCGGTGGTGGCGGGTATATTCGAATTATTAAAGTGCAATTTCATGATAAAGCGAGCGTAATAGATCAAATATTAAGTAGCTTTACTAATAATATTGCACAGTCTAGTTCAGAGGACTATATTCGTCTACTACTTGAAAAGAATGTAATTACTCAAAGAGAAGCAAAAATGATGTTAAGTGTATTAGACCGTTCAGTAATAATGGTTAATTTACCTTATCGAGACGAATTAAGAGCAAGAATGTTCAAGGCAATGCTTAGAAGCTTAAAGTACAAATAGAATATGGAGGTTGCCCATAATGATTTGTCAAGAATGTCAAGAACGTCCGGCAACATTACACTATTCTAAAATTATTAATGGTGAGAAAACAGATATTCACTTATGTGAGAAATGCGCAAATGAATCGAACAATAAACATATTTTTTCTGAAATAGGTGGTTATTCTGTAAATGATTTATTAGCTGGATTGTTTAAAGGTAATACTGGTATTTATGAAATGAAGAAAAATAAATTTCATCAAGATTCACAAATTGATTGTCCTAGATGTAAGATGACTTTTCAAAAATTTACTAAAATTGGACGTTTAGGTTGTTCTACTTGTTATGAAACATTTATGGATCAGATGAAACCAATTGTTAAAAGAATTCATAGCGGTAATGTATCTCACACAGGGAAAATACCTCAAAAGATTAATGGGGCGATCTCCTTGAAAAGGAAGTTACAAGACTTGAAATCTCAAATGAAAAATTTTATTGATAAAGAAGATTTTGAGCAAGCGATTAAGATTCGGGATGAAATTCGTGAAATTGAGAAAGATTTACAAGCCCTTCAAAAGGAGGTGGAGTAAGTTACATGTCTATTAATCGAATTATTAATGAGGCCATCAGTCCTTGGATGAAACAAGAAGGTCCAGATGATGATATCGTTTTAAGTAGTCGTATTAGGTTAGCTAGAAATTTCAGTGCATATTTGTATCCAACTTTACTAAGTCAAGACAAGGCTAAAGAAATTTGTCATTTAGTTAAACATTATTTTGAAGGTAGTACAGCCTTACCAAACGGACCTTTTGAATATATTGAAATCAATAAGTTAGAACCAGTAGAGAAAAGAGTGTTAATTGAAAAACACTTAATAAGTCCTAATTTAGTTCAAGAGTCGGTACATGGGGCATGTATATTATCTCAGGATGAACAAATTAGTATTATGATTAATGAAGAAGACCATTTAAGAATTCAAGCTCTATTTCCAGGTTTACAACTTAGAGAGGCACTTACTCAAGCGAATCATATTGATAATTATATAGAGAGTCAGCTTGAATATGCTTTTGATGAAACAATTGGTTATTTAACTAGTTGTCCTACTAATGTTGGTACCGGATTAAGGGCCTCAGTGATGATGCATCTGCCAGCACTAGTCATCACGAAACAATTTAACCGTTTAATCCCTACTATTAATCAACTTGGTTTAGTAGTAAGAGGAATTTATGGTGAAGGTAGCGAAGCATTAGGTAATATCTTTCAGATTTCGAATCAAATAACATTAGGGAAATCGGAAGAAGAAATAATAGAAGATTTAACGACAATTGTTCAACAACTGATCAAACACGAGAAATCAGCAAGAGATGCACTTGCCAAAACTTCTTTAATTCTTTTAGAAGATCGAGTCTTTCGTTCTTTAGGTACATTGAAATACGGAAGAATAATAGAAACAAAGGAAAGTGCTAAGTGTTTATCGGATGTACAATTAGGGATTGATTTAGGTTTAATTGATGGTTTATCTAAAAACTTTTTACATGAATTAATGATATTAACTCAACCAGGTATTTTACAACAGTATGTAGGTGATCAGCTTACTCCCGAAGAAAGGGATATTAAAAGAGCATCACTAATACGCGAAAGACTATCTAACAAAAATAACTAATTATATGGGAGGAACCAATTATGATGTTTGGTCGATTTACAGAACGTGCTCAAAAAGTATTAGCTCTTTCTCAAGAAGAGGCAATCCGAATTGGACACTCAAATATAGGTACAGAACATATTTTACTAGGACTTGTTCGAGAGGGAGAAGGCATTGCTGCTAAGGCATTACTTGCACTTGGATTAAGCCCAGAGAAAGTACAACAAGAAGTAGAAACATTAATAGGACGTGGCCAGGGAGTTGCTCAAACAGTACACTACACTCCTAGAGCTAAAAAAGTGATTGAATTATCAATGGATGAAGCTCGTAAATTAGGGCATTCATATGTAGGAACAGAACACATCCTTTTAGGATTAATTCGAGAAGGAGAAGGCGTAGCAGCAAGAGTATTAAATAATCTTGGTGTTAGCTTAAATAAAGCTCGTCAACAAGTTCTTCAATTATTAGGTAGCAATGAAAGCTCGTCTAATCATCAAAATGGATCTGCTAATCAAGCAAACACACCGACATTAGACAGCTTAGCTCGTGATTTAACTGTATCAGCTAGAGAGGGTCGCTTAGATCCAGTAATCGGACGTGGTAAAGAAATTCAGCGAGTAATTGAAGTGTTAAGCCGACGCACTAAGAATAATCCAGTATTAATTGGTGAGCCTGGTGTAGGTAAAACAGCTATTGCAGAAGGATTAGCTCAACAAATTGTTAATAATGAAGTACCAGAAATTTTAAGAGATAAACGAGTAATGACACTTGATATGGGTACTGTCGTAGCTGGAACTAAGTACCGTGGTGAATTTGAAGATCGTCTAAAAAAAGTAATGGACGAAATTCGTCAAGCTGGTAATATTATTCTTTTCATTGATGAACTTCATACATTAATTGGTGCAGGTGGAGCTGAAGGTGCAATTGATGCATCTAACATCTTAAAGCCATCATTAGCACGTGGTGAACTACAATGCATCGGTGCAACAACAATTGATGAATACCGTAAATATATCGAAAAAGATGCTGCGTTAGAGCGTCGTTTCCAACCAATTCAAGTTGATCAGCCGAGTGTAGAGGAGTCAATTCAAATTCTTCAAGGCTTACGTGACCGATATGAGGCACATCATAGAGTATCAATTTCTGATCAGGCAATTATTGAAGCTGTAAAACTATCTGATCGATATATTACAGACCGTTTCTTACCAGATAAAGCAATTGATGTTATTGATGAGGCAGGTTCTAAAGTACGATTACGTAGCTTTACAACACCGCCAAATTTAAAAGAATTAGAATTAAAATTAGAGGAAGTTCGTAAAGAGAAAGATGCAGCTGTTCAAAGTCAAGAATTTGAGAAAGCAGCATCATTAAGAGACTCAGAACAAAGATTACGTGAACAATTAGAAGATACAAAACGTCAATGGAAAGAGAAACAAGGTAAAGAAAATTCTGAAGTAACTGTAGAGGATATCGCGAATGTTGTATCATCATGGACTAATATTCCAGTTACAAAACTTGCTCAAACAGAGGCAGATAAACTGTTAAATATGGAAAGCGTTCTTCATAAACGTGTAATTGGTCAAGAAGAAGCAGTAGTAGCAGTTTCTAAAGCTGTAAGACGTGCAAGAGCTGGATTAAAAGATCCAAAACGCCCAATTGGTTCATTTATTTTCTTAGGTCCTACAGGGGTAGGTAAAACTGAGTTGGCTCGAGCATTAGCTGAAACAATTTTCGGCGATGAAGATGCGATGATTCGTATTGATATGTCGGAGTATATGGAAAAACACGCAACTTCTCGTTTAGTAGGAGCACCTCCAGGATATGTAGGATATGATGAAGGTGGTCAATTGACTGAGAAAGTTAGACGTAAACCTTACTCAGTAATTCTATTAGATGAAATTGAGAAAGCTCATCCAGACGTATTTAATATCCTACTTCAAGTATTAGAAGACGGTCGATTAACTGATTCAAAAGGTCGTACAGTGGACTTTAGAAATACGCTTGTTATCATGACATCAAACGTTGGAGCAAGTGCTTTAAAAACAAATAAATATGTTGGATTCAATATTAACGATGGAGAAAAAGATTACAAAGATATGAAAGGAAAAGTATTAGAGGAACTGAAAAAAGCATTCCGTCCTGAATTCCTAAACCGTATCGATGAAACAATCGTCTTCCATTCATTAGAGAAGAAACATATTAAAGAAATTGTTCACTTAATGGTTAATAGCTTAACGAAGCGTTTAAAAGAACAAGAAATTGAACTAGAATTATCAGATGCTGCAATTGATAAAATTTC
Organism: Gottfriedia acidiceleris; assembly: GCF_050457485.1. Taxonomy (GTDB): domain Bacteria; phylum Bacillota; class Bacilli; order Bacillales; family Bacillaceae_G; genus Gottfriedia; species Gottfriedia acidiceleris_D. The sequence goes on from NZ_JBCMJM010000024.1 coordinate 4,788, forward strand.
AGATGAAGGATTCGATGCTGAATACGGAGCTCGTCCATTAAGAAGAGCAATTCAAAAACAAGTAGAGGATCGTTTATCCGAAGAATTATTAAAAGGTAATATAGAAAAAGGCCGAAAAGTTATTCTTGATGTAAAGGATAATGAATATTTGATTAGATCAGCGGCTGAAACTGTAAATCAATAAACAATTACAAAGTTCATACCTTTTATGAAGGATAATTGAACAAATTAATTGTAAAGTTATCTAATTTGTGAAAAAGGGCGTGAAGCCCTTTTTCTTATATCAAAAAAGCGTTAGGATAGACTTAGAATACATACTCTATTAATATAGAAAATCATAGTAACAAAAGAGGTACTATACATATGGCTAAAAAGAAAACGAAATTCGTCTGTCAATCTTGTGGATATGAATCAGTTAAGTGGATCGGAAAGTGTCCTGCATGTAACGAGTGGAACACGATGGTTGAGTTTATAGAACAGCCTGCTAGTTCAAGAAGGCTAACATTTAATACAAACGCTACAGTAGAAGGAACGAAGCCAATTTCAATTATGGAAGTTGAAATAGGTACTGAAACTCGTATCGAAACCTCCTTCGATGAGTTTAACCGGGTTTTAGGTGGCGGTATCGTTTTAGGTTCATTAGTATTAATTGGTGGTGACCCGGGAATTGGTAAGTCGACAATGCTATTACAGGTTTCCTCACAATTGGCTAAAAAGGACCATAAAGTTTTATATGTTTCAGGTGAAGAATCCCAGAAGCAAATTAAATTAAGAGCAGAACGACTAGGTGTCGCTACACAAAACTTATATGTTTTATCCGAGACAGATTTGTCTTATATTGCTCGATATATGGATGAGATGTCTCCTGATTTTGTTGTAATTGATTCAATTCAAACAATCTATTTACAAGAAGTGACATCTGCTCCTGGTAGTGTTTCACAAGTACGAGAGTGTACTTCAGAATTAATGAAAATCGCGAAGACAAAAGGTATCCCAATCTTTATAGTAGGGCATGTGACAAAAGAAGGATCAATTGCTGGCCCACGTTTACTGGAACATATGGTAGATGCAGTATTATATTTTGAGGGCGAAAGACATCATACATATCGTATATTAAGGGCAGTTAAAAATCGTTTTGGGTCTACTAATGAAACTGGCATTTTTGAGATGAAAGAGTTAGGATTAGTGGAAGTGCTGAATCCATCGGAAATATTTTTAGAAGAGAGACCTTTTGGAGTAGCAGGTTCAACTGTTGTTGCTTCTATGGAAGGTACTAGACCTGTATTAGTTGAACTACAAGCACTTGTCTCCCCAACGAGCTTTGGAAATGCAAGACGAATGGCAACTGGTATAGATCATAATAGAGTATCATTAATTATGGCTGTATTAGAAAAGAGAATGGGCCTTTTATTACAAAATCAAGATGCTTATTTAAAGGTTGCCGGAGGACTGAAGTTAGATGAGCCAGCTGTAGACTTAGCTGTTGCAGTAAGTATAGCATCAAGCTTTCAAGATAAACCTACTAATCCAACAGATGTAGTAATTGGTGAGATTGGTTTAACAGGAGAAGTTCGAAGGGTATCTAGAATAGAGCAAAGAGTACAAGAAGCAGCAAAACTTGGATTTAAAAGAGCAATAATTCCATCAAAAAATATTGGAGGATGGAGTTTTCCTGAAGGAATGGAAATAATAGGTATTAATACAGTACATGAAGCATTAAAATACGTGTTAGGAGGGTAGAGATGGAGGATCAAAAACAAAAAGCTAAATCAATGTTGCCAGTTTTAGAAATGATCGCTCCAGGTACACCATTGCGTGATGGCATTGATAATGTACTTAGAGCACAGACTGGTGGATTAATTGTTCTTGGCTTTAATGATGAAACAAAAGAAATGGTCGATGGTGGATTTCATATTAATGACCCTTTCTCTCCAGCTAGCTTATATGAATTAGCAAAAATGGATGGAGCACTCATTTTAAATGAAACAGGGACAAAAATCCTGTTAGCAAATGCACAATTGATACCAGATCAATCAATCTTTACAAAAGAAACTGGTATGCGTCATCGAACTGCAGAACGAGTATCAAGACAGACTGGAAACTTAGTAATTGCTATTTCGCAAAGACGTAATGTTATTACCTTGTATAAAGGTAATTTGCGCTATACACTGCGAGATATTGGTGTAATTTTAACAAAAGCTAATCAGGCGATTCAGACTCTTGAAAAATATAAAATTGTGTGGAATCAAGGGATTACTTCACTTAGTATTTTAGAATTTGAAGAGCTAGTTACATTATTTGAAGTTGTAAATGTTTTACATAGTGTTGAAATGGTTCTTCGAATTAAAAATGAAATTAATAACTATGTAATTGAGCTTGGTGATGAAGGAAGACTGATTGAATTACAGTTAATTGAGATCATTTCGGACCTTGAGGAGGAGGCATTACTTTTAATAAAGGATTATCATTATAGTAAGGAACAAGATCCTAAAAGTATTTTGCAAAAACTCCAAGAACTGGCAAATGAAGAATTGTTAGAGGATCATGCCATTATTAAATTGTTAGGTTATCCGAATAACACAAATCTTGAGGAAATGGTAGAGCCTAGAGGGTATCGTATGTTGATGAAAATTTCTAGACTGCCGCCGCTAGTAATTGAAAATTTAACACAGCGATTTAAGCATCTTAAAGGGATTTACAAAGCTACTCTTGCTGAGTTAGATGATGTTGATGGAATAGGTGAAATTCGTGCAAAAAAAATCAAAGAAGGATTAAAACGAATTCAGGAGCAACTGTATATCAATAGACATAACTAAGTTATTTCGTCTAAGATAGAGTTATTATTTATTTAAAGGAGGTGGCGAATTGATAAAGAGGATCGTTCAAGTTATTTATATTTTTGTCGGAAGTACTTTAGGTTTAGTACTTTTTCCACTGTTAGATAAACTGTTAAAAACAGAGTTACCTAATATATTGCATAATTCTTATGTGCAAGCTTTAAGTGGAGCAGTGATCTTTTTTATTTTATCGCTTTGGTTAGTTGATCCAACAGTAACGTTTATCAAGTATATTGAGGAGAAATTATTAAAAGCTCCTATTTCAATGATTTTGTTTGGTAGTTTAGGACTTGTTTTTGGACTTATTCTGGCATTTCTTATTTCATTGCCAATTGACTCAATTAGATTACAGTATGTTTCATCTATTATTCAAATAGTAGTTACGATTTTATTAGGATATTTAGGCTTTCAAGTTGGGATTAAAAAGAGAGAAGAATTATTGAGTTTATTTACTTTATCTTCAAAAGCCAAGAAAAAGGCTGCTGAAGAGCAAGATTCATCATTCGATATTCCAGTTAAAATTTTAGATACTAGTGTAATCATTGATGGTCGTATTGCTGATATATGCCAAACTGGATTCATAGAAGGAACAATTGTGATTCCACAATTTGTATTAGCAGAATTACAATATATAGCTGATTCCTCAGATACGTTAAAACGAAATAGAGGACGAAGAGGATTAGATATTCTAAATAGAATTCAAAAAGAGCTAGCTATGAAAGTTGAAATTTACGAAGGGGATTTTGAAGATGTTCCTGAAGTAGATGCCAAATTAGTAAAGCTTACTAAATTAAAAAATGGTATTTTAGTGACAAATGACTTTAATTTAAATAAAGTAAGTGAACTTCAGCAAATTAAAGTTTGGAATATTAACGATCTAGCAAATGCAATTAAACCAGTAGTATTACCTGGGGAAGTATTAACTGCTTTTGTAGTAAAAGAAGGTAAAGAAAAATTACAAGGTGTTGCATATTTAGACGATGGTACAATGATCGTTGTAGAAGACGGTAAAGAATCAATTGGTAAACGAGTAGAGACAGTCGTTACGAGCGTACTACAAACTTCTGCAGGTCGTATGATTTTTGCAAAAGTAAAGTAAGTTAGAGGGGTATACGTAAAATGCAATATAAGGTCATCATTCCAGCAGCGGGTTCTGGCTCACGAATGGGTGCAGGCTATAATAAATTATTTCTAAAAATAATTAGCTCGCCAATTATTGAATTAACTTTAAAAGTATTTGGCGAAGATCATCGTTGCAATGAGATTATCTTACCGATTAAAGAATCTGAAAAACAGTTCTTTGAAACTTTAAATTTGCCAAGCTTTATTCAAAATAAAATTACCTATGTAAAAGGTGGAGCAGAAAGGCAAGAAAGTGTTTATAATGGTTTAGTTTCAATTAAGGATACTGAAAGTTTTATTTTAGTACACGATGGGGCGAGACCTTTTGTGACAAATGCAGTGATTGAGCGGATTCTTGAAAAGATGAGTGAACATGAGGCAGTCATCTGTGCAGTTCCGATGAAAGATACAATAAAGAAAGTTATTGATCAAGAAGTCGTTGAAACAATCGATCGTTCTACACTTTGGGGAGTACAGACTCCCCAAGCTTTTACATACCAATGCTTAATAGAAGCTCATCAAAAAGCAATCGAAAATGGTTATTTAGGAACTGATGATGCTAGCTTAGTTGAATGGAACGGAAGTAAAGTTTTTGTAGTAAATGGAGATTATAACAATATTAAAGTAACAACTAAAGAAGATTTGTTTTTTGCTGAAACAATCTATGAACAATATAGAGGTTAGAAGGTGTTTACATGTTTAGAATTGGACAAGGGTTTGATGTTCACGCTTTTGCAGAAAATCGCCCGTTAATTATTGGTGGAATTGAGATCCCATACGAATTAGGTTTATTAGGTCATTCTGATGCCGATGTTCTTCTTCATACAATATCGGATGCATTACTAGGGGCTATTGGTGAAGGAGATATAGGTAGACATTTCCCGGATACGGATCCAGCTTTTAAAGATGCTGATTCAGCAAAACTACTTCAACACGTATTTCATATTGTTAAGGATAAAGGCTATGAGTTAGTTAACGCGGATTGTACGATTATTGCTCAAGCGCCTAAAATGGCACCATATATCCAATTAATGAGAGAGAGAATTGCAGAACTGCTTGAAACGACATCTGATTGTATTAATGTTAAAGCAACAACAACTGAAAAATTAGGTTTTACAGGAAGAAAAGAAGGAATTGCATCCCAAGCGGTTGTATTGTTACAAAAGAAGGCTTAAACTAATAAAGTATATTAATTATTCAGTGGAGAGTGTCTATAAATGTCAAATAGAGTAAGAGTTCGTTATGCACCTAGTCCGACAGGTCATTTACATATTGGAAATGCACGTACAGCATTATACGTATATTTATTTGCTAAGCATTTTAACGGTGATATGGTATTACGTATTGAAGATACTGATATCGAACGTAATGTTGAAGGTGGCGAAGAAAGCCAAGCGAAATATTTACACTGGTTAGGTATTGATTGGGATGAGGGTCCAGATAAAGGTGGCGAGTACGGTCCTTATCGTCAGCTAGAAAGACTAGACTTATACAAACAATATGCTAATGAATTAGTTGAGAATGGTCATGCATACAAGTGCTATTGTACAGAGGAAGAGCTTGCAGCGGAACGTGAAGCGCAATTAGCGGCTGGTCATCCAACTACACGTTATAGCGGAAAATGCCGTCATTTAACAGCTGAAGAAAGAGCTGTTAAAGAAGCAGCAAGTGCAGAGTACACTATTCGTTTTGCAGTACCAGCAAACGATACGTATGAGTGGGAAGATATCGTTCGTGGAAATATTAAATTTGAATCAAAAGATATCGGTGACTGGGTTCTTGTTAAAAAGAACGGAATCGCTACTTATAACTACGCGGTAGTAGTTGACGATGCATTAATGAAGATTAGTCACGTACTGCGCGGGGAAGAGCATATTTCTAATACTCCTAAACAAATAATGGTATATCGTGCATTAAATTGGGATGCTCCAGATTTTGGTCATATGGCAGTAATTGTGAATGAAAACCGTAAAAAGCTTTCAAAACGTGACGAATCTGTATTACAATTTATTGAACAATATCAAAATCTTGGTTACTTACCGGAAGCATTATTTAACTTTATTGCTCTTCTTGGTTGGTCACCAGTTGGTGAAGAAGAAATTTTCAGCAAAGATGAATTTATTAAGATTTTCGATCCAAGTCGTTTAAGTTCTGCTCCTGCTATGTTTGATAAGCAAAAATTAACTTGGATTAACAACCGATATATTAAAGAGCAACCATTAGAAAAAGTGGTAGAAATTTCTTTACCACATCTAATTAAAGCTGGTTTTGTAAATGAAGAACGCACTGCAGACGAAAATCTGTGGGTTACAAATCTAGTAGCTTTATATCAAGACCAAATGAGCTTTGGTGCTGAAATAGTAGAATTATCGAGCTTATTCTTCAAAGAAGTATTAACATTCGGTGAAGAAGAGCAAGCTGTTATTTCTGAAGAGCAAGTGAAGGAAGTACTTTCAGCATTAGTTGATGAACTTAAAGCTTCTGAAGAATTTACAGTTGATTCAATTAAAGCTGCAATGAAATCAGTTCAAAAGTCAACTGGACAAAAAGGCAAAAAGTTATTTATGCCAATTCGTGTTGCAACAACTGGTCAATGTCATGGTCCTGAATTACCAGCAGCGATGACTTTATTAGGAAAAGAAAAAGTTATTGCTCGTTTACAACAAATAATTGGTTAACATTTTGATTAATTTGTAATATATATAAGTAATATTCATATAGGTAAAATGTTGATAGGGAAAAGTAAATGGTTACTCGTTACCCAGAGAGAATCACATTGGTGAAAGTGATTTTAACGGTAGTCATAGAAGTGCCCCCTTGAGTCCTTAGCCGAAAAATACGTTTTAGTAGGCTAGGGCGGTGGAAACCGTTACATTACATGAGTTGAGATAAATTTATTTTATCTAAACAGAGTGGAACCGCGCATAAAGCGTCTCTGTGTATTATATGTACACTGGGACGCTTTTTATTTTTTATAGAGAAAAAAATCAAATTCTTAATAAATTCTTTAAGGGGAAATGAAGATGCTAAAGTACATGAAGGAAGATGTAGCGACGATATTTGAACGCGATCCAGCCGCTACTAGCTATTTAGAAGTTATTCTTACGTATGCTGGTTTACATGCATTATGGCTTTATCGATTTGCTCATTATTTCTATCGGAAAAAATGGCACTTTATTGCAAGGAGTATTTCACAGTTTGCTCGTTTTTTAACAGGAATCGAGATTCACCCAGGGGCGAAAATTGGTCGACGATTTTTTATCGATCATGGAGCAGGAGTCGTAATTGGAGAAACATGTGAAATAGGTGATGATGTTACGATTTATCAAGGAGTAACATTAGGCGGAACCGGTAAGGAAAAAGGTAAGCGACATCCAACCTTATTGAGTGGGGTATTAGTAGCTACGGGAGCAAAAGTTCTGGGGTCAATCACAATCGGAGAAAATGCAAAAATCGGTGCAAATTCAGTTGTACTAAAGGATGTTCCAAATAATACTACGGTTGTTGGTATACCTGGTAAGATAGTTGTTCAAGATGGAATTAGAGTAAATAATCAATTTGATCACTGTGATCTACCTGACCCAGTAGCAGATCGATTACTACAACTAGAAGCGGAATTAGAAGAGCTAAGAAGTTTAATGAGAATATCTGAAAGGAAGTAAAACTATGGCAATTCAAATTTATAATACATTAACAAGAAATAAAGAAGATTTTAAGCCTATAGAAGAAGGCAAGGTCAAAATGTATGTATGTGGACCTACTGTATATAACTATATTCACATTGGTAATGCAAGACCTGCTATTGTTTTTGATACAGTAAGACGCTATTTTGAATATCGTGGATACGAAGTAAACTATGTTTCAAATTTCACTGATGTTGATGATAAGTTAATTAAAGCAGCAAATGAATTAGGCTCAGATGTTCCAACTATTGCAGATCGTTTTATTAATGCATATTTTGAAGATGTTCAAGAACTAGGTTGCAAAACAGCAACGAATCATCCTCGTGTAATGGATAATATGGATATTATTATTGAGTTTATCGATGAGCTAGTAAAAAAAGGTTATGCATATGAATCTGAAGGTGATGTTTACTTCAAAACAAAGGAATTCGATGGTTACGGTAAACTTTCACACCAATCAATTGAAGACCTTCGAATTGGTGAAAGAATTGAAGTTGGCGAAAAGAAAGAAGATCCATTAGATTTTGCCCTATGGAAAGCAGCTAAACCAGGTGAAATATTCTGGGAAAGTCCATGGGGGAAAGGTAGACCAGGGTGGCATATTGAATGCTCAGCAATGGCAAAGAAATACCTTGGAGAAACAATTGATATACATGCAGGCGGTCAAGATTTATCATTTCCACACCATGAGAATGAAATAGCTCAGTCAGAAGCTTTAAGCGGGAAAACTTTTTCAAATTATTGGATGCATAATGGATACATCAATATCGACAACGAAAAAATGTCTAAGTCATTGGGTAATTTTGTATTAGTACATGACATTATTAAAATCGTTGATCCTATGTTATTACGTTTCTTCATGTTATCAGTGCATTATCGTCACCCAATTAACTATAGCGAAGAACTTTTACAAGAAGCTAAAAATGGTTTTGAACGTATTAAAACGGCTTACCAAAATAGTAAACACCGTTTAGAAAGCAGTACTAATTTAACAGAAGATGACAATAAATGGCTAAAAGAAATAGCAGACGAAAAAGCTGTCTTCACAAAAGTAATGGATGATGACTTTAATACGGCTAATGCGATTTCTGTTTTATATCAATTAGCTAAATTGGCAAATCAATATTTACTAGAGACACATACTTCTACGAATGTATTAAATCAATTAGTAGCAACTTTTGATGAATTATCAAATGTACTAGGCATTACACTAGTTAAAGAAGAAGCAATGTTAGATGATGAAATCGAAGCATTAATTCAAAAACGTACAGACGCACGTAAAAATCGTGATTTTGCATTAGCGGACCAAATTCGGGATCAATTAAAAGAAATGAATATAATCATTGAAGATACTCCGCAAGGTATTCGCTGGAAAAGAGGATAACTTCATGATTGAAAGTAACCAAAATATTGATGCTAAACAACTAAATAGTTTAGCACTTGCTTATATAGGTGATGCTGTATATGAAATTTATGTGCGTCATCACCTCCTTGAAAAAGGGACAGTAAGACCTAATCAACTTCACCGAGCAGCAACAAGATTTGTTTCTGCGAAAGGACAAGCTAAAGTAATTAGAGAAATGCTTTTTACTGAGATATTGTCAGATGAAGAAGTTGCAGTTGTTAAAAGGGGCCGTAATGCAAAATCAGGAACTGTACCAAAAAATACGGATGTACAAACCTATCGATACGCAACCGCAATGGAAGCGTTAATTGGATACCATTATTTATTAAAAAATGAAGATAGACTCAATACAATTGTACATTTTGCGATTCAATTTATTGAGAATGAAAAAGGAGCATAATATGTCTGAGGAATTTATTATTGGACGTAATCCAGTTATGGAAGCAATACGTTCAGGTCGTGATATAAATAAAATTTGGGTTAGCGAAGGAGCAAATAAAGGTCAAATCCATAAACTTTTAGAATTAGCTAACCAAAATAAAGTGATAGTTCAAACAGCACCAAACAAGAAATTAGATGGAATGGTTAAAGGAAATCACCAAGGTGTAGTAGCACAAGTGGCTGCATATGAATATGTGGAAATTGATGATTTGTTTGAAGTGGCTAGTAGTCGAAATGAACAACCGTTCTTCTTAATTCTTGATGAAATTGAAGACCCTCATAATTTAGGCTCAATTATGAGAACAGCTGATGCAGTTGGTGCTCATGGAATCATTATTCCAAAGAGAAGAGCGGTAGGTTTAACTTCAGCGGTTGCTAAAGCTTCTACTGGAGCAATTGAATACATTCCAGTAGCTCGAGTAACAAACTTAGCAAGAACTATAGATGAATTAAAAGAAAGAGGAGTTTGGATTTTTGGTACAGATGCAAAAGGTGCTGATGACTATCGAAACATGGATGGCCAAATTTCTCTTGGGTTAATTATTGGTAGCGAAGGTAAAGGCATGAGCAGGATCTTAAAGGAAAAATGTGATTTCCTAATTAAGTTACCAATGGTCGGTAAAGTTACATCGTTAAATGCGTCTGTTGCGGCTAGTTTATTAATGTATGAAATATATCGTAAGAGACATCCGCTTGGATCATAAAAAGAAAGAGATTCTTATTGTAGATGGTTATAACATGATTGGAGCTTGGCCGAATCTTAGAAAACTTCGAGAAATTGACTTTGATAAATCACGTGATTATCTAATTACTCAACTTGCCGAGTATAAAGCATACACAGGGATGTATATAATTGTTGTATTTGATGCTCATTTTGTAAATGGAATCGAGAAGGTCGACAAGAATTCAAAGGTCGAAGTGATTTTTACTCGAAAAAACCAAACGGCTGATGAAAAAATTGAAAAACTTGCAATTGAGCTTCGTCATGTTAACCATCATATTTATGTTGCGACATCTGACTTTACTGAGCAATGGCAAATATTTGGACAAGGTGCACTTCGTATACCTGCAATGGAACTATATCGATCGGTTACTCAAAATAAAAAAATGATAAGTAGTCGAATTAGTGAAATACCTGATCAAAGACTGACGATTAGTAAGACTTTAAATTCGAAACAAACAGAAATTTTAGAAAAATGGCGAAGAGGGGAACGATGACTTATTGTTTCCTTCTTCTTTGTGCTGTATAATTTAATTAAATTGTTTGGTCGGAGGTGCTAATTTTGAACGTTGAACAGGAATTGAAGCTAATGATAGAGTATGGCCCTTTAGAAGATGAGGTAATTCTCGAATATGTTCGAGAGGGTGATCAAGAGGCACTAACATTTTTAATTCAAAAGTACCGAAATTTCGTTAAAGCAAAGTCTAGGTCTTATTTCCTAATAGGAGCTGACCGTGAAGACATCATTCAAGAAGGTATGATTGGATTATACAAAGCAATTCGTGATTACAAAGAAGACAAACTTTCGTCTTTCAAGGCGTTTGCAGAATTATGCATTACAAGACAAATTATTACAGCGATTAAAACAGCAACTAGACAAAAGCACATCCCATTAAATTCTTATGTTTCATTGGACAAGCCTATTTATGATGAGGAATCTGATCGTACATTATTGGATGTTTTAACAGAAACAAAAAACATGGATCCAGAGGAACTTGTGATCAATCAAGAAGAAAATGTGGACATAGAGCTTAAAATGTCTGAATTATTAAGCGATTTAGAAAGAAAAGTATTATCACTTTATTTAGATGGTCGATCTTACCAAGAAATATCAGAAGAGTTAAACAGACATGTAAAATCGATTGATAATGCTCTTCAACGAGTAAAAAGAAAGCTTGAAAGATATATGGAAATTAGAGAACTATCAGTTTAATTAGATCAAAGAATTTCCTTTGTAAATCAAAATAATATATAGGAATACAAGGGTTTAGTAATGAATTTGACAGTTTATATTTCACATGGTACATTCTAAATGGATAATTATAAGATGAATTAGGTTGGTGTCACCATGAGAAAAAAAGTTGTCCTGTCGTGCGCTAATTGCAATAATAGAAATTACTCCACGATGAAGAATTCCTCTTCTGTAGAACGTTTGGAGATGAAAAAGTTTTGTAAAACATGCAATGAGCATACTACACATAAAGAAACAAAATAAACGAAGTAAGATAAATGAAAATTGCGAATGTCCTTATTCATTATATTAACTTAAGATTCAGCACTATTTTTTGGACAAGGCGGACGTTTCGTAAATCTCTAAACTAGTATATATGGGGGTTGCATCTGTGGGTCGTATCGGTAAGTTTTTTCGCGAAGTAAAAAGTGAAATGAAAAAAGTTTCATGGCCTAAACGTAAAGAATTAGTTAATTCAACAGTTACAGTATTAGCTACAGTTTTATTCTTTGTAGTATTCTTCGCTGTAATTGACACAGGACTTTCTAAACTAATTCGACTTATTCTTGAATAAGTTAAAACTAATTGTGCTATAATGAGTGATAATGTTTAAAAAAAAGCCCGGTGACGGGTTTTTTAATTTGCAAAGAAAGTTGACCGGGGAGGGAAGGACAAGTAGTCCTCTAACATGGAAAAAAGATGGTATGTAGTTCATACTTACTCAGGATATGAGAATAAAGTAAAAGCGAATTTAGAAAAACGTGTAGAAACAATGGGAATGCAGGATAAAATTTTCCGTGTAATAGTTCCAGAAGAATCAGAAGTAGAAATGAAGAACGGTAAAGAGAAAGTAACGAAACGTAAAGTGTTTCCAGGTTATGTGTTAGTTGAACTAGTTATGACTGACGATTCTTGGTATGTAGTTCGAAATACACCGGGAGTAACTGGTTTCGTTGGCTCGGCAGGATCTGGTTCAAAACCAACCCCACTTTTAGAAGAAGAAATTACTCATATTCTAAAACATATGGGTCTAGATGAACAAACAATTGATTTTGATTTAGATGTAAATGAAGTTGTTCGATTAAAAGAAGGTCCATTTGCGAATTATACTGGATCAATTAAAGAAATTGACTTCGAAAAGAAAAAAGTGACTGTGTTAGTAGAATTCTTTAATAAAGAAACACCGGTAGAATTGGATTTACACCTTATTGAAAAATTATAATACAAGACCTTGCATTTTTAATTTGAAAATGTTAGACTTTTAAAGGTCAATATGCATCGAAAAGATGATATTAACTTCTGTATAAGAATATGCATGCAAATGCAAAACGATATGAGTGGGAGGGTGTAAAAACCCGTTACCACATCACGGACTTAAGGAGGTGTGTCTCGTGGCTAAAAAAGTAATTAAAATGGTAAAATTGCAAATTCCTGCAGGAAAAGCAAACCCAGCACCACCAGTTGGTCCTGCACTAGGACAAGCAGGTGTTAACATCATGGGATTCTGTAAAGAGTTCAACGCTCGTACAGCTGACCAAGCTGGTCTAATTATTCCTGTTGAAATCACTGTATTCGAAGATCGTTCGTTTACATTTATTACGAAAACTCCTCCTGCTGCTGTACTTCTTAAAGTAGCGGCTGGTATTGAGTCTGGTTCTGGTGAACCAAATCGTAAAAAAGTAGCAACAGTTAAACGCGATAAAGTGCGTGAGATTGCTGAACAAAAAATGCCTGACTTAAATGCTGCTTCTGTTGAAGCTGCTATGCGTATGGTAGAAGGTACTGCACGTAGTATGGGTATCGTTATTGAAGACTAATCCCATCTTCAATAAGGTGTGATTGAGGAGGTTGCGAACATCATTTGATGTGTTTTATCGCAACCTTTATTCGTGGGAGGAAAATCCGTTAAAACCACATTAGGAGGAATAAAACATGGCTAACAAAGGTAAAAAATACCAAGAAGCTATTAAATTAGTAGATCGTACAGCTGTTTACGCAGTAAACGAAGCTGTTGAACTTGTTAAAAAGACTACAACTGTTAACTTCGATGCAACAGTTGAAGTAGCATTCCGTTTAGGAGTAGATCCAAAGAAAGCTGACCAACAAATTCGTGGTGCAGTAGTTCTTCCACACGGTACTGGTAAAGTACAACGTGTATTAGTATTCGCTAAAGGTGAAAAAGCTAAAGAAGCTGAAGCTGCTGGTGCTGATTTCGTAGGCGATGCTGACATGATTAACAAAATCCAACAAGGTTGGTTCGATTTTGATGTAGTAGTAGCAACTCCAGACATGATGGCTGAAGTTGGTAAATTAGGACGTGTATTAGGACCTAAAGGTTTAATGCCAAACCCGAAAACAGGTACAGTTACATTTGACGTAACAAAAGCTGTTAACGAAATCAAAGCTGGTAAAGTTGAATACCGTGTTGATAAAGCAGGTAACATTCACGTACCAATCGGTAAAGTATCTTTCGAAAACGAAAAGTTAGTAGAAAACTTTACAACAATCTTTGAAACAATGGTAAAAGTTAAACCTGCTGCTGCTAAAGGAACATATATGAAGAACGTAGCAATCACTTCAACTATGGGCCCTGGTATCAAAGTAGATCCAGCTAGTTTCTAAGATAAAAAACAAAGTTGACAATTCGACAAGAACTCTCTATAATGGAGATTGTCTTGCTAATTAAATAGACTACCGTAGACAGTAGGTGCTTATGCTTAATATCCTACCGAGGTGTATAACTGATAAATTCGTGCATATACAACCTCCATGTCTTTTTTTGAAAAGTTCGTGGAGGTTTTGCTATGGTTACACTTTTGCGGTATACACACAAAAATCCACAGGAGGTGTAATAAATGAGCGCAGTATTAGAAGCTAAAAAACAAGTTGTATCTGAAGTAGCTGCTAAATTACGTGATAGTAAATCAACAATTGTTGTTGACTACCGTGGTTTAAATGTTGCTGAAGTAACTGAATTACGTAAGCAATTACGTGAAGCTGGCGTTGAGTTCAAAGTTTACAAAAACACTTTAACTCGTCGTGCTGCTGAAGAGGCTGGCTTAGCTGGTTTAAACGAATCATTAACTGGTCCAAACGCAATCGCGTTTAGTACGGAGGATGTAATTGCTCCTGCTAAAGTAATCAACGATTTCGCTAAAAAACACGAAGCTTTAGAAATTAAAGCTGGTGTAATCGAAGGAAACGTTGCTACTGTTGAAGAAGTTAAAGCTCTTGCTGAACTTCCATCTCGCGAAGGTTTACTTTCTATGTTGCTTAGCGTGCTACAAGCACCAATCCGCAACTTCGCTCTTGCAACTAAAGCAGTTGCAGAACAAAAAGAAGAACAAGGCGCTTAATGCCAAGATCGCTTAAAATATATAATTTAAAGGTATAAACAAGGAGGAAATTAACAATGACTAAAGAACAAATCATTGAAGCAGTTAAAAACATGACTGTATTAGAATTAAATGACTTAGTAAAAGCAATCGAAGAAGAGTTCGGCGTAACTGCTGCTGCTCCTGTAGCTATGATGGGTGGCGCTGTAGAAGCTGCTGCTGAGCAAACTGAATTTGATTTAGTATTAGCTAGCCCTGGCGACCAAAAAATCAAAGTTATCAAAGTTGTTCGTGAATTAACTGGTTTAGGATTAAAAGAAGCTAAAGAATTAGTTGACAACACTCCTAAAGCAATTAAAGAAGGAATCAGCAAAGAAGAAGCTGAAGAAATGAAAGCTAAACTTGAAGAAGTTGGCGCTAACGTAGAAGTTAAGTAATTTCTAGATGTTTTTAGAAAAGCTCGCATTTATGCGAGCTTTTTTTGTACATATGGGATTACTTTTGGGAAGACTGTTGATAAGTATATATATGGAAGAAGGATTTTTAATGGCAGATCATTATTTTACAAATCAACCGAATAGTAAAACTGATAAAAAGGTATTTTCATTTACTCTGAGAGGGAATGATTTGAAGTTCCAATCTGATTCAGGTGTTTTTTCTAGGAATGAAGTTGATTTTGGGTCTCGTGTTTTAATTGACATATTCACATTCCCTGAAATTGATGGGGACATATTAGATGTTGGATGCGGGTATGGTCCAATAGGATTATCGATCGCAAAAGATGATTCTAATCGTATGGTGGATATGGTCGATGTGAATTTAAGAGCGATTGAATTAGCGAAAGAAAATGCGAGTGTAAATAAAATAGAAAATGTGAAAATCTATGAAAGTAGCATCTATGAAAATGTAATTGGTGAATATGCAGCTATTTTAACAAATCCGCCAATTCGTGCTGGGAAAATCGTTGTTCATGAAATTTTAAAAGGTGCTCATGATAAATTACTCCCTGGTGGAGAGCTATGGGTAGTTATACAAAAAAAGCAAGGAGCGCCATCTGCGCTTGATTTATTAAAAGAAACTTTCGACGAGGTTGAGGTTGTAAAAAAAGATAAAGGATATTATATCATAAAAAGTAAAAAAGATTGACTGTAAATTTTGCTTGTGATAGTATTATTAAATGCCAATATATATTTATTTTCAAAAAGGATTTTTTGGAAGTGGGTATATTTCTATATTCTTTGGAAATGATAGTAAAATGACTGTCGTTGAGTTTAATAAATGGTTTTCATTTTGAAACCATTTTATTTTTTGTCTAACAAGTAAGGGATATTTTTCTGCTTATTTGTTACTATTTTTTTGTTATAAATACTCTTAATTTAAGGGGTGAATATGTTGACAGGTCAACTAGTTCAATATGGACGACACCGCCAACGCAGAAGTTATGCTCGTATCAGTGAAGTTTTAGAGTTACCTAACTTAATTGAAATTCAAACAGCATCTTACCAATGGTTTTTAGATGAAGGTTTGAGAGAAATGTTCCAAGACATTTCACCAATTGAGGATTTCACAGGTAATCTATCATTAGAATTCATTGATTACAGTTTAGGTGAGCCGAAGTATGTTGTAGAAGAATCAAAAGAGCGTGACGTAAACTACGCTGCTCCGCTTCGAGTAAAAGTTCGCCTATTAAATAAGGAAACTGGCGAAGTTAAGGAGCAAGACGTTTTCATGGGTGATTTCCCATTGATGACGGACACTGGTACATTCATTATTAATGGTGCTGAACGTGTAATCGTTTCACAATTAGTACGTTCTCCGAGTGTGTACTACAGTGGAAAGATCGACAAAAATGGTAAAAAAGGTTTTACGGCTACAGTTATTCCGAACCGTGGTGCTTGGTTAGAGTACGAAACGGACGCGAAGGATGTAGTTTATGTACGTATTGACCGTACAAGAAAATTACCTGTAACGGTACTACTACGTTCGCTTGGGTTTGGTACAGACCAAGAGATTCTAGACTTATTAGGCGAGAATGAATACCTACGTAATACTCTTGAAAAAGATAACACAGATAGCACTGAAAAGGCGCTTCTTGAAATCTATGAAAGATTACGTCCAGGTGAACCACCTACAGTAGAAAACGCTAAAAACCTATTAATTACTCGCTTCTTTGATCCGAAGCGTTATGATTTAGCTAGCGTTGGACGCTACAAAATAAATAAAAAATTACACATTAAAAATAGACTATTTAACCAACGTATTGCAGAAACATTAGTGGATCCAGAAACTGGTGAAATTATTGTAGAAAAAGGGACAACTCTTGATCGCCGTACGTTAGACCGTATTATTCCATTCTTAGAAAAGAATATCGGTGAAAAAGTTGCTCACCCTGCTGCTGGCGTATTAGAAGAAGAGATTACTCTACAATCTATTAAAATTTACGCTCCTGTAGATGATGGTGAACAAGTTATTCAAGTTATTGGAAATGCGAATGTAAGCAAAAGTGTGAAAAACATATCACCTGCGGACATTATTTCTTCAATTTCTTACTTCTTTAACCTGCTACATAACGTAGGTGACACTGACGATATTGACCATTTAGGAAATCGTCGTTTACGTTCAGTTGGTGAATTACTTCAAAACCAATTCCGTATCGGTTTATCTCGTATGGAACGTGTAGTACGTGAACGTATGTCAATTCAAGATACAAACGCAGTTACTCCACAGGCGTTAATTAATATTCGCCCTGTAATTGCTTCAATAAAAGAGTTCTTTGGTAGTTCACAGCTATCTCAATTCATGGACCAAACAAATCCTCTTGCTGAATTAACTCATAAACGAAGACTATCAGCACTTGGACCAGGTGGTTTAACACGTGAACGTGCAGGATTTGAAGTGCGTGACGTTCATTACTCTCACTATGGCCGTATGTGTCCGATTGAAACGCCTGAGGGACCAAACATCGGATTAATTAACTCACTTTCTTCTTATGCAAAAGTAAATCAATTTGGTTTCATTGAAACTCCATATCGTCGTGTAGACTCTGAAACTGGTCGTCTAACTGATAAAATTGATTACTTAACTGCTGATGAAGAGGATCTATACGTTGTAGCCCAAGCGAATGCTCGTTTAGGTGAAGATGGTAGTTTCTTAGATGAAGATGTAGTTGCTCGTTTCCGTGGAGACAACACTGTTGTAAAACGTGAGCGTATTGACTACATGGATGTATCTCCAAAACAAGTAGTATCAGCTGCGACAGCATGTATTCCTTTCTTAGAGAACGATGACTCAAACCGTGCCCTAATGGGAGCGAACATGCAACGTCAAGCAGTACCATTATTAAACCCTGAATCTCCAATCGTAGGTACAGGTATGGAATACGTTTCAGCAAAAGACTCTGGTGCTGCAGTAATTTGTAAACACCCAGGTATCGTTGAACGTGTTGAAGCGAAAGAAGTTTGGGTACGTCGCTACTCAGAAGTAGATGGACAAAAAGTTAAAGGTGACCTTGATAAATATCGTATGTTAAAATTCGTGCGTTCTAACCAAGGTACTTGTTATAACCAACGCCCAATCGTAAGTGTTGGTGACGAAGTAGTAAGAGGCGAAATTCTTGCAGATGGACCTTCGATGGAAAAAGGTGAATTAGCACTAGGACGTAACGTATTAGTAGCATTCATGACATGGGATGGTTACAACTACGAGGATGCGATCATTATGAGTCGCCGTCTTGTTAAAGAAGATGTTTACACTTCAGTTCATATTGAAGAATATGAATCAGAAGCTCGTGATACAAAATTAGGACCTGAAGAAATCACTCGTGATATTCCAAACGTCGGTGAAGATGCACTTAAAAATCTTGATGAGCGTGGAATTATCCGAATTGGTGCAGAAGTAAAAGATGGAGATTTATTAGTTGGTAAAGTAACGCCTAAAGGTGTAACTGAATTAACTGCTGAAGAGCGTCTTCTACATGCAATCTTCGGTGAAAAAGCTCGTGAAGTTCGTGATACATCTTTACGTGTTCCACACGGTGGAGGCGGAATTATTCTTGATGTGAAAGTATTCACTCGTGAGAACGGTGATGAGCTACCACCAGGAGTAAACCAACTTGTTCGTGTTTATATCGTTCAGAAACGTAAAATCTCTGAAGGGGATAAAATGGCTGGACGACATGGTAATAAAGGGGTTATCTCTCGTATTTTACCAGAAGAAGATATGCCATTCTTACCTGATGGAACGCCAGTTGATATCATGTTAAATCCATTAGGGGTACCTTCTCGTATGAACATCGGTCAGGTGTTAGAGCTACACTTAGGTATGGCTGCAAGATATCTTGGCATTCATGTTGCTTCTCCAGTATTTGACGGAGCGCGTGAGGAAGATGTTTGGGGAACAATTGAAGAAGCTGGTATGGCACGTGATGCGAAAACTGTACTTTATGATGGACGTACAGGTGAGCCATTCGATAACCGTGTATCTGTTGGTGTCATGTATATGATTAAACTTGCACACATGGTTGACGATAAGCTACATGCTCGTTCAACAGGACCTTACTCACTTGTTACGCAACAACCACTTGGTGGTAAAGCACAATTTGGTGGACAACGTTTTGGTGAGATGGAGGTTTGGGCACTTGAAGCATACGGTGCTGCATACACATTACAAGAAATCTTAACAGTTAAATCTGATGACGTTGTTGGACGTGTGAAAACATATGAAGCAATCGTTAAAGGTGAAAATGTACCGGAACCAGGTGTTCCTGAATCATTCAAAGTATTAATTAAAGAATTACAGTCACTTGGTATGGATGTTAAGATGATGTCTGCTACAGACGAAGAAATTGAAATGCGTGATACTGAAGATGATGATGATCAAAATTCAGAACATTTAGCGATGGATATGGAATACGTAAAAGAATAAGTATTATATAGGGTAAAACCTTAGGACAGAAAGGGAGGTAGGCCCCTTGATAGATGTAAATAATTTCGAGTATATGAAGATCGGACTTGCATCGCCTGACAAAATTCGCTCGTGGTCATACGGGGAAATTAAAAAACCTGAAACAATTAACTACCGTACATTAAAACCTGAAAAAGATGGTCTTTTCTGTGAACGCATTTTCGGTCCTACTAAAGATTGGGAATGTCACTGCGGAAAATATAAACGTGTACGTTATAAAGGTGTAGTTTGTGATCGTTGTGGAGTTGAAGTAACTCGTGCAAAAGTACGTCGTGAGCGTATGGGTCACATCGAATTAGCTGCACCAGTATCACATATTTGGTATTTCAAAGGTATTCCAAGCCGAATGGGACTTGTTTTAGACATGTCCCCTCGTGCTCTGGAAGAAGTTATCTACTTTGCTTCTTACGTAGTAACTGAAGCTGGAGATACTCCTTTAGAAAAGAAACAATTGCTTTCTGAGAAAGAGTTCCGTGCTTATCGTGAGCGTTACGGTCAAACTTTCCAAGCATCTATGGGTGCTGAAGCAATTAAAAAATTATTAAGCGATATTAATCTTGAAAAAGATGTTGATTCATTAAAAGAAGAGTTAAAAACTGCTCAAGGTCAACGTCGTACAAGAGCAATTAAACGTTTAGAAGTTTTGGAAGCATTCCGTAACTCTGGTAATGAGCCTTCTTGGATGATCTTAGATGTGCTACCAGTAATCCCACCTGAATTACGACCAATGGTTCAATTAGATGGTGGACGTTTTGCAACTTCAGATCTAAACGATTTATATCGTCGTGTAATTAACCGTAACAACCGTTTAAAACGTTTATTAGACCTTGGTGCACCAAGCATCATCGTACAAAACGAAAAACGTATGCTTCAAGAAGCAGTTGATGCGTTAATTGACAATGGTCGTCGTGGCCGTCCAGTTACTGGACCAGGTAACCGTCCATTAAAATCTCTTTCTCACATGCTTAAAGGTAAGCAAGGACGTTTCCGTCAAAACTTACTTGGTAAACGTGTTGACTACTCTGGCCGTTCGGTTATCGTTGTAGGACCAAACCTACAAATGTATCAATGTGGATTACCAAAAGAAATGGCAATTGAATTATTCAAGCCATTCGTGATGAAAGAATTAGTAGAGCGCGGATTAGCACATAACATTAAGTCTGCAAAACGTAAAATTGAGCGTTTACACCCTGAGATTTGGGATGTATTAGAATCAGTTATTCGTGAGCATCCAGTGTTACTAAACCGTGCCCCAACTCTGCACAGACTTGGTATCCAAGCGTTCGAACCTACATTAGTAGAAGGCCGTGCAATCCGTCTACATCCACTTGTATGTACTGCATACAATGCCGATTTTGATGGAGACCAAATGGCTGTTCACGTACCGTTATCAAGTGAAGCACAAGCAGAAGCACGTATCCTAATGCTAGCAGCACAAAACATCCTGAACCCGAAAGATGGTAAACCAGTAGTTACACCATCTCAAGATATGGTATTAGGTAACTATTACTTAACTCTTGAGCGTGCAGGCGCAGTTGGTGAAGGTATGGTATTTAAAGATATCAATGAGGCGTTAATTGCATACCAAAATGGCTATGTACATTTACATTCTCGTGTTGCTGTTGCAGCAAATTCATTAAATAACGAAACATTTACTGAAGAACAAAAAAATTCATTATTAATCACAACGGTTGGTAAGTTAATTTTCAATGAAATCTTACCTACTTCGTTCCCATATATTAATGAACCTACTCAGAGTAATCTTGAGAAGGAAACTCCTCAGATGTATTTCGTAGCTAAAGGTTCGAATATTAAAGAAATTATTGAAAGTAGAGAAGAAATTGCTCCTTTCAAAAAGAAAATACTTGGAAATATTATCGCAGAAGTATTTAAACGTTTCAAAATTACTGAAACGTCAAAAATGCTAGACCGCATGAAGGATCTTGGATTCAGACACTCTACTAAAGCTGGTATTACAGTTGGTGTATCAGACATCATCGTATTACCTGAGAAACAGTTAATTATTGCTGAAGCTCAAGAAAAAGTAGATAAAGTTCTAAAACAATTCCGCCGTGGTTTAATCACAGAAGATGAGCGTTACGATCGTGTAATCGCAATTTGGAGTGATGCGAAGGATGTTATTCAAGGCAAACTGATGGCTTCCCTAAATAAACGTAACCCAATCTTTATGATGAGTGACTCTGGTGCCCGTGGTAACGCATCTAACTTTACTCAGCTTGCTGGTATGCGTGGTCTGATGGCCAACCCGGCTGGTCGTATTATTGAGTTACCAATCAAATCTTCATTCCGTGAAGGTCTAACGGTACTTGAATACTTCATCTCTACACACGGTGCGCGTAAAGGTCTTGCCGATACAGCACTAAAAACAGCCGATTCAGGTTACTTAACTCGTCGTCTAGTTGACGTTGCACAAGATGTAATCGTTCGTCAAGATGATTGTGGTACTGACCGCGGATTACACGTTAAAGCAATTAAAGAAGGTAACGAAATTATTGAAGGATTATACGATCGTTTAGTTGGTCGTCATTTACGTTCAACTATACGCCACCCAGAAACAGGTGCATTACTTGCTCAAGAGAACGATTTAATTACAGAAGACTTAGCTCGTGAAATTATCGATGCTGGTATTGAAGAAGTTAATATCCGTTCTGCGTTCACATGTAATACTAACCATGGAGTATGTAAAAAATGTTATGGCCGTAACTTAGCTACAGGTGCTGAGGTTGAAGTTGGTGAGGCAGTAGGTATTATCGCTGCACAATCAATCGGTGAACCAGGTACACAGTTAACGATGCGTACATTCCATACAGGTGGGGTAGCAGGAGACGATATTACTCAAGGTTTACCTCGTATCCAAGAGCTATTTGAAGCACGTAATCCTAAAGGTCAAGCGGTTATTTCTGAAATTGATGGTATTATTTCAATTTCTACTGACGCTAAAGATAAACAAGAAATTATTGTTCAAGGCTCAGTTGAATCTAGAAACTACCCAGTTCCTTATGGCGCTAGACTAAAAGTTCAAGAAGGTGAATCAATTGAACGCGGTCAAGTAATGACTGAAGGTTCAATTGATCCTAAAGAACTTCTAAAAGTAAAAGGTACAAATGCTGTTCAAGAATACTTACTACGTGAAGTACAAAAAGTATACCGTATGCAAGGGGTAGAAATTGGCGACAAGCACGTAGAGGTAATGGTACGTCAAATGCTGAAGAAAGTTCGTGTAATGGATGCAGGTGAGACTGATTTATTACCTGGTACATTATTAGAACTTCATCAGTTTACTGAAGCAAATAAAGAAGCTTTATTTGCAGGTAAACAACCAGCTACTGCACGCCCATTATTACTAGGTATTACAAAAGCATCATTAGAAACAGACTCATTCCTATCTGCTGCATCATTCCAAGAAACAACGCGTGTATTAACAGACGCTGCGATTAAAGGAAAACGTGATGAGTTGCTAGGATTAAAAGAGAATGTTATTATAGGTAAGTTGGTTCCAGCTGGTACTGGTATGAACAGATACCGTAAAGTAGATCTTGTAAAAGATTTAACTGAATCAGTTGAAATGAACGAAGAAGTATTAGTTGAAAAATAAACTTAAAATATTTTAAAACTTGAGTTGACATCATTTGATGAAAAATGATAAGATATTCAAGGTTGCTCCTAGACAATAGCACTGCTAATCTAAGCAGGTTAGATCCGGGGCTAATTTAGGAATATACAGTAGTTAAAACTGTTTTTGTGAGAAGGAGGGCTTCCTTCTTCTTGCAAAAACTTTGTTTTCAACTTATTATGAACCACCTGGATGTGTGGTCTTATAAATATTTGAAGGGAGGAAAAATCATGCCTACTATTAACCAGTTAGTGCGTAATGGACGTACTTCTAAAGTATGGAAATCAAAATCACCAGCATTAAATAAAGGTTTCAACTCATTAAAGAAAAAATCAACTGATTTATCAGCTCCACAAAAACGTGGTGTTTGTACTCGTGTTGGTACAATGACTCCAAAGAAACCAAACTCAGCTTTACGTAAATATGCTCGTGTGCGTTTAACTAACCAAATCGAGGTAACTGCTTATATCCCAGGTATCGGACACAACTTACAAGAGCACAGTGTTGTTCTTATCCGTGGTGGACGTGTAAAAGATTTACCAGGGGTACGTTACCATATCGTTCGTGGTGCATTAGATACTGCAGGTGTTGACAAACGTATGCAAGGTCGTTCTAAATATGGAACTAAGAGACCAAAAGCAGCTAAGAAGTAATAAATAACAACTAGCCGAAAGGAGGAAATAACATGCCACGTAAAGGTCCTGTTGCAAAAAGAGATGTATTGCCAGATCCACTTTATAATTCAAAATTAGTTTCTCGTTTAATCAACAAAATGATGATTGACGGAAAAAGAGGAAAGTCTCAAGCTATCTTATACGGAGCATTTGAATTAATCCAAGAACGTTCTGGTAAAGAACCAATGGAAGTATTCGAAGCAGCTCTTAAAAATATCATGCCAGTTCTAGAAGTTAGAGCTCGTCGTGTTGGTGGTTCAAACTACCAAGTACCAGTTGAGGTTCGCCCTGAGCGCCGTACAACTTTAGGTCTTCGCTGGTTAGTTAACTATGCTCGTCTTCGTGGAGAAAAAACGATGGAAGAGCGTTTAGCTAATGAAATTCTTGATGCAGCTAACAACTCAGGTTCTGCAGTTAAGAAACGTGAAGATACACACAAAATGGCAGAAGCGAACAAAGCGTTTGCTCACTACCGTTGGTAAGATTAAAAGCAATTTAGTTATTTCTGCACATAATGAATGTTGGTTAAGTCGTTCACCTATTTCTAATTTAGCTTGCTAGATTAAATAGGTGAACGTCGGATTACATAATTTAGGATGACATAATAGTTCCTTGCTTGTAGTGCTTGCTTAACTTAATAACATGAAGTATGTATAGGAATAACTTTTTCTTGTACTAAAAAATCCTAACTAATACTGGAAGGGAGAAAGAACCCTGATGACTAGAGAGTTCTCCTTAAATAACACTCGTAATATCGGGATCATGGCTCATATTGATGCTGGTAAAACAACAACAACAGAGCGTATCCTTTATTACACAGGTCGTATTCACAAAATTGGTGAAACTCATGAAGGAGCTTCACAAATGGACTGGATGGAGCAAGAGCAAGAGCGTGGTATCACTATCACATCTGCTGCTACAACAGCTCAGTGGAATAACCACCGTGTAAATATCATTGATACTCCAGGTCACGTAGACTTCACTGTAGAAGTTGAACGTTCTCTACGTGTACTTGATGGCGCAGTAGCAGTACTTGATGCTCAATCAGGTGTTGAGCCTCAAACTGAAACAGTTTGGCGCCAAGCAACTACTTACGGAGTTCCACGTGTAGTATTCGTTAACAAAATGGATAAAATCGGCGCGGATTTCTTATACTCTGTAGGTACGTTACATGACCGTTTACAAGCTAACGCACACCCAATCCAATTAGCGATGGGTGCTGAAGATAACTTCTGGGGTATTGTTGACCTAGTTGAAATGAAAGCTATTAAGTACAATAATGACTTAGGAACTGACATTGAAACGATCGAAATTCCAGAAGAATATCAAGAACTTGCTGAAGAGTACCGTGGTCGTTTAATCGAAGCGGTAGCTGAGCTAGATGAAGAATTAATGATGAAATACCTTGAAGGTGAAGAAATCACAATTCCTGAATTAAAAGCTGCTATTCGTACAGCTACATGTTCAGTACAATTCTACCCAGTAGTTTGTGGTTCTGCTTTCAAAAACAAAGGTGTTCAATTAATGCTTGATGCAGTAATTGACTACCTACCATCTCCACTAGATGTACCAGCTATCAAAGGAACATTACCTGATACTGATGAAGAGAAAATCGTTCCTTCAAGTGATGAAGAGCCTTTCGCTGCATTAGCATTTAAAATCATGACTGATCCTTATGTTGGTAAATTAACGTTCTTCCGAGTATACTCAGGTACGTTAGAATCTGGTTCATACGTTCAAAACTCTACAAAAGGTAAGCGTGAGCGTGTAGGTCGTATCCTACAAATGCATGCTAACTCTCGTCAAGAGATTTCGAAAGTATACGCTGGGGATATCGCAGCAGCTGTAGGTCTTAAAGATACTACAACTGGTGATACTTTATGTGATGAAAAGAATTTAGTAATTCTTGAGTCTATGGAATTCCCTGATCCAGTTATCTCAATTGCGATTGAGCCAAAATCTAAAGCTGACCAAGATAAAATGGGTCAAGCATTAGTAAAATTAACTGAAGAAGATCCAACTTTCCGTGCACATACTGACCAAGAAACTGGTCAAGTAATCATCGCTGGTATGGGTGAGCTTCACCTTGATATCATCGTTGACCGTATGCGTCGTGAATTCAAAGTAGAAGCTAACGTTGGTGCTCCTCAAGTAGCATACCGTGAAACTTTCCGTTCTTCTGCACAAGTAGAAGGTAAATTCGTTCGTCAATCAGGTGGACGTGGACAATTCGGACACGTTTGGATTGAATTCTCACCAAACGAAGAAGGAAAAGGCTTCGAATTTGAAAACGCAATCGTTGGTGGTGTTGTTCCTCGTGAATACATCCCAGCTGTAGCTGCAGGTCTTGAAGATTCTCTTAAAAATGGTGTGTTAGCTGGTTTCCCACTAATCGACATTAAAGCGAAATTATTCGATGGATCTTACCATGATGTTGACTCAAACGAGATGGCGTTTAAAGTAGCTGCTTCATTAGCTCTTAAAAATGCTGTTAAGAAATGTAACCCAGTTCTACTTGAACCATTAATGAAAGTAGAAGTTGTTATCCCTGAGGAATACTTAGGAGATATCATGGGTGATATTACTTCTCGTCGTGGACGCGTTGAAGGTATGGAAGCTCGCGGTAACGCTCAAGTAGTACGTGCAATGGTTCCTCTTTCTGAAATGTTTGGATATGCAACTTCATTACGTTCTAACACACAAGGTCGTGGAACGTTCTCAATGGTATTTGACCATTACGAAGATGTACCAAAATCAATTTCTGAAGAGATTATCAAAAAATATAAAGGTGAGTAATTGATTATTTAGTTCTCATCATGTATAACTATTTATGTTAGCTATAAAGGGGACTCCCCCTTTATGGCATAATAATAAAACAAAACTAAAATTAATTTTCTTAATTATAAGGAGGATTTTTACAATGGGTAAAGCTAAATTCGAACGTGTAAAACCACACGTTAACATTGGTACAATCGGACACGTTGACCATGGTAAAACTACATTAACTGCTGCTATTACTACAGTATTAGCTAAAGTAGGTGGAGCTGAAGCTCGCGCTTACGATCAAATCGATGGTGCTCCAGAAGAAAGAGAACGTGGAATCACAATCTCTACTGCACACGTTGAGTACGAAACAGAAACTCGTCACTATGCACACGTTGACTGCCCAGGTCACGCTGACTATGTTAAAAACATGATCACTGGTGCTGCTCAAATGGACGGTGGTATCTTAGTAGTATCTGCTGCTGATGGTCCAATGCCTCAAACTCGTGAGCACATTCTTTTATCTCGTCAAGTAGGTGTACCTTACATCGTAGTATTCATGAACAAATGTGACATGGTTGACGACGAAGAATTACTTGAATTAGTTGAAAT
Source organism: Gottfriedia acidiceleris (assembly GCF_050457485.1). Taxonomy (GTDB): domain Bacteria; phylum Bacillota; class Bacilli; order Bacillales; family Bacillaceae_G; genus Gottfriedia; species Gottfriedia acidiceleris_D. Next base: position 32,208 of record NZ_JBCMJM010000024.1, read on the forward strand.
GGAAATCCGTGATCTATTATCAGAATACGATTTCCCAGGCGATGACATTCCAGTAATCAAAGGTTCTGCGCTTAAAGCTCTTGAAGGAGATGCTGAGTGGGAAGCTAAAATTCATGAATTAATGGCTGAAGTTGATACTTACATCCCAACACCAGCTCGTGAAACTGACAAGCCTTTCTTAATGCCAGTTGAGGATGTATTCTCAATCACTGGTCGTGGAACAGTTGCTACTGGTCGTGTTGAGCGTGGTATCGTTAAAGTTGGTGACGTAGTAGAAATCGTTGGTCTTGTTGAAGAGCCAAAATCAACTACTGTAACAGGTGTTGAAATGTTCCGTAAACTTCTTGACCAAGCAGAAGCTGGAGACAACATCGGTGCACTTCTTCGTGGGGTTGCTCGTGACGATATCCAACGTGGTCAAGTTTTAGCTAAACCAGGTTCAGTTAAACAACACACTAAGTTCAAAGCTGAAGTTTACGTTTTATCTAAAGAAGAAGGTGGACGTCACACTCCATTCTTCGCTAACTACCGTCCACAATTCTATTTCCGTACAACTGACGTAACTGGAATCATCCAATTACCAGAAGGCGTTGAAATGGTTATGCCTGGCGACAACATCGAAATGACTGTTGAGTTAATCAACGCAATCGCTGTTGAAGAAGGAACTAAGTTCTCTATCCGTGAGGGTGGACGTACTGTAGGCGCTGGCGTAGTTGCTACAATCGTTGAATAATTAAACTTAAAAGCTTAGAAGATCTTTTCTTCTAAGCTTTTTTTTATAAGTAAATTGGAAATATTTAAAATATGCATTAAAACCGATTCTTGCTTGATTTTAATAATTGAAGATAATATAATAACTAAGTACTGAAGACGACGAGAACATTATTTAATTAAACTTATAACAAGTGCTTGCAATAGCATTATTTTTTATGTATAATAGATGATGTTGGTCTTTGACTGCGTAGAAGTGGAAGGTTGCTGATACACCCGGCCGCTTTGCCATGGCGAGTGTAAGGAAATTTCCACGGAGTATGTCTATTATTTAAATAGGCGAAAAAGGAGGGAAAATTATGGCAAAAGAAAAAATTCGTATTCGTTTAAAAGCTTATGATCACCGTATTTTAGATCAATCTGCAGAGAAAATCGTTGAAACAGCGAAACGTTCTGGTGCTTCTGTATCTGGTCCGATTCCGTTACCAACTGAGAAATCAGTTTACACGATCCTTCGTGCGGTTCATAAATACAAAGATTCTCGTGAGCAATTCGAAATGCGCACTCACAAACGTTTAATCGATATCGTGAATCCAACTCCACAAACAGTTGATTCATTAATGAGACTAGATTTACCATCTGGCGTTGATATTGAAATCAAACTTTAATAAAATTATATATAAATTCAGGAGGTGTGACTTATGACTAAAGGAATCTTAGGGAAAAAGATCGGTATGACACAAGTATTTGCTGAAAACGGCGAGTTAATTCCAGTAACTGTAATCGAAGCTACTCCAAACGTGGTTTTACAAAAGAAAACTACTGAAACTGATGGCTACGAAGCTATTCAAATCGGTTTCGCTGACAAACGTGAAAAATTAGCTAACAAACCAGAAAAAGGGCACTCTGCTAAGGCAAACACTGCACCTAAGCGCTTCGTTCGTGAACTTCGCAACGCTGACGTATCAGCTTATGAAGTTGGTCAAGAAGTCAAAGTAGATATTTTTGCAAATGGTGACATCGTTGATGTAACTGGAACTTCAAAAGGTAAAGGATTCCAAGGTAGCATTAAGCGCCACGGACAATCTCGTGGACCAATGTCTCACGGTTCTCGTTACCACCGTCGTCCAGGTTCAATGGGTCCTGTTGCTCCGAACCGTGTATTCAAAAACAAAGCTTTACCTGGTCAAATGGGTGGAGAAAAAGTAACTGTACAAAACCTACAAATCGTTAAAGTTGACGTTGAACGTAACTTACTTTTAGTAAAAGGTAATGTACCAGGTTCTAAAAAATCTTACGTAACAATCCGTACTGCGGTTAAATCTAAATAATTAATTTAGAAGAAAGGAGGAAATAAAATGCCTAAAGTTACTATGTTTAATCAAACAGGTGCTCAAGTAGGAGAAATCGAATTAGCTGATGCTGTATTCGGAATTGCTCCAAACGAACATGCTTTATTTGATGCTGTAATGATGCAACGTGCATCTTTACGTCAAGGTACTCACAAAGTTAAAACACGTTCTGAAGTACGTGGTGGTGGTCGTAAACCATGGAGACAAAAAGGAACTGGCCGTGCTCGTCAAGGTTCAATCCGTTCTCCACAATGGCGTGGTGGTGGTATCGTATTCGGTCCAGCTCCAAGATCATACTCTTATAAATTACCTAAAAAGGTACGTCGCTTAGCGATTAAATCTGCTTTATCTACTAAAGTATTAGAACAAAGCATGCTAGTTCTTGAAGATTTAGCGTTAAACGCACCAAAAACAAAAGATATGGTTACTGTTTTAACTGGCTTATCAGTTGCTAAGAAAGTTTTAATCGTAACAGCTGACTTAAATGAAAACGTAGCTTTATCTGCTCGCAATATCCCTGGAATCACAGTTCTTGCAGCAAATGAAGTAAACGTAATCGACGTTTTACATCATGATACATTAATCATGACTAAAGCTGCGGTGGAAAAAGTAGAGGAGGTGCTTGCGTAATGAAGGATCCTCGTGATATTATCAAACGCCCAGTTATCACTGAAGCTTCTATGGAAGCAATCGCTGAAAAAAAATACACTTTTGAAGTAGATGTAAGAGCTAATAAAACTGAAGTTAAAGATGCTGTTGAAGCAATCTTCGGTGTTAAAGTAGAAAAAGTTAACGTAATGAACTACAAAGGTAAGTTTAAACGTATGGGTAAACATGCTGGTTACACAAACCGTCGTAGAAAAGCAATCGTTAAATTAACTGCTGATAGCCAAGAAATTACATTATTCGAAGGCGTTTAATACTAACTACTAGAAAAGGAGGGAAATTACGATGGGAATCAAAAAGTATAAACCAACCACTAACGGTCGCCGTGGTATGACTACTAATGATTTTGCTGAGATCACTACTGACAAACCAGAAAAATCATTATTAGCTCCACTTAGCAAAAAAGCTGGCCGTAATAACCAAGGTAAAATTACTGTTCGTCACCAAGGTGGTGGACACAAACGTCAATACCGTATCATCGATTTCAAACGAGATAAAGATGGTATACCAGGACGCGTTGCTACAATCGAGTACGATCCAAACCGTTCTGCAAACATTGCGTTAATTAACTACGCTGATGGAGAAAAACGTTACATCCTAGCTCCTAAAAACTTAGTAGTAGGAATGGAAATCGTTTCAGGTCCTGAAGCAGATATTAAAGTAGGTAACGCTTTACCACTTGTAAACATTCCAGTAGGTACAACAATCCACAACATCGAGTTAAAACCAGGTCGTGGAGGACAATTAGTACGTTCAGCTGGTACTTCTGCTCAAGTATTAGGTAAAGAAGACCGTTATGTACTAGTTCGATTAAATTCTGGTGAAGTACGTATGATTTTAGCAACTTGCCGCGCGACAGTAGGTCAAGTTGGTAACGAACATCACGAACTTATTAACATCGGTAAAGCAGGTCGTTCTCGTTGGATGGGTAAACGCCCAACTGTACGTGGATCTGTAATGAACCCAGTTGATCACCCACACGGTGGTGGTGAAGGACGCTCTCCAATCGGACGTAAATCACCAATGTCTCCATGGGGTAAACCAACTCTTGGTTACAAAACTCGTAAGAAAAACAAAGCGTCAGACAAGTTTATCGTTCGTCGTCGTAAAAAATAACGCGATTGTGCTACGGTTCACTAGAACCGTAGGTCAATCACGAAGGGAGGTACCACAATGGGACGCAGCCTAAAAAAAGGTCCATTTATTGATGATCACTTATTAGCTAAAGTTGAGAAATTAAACGAAACTGACTCTAAGCAAGTTGTTAAAACTTGGTCACGTCGTTCGACTATTTTCCCACAATTTATCGGACATACTATTGCAGTATACGATGGTCGTAAACACGTACCTGTATATGTATCGGAAGATATGGTAGGTCACAAACTTGGTGAATTTGCTCCAACTCGTACTTATAAAGGTCACGATGCGGATGACAAGAAAACTAGAAGATAATGAGAGGAGGCACTCCAATGCAAGCTAAAGCTGTACTGAGAACAGTTCGTATCGCTCCTCGTAAAGTTCGTCTAGTAGTCGATTTAATCCGAGGTAAACAAGTTGGCGAAGCGATCGCAATCCTTCGACACACACCAAAAACTGCTTCTCCTGTTGTAGAAAAATTATTAAAATCTGCTATTGCTAACGCAGAGCATAACTATGATATGGATGTTAATAACTTATACATCGAAAAAGTATTCGTTGATGAAGGTGCTACTTTAAAACGTTTCCGCCCTCGTGCACAAGGACGTGCTAGCGCAATCAACAAACGCACAAGCCACATTACAATCGTGGTATCAGAGAAGAAGGAGGGATAATCGATGGGACAAAAGGTAAATCCAGTCGGACTTCGTGTTGGTATTATTAAAGATTGGGAATCTAAATGGTACGCTGAAAAAGATTACGCTGATCTTTTACATGAAGACATCAAAATTCGTGAGTACATCAGCACTCGTTTAAAAGATTCTGCTGTTTCTAAAGTAGAAATCGAAAGAGCTGCTAACCGTGTAAACATTACTGTTCACACTGCAAAACCAGGTATGGTAATCGGTAAAGGTGGTTCGGAAGTTGAAGCTCTTCGTAAAGCTTTAAACAACCTTACTGGCAAACGTGTTCATATCAACATCATCGAAATTAAAAGAGCAGATCTTGATGCTAAATTAGTAGCTGAAAACATCGCTCGCCAATTAGAAAATCGTGTTTCTTTCCGTCGTGCTCAAAAGCAAGTACTTCAACGTGCTATGCGTGCTGGTGCATTAGGAATCAAAACACAAGTTTCTGGTCGTCTTGGCGGAGCAGATATCGCTCGTTCTGAATCATATAGCGAAGGTACAGTGCCACTTCATACATTACGTGCAGACATCGACTATGCAACTGCAGAAGCAGATACAACATACGGTAAACTTGGCGTAAAAGTATGGATCTATAAAGGTGAAGTTCTTCCTACAAAAAAGAAAGCTTCTGAGGAAGGAGGAAATTAATTATGTTAATGCCTAAACGTGTTAAATATAGAAGAGAGCATCGTGGAAAAATGCGCGGACGTGCCAAAGGTGGTACTGAAGTAGCATTTGGTGAATTCGGTTTACAATCTACTGAAGCTTCTTGGATTACTAACCGTCAAATTGAAGCAGCGCGTCGTGCAATGACTCGTTACATGAAACGTGGCGGTAAAGTATGGATTAAAATCTTCCCTTCTAAACCTTACACAGCTAAACCTCTTGAGGTTCGTATGGGTAGCGGTAAAGGTGCTCCTGAAGGTTGGGTAGCAGTTGTTAAACCAGGAAAAATTATGTTCGAAATCGCTGGTGTATCTGAAGAAGTAGCTCGTGAAGCACTACGCTTAGCAGCTCACAAATTACCAGTTAAATGTAAGTTTGTAAAACGTGAAGACAATGGTGGTGATTCTAATGAAAACTAATGAGATTCGCGATCTTACCACTGCTGAAATTGAATTAAAAGTGAAATCTCTTAAAGAAGAGTTATTCAACCTTCGTTTCCAATTAGCTACAGGACAATTAGAGAACACTGCTCGTATCCGCGAGGTTCGTAAAGCAATTGCTCGTATGAAAACTGTAGTTCGTGAAAGAGAAATTAACTCTAATAATTAATAATGAGGGGAGGTTTGCCCAGTGAGCGAACGTAACCAACGTAAAGTTTACACAGGACGTGTAGTTTCTGATAAGATGGATAAGACAATTACTGTTGTAGTTGAAACTTATAAAACACATAAACTATACGGAAAACGCGTTAAATATTCTAAGAAATATAAAGCGCACGATGAGCTAAACACTGCAAAAGTTGGCGATATCGTAAAAATCATGGAGACTCGTCCATTATCAGCTACAAAACGTTTCCGTTTAGTTGAAATCGTAGAAGAAGCTGTTATTATCTAATAGATGATCGGATATTATTCTCAATCCGAAAGGAGGTCAATTTGACATGATCCAACAAGAAACTCGTTTAAAAGTTGCTGACAATTCAGGTGCACGTGAATTACTTACTATTAAAGTATTAGGTGGTTCAGGCCGTAAAACTGCTAACATCGGTGATATCATCGTATGTACAGTAAAACAAGCAACACCAGGTGGCGTTGTTAAAAAAGGTGATGTAGTTAAAGCCGTTATCGTTCGTACGAAACGCGGTGTTCGTCGTCCAGACGGTACTTACATCAAATTTGATGAAAACGCAGCTGTTATCATTAAAGATGATAAGAGCCCACGTGGTACTCGTATTTTCGGACCAGTTGCACGTGAATTACGTGATAGCAACTTCATGAAAATCGTATCATTAGCTCCAGAAGTACTTTAATTAATGTACTTTAATAAATACTTCAGAAAGCCTTATTAAGGAGGTGCACGAAGAAGATGCATGTAAAAAAAGGTGATAAAGTTCAAGTTATCTCTGGTAAAGACAAAGGAAAACAAGGTGTTATCCTTGCTGCTTTTCCAAAGAATAACCGCGTACTAGTTGAAGGTGTTAACATCATTAAAAAACACTCAAAACCTACTCAAGCTAACCCACAAGGTGGCATCATCGAGAAAGAAGCACCAATCCATGTTTCTAATGTTATGGCATTAGATCCAAAAACTGGAGTACCTACACGCGTAGGTTACCAATTAGTGGATGGTAAAAAAGTACGTATTGCAAAAAAATCAGGCGAATTACTTGATAAATAATAGAAATTTATGAAAGGAGGTCAACTGAATGAACCGCCTAGTCGAGAAATATCAAAATGAAATCACTCCTGCTCTAGTGAGCAAGTTTAACTATAAATCAGTTATGCAAGTGCCAAAAATTGAAAAGATCGTCATCAACATGGGTGTTGGTGAGGCTGTTTCAAATTCAAAAGCATTAGATACTGCTGTTGAGGAATTAACTTTAATCGCAGGTCAAAAACCTGTTGTAACTAGAGCTAAAAAATCAATCGCACAATTCCGTCTTCGTGAAGGAATGCCTATCGGTGCTAAAGTTACATTACGCGGTGAGCGTATGTACGAATTCTTTGAGAAATTAGTATCTGTAACATTACCTCGTGTACGTGACTTCCGTGGAATCTCTAAAAAAGCATTCGATGGCCGTGGAAACTACACTTTAGGTGTTAAAGAGCAATTAATCTTCCCAGAGATCGATTATGATAAAGTAAACAAAGTACGTGGTATGGACATCGTTATTGTAACTACTGCAAATACTGATGAAGAAGCTCGTGAAATGCTAACATTATTCGGAATGCCTTTTCAAAAATAATGAAAGCCAGCGCTAAAGAAGAGGAGGCGAAAACGTGGCTAAAAAATCAATGATTGCGAAACAAAAACGTGCTCAGAAATTTAAAGTACAAGAGTATACACGTTGCGAACGTTGCGGACGTCCACACTCAGTATTACGTAAATTTAAACTTTGCCGTATTTGTTTCCGTGAACTTGCTTATAAAGGACAAATCCCTGGCGTTAAAAAAGCTAGTTGGTAATTCAATAGATATTAGGAAGGAGGTTATCTGAACATGGTCATGACAGATCCTATTGCAGATATGCTTACTCGCATTCGTAATGCGAACATGGTACGTCACGAGAAATTAGAATTCCCAGGTTCTAACCTAAAGAAAGAAGTTGCTGAAATTCTAAAACGTGAAGGTTTCATCCGTGACGTTGAGTACATTGAAGATGATAAACAAGGTATCATCCGTATTTTCTTAAAATATGGTGTGAACAACGAACGTGTTATCACTGGATTAAAAAGAATTTCTAAGCCTGGCTTACGTGTATACGCGAAAGCTGACGAAGTACCTCGCGTACTTAACGGTTTAGGTGTTGCTATTGTATCAACATCTAAAGGTGTAATGACAGATAAAGAAGCTCGTCAAGCAAAAACTGGTGGCGAAATCTTAGCATACGTTTGGTAATATAACACAGAGAGAATGGAGGTGTAGTGAATGTCTCGTGTTGGTAAAAAAGAACTTGTAATTCCTGCTGGAGTTACTCTTACTAATAACAACAATACTATTACAGTAAAAGGACCTAAAGGTGAGTTAACTCGTACTTTTAGCCCTGATATGACAATCGAAGTTAACGAGAACGTATTATCAGTTGCACGTCCAACTGATAACAAAGAGCACCGTGCTCTTCATGGTACAACTCGTGCTATCTTAGGTAACATGGTTGAAGGTGTAACTAATGGTTATACTCGTAACCTTGAGTTAGTTGGGGTAGGTTACCGTGCAACTAAAACAGGTGACAAACTTGTTCTAGCTGTTGGTTATTCTCACCCAGTTGAGATCACTCCTGAAAATGGTGTTGAAATCGAAGTACCTTCAAATACTAAAATCAGTATTAAAGGTATCGACAAAGAACGTGTAGGCGCACTTGCTGCTTACATCCGTCAAGTACGTCCACCAGAGCCTTACAAAGGCAAAGGTATTCGTTACGAAGGCGAAATGGTTCGTCGTAAAGAAGGTAAAACTGCGAAGTAATCTATAACTAGATAAGAGAAAGGAGTGACCAAGATGATCTTTAAGGCTGATAAAAATGCAGTACGTAAAAAAAGACATGCTCGTGTTCGTACTAAATTATCTGGTACTCAAGAACGTCCACGTTTAAACGTTTACCGTTCAAACAACCATATCTATGCTCAAATCATTGATGATGTTAATGGTGTAACATTAGCAAGTGCATCAACTTTAGATAAAGAATTAACTTTAAATGGTACTGGCAATATCGAAGCAGCAACATTAGTTGGTAGTTTAGTTGCAAAACGCGCTACTGAAAATGGTGTTTCTGTAGTTGTATTCGACCGCGGTGGTTACTTATATCATGGTCGCGTAAAAGCTTTAGCTGAAGCTGCTCGTGAAGCTGGTTTACAATTTTAATAAAAGAAGGAGGGACATACATGCGTCGCATTGATCCTAATAAATTAGAGCTTGAAGAACGCTTAGTTACGATCAACCGTGTTGCTAAAGTTGTAAAAGGTGGACGTCGTTTCCGCTTTGCAGCATTAGTAGTTGTTGGTGACAAAAACGGTCATGTAGGTTTTGGTACTGGTAAAGCTCAAGAAGTACCTGATGCTATTCGTAAAGCTGTTGAAGATGCTAAGAAAAACCTAATTAACGTACCAATCGTTGGAACTACAATTCCTCACGTAATTACTGGTCGTTTTGGAGCTGGTGAAGTATTCTTAAAACCTGCTTCTGAAGGTACTGGAGTTATCGCTGGAGGTCCTGTTCGTGCGGTATTAGAACTTGCTGGGGTACATGATATTTTATCTAAATCTCTTGGTTCTAACACACCAGTAAACATTGTACGTGCTACTATCGAAGGTTTAAGTAACTTAAAACGTGCGGATGAAGTTGCAAAACTACGTGGTAAATCTGTAGAAGAATTACTAGGTTAATAAGGAGGGATAACGATGGCTAAACAGTTAGAAATTACCCTTACTCGCAGTGTAATTGGTCGTAAACAAGATCAAATCGCAACAGTTCGTGCTTTAGGTATTACTAAAACAAACCAAACTGTTGTTAAACAAGATAACGCTGCAATGCGTGGGATGATTAACAAAGTTTCTCACCTTGTATCTGTAAAAGAAATTTAATTGAACATGAATAAGTAAGGAGGTGCCCTAATGAAACTTCATGAATTAAAACCTACAGAAGGTTCTCGTAAAGTATCTAAACGTATCGGTCGTGGTATTGGTTCAGGTACTGGTAAAACTGCTGGTAAAGGTCATAAAGGACAAAACGCTCGTTCAGGTGGCGGTGTTCGTCTTGGATTTGAAGGTGGTCAAACTCCTTTATTCCGTCGTTTACCAAAACGTGGTTTCACTAACATCAACCGTAAAGATTACGCAATCGTTAATGTTGAAACGTTAAATCGCTTCGAAAACGGAACTGAAGTAACTCCTGAGTTACTGATCGAAACTGGTATCGTTCGTAAAGAATTAGCTGGTATTAAGATTTTAGGTAAAGGTAAGTTAGAAGTTAAACTTACTGTTAAAGCTCACAAGTTCTCATCTTCTGCGGTAGAGGCAATCGAAGCAGCTGGTGGAAATGCTGAGGTGATCTAAAATGTTCCGGACAATCTCCAACTTTATGCGCATTGCAGATATTAGAAAAAAAATATTCTTTACGTTATTAATGTTAATTGTATTTCGTATTGGAACGTTTATACCTGTTCCAAACGTCAACGCTGATGTATTAGCATCTCAAGATAGTGCAACGAGTATTTTCGGTGTGCTAAATACATTCGGTGGAGGAGCTCTTAAACAGTTCTCGATTTTTGCAATGGGTATAATGCCGTACATTACTGCTTCAATCATTATTCAGTTACTTCAAATGGACGTTGTTCCGAAGTTAACTGAATGGTCGAAGCAAGGTGAGATTGGTCGACGTAAATTGACTCAACTGACTAGATACATCACAATTATTCTAGGTTTTGTAGAAGCAATTGGATTATCAATCAGTATGAACAATGTTACTGGCGGAATGTTAATTGAAAATCCAGGTTGGTCAACCTATCTTTATATAGCAATTGTACTAACAGCTGGAACATCTTTCTTATTGTGGTTAGGTGAGCAGATTACTGCTAAAGGTGTAGGGAACGGTATTTCAGTTATCATCTTTGGCGGTATAGTTGCTGCTATTCCTAATACACTTCACCAAGTCTATCAGCAACAATTTCAAAATGCTGGAGATGCGCTATTCATGAACATCGTTAAGGTTGGCATAGTGTTTTTAGTTTTACTATTAGTAATTGTTTCTGTAATTTACATTCAACAAGCTAATCGTAAAATTCCAATTCAATATGCTAAACGTAACAATGGTAATAATAGCTATGTCGGAGGACAATCTACTCACTTGCCATTAAAAGTAAATGGCGCTGGGGTTATTCCGGTAATCTTCGCTGTTTCATTTTTAATTACTCCTTCAACAATTGCATCGTTCTTACCAAGTAACAATGTGACTGAATGGATTAAAACGCATTTTACGTATAACAATCCATGGGGAATGGCATTTTATTTAATCTTGATCATTGCATTCACATATTTTTATACTTTTGTTCAGGCAAATCCAGAGCAAATGGCTGAAAATCTTCAGAAGCAAGGTGGCTACATCCCGGGTATTCGCCCAGGTAAGAGCACTCAAGAATATATCATTAAAGTCTTATATCGTTTAACTTTCGTAGGAGCAATTTTCTTAGCTGTCATCGCTTTATTACCAATCGTATTTGGTAAAATTGCGAACTTACCACCTTCAGCTCAAATTGGAGGAACAAGTTTACTAATCGTAGTCGGCGTTGCGCTTGAAACAATGAAACAATTAGAAAGTCAGCTTGTTAAGAGAAACTACAAAGGCTTTATTAAAGAACGAGCATAGGGAAATGCATAATTCCCTATTGCTCACCTAATTTTGAGGAGGATTAACCATGAATTTAATTCTTATGGGGCTTCCTGGTGCAGGCAAAGGCACACAAGCTGAGAAAATTGTCGAAAAATACGGCATTCCTCATATATCTACTGGTGATATGTTCCGTGCAGCGATTAAAGACGGCACTGAACTAGGTCTTCAAGCAAAATCGTTTATGGATCAAGGTCATCTTGTTCCTGATGAGGTAACAATTGGTATTGTACGTGAACGATTAGCAAAAGATGATTGCCAAAATGGTTTTTTACTGGATGGTTTTCCTAGAACAGTTGCGCAGGCTGAAGCACTAGAAGAGACTTTGAAAGTAATGAATCGTAAAATTGACTTCGTGTTAAACATTCATGTAGACCAACAACTTTTAATTGAACGTTTAACAGGTCGTCGTATTTGCAAAGAGTGTGGAGCAACTTATCATTTAATTTTCAATCCACCTGTTGAAGAGGGTGTTTGCCCTAAATGTGGCGGAGAACTTTATCAACGTGCGGATGATAATGAAGAAACAGTTGCAAATCGCCTTGAAGTAAATATCAAACAAACTCAGCCTCTACTTGATTTCTACAATAATCTTGGTTATGTAAAAACAATTGAAGGTGAACAAGAGATTAGCAATGTTTTCAATGACATTGATAATCTTTTAAAAGAGTTAGTTTAATAATTGAACGATAAGATCGTCGTTCCTTGTGTATGACGTATTGTTGTTTCGTCAAAACTGATACTGTTATAAAAGCTTAAACATGGCTTTGCTTGGAACGATTGATATAATTTAGGTCTTTTGTAGGCCAATAAATCTCCAACATATCAGAGCACTTTGGCTTAATGTTCCTAAGCGTATGTTTGCCTACAAGCAAGCTACTGATTTGAAGAAAGGAGAATGCCCTAATGGCGAAAGATGATGTAATTGAAATTGAAGGTACCGTTACGGAAACACTTCCGAATGCGATGTTCAAGGTTGAATTGGAAAATGGTCATGTCGTTCTTGCACACGTTTCTGGTAAAATTCGTATGAACTTCATTCGTATTCTTCCAGGTGACAAGGTTACTGTAGAACTATCTCCATATGATTTAACTCGTGGCCGTATTACGTACCGTTTTAAATAATAAATATGCACTCCGTAATCTACAAGGAGGTTGAAATCATGAAAGTGAGACCATCAGTAAAACCAATCTGTGAAAAATGTAAAGTTATCCGCAGACGTGGTAAAGTAATGGTAATTTGTGAAAATCCAAAACATAAACAAAAACAAGGTTAATATAGAAGGAGGTGCACTAGAATGGCTCGTATTGCTGGTGTAGATATTCCTCGCGACAAACGCGTGGTTGTTTCTTTAACTTATGTATACGGAATCGGTCGTGCAACTTCTGAAAAAATCTTAGCTGAAGCTGGTATTTCAGAAGACACTCGTGTACGTGATTTAACAGAAGAAGAATTAGGTAAAATTCGTGAATTAATCGATAAGTTGAAAGTTGAAGGGGATCTTCGTCGTGAAGTTTCTTTAAACATTAAACGTCTAATCGAAATTGGTTCATATCGTGGTATTCGCCACCGTCGTAGCTTACCTGTTCGTGGTCAAAACACTAAAAATAATGCTCGTACTCGTAAAGGCCCACGCCGTACAGTAGCGAACAAAAAGAAATAATATTTTTTAAGTAAAGGAGGGTATTCAACATGGCACGTAAAACAAATGTACGTAAACGTCGTGTGAAAAAGAATATTGAAGCTGGTACAGCTCATATTCGTTCAACTTTCAATAACACAATCGTAACAATCACTGATGTTCATGGTAACGCAATTTCATGGTCAAGCGCTGGATCATTAGGTTTCAAAGGATCTCGTAAATCTACTCCATTCGCTGCACAAATGGCTGCTGAAACTGCTGCTAAAGCTTCTATGGAACACGGTTTAAAAACTCTTGACGTAACTGTTAAAGGTCCGGGTGCTGGTCGTGAGGCTGCTATCCGTGCTCTTCAAGCTGCTGGTCTTGAAGTAACTGCTATCAGAGACGTTACTCCAGTTCCACATAACGGATGCCGTCCACCAAAACGTCGTCGTGTATAATTTGTCTGTATAAATTTTCAAAAATTGTCTATAATGGATTATGATATATGTTTGGCAAATATTAACAGACATCTCTTGTTGTGCACAATTAGGAACTGCCTAATAGGGACTTTCGGTTAGCATGGTCTAACCGAGGGTTTCGACGTTTTGAAGGAGGGTTTAAAAAATGATTGAAATCGAAAAGCCGAAAATCGAAACGGTTGAGATCAGTGACGATTCCAAATATGGTAAATTCGTTATTGAACCACTTGAGCGTGGATATGGTACAACGCTAGGTAACTCCTTACGTCGTATCCTTTTATCCTCACTTCCTGGTGCCGCTGTAACTGCTATTCAAATTGATGGCGTGTTACATGAGTTCTCTACAGTTGAAGGTGTTGTAGAAGACGTTACAACAATTATCCTTAATGTTAAAAAGCTTGCTCTGAAAATTTATTCAGATGAAGAAAAAACATTAGAAATTGATGTGCGCGGTGAAGGGCCAATTACTGCAGCCGATATTACGCATGATAGCGATGTTGAAGTTCTAAATCCAGATCTTCATATTGCAACTCTTGCTAAAGATGCTCATTTACGTATGCGTCTAACTGCTAGACGTGGACGTGGATACATCCCTGCAGATGGTAACAAAAGAGAGGATCAAGCAATAGGTGTTATTCCTATCGACTCGATTTACACTCCAGTGTCTCGTGTCACATACCAAGTTGAAAATACACGTGTGGGACAGGTTTCAAATTTCGATAAGTTAACACTTGATGTTTGGACTGACGGAAGTATTGGACCAAAGGATGCGATCGCACTTGGTTCAAAAATTCTTACTGAACACTTAAACATTTTTGTAGGTTTAACTGACGAAGCTAAAAATGCAGAAATCATGGTCGAAAAAGAAGAAGATCAAAAAGATAAAGTCCTTGAAATGACGATTGAAGAACTTGATCTTTCTGTTCGTTCATATAACTGCTTAAAGCGAGCTGGTATTAATACTGTACAAGAGCTTGCGAATAAGACAGAAGAAGACATGATGAAAGTACGTAACTTAGGTCGTAAGTCTTTAGAAGAAGTAAAACATAAGTTAGAAGAGTTAGGTCTTGGCCTACGTAAAGAAGACTGATTGTAGCTTCTATAAAGGGAGAGGCGTTCTCTTCATGTCTATATGACCCAATTTTGATACTACTTACAAAGGAGGGAACTAGAAATGGGATACAGAAAATTAGGACGTACTAGCTCACAACGTAAAGCTATGTTACGTGACTTAGCTACTGATTTAATTATCAACGAACGTATTCAAACAACTGAAACTCGTGCGAAGGAGTTACGTTCAGTTGTTGAAAAAATGATTACATTAGGTAAACGTGGAGACTTACACGCTCGTCGTCTAGCTGCTGCTTACATCCGTAATGAAGTTGCTAACGCTGAAAATGGTCAAGACGCTTTACAAAAATTATTTGCTGACATCGCTCCTCGTTACACTGAGCGCCAAGGTGGATACACTCGTATCGCAAAAATTGGTCCTCGTCGCGGAGACGCAGCACCAATGGTTGTTATCGAATTAGTTTAATATTCGAATACAAAAGGGCTCGACGTTTCTTGTAAACATGTCGTTGCCCTTTTTTTCTGTTTACTTTTAGACTATTATATATCTATAAACAATGAGAAATTATAGGTGAACAAATGAGAAAAGATAGTATTAAAGTAGATAACATCTCTTTTAAATATCCACAGGCACAATCAAATGCAGTTCATTCTGTATCATTTAATATAAAAGAAAATGAATGGATCGCTATTGTAGGTCGAAACGGTTCAGGAAAGTCAACATTAGCTAAACTTTTAAATGGATTAATATTACCCGAAGAAGGCCATATTGTGATTGATGAGGAAATTAGCTTATCAGAAAAAACAATTTGGGACGTGCGAAAGAAAATAGCGATGGTATTTCAAAATCCTGATAATCAGTTTGTAGGTACGACTGTAATAGACGATATTGCATTTGGATTAGAAAACCATGGAATTGAGAAAAAAGAAATGGATCGTCGAATTGAAGAAGTTTTAAACATCGTCAATATGAACGAGTTTGTACTCCATGAGCCACACTCTCTTTCTGGTGGCCAAAAACAAAGAGTAGCAATAGCAGGAGCATTAGCAATTCAACCAAGTATATTAATATTAGATGAAGCTACATCGATGTTAGATCCTTTTGGTAGAAAAGAAGTTATCGAGACAATTCGTGATTTACATAAAGACATTAATATGACTGTTATTTCAATTACTCATGATATAGAAGAAGCAATACATGCAGACCGTATTTTAATTATGCATGATGGTCATTTAGTTCAAAGCGTAACTCCAGAAGAGCTTTTAAAAACAGAGTTTTCTTTAGAGTCGCTTGGATTAGCATCTCCTTTTACAAATAACCTTTCTAGTTTATTAATTGAAAAAGGTTTACCTTTGAGACAAGACCATCTAGAGCAAGAAAGCTTGGTGAGCGAATTATGCAAATTACTTTTGAAAAAGTAGGCTATACTTATCAGCCGAAGACACCTTTCGAGCATCGTGCTCTTTATGATATAGATGTTGCGATACCAGATGGGTCATATTATGCTGTAATTGGTCACACAGGCTCAGGTAAATCTACTTTTCTGCAACATTTAAATGGCCTCTTACAACCAACAGAGGGCATCGCAAAAATAGACGATATTACCCTTTTATCAGATAAGAAAAACAAGAATTTAAAATCATTAAGAAAAAAAGTAGGATTAGTTTTTCAGTTTCCTGAGCAGCAATTATTTGAAGAAACTGTAGAGAAAGATATTTGCTTTGGTCCAATGAATTTTGGTGTTTCTGAAGATGAAGCAAAAAAAAGAGCTAAAGATCTAATTGAAAAAGTAGGCTTAAGTGAAGAATATTTAATGAAGTCACCATTTGAATTAAGTGGTGGTCAAATGAGAAGGGTTGCTATTGCAGGTGTTTTAGCAATGGAGCCAGAAGTTTTAGTTTTGGATGAACCAACTGCTGGACTTGATCCTAGTGGTCAAAAGGCGTTAATGGAAATGTTTTACGAATTGCATAAAGAAAAGGGCCTGACGATCATTTTGGTGACTCATAGCATGGAAGATGCAGCGAGATATGCTGATACGATTCATGTGCTTCAGAAAGGGACTACGTACTTAAAGGGAAGCCCTTTAGAAGTGTTTTCATATGAAAAGGAACTAGAGGAAATTGGATTACAAATTCCACTTTCTTTAAAATTCCACCAAGAACTAAATCAAAAATTAGGCATTAATGAAAAAGCTACAAGTTTAACAATCGAACAACTCGCTAATTATATAGCGAATCTTTATAATGGGGAAACAAAATGAATAGTCTAATTATCGGAAAATATATTCCAATCGATTCACTTATTCATCGTCTAGATGCTAGAGCAAAACTTCTTACAATGTTTATTTTTATTTGTATCGTTTTCTTAGCAAATAATTTTATAACATACGGTATTTTATTTTTATTTTCAATTGTAACAGTATTGCTATCAAGAGTGCCTCTTAATTATTATTTAAAAGGATTAAGAGCAATCTGGTTATTAGCAGTGTTCACGTTTTTATTGCATGTTTTTACAAATAAAGAGGGACCACTAATTTATCATTTTGGATGGGTCGAAATTCATAAAGAAGGTATTATTCAAGGTATTTTTATATCTTTGAGATTTTTTCTTTTAGTTTCAATTACTACTTTACTGACATTAACAACAAATCCAATCGAAATTACCGATGGACTTGAGTCATTATTTAACCCATTTAAAAGATTTGGCTTACCTGTGCATGAAATGGCTTTAATGATGTCAATTTCACTACGATTTATTCCAACGCTTATGGAAGAGACTGAAAAGATTATGAAGGCACAATCGTCTCGAGGAGTGGATTTCTCTTCAGGACCTATAAAAGACAGGTTAAAAGCATTAGTCTCTTTACTTGTTCCATTATTTATTCATTCATTTAAACGAGCTGAAGACTTAGCTGTTGCGATGGAAGCTAGAGGTTACCAAGGCGGAGATGGAAGATCAAAGTTTCGTATTATGAAGTGGCATTTAAGGGATACAGCATGTTTTGTTGTATTACTAATATTATTTTTACTATTATTGTTTTTACGTAAGTAATGGAGATAAGTTATGAATCGAATTAAATGTATAATTTCATATGATGGCACACTATTTAATGGATACCAAGTTCAACCTAATCAGAGAACAGTCCAAACAGATTTTGAGAAGGTACTAACAAAAATGCACAAAGGTAATCCAATAAGAATCCATGCATCTGGTAGGACAGATACAGGGGTACACGCAGTAGGACAAGTAATACATTTTGATAGTGAATATGCGCTTCAACCAGAGCAATGGAAGAGAGCATTAAATGCACAATTGCCTAAAGATATTAATGTGAGATATGTAGAAATTGTCGATGATAATTTTCATTCTAGATTTGACGTCGTTCGGAAAGAATACCGTTATTTTATTTGGAATGAAAAAGACGAAAATGTTTTTTCTAGAAACCATCATTATTTTTTTCCTTTTGAACTAAATATTGATAAAATGCAAGAAGCATTAGATTGCTTACTAGGTACACATGATTTTAGTTCCTTTTGTGCATCAAATACGGATATTAAGGACAAAGTACGAACGATTTATAAAGGAAGTATTAATAAAACAGATCAGGGGATTGTCATCGCTCTTGAAGGAAATGGTTTTCTTTATAATATGGTAAGAATAATTGTTGGAACATTAATTGAAGTAGGGCAAGGAAAGCGTGATGTAAAAAGTGTTAAAAACGCATTATTAGCATGTGATCGAGCCAAGGCTGGCAAGACTTCACCGCCTAATGGGCTGTTTTTATGGAAAGTTGATTATAACAACTAATCCTGGTGTAACATTTGCTTGACATTAGAAGGTATAAAGTTTAATATTAAATACGGTATTGTTTTAAGAACCACGATTAGCCCCGGAACCAGTCGTGTTAAAGATAAACAATAAAAACAATTTTACTTTATGTATATTGTATTAGGAGGAAAATAGAATGCGCACAACTTATATGGCAAAAGCTAGCGAAGTTGAACGTAAGTGGTTCGTTGTAGACGCTGAAGGAAAAACTTTAGGTCGTCTTGCAACTGAAGTAGCTACTTTACTTCGCGGTAAGCACAAACCAACTTTCACACCACACGTTGATACAGGTGATAACGTAATCATCATCAATGCTGAGAAAGTTGAATTAACAGGAAACAAATTAAATAATAAAATTTACTACCGTCATACAATGTATGCTGGTGGTTTAAAAGAGCGTACAGCTTTAGAAATGCGTACTAACTACCCAGTTAAAATGCTTGAGTTAGCTGTTAAAGGTATGCTTCCAAAAGGACGTCTTGGACGTGCTCAAATTAAAAAGTTACACGTGTATGCTGGTAATGAGCATCCACACCAAGCACAAAAACCAGAAGTTTACGAACTTCGCGGATAATTATAAAAGGAGGGCATTCACATGGCACAAGTACAATACTATGGCACAGGACGTCGTAAAAGCTCAGTAGCTCGCGTACGTTTAGTTCCTGGCGAAGGACGCGTTATCATTAACGGTCGTGATTTTGAAGATTACATCCCATTCGCTGCATTAAGAGAAGTTGTTAAACAACCACTTGTTGCAACTGAAACATTAGGTAGCTATGATATTTTAGTAAACGTTAACGGTGGTGGATACACTGGTCAAGCTGGTGCAATTCGTCACGGTATCTCAAGAGCATTATTACAAGTTGATCCTGAATACCGCGGAACTTTAAAACGCGCTGGATTATTAACTCGTGATGCACGTATGAAAGAGCGTAAAAAATACGGTCTTAAAGGTGCACGTAGAGCTCCTCAGTTCTCAAAACGTTAATTTTTATTTATACGTTCAAAACTCCTCTCCACTTTGTGGACAGGAGTTTTTTTATTTTGTGGGATTAGTTCATCATGCGTAAATTCCGCTATTTTCAATTCCTCCTTACTATTCTTCCTTTTCCCTATCTTTCCTTTGATTATGGACGGACTTTTTAATTTTTGTCTGTCTTTAGTTATTTCAGAAAGTAGCAGCTTTTTTACATACATTAATTTTTCTTAGGTCTCCTCTTTGTTCAATTCGTTCCACCATTTAGTGTTTTTGAAACTTTTTATAATTATTTTAAAAGTGTTTGTAGGTTTTTGTATTGTTTTGTAGGTTTGCATATAGAATTAGTTATGTATTTCATTTATATGTTTGAAAGCGTTAACAAGGGGGATTTATATGAAGAAATTTGGATTAGCTACGCAAATCTTTGTTGCTCTTATATTAGGTATTGTTGTAGGAGCTTTAGTATACGGAAATGATAAAGCAATATCTTATATTCAACCGATTGGTGATATCTTTATTCATTTAATTAAAATGATTGTTATGCCAATTGTCATTTCAGCTCTTGTAGTAGCTGTAGCAGGTGTAGGGGATATAAAGAAGCTAGGAAAACTTGGAGGAAAAACACTTCTTTATTTTGAAATCATTACGACGATTGCGCTTGGAATTGGAATGCTTGCAGCGAATTTATTCCACCCAGGTAAAGGCGTAGATATGACTCATCTGCAAAAAGGTGATATTTCAGCGTATGAACAAACAGCAACTGCAACACAACAAAGTGGTTTTGCAGAGACAATTGTTCACATTTTCCCGAAAAATGTGTTTGAATCAATGGCACAAGGTGATCTATTGCCGATTATTTTCTTCTCTGTTCTATTTGGTTTAGGAGTAGCAGCGATAGGGGATAAAGGAAAGCCTGTTCTTGGATTTTTTGAAGGTGTATTAGAAGCGATGTTTTGGGTTACGAATCAAGTTATGAAAACCGCTCCGTTTGGGGTTTTCGCATTAATTGCTGTAACAGTTGCAAAGTTTGGTGTAAGTACTTTATTACCACTTGGTAAACTTGTTTTAGCTGTTTATATAACTGTGGCATTTTTTGCTATTGTTATTTTAGGTATTAATGCTAAAATGACAGGGACGAATATTTTTACACTTATGAAGATTTTAAAGGAAGAGCTGATTCTTTCTTTTACAACAGCAAGTTCGGAAGCAGTACTTCCAAACATTATGAAAAAAATGGAAGACATGGGTTGTCCAAAAGCAATAGTATCTTTTGTTATACCGACAGGGTACTCGTTTAACTTAACGGGTTCAGCGATTTACCAAGCTCTTGCTGCATTATTTGTTGCTCAGATGTACAATATTCACATGTCATTTATGGAACAGATCACATTATTATTTGTACTAATGCTTACATCAAAAGGTATGGCTGGTGTCCCTGGTGCATCGTTCGTAGTAGTACTGGCTACACTAGGTTCGATGGGATTACCTTTAGAAGGTATCGCATTAATTGCAGGTATTGATCGTATTTTAGATATGGTTCGTTCTGCAGTAAATGTATTAGGAAACTCGTTAGCAGCCATTACGATGGCGAAATGGGAAGGCGAATACGATAAAGATAAAGCGCAACAATATATTGATTCTATTAAGGAATCAAAAGTTGCGTAAAGATGGGAGAAAAAACAAATGGCGGCTACTGAAATTAAACCAAACATACGCATTGAAAAAGATTTTTTAGGGGAAAAAGAAATTCCAGCAGATGCCTACTATGGTGTCCAAACGTTACGCGCAGTTGAGAATTTTCCTATTACTGGTTATAAAATTCACGAAGAGCTAATTAAAGCTTTAGCAATTGTAAAGAAGGCAGCAGCACTTGCTAACGTAGAAACAAAACGTCTTTATGAGGGAAATGGTAAAGCGATTGCAGAGGCAGCTCAAGAAATTATTGAGGGCAAATGGCATGATCAGTTCATTGTTGATCCGATTCAAGGTGGCGCGGGTACATCAATGAATATGAATGCAAATGAAGTTATTGCAAATCGTGCGCTTGAAATACTAGGAAAAGAAAAAGGTGACTATTTCTGCATTAGTCCAAATAGCCATGTAAATATGTCGCAGTCTACAAATGATGCATTCCCAACTGCAATTCATATCGCGACTTTAAATATGTTAGATAAATTATTAAACACAGTGAATTATATGCGTGATGTATTTGAGTTAAAGGCAAAAGAATTTGACCATGTAATTAAAATGGGCCGTACTCACTTACAAGATGCAGTGCCGATTCGTTTAGGACAAGAATTCGAAGCATATTCTCGAGTACTTGGTCGTGATATAAAACGAATCGAACAATCTCGTCAGCACTTATATGAAGTAAATATGGGGGCTACAGCGGTTGGAACAGGTTTAAATGCAGATCCACGCTATATTGAACTAGTTGTTAAGCAACTTGCTGAAATAAGCGGCTTATCACTTGTTGGAGCTGAGCATCTTGTTGATGCTACTCAAAACACTGATGCTTACACAGAAGTATCGGCTGCTCTAAAAGTATGTATGATGAATATGTCTAAAATTGCGAATGATTTACGTTTAATGGCTTCTGGCCCACGCGCAGGTCTTGGTGAAATTTCATTACCAGCACGTCAACCTGGTTCATCTATTATGCCAGGTAAAGTAAATCCTGTAATGGCAGAAGTTATTAACCAAGTTGCATTCCAAGTAATCGGTAATGATCATACAATCTGTTTAGCGTCTGAAGCAGGACAATTAGAATTAAACGTTATGGAGCCTGTTTTAGTATTTAATTTACTTCAATCAATTAACATCATGAATAATGCATTCCGTGTATTTACAGATAATTGTTTAAAAGGAATTGAAGCTAATGAAGACAGAATGAAAGAATATGTAGAAAAGAGCGTTGGTCTAATCACAGCTGTTAATCCACATATCGGTTATGAAGTTGCTGCGAGAATAGCAAGAGAAGCAATTTTAACAGGAAAGCCAATTCGTGAACTTTGCTTAAAATATGACGTATTATCAGAAGAAGAGCTTGATTTAATTTTAGATCCATTTGAAATGACTCACCCTGGTATTGCTGGTGCAGTTCTTTTAGAACGTCAATAAAACAGTTAGCCTGCTGATAAACGCTCACTTTCTCTGTGCTTAGCCTGTTTGCGGTGCTTATACCGCCATGTATGTAAATTTAGCACCGCTTCTGGCCTTGCGCATTGAAAGATAATTCGTTTTCAATCAGACTGAAAATTAATAATTACAAAGTAAGGGCGAAAAGCCCTTTTTTGCTTAACTAAAAAAGATAAAAATAAAAAAGATAGAAAAGGGATGGGATTATATGCATAAATTCAAGGTAGGTTCGAATGGAGAAGTGGAGACTACCTTGCGAGGTGCCGAATTATTAGGTGTGCCAATGCTTAATAAAGGAGTTGCATTTACTCAAGAGGAACGAAAAGAATTAGGTTTAACAGGATTATTACCGCCAGCTGTATTGACGCTGGAGGAGCAAGCTAAACGAGCTTACGCGCAATTCTCGTCACAACCAACTGATTTGCATAAAAATGTTGCATTATCAGCTTTACATGATCGTAATGAAACATTATTTTATCGAGTGCTAACTGATCACTTACCTGAAATGCTTCCGGTTGTTTATACACCAACAGTTGGTTTAGCAATTCAACGTTATAGTAATGAATATAGAAGACCTCGTGGTTTGTATTTATCGATTAATGAAGAGGATGGTATTGAACAAGCATTTGATAATTATGGCGCAAATGCAGATGAAATTGATTTAATCGTTATTACTGACGGTGAAGGAATATTAGGAATTGGTGACTGGGGAGTTGGAGGTATTAATATCGCAATTGGTAAATTAGCGGTATATACAGCTGCGGCAGGTATTGATCCAGCAAGAGTATTGCCAGTCGTTTTAGATGTTGGTACTGATCGCGAAGAGCTACTAGATAATCCATTTTATGTTGGAAACCGTCATCCTCGCGTTCGCGATAGTCGATATGATGCGTTCATTGATAAGTTTGTAACAACTGCTGTAGAAAAATTCCCAAATGCATTACTTCATTGGGAGGATTTTAGCTCTAAAAATGCACGTAGCATATTAGATAAGTATCGTCACCAAGTTTGTACGTTCAATGATGATATTCAAGGCACAGGAGCTGTATCACTTGCAGCTGTGCTAGCAGCAGTGAATGCATCTGGTATTCCACTAAGTGAACATCGTGTAGTTGTATTCGGTGCAGGAGCGGCTGGTATTGGAATCGCAGATCAAGTACGTGACGCAATGGTACGTGAAGGCCTTTCATTCGAATTAGCAAACCGCAGATTCTGGTGTATTGACCGAAATGGATTGCTTGCAGAGGATATGGAAGGGTTGTTCGACTTCCAACAACCGTATGCACGCCAAATTGAGGAAAATAACTCAGGTGCAAGCCTAGCAGAAGTTGTAAGCCAAGTTCATCCGACGATTTTAATTGGTACTTCAACTGTTGCCGGTGCTTTCACAGAAGAGATTGTAAAAGATATGGCAGCACATGTTGAAAGACCTGTAATTTTACCGATGTCCAATCCTACACCACTTGCAGAAGCAAAACCTTCTGATTTAATCAAGTGGACTGAAGGAAGAGCATTAGTAGCAACTGGAAGTCCATTTGCTCCAGTAACATATAACAAAACGGTTTATGTAATAGGTCAATCAAATAACGCGCTTATTTTCCCAGGCTTAGGACTTGGAACAAATGTTTCACGCGCTAGTATTATTACTGATGGAATGTTTGCAGCGGCTGCAGAAGCTGTAGCGGAAATGATCGATGTAAGTAAATTAGGTGCACCTTTACTTCCTCAAATCGAGAATCTACGTACTATTTCTGAAGTAGTTGCGATTGAAGTAGCAAAAGCAGCAGTTGCTGATGGAGTAGCTCGAGTTGTACACGACGATATTGAGCAAGCAGTACGAAACGCAATGTGGGAGCCTGCATATCGTCCGATTAAAGCTATAAAAGAATTGGTCACTATATAATTTTAGACTGCCCGAAAACGCTCGCTTTCTTCGTTGCTTTGCCTACCTGCGGTGCTCATTACAGTCTAAGGTAACTCCGCTCCTCATCAGGCTTCACGCCTCGAAAGATAAACGCTTGCAATCAGTCTAAAAATCAAATAACTAGGACTTTGTCTATACACATAAATACAGCTTGTATTATCAAGCTGTATTTTCTTATGAAATTTAGTAGTATGGAGGATCATTGTGTTAATAACAACAAGGCGATATACTAGTAGCAAAAATCAGGAAGTGGCGGATTTGAAATCTAAAGGACTGCAAGGTAAAGATTTCTGGATTGTTATTGCACTTATGGTTATAGTTCCAATAGCGGGTGAACTGAACTTTCATCCATTTGATAATATATTTCGAGTTAGTTTTGGAACCCCAATTTTTTTCTTTTCTTTATTGTATTTTAGGAATTATCATTCTGTTTTAATAGGACTATTAATAGGCATATCTGTCTTTGTATTCCGTGTTGGGCTAGATTGGTTAGTATTGACCGATTTTAATCTTGCTTCATCTTTTTCGGTTAGATTTCCTACTTTCTTATATTATTTTTCATATTCCGTTTTATTTTATTTACTGAAGGTGAATCGGTTTCAGCATCCTTTACTAATAGGAGTCTTCGGTATTACTATTGAAATCACTTCTAGTTTAATCGAATTAATACTTCAGCTATATGGAATGGGTTCTTCACTTACAGTCGAAGAGTTAAATAAAATTATTATTATTGCGGTGTTTAGAAGCTTCTTTGTATTAGCGTTTATCAATATGATGAAACTTTACGAGCTAAAACTGAAGGAATCACAAACTCGTAAAGAAAATGAAAATATGCTTATGCATTTATCCAATTTGTATGTAGAGTCTGTTTATTTGAAAAAGACATTACAAAATGCCGAAACAATAACAAAAGAATCCTACAATTTATATCGAGACATGAGTAAGTACAAACAGGATTTAGGAGTTCCAATTGAAAAATGGGGGAGCAAATCTTTAAGAATTGCAGGAGAGGTACATGAAATAAAAAAGGATAACCAAAGAATTTTTGCTGGACTTTCTAAACTAATTACAAGTGAAAGTTTGCCTGAATATATGAGTGTAAATGATTTAGTGACAATGGTTATCCGAATTAATCAAAAATATGCAGGAATGCTAGGGAAGAAAATTGAGTTTATTTCTCAAATAAAGGGACAACATCCGCACTATCATATCTATCTAATGCTATCGTTTATTAATAATTTAGTTGCGAACGCAGTTGAAGCTATAGAACATAAAGGGACGATTCTCTTATCAATAGAAAGAGTTGAAGATTGGATTGAATGTAAGGTTATTGATAATGGACCTGGAGTTCCTTCAAAATATATGAAGCTTATTTTTAAACCTGGGTTTACTTCTAAATATAGCGATGATGGAACTCCATCTACAGGAATCGGTTTATCTTATATCAAAGAAATGGCAGAAGAACTGGGAGGAGAAGTTATTCTCAATCAAAAAGAGAGTGAATGTATTTTTACGATCCGACTACCAATCGGAGCTCTTGTCTTAGAAAGGATGAATTTATGAATTTTTATATCACAGATGATGATGAAGTCTTTCGATCGATGTTATCACAAATCATAGAAGATGAAGAGTTAGGTGAAGTTGTTGGTGAGGCGGAAGACGGCTTTTTTTTAGATGCAAATACACTTGAAATAAATCATGTTGATATATTATTTATCGATTTATTAATGCCTCTTCAAGACGGTATAGAAACAATACGGAGAATGGGATCTTCATTCAAAGGAAAAATTATTATGATTTCTCAAGTGGAGTCTAAAGAATTAATTGGAGAAGCTTATTCTCTCGGTATTGAATATTACATTACTAAGCCATTGAACAAAATTGAAGTGATTTCGGTCGTTAGAAAGGTCTTGGAGCGAATTCGACTAGAGCGATCCATTCTTGATATTCAAAAGTCATTAAGTAATGTTTTTGATGTAAATTCAATCATTCAACATAATCCAGTGTCTGATAAAAAGAAAATAACGGATTGGGGACAGGTTCTATTATCAGAACTTGGCATAGCTGGAGAAAATGGGAGCAAAGACTTGCTTGATATGCTCAATTACCTATATGAACATGAAGCGAATTTTGGTTTAGAGGCAGGATTTCCTACATTAAAGGATATTTACACGCACATCAGTTTGAAAAAGCTAGGGATTGTAAATTCTCAAGAAGATGTTGAGCGGGAAAGGAAATCATCCGAACAACGAGTTCGTAGGGCAATTTATCAATCATTAAACCATATGGCATCAATAGGACTGACAGATTTTGCGAACCCTAAATTTGAAAATTATGCTTCAAAGTTTTTTGATTTTGAAACAGTTCGTCAAAGAATGAGTGAATTGAAGCAAGCGTCCTTGACTTCATCAACTCATACTCGCATTAATGCAAAGAAATTTATACAAGTTTTATACTTTGAATCGAAACAGCTTTTAGTTGAAAGGTATTAAAAATAAATTTTATTTGGCCCTCAAGCACTTTTGCTGAGGGTCTTTTTGTATGTGATTACTTTCTGGAATAAACTAAATAGTATAATCATATTTTAAAATGACGAAAAATTAAAAAATTCTAATAATTCATTCTCAAATTGTAGCATAGAAGAGTTTTAAAAGAATAAAATAATATACCTTAATATATTATACCTATGGCCATCTACGTTAGGGGTGATGTACGTTGGGCTTGATCGACTGGATAATGGGCAGAATGAATTTTCAATCAAGTACTAGTTCTTTTGAATTATTAAATGATGAAGGGGACGGCCAACTAACATTGGGCGATAGATTATTTAAGAATGACGTGATCCGGGCGTGTATTAGACCTAAAGCCAAGGCAATTGGAAAACTGAAAGTAACGCATGTTAGAGAAAATAATAGAGAGTGCAAAATTAACCCTGATCCGTGGATTTATAATGTTCTTCAAGAACCAAATCCATTTATGTCTAGGCAATTACTTTTAGAGAAAATGGTAACTCAGCTTGACCTAAACAGTAATGCGTTTGCATTTATAAAGCGAAATGATTTTGGTTATCCTACCGCTATTTTTCCTATTCCTTGTACGAAAGTTGAAGTACTCGAAAATAATCAAGGTTTGATCTTTTTAAAATTCACATTCAAAACCAAAAATGTACTAATTTTACCTTATAGCGATATCATTCATTTAAGACAAGATTTTAATAGTAATGATCTATTTGGTACGCCACCATATGATCCTTTACTTCCGTTATTAGAAGTGATTGATTCTGTAGATGATAGTATCGTCGAAAATGTGAATAACAATCGCTTTATAAATTGGTTATTGAACTTTAAGGAAGTACTAGATCAAGAAGATATGATTAATAATACGAATGAATTTGTAATTAATTATATGAAATTTACAGGTGATGGTGTAAAAGCAGGTTTTTCAGAGCCTACGTATGATTTAGAGCAAGTATCACCAAATGATTATACTCCAGAGGCAGAGCGAACGAGTGGTACTATAAAACGTATCTATAGTTTTTTTAATACAAATGAAAGTATAGTTCAAAGTACATTTAATGAAAATGATTGGAATACGTATAATGAGGCCGTAATTAATCCACTAGTCATTCAGTTAAATAATGAATTTACACGTAAATTCTTCACCCCAGCGGAACGAAAAAATGGTAATCGTATCGTTTTTGAAGCATCTAACTTAGAATTTGCATCGATCACAACTAAGTTAGCATTTTCAGTTATGGTAGAACGAGCTTCCTTAACTCCTAATGAATGGCGTTCGTTAATGGGAATAGGCCCAATCGAGAGAGGAAATATTCCACTTCTAAAAACAGATACTGAACCAATCGACCAAAAAGAAAGAGATCGAGAATTTGAATTACGTGTTGAAAGAGAAAAGAAACGCGAAGAAGAAATTGAAAGACGCAGACAAGAGTGTTTAGAAGAATGCAAAGAAGAATGCAAAGAATTTAAAGAATTTTGTAAGGAACAACAAAAGAAACTTTTAGAAAAACTAGAATCTGACGACAAAAGTAATTAATTAGATAAAATAGAGCTTTTAACTAATTTTTAGTTAGGCTTTTTTTTTTTCAATTAGAAAGTTAACATAGGTTAGATAGACAGGATACTTGTCCGAACACTTTTTCCATTGGTTCATATAGTAAAGTAATAGCTAAAATTAAACCAATTTATGGAGTTGTTTATATGTTTGAAAAAGATGCGATTATTACCCTATTAGGTAGTTCTGGCGGAGTGGCAAAGGCAGTACTTTCTATATTTAATAAAGCGGCAAAGGATCAAAATGATCCGATTCATCAGATAATGAAAAATGCCAGGTTTCATTTAATTGATTTGAAACAAAAAGATTTAACTTATTTTGAAAGGATTATTCCTAACCTAATTGAAAACGTTACGTTTCATGAAATGAATGTTAATAATATTGATTTAATGAAAAAACATCTCATAGAGAGTAATACAGTTATTGTAGTTGATGTTTCTAGAGCGGATTCTGTTGAAATGTTGCGCTGTTGTAATGAGTTTGGTGTGAAATATGTCAACACAGCTTTAGAAAGTGAAATAGTAGATGAAGATGAAAGTATTAGTTCCGGGTTCCCACTTAAAGAACGTTTACGTATCTTCGAGGAAAATAAACGAAAGTTTAAAAATACTACAGCAATTATTGGTTCAGGGATGAATCCTGGTATTGTGCAATGGATGGCAATCGATTTAATGAACCAATTCCCTTCCGAAAAACCTCTTGCATGTTACATTGTTGAACATGATAATTCTTTTTATGAAAACCCTTCTATAGCTCAAAAAGAAACAATTTACACCACTTGGTCCCCAGATTGCTTCCTAGAAGAGGCAGTCACAAGCTTTCCTATGTTTGTTAAACAAAATATTCCAATCTTCTTGTATGATAATGTTTATTCTGTTGAATTTAAAGTAACATTGGGGGAAAAAGTCTTTTATGGTTGTCTTATGCCACATGAAGAAGTATTTATTATTGGCAAATTGTTCAACTTAGAAAGTGGTTTTGTGTATCGTGTTAATGAGCATACAACCAATCTAATTAGAAATAATTTAAAAAATACTGACGAAATATTGGGTTTTGATAAAAAGCTTCTAGATCCTTCAACAGCTCCATTAGTAGGAGAGGACGTAGTTGGAGTTTTACTTGTGTACGAAGATAAAGAGCGCTATATCTATAATGTTATGAACAATAAAGATTCATTCGCTAATTACGGTACAAATGCAACCTATCTTCAAGTCGCTTGCGGAGTTTATGCAGGAGTTGCAAGTTTATTTTTGGATACTGTAGTAAAAGGTGCCTACTTTGTAGATGAATTAGTATTAAATACAAATAGTAAATATGGACAGTATTTAAAATATCATATGCCTCAGTTTGTATATGGAGAAAATGAAAAAAGTGATGGATTACTTTTACACAGAATGAAATCATTCGATAATTAAAAACATGAAAGAGGGTAGGAAGTTTTTTCAAAAACCCCTCTTTTTTTGTTGTATTTAACTACGAGTAGACCTTTTAAGTCTTGAAAATTTTCTATTATATAAAATCTGTGTTTTTTATGAAAATTACTATTTTTTTATGGAAGAAATTAAGTATGTAGTTTTTGAATGAAGCACCCCTTTTCGTCTTAGACTATGGCTACGGGGAGGTTTCATCATGAATCTTATAACAAATTTCCGAGAAAAAAGAAGAGCAAAGCAAATTACATTTGAAAAGAGCTTATTAAAAGAACTAAAAATAATGCAATTAAAAGCCCAATTAAAGGATTCATTTTCCTACTGTATAGACGCGGACATTAACCAAAGAAAAGCAAGAGAAGATTATTGTTTAGAGTTAGCGGTAGAAACTTACTTATTGGGTGCAAGATATAGCCGATTTGGTTTTTATGGTGAACCAATCGAGAATGTTATAAGAAGATCAGCTAAAGAATCTGAATGGTTAGCTTATTTATTTTATTCTTCTGTATTTGGTCGTAAGGACGATATTCAAACAGAACCATTTGACCGATGTAAAACTTTTTTAAATAATTGGTGGTTAGATGGATATGTAAAAGGAGAAAGAAGACACAGACTTCGTTTATCAAAGTAAGTCATATTCTTCCTAGTTGTCCCATATATTTTTTATAGGACAATCAGGGGGAGAAAAAATGAAAAGATGGCATTTAATCGTTATCATTGTAACCTTTGTTTTTTTGATTTTGAGTATACCTTTATTACAAAAAACTTCAAAGACCTGGAATTTTAGGGGACTACCTCTAGATGGAAAAGTGATTGTTTTGGATGCTGGACATGGTGGACCAGATGGAGGTGCTTCAGGTGGAGATGTTATTGAAAAAGTTGTTGCTCTATCAATAACAAACAAACTGAGGGATTATTTACAAGGTCAAGGCGCAACGGTTATTATGACAAGAGATGGAGATTACGATCTAGCAGAGGAAGGAATGAAAGGATATAGTAGAAGAAAAAGCGTTGATTTAAGGAAAAGGGTAGAAATTATTAATGGATCGAACGCAGACCTATACATATCAATTCATTTAAACTCCTTACCAAGAACATCTTCAAAAGGTGCACAAACATTCTTTTATGGTTCATTAATTGAAAATGAGCGATTTGCAAAATACGTCCAAGCTGAGTTAAGGGAAAGTCTAAATAATACCCATCGATTAGCGAAAATTATTAATCATGTTTATTTGATGAAATATTCTAAAGTACCAGGTGCGCTTGTAGAAGTTGGCTTTTTATCAAATTATGAAGAAAGTCAGCAGTTAAGAGATGAAGAATACCAAGATAAACTTGCTGCAGCTATATATAGAGGGGTTATTAGATACTATACAGATAAAAATGAACCGCCGAATTAATTGGTGTTTCAAACTATTGGCAAACGCTCGCTTTCTTCGTAACTTCGTCTGCTTACGGTGCTCATTACCGTTTAAGGTAACTCCGCTCCGCACAGACTTCGTGCCTCGAAAGACAAACGTTTTCAATTAGTTTGAAAATCATATTTTTTGGACTTCGTCTATGATAAGGAACCGCCGAATTATTCGGTGGTTTTCATTTTTACTAACTAATTAATGTTACTTAAGACTAACTATGATACATGTGTTATACTATTTAGTATATTAAGATAACGAGGTGTAAATATGCTTACCAATGAACAAGTATTATCACTTTTAGGTACAATTAATGAGCCATTTTTAAATAAATCATTAGTAGAATTAGATGCTGTTAAAGAAATTTCGATAAAAGAAGAGAAGAAACATGTAAGCGTTAAAATTGCATTGTTGAAAACTGGCACAGCTGAACAAATGCAAATTCAAACACAAATTGTTCAGTTATTGAAGCAGAACGGTGCTGATACAGTTGGAATTCGATTTACTGAATTTACAGAAGAAGAAAAAGGTCAGTTTAATGGAGACAACCAAGAAAACTCAACACTTTCACTATTGGATAATAAAAAAGTACAATTTTTAGCGATCGCAAGTGGAAAAGGTGGAGTAGGAAAATCAACTGTTTCTGTGAACTTAGCAGTTGCTTTAGCAAGATTAGGTAAAAAAGTAGGTATAATTGATGCCGATATTTATGGCTTTAGTGTACCGGATATGATGGGAATTACGACAAGACCTGTAATCAGAGGTGAGCGTATT
The DNA here is from genome assembly GCF_050457485.1 of Gottfriedia acidiceleris. Lineage (GTDB taxonomy): Bacteria > Bacillota > Bacilli > Bacillales > Bacillaceae_G > Gottfriedia > Gottfriedia acidiceleris_D. Next base: position 64,544 of record NZ_JBCMJM010000024.1, read on the forward strand.
ATTCCAGTTGATCGTTTTGGAGTAAAGGTTATTTCAATGGGATTCTTTGTAGAAGATAATTCACCAATTATTTGGAGAGGTCCAATGCTTGGTAAAATGCTACAACAGTTTTTCACAGAAGTTGAATGGGGAGATTTAGACTATTTATTACTAGATTTACCACCAGGTACTGGAGATGTAGCGTTAGACGTTCATAGCATGTTACCATCTTGTAAAGAAATAATTGTTACGACACCACATCCTACAGCTTCAATTGTTGCAGCTAGAGCGGGAGTAATGGCATTAAAAACAAATCATGAAATTATTGGTGTTGTAGAAAATATGAGTTATTTTGAAAGTAAAAAAACTGGCGAAAAAGAGTATGTTTTTGGTAAAGGTGGAGGAGAAAGGCTTGCAAAAGAGCTTCAAACAACTCTATTAGGACAATTACCTTTACAGCAGCCTGATTGGGATGAAGAAGACTTTGCTCCTTCAATATACGATAAAGATCACCCAACTGGTAAAATCTATACGTCGATTGCTAAGCAAGTAGTCGAAAAAATCGTATTAAATAAATAATAAACAATACCCTTTTAATTTATATGCTTGTTTTTTGTTAGCAATGGTTATACGATAACCATTGCTAATATTTAGACATGAATTAAATTATTAGGGTATTTATATTGATTAAATAGTTAATAAAGTTTTATATGAATCGCTATTTTAAGAAGAAAATCAGAAGCTTTGTGAAAACGGGGGATTAAGAAACGAATGACGAGTCGGAAATTGGTTCGATTATTTTTAACAACATTACTAGTTGGTGGAATCGCAACAATCATTACGGGTATTCTTTATGGGTATAAAGAGTATTTAAGTTACGTTCAAGATGGTAGATTTATTAAACTTCTAGTAGAAGTATCATTTTTATTTATATTAGGATTAGTATTCAGTGCAGTAAGTCAGATGGGATTCTTTGCATATTTGACAATACATAGATTCGGGTTAGGATTATTTAAGTCATTATGGAATACAGTTCAAATTGTATTAATCATATTAGCTTTATTTGATTTAGCGTATTTTCGATTTAAAGAGTATGCGCATGGAGAAGCTTTTACTGTATATTTAATATTCCCAATAGTGCTTTTAGTAGGTAGTTTGATTGTTTCTTATATAAAAATGAAAGAAACAAACAAAGGGGCGTTTATTCCAGCATTATTTTTTATGATTGTCGTTACAATCGTTGAATGGGTTCCTGCATTAAGACAGAATGATCTTTCGTGGTTAATTCTAATGTTAGTACCGTTATTTATTTGTAATGCGTATCAGTTATTAACTCTACACAAAATACTAAAAAGCTAAGAGAAATATCTCTTAGCTTTTTTATTTTACAATTTTAATATTTGTTTTAGTATTAGATATCATTTGAGAAACAGTTATGTTTTTATATCCTTCGTCTTTTAAATAGGACCAAATTAATGGCAATGCTTTTGGCGTTTGAAGTGCGGAATCACTTGCATGAAGCAAAATGATGTCGCCAGGATCAGTATTATTTTCTACGCTTTTAACAATTTTATTTGTTCCAGGATTTCTCCAGTCTTCAGTATTAACACTCCAATGAATCACAGAAAGATTGTTCCGTGCAGCAAGCTTTATAACTTCTTTATTATATTCACCATTTGGTGGTCTAAATAACTTAACGTCTTTTACACCTAGACGATTAAATACTTCTGCTGAATTATTTAAATCTCTTTGCATTTCAACTGGAGTTAGCTGGGTGTAGCTTTTATAACGATACCCAAGTGTTCCAATCTCGTGACCTTGCTTAACGATTGTTTCAACGATCTCTGGATGTCGCTCTGCCCATGATGCAGATAAGAAAAAAGTGGCATTCGTAATTTTTTGATTTCGTAAAACGTCCAAAACTTTGAGTACATTTTCATCGCCCCAGCTTATATCAAAAGTAAGAGCTACATTTTTTTGTGAGGCATCGCCTCTGTAAATTGCCATTGGCCCCTTGTTGGTTGAAAAAGTTGAAAATGTTTTAGGTGCTTGTATATAAACTAAGCAAGCTGTGAAAAATGCAATAATAGTAATTAAAGAAAATTGCTTTAATTTCCTTTTTGAAGTGATGTAAAAGTAAAAAAGCATAAAATCGCCTTCTTTCTTGTCCAAGTTCTTATATAAAGGATATGAGATTAAGTAAGCTTGTATGCTTCAAAACGAAATGATTAAATGTTTTAAGTATTAGAACAATAAAACTGGTATTTTCTTAAAGACGAAAGTACCATGGAGTGGGGATTATGTTTGGAATACTTCTAAATAAGGAGCATGTATTAGAGATTGAGTCGCTCATAATACGCTCTCTATATGAATTAGAGAAAGAGTTATCTTCGCATAACTTAAATGAAAGAGTTAAAAATGAAATGATTCTAAAGAAGAAAATCTTATATGAGGTGTATAATAGACTACCACTATGGGAGGATTCACTTAAATAATGGTGTAGAGAGTAAAAAGCATCATAGCCGTTAACTTTCGCGATTATATGAGGCTTGTACATTTATCCCATGAAAAAGATTTTAAAAAAAATCAAATTTTGTGTTGACGTTATATTTGAATACGTGGTATATTATTTCTTGTCTTCAACGACAACAAAAACTGATTCAACAAATTAAAAAAAAATTTTAAAAATGTTGACAGGCTATATTACAAAATGGTAATATTAAAAAGTCGCTTACGAGCGATGAAGTGAACTTTGAAA
>NZ_JBCMJM010000025.1:0-5011 GCF_050457485.1 Gottfriedia acidiceleris
CATCAAAAAAAGTTTACGATATAAGGCTAATTTATAAAAGACTGGATCTTAACTATTATTAGCTCTATATCAATGAAGGTAGAATATTTTTTTTATAAATTTTACTTAAGGACAGTGAAGCTAGAAACCGTTGAATTTACACTTAATAAAAATTAGTTTGCCTAATAATTTGTAGTATGCTATAATATTTACTGCGCCACTGAAATATTTAGAAAAACGATATTATTACTACGAAATTTGGAAGAAAATTGGACGTATTCCATGACGCGTCAGCTATTTCAACCTTATTTAAAAATTAGTAGTAGTGTCTGTTAGTGAAGATTGTTGTGAAACAAGCTGCCTAATGGAACGGCCCTGGAGCCGAATTGCGAAAGAGAGGTAGGGCTTTCGCCAATAGACAACAATTTTTAAATTTAAATAACTAACATATATATTACAAAGGCTATTCGTATACGTTGTACGAATAGCCTTTTTCCATTTGTAAAATAAACCGATAAGTCGTATACATAAATAAAAGAGATAGGACATACCAATATGGTTGTCCATCTCTTTGTAGTTTTTAATTAAAATATAAATACAATCGTGAAAACAATCGCTACAATAAATCGATAAACTGCAAAACCTGTTAGTTTTACTTTCTCTAATAATTTTAGGAAGGAAACGATCGCGAGTAATGCAACTACGAATGCAGTGATGAACCCTGTTGCGAATAGTGGTAAATCTGAAGCACTTAAAATATCGATATTTTTAATAAAATCTAATCCACTTGCAGCAATCATCATTGGTACTGCTAAAATGAAAGTAAACTCTGCTGAAGTTTTTCGATCAAGACCGAATAATAAACCACCTGCTATTGTAGAGCCTGAACGTGAAAATCCTGGCCAAAGTGCTAACATTTGAAAGCACCCAATGATAAAAGCTTGTTTATAAGAAATGTGATCTAAATCAGATGATTTAGGCTGTTTAGAGACTTTTTCAGCAACAATTAATAATATACCGCCAGCTACTAATCCGATTACAACAGTTTTAGGTGAGAATAAAACATCTTTAATGAAATCATGGAATATAAGCCCTACGATTCCGGCTGGAATAGCACCGATAATAATATGAATTAAGTTGAGGTTCGTTTGTCTATAACCTTCTGACTTTACTCCTAGTACTGACCATAGTCGTTTCCAAAAAACAACAACTACTGCTAGAATTGAACCAAGTTGGACAATTACTTCAAAAAATGAAGCTTTCTCACCTGTGAAATTTAATAAGTCAGCAACTAAAATCATATGACCAGTAGAAGAAACCGGTAAAAATTCTGTTAATCCTTCTACCATCCCCATGATCAAACCAATTAACCAATCAGGTAACATTTAAAAATACCTCCATAAATACTTTTCGATATAAAATATACACAATACTTTACATTTTACTTGAAAACTAATTAATATGAAAGGAAGTTTAAATTAAAATTAGCTCATAATTGTTAATTATTTGTGCAATTTTACATAAAAATGTAATTTAAGATTAAAATTAATAAAAAAGGTGCATAAAAAAAGAAGTAGAAAAACTACTTCTGCTTTCTTATTTAACGCTAATTTATTATTTAGATTCGTTATCCTCTGAAGCTTCTTCGCTTTTAGACAAATCTAATTCCATCAACTTTTTCATTAATATATGCTGTGGCATATGCATAATTTGTTCTAAAGGAACGTTTAATTTCTTGGAAAGTAAAATTGCCGTTTCAGGCGAAATTTGCAATGGTCGCATAATAATCCTCCTTAGTTTCGTAAAATTAGTATACAATAAGAAAAAGAAGAAAGTACATATTTTCTCACGTGGGGGGAATTTGAGTGGTTGATATTATTGGTCATAGAGGTGCTGCAGGAACCTACCCAGAAAATACAATGATTTCTTTTATGGCATGTGAAGATTTAGGGGCAGATGGAATAGAGTTAGATGTACACTTATCAAAAGATGGTGAAATCGTTGTAATTCATGATGAAACAATAAATCGTACAACTAACGGTAAAGGTTTCGTTAAAGATTATACCTTAGCTGAATTAAAGCAATTTGACGCTAGTTATCGATTTAAACGCCAATTTAAGGGGTGTACGATCCCTACCTTAAAAGAAGTATTTGATTGGGCAAAAGGAAATAACTTTAGTATCAATGTTGAATTGAAAAATGATAAAATCGAATACCATGGACTTGAGGAACGAGTAATTAATTTAATTCGTTCATATGAGTATGAAAAAAGAATCGTTTTATCTTCCTTTAACCATAAAAGTATGCTTAAATTCCACTTAATGGCACCGGATATTGAAACAGCAGTTCTTTTTAATAGAAGAAGTAAAGAACCGTGGAAGATTGCAGAAGACTATAAAGCAAATGCAATTCATCCTAATTATCGGATTATTACTGATGAACAAATAGAAGAAACTATGGAACATCACATAGCCGTTAGACCTTATACAATCAATGAACCGGCTGTTATGAAACGATTATTTGAAGTCAAATGTACAGCGATTATTACTGACTATCCAGAATTAGCTTTCCAAATCAGAAGTCAACTTCTTAGTAAATAAAAAAAGTGCTCTCATCAGCACTTTTTTTGTTTTGTTATTTATCTTTTAGATTTAATGAAATCCTCTTAAGGCCTCCCACGAAAATTATCTTTTTAAAAATCTACCTTGAACTTTGCTTCGTTTACGATCTCTAAATAGTACAAAGCTTCCGACTAAATAAAAACCGACTCCTAATGAAACAAGACCGATTAATAATTGCAATGGAAGATTTGGAATGCCAAAAGAATGGATTAGAAATACTGTATCACGAAGTAATTTAATTCCGATAACTGCTAATGCTATTGGTACAACAATCACAACGAATGCTAACATACGTGTAAATGATTCTTTCATGTTTATTAATTCCTCCGATAAAAGTAACAATAAATTTACGTAATTCTCTTTCTTCATAATCTTATACAAGGATAGTGTTGTCAAGACTTATAGAACATTTGAAATAGACGAAAGAATGACTTTATAGATATAATAGTCTAATGTGTTTAATAATTTGTTGAAATTAGTAGGTGAACTAAGATGAAACAAAACGTAATGATCGTTGGAATGGGAACAGGGGGCACAGCTGTATTAAAGCTTCTATCACATTCTGATTTATTTCATGTTGTTGCAGTAGTAGATATGATAAAAGAGGCTAAAGGTTTAGAATTTGCTAAAAGCTTACATATTCCAATACTAAAGGATTGGAAGTCTAATTTAAACGAAGAGATTGATGTTGTCATTAATACTACTGGAGATGAAACCATATACCAGGAATTAATCGAGTATAAAGCTAAAGATACTTTAGTGATCCCAGGTTCTGTTGCAAAAATGATATCTGATCTTGTTCAAGAAAAAGAATCACTTTTTAATTTAATTAATAATAAAAAAAGACAACAAGAACTCATTTTGGACAACACTCATGATGGGATGATTGTGGTTGATAAATGGGGAAAAATTCTTTTATTTAATCGCTCAGCAGAAAGAATGCTACATACTGATAAAGATGCTGCGATTGGTAGGTATATATTGGATGTTGTCCCAACTAGTAAATTACCTCGAGTTCTTCAAACGAAAAAGAAGGAAATTAATCAAGAACATATTTTAATTAATGGAAGTAAGATTTTTACGACTCGAATTCCAATCTTTCGAGAAGATGGTGAACTTGAAGGTGCAATTTCTGTTTTTAAAGATGATACTGAGGTAATAGATTTAGCAGAAGAAGTTACAAATTTAAAAGAAGTTTATAGCATGCTTGAAGCAGTCATTCAAAGTTCGGATGAAGCAATTTCAGTTGTAGATGAAAAAGGTAATGGAATTATTATTAATCCGGCATACACAAGATTGACTGGATTATCGAGTGAACAAGTTCTTGGTAAACATGCAACGATTGATATTGCTGAAGGTGAAAGTGTTCATTTAAAAGTGTTGAAAACAAAACAAGCAGTTCGTGGAGTACGCATGAAAGTCGGAAAGCAAAATCGTGATGTACTAGTTAATGTAGCTCCAGTAATCGTAGACGGAAAATTAAAAGGCAGTGTTGGAGTAATTCATGATGTTTCTGAAATTTCACAGTTAACGAATGAACTACATAGAGCGCGTCAAATTATTAGAACGTTAGAGGCAAAATATTCTTTCGAGGATATAGCTGGTGAATCTGAAGGAATCAGTTTAGCGATCATGCAGGCTAAATTGGCTGCGAGCACTCCTGCTACTGTATTATTACGTGGGGAATCTGGAACAGGTAAAGAATTGTTTGCTCATGCGATTCATAATGAAAGCGATCGCAAATATAATAAATTCGTTCGAGTGAATTGTGCTGCAATTTCTGAAACATTATTGGAAAGTGAATTATTTGGTTATGAAGAAGGTGCTTTTTCTGGCGCAAAACGTGGTGGGAAAAGAGGGCTTTTTGAGGAAGCTAATAATGGTAGTATTTTCTTAGATGAAATTGGAGAATTATCACCTGCAATGCAAGCCAAACTATTAAGGGTCCTACAAGAGAAAGAAATAAGACGTGTTGGTGGGACAAAGTCTATTCCTATAAATGTGCGAGTGATTGCTGCGACGAATGTTCATCTGGAGGAAGCAATCATTGAAGGAAAGTTTCGAGAAGATCTTTATTATCGTTTAAATAAACTTCCTATTATTATTCCTGCACTAAAGGATCGAATTGAAGATATTTTACCGATTGGCGAAAGATTATTATCAAAAATTAATCAAGACTACGGTCGAAATGTTGAGGGGATCTCATTATCAGCATTAAATAAATTAAAAAGTTACAATTGGCCTGGTAATGTTAGGGAATTGGAAAATGTGCTAGGAAGAGCCGTTATATTTATGAAATTTAATGAAAAACAAATCCTGCCTGAACATTTATCAGCGATTGTACAAGTTAAGCAAGAACAATCCGTTCATCATAATGAAGTTCATACTGAAGAAATAAGCTCCCTTGATGA
>NZ_JBCMJM010000026.1:0-49140 GCF_050457485.1 Gottfriedia acidiceleris
CATCCTGTAGTGGAAATCAGCATCACTCTACTCCTTTTACGAAAATTTGGTAATTTAATTGATAATCTTGTTTTTCAACAGCGTGAAAAAGTAATACTATTTGAGTATTACTTTTTTTCATGAAAAAACTATAATATTTACCAGAAAATTAAACATTCTAATTAATGTGTCTTTATAGAAGCAAGTATTGAAAGTAAGCGTTTAATTAAATATGACATTTGTCATCTTTTTCATATGACGCCTGCTACTACCACTAGCAAAATTAACTTATATAATTAGGATAATATAATAATGAAAAGTTACAACATTAGGAAGGAACTTCTAAATGTCAAAAGAAAATCAAAAGAGTTTACGAAAGCAAATTATTCCTTATGAAAAATCAAATTTAAAAGCTAGTATTTGGCAAATGATTAATACTTTTATTCCATTTATATTTTTGTGGTATCTTGCTTATAAAAGTATATCTATTTCAGTAGTATTAACGATCTTTATTGATATAGTTGCTGCACTATTCTTAATAAGGATATTTATCATCTTCCATGATTGTTGTCATCAATCATTTTTTAAGAATAAAACAGCAAATAAAGTTCTTGGCACAATTACAGGCGTTGTTACTTTATTTCCTTTTAGCCAGTGGAAGCATAGTCATTCAATCCACCATGCGACAAGTGGTAATTTAGATAAGCGTGGAATTGGAGATATGTGGGTTTTAACTGTTGAAGAGTACGTTGCAGCACCGTTCTGGACAAAAATACAATATCGTCTATATCGTAATCCATTAATCATGTTTGGTTTAGGACCAATTTATATCGTATTAATTTCAAATCGATTCAATACGAAAAATGCAAAATTAAAAGAAAGACTAAACACTTATTTAACTAATATCTTAATTGTTGGGGTTTCAGCTTTATTTTGCTATACAATAGGTTGGGAAAATTATTTATTAGTGGAAGGTCCGATCTTTTTCATTTCGGCAGTATTAGGAATTTGGCTTTTCTATGTACAGCACCAATTTGAAGACACTTATTTTGAAGAAGATGCGAATTGGGAATATGTAAAAGCAGCGGTTGAAGGAAGCTCTTTTTATAAACTTCCAAAATTATTGCAATGGATTACTGGTAATATTGGATACCACCATGTTCATCATTTAAGTCCAAGAGTACCGAATTATAATTTAGAGACCGTTCATAATAATACGCTTCCATTACAAAATGTACCGACAATTACACTAAAAACAAGTTTAACGTCTTTAAAATTCAGATTATGGCATGAAGAAACAAAGCAATTTGTAGGATTTAAAGATATAAAATCAATCTATAAAGTAAATCGCGAAAGTTCAGACACTGTCTGAACTTTTGATGTATTTTATTTGCATTTTTATAAAGATTAACTTTGCTTAAGTATGATAAGATTGTTAAAGTAGGTCACAAATCGTTTGAATAATGAGGTAAATTTATGTTTAAAAGATATTTAGTTTTCCTAAAAAGTACCGGAATCTCACCATATATTTGGACAGTTTTAGGAATTTCGCCATTTTATTTTATTTTTCTTTCTGCTCATTCCACTTTAAGAATCATAATAGGAATTTTACTAACAATATCATTTTTTATAATCTATCGATTGGCGTACATATCTAAAGGATGGTCAATTTTTCTATGGTCATCAATCTTAATCATCATATCCACTTCAATGAATATACTTTTTAGCTATGTATATTTTGCATTTTTTATAGCTTATATGATTGGAAAGAGAAAAAATCGAGCTACATTTTTAACTTTATATATCCTTCATTTAGTCATTACTACAATATCAATCAACATCACGATTATCCTTCAAGAAGAATTAATAATTAGGCAGCTTCCATTTATTATCATTACTTGGATTAGCGTTATTTTATTACCATTTAGTCTTTACAGTCGAAATGAAAGAGGGCAATTGGAAGAAAAGTTAGTAGATGCTAATAAACGTATATCAGATCTAGTAAAACTAGAAGAACGTCAAAGAATTGCTCGTGATTTACATGATACACTAGGTCAAAAACTTTCACTGATTGGCTTAAAAAGTGACTTAGCTAGAAAGTTAATTACAAAGGATCCAGATTTAGCTCAAAATGAATTAAAGGATGTACAACAAACGGCCAGAACAGCTTTAAATGAGGTTCGAAAAATCGTTTCTCAAATGAGAGGGATTCGGATTAAAGATGAACTAATAAGGATTAAGCAAATTCTACATGCGGCTGAAATTATAGTTGAATGTAACGAAAACTTTCAACTTTCAAATGTTTCCTTACTTACAGAAAATATTGTCAGTATGTGCTTAAAAGAAGCCGTAACAAATGTAGTAAAACATAGTAATGCCACTTTATGTAAAATATCAATTAAACAAATGAAAAATGAAATAATTTTTTCGGTAATAGATAATGGAGTTGGTTGTAAATCAGAAAAATTTACAACTGGTTATGGGTTAATTGGAATGAAGGAACGACTCGAATTTGTGAATGGAACATTAGAGGTAAACTGTGAAAACGGAATGACTTTAATTATGAAAGTTCCAATCGATGTAAAACAAATTGAAGTGGAGGAACTAGTATGATTAGGATTGTAATTGCTGAAGACCAACGAATGCTATTAGGTGCACTTGGTTCTTTACTTAATCTAGAAGATGATATGGAAGTTGTTGGTCAAGCATCAAACGGAGAAGAAGCAGTTAAACTAGTCAAGCGATTTCAACCTGATATTTGTATAATGGATATTGAAATGCCTGGTAAAACTGGACTTGAGGCCGCAGAAGAATTAAAACCTTTAGATTGTAAAGTAATTATATTAACAACTTTTGCTAGATCTGGTTATTTTCAAAGAGCATTAAAAGCGGGTGTAAAGGGCTATTTATTAAAGGATAGTCCAAGTGAAGAGTTAGCAAGCTCAATTAGAAGTATTATTGCCGGGAAGAGAATCTATGCTCCGGAACTTATGGATGATGTTTACGCAGAAGAAAATCCGTTAACTGACCGAGAGAAAGAAGTTTTAGAACTAGTAGCGGATGGTAAGAACACACAAGAAATTGCGGATGAATTGAGTCTAAAAACAGGAACAGTTAGAAATTATATATCTATGATTTTGGACAAATTAGAAGTTAAAAATAGAATCGAAGCTATAAAACAATCAAAAGAAAAAGGTTGGTTTAAGTGAAGTTAATGGCAGGAAGAATAAAAAACAAGAAAAGCAGGTTGGGAAAGAATTAAAAACAAAATTTTTCAATCCTTTTAGGCCTAAATCCTGCATTCCTTGTTCACCATTTAGTTTCCTGCTTTTCTTTTTTCTTTTTTTCTAGATTTTATTTTTCCTTTTCCAGATTTTTGTACTTCCTTAAAAAATTCGTCTAGTTCCTGATTGAACTTATCTGTTTCTTCCAAAAATAAAAGATGACTACTATTATAAAATGGAACAAATTTTGAACCTTTTATATTTTTTTGAATAAACTCACCAGCGGCTAATGGAAAAAATCCATGACTACCAAAACAAATTAATGTTGGAATATCAACATTACGAAGAGTATCCCGATAATCTACAGCCGTTTGATTAAATACTATTGTACTTGCAATCGCTGCAGGTAATTTATTCATTTCTTTTAGTATCCATTTATGTTCTTTTGGATCAGGTTGATCCATATACATACCATATATAAAATCGCTATTAAATTTGTTCTGATCTTCTTGGATAGATTGCATTACATTTTTTAAAATCGTAAAATCAAATGCTCCAAACTCCCAATCTGGCCATATATAATCGGATGCAGATTGATCAACAACTGTTAGCGCCTTAATATTTTTACTCCCAAATTGATTAACATAATCCCACAAAACAAAAGCTCCCATTGACCAACCTACTAAAATTACATCCTTTAAATCTAGTTTTTCTATAAAACATTTTAAATCACGAGCGTACTGTGCAACTGTATGCCCATATTGAACTTTTGAGGACTTCCCATGTGCTCGTAAGTCTAACGTAATGACGCGATAATTTTTACTAAAATACGGTACTTGCTTATGAAAAAACTTACTACTCATCATAACTCCATGAACAAAAATAACAGTTTGACCTTCTCCGTGATCTTCATAATAGAGCTTTGTATGAGAATCAAGTTCTACATATGCCAATTTAATCGCCCCCATTGGCTTTTAAATGCCTTACATTCCTATATTATTTCATCTCATAATAATTCATGACTATTCGCAAATTCTTTGAATAAGGCTGTTTAATTTAAAATAACGGTTTTAATCACTTTATTACATTCGGGTAAAGATTAACGTAATTACATAATGTTTTTCAATTTAAAATAAAAATGTGGTAAAATTCAGATAAATATAGAAATTTAGCCAAGCATGAAATAATACCTATTGTTTATTTTTTATCGGAATGATCGTTAAATAAACTTTCCTGTATTACATAAAACCGACTAAGGTGTGATTTAATGGAACATGCTGGATTTTACTGGGTAGGGTTAATCTTTTGGTTGTTATTTAGTACTGGATTCATTCTTTTAGTTTTGGGACTATGGAAAAAATCGTGGAAATCATTAGTAGTGAGCGGAGTTGCATTAATTCTACCAACACTATATTTTGGTGGCGCAGAGAATTGGTTTAAGTTGGTTGTATTTCTTCCAATAATTCCATTAGCACTCGCTTTCATCATCAAAAAAACCAATGTTTGAGATGGGTATTAATATACTGTTTTGAATGAAAAGGAGAGAAATAAATGAATGTGATTGAAGGTTTTATTGAAGTAACAGGCGGGAAGGTATGGTATCAGTTTCATAATAAAAATTCATCTAAAACCCCTGTTGTTGTTTTACATGGAGGACCTGGATCATCGCATTATTCCATGCAAGGTCTACACGTATTAGCAGAAGATCGCCCAGTAATTTTTTATGATCAGTTAGGCTGTGGAAAGTCTGACCGTCCAACAGATACTTCTTTATGGAATATTGATAGATTCGTTGAAGAATTAGCGCAAATCCGAGAAGCACTTTCGCTTGATGAGTTTCATATACTCGGTCATTCATGGGGAACAACACTTGCTGCTGCTTATTATTTATCGAGCCCAGATGGAGTAAAAAGTATAATCTTTTCAAGTCCTTGTTTAAGCGCCCCATTATGGGCTGAGGATCAGCATCGAAATCGAAAACTACTCCCGCTTGATGTACAAGAAACATTAATAAAGTGCGAAGAAAATGGAACAACTGATTCAGAGGAATACAAAAATGCCAACGCTGTATTTAATAAGCATTTTGTTTGCAGATTAGATCCATATCCAGAATTCCTTAAAAAAGGAAAACACTACAGAAATCCAGAAGTATACAATATTATGTGGGGACCATCCGAGTTTCATGTAACTGGAAACTTAAAGGATTTTGACTGCACTTCAAAATTAAAAGACATCCAAATCCCTACATTGTATACTTGCGGTAGATACGATGAAGCAACGCCTAAATCAACAGAATATTTCAGCGAGCTAACGCCTAATGGAAAATTCCACGAATATGAGCAAAGTGCACATATGCCATACATAGAAGAACCAGAAGAGTATATACGAGTAGTTGAAAGCTTTTTGAAGGAAGTTGAATAAACATTTAAATTGTGAAACGTAAGGTTGATACCTTGCGTTTTTTTTTTTTATGGTGGATTTAGTTAGTGGTGGGGGGACGGGTAGCTGGAAAGGGAAAGGGTGATTTTTAGTAACTTTTAGGGTGTTCATGAGGAAGTAAAAAAGGAAAAAAGTGAGATTTGTTACCTCATAGGGTGTTCATGAGGAAGTAAAAAAGAAAAAAAGTATTCTGTAGTACCTCATAGAGTGTTCATGAGGAAGTTAAAAAGGGAAAAATTGATCTATAGTACCTCATAGAGTGTTCATGAGGAAGTAAAAAAGAAAAAAAGTGTTGTGTAGTACCTCATAGAGTGTTCATGAGGAAGGAAAAAAGGAAAAAAGTGTTCAGTAGTACCTCATAGAGTGTTCATGAGGAAGTTAAAAAGGGAAAAATTGATCTATAGTACCTCATAGAGTGTTCATGAAGAAGTTAAAAAGGGAAAAATTGATCTATAGTACCTTATAGGGTGTTCATGAGGAAGAAAAAAAGAAAAAAAGTGTTCAGTAGTACCTCATAGAGTGTCATGAGTAAATAATAGAAAAAAATTGGAATAAAATATCTCATAAGATACTGAAAAAGCAAAAAGGAAAAGAACTTACATAAAATAGGACCAAATATTATTAGAATTATCTGAAATATTAGGTCCTAAAGATGCAAATATTCTATTAAATAATCTATTTATTTTATTAATTCTAGCGAATACGTTGTCGCCTCATCCACTGAGTCGCAACCCATTTTTCTCCACTAATAACAGGGCTACCTGCATGAATCGTTAGTTCATTGATTGCTTCATCCTGATAAAAATATTCAAAGTATAAAGCAGTGCCTTTTTTTGCGGCGACAGAATAATTAAGTGTAGGAAAAATCGTTTCTCCGCCTTCTTCCACATCATTTAAATAAAGAATGAGTGTACTAATCCTATTATTTTTTGTCCGATGATTAGAAAAGTAATCGAAATGTGGTTTATACTGCTGGCCTGGTTCGTAATGAAGAACTTGTAATGGTTCTGCATGTTCGATTGGAATATTCATGATCGTTTCGATTCGATTTTCAATGCGTTTAATAAGTTCCGTTTCACTTTCCTCAAAAAACATACCACTACTTGTTCGCATCTCATTTTCCTCATGAGTTAATCCAATTTTTGATCGTTTCATGCGTAACTTTGCATGGTTGATTAACTCGTCACATTCTTCATCACTTAAAACATTATCAAGTAAGACCACTAATGGTTCCTCTTTCCGAGTAATTATCTCAATCTCGCGATCAATTGTTTGGATAATCGGGCCAATATGATTAAAAATGGTTTGTTCGGTTTCTTTTAAATTTCCTACTTCTAACATTTTGTCACATCTCCTTGTATATTTCATTAATACAAATCCTAGGAAAAATTGCTGAGATTATTGCTTTGAACAAATTTCGTAAATCATTTTTGTAGAAAAGAAAAAACTGAAATTTAGACTGTTGAATCAAGGCTACAATATCCTTAGACAAAAAATTTGGTTTAAGAATAAATTCCTCATTGTATTGGCATTTTCCTGCTTAAACCAAAGCCTATCAGACAAATGTCTAAAGAAAATTTTGAAAATTAATTTAGAGTATTTTAATTGTGGAAATACTGGAGTTTTGTCGGATTTTATGTGTTGAAAACCAATAATATTGATCATAAGGGGCTTATGTTTGAGTTAAATAAAACAAGAAATGATATAATTTAATCATATGAAAATAGTAATTATTCAATTAAATGTTAGATGTTTAATAAAGAAAAAAGGTCAGATAAGCTAAAACTAGCTCATCTAACCTTAGTAAGGTATCTATTTCATTGGGTGCAAAGCCTTATATCGATCGACTGCTTTTTCATCTGCAGTTTTTGACATTTTGTAATGATAAATCGCATCTTCCCAGTCTCCATACATCGGATTTGGTAATTGGATATACTTTATACCTAGGTCCTTTGCAATTTTATCGACATTATCTTTTCGAGTTTTCAAATCCGCTTTATAAAAAATATCTGATAAATCGTTTGAATTATCGCCTACTAACATAACAATTTCATGAGTTTTTGCAATCTCTGATTGTCTCGGTCCTTTTTGAGCTGTATCTGTTTTTAAAAATAAGTGTTTTGAGTCAACATTCGGTAATCCATGTAAATTCAAATTTTTAATTGTGTCATCTCGTGTTTTTTCAGGACGATTTGTAAGATAAAAAACATCTACATTCATTTTTTTCGCTGCTAGCAAGAAATCTTTTGCACCTGGAATTAAATCAGCTTTTGCCATATGGATCCATTCATCCCAGCCTTGTGGGTAAGAAGTATTATTTTTAATGGACCAAGCAGTATCAGGGGAATTATCAAGGATTGTTTCATCAATGTCTAAAACAACTGCGGCTGGTTTCGCTTTTTTATTTAATTTATCACTTGCTTTCTTTTTAACCATTGTTTCAGCAAGCTCTTCTTTTGCCTGATTATAAATTTGAATTTGCAAAGCCTTGTTTTCCGCAGAGGATTGAAACCAATTAGTAGACATAACATTATGTTCTTGTGTGCTTCTTGCAAATTCAGCTTTACTAAAACCGATGCCAGCTAATGAACCAAATGCAAATGCAAATAAGATAGAGAGAATAATAACGATTTTTTTCATAATAATTTCCTTTCATATATATTAAATGTACTAGCTAAATAAAAATTAGGTAGTAAATATGAAAAATTGCTTTTCAAGGTTGTTATTACCTAAAGACTAAAAAATATTCGCCTTTAATTAAAAATTTCATTTACCGTAATTTCGGAAATTTCTGAATTTAGTAAAGAAAATGATATGATATAAGGGATTTAAATTTAAGTTTAAGGGAGGTTATCGATGACTATTCATTTAGAAATCGTAACAAGAGAAAATTGGGAAGAAGCATTAAAACTTGAAGTAGATAGAGAACAATTGGATTTTGTTCCTTCGGTTGCAGTATCCATTGCAAAAGTATATATAAAACCAGATGGCAAAAATGTGGAATATATCCCATTTGCCATTTATGATGATCAGAAAATGGTCGGATTTATTATGCATGCTTATGAAGAACATACAACAAATAGTTATTGGATAAATGGGTTTTTAATTGATAAACAGTTTCAGGGTAAAGGTTATGGTAAATTAGCATTTGCTGAAATGATAAAATGGATTGTGAATAAATTTCAGCAATGCAATGAAATTCGCTTAACAGTTCATAAAGATAATAAATTAGCTATGAATTTATATAAGCAATCCGGATTTAATCCGACTGGTGACTACTTTGGTGAAGAAGCAGTTTGGTATTATATTGTTCAGAGATAACTGAATTTACGTATGATTAATTTTGAATAATATGTGAACAATTTTTAAAATGATAGGAATTAGTACCTATTTTCAAGAAATAGTAGGGTATGTCAAAAAGTAGGGGTTTTTACGCTATGGAGAAATGGGAACGAAGACTTATTAATACGAAACGAGGTACATTTGAAGTATTTTGTAAAGGTGTGGGAGAGCCTTTATGTGTCACACATAATTACTCTGAGTTTAATGAAACAGGAGATTATTTTGCTAATTCATTTACTAAATTATTTAAAGTATTTTTAATAAATTTAAGAGAAACGGGTAATTCTGAAAAAGCACATTTTCCTTATGAATTAAGTATGTTAGAAACAATATTTGATTTAGAAGAAATTAGGAAAACGTTAGGTTATTCATCCTGGAATTTTGCTGGACATTCTACTGGTGGAATGATTGGAATCATTTATGGGATCTATTTTTCAAATTCTTTAAATCATAATATTATTGTTGGTGCTGCAGCAAGAGACTATGCAACATTTTCAAAAAACTGTATTTATAACAGGGCTCATCCGCAATTTAATAACATGCAAGAATTAATTGAAAGATTAAAAAGTAATGAATTGTCTAATGCAGAAAGAAAATCTCTATCAATTGAGCGGACAAAGCTATCTTTACATAAGCCTGAACGATATCATGACTATTTTAATTTACCAATCTCTAAAAAAATGTCTGCAATTCGACTTAATTATTTTAATCGAGAATATCAAATTTACGATGTAACAAAAAAAGTTAGCATTAATAAGCTGTCCAACTTTAATCATTTGTGGCAAACATGATGTACAGTGTCCAATCGAATATTCAGAAGAAATGGCTGAAGGAATTGAAAATTCGAAATTAGTCATTTTAAGTGAAAGTAATCATTATCCATTTTTAGAAGAGAAGGAATTGTTTTTTATGGAAGTAAAACAATTTACTAAAAAAACGCTTGTCTAAATCTACTGTAGAAGTTGAAAAAATGTATAAAATGAAGTCAAAATAAGTACAAATAATTTAGAGCAATTTAATGATTGCTTTCATCCTTTTTATACCCTAGATAAATTAAGTTAGTAAGTATACGAATGGGGAAGCGACAGAAGATTTTTTACTAAACTAAGTAAAACAGTAAATATAATTAATAATCAACCCAATCATGATTCCAAAGCGATTCAAATGAATCGTTTTTTTTTTTTTTTGAATTGTTAGAAAATGGTTAATTCATGGTAAAATATTTTTAATATAAAATAGTCTTAAATATGTCTAAAATTAATTAACTTTTCATTTAAGGAGAATACAAAATGAATTTGCGAGTCCTTTTCGTTATTATTGCATCTTTTTTATCATTAGTTTGTGGCTCTGGATTTAGTCCATTGTTAATAACAAATGTTTTACTTGCCTTAATCGCAGGTATATTATATGAACGAAGAGAAGAAAAACAAGTTAAGGAATAATTTATGAATGACTAAAGTTGTTAACAAGCACCAATTGAAAAATTATGGGATCTACCTTATGTCCACGGAACAAGTTTAACGATTATTAATTTTGGTGAAGAGAAAGAGTTGGAATTTGAAGTACTTTGCGATACAACTCGATTGGATCGTATTTAATGTTTTTACTAAAATATGTTAGCCTACCTAAATTAAAATAGGTAGGCTAATTTAATGATTAAATTGATTGGAGAGATTTTTCATTTTTATTGAATTTGCTAACTTCTTGATCAATTACTTTAATTAATAGGATTGTAACTAATACAAAAACAACATCTATAAAATAGATTAATATGTTTAAATATGTTTCCTGTAGCATAATGCCAAGCATGGCTCCCATCATTCCACCCATAATTCCCGCAGTTATACCTTCTAGTACAGCCATTAATGATAAAGGTTTACCTGTTAAGTATCCTATTAATATGCCTGCAGTCATTGAAATAATTGTAGGAATCGTCAAATCTGTATTCCGAAAAAAAATACCAAAGATTGTACCTACGGTGACACTTGTCATCATTGAATTCGTCATACTAATCATTTTTCCAGCTGTACAAGAAAGTTTTTCTTTTTTTCTATTTGCGATTATGATGACATATGATGAAAGTAGAACAGTTAAGACAATGCTAGCCCATTCTAAGAACATTAAGTTAAACTCCTCCCTATGTAGGATCCTTAGTTGTTTGAGTTATAACGTTCAATTATATGTTGAAAAAGCTTAATTGTATGAATGAGATAAGAATAATTTTATTTTTATTTATCCTTTCACAGAATTATCACAAATTTAATTAACCTTTTTAAGTAAAGTAAGGGTGAGGATTTTATCTAAAAAGGAGTGATGTTAATGAAGAAATTCTTTTACATATTCATAACTATGTTATGTATTTTACTAGTTTGTTCTGGTTGTGGAAAAAAGGCTGAAGTTAAATCGAGTCCTTTTTTAGATCATATTCAATTATCAATTAACGAAAAAAATTTAACAAATAAAAACCATACACATGTGTATCAAGTAAATTTAGTAGATTCAGATGGAAAAGAAGTTGATGTAGATTCGATTAATTTTAAAATGGAAATGAAAAGTATGAATCATCATGTTGAAGCGAGTATGAAGAAAATAAATACAGGTATATATGAAGTGAGCTTGGAACTCCCAATGGAAGGTACTTGGAGTAAACAAATTACTTTAAAAAAGGGTGAAAATGAACGTAAAGTATCAATTAAATAAACAAGAATAAGAAAAAGATAGTAAATTTAGTAAGCTAGACTATTTTTACTATCTTTTTTTGAAATACAATTGGTTGTCCATTTAAGCCAAATTGGTTTACCTGCTTCTGTTATTAAATAATTAATCTACAACAATATAACCAATCATTGGTGCCCCGTCATGAGAATGTGTATCACAAATTAATCGGTATGTACCTTCTTTTTTAAAGAATAAAGGTACTTCAGTCGTTTTACCTTTGACAACTACACCCGTGGTATTTGTTCCTTCGATATGGAAACTATGTTCTTTTCCGTTTAATCCATGAATTTTTAAATTTACTTTTTGGTTTTTTTCGATAACTATTGTACCTGGATCCCATCTATAAGCTTCTAATTCCGTTCCATCATCTAGCTTTGTACTGAATTCGGCTGTAATCATATCGATGTCTATTGTTTTTACGTGTTGCTGCCCTACTGCAGTCTGAACTGAATTTGGTGTTAAGTAATACCAACCACTTAATCCAATCACTACAAGGAGAAAGCAAATTAATAACCATTTTTTCTTAATAAAAATAAAGTGCATAAGACACCTCCAAAAATAATTTCATATTATAAAATATGCTTATCCTATTGATAACTTGTCTAATAATTCTACTTTCATAAGTTTCATAATTATTTCTTTCATTCATAATGTATAGAAGGGAATAATTACTAAATTTGGATTATTCAAGAATGGTAATCTACTATATAATGGAAATGTAGTAATTTTTTTGGAGGGGATCTGATGTTTAAAAAAGTACTAGCTAGACTAGGAATTGGAGCAGCTTCGGTAGATACAATTATTCATACTAAAGATTTATATCCAGGAAAAAATGTTGAAGGTGTAGTTGAAATTAAAGGTGGTTCAGTTGCACAAGAAATTAATCATATTGGGCTTAAATTAAAGTCTTATGCTAAAAAGAAAAGTGGAGACGATGAGGTAAACGTTAAAATTCAATTACATGAAGAACGTGTATCCGGCAAAATGAAAATTGAAGCGAATGAAGAAAAAGTTATTCCTTTTTCGTTCCAATTGCCATTTTACACACCGATTACAATAAGACATGGCCAAGTTTGGATTGAGACTGATTTAGATATCGATTTAAGTATAGACCCAACAGATACTGATTTCTTAAAGGTTCATGCACATGAAGAATTAGCAAACTTTGTAGAAGCATTTAAAATTCTTGGCTTTCGTTTACGTCAGGTCGAGGTGGAGGCTCAAAATGGTCGATTCTATCAAGAGTGGGAGTTTGTTCCAAGCTCTAAAAGAGAATGGCGATTTGATGAAATTGAATGTATGATCGAACCCAATAAAGATGGACTGTTTATGATGATAGCAGTAGATAAAGCTGGTTCATTTCGTGGTTTAACAGGTTTACTACAGGAGTCATTCGGATTAGATGAAAAGAAAACGTCTCTTAGTTTTAGAAATGAGCAACTCCATGATGTACAATCAATTGCAAATTCGCTTAGGGCGTTTTTACAACAATATAACTGATAAAAAAGTAAGAGAGAGTTTTTGTCTCTTGCTTTTTAATTTTTACACTATCTGAAATTCTCATTCTTTAGACTGAATTTAAATGGAATTTATAATAAAAACTATCCGTAAAAGAATTTATCGAATACAATAATATTTATTAGAAAAAATTAACATTTTTATGTTGAAAAGGAGATTTTATGAAATCTAACGTAAAAAATTTGAAATGGATTTCGGGTGGTTTTGAAGCATTACTCGGGATACCTGTTTTAGGTGGTTCGATCGTTATTGGTTTTGGTTATACGCCGTTATTTATAGCTTTAATCCTCCACATTATTACACTCGTGTTAGCAAAAAAGGCTGGTGTCTCTGCTAGTGGAAATATTTTTGGGATCGTTACTTCTTGTCTTGCATGGATACCGGTATTAGGTATGATTATGCATATTCTATCAGCCATTTTTATTTTAATTGGTGCAGCAACTCAACGTTCTAAATAGAAGGATTTATAGGTAAGATATAATTATATGTCTGTTTTTAAGAACAAGACTAACATCAGGTTAGTCTTTCATTATTTTTAAGAAAGAGTGGTAAAGTTGGTCTTTTTCTTAATCAGTGGTTTTTTCATTCTTCTTATTCTAGGAATCGTTTTAATTATAAAGGGTTTTTTAGTAAAAGGACTAATATTGATTAGTGCAAGTATCGTTTTTGGAATTATAATGATTATTTACTATGAGCGGAGAAGACAGAATAGGGGATTCGATTGGTGTGATTGTGGTGATTTTGGTTTTATACCAGATTGTGACATCCCTGATTGTCATCATCACATCCCTGATTGTCATCATCACATGCCTGATTGCACACCTGATTGTGCACCTGATTGTGATTGTAGCCCAGATTGTCCAAGCTAATAGGGGGATTAATTTTGATTTTAAATTGGTTTCCATGTCATCGTAAGCAAGAAAGGTCGTTTCATATAGGTTCTTATACTTTTCCACTCTGTGCAAGGTGTACTGCCATCCTTGTGGGTTATTTGTTTCTTCCATTTCTATTTATGATCTCATCATTTATATTTTGGTGGTACATTCCTATTTTAATGACTCCGTTATTAATTGATGGTTATACACAGAAATGGAAATGGAGAGAAAGTACTAATTTCTTACGTTTCTTAACAGGATTCTTATTTGGAATTGCTCAAACAATCTTGATTGTAAAGTCTGTTTTATTTTTGATAAAAATTCTTATGTAACTTCTATATCATGCTAATGAATTTTTTCCTACTTGATTGGTTAAAGTAACATTTAGATTCTTTACTAAGGAGGATTAAAAAATGGAAGATACACATGAATTTGTCGAAAAATTACATGAAAAACAGAGAAAAGACCAAAAAAATAAAGAACACCAAGGTAATGGAACTCCAAATGAAAAACTACCTACTAAGCAACATGGAACAAATAAATAAAATTAAAAAAGCATGAAGCTGTGGCTATAGTCATGGCTTTTTTTATATATTAAATATAATAAATAATTTGCGTTCATTCAAAATTCTATTTAAAAATAAGAACGATGCTGAAAATATATTATATAATTATTGTCATTAATAAATTTAATCAGCAAAATTAAATAAGAAAGAAGACACAATGTCTTCTTCCTTATATTTTTAAATATCCTTTTTGTTACAGACTGTGGGCCTTTGTGTTAGTTTTCAAGATAAGGTTTGGCTGAGACATCATCGTATTACCGTTCACTTGAGATGCTGAACGCTTAGCCCTTGTCCAATTATGAACAAATTTCTGAGAATGTGGATCTAAATGATTTTTGGAGTTCATGTTTGATTCACCTCTTAGATATTATAGGATATTTTCGATATTCAATTGAATATCGTAGTTAGTATTTGAAAATAAGTTGAAAAAGATACTATTTAAATACATTAAATTAAATATCGATTTAGCACTTTGAAACTCAGGGATTGTTTATTAAAGATACCATTGTTAATAGTAAAACAATAAATTTTACCATAGTTAATTTTTTGAAGGATTTGTATAAATTTTATTGAATTCCTTTAAGTTTAAAATAAATATTTTGAATTGAAAGGATTTAAAAGATGGAAAAATTACTAATAAACATACTAAAAAAATATTCATTATCAGTTAAATCAATTGAAATTGTTAAAGACTTAAACATACAAAATTGGCATAATGATAAGCATTTTAAAATTCTAGTTAACAACAAAGCTTATTCAGCTAGATTTATTAGTAAACATCGCTCAAATAATGAATTTTTTGGTGAACTTTCAGATGAAATAATAGAAGAACAAATAAAATTCACAGAATTATTAGTTGAAAATAGAATTCCATTTATGCATATTGTTAAATCTAGAAAGAATGAACGTTTTTTGAGCGTTTTAATTGATAATCAATCGTATCGTTTTATATTATTTAAATGGATAGATGGAATTCATATTACTAACTTTAATCATACGATAACTGAAAAAGTTGGAATTATGGCGGCTAGTTTTCATGAGACTGCGGCTCAAATTAAATGTAATTCTTTTTCTAAAAAATCACATTTAATTGCCTATGAAGGTTTTGTGAATAGGCTTATGGTTGAATTAAATTCAAAAGATATTCTGAAAAAAAATAAAACATTACTAAGTGATTACTTAGAATTGACTAAACTGCATATAAACAATGCACAAACTGATCAATTTGAATTTATTATTCAGTCAGATTTGAATCCACTAAATATTATTTGGGATAATGAGGATCTAACAATAAAAGGAATTGTTGATTTTGAATCGATTACTTATGTTGACCGAATTGAAGGGTTGGCGTGGTTAATTAAATGGTATTCAAAAACAAGTGAGAATACATCAGTCGACATGTCAAAGAATTTAGTTGGAAAATTTATGAATAAATATTGTGACCATTTTCAAATTAGAACAGAGCATATTAATCGACTTTCTTCATTACTTTGGCTATCTGGGTGCATAAATTGGGGATTCTATCGAAAAACTTTAAATTTAATCAATACAGATGAAAATAAATTAAAACCGCATTTAGATTATTATTTAAGAAGATGGAAAGAATTAAAGGCGTTATTAATTTAAAGACATTGTTAATATACTTTTTTCAAAGGGGAAACCGGGATGGATATTCAAAATGAGGTCTTACAATTTAAAATGGATATAGGTGTAAAAAAACCTGATAGTATTAAAAATAAAGAAGTTAAATGCCCATTCTGTGATCGTGAAAACTTAACGGATATTATCGATACATCTGGTTCGATTATTTATTTGAAAAATAAATATCCAACATTAGAAGATACGTTTCAAACTGTTATTATTGAAAGCGAAGATTGTGAAGGAGATCCTTCGAAATATTCTTTAATACATTTGACAGAATTATTAGCCTTTGCAATTGATAAATGGAATGAAATGGAATCGACAGGAGAATACAAATCTGTTATTTTATATAAAAATCATGGCCCATTATCAGGGGGAACACTAAGTCATCCGCATATGCAAATTGTTGGATTAAAAAATATTGATTACAACAAAAAGGTAACAGATGTGTATTTCGAGGGGATTACAATTTCGTCGGGTAAAGGATATGAATTAAACATTTCTATTCATCCAATTATGGGATTTAGAGAATTCAATATTCTTATTGATGATGAGGAATTTATTCCACAAATGTCTGTCTACTTACAAACGGTTACACATTATTTACTTAACCATTTTTATAAAGGACTTCAAAGCTATAATTTATTCTTTTATAAATGGAAGGGGAAAATTATATGTAAAATTATTCCTAGATTTGTTGTATCGCCATTATTTATCGGTTATTCAATTTCTCAAGTGTCTAATCAGTTAGAAGTACATAAAGATCAAATACTTAGTCTTTACCAAAAAGAATTAGAGGCATTATCTTTAATTTAAAAAGAGCTTACGCGTTGTAAGCTCTTTTTCACGTTGTTGAAAACAAAATTGTTCACTTATTATCAAATTTTCGTAAAAGGATTAGAGTGATGTTAATTTCCATTATAGGATGCTCACTTTCCGTGGGGCGAGATGATATAGCCTCCTCGGCGAGTCTGCGGGGTCTCAGCCTTCCCGTATATCCGATACTCAATAAGCAATTATCCTTAATAAAAGGAAGTTATGAAAATCAATTATCATTTGGAGTACAATCAACGTCGAAGTTTCTATAGCTTAATAATTTATAATTCGTTTTTTAATTCTCTAATTTGCTCAATATGACGTTTTTCATGAACACCTATAAAAGGTATCCATTGTTTTAAATTGATTTGTCCAAAAATCGGATGAGGTATGCCTTTATCATCTAATTTATGATCTTTAGTTAGTTCAACAAATTCATGTAGTGATCTTCTAGATTGGTTCAATTTCTCAGTCATTTCTTTTTTAGTAATGAATTGATCAGTTGGTTCAAAATGAGGTGGAGAGGTTATTTTTTTAGTACGATCAATTGCTAGGTGAATTGGCTTATCTTGTATAACTTCACTAGGTGCTTCATTAAATATACGTGTCATTAGCTTTACTAATTTAGATTCCATTAAGTATAAATGTTCTAGAACTTGAATAATGGACCATTTTTCATTATTTACCTTTTTATTTAACTGTTCATCTGTTAAATGATCAATAACTTCCATCAGTTCTTCACGAATTTGGATATTTTCCTTCAAAAGATTTTCCCCATTTCTATATTAATAATCGTAAACCAAAATTTTTTAACAGACTCTATGAATCTAAAAATTGAGTATTACTTATTTAGATAAATATTATGAGTAATCATAAGAAATAATATAAAAAACAAATTTAAATTCTTATTTTTAGTTTAATGTAGCTTGTAAATTTTTACAAATTTGAGCGATTTTGAATGATTTTGAATGGTTTAGGTTGTTATTGAGCGTTTTTGGAAGAAAATGATTGATTTTTTATTTTTTGTGTCTTATACTTGGTTTTATGAAAGGATGAATTCTATGTTAACTCCGGAAAGACAACAATTCATAATAGAGATGATCAAAAGAATGGGTATTGTGAAATTAAGGGATATCGTAGAGGCGACAAATACTTCTGAATCCACAATACGTCGTGATTTAGTTGAGCTTGAGTCTCTTAATCTCTTAAAAAGAGTTCATGGTGGAGCAGCTTCAATCAATAGCAAAGCCACTGAATTAAGTATGACTGAAAAAACAACCAAAAACGTTCAAAGTAAAAAATTAATCGCCGGGCTTGCAGTAGCTCAAATTAATGAAGGCGATTGTATATATTTAGATGCTGGTAGTACTACATTCGAAATGATTCCTTTATTAAAGGGGTTAGATGTAACAGTCGTTACGAATGGATTAATGCATGTTGAAGCTCTTTTCGAAAATGAAGTGTCCGCATATCTTATAGGTGGAAAAATGAAAGGGCATACAAAAGCGTTGATTGGAAGTATGGCTTCTGAAAGTTTAAAGAATTATCGGTTTGATAAATGTTTTATTGGGGCGAATGGTATCCATCCTCGATTTGGCTATACTACGCCAGATCCTGAAGAGGCGTTTGTAAAGAAAACAGCAATCTCTATTTCAGAGAAAGTATTTATCATAGCTGATTACAGTAAATTTGGTGAAACAAGTTTTGCGAAGATTGGTGAAATTGAAGAAGCGATTATTTTAACGGACGAAATAGATGATGTACTAGCCAAACAATTTGAGGAAAAAACATCTTTGATAAAGGTAGTGAAATCATGATTTATACAGTAACACTTAATCCTTCAATTGATTACATCGTTGAAGTAGACGATATCGGGTTAGGAAAAATTAATCGAATGAAAAGGGAAAATAAATTTCCTGGTGGTAAAGGAATTAATGTTTCTAGAGTTTTGAAAAGATTAGATGTCGAAAGCATAGCACTTGGTTTCGTAGGAGGATTTACAGGAGATTTTATTAAAAATGTCTTGGGAAATGAAAGAGTTACATCTGACTTTGTTCAAGTGGAAGGCGATTCTAGAATTAACATAAAATTAAAATCTCAATTAGAAACTGAAATTAACGGACAAGGACCTGCAATTTCCGAGGAAAAATTAGATCAATTTTTTTATAAATTAAAACAAATTAAAAAAGGTGATTATGTTGTATTAGCTGGTAATATCCCTAATACATTACCATCTGATTTATATGAACAATTGACTTTTTGGGGACAAGAAAATGGAATTCATATCATTGTAGATGCAAGTGGAAAAGTACTTTTAGATGTGGTTAAACATCGTCCATTTTTTATCAAGCCAAATCATCATGAATTAGGTGACTTATTTGATGTCAAAATTACTTCCATTGAACAAGCAATCCCGTACGGTAAAAAGTTAGTTGAAATGGGTGCTCAAAATGTAGGAATATCGTTCGCAGGTGATGGAGCGATT
This sequence comes from Gottfriedia acidiceleris, assembly GCF_050457485.1. Classification (GTDB taxonomy): domain Bacteria; phylum Bacillota; class Bacilli; order Bacillales; family Bacillaceae_G; genus Gottfriedia; species Gottfriedia acidiceleris_D. The sequence goes on from NZ_JBCMJM010000026.1 coordinate 19,604, forward strand.
CTTATAACTGAGTCTTCCGTTTATGTATCAAATGTTCCAAAGGGAGAAGTAATTAATTCAGTCGGTGCAGGTGATTCACTTGTGGCTGGTTTTATTGGTACTTATGTAAAAACAAATAATATTGAAACTGCATTTAAAGTAGGTGTAGCATCAGGTAGTGCTACCGCTTTTTCAGAGGATTTAACAAAAAGAGAGAAAATTGAAGAATTACTTAATCAAGTAAAGATTGAAAAAGGTTAGGGGGGCGAACTATGAGAATCACAGAATTATTAAAAATAGATACAGTTCTCATTGATTTGAATTCATCATCAAAAATGTCAGTAATTGATGAATTAATTCAAGTTTTAGATCAGTCAGGGAAATTAAACGATAAACAAAAATTTAAAGAAGCGATTTTAACACGTGAAGGTCAAAGCACAACAGGTATAGGAGAAGGAATTGCAATTCCACATGCTAAAACTGCGGCGGTTAACACTCCTGCAATTGCATTTGGTCGCTCAAAAGATGGGGTTGATTATGAATCACTTGATGGTCAACCGGCTCACTTATTTTTTATGATTGCAGCTAGTGAAGGCGCAAATAATGCGCATTTAGAAACATTATCTAGATTATCTTCACTATTAATGGATGATGAATTTCGGGGCTCTTTATTAAGTGCAAATGATGCAAATGAAATTATTCAGTTAATCGATCAAAAAGAAAAATCGTTAAATGATGAAAATGAAGAAACAGTTATAGAAGATTCATCACGTCCACTAGTCCTTGCAGTAACTGCATGTCCAACAGGTATTGCTCACACTTATATGGCGGCAGATGCTTTAAAGGCAAAAGCAAGAGAATTAAATATTGATTTAAAAGTTGAAACGAATGGATCAACAGGGATAAAAAATGAATTAACAAAAGACGAGATTAATAGAGCAGCAGCTATTATCGTAGCGGCGGATAAACAAGTTGAAGTAAATCGCTTTGATGGAAAGCATGTAATCCAAGTTCCAGTAGCAGATGGAATTCGCAAGTCAAAGGAATTACTTGAAAGAGCTGTTAAACAAGATGCACCAATTTTTCATGCTAATCATAATGGTGGTGGCAGTTCTTCAACGAATCAAGGTTCGGGAATTTACAAGCACTTAATGAATGGTGTAAGTAATATGTTACCTTTTGTAGTTGGTGGGGGAATTCTAATAGCGTTAGCATTTGCTTTTGGAGGAATTCATACAAAAGGTCCTGTTGCTGAATTACTAATGAAAATTGGAGGAACAGGTGCTTTTAGTTATTTAGTTCCTATATTAGCTGGTTTTATTGCAAGTTCGATTGCCGATCGACCTGGATTTGTACCAGGGGTAGTTGGTGGATTTTTAGCTTCAAGTGCTGGAGCGGGATTCTTAGGTGGTTTAATTGCAGGTTTCTTAGCTGGTTATGTTGTACTTGGACTAAAGAAAGTATTTTCTAAGTTACCAAAATCATTAGAAGGTATTAAGCCGGTTCTATTATATCCAGTATTTGGATTATTAATTACTGGTATTTTAATGGAATTAGTCGTTAATCCTCCTGTAACTTATTTAAATTCAGCTTTAACTCATTGGTTAAGTAGTTTAAATGGTGGAAACGCTGTATTGTTAGGATTAATTCTTGGTGGAATGATGGCAGTAGATATGGGTGGACCTATCAATAAAGCTGCATTCACATTTGGTATAGCTGCAATTGCAGCAAATAATTTTGCACCACATGCTGCTGTAATGGCAGGTGGTATGGTACCTCCATTAGGTATTGCTTTAGCTACTACACTTTTCAAATCGAAGTTCACTGAAATGGAACGCAAATCAGGTATTACAAACTATGTTATGGGGATTTCTTTTATAACAGAAGGAGCGATACCATTTGCTGCTGCAGACCCAGTAAGGGTAATTGTAAGTTCTGTTGTAGGTTCTTCAATCGCAGGTGGACTTGCAATGTCATTTGGTATTACATTACCTGCCCCACATGGTGGAGCATTTGTTATTCCGTTAGTAAATAAACCAGTATTGTATTTACTAGCTATATTAATTGGCTCAATCATCACAGCGATCATGCTTGGAATTTGGAAAAAAAGAGTAAATGAATAATTAAGTACAACAAAAAGGCGATCTATAAGTCAATACTTTGACTTATAGGGTCGTCTTTTTTATTTTTTGTTAACAGTTTTACAAATACTGGAACTTCCAAGTGAATAATAACCATAATTTAACGCAAAATAAATCTAATTTATTGTATGAGTTTGGAAATTAGGTGAAATGCATAATGCGTTCTAATAAACATAACCAAAATAATCGAGGTTCAATAATCGAAATTAGTGGCAATTTGGATCGTAATGTAGAGAGTGTCAAGAAATCATTAATAAATACGAGTGATTTAACAATTAGACATTTAATGTTTCATAATAAAAAGATTGTAGTTGTCTATATTAGTACAATTGTAGGTAGAGAATCTCTTGAAGTCCAAATCATTCAACAAATTATTAATAATCCAAAGGATACGATTCCGAATACAGTATCAATCAATGATGTTAAAAGTTCGGATTCATTTGATGAATGTATTCTCAGTATTGTAAAAGGAAACACACTCATTTTTACAGAAAATGAAAAAACTGTATTTATATTAGAAACTACTTCCTTTCAAAATAGATCAATTCAACAGCCTAGTAGTGAGCAAACGATCAGGGGCTCTCATGACGGATTAGTTGAATGTATATTGACAAATATTAATCAAATAAGACGTAGAATTAGTAATCCTAATCTTGTTGTAAAAACTTTATCATTAGGGGTTGAATCTGACACACGATTAGCAGTCTTATATATTGATACGATTGCAAATGAGGAGTTAGTTAAAGAAGTCCATAGAAGACTTTCATATATAAATGTTGATTATGTCCATTCACCAGGTAATCTCGAGGAATTTATAGAAGATGACCCATATTCACCTTTTCCGCAAGTATTAACAACTGAGCGATCTGACCGCATAGCGGGAAATTTAATGGAAGGAAAGGTTGCTATTTTAACAGATGGTAGCCCTTCAGCACTTGTTTTACCAATTACTTTTTTCACATTTTATCAATCACCAGATGACTATAATAGCCGATGGATGGTCGCATCATTTGCTCGTATTTTAAGATTGGTTAGTTTTTTAATTGCTATTTCATTACCGGCATTATATATTGCATTAGTTTCTTTTCACTTTGAAATTATTCCAATTGACCTAGTGTTTAATGTAAAAAGCTCATTAGAAAACGTTCCATATCCTCCATTAATTGAAGCCCTAGGAATGCAAATAACATTAGAATTACTTAGAGAATCTGCTATTAGACTACCGAATCCAATTGCACAAACATTAGGTGTGGTAGGTGGTTTAGTAATTGGAACAGCAGTCGTACAGGCAAATTTAGTTTCAAATACGATGATTGTCGTCATTTCACTTACAGCAATTGCATCATTTGTAGTACCAGACAATGAAATCGGAACCTCTGTCCGCTTGCTTGGATTTCCACTAATGTTTGCAGCATCATTAATAGGATTAATAGGAATTGTTTTTGGACTTAGTATTATCCTAATCCATCTATGTAAACTCGAATCGTTTGGGTCACCATATTTCGCACCATTTGCACCATTTAGAAAATCCGATCTAAAAGATACAGTTGTACGCGTTCCACAATGGATAATGAAAAAAAGACCATTTTCACCTTTACCAAAGAAATTTAAACGAGAAAATAATTCTAGAGGATGGGAAAATGATGAAAAATGAAAAGATGCTTTCAATATCACAATTTACATTCGTCATCATTCAAGCTCAGATTGGTGTAGGATTACTTTCACTACCATATGTAGTCCATAAACATGCAGATCACGATGGTTGGATGTCAACATTAGTTGCTGGGGTTGGGGTGTTTTTTCTATTACTAATAATGTGGATGCTTAATACGAGATTTCCGAAAGATACGATCTATGAATATTCAACGAAAATAGTTGGTAAATATATTGGGATTGTCATTTCGTATCTTTATATCTTATTTTTCTTTATTGTTGCGATTTATGTCGTAATCATCACCATTGCAGTGCTTAAAAGATGGATTCTTACATTTACTCCACCTTTTGTATTAATCATATTTATAGTTAGTACAGGGGTTTATTTAGCAAAAGAAAATATGAAAGTTATCGCACGATTTTTTACTTTCGTTTGTATTTTAATTTTATTTTTAATTTTCTTTGAATTTTGTTCTTATAATAATGTAAATTATCGCTATTTATTTCCAATTGGACAGGCGGGTGTTAAAAACATCCTTCTTGGAGCTCACGATGCGCTAATCTCAATGATGGGATTTGAGTTCATATTAGTATTATTTCCGTATATAAAAGGAAGCCCAAACAAAATTTTAAAAGCTGGAACAATTTCCATTAGTTTTGTAAGCCTTTTATATACATTTTTTTTAATTACAAGTTATATGAGTTTTAGTAATGCAGAAATTGCAATTGTTCCCGAGCCAATTTTATATTTATTAAAATCATTATCTTATGAAGTAATTGAAAGATTAGATCTAGTTTTTCTCTCCATATGGGTTGTACCAATTTTAACATCATTTGTGACTTATTTATATTTAACTAGTTTTGGAATCAGTAAACTTTTAAAATTTAAAAACCATAGTAAAACAACTATGTTTACGGGACTTATATTAGCGATTATCTGCTTTTTTATACCACAAAGTGAAGAATTTATAATGAAATTTGGGACATTTCTTTCTTTTACAAGTTATTTATTTATCTTTCTTATCCCTTTAATTTTATTAATTGTTTCGTTTATTAGAAAAAAGAAAGAACTTGGTAATTTATATGAAGTATAAAATAGTACTTATCTCGCTAATATGTCTTTTACCTTTAACAAGTTGTTGGGATCAAAGACTACTTAAGGAATCTAGACTAGTTTATAGTGCAGGATATGATTTAGCAGAGGATAATAATTTACAAGTAACCGCAGTCATAAAAACAAATAGCCAAGGTGGAAGTGATCCTACCCAAGTTAAAACAACAAATGTCATTATTAATGCTAGCGGAAAAACACCAAGTGATGCAAGAATAAAAGTTACTCGAAAAGTAGCAGGTGATTATGCTACAAATAAAACAAGGGTTTTATTACTTGGAGATGAATTGTCTAAACAGGATATTTATCCTATATTCGATATTGTATATAGAGACCCAAGAAGTTCATTAGGGGCTAAAGTTATTATTACTAAGGGCCGAGCGGAAGACATTTTAAAACTAAGCAAAGTAGAGGAAACTCTTGTAAGTGAAGAAATTTTGGATCTAGTAACTAACGCTGAAAGCCATACGATGGTTCCGATTGAAAATGTTCAATCGATCTGTACAATTATGTTCGACCCAGGTGAAGATATTTTTTTACCACTAATTGAAAAAGATGATGATAAATTGATCAATATATCTGGTGTAGCATTATTTCACAATCACAAATATACAGGGTATAATCTTTTAGCGGACGAACCTACTATGTTACTTTTATTAAAAAATCAAATGAAGAAGTACGCAAGATTTAATATGGAAGTTAGTCCGAAAGAAAAAGATATTAGGGAACGGTATATAACGATTCAAGTGAAAAAAAATAAGCCAAATATGAAAATTAAAGTTTCAAAAGATAATAAAATAACCGTAAATTTAAATCTAAAACTAGACGTTGATACACTTGAGTACGCACATGATGAATTAGACTCCAAAAAAGAAATTGATAAGTTAAATAAAAGTATTTCAAATCAATTAACAAAAAAAGCTGAAAAAATCATTAAAACAGTTCAAGAATCACATTGTGATGCTTTAGGAATTGGCAGACAGTTAATTTCATTTCATCCAGACTTATGGAAAAAACTAGATTGGAACAAAGACTATACTAAAATTACAATTATACCAAAAGTTGAAGTGAAAATTGTCGGAACAGGTATCTTAAAATAAGAAAAACCATCCATTGAGGATGGTTTTTCTTATTTAGATTACAAAGTAATAGACGCAGAAGAAATGACAAAGTGTTCCAAGCATAATAAAAATATGAAAAATTTCATGGAATCCCCAATTTTTAAAAGATAAAAATTTAGGTTTAATTCCATAAATCACACCACCAACTGTATAGAAAATGCCACCTAAGATTAGCGCGAACATTCCTTTCATACTAATCGCATCAGATAAAGGTGCCGAAGCAAGAATAATGACCCATCCTAAAGCGATATAAAGTGCTGTTGATAACCATCTTGGACAACTAAACCAAATCAACTTGAACAAAACACCACAAAATGCAATGAAAGATACAATCGAAAAGATGATCCATCCCAATGTTCCTTTTAGACTAATGATACAAAAAGGAGTATATGTACCTGCAATTAAAACAAAGATCATTGAATGATCCATCCGTCTTAAAAAAGCGATTATTTTATCGCTAGCTTTTGCCATATGATAGGTCGTTGAAGCCAAATAGAGAAGAATCATACTTACACCGAATGCAATAACCGCAGATGTTTGTAATACACTTCCACCAGAAAAAGTTGACTTTAAAACCATCGCTAGTAATCCAAATAGTGATAATACGGCACCGACTAAATGTGTCATGGTATTAATAGGTTCACGCATAAAGTTCCCCATGGATATCTCCTCCAACTATGTTATGTAGTTTTGATAACTACATATAAAGTTATCATCAACGATATAATATAGTCAAGTGTTTAAAGAACAATTTTTTTATGATAAAATTAATCCGTAAATTACATAAAAAGAGGACGAAAAATGAAAAAGATTAATGAATTAATTAAACAAATAGATTTAGATAAAAGAATATTATTAGAGGATATTCCTAATCTAGATCTTTATATGGATCAAGTAATCCAACTATTTGATAATAAATTTGCGAAACCGAACTCAAATGAAAAAGTAATGACAAAAACAATGATTAATAATTACGCTAAAGCTAAATTACTTTTCCCAATAAAAAATAAGAAATACACGAAGAATCATATAATTTTAATCAGTTTAATTTATCATTTAAAAGGTGCACTATCGATTAATGATATAAAAGAAACTTTAAATGGATTAAATCAAAGAATCCTTGAAAACAATGAAATAAACATTGATGATATTTATTCAAGTTTTTTACATTTAAATGAACTAAACCTCGAAAAGTTTAAAACTGAACTTCAACAATCTAGTGAAAAGGTAAACAAAGAAATTGAACATATTGATGATGAAAGTAAAGAATATATCGAACAATTGCTATTAATTACTTCTTTCGTTAATATGAGTAATTTATATAAAAATGCAGCTGAAAAATTAGTAATGGATATGATTGAGAAGCAGAAATAAAATTCATTTTTGTAACTTTGTAGATGGGTAAGGGGCTGATTGATTTGTTAGCTTGATCAGAAAGACTCCCTAATTGCAGTTCACCATCACCTATTTGCAGTTCTTAAGACATTATTTACTGAGTTCTCCAAGAGTTTATCTGCTGTTCATTCTAAAATATTTTTCAAATTCTTGCTCTTTCATTCTAATATCAGTCCATTTTTCTTAATTAAGTCTATAATAAAATTTAAATAAGACCTTGAAGAACAAAGGGTGATTAAAATTGGATTCAACTGAAAAATTATATTGGACATTAATCGAACATAAAAAATGGAAGATTCATATTGCTGCAACAGTAAAAGGGCTATGTTTCGTAGGCTCACAATGTGGAACCATTCAAGAATTACTTTTATTTAAGGATAAATACTTTCCTAGAATTGAAATGATAGAAGATGAAATAATATTAGAAGCTTATAAAAAAGAGATTATTGAATTTTTAGAGGGCGAGCGGACTAATTTTAATAGTAGACTTGATTTTCGTGGTACAGCTTTTCAAAATTCAGTTTGGAATGCGCTATCCTCGATCGGTTATGGAGAAACTAAAACTTATTCCGACATTGCGAGTTACCTAAATAAGCCAAAATCTGTTCGAGCAGTTGGGAGAGCAATTGGTGCAAATCCAATATTGATCATTATTCCTTGTCATCGTGTAATTGGAAAGGATGGATCTTTAACTGGCTATCGTGGTGGTTTAGAAATGAAGAAAAGTCTTTTAAAAATTGAAACTAGAAACTAAAAATGTAGAAATTAATTAGGAGGTGTTTGGATGAAAAGTGAAATATTTTATAAAAATCCAAAAACCATTCTAAATAAAGGTACAGGTTTTCTCTCAGGATATACTCACTCTTTAAATCCTTATACTGGTTGCTCATTTGCATGTTCATATTGCTATGTAAGACAAATGCCTGTTTCACTTTTCCGAAAAAAAGAATGGGGTAGTTGGGTTGATATTAAACAGAGTGCCCCTACTATTCTAGAGAAAGAATTGAAAAAGGCAAAAAGCAAAGATAAAGTAACCATTTTTATGTCATCTAGCACAGATCCATATCAACCGATTGAATTTAAAGAAAGATTGACTAGAAGTCTATTAGAAGTCATGCTGCAAAATCAACCAGATTTTTTATTCGTTCAAACTCGAAGTCCGCTTGTAAAAAGAGATATTGATCTCTTAAAGCTATTTAAGGAAAAAGTACGAGTAAGTATGACGATTGAAACTGACTTGGATGAAATAAGAAAGTCTTTCTCACCAAATGCACCTCCTATTAATGCACGACTTAAAACGATCGAAGAACTTGTAAAAGCTGGAATTCCAACCCAAGCTACAATCGCTCCTATTCTGCCTAGTAGCGAGGAATTCCCAAAAAGGTTATCGGAAATTGTTAGTAGAATCTGTATCGATGATTTTTTCATGGGAGACGGAAGCGGTGGGAAACGAACAGGTCGTCTTGGAATTGAAAAAAAATATACTGAGCTTAATTTAGAAGATTGGTATGGTCCAGAAGCCTATCAAATAGTTTATCAACGGTTTAAAAAATATTTTTCAGAGGATCAGCTTTTTATTAGTCAAAAAGGTTTCGAACCATAAACTAAAAATTTGAAAAATCATTTCATAAAAAAACGATAGAAAATTGTGGTATTTTTATAGTAGAACGTTTTTTATGAATGGAGAGATAAAAGATGGCAGAAGTAAAAATAATGAAAAGTAGTTCGGATATTTTGAAAACGTTTCAAACAGTACGTCAATTACGTCCACATTTAAGAGAAGATGAATTTGTGAACACGATTAACAGATTAATCAACACAAATCATTATCATCTTGTATCCGTGATCGAAAACGATGAAGTAACAGCTGTTGCTGGATTTCGTATAACAGAATCATTAGCATGGGGGAAATACTTTTATGTTGACGATTTAATCACAAGTGAAAATCATCGTAAAAAGGGCTATGCACAACTTTTGTGGAACTGGTTAATTAATGAAGCAAAACAAAATAATTGTGAACAATTTCATCTAGATTCAGGGGTACAGCGTTACGATGCTCATAGGTTTTATCTTAAAAATAGTTTAAATATTACTTGTCACCATTTTCAATTGAATTTTTAAGTAAATCAGTGTGATCGCAATTGCTACATAAATAGTTAGATAATGTGTACTCAATACATTGAGGCTGTGAAAACAGTCTCTTTTTTGATAGTAAAATTAAATAACTTTACAAATATGCTTACTGACAAAATCTTTTATTATTTAGAATTGATTTTAGAAAATAGATTAAAGGAATGATATACTATTTTCAAATAGATACAGGAGGCATTTAGTAAATGAAAGAAAAGAATTCAAAACGGCTAGCGAATATTTCACTTATAGTGGCAACTTGTGGTTTCGCTGCAACAATGCCGTTTCAATCTAAATTATTTCAAATCCTTTCTGGTGGATTTGAGGCAGCTTTAGTAGGTGGTCTTGCGGATTGGTTCGCTGTAACTGCAATGTTTCGTCATCCTCTTGGTATACCGATTCCACATACAGCCTTATTGCCTAAAAATAGAAAGAAGATTACTGAGGGGATTTTAAGCACACTTAATAATCAATGGCTAAGTAAGGAGAGTTTAATTGAAAAGGTAGAAGAACGTGATTGGATTAATCAAGGTATTAATGCTTTTGAAAAGATGCTTGAAAATGAGGAATCAAGAAATAAAATCGTTCATTCAATCAAGCAGTTTGGTGCATCTATTCAGGATGATACAATCAAAAAATTTTTATTAAATACATTTAAACCTACAATTGATTCGATATCATCTCAGAACTTATTAAGTAAAGCTGTCGACACAGTTATTGAAAAAGAATGGGATGCAAAGACATATGAATTTTTAATTAATAAAATCGAAGAAACAGTTAGCTTACCACATATTAAGGAATTAATCGGCAAAGAGGTTATACAGTTTATCGAGCGAAAGTTTTTTATGATTAAAGCTTTTCTACCAATGATTGGAGAAGAGAAAATAACAGAATTTATACATAGCGGATTAATCGATTTACTAACGGAATTAAAACACCCTAATAGTGACAGAAGGAATTTCATTTTATCGTTTATTCGATTGGAAGCTGAAAAAAATAAATCGAATGAAAACATTATTCGCCAATTAGATGAATGGAAAAATAATGGCTATGAATATATTGTAGATCAAGCAATTAAAATGTTTAGAAATAAAATGAATGATGAAGAATTTATTTTAAATGCTATCGAAAAAATGATCAGCTTCATTAAAAATTCGAATTGGATTGATAATGTTGAGCAAAGTTTTAAGAAACTATTAAATAATACAATTGAAAAATATCATCACAAAATTAGTGATTTAGTAAGATACAATATTGAAAAATTATCTACTGAAGAAATAACTGATTTATTGGAAAATAAAATTGGTAAGGATATTACTTGGATTCGTGTAAATGGAGCTGTTTGTGGATTTATTATTGGTTTAGTATTAACAAGCCTAAGATTGATTTTCACATAATATTTCATTCTAAAACCTTAATTAACGTAAAAAGTTAATTAAGGTTTTTTTCACTTTAAGAAAGTAAATTGGTAGCAGAGAAAAAAATCGAAGTAGTTGCCAATTTTAGGAAATAAGTATTAAGTGCAAATACTCCTCTGTTCTTCGCCTATAGCCTCGCCAATCGAAGAGTTTTCTTTAAATGAAATTAAAAAAATCCAATAAATAGAAACATAAGCATTTTATTGGAAAGAAAAATTTTTTTCATGTATTATAGGTTTGGGTAAAAAATATTTTCCGAATGTATAATTGGAATGAATTATTTGAACTAACATTAGCTCTAAATAAAAATTAACGATCGTTTGAAAATATATTTTTTATTATCAACTAGTTAAAAGTTCGACTAAGAGGAGGTTTAGTTAATGGATTCTATGTCATTTGTATTGTTCGGAGCCACAGGCGATTTAGCAAAACGAAAAATTTTTCCTGCTTTATATAATTTATATATAGATCAAAAGATGCCTGAGTCTTTTTCAATCATTGGAATTGGTAGAAAAGATTTTTCAAATGACGAATTTCAGAATCAAGTAATGCAATCACTAATTACTTTTTCAAGACGTTCTTTAGAAGATCAAAAAATGGTCCAAGAATTTCTAGATTCAATTCGTTATCAACAGCTAGATATTACGAACAAAGAAGGATTCGTTGATTTATTAGATTTAGTCAAAGAAAGAGAACTGGAATTACAGATCCCTGAAAACAGATTATTTTATTTATCTGTAGCACCAGAATTTTTTGAAGTTATTGCATCAAATATTAAGGAAAGTGGACTTGGTACGACAAAGGGTTGGAAGCGTCTTATTATTGAAAAACCTTTTGGGCGTGACTTGAAAACTGCTAGAGACTTAAATGAAAAACTAAGTAAGGCATTTAAAGAAGATGAGATCTTCCGAATTGATCATTACTTAGGTAAACCTATGGTTCAAAACTTAGAAGCTTTAGAGTTTGCTAATCCAGTTTTACAAGCGTTATGGAACAATCAATATATCGCAAATGTTCAAATTACGGCAAGTGAAACAGTCGGAGTTGAAGAACGAGCGGGTTATTATGATAAATCTGGAGCAATTCGAGATATGTTCCAAAATCATATGTTACAAATGTTAATGATGTCTGCTATGCATTTAACGAACCAAAATACTGCAAGTGACGTAAGAGCTGAGAAGAAAAAGGTTCTTGAATCTCTTCGATCTCTATCAAAAGAGGGAGTAGTTTCTCATGTAGTTCGAGGTCAATATGGTTCTGGTGAACAAAATGGTAAGAAAGTAGTTGCATATAGACAAGAACCAGGAATCGAGTTTTCATCACAAAATGATACTTATGTAGCAGCTAGAGTATTAATCGAAAACGATTTTTGGAAGGGAATCCCATTCTATATCCGTACAGGTAAAAGAATGAAAGAAAAATCTACTCGAATCGTTTTTGAATTCAAAAGTCCGATTCAAAACCTTAAAACTAATAATGGACCAAATTTATTGGTTATTGAAATTAATCCAAATGAAAGAGTTTCTTTCTATTTAAATAGCAAAAACGTAGAGGGCAATATTGAACCTGTACAAGCTGAGTATTTTGCGAATAAAGAAGATCGTCCGGAAGCGTATGAGTTATTAGTTTACGATGCATTACGAGGCGATTCGAAATTTTTTGCTCATTGGAATGAAGTAGAATTGTCATGGCAATGGGTTCAACCAATTTTAGAAGCATTTAAAGAAAATTTAGTACCACTTCATACTTATAAATCCGGTTCATTTGGTCCAGAAGCTGCTGATGAATTATTAGCAGAAGATGGTTTCAAATGGTGGTTAGATACAGATTTTGTACAAGAAAATGAAAACAATAAAGCAGATCTAAAAAGGAGTATTTAAATTATGAATTCGATTTCTACATTATCAATTAATACAATCCGTACACTTTCAATTGATGCGATTAACCAAGCTAATTCTGGTCATCCTGGTTTACCAATGGGTGCAGCGCCAATGGCATATGCATTATGGGCAGATCATTTAAAGCATAATCCAAAAAGTTCAAAATGGTTTGACCGTGACCGTTTTGTTTTATCAGCTGGTCATGGTTCAAGTATGTTATATAGTTTACTACATCTTGCAGGCTACGATGTTTCAATCGAAGACCTTAAAGATTTCCGTAAACTAAATAGTAAAACACCTGGACATCCTGAATTTGGACACACTGATGGTGTTGAAGCTACGACTGGTCCATTAGGTCAAGGTATCGCTACTGCGGTTGGTATGGCAATGGCTGAAGCTCATATAGCAGGTAAATTTAACAAAGATAACCTTTCTATCATTGATCACGTTACTTATGCATTAGTTGGTGATGGTGATCTAATGGAAGGTGTTGCATACGAAGCTATGTCACTTGCTGGCCATATGAAACTTGGAAAGTTAGTTGTATTATACGATTCAAACGATATTTCATTAGATGGTACATTAAATCTTTCTTATTCAGAAGATATGAAAAAGAGAGCTGAATCATTTAACTGGCAATATTTAAGAGTAGAAGATGGAAACGATCATGTAGAAATTTCTAAAGCGATCGAACAAGCTAAACAAAACACAGACCAACCGACAATAATTGAAGTTAGAACAATTATTGGGTACGGAAGTCCAAAAGTGGCTGGTACAAATAAAGCCCATGGTAATCCATTAGGTCTTGAAGAAGCAAAAGAAACGAAAAAAGCATATGCATGGAACTACGAAGAAGATTTCTTTGTGCCAGAAGAAGTTAAATCTCATTTCAAAGAAATACAAGAAAAAGGCAGTGAAAAAGAGGCTGAGTGGAATCAATTATTTAATGCATACCGTGAAGCTTACCCAGAATTAGCAGCTCAGCTTGAAAAAGCAATTAAAGGTGAAGTTTTAATCGAAGCTGAAGATTTATTAACTTTTGACGAGAATAAAACAATCTCTACCCGTGTTGCAAGTGGAGAAGCAATTAATCACTACATTAAAACAGTTCCTGAAATTTTCGGTGGAAGCGCAGATTTATCTCATTCGACAATGACAGATATTAAAGATGAAAGTAAATTTGCTGTAGAGTCATTTGCTGGACGCAATATTTATTTTGGTGTACGTGAGCATGCGATGGGTGCTGCTGCAAATGGTATGGCATTACATGGTGGAGTTAAGCCTTTTGTAAGTACATTCTTCGTATTTAATGATTATTTACGTCCATCAATTCGTTTAGCAGCATTACAAAAATTACCAGTAACATATGTATTCACTCATGACTCAATTGCAGTTGGTGAAGACGGCCCTACGCATGAGCCAGTTGAACATTTAGCTGCTTTACGTGCAATCCCTGGTTTAACAGTAATTCGTCCATCAGACGCAAATGAAACAGCTAATGCTTGGGCATATGCGTTACAAAATACAAATGGACCAATCGCTTTAGTATTAAGTCGTCAAAATTTACCTGTATTTGAAGAAACAGCATCTAGATTAGATAATCTTTCAAAAGGTGGATATGTTTTAACAGAAACAAACGATCAACCAGACTTAATTTTAATCGCTACAGGTTCAGAAGTATCACTTGCAGTGAATAGTAAAAATGAGTTAGAAAAAGAAAACTTATCAGTTCGTGTAGTAGCAATGCCAAGTTGGGAGCTATTCGATCAGCAATCAGATGAATACAAAGAGTCTGTTTTACCATCACACGTATTAAACCGAGTTTCAATTGAAATGGGGATTTCACTTGGATGGGAACGCTATGTTGGTTTCAAAGGTAAAAAAATCTCAATTGAGACTTTTGGAGCATCTGGAACAGGTAATGAAGTAATGGAATTATTTGGTTTTAGTACTGAGAATGTAGTAAAGGTAAGTAAAACTTTATTAAATTCTTAATCAAATAATATTTTATTTATTTTTTTATCATAAAAATTTTTACTTAGAGAAAAACATTAATATTACTGTAGATAATATGGGAGGATAACGTAATGAAAGTTGGTTTAGTTGGATTAGGAAAAATGGGTCTAAACTTAGGTCAAAATTTAATGGATCATAATCATGAAGTAGTAGCATTTGATTTGAATACTGCTGCAGTAGAAGAAATGAAAGGCTTTGGTGCTGTCGGTACTTCAAGCTTAGAAGAATTAGTAAAAAATCTTGATACTCCAAGAGTTCTATGGATTATGGTACCACATGGTGTAGTAGATTCTGTAATTAATGATGTTAAACCATTCTTATCAGAAGGTGATATAATCATCGAAGCAGGAAACTCACATTATAAAGAGTCTATTAGACGATATGATGAATTAAAAGAACATGGTATCCGATTCATGGATGCTGGTACTTCAGGCGGTATGGAAGGCGCTCGTAACGGTGCTTGTTATATGGTTGGTGGAGACCAAGAAGCTTGGGAAATCGTAGAACCAATCTTTAAAGATACTTCAGTAGAAAATGGTTTCCTATATGCTGGTAAAATTGGTAGTGGACATTTCCTAAAAATGGTTCATAATGGTATCGAATACGGTATGATGGCTGCAATCGGTGAAGGATTTGAAGTATTAGAAAAAAGTGACTTTGATTATGATTATGAAAAAGTTGCAAAAGTATGGAATAATGGTTCTGTAATTCGTTCTTGGTTAATGGAATTAACTGAAAATGCATTCTCAAAAGATGCTAAGCTTGATGAAATTAGAGGCGTAATGCATTCATCTGGTGAAGGAAAATGGACAATTGAAACAGCTCTAGACCTTCAAGCTGCTACACCAGTTATTGCAATGTCATTATTAATGCGTTACCGTTCATTAGATAACGATACGTTCACTGGTAAAGTTGTTGCGGCTCTTCGTAATGAATTTGGTGGACATGCAGTTGAAAAGAAATAAATAAAGTATAAAATAGGAAATATCCCTAAAAATTGGAGGAATTTGAAAATGAAATTTTTTATTGACACAGCTAATGTAGAAGACATCCAAAAAGCTTATAAAATGGGCGTATTATCTGGAGTAACTACAAATCCATCTTTAGTAGCAAAAGAAGGAGTTAAATTCGAAGACCGTATCGAAGAAATTTTAAAATTAGTTCCTGAAGTAGAATCAGTTTCTGCAGAAGTAACGCCAAACGCAGTTTCTGCTGAAGAAATGATGGCTGAAGCTGACGAGCTTATTAAAATAAATGGTGGAGATAAAAATATTACAATTAAATTACCAATGACACTTGCTGGTTTAGAAGCTTGCCGCTACTTAACGAAAAAAGGTGTTAAAACAAACGTAACATTAATCTTTACTGTTAACCAAGCATTATTAGCAGCTAGAGCAGGTGCTACTTATGTATCTCCATTCTTAGGTCGTTTAGATGATATTTCTGAAGATGGCGTATTATTAGTTGCTAAAATTGCTGAATTATTCCGAGTTCATAATATGGACGCTCAAATCATTGCTGCGTCAGTTCGTCACCCAGACCATGTTACTCGTGTAGCATTAGCTGGAGCTCATATCGCAACAATTCCTTACAGTGTTATTGAGCAATTATCTAAACACCCATTAACAGATCAAGGTATTGAAAAATTTGCTGCTGACTGGGCAAAAACTTCTTTATAATTTGTAACAAACTTTAAATCTAATAAGTATCAAGCCCCCATCTTCA
Source organism: Gottfriedia acidiceleris (assembly GCF_050457485.1). GTDB lineage: Bacteria > Bacillota > Bacilli > Bacillales > Bacillaceae_G > Gottfriedia > Gottfriedia acidiceleris_D. Next base: position 36,173 of record NZ_JBCMJM010000026.1, read on the forward strand.
TTGAAACTCATTTTGTAGCTATGAAATGGGGGTATTTACATAAAAGCAAGGAATAGAGGAGGAAATAGTCATGAATTCGAATCAGAAATTTGTTGGTTATGTAGGTACATATACAAAAAGTGAAAGTAAAGGTATTTATCAATTTATACTAGATACAGAAAAAGAAAGAATAACTAATGTTAAACCGGTTGCTGAATTAGAAAATCCAACTTATTTAGCTATTAGTGAAGACAATAAGAATCTATATGCAGTTGTAAAAGAAGGAAACTTAGGTGGAATTGCTGTTTATTCGATTGATGAAAACAGTGGAGAGCTTAAAAAATTAAATGAACAGCTTAATGAAGGCGCTTCACCTTGTCATATTAGCGTTGACTCAAGTAAGCAAAATATTGTTACAGCAAATTATCATAAAGGTACAATTGAATTATCTAAAATCAATCAAGAAAATGGTTTTGCTAGTGATGTTAAATCGATTATGCAACATGAAGGAACAGGTCCGAATAAAGAACGTCAGGAAAAACCTCATGCCCATTTTTCTGGTTATACATTAAATGAAAAATATGTTGCTGCAATAGATTTAGGAATCGATAAATTAATTACTTATAAAATCGAAAACAATTCTTTAATTGAAGTAAGCAGTCTATCTGTTAAACCAGGAAGTGGGCCACGTCATATTACATTCCATCCGAATGGAAAGTTCGCTTATATTATGACGGAGCTTAGTTCAGAAGTAATTGCGCTACAATTAAATGAAGATGGAAGCTTTACGGATTTACAATCTATTTCTACAATCCCTAGCGATTTTACTGAAAACAATCAAGGAAGTGCCATCCATATTTCAAAAGACGGTCAATTCGTATATGCAGGAAATCGTGGTCATAATAGTATCGCAGTATTTAGTGTAAATCAAGATACTGGTAAGCTTGAATTAGTGGAAATTACTTCAAGTGAGGGGAATTGGCCAAGAGATTTCGTTTTAGATCCATCTGAGAACTATTTAGTTGGTTCAAATGAAATGTCAGGGAATCTAGTTTTATATGCAAGAAATAAAACGACTGGAAAATTAACAGTGCTTCAATCAGACGTACAAGTACCTGAAGCAGTATGTGTGAAATTTTTAAACGTTTAAACTAAATTAGGAGACTTTTAATATGGATTTTAAAATAACTGATGCAGCCAAAGAAATACTTGGCGCAGTAGATCAAAATAAAATACTTCAGTTAGAATTTGACCGTGGAAGCTGTGATGTAGTTAATAACATTTATGAGATAAAAGTTATTAATAAAAGAGAATGTGGTCCTAATGAAAAAATGATAATTGGAGACCAGTTTGAATTTATGGTAAATAAAAATTTTGAAGATGTATACGAAGACCAACTAGTAATCGATTATGTTGATGGATCATTTGTTTTCAAAAATCGAAATCAAATTTTTAATAATCGAATCGGATTAACTTATATTAAATAGGTTTATATCAACGGTTACTTGAATGATTACGAGAGAAGTATTTTTAGGAGATGCGATTCTTTGGGGGATAGCGTCTCTTTTTTGTTTTTTGTAAAAAAAGAGATGGGTCTTGCTTTATGTTGGTGTAATGGCTGGGAGTCGAACCCATTCCTTCCATTTTAAATGGTTGTTCTACCGTTAAACTACCTTTACATATATTAATCAACTCTTTATCGTTGAATACTTATGGCTTATATCATATATTTTTATAAAATTAACAAATTACATTGTTCTCATTCCTTTCAATAAAATTTAAATTAGTTATACACAATCTCTTCTATTCTTGTTTTAGTCGATTTGCTTTAATTTGTTTGGTCATCCAATGTTTATCTGTCTGCACATGGTTTTCTCGAACAAATTTTGCTACCGAGTGTTTAAAATCATCGTATTGAAATCCATCAGTTAATCGTATAACGTATCCTTCTTGTTCTCCGCCCAAATTTGACTTTTTTGTATAGCAAGCTTTTATAGCTTCTTCATTAAATACACCCTTGTATAAAACCGGTGCCGTTTTTAGACCTAATAATTTGGACCATATAATCGTATCTTCCCAAGATAGACACTTATTTTGTTCGTCCCATATCGAAAAGACATAAAAATAACTATCTAGTTCCTCATAAAGGATCGAATGCATTGCAAATACATTTTCCCCACAAACTCGCCAATGTTCGGGGATTTGGTAACCAATCGTAGCTTGTAGCATTTTCACCCAATGTCTGGATGGATGGTCTAGGCTATCAGTTGATCTTGCGTGAATCCCATCTCGATAAATTGAGCAATTTTCACCATCTATTTTTTCCGTTACAACAACTTCTTTACCAATAAAATGGTCAATATTATGAAGTGTTTTATCATCAGAAGTTTTAGATTCTGACCAAGGTAAATGAAATGTCTTTGGATACTTAATTTTCATCTTCTAACACCTCACTTCGCAAACGTATCTGCTTCACGAAAGAAATAAAGTTTTGCGAGTAATTCATCCCCAAGTAAATGATAAATTTCAGTTGCTCCTTCGTTACCACCGTAGTTAATTAACATGTGCATTTCGATGATTCCAACTACAACTTGAATAAATTCATCTTCATAACCAAGCTCCGTTAAAAAATGAAATGCAATTTGAGAAGAAACTTTTTCGTGACCAAAGTATGAATAATACCCTTTGGTAACCTTATACGTCTTACAGAATATCTTCCCGACATCATGAAATAAAGCTGCCATTTGCAGAGTTAGTTTATCTTTCTCTTCGTACATTTCATTAATGTACTCAATGAGTCCGTATGTGTGTTGACATAACGTCATTGAATGATACGGATTCTCTTGATCAAAACCCTTCATTGCTTGAAAAAAGGGTACTGTTTTGAGCTTCTCGAATAACTCTTCGTATGAAACTTTACTTACTAATAGATTTGTTAATTCTTCTTTCGTCATTTCATATGAAAATGGCTCATGAATGATATGGATGACATCCCAACCTTCATTTTTTAAAGGAAAATCAAGATTCTTCCTCATTTTAACAAGAATTCGATCTTCCACAACACGCTTTCTCTTGTTATTTCGGTCTACACAAACCTCATACGGCACATCCATGTAATAGCACTCTTTGTGAACGTCTACGAATTTATTTAATGCTTTCATTCGTCTTTCACGTTCAATATTTGTTGCATCAATGAGAACACTTTTCCCTTCAGCAAGTAAACGATTGGCTCTTTTGTATAATTCCATATACAAAAGATTTGTCCTCTTTTGCTTATTTACATTAAAGAATAGTGTTTGACGTAACTCATCAGTGGATAAAATAATGGCTTTTTCTTTTTTGGCGATTTGTTTAGCCATTTCACTTTTCCCACTACCAGGAATTCCAATCATATAAATTAATTTTTGCATTTTACTTCCTCCTTTATCTAAAAGGCAGATAAATAAGGAATTACGATTTGATGGAGCGAAAGTTCGAATTGAACACTTCCACACTTTTTATTATATATTCGAATGAAAGATTCTGATAGCAAAATTTCCATTAATTTGAACGATTTACCATATTTCGGGATGATTTAATTTGTAGGATCAAGTGGAAAAACTATATTAATACCTTGTTTTAAGTGAAAAGAAGAGTTGAATTAATAAAGGTAAAAGCAGGAAATAACCCAATTGACGGCAAATTTTGTGTGATGGATAATTAAAAACAAAAGCAGCAAAAAATAGTTAATGGAGGTCCCTTGTGTTCAATAAGAAAATAAAGTTTACATTATTGTTTTTATTGTGTTTAGCCTTCATCAGTTACAAATTCCTTAAGCCTACCTTACAGATGAATGGAAACAATCAAAAAAATATACTAGCAACAATACAATCAGTAAACAATGGGGAAAAATCAATTGATATTATTAAAATTTTTGACTTTGGAAATGATCGATATGTAGCCTATTTGCAAAATGATTCTCCGTCGTACATTCACTTTAAAAAAGACAAAATTGGAACCTATAGATTTCTAAATGCCGAATACGGATCGAACTATGAAAGTGACATAAATAATGAAAATAAAATAGATTCAAACTTACAAGAATTTGCTTTGCCTATCAAATATAAAAATGACAAGCCTTTACCTTTGAAAATATTAGTCATCACAAATCATTTTAATACTATCTCTAAATTAAGCGTTCGCCTTGTGAATGCTACTGGGAGCACCGAAAAAGTTGAAATAAAAGTTGGTAGACCGAGCGCTAAAATCATTACAATGTACAAAGCAACAAATGCATTTAGTTTAGAAAAAAGGTATTTTGATGAAGATGGAAAACAGATTGATTAATTATTAGGAAATCATCGAGACTTAACATATGTTCCGAATGAGATTGCCAATACGGATGATAAGGGTTTATTTTCGGATGTTGATTCACATTTAGGTTTTGGCAGTGAGATTGGGACAGAACATGCTAGTGAAGAAAAAATTAATGATCTTAAAATATTGTGGAGTGAGATTTGTAAAAAGAAAATAGATGAAGCATAAGAAGAATATATGGAAAAGAGTAGGCTAAAAAGTAAGTAACTTTTCCACAACTAGTGGATGTAAAAAATTTGAAACTACTAAATATATGAAATAGTTGAATAGTGACTTTCAGTATTTAGTCAAAGTCGCAAAGATCTTCAGACTTGATGAAAGCAATTGTCTTTCGAGGCGAGTTACGTTAGAGCGTGATAAGCACTGGGCGGGCAGATAAAGAAATGAGCATTTGACGAGCAGACTATAGAGTCACAGTGTGGCTCTTATTTTATTTGATTTACTTTTTTCCTAGAAGGAGTAGGATACGGGATAAATTGGATTGATTGTGATATGATTTAAAATAAAAACATATACTCTAGTGATGTATATTTTTAACACTTTAGGGGATGGAGAAATGAAATTTGAGATGCAAAAAGCGAATATGTTGGCTGAAGATATAAATGATTTTGTCAAATTAGTACATATTAGTTATGAAAATAGTAAATACACATCTACTAATAATAAAGACAAAATATATCAAATAAAACTATTAATTGAAGAATTTAGATTCCAAGTATTGGCAGATGAACTATTCAGAATTAATCGGTTCGCATGGGACGGAAAATATACATATTTATTGATCGAGAACTTTATAAAAGGAATAAACATCATTGATGAATACGTGGAAAATAACTATAATGAACTTTATATTTTCACAGCAAAACTCTACACCTTAAAAAATGCAATCATTTCATTTAATAATAAGTAAACTAATGTGAGAAAAATTTTTCAATACAAATTAAAAATGCTATTTCCTCTACAGAAGGTAATAGCATTTTAGATTGAAGTTTGTTATAGCTTTTTAAACCTAATTGGACTAACCATTAAGAAAGCAAGAATTAAAGTAATCCATGCATTACTATAAAAAAACATTCCCATACCAGCTAAAGGTAAACCAGCAGCAGGAATAGGTAAACCCTTAAAATAACCTATGGTTGGTTTAGCACTAAATTTTGCTAATCTTAATGCCCCCATCGTAGGAAAAAGGATAAATGCAAGCGAGGTTAAGATTGATGGTGCCGAAATGGAATGAAATAAAAGCGCAGGGGCAACGCCGAAACTAACAATATCCGCTAAAGAATCTAGCTCTACACCAAATTCACTATTCACTTTTAGTTTCCTTGCAACTCTTCCGTCAAGAAGGTCAAAAATAGCAGCGATGAAAATAAAAATTGAGGATAACATTATTAAACCACTCATATTAAGCGTAATCGATAGAACACCACAAACTAAATTTCCGATTGTAAGTAAATTAGGTATAGATTTTACGACCTGACTAAACAAAGTATCCCCCCTAAACATTAAAAACCTTTCAATAGTATTTTCTAACTATTTTCACTTTATTCTTAAATCTTATTTAGTTATTTATCAAGTTTGTAAAATTAAAAAAGGGTAAAAATACCAAATACCGAATATTTAATACATAGGAACAGATTAAAAGAAGATTAAAAGATTATTGGAGGCATTAAATGAAGGCAATATCCGTTTCACTTGGACTAATATTAGAAGTGATTAGAATCATATTGATCTTTGGGCTACTTGGTGCTTTATTATCAACAGTTGTATCAGAAATATATAATGAATTTGGTGTGAATCTTACGCATACTGGATGGTGGTGTTATTTTGGTATACTTGTTTTAATATTTGTCATCTATCGAAATAAAATACAATTCAGTGGGTGGTATAATGGAAAAGGAAGCGAGAAATTAACTAAAATAGTCACAAAACTATTAATTTCTTGCTCAATCATTATGATATTAATACCTGGAATAATTGAAATAATCCATAGGTTGTAAAATAGTCAATATAGCAGTTACTTGGAAAACAACAAGATCGACGTTTAGTCGATTTTTATTTTGCCTATATACTTGATGATAGGGGGGATTGTATTGACACTGTTTGGCTATCTATTTTGGGAGTTTATAGTTGTAGCTATTGTATTTGGTTTCTTTATGCAAAAAAAGTTCGGAACAAAAGCGCCAGATAAAACCGAGAGTCAAAAATTACATGAAGAAATTACGAGACAGACACATAATAATGATCGACCAAGATTTTAAATGTGATTATTGAAAAGAAAAAAGACTAACACATCAATTAGTTCTAATCAATTTTCCGAATGAAGTTAAAGCTTGAAAAAATTAATATAATAGAGAAAGTAGTACTTTTACTAAGAAAGGAAAAATAACATGAAAAAGATTGATGAATACTTTGAAACAGCAATGGAAGCTTGGAGTATGATGCAAAAAACGACTGATGATGAAGGAGCAGAATGGGCAGAAAGATTCGAACGCTACTTCTATGAATTTATTGACGAAATGAAGAAATGGTGGGAAACGCTTGATCCAAAACCAACAAAGATAGAAGATGCTGAAGAGTTACCTGAAGTTAAAAAATGGATGGAGCAAATTCCAGGTCCAGTGCAATTAAATTTTTTAACTGAATTAGAGGATATAGTTGATGGTATTGAGACAGTACGGTTAGATTTTAATGAATAATTAAGCGAATTTTTAATGTAACCTATAAAGAAGCTAAAATGACGTCTGGCGTAAAATTAATAGAAGATAAAGAGACAGGAATACAATATTTATTTAGTGGGCATGGCTATGCTGGAGGACTTACCTCCTTATTGGATAAGGACGGAAAACCAGTTATAAAAGAAAAAAATAAAACGGAATAGGAGCTGATAAGGATTCAGCTCTTTTTCATTTCAAAGATGTGTATATTAGTTTATAAACCAATGTTTTCAAAGAAATTTAACGAATTAAAATTAGATGTAAATTCTAAATACTATTTCAAAAAGTCACATCGAAAGTATGATGTGACTTTTTTTATTTATTCAGTATGTAATCCGGCAAATATTACCCCTAATCCATATAGAAATTGTTCTTCAAAATCAAAACTATAATGATACTGTTCACCAAAAAATGATGTAAATGCTGTCACTTCTTCGGGAGTGTATGTGAACTGTTTTGCACGATGTTCATCTGCTACAAATGATAAAACATAATTGTTAAAAAGATTACCAGCAACTAGACAGTTCTTATCAGATACACCGTATTTAGTTAAATTTTCTAAAGTGAATTTTACTGCTTTTAATCTACTCGGTGTAGTTGGCATTGATTGCGCAAAAACTTCTACTGCATCTCGTGTCTTTAATAAAACTCTTCGCACTTCAAATGCTAGAGCTGTTAAAGCTTCCCTAGCATCATCTAATTCTTCAGGTAGGACAATTTCATTATTTAAATGCTCAGCAATTAAGTCATATAAAGCTTGTTTATCTTTAATATGCCAATATAAGGATGCGGCTTTGATCTCAAGCTCCTTTGCCAATGTGCGCATCGATAAATTACTTATTCCGTCACGATTTAATATATCGAGGGATGCTTTTACAATTGCTTCTTTCGTTATCGCCATAAAATCTCTCCAAAATTTTAATAATTGTCATTGACTCTAACAGTGTTAGATGTTAATCTAACGATGTTAGATAACTAACGTTGTTAGACATTTTTGTTCTCTTATTGTACTAAAAATATAAACTACTTTAAAGTTCAAACAAATTACCTACTAGCTAAATCAAATAAATTTAAATAATAATGCTTGTGAACAATGATAGATAACATTAAAAAGAGATAGGGTGGATATGATGATGAAAAATATGCGTAAGAAAAAAGATGTTGGTATTTATGGGTATACAGCAAAATGGTATGACAAAAACTCACGAAAAAGTCGTCTAACACAAATGCAAGAATATGCAACCGAAATTAAATCTTTAGTTCAAGAAGGTGCAAGAATTTTAGAAGTAGCTCCTGGACCAGGATATCTATCTATTGAACTTGCAAAAATGGGTTTTGATGTTACAGGAGTAGAGTTAAGTCCGGATTTTGTTAACATCGAAAAAAATAATGCAAAGGAAGCAAATGTTTTAGTAGATTTTAAAGAAGGCAATGCATCAAATCTCCCTTGTGATGATAACACATTTGATTTTATTGTTTGCAGTGCAGCATTTAAGAACTTTATGGATCCAGTAAAAGCACTCAAAGAAATGTACAGGGTATTAAAACCAGGTGGAACATCACTTATAATCGATATGAATTTTAATGCAACTGCACAAGATATTGAAGGTGAAATTAGAAAAACTGGAATGAAGGGATTTGATAAGTATTTTGTAAAATTTGCATTTAAAACTTTCTTGAAAAAAGGTGCTTATACAAAAGAAAATTTTGAGATGTTTTTAAATGAAACTGAATTTAAGAATTATAACATTAAGCAAGAAGATATCAGTTTATATGTATATCTTTATAAATAATCAGGTTTATTAATTGAATTGAATTATATTATTTTTTTTAGTTAAAGACTATTAATCTTAAAGAATACTTTGGCATGTATGTTGAAGGGTTTTGTTAAAATTACCCATTTAAATTCAAGATTGTTATAATAAACAGATATAATCTTAGAAAGTTGGGATCTATTTGAGAAAATATCTTCTATATATTTTGTATTTTAAGCTTATATGGGATCTCATTCAATTTGTTTATAAGGCTTGGGGAGAGTATAAAACGCATAATCTAGGTTTTGATACTATTTCAATCTTAATAGATTTATTTATTATTTTGATTTTATTAAAAACAAAAAAGTCTAGAAAAAACTTAACAAAATTTAAGCATTTCCATAACGAGGCTTTAAATTGTGATGAAAGTAGAGAATACGAAAAAGCTCTTCGAATAAGAGAAGAAGGTCTGAATTTAGAATCATTAACTGATTTACAACGTGCAGAATTACATGTTGGTAATGGTGGAACCTATTTTTATTTAAAAAATTATAAAAATGCTACCAACAGTTTCGATAAAGCTTTTGAGCTAGTTAGACTAGAAAAAATACCATACGATGAGCAATATAAAGTAATTATTGATTGCTACGTAAAAGCAAATCGAAAAGAAGATGCAATAAAATTAGTAGAAGAATTGTTAGAAAGACAATCTTACAATAAAAAATTCAAGAGGTTGCAGCCTATAATGGATCAATTATTAACTTAAATTTACTAGTGCTATTAATAGGATTCCATTTTAATAGAGAAAATTATAAAAAGTCGATTCCTCAGGTGGAAATCGACTTTTTTAATGCTACTTATCATTTATTATTCATAAAATTTTGTTTCTCTAAATATTCTAGAACTGTTTGAGAATATTCATGATGAGATTCTTGTGTATACTTTGCAATCGTATAAATTTGTGCTAAATTCTTTAATCCTAGTCGTTCTGTCATTTCTTTAAGCTTTGGAACGTCCATGTAACGTTGCCAGCCTTTTTCATTTCTTTCTTTATAGATTTCAAGAATATCTTCATCTGAATAATCATTATATTGTTCATAATGAACTAGACCTTGTCTTGGAAGTCGGTCACGTAAAGCTGGATTTTCTTTAGGATAGCCTAATGAATAGCCTACAACTGGTACGACATTTGGTGGTAAGTTAAGAATATCTCCAATTTGATTACAATTTGCAAGTGTAGAGCCCATATAACATAAACCAAGACCAGCATTCTCTGCTGCTAATGCACAGTTTTGAGATGCCAATGTAGCATCAATGGCACCAATCATAAAACTCATGAAATTATCAAAATGCACAGGTGCATCATTAAGAGTAAGCCATTTTCTCATTCGATTAAAATCCACACAGAAAGTTAAAAGAATAGGTGCATCAATAACCATTGATTGCTCCATATGAGCAGAATATAATTTCTTTCTAATTTCCTTGTCTTTTGTGACAATAATCGAATAAGATTGCATATTGCCACTTGAAGACGCACGAATACCTGCATCTAATATTTGATCTAACAGTTCTTGACTAACTTCCTTATCCTCATATTCTCGAATAGATCTGTGCCCATGTAGTACATCTGTAAAATCCAAAGCTTTCACTCCTCATATCAAAAAGATTTCATTAGAAATAATAAAAATATACAAAGTTTCGACAAATAATATAAAATTGTAATTATTTCTGAATAATCAAATTATAAAGTAAACATATCATAAAAAAACGATACCGTACATAAATTTGTACTTTTTAAAAATTTTTAGTAAAAATTACTCAGTTTAATATTTTTTTAGAATAGTAGAGGGTTATCTCGATGTCAAAAAATGTCAAAATTTCAAATTATTAAGGCTTTAAATTTATTTTATTTAAGAGTAAATCTATTAAATAAAATATAAAAATAAATGAATCTAAAATAATTGGTAGAATATGGTAAAAGATGAGCCTTAAAACAGGGAGACAAAGAGGTGAAAAAGTGAAAAATTTACTCTCAGGAAGTATTACACTCGTTATTTTGATTCTGACACCTTTTGGATTTTCATATGCAATGGGTTCTACTTGGACCGATTGGCTTTTTGTTAGTTCGTTGTTCATTACTTTTATAATCGTTTTTTTTAATACTAGTGGAAATGGCCTGATTGGGAGAATAGATAAATCAACAGTTCAGGGAAAAACAGGAATCATAGCTGGAATAGAAAATGAAACAGAAGTTTTTAAAGTTCCATTTTCGTTTTACATTTCATCAGTGTTTACAATTGGAGCCTATTTCTAACACATATAAATTGAATATAATAAAAAAAATTAAGCTCAGCTTACTATTTTAGTGAGCTTAATTTTTTATCTTTAAATTTTTAGTGTTTACTTATCAATCAAGTTTTTTATTCTAACTTTAAATTCTTAAATTCAATTCGATATAAATCACGACGTCGATCACGTAATTGACGAACTGATCCCGTATTTCGTGAACGTCTTAATTTTTCAAGGTCAACATCACCGACTACGACAGTATCAACATTTGCATCACATTCACCAACAATGCCATCTCTTGCGAAGCCAAAATCAGAAGGGGAGAAAATACCAGATTGTGCATATTGAATGTCCATGTTCTCTACATGTGTTAAGTTCCCAACTGTTCCTGCGATACAAGTATATACTTGGTTCTCAATCGCTCTTGCTTGAGCGCAATAACGAACTCGGAGATAACCTTGGCGATCATCCGTACAAAATGGAACGAAAATAATATTTGCACCTTGATCAACTGCAATACGAGCAAGTTCTGGAAACTCGATATCGTAGCATATTTGGATAGCGATTTTTCCACAATCTGTATCAAACACATGGATTTCGTTTCCTTCTGAAATTCCCCACCATTTTCTCTCATTAGGAGTTGCATGAATTTTTAATTGCTTTTCAATCGTTCCATCTCGTCTAAATAGATAAGCAACATTATAGATATTACCGTCTTCCTCAACGAAGTGAGATCCCCCAACAATATTGACATTGTAGCGTACAGCAAGTTCTGTAAACAGTTCGATGTATTGCTCAGTATAAGTTGCAAGCCTACGAACAGCCTGATCAGGGCGTTTTTCTTCCAAAAAAGACATCAATTGTGTTGTAAACAACTCTGGGAAAACAGCAAAATCTGAACCGAAGTCAGCGGCGACGTCAACATAATACTCGATTTGCTTCGTAAAATCAGAGAATGAATCGATTTTTTTCATCATGTATTGTATTGCGCAAATTCTAACCGGAAATGAAGCACGATAAACACGTTTAGATTTTGGAAGATAGTCAATATTACTCCATTCCATCAAAGTGGCAAATGAATCTGATGCTTTATCATCCGGAAGGTAACGAGTATTAATCCGTTTAATTGTAAAACCTTCCATTAATTGGAATGATAAAACGGGGTCATATATACTATGTTTTTCTACTGCAGCTACATATTCACGTGGTGACATTTCATCTCTATGTTTATGATAATTTGGGATTCGACCACCAATGATAATGCTTTGAAGATTTAATTGTCGAGCTAATTCCTTTCGCGCTTCGTAAAGACGATGACCAATTTTCATACGACGGTATTCTGGATCGACCATAACTTCAATACCATATAAATTAAATCCATTCGGATCATGATTTGTAATATAACCATTATCAGTTATGACGTTCCAAGTATGCTGGTCATCATATTCATCGAAGTCAACCATTAAACTTGAACAAGAACCAATAATTTTATCTTCATACTCTACGCAAAACTGGCCTTCAGGAAAAATGCGGATATGACTTTCTAATTGTTCTCGTTTCCATCCTTCCATACCAGGGAAACAACGGTTTGATAACTTCATAATTTCACTTATATCTTCCATACGTATATTTCGAACTTCAATTTTCTTCTCATATTTTGACATATCTGTCTCTGACATAATCTCACGTCCTAAATATAAATGTCTCGCTTACTAAGGGGCCATTATCAATGGTCTATTGCATTCGATTCTAACAGTTAGGATACCCACAATTTACCTTTTCAATATAGTCTAAAAAAGAGAAAAGGAATAATTTCTATGTAAAACTGATTTAATGAAGTAGACGCTATAGGGGCTCATGAGGAAGTAAAACAGCA
>NZ_JBCMJM010000027.1:0-2407 GCF_050457485.1 Gottfriedia acidiceleris
ATGGGATAAGCGGGAAGGCTAAAGACCCCGCAGGCTTGCCGAGGAGGCTAAAGAATCTCGCCCCATGGAAAGCGAGCATCCTGTAGTGGAAATCAACATCACTCTACTCCTTTTACGAAAATTTGGTAATTTAATTGACAAGGTTGTTTTTCAACAGCGTGAAGCGATTCTCATAGAGAATCGCTTCTTTGTATAGATAAAGTCCCAAAAAACTGATTTTTAGACTGAAACTTATTCTGCTTCAGAAACTAAAGTAAATCGTTCATTAATATGCTGTGGATTATCAATCTCGTCTAATAATGCAATTGCATAGTCAGCATAACTTACGTAGCTATTACCTTTTTTATTAACAATAAAATTGTCTTTTCCTTTTTGATAAGCTCCAGTACGTTTACCATTCGGATCAAAAAATGCCGCTGGACTAATAAATGTCCACTTAATATCAGTTGTTTTTTGTAAGTCGTGAAGACCTTTTGTCATATTTGATGCAGTAGCATAATATTCTTTTGGAAATTCAGGTGTGTCAACTAATTGAATCGTCTTTTCTTCATCAACATACAAGCTTCCAGCTCCACCAACTACGATTAATCTAGTATCGCTATCACCTTTTAAAGCATTTATTAAAACATTCCCAGCTTCAATATAAAGATGCTCTTGACCTTCAGCTGCTTTAAATGCATTTACAACAACATCAAATTGCTTTAAGTCAGCTGTATTTAAATCTAATAAATCCTTTTCCAATACTGATACTTCATTATTTGTTAATTTAGAAGCATTTCTTACGATTGCTGTTACCTCATGTCCTCTTTCTACTGCTTCTTTTAAAATAAGATTACCTGCTTTTCCTGTTGCTCCAATAATACCAATTTTCATCTTTTTTCATCCTCCTTAAATTTTTTAAAGTTGATTGAACTCATAGTCGTAACTAAAATAGTTACAACTAGTATAAAAAAATATAATATATAGATGTAACAGTTTTAGTTACATCATTCGCAAAAAAAATTGAATGATATTATCCAATTTTTTTGCTTAATACTGTAACTAATTCTTCCATAGTAACTTCATCCAGTATTTTTTCCATTGCTTCTTGTGCTCGATTTAAGATCAGTTCTAGCACTGCTTGAATATTTGCACCGACTGGACAATTCGGATTCGGTTTCTCATGAAATTGAAAAAGTTCTCCTTCTTCTACAACTTCAACCGCTCTATATACATCTAAAAGAGTAATTTCATTTAAAGACTTATGAAGTGTAGCTCCACCGGTTCCTCGACGGACTTGAATTAAGCCAGCATTCTTAAGTTTTCCCATTACTCTTCTAATTACGACCGGATTTGTATTTACACTTCCTGCAATCCATTCGGAAGTACAAAGCGCACTATTCTCAATCGTGACCAAAGATAAAATATGAACAGCAACGGTAAAACGACTACTGATTTTCATAGGATTCAACCTCCGATGTAACCATTATAGTTACAACATTTATTAAATGTCAATAATATTTATTTTACACAAACTTATTATCGAATACATTTTTTTTAATAAAATAATTTAAACAGTGGAAAATCGTTAACAGCTACTATTAGTAGGAAACTAAGACCAGTGCCTTAGTGGTTAAAATTAACTTAAAAATGGAAAAAAATGGTTGAACAACAATAGTAAGTAACTTATCCTTAAATTATAAGAAAGATTAATAAAAGGGTGAAGAAAATGAATGGAAATGATATTGCTTATCTAATTTGCTTTACGGTAATAGGTTTGTTTTTGCTGGTCTTTGGAATCATGTATAAAAAAGAAGCTCATGCAGATTTAAAAAATAGTGGAGTTGGAGGAAATGGTGTTAGTGGAATAGGAGCTATATTGTTCTTCTTACCTCATTGGGTATATAAAGCAATATTTATTGCACTAGGCGCATTCCTAACGATCGGAATTTGGTATGTCATGTTTTTTTACAATAACTAAAAGACTATCTATTCAATTCTAGGAAACAGCAAAAAAAGCAAGAAGCTATTAATATATAGCTTCAGAGTGTTGAAATATAAAATAGTCAATAGGGAAAACGGACATTAAAGGAACATTTATTAGTGATGAAATTATCATTTTTTTGGATGATCTTTTAATGTTTTTAAATGTTAATATGTTTGAGTAATTTTATGATTCGAATAACACTAGAAATGTTTTTTTTCAGATGTTAAAAAATTATGATCTAACTTTTAGAAAAACAAATTCAATTGATTTAGTTTTAGTTTAATTAGTGTTCGATATTAATTGACCTACAATTTGATTAATAAACAACCATTGGGTTACTCTAAGTAAAGGCTATTTGATTAGGATTTATTGCAGACTTTTTTTGATGAATAAGTTGATTGGAATGGAGGGATGCTCGACTCCTATGGGATAAGCGGGAAG
>NZ_JBCMJM010000028.1:0-46800 GCF_050457485.1 Gottfriedia acidiceleris
GAATGGACTTGAAATGCCAATCTTATTTATGGTTGGAGAAGGAAACCTTCATGAAATTAAAGGAGCTATTACATATCCGAATGTGGGTAATCATGTCCACGTTTCTGTCATCCCTTTCGCCTCTCATCTTGTACACATTGACCAACCAGAAATATACACTAAGATATTAGAAGAATTCATATCTAAAAATGAACAACCTAGTAACTAGTCTGATTACAATTGGGTAAAAGAACAATTTTTTGAAATTTTTTTTCTTTTCTTTTTCAACTAACGCAGTGCGTTAGTTAAAAAAGTAAAAAGGAGTTGATCAATAGATCAGCTCCTTTTTCAATAATTGACAAGATCGTTTATTAAGGTGTGATATAATAAAAAGGTAAAAAATGGTATTTACACATATAACAACGTCTTAATATATAAGGGGGATAAATTTGAAATATTTAATAACTCTTATTGTTATTATGTCTACTTATATAACAGGTTGCTCAAACCTAATAGGAAACGAAGAACAAAATATAAAAGTTCAAAAGCATATTGTTGATGTAAATAATTATGAAGACTTCAAAGTAATAACTAGTAATAAGAAAGTTCAAAAGGTAAGAGAGATAATAGATAATATTGATTGGGAACATGCAAAGGTTGATATGGTACACCCAGCCGATTACAGATTTATATTCCAATTTAAAAATCCTGAAATAAATGGAAAAGCAGTGTTATATGAGCTTTGGATAAGTCCAATTAATGATAAAGTGGAACTCGTAATTACCGCCGAAAGTAAATATGTTCAATTAGACAAGAACAACTCAACAGAACTATATGAAATACTCATTGGCGGAAAATTGTCTGACCTAAAATAATAATGACATTGAATATAGGAGCTAATTCAGTAATTTCAATTCCTTATTCAACTACCATGGGAGTGTATTAAATACTTCCATAGTAGTTCAATAAGCAAAAAAAGCTTGTATGGTAAATGGCCTTTCATTTCGATACAAGTTTTTATCTTTAGAGTAAGTTGTACTTTGAAATTATCCACTTTAGGTAGATAGGTATAAAAGAGAGCTGTTCCTTTTATTTAAAGCCAGAATGGTAAAAATCTACTACCATTTTCAAATCAGAAAATTGCTTATCTCGTTAAAATCCAGAGTGCGGCACCAAACATCATCGCACCTGATATGCGATCAATATGTGCTTTAGATTTAGAAGAGGAAAATAGTTTTCTTGCAATCTCAGCCATTAAACCGTAGCTTGATACAACGACACTCATCACGATAATAATAATCAAACATAATATTGTGTAGGTATTCAAAGTTATACCAGATACATCAATTACACCAGGAAGAAGCGCCATGTAGAAAACGATTGCAATTGGATTTGAGAGGGTCATTGCGAGTCCAAGACCGATTTCAGCCACGAAGTCAACAGATTTTGTTTTCACGTTTTCATCAAATACTTGCCCTGCCTTTCGCCATTTTTTAATACCTATCCAAACAAGATAAGCGGCACCTAAATATTTTAACATCTCAAACATCGGACCGAGAGCTTCTACAAGGGCTGTGAGTCCAATAACTGCTCCCGTGAGCATTAGCAATTTACCTAGTATTATCCCAATGGAGAGCGGAATACTAGATAAAATTCCACTAGAAAGAGACCTTGACATTAGCCCAGCAATTTCTGGACCTGGTGCAGCTGCAGATGCAGCAAAGGCCAACATAAAAACTGTGTATTCGGTCATATTGATGCTCCTTTTTTGTGTACTTTTCAATAATTTGAAAATATAACTATTACAAATTCGCTGTTTACCTGATTTATCCCGTAAATATATAAAATGAAGCTAACACAAAGCAACTACTCTTTATTAATAGAATTATATTAAAGTAGGGGTATAACAGTATAATTGACTATATAACAGTTGGATGATATGTGATGGATTATTACTCAATTAGGCGATCACATTCCCCATTTAATAATCACTTTGCAAAATGGAAAATCTCATTTTTGCCACTCCAAAATATACCCGAAATTAAAACTTTTAATAATTTCTCTTTCCGAAAAACTGACTTTGTTAGAAAATTGTCATAAACATTTGAATAATTTGTGAATAAATCCGTTTTCAAATATATCTTTTAGGCAGATTATGTATAATGATGTTAATAATGTATGGGGGTCTTCAAATTATGAATATTACAACTATAATTGAATTAGAAAACCACGAAGTTGAAGATATTGTTGATGCCAAGATGATTTTTTCACAAGAACAAATTCAAGAAAACATTGTAGAAACTTGTGTGGAATGTTTTAAGATAGAAGGTTCTAACGAAATCCTAAAAATAGAAGATACAATGCAAAAAGTATTTGACAGCTTAAAGCAAAAAGGAGTCATTCCTAAGCATTTAGAGGATTTTTCTTATATAATGCCATCCTGTGAACGAATAACACGTAATAATGATTATGAAAATAATGTACCGCAAAAAGTGTTAATTTCATATATATCCTAAAGAAGTTCAATGAACTTCTTTTTTTCATTTTAAAAATAAAATAGATCGGCAGTAATGTCGATCATGTTAATGAACTAACGTATGCTTAGTTGAATACCACGGGTACCTAATTGGTACTCTTTCTTATTAAAGTAAATGGCAGTTTAGTTGAATAAGGAACGGAACTTTATAAAGGAATTTTTTGTTTAATATAGAAATAAACAAACTTAAGAAAGTTGTTATTCAGGGGTGAATGTAATGGGAGATTTGATTAAATTAAACCCAATCGATACAGCACATCAGTTTATTAAAAAGTATTTTCCAAACTGTCAAGGAGCTTTATTAGCTGGTAGTGTAGTACGAGGTGAGGGAACAAAAACATCTGATCTTGATATTATTATTTTTGATAGAAATCTAACTTCAGCTTATAGAGAGTCATTTATAGATTTTGGTTGGGCTATCGAGGTATTTGTACATAACCTAACTTCTTATAAGAGGTTTTTTGAAATTGATTTTAAAAGAGCGACACCTTCTTTGCAAAGAATGGTTTCAGAAGGAATAATCCTAAAAGATGATGGAATAATTGGCTCTATAAAAAAAGAGGCTAATAAGATATTAGATAAGGGACCAGAAGAATGGTCAGAAGAAACGCTAATAACAAAACGATATTTTATTACGGATGCATTGGACGATTTTATTGGTTGCTCTAATAGAGCAGAAGAAATATTTATTGCTAATACACTTGCTGAACTGGTAAGCGAATTCCTATTGAGAACAAACCGTAAATGGATTGGTACATCGAAATGGGTAGTTCGTTCATTAAGACATTATGATGAAGAGTTTGCAAATCATTTTGTAGAGGCTTTTGATAATTTTTATAAGACCAGTGACAAAAATCAAGTTATTCAATTAGTAGAGAATATATTGCAACCCTTTGGAGGACGATTATTTGACGGTTTTTCATCGGGTAAAAAGTAAATACCTTATGTAACTAACGCATGCTTTAGTTGCATAAGGAAATTTAGTTAATGTTGTAAAAGGCTCTTATTTTCAACCATGTTTCATACCAAAATATTTTGAATTTCAATGGTTTTTCTAATTTAATGTTTTTGTCATCTTTTAAGATATATACTGTTTCAGCCTCAACTTTAATTTTATCTCCAAAGCTAAAGACAATATCATAACAATCTTTTTTATATTGACCTTCAAGATCATTTGACCATTCTGCTTTTTCAATAGAAAATCGTCTTTTAATACTTTTCTACCTCCAATAATTCCTGTTCAACTATTGCATGCATTAGTTGAACAACATGATCGACTTTATAGTCGATTTTTTTGTTTTAACTAAATGGCAGATTAGTTTAATAAGATGAACGGAAGTTATAAGAGATAACAGTGAAATAAGCAAATATTTTATTTCTACTATGCGTCCTTTTTTTTTGTTACATATGGTAAAATATGGTAATGATTATCATGGGAAGTGGGGGGGCATTTTGAGAAAATATTTAGGTATTGTTTCCATTCTTGTACTACTCATTGCGTGCTTGATTTTTAAAATATTTATCTATGGAAGAGTAGGGGCTAGGTATGTGCCATTATTCCTAATTGCTTATGTCTTATCAGCAATTTGTTGTTGGTTCAGTTACCGAGGTATCTGGAAGGTCATTGCTGCGATCATTCTCCTCTTTATCCTAGTATGTTGCATCTTTATTGCAATAGGTCTTAACAACTCAAACTTTGGAACATAAACACTATCGGAAAGAAGAAAAATCAGTAAAAAATTCACAATTTTTCCTTCTTCAACTAACGCATGCGATAGTTCAACAACGTAGGAGCCTTGATTGGCTCTTATTTTACTATTTGGAAGTACTATTTAAAAAGGTATTAAATTATTTATGTCGTATTATTGTTAATGGAATATAAATCTTAGAAGTGTTGAACAAGGAGAAAAAGATGAAGAATATATATTTTTTTATAGCAGTAGTAGTAACCATAATAATAATATTTAGTTTAAGGTATTCTTTTCACGTTATTAATGATTCTGCACTTCGAATTATTATGCCTACATTATTAATTGCAGTTTTATGGCTAAGAAAGGTCTTTAAGATTGATTTTTCCAAATAAATTTTCTTGTCTTAAGCAACTAACGCATTGCTTATGTTACAGAGTAGAGGTGATTTATTTATGAGGTTAAGTTCAAGACCACAAACAGGCATAAGACAGGTCTCAAAATGTTTTAGATTATTGTATCCTCTTGAGGACCAAGTAAATAATCAAATACAGCAATTTGTTAAAGTTTCTAATAAAATTGAAATTGTACAAATATTTTTTGATACAGAAATTATTGATGATAATTATGTGAAACTGTTAAAACTTAGGGACAAGATTTTACAGGTTGAAACGTCACTAAATTGGGAAGAGTTCTCCAATTTGAATAGTGTAGATCAAGAACTTTCCTTTATAAGAAAATTGCAGAAAGTAACAATTGAAGTAGCAAATAAATATAAGTTGGATCTTGAACAAATAGAATTAGCTTTTTCAACTATATTAGAAAAGATAAAAGAAAATTAAATTTCTTATTGAACTAACGCATGCGTTAGTTGCATAAGATTAGGTAGAATTTTTTCGAAATCTGTGTTCATTTTTTATTTTTAATAAGTATGTAAGTGTAATTTCTTCGAATCCCACTCTGCATAACAAACTTGTATTAACGATAGGTTAGCCTCAGAAAGCA
The DNA here is from genome assembly GCF_050457485.1 of Gottfriedia acidiceleris. Lineage (GTDB taxonomy): Bacteria > Bacillota > Bacilli > Bacillales > Bacillaceae_G > Gottfriedia > Gottfriedia acidiceleris_D. Next base: position 5,209 of record NZ_JBCMJM010000028.1, read on the forward strand.
AATTATGTACCCAATTTTCATCTTTATTTAAATCTAGAAGAGCTTGTATTCGAATCTGGCCATCACTTATTATGATTAAAGGAAGGAACTCTTCTTCTAATTTAATTTTTAAATCTAGCTTCGTAGGATTTAAAAAATTTGATTTTTTAAGTACGCTGACGGTACCATCAATTTCTAATATCGCATAGGCTACTTCATTTACCGAAAAAGTTTTCTTAGCCCTAAGTAATTGGAGAAGTTGATCAATATCTAAGCGATTTCTTTTTAGCTCCTCCCATTGTATACGACCTTTTTTTATGAGGATAGAAGCATCTCCTTCAAAAGCTTTTCTAGCAAATATCGATTTTTGTGTAATCACTAATGTTACAAAGCTCAAAGCACCCCAAGTAAAGATAGCAAAAAGTATTTTAGGCACAGTTGCTTCTCTATTAAAAATTCCACCAATTAAAATATTCCCTAAGGCAAGTGAACAAACCAAATAAAATGGGGTAATCATAGAAATTTGCGCTTTACCTAATACTTTAATGACAATATAAATAGCAATATACCCAAAAATTAATTCAAGAAAAATTTCTTTGTAAATCATATAATATGACACCTCAATTTATATTACTTATTAAATTTTCTTACAATCGTATCTATTTTATTCAATTAATTAGTAATCTCAGTGTTTATTAGATTTTTATTTGCATTATTTTACAACCATTTCAATTTTAATGTTTATTGAAAATTAAAATACCTTATCCAACTAACGCATGCGTTAGTTGAATAAGGTTGTCAAAAAGAAGTAACCCGATGTTCCCACGTAGGAAGATTGGGTTACTTCTTTTTTATATGAGATTTATTAAATTAAGAATGCAATGAACTAGTAATCTTTTGACACATTGTTTCTAGCATTTTTAAAGTTTCTTCATTATTATCTATCAAACGAAATTCAGGTGTAAAAACCTGACTTATTCGTAGGTAATAATAATCAATTACAGTTTGCCGAATAGTCATGTTTCGACTAAATAATACCAATGGATCAACAAGTTTTGAGAAGAATGCTTCGTCTTGTAATATGATGAGTTTAGGATTTGTGCAAATGAAAATCCCTTCATCCATACCTTTCTGATAAAAAGAACATAGCGATTCGTTTCTTTTAGTCAATTCTCCTTCCATTTCTTCCCATAAATTTGGATATAACATTCGTAAGTCTTGCATAAAAGTTTCTGAACAAAAGTTAGCTAACATTAACATTTTTTGAAATACAACCAAAAATCGGGATTGATAATCGACTTTAGAGACAACAAGAGTGGTATCCATTTCAACATAATACTTTATAAATAAGTGAACAAAGTTCTTAATAATTTCGTCTTTCGATTCAAAATACTTATATAAGGTTGCCTTTGACAGATCCATATGTTTTGCAATGTCATTAGTCCTCATATTCGCAATCCCAGTTTTCTTAATCGGATTAATCAACTTGTAAAGTAGAGTAGACCTTGTCTCATCGTCACTGTATCGTGATTTTGCAGATTCTGAACCCATTTTCTTGCCCTCCTTTTAAACCATTTTAATTATATTATACACAAAGGTGACAACTAAGTAATATAACCCGAATAAACTAAATAAACTAAAATATACAAAAACAGTTTACCTAGTTTAATGTGCATTGTACTGTTCTTTATCATTCAATATTAAGAAATGTAAAGGGAGGAGCAAATATTGAATACAAAAATTAAAAGTTTGTTCAACATTAAAGGATATCCTTTGTTAGGTATTTGTTTGTTATTAGTTGGTACAGGAGTATCCATTTCGTTGCCTTATGTTTCCCTATATTTAACTGAAAATATGGGGATAAGTGCTGGAGCATTTGGAATTTTTATGGCATTGAGCCAATTAAGCGGCGTTTTTGTCAATTCATTTTTCGCTAAAAGATCTGATAAAGGTATGAGCAGAAAATGGATCGTGCTAATTGCATTGTTTTCCCAAACACTTGGATATGCTTCGTATTTAGTCTTCGGAAACTTTATTTTCTTACTAATTGCATTTACTTTTTTTAGTGGTTTTGGAGCACCAGCCATCCCTCAAATCTTTGCGTATGCACAAGAATCTACCAATGAAAGTAATTTCGAAAATAAAAAGTTAGCACTTTTTTTACTCCGTTCACTTGTTTCTCTTGGTGTACTTTCAGGTCCATTACTTGGAACAGTATTAATAGAGCAATTTGGTTATACTGGGCTATTTAAAGTAACAAGTATTATTTTTCTTATTAATATACTACTTGTTCTTTTATTTCTTAAGGAGAGAAAAAAGATTAGAACAAACGAACCGAACATTGAACAAAATAACAATTCTCTTGTAAAAAATAAGAAATTACGGTTAATGTTTATTTCTTTTGTTGTTCTCTTTACCGTAAACGCAGTTAATTTTATTAACACACCATTATTTATTATAAAAGAATTGGGAGGTGTACATTCGGATGTAGGTCTTGTATTTGGGATTAGTGCAACTCTTGAAATACCTATTATGCTATTGTTAGGCGTACTTGGGAAAAAGTTTTCTAATCATACGATCCTTATTATCGGATCTTTGATTGCTATTTCTTATTTTGCTATCGTAAGTGTCTCTACTCATTCCTGGCACTTGATGGCAGCACAAATCTTAATGGCATCATTCACAGCTATTCTACTTGGAAATGGGTTAAGTTACTTTAATGAACTTCTACCTGAATCTCCAGGTGTTGCTGCTAGTATGCATGCTAATTCTGATATTTTTGGTAGGATTCTCGGTAGTGTTGGTGCAGGAGTAATTGCAGATTTTGCAGGTTTTCGAGTTGTTAATATTGTATGCTTTACAATAATCTTCTTTTCTCTTTTCATTTTATGGAAAACAAAACCTCAAAATGAAATCAGTGTATCTACTGAAAACGGCCATTCTATTAACTTGTAAATATCAGATTGCTTAATCTGATATTTCTTTATCCGGAAAATTAAAAGTAGTCCAGATAGGACTACTTTTTTAGGTATAATTCATAAACGTCTTTTACTATAAAATTAGAAATTTGAAGTTTTTGTTCAATTAAACAGCACTTAGTGCAATAATATTTGATCTCTTTCTAGTTTTAACCTACCTATTTTAAATATGAATTTCGTCAATAATGTCTGGTAAAGCAACAATTATTGGAGGGGATTCATTAATGTTATTATCTAAAGCATGGAAAAGTTACTATAATGATAAGTTAATTGAAGGATACTCAAAAACTACTCTAAAAGCATATAAAATACAAGCAACACTATTAATTAAACACTTCGGTGATATTGAAATTGCTCAAATCACTACTGATGCTTTAAAAGAGTATCTTGTAATTGCTGGAGAAAAGTTAAAACCTGCAAGTCTAGCACATCGAGTTCGTTTTATAAAATCTTTATTCCGTTGGGCTCATGAAGAGGGTGAAATTAATAACAACCCTTCCTCAAAGCTAAAAGAACCAAAACCTGGAACCAGAATTCCTAAATTCTTAACTGTTAAGGAAATTGAACTCCTTCGAGAAGCCTGCAATACGCCAAGAGAACATGCAATAATTGAGTTTATGTATTCATCTGGATGCCGCATCGGCGAAATTGTCTTAATAAATAAAAATGATATAAATTGGACGAATCACTCCGTAATAGTACAAGGAAAAGGTGATAAAGAAAGAGAAGTATACTTCAATATTCGAGCTGAAATTTGGTTATTTAGATACATGAACGAACGAAATGATGCAGATCCTACATTATTTGTAACCGAAAGAGCACCTCGTCGGTTAAGTATAGCTCAAACGCGCCATATAATTAAGGAGGTTTCTTTACAGGGTGAGTTAACCAAAAAGATTTCGCCCCACCAACTAAGGCACAGTTACGCAACTCACTTAATGGATAACGGAGCTCCAATTGAAGCAATCCAAAGTTTATTAGGTCACGAAAAGAGTGAAACAACACGAATATATGCGAAACTAAGTGGAAAGCAACGCCAAGATCAATATTGTAAATACTTTTAAAAAAGGAACTGCAAAGCTCCATTTAATAGCTTCTTATAAAGCTGAAGTATTCGTTGCGTTAGTGAATTAAGCAGTAAAGGGATCTCCCGAGTAGAGGTCAAATCCTAAAACAAAAATCAGATGCATTCCATTCAATGTAGAGTTTATTTAAACAAGAGCATGAAAAGGCAGCAATAATTGAATAAAATAAAGTACGAATAGATAGAAAGTGAAAAACAGAAAATCCCCTTAAAGGTTTTTTCTGTTTTTTTGTCATAAAGATCTAGTGTTTAATCAATAGGAAAGATAGTATTCTTATTCAACATAGATTAGTATCCTCTTTTTACATTTGGCATCATATTTGTTCAGTTGTGAATGTGGATTTTGCTTCTTTTTCTGGCATTGTTAAGAAAATAACTGCGATGACGATACATATACCACCTAGTAGTTGGTATACTCCGAAAGATTCCTTTAGCCAAGTAATAGAAACAATAGTTGCTACAAGTGGTTCAATACTAGATAAAATACTAGTCTCTGTTGCTGATAAATATTTTAGGCTACCGATGTAGAGAAGGAAAGAAAGAGTACCTATTATAATAATTAAAATTAGCAAAGAGAATGTTGACAATGTAAAGGTTTGTGAAAGTTGCTTCCAGTCAAAAGAATGATTGTAAATAAATAATGCAATACCTCCGATGAGCATACCCCAGCCAATAATAAGAGTCGTCCCCCACTGTTGAATAAGGGAAGTGGGGTGAAGTGTATAGAAGGTAAAACCTATAGCTGTTAACAGTCCGAATAAAATAGTTTCCTTAGACATGACAATATTATGGGCCGATCCATTTGTAATTATAAAGTATGTGCCTATCAGTGCAGAGAAAATTGCTATCACTTGCATAGTAGAAGGAAGTTTTTTATGTTGTATTGCAACATAAATAGTAATAAGAACTGGCCCTAAAAATTGGAATAGAGTAGCGGTCACAGCGTTGCTAATATGCACAGTTTCAATAAAAGCATATTGTGCACCAAGCATCCCGAGAATAGAGAAAATGATAAGGTGTAATAGATGAATAGGTTGTTGCCAAATACGAAATATATTTTGTTTTTTTGTAAGTAAGAAACATAAAATAAAGATACCAGCAAGTAAGAGGCGAATTACTAAATAGTCAATCGATGATATTGTCGTACGTTGAAAAAACCACTGAATTAATGGACCTGATAATCCCCATAAAGTAGCTCCTGTAAGAATCATAAATAGTCCAAGACGTCTGCTGTTTTGCATGATCATGATGCTCCTTTCAAAAATTGATTTTATTCGATTTACATGATAAAAAGAATTATATATAACATCTGGTACTATATAAAGTATCAATAATTAGTTTTGTGAAGGGGTCAGATTTAATGTTAGAGTTAACACCAAATTTGAATATTGAGTCAAAAATGCCGTTGTATGTACAGTTATATGTGTATATAAAAGAAGAAATAAGAAGTGGCAAAATCCCTCCTATGACAAAGCTTCCAGCAAAAAGAAAGTTAGCAATGTATTTAGAAGTGAGTAAAAATACAGTTGAATCGGCATATGAACAACTTCTGGCAGAAGGGTATATTGAATCAGTTACACGTAAGGGATATTTTGTATGTGAAATTGAGCAATTGATGCTTACAGATAAAAAAAGAGAATTCGTTAAGGAAGTATTATACAGGGAACAGATATACAAATATGATTTTACTCAAACAGGTGTAGATTCTAAGTCATTTCCATTCGCTGTCTATCGGAAAATTTCAAATGAAGTATGGCAACAAGAAAATAAGGACCTTCTATTTCTTGGTCATCCTCAAGGTGAATCCAACTTGCGTGAAGAGATTGCGAAATATTTATATGAATCAAGAGGTGTTAGATGTTCAGCGAGTCAAATTGTAATAGGAGCCGGAACCCAATTTTTAATAAGAATCTTGTTTCAATTATTAAAGGGAAAGCATTTTGCAGTTGAAAATCCAGGGTATCATCGAAAGTTGGTTGTTTTTGAGAAGGGAGAAGAAAATGTTCAAATGATCCCACTTGATGAGGATGGGATCTCTATTGCAGCTTTAGAAGCTAGCAATGCGAAAGTTATTTTCGTTACACCATCTCACCAATTTCCTTGTGGAATGATTATGCCAATTAAAAGAAGAGGACAACTATTACAGTGGGCTCAAGAGGAGTATGGACGTTATATTATTGAAGATGATTATGACAGTGAATTTCGTTATTCTGGAAAACCGATTCCAGCATTGCAGGGGCTTGATACAGAAGGAAACGTAATTTACATGGGAACATTTTCAAAAGCTTTACTCCCATCTTTACGAATGAGTTATATGGTGTTGCCAAAACAGCTAATTAAATTGTATCATTCACAATATTTATTCTACACACAAAGTGTTTCGAGAATTGATCAAGAAATCATTAGAAGATTTTTAAACGAAGGACATTGGGAAAAACATATTCATAAAATGCGAGTTGTATACAGAAAAAAGAGAGATGTACTTGTTTCGGCGATTGTAAGGTACTTTTCTAATAAAGTGGAAGTGATAGGAGAAGATTCTGGCTTACATATTTTATTAAAGGTTCACAATGGAATGTTAGAAGAAGAATTAATAAAAAGAGCGGCTGAAAATAGTATTAAAGTTTATCCAGTCTCAATGTATTATAGCGAAGGGAATAATCCCAAAAATACAGTGTTACTTGGATTTGCTATTTTATCAGAGGCGGAGATTGAAGAGGCTATTCGATTGTTATATAATTCATGGTTCAAAATATAGCATGTAAAATAAATAATGCTCAGGGGTTTTCTGTTTTTTTATTGTAAATAGAGAATGTCTTTAAAAAAATGAAAACTTCAGCTAATCATGGAATATTATCTGGTGTACCATCTTTAATATTGTGGGGTGGTTTAAATTTATTTAATACTTCAGATTTTTTGTTTTTGTAAAATAATTTCTTCTTTTTTGTGTTATAATTTTAGAGTGAGATTGTAATATATGCATCTTAGAATTTCTAAAAGGAGCAAAATTTTTAAAATGAAGTGGTTAATTGTATTTGGACCAGTAATAGAATTAGGATTATATGCGATAGTTTCTAAGTTTTGGGTAAGTGATTTTAAAGAAATAAAACCAATAATTATTTTACAAATAGTACTTTACACTTTTCTTATTACACCATTATTACTTTGGGGATATATGCTAAAGCACTAATAAATATATTTTTACAATGAAGTAGCAGACCAACGAAAAATCGGGAAGAATGCTTTTTTTTATCCTTATTTTTCTTGGCCTATAGGTTTATTATGCAACTAATCAAGTGAAAAACAGAAAGGCCCATTATAGGGTTTTTCTGTTTTTTGTTATCAAAAATCATTCTTTCCAAAATTGTTCTAGTAGAATAACAATCATGGTACCTACCAGTAATCCATTACTTAAAACATATTTGAAGGTAGATGGTATTCCGCTAAATGCACTTTCTGGAAGAAACATTATTCCCAAACTAATTAATAATGAAATTCCTAATATCGTTAATCGACGTTGATTTAATTCTTCACGTAAAATCGATTGAAATGAAATTCCGATCATTTGGACAAATGTTGCTAAAAGTGCGGCATTTGCAATAGGACCTGGTAGCAAGGATATAAAGCTTACAAAAGAGGGAATAAAAGAAATTCCAGCTAATATGAGATTTGCTATAAGAAACGGCTTCACTTTTTTTTGTCCTGTTAGTTGAATAAATCCTGCTGATGCAGGTAATGGTACAACGCCAATTGTAGAGAACAATGACGTGAAAACATGTGATATACCTCCGACCCATATACCACGGTTCAATGTTTGTCTTTCGTTTTCTTTAGATAGCGGAGCCACTTGCTTTACAGCCGAAATAGCAGCAATTGTGTTTGCAACTAATAGGAATGTAAATAAAGTGACAGTTAGGGTTATCCCAATATCTAAATTAGGCATGCCCCAAGCAAATACTTCAGGAAACTTAACTAAAGGTGTATCAGAAGGAAGATGGGACGGTTTTCCAAATACAGCATATAGAAGCCAACCAACTGAAATTCCAAGTAACACGGCGTAACTTTTCATCCATCCTTTCCCCTTAATTGATAAGAAAGTAATAATGGCAAAAACAAAGAGTGCAATAGTAGCTAATGTATAATTAGGATGAGTTACAGTTCCTTGTAATCCCATCATTCCTTTTAGTAACACACCACTAAGCTGAAGAGCTAAGATTAAAAGAAATGTCCCTGTAACCAAAGGGGTAAATAAACGTAGAATTCGATGCACAAGTCCTGTTATTCCAAGGACGAAAAGTAATAGACCCGCAATAATTAATCCACCTTCTAAAAGTTGGAGTACATCTTTTGCACTTTGTCCCTGATGCATAGCTACTTGACCTAATATGACAAATATACTTACCCATGAACCGGCAGGACCATCCGCAATGGGATAGCGATGCCCTAACCATGCTTGTAAAAAAGAACTCACTCCCACAACTAAAAAAGTTCGCTGCATTAAAGTTGAAATGTCATCAATTGATAAATGGAATATGCCTCCAATAATGATTGGCAATGCAATTGCATTTGCTAATAGAAACACAAACCACTGTAAGATACTAAAGCTAGTATCAACATATTTATTATTCATATTAATCTCCCTTGCTTAAAAAAGAACCTTATAGAAAAAATCCATCTTTTATAGTGGTAGATTAAAAAAGATGGATTTCTAAGGTTTATATAGTGTAAATTTATTTTAATTTAATAGAAATATTTTTTTATAATTTACCATTTACGATAAGGTAAGAATTTACCATTAAGTGTTAGGATTACACGGTCACCATTTGGATCTTCTTTTTTCTCCACACCTAGTTCGAAATCAATTGCACTCATAATACCTTCACCAACTTTTTCTTGAATTAATTCTTTAATAGTTGGTCCGTACACTAATAACATCTCATATAAACGATATAAGATTGGATCAGTAGGAGGCATTTGCATAGCAGCACCTCTATGTGGAATAATCGTTAATGCTTGTACTACTTCTTCATCTAATTCTAATAGTTCAGCCATTTTTTCTGCTTCTGGACGAGTCATTGTAGCTTGTCCTAATAATGCTGTTACAACCCAAGTCTCAGAGTTTTCACTTACTTTTGAAATTTCTTCCCATGTTAAACCTTTTGCAATTTTTGCTTCCATAATTTTTTGCGTAGCTTCATTTCTATTCATATCGAATAACTTCCTTCCATATTAAGGTAATAATAATTAATTTTTCACGGCATTTAATGCTCTATATCCATCAACTAATAAATCTAGTTTTCCTGTGTTAGGATCAATAGCTAAACCATGTACAGGAATGTCTTTAGGAATAAATGGATGATTTCTTACTAAATCAATATTGGCTTGTATTGAATCTTTGACATCATCAAATCCAAATAACCACTTTTCTAGGTCAATTCCAGCATATTCGATAGCTGAGAAAATTTCTGGTGAAGATACTCCACGATCTAATATTTTTTGAAGTGTTCCTTTTGGATTACTTTGGCTCATTCCACATGCATGGTGTCCAATAATATAAATTTCTTCTGCATTTAATTCATAGACAGCTGTGACAACACTTCGCATGATACTACCGAAGGCTTCTGTAATCGTACCACCTGCATTTTTGATGATTTTTGCATCACCATTGTGTAAATCTAAAGCTTTTGGAAGCAGCTCTATTAAACGAGCATCCATGCATGAAACAACAACCAAACGTTTTTGAGGTATCTTTGTTGCTTCATAAGGAAGGTATTCCTTGTTTTGTACAAATTGTTCATTGTACGCTAAAATTTCTTGTAATAACATGTTTTTAACCACCTTTACATTAAGATGTATTTCTTTGTTGAATCCACTATGTTATAAGTAAAGTGATATAAGAGGATAAATTAAGTATAGTGAATTGTATCGATAAGCAGAATAAGTTGGCGAAACACTATCTGGCTTTCTACTTTCATGATGAAAGGATTGATTTATATCATTGATCAAACAGATTTTGAGATACTGAAATTATTAGGAGGAAACTCAAGAATTCAATGGAAAGAACTTGGTCAAAAAATACATATGACGGGGCAGGCTGTAGGAAATCGAATTCGGAGATTAGAGGATTTAGGAATAATTGAGCAATATACAATCGCAATAAACCGAATCAAATTAGGACAAATAGTAACTGCATTTGTTACTGTGTTCGTAAAAACAGCTAATCATCAAGAGTTTAAGATGTTCTTTCAAGAAGAAGAAGCAGTTTCTGAAGTACATCGTACAAGTGGTGAAGGATGTTATTTATTAAAAACTCATTTTGCTTCGAATGAAGAATTGGATACATTTCTAGAAAGACTATTAAAGTATGGAAATTATCGTGTTAACTTATCAATAGGAAAGTTAAAATAAAGCTAATCACATTTGTAAACTGACACAAATTACGAATGGAAACAAGCCAAACCAAAAAAAGCCCGATAAAGGGCTTTTCTAGTTTTGTAATGTAAATAAATAATTGCTAAACTTTACTAGTTTTAACTGTCATAAAATAATCCCACTTGTATACATAGTCACTTTTGTATTGAGCTCAAAAGGAACTTTTGAATAGTCCTTTTCCCAATTTATCTTCTTCCATGTATCAGGATGATAGGCCATTAAATATCTACCAATTCCTAATGCATCACAATTCGCGTCTTGAAGAAGTCTAAATACTTCATTTAGCTCCATTTCGATATTTTTAGCAATTTTGTTTTCTATTTCCTTTTTCTTGATATTACTAGCTAAATCTTCGCCAGTGAACTCGATTAAATCAATCTTTATTTTTAAATCGATCTTTACTTTAGGTTGCTCTTCGTTTTTAATTTGTAGGTTTCTTTTTATACTTTTTACTTTAAAAGAGATAACCTCATTATTGCTCCCCATTGGTTCCGACAAACTCATCGTATTACTTTTTTTATCTTGCAGTAATAGCAATAATTTTGACTGTTTATTATTTAGGATCTTACCGGTAAATCGATTGTTTTCTAAAAGTGCCACACCTTTAATTTTTATTGTTTCATCATCTATTTTTTCTAAATAAGGGAGGACTAAATCAGTACCTGGATCGTCCATTTTTTTGTAAATAGTTTCTTGTGTCTCTTTTGGAATAACAGATATATTTTCAGCTGACTCAAGCATTTCTGAAAGTGATTGACTGATAATAATATCTTTATAAGTTTGCATTTCAATAATACTAGAAGCCTGTCCTTTTACGATTGCTACTCGTGAAGTTAAAGGGTTTCTAATAAATCGGAAAAAGGTATCAAAATAAGGATACAAATTGTTTTTTGCCAGTTTTTCACCTAATAGCATCACTAGCAATTTGTTGGAAGAATAACTACCAGGAATTTGATAATCAATATTGTTACGTACATCTCTTATACTTGCGCCTTGATCATTAACAATATAATTAGTGGCCTCGGTTTGGTCGCCTTTTGTAATATTAGCACTGACGCTTGCTGTTCCCTTAATACTGTCATTAGGAAGTTGGTCAAATGCAATACTTAGTACTAATGCAGAGTCCTTCAAGGAGTGCTGATCCCAGCAGCCTGTTAAAAAGAAGATTAATAAATAAATAATGTAATGATATTTTTTCATGATACTTTAACTTCCTTACTTTTAATCTTAAAGAGTAGGGATATACATAAGATCAACGCTGGAATCAATAGTATAAAAATAAAACTCGAAATAGATAAGATTTTTATTAGGATATCTAAAAATCCATTTGAAGAAGGTACTAAATTACTAACTAGAAAGATAATCAAGCAAATTGCAAGAGTAGAAAATGTACTAACTCTTTTTCTATTTATTAAATTTGAAATACCGATATTAGCCAAATTTAAATAAGCCACATAGGAAGAGGCAATTATGACAAACCACACTGAAAGAAATAGTAAATCGAGTCGCTCTAGTACTTTGAAAAAAGTTAAGGTTTTAAATAAATAAATTGTTGGTTCTGGAATTAACTCCATTTCTTTTTTACTAAAGAATACGAAACATAAAACGACAGTAAATAAATTAATCATTGTAATAAATAATATAGAAAAAATAGAGCTTTTTATTATTTTTCTATGCGGACCTTTTACAAATGGGTAGACAACTAAAAGACACTCAAAACCATGTAGGAAATAATAAGACGTATAACTTCCTTTCAATATATGGGCAAAGTTAACTTGAGCAACTGGTAGTAAAAATTTCCATTCCACCTGATGGAACGCTTCAATACTAAAAACGAAAATGATTAAAAATGTCCAAAAAGATAATTGGAAAAATCGAGTCATTGTTCGAATATTTTCTTTTCCTAAATAGATACCAATTATCAATAAAAGGAGCAAAATACTCCAAAATGGTGAGTTTGGAAAAACCCATTTACTAAAAACAAATAGATAGGATTGATTAATTAAATAAGCAATAAAGATAAAATATAAAATATAACTAATTTTTAATATTCCACCGATCCACTTTCCAAAAAAAAACGTACAAATTTCAAAAATTGTTAAATTGGGAAACCGCTTAATTAAAAATGAATATAGGAATATAGTACATACAGAATATAGACAAGAAAATAATAAAGAAATCCATCCATCATGAGCACTTTCTTTATATAAATACATAGGTAACCTTAATGTTGCAACATTTAATTGGACTATTACCATATAAAAAAATAATTGAAAGGATGAAATGGTCTCGTTTTGCTTAATTATCATTTTTCCACCCTTTCGTTTCTTGGGACTGAATCGTATCAGTAGGATGTGCATTTGTCGGTCGAGTCTTCATTTTCCAATTTGGCACTCTTATCAAGGTATCCTTTAAATCCTTTATTCGAATCGGTGCAAGAGGTGAAAAGTATGGAGAACCAAAGGATTCTAGTTTAGCAATATGAATAAAAATAATCGTTAAACCGAATATAATACCAACGAATCCATAGATTGATGCCAAAATAATCATTGGAAAGCTTAATAATCGAAGTGTAAAACTCATTTCATGAACAGGAACAACAAATGATGCAACTGCTGTAATGGCGAGTACTACTGTCATGGTATTTGAAACTAAATTAGCCTCTACAATAGCTGTTCCGATAACGAGCCCTCCTACAATGCCGATTGTTTGAGCAATTGGGCTTGGAAGTCGAATGGATGCTTCTCTTAATAATTCCAATATCAATTGCATAATGATCGCTTCGACAAATGGTGAAAATGGTACAAATTCTATGCTGTTTTGAATAGTAGTAACTAATTCATATGGGAGAATTTCATAACCAAATGAAACAATTGATATGTATACTGCAGGTAAAGTTATACAGAGAAAAAAACTAAATAGCCTAATGATTCTTAAAAAAGACCCAACTAAAACTCTCCCATTATAGTCATCAGGAGATTGAAAAAACATAAAAAAAGTAGCTGGCATAATTGAAACGGTAGGACTACCTTCAACGATTACGGCAATTTTACCGTCAAACAAATTAGAAATAACTCGATCAGGACGCTCTGTTTTTAATAATTGTGGGAAAGGAGAAAAGGAACAATCCTCGATAAATTCTTCCAGTTTACCTGATGTTAAATTATTTTCAAGTTGAATTGAATGAATACGATTTTTAACATTTTGTAGAATATCTTTATTTACGATATTATCTAAATATAATATTCCAACATTTGTAGCAGGATCGCCAATTTGTACAATTTCCGTTTTAAAATGAGAACTTCTAATTCTATTTCTTATATAATTTACGTTTTTACTTAGGCTCTCAACAAAACCGTCGTGAGCACCTGAAACGACTTTTTCATTTACAGGTTCACTAGTTGATCTCACTTCAAATAAAATAGTATCTATTATATAGGCTTCCTTGGATCCATCCTCTAATATAATTGTATTTCCATTAATAAGAGAAACATTAATTTCGTTAAAACAATCAGTTGTAGAAATATTTGAAACCGGAAGATCAGTCATAATATTTCCATGTTTTATATTTAAAAGTACCTTTATAATTTTTTCATTAATAATATCTTTATTCGAGATTGTATCAATAAAAGCAATACATAGTGGTCTATTATTGAAAATAATCTTTCTAGTTTTGAAATCAAAAACATTTGAAAACTCTTCTTTTAAGTTTTCTAAATTACTATTAATGTCTTTAGATATTGTTTGTTGTGTTTTCAATAATATTCCACCTCCTGTCGTATATTGTTTGTAAAATAGAAAAACATATTCATTGGTCAGATTAAGAATTGAAGGGTTATAAAGAAAGAAAAGGGCTAACTCATAGTTCAGATTAACTGACATGTGAGAGCTCTATTTATAATTGTGATAATAAAATAGAATGCACTAGTACTAGTTGGGGGATTAACATGAAAATCGGTAATCTCCAATGAAGTTACCGATTCTTTTTATTCATTCCTCTATATCAACAGGGGAATTAATCTGATCTTTGTACAAATCAAAATACAGTTGACCATTCGTTCCACGAACACAATATGAAACATCAGCTAAATTCCAGTCTCGTTGCTCGATTTCAGTAATGATCCAATCTTTTGTTAGGTTATTTTGAGTGAGGTTTTTATTTATTATCTGACCATCCATAATGATTTCAATAGGGAAATCAGATTGTGAAGGACTTGAAATTCCCAAATCTTCTCTAGTTACAAAACGATATAATGGTTTCTTTAATATAGATAAATGTCCATCAGGTTCAAAAATAGCGAATTCTACCTCATCTATATCAAATATATCTCTCCTTCTTAGTGCTTGATTGAATGAATCCATTGTAACTTTTAGTTTTTGGATATTTTTTTCCAATATTTTACCATCTTGTATGACAACAGTAGGTTCTCCGTTGAATATTGCTCTGGCTTTTTTATTTTTTAATGAAACTAAGGTAGCAAGGAATAAAAATGTACTGAAGATTACTAAAGCTGTAATATAGTTTCTGAAATGTATGGAAGTATTAAACGTCAAGTTGCCTGCAATAGATCCTAATGTAATTGAAGTAATATAATCATGGTAAGTCATTTTAGAAATTGTTTGTTTTCCAAGAAGATGGGTAATACAAATAAGTAAAACAAATGCGAAAAGAGTTCGAATTATGACATCAATTGTTCCAATCATTACCTTCACCTTTAGGTTTTTTACTATATTTTTACATAAAAGTTATAGATAATACGTAAAAGATTTCAATAAAATATTAAACAAGTTTTATTAAAGATTATGAAAGTCCTGGATTCATGTGATTCAGTGCTTTTTAATTTTAGAAAAATTGTCAAATAGATAATCTATTGTGTCCAGCATGCAGTATAGAGGTGTTGTCGGTTTAAATGTTGAATAAATCTATACGGTTTGCTTAAAAAACTTAGTTTTATTGAACATAGGAGGGAAGGACATGGACCAAAATAACACATCAAATATAGACGCAACTCAAGTACGTGAAAACAAGATTATAATCACCCGCATTTTTAATGCTCCACGTAAACTTGTGTTTGATGCATGGATGAAAGAAGAGCATTTATCAAAATGGTGGGGACCTAATGGATTTACGACGACTTTTCAAAAGTTTGATATGAAACCTGGAGGTACATGGGAGTTTATCATGCACGGTCCTGATGGGGTTGATTTTTCAAACACTAACGTCATTGTCGAGGTTGTTCAGCTCGAGAGAATCGTCTTCAAACATGATGTGTTTCCTCATTTTCTGGCAACAGCGATCTTTGAAGAGCTTAATGGTAAGACGAAACTAACTTATAGTTCACTTTTTGAAGAAGAACCTGCTGTTTTCGATAAAGTAAAAACATATGCCATTCCAGGTGCTGAACAGACAATGGAACGCCTTGAGGAATATCTGACAATTATGTTTTAATGCCTAACTCTGAACGAGCCTTTTAAAATAAGGAAATTGAATGGCGTAGTAAAACTTTCTTCAACTAATGGTATTTAAATTGTAGAAGGTATTTTTCGAATTTTAACGAACTCCCATTTATAAGCATAATAAAGAGTGGGTGGTATATATAGTAAAACAAAAAGAAATTTATAGTAGTGACCAAATTAAAGATCGTATAATCGAGCAACTTCGGAACGCCGGTTGCGTTTTTGCACAAGAAGAGGCTCAACTTCTCATTTCTGAAGCTGATACTTTGGAAGAACTTTTAACAATGGTAAAACTTAGAGTAGCTGGCTCACCTTTAGAATACATCCTAGGTTGGGCGGATTTTTATGGCAATAGGATTGCAGTTGTCCCAGGTGTCTTCGTTCCTCGCCGTCGGACAGAGTTTCTTGTTCAAAAGGCTATTGACTTATCTGTACCTGGTGTCAAAGTGGTCGATCTTTGTTGTGGTTCAGGTGCAGTGGGTGTAGCAATTTCAAAGGCAGTAGGATTGGTTTCGTTATATGCGGTCGATATTGATTCTACTGCAGTCCAGTGTGCCAAGCGCAATGTTTCTAAACTAGGTGGTCTTGTATATGAAGGAGATCTTTATAATCCATTGCCACCTCAATTACTTGGAAATGTTGATATTATAGTGGCGAACGCACCATATGTTCCAACTGAGGCAATAAAGTCTCTCCCTCAGGAGGCACGGCTTTATGAGCCAAAAGTAGCACTTGATGGTGGTAAGGATGGAAATGATATTCATCGAAAAGTGGCAGAAAATGCATCTTTCTGGTTAGCTTCAGGCGGGCATTTATTAATAGAGACGAGTAAAATTCAGGCTCCTCAAACAGTTGAAATTTTTAATCAATATGGATTAATAGCCAGGTTCATACACAATAATGAATTAGACGCCACAATCGTAATTGGTACAAAACCGCCATTATAGAATTATTAAAAAAACAACCAGTGTAGCCCCGTTATGGGTTACTCTGGTTGTTTTTAGTAGCAAAGCTTATTTTTTGTTCGACTTTTTTGCTAAATTCTGTAGTTCACTTTGAGGCTCAGTTGAAAATTCAACGTCTTTTCCGTATCCCTGTGGATTAACACTTGGAGCTTTTTGTCCTCTTCCAGATGATTTTTTACTCATGTGCTTCACCTCCAAGGATAGTGTTTCCGAAGAAAGTAGATTTATGAGTAAAAGTAATCTAGTACATTCTATATTGAAAGATTTTTCTCTTTTTCAAAGTTAGAAGATGTACTAGTGTGAGATAATACACGGTCTAAATATTTTTTTGTAAGTGGCATAAAGTAATTTAGTATTAACCCACCAAAACAAACGGTTAGTATCGTTCCAATGCCGATTGGTCCATTTGAAATTAATGCAGCTATTAAGAAAATGAGATAAATGACTGTTTTCGAAAAAAAGATATTTGTTCTAGTTAATTCTTGTAAGATTAAAGTTAATCGGTCCACTGGAATCGGTGCAAAGTTTGTGTGTAAATAGGTTGCAGTTCCGAGTCCTGAAATAACTAATCCAATACTATAACAAGCTATTTTGCTATACCAAATTTCAGGTGTTACTAAATTGTGTAATAAATAAAGCCACATATCAATACCGATACCCGTAATAAAGGCAGTTACTAATCCTAAAAATTCTGGTCTTTGTCTTTTTATAAAAGAATTTATACATATTAGTAGTAGAGCAATGATTATTTCCCAACTTCCGACAGTCAGCCCCACATTATTGGATAACCCCACTAAAAGCGCATCAAAAGGTGAAGTTCCAAGGTTAGATTGTATATTGATTGAAATACCTAAGGTTAATATTAAAATTCCTAATACGTAAAAAACATATTTCGCTTTAATTAATCGCTTTATCATTTAGTTATTTCTTTTAGCATTAGAATATGAGGGATACCATCTTCTATAAAGACATCAGAGGAAGTACGATAACCAAGTTTTTTATAAAAACCTTCTGCATGTGTTTGGCCATGCAATTTTACTTGCGAAGCTCCTTGTTCTTCCGCGATTTCTTCTAAAGCTTTAATAATGTTTTTGCCAAGACCAAATTTCCGGAAAGACTCCAGGATACAGATTCTTTCCAATTTACCTACTCCATCAACAAACCTAATCCTTCCTGTACCGACTGGTTGTTCATTGTAATGAACTAATATGTGTTCGCAATCTCCATTTAATTTGTCGTATTGATCAAATTCATCGTCTAGAGGTACACCTTGCTCTTTCACAAATATATCTTTCCTTATTGCAAATGCTATTTTTAGCTCTTCTTCATTCATTATTTTTTTTGACTTCATCATTTTTATCAGTCCCTTTTAATCAATTTTTTTGTTTTATTGCAAATACAACAAAAATAAGTTAAATTCAATATATATCATTTTTATTGCATTTACAACAAAATTAAAACTAAGGAGTTAATTATGAAGGAAATTCTTCGTGAAATTGGAATGATCGCAAGGGCTCTAGATTCGATCAGTAATATTGAATTTAAAGAGCATGACCTTACAAAAGGGCAGTATTTATATCTAGTGCGAATAGCTGAAAATCCAGGAATCATTCAAGAAAAATTGGCTGAGATGATAAAAGTTGATCGAACGACAGCAGCGCGTGCTATAAAAAAACTTGAAATGAACGGATTTATTGAAAAGAAAGAGGATAAAGAGAACAAAAAAATAAAAAAACTTTTTGCTACAGAAAAAGGGGAAAATGTTTATCCATTTATAAAAAGAGAAAACGATTATTCTAATATCGTTGCACTAGAGGGATTGTCCGAAATAGAGGTTGAAACCATTTTTAATCTTCTTCAAAAGGTAAGAAAAAATGTAGAAAAAGACTGGGAATTTGTAAAAAAAGGAAACAAGAGAAATTATTGATTAGATTAAGAGGAGAGACGTATTAATATGACGATCAAGATAACAAAGTGTAGTTCAAAGGATTCACATAATCTTCAACAAATCGGCTATGAAACGTTTAATGAGACATTTAAGCATCAAAATACACTTGAAAATATGAATGCTTATTTAGAAAGAGCGTTTAATTTAAATCAAATTGAAGAAGAATTGTTGAATGAGTCTTCACAATTCTTTTTCATTCATTATAATCAAACCGTCACTGGATATTTAAAGGTCAATACGGATGATGCCCAATCTGAAGAAATGGGCGATGAATCACTTGAAATCGAGAGGATTTATATAAAGAAGGAATTTCAAAAACACGGTCTTGGTAAAGTTCTGTTTAATAAAGCCATAGAAATTGCGGAGGGTCTTAATAAAAAGAAAATCTGGCTAGGCGTATGGGAAAAAAACGAAAATGCGATCGCATTTTATAAAAAATTGGGATTTGTTCACAATGGGTCACACTCATTTTATATGGGTGATGAAGAACAAATTGACTTTATCATGACTAAAACACTTGGGTAATATTCTTATTTGATATTGTTCACATTAAAATAATCTCTCTACTACAGAGTAATGGTAAAGACAAAAAAGGAGAGAACGATGGAAACTGCGATAAGACAAGTAAAAAAGGAAGATGTATGGGAAATAAGGCATAAAGTTATGTGGGCAGATCAACCTTTTGATTATATAAAATTGAAAGATGATGATTTAGGGGTTCATTATGGCCTTTTTAAAGGACTTACTTTAATTTCAGTTATTTCTATTTTTATAACCAATGGAGATTGTCAGTTTCGAAAATTTGCGACTCTTCAACAAGAACAAGGTAAAGGATATGGGAGTAGGCTATTAGATTACGTTATAAAGGAAGTTCAGAATAATGGCGTGAAGAAAATTTGGTGTAATGCTAGAAAGAATAAAGTGAATTTTTATAAAAAGTTTGGTTTGAAAGTAACCAATACCAGTTTTATAAAAAATGGGAAAGACTACGTAATTATGGAGAAATATTTATAATAGATCAGTATATTATAAGTAAAAAAGTTGACAATGATACTGATAATCATTATCATTTAAATATGATAACATTCAATACAAATAACCCCAGTGTTGATAAATGGTGTCATAAAACCTTATGTATAATTCCCCACCCCTTTTTCATACGGTTATCCAAAAAAGCTTGACTAGTCACCAAGCTTTTTTGGTATTTATTTGATGATTTTTATGAGGAGAATGAAAAGAGTGGTCAATTTGGATAGTTAATATAAATGTAAAAGAATAAAATTAACATAATTCAATAATAAAATGGAGTAAATAAACCACTTGAAAACTTTAATATTTTGTTCAATTATTTTTTTTCCTATTATTATGAATGGATTAGCTAGATTTAATCGAATATTTAACACAATCTTTAATTTGATCGCAATCATTTCTTATGTAGTTTTTGGGGGAATTTCAGCAATTTCAATTTATGAGATTATAAAACATGATGTTGTTTTCATGACAAATATTCATGCTGTATTTCTTAATATTTATTTTTTAATTTCAGGCTCTTACTTAGGGATATACGGCCTATATCAATTGATTAATCTGATGGTTAAACAGCTTAATCAAACTAATAAGTAATGTATAAAGATGATTCCAATGAAAAACACCACTACGCATCATTTCCGTAAATCATGCATTGTGGTGTTTTTATTATGATTATTTTTCTATTTGCATTTCTTGTTTTGAATCATACTCTTTTTTCGAAAGTTCACCTGGCCAAAATGCAAATCTACCTAATACTGTAGTAATTGCTGGAACTAAAAGTGGACGAACTATGAATGTATCAATTAATACTCCAACACAAGTAACAATACCAAATTGAACTAATACTTGAATAGGTAGTGTTGCTAACACTAGGAATGTACCAGCCAAGATTAATCCAGCAGATGAAATAACAGCCCCAGTTTTTGCGACTCCATTTGATACTGCTTCGCGATGGGTTTGTTTCTTTTTATTTTTCCATATTTCGGAAACCATGAATATATTGTAATCTTCACCTAATGCTACTAAAAATACAAAGGAATATAATGGAATCGACCCCTGTATAGCGCTAGCCCCAAATCCGTAGTGAAGAATTAGCCAGCCAGCACCTAATGCTGAAAGATAAGATAATATGACGGTTAGAATTAAGTAAATCATCGCTGTAAAGGAACGTAAATAAGTTAACAGTAATAATGCAATTAATCCAATCATTACCGGAATGATCACGGATTCATCACGCTCAGTTATATTTTTTGTATCTAAATTCGTTACTGTTTCTCCACCAATCCAGTAATGCTGATCTACTTTTTGTATATTATATTCGTTCAATAGTTGCTTAATTTTCTTTTCTAGTTGAGGTATTCGCTCTAATCCCTTAATAGAATATGGATTATCGACTAAAGAAATTTCATATAATTGTAATTTTTTATTATCTTTACCTGTAATAGGTTCAGATACATCTTTTACGAATGAAAGCGATTCTAATTCTTTTTTCACAGGAATATTTTTATTTTCTGTATCGATTATTACTTTAACGGGTGCTAATAAACCTGATGAATAATGGTCAGATATTATATCGAATCCTTCTCTGGAAGGCATATCTTTAGGAAATGATTGAAGTAAATCGTATGTGTATTGTACTCGAGGTACAAATAAAGCCAGACCTCCTAAGAGAATGATCGAGACTAGAATAATTGTCCAAGGTTTACGAGTAACTAGTTTTCCTATTTTTTGATTAAATGTTACTTTGATTTTTGATTTCTTAATAGATTTTCCTTTTTTCTTAGCTCTTAATGCTTCCATTTCCTCTGTTCTTGGGATAAAAGGAAAAAATGAAACTCTACCAAAAATAGAAAGTAAGGCAGGTAGAATAGTGATTGCAGCAATACCCATAATAAGGACTGCCAAACTAAATGGTACTGCGAAACGATGGAAAGCACCATATTGAGCTAATAAGAGTGTACCTAATCCAATAACGACCGTTAAAGCACTCATCGAGATGGCTCCACTAGATTCTCTGATTGCGAGCTGAAGTGCTTTATATTTGTTTTCTTCCAAAAGTAAATATTCACGATATCTAGATATTAAAAATAAACAATAATCAGTACCTGCACCAAATAATAAAACTGTCATAATCGAAACGGCTTGAGAATCTACCGTTATAATACCTTTATCACCTAATAAGCCTAATAATGGATTTACGATTCCATATGCGAAACCAACGACTATTAAGGGCACAATTGCCATAATTGGCGAACGATATAGAAGGATTAAGAAAACTAATACAAGTGATACAGTTGATAATAAAAGTTTAACATCGGCTTGTGAAAATAAACTTACAGCGTCTGTTTGAATACCAACCGGGCCAGAAAAGCGGACTTTTAGACCAGATTCTGTTAATTTTCGTTTTACTGGGTCTCCACCAGTATTATTTTTAATTTGTTTTTCTAATAAGTTTATATTTTTTTGTAGTACTTTATCATCTGCTTTTTTGTCAAAAAGAACAGCTGTAATGATTGTTGAACCATCCTCTGAAGAGCTTCGTTTAATTGCCTGAATAGGCATTAAATCATATGACGGTGATGTTAATTGATTTTTTAATGGATTATTTCGAAGTTCTTTATAAACAGTTTGAATGACTTTGTAATCGTCCTCATTTAGTCCGTCTTTACGGTTCCAAACAATTAATAAAGGGTTTCCAGAATCAGTTGGAAATTCTTTTTTTATTAGCTGATCCGCTTTTTGTGACATGGATTGCTTAGGTAAGTTATCTGCTGTATTGTTTTCTACTTCGTTTACAGATGGAAAAGTAAATGATAATACAACCGTTAATAAAACCCACATCAACAATGTTATCCATCTTGTACGTTTACTACTTACAAATTTGCCCCAAGAATGAAAGGGGTGCTGTTTCATATATAATTCACCTCACGTAAAATTTATTAACTTAATTATATATACTGGTCAGTTAATTATTCAAGAACTTTTATTATGCTATAATGAAGGGGAATTAAAAGGTTAGGAGAGAAGCATATTGGAACAAATTAAACGGCCTCTTGGAAGACCACCGCAGGATTCAAAAAAAAAGCCTACAAAAACAACAATCGTTGAAAATGCAATCCAATTGTTTCTTCAAAACGGATATCAATTAGTTTCAATGGATGACGTAGCTAAGAAGTGTGGTGTGACCAAAGCAACGGTTTATTATTATTATCCAACAAAAGCAGATCTCTTTACGGATGCAATGGTTCAAATGATGCTTCGAATAAGTGATCGAATTGCTGAGATTTTATCTACGGATAAATCGTTAAAAGAAAATCTCAACGAAATGGTTAAAGTCCATTTAAGAGCAACTTTTGAAATTGATTTAAAAGCTTTTACGAAAGAAGCGAAAGTCTCTTTATCAGATGAGCAATTACAACAGATGAATAAAGCGGAAGAAATGATGTATAACGTGATCGAAAAAGCAATGACAACGGCAATAGAGAATGGAGAAATACCTAAAGGCAATGCAAAATTCTATACGCAATTGTTCTTTGCAATTCTATCGATTGGAAATTATAAGGATGCAGATCAAAATTCAATTTTCTCTACAATAGATGAAATGGCTGAACAAATCATAGACTTCTTTTGGAATGGAATAATGGGTAATAAATAAAAGAAGATTTACTTTTTGAGTAGATCTTCTTTTTTGCGTGTTAAATAAAGCAGGAAATTAACTGAACAAGTTGAATTAAGTACTACAACTGGTAAATGATACAAAAAAATCACATTATGTACTTAACAATTCAGCTTTATTATTATTATAATTTTCTACTAGGCTTTCACTTTGATTCCTTAAAAAAAAGTTTAAAAGCAAGGCTTAGGATGAAACAAATTAAATACCTAAATCTGCTGTCTTAAAAATTTAAACTTTGAGGTGTCTACATTGAAAGATATTTTACTTATTTTATTATTGCAATTGATTTATGTACCTGTCTTAACATTACGAACAATTTTTCTTGTAAAAGGGCTGAGTGTATCTGCTGCGCTTTTTGGTTTTTTGGAAGCTATTATTTATGTATTTGGATTGTCGCTTGTTTTTTCTGGAGACCAAAGTACATTATCAATGATTGTTTATGCAGTCGGATTTGGAATTGGCATTCTAATCGGAAGTTACGTAGAAAATCGCTTAGCAATTGGTTATACGACATTAGTAGTTAATTTAACGAACAAAAATAAGATACTTATTAACAGACTTCGTGAGGAAGGATTTGGAGTAACAGTGTTCCAAGGAGAAGGAAGGGACAGCGAACGTTATCATTTGGATATATTGACAAAACGTAATAGAGAACCTGAACTCATGGATCTTATAGAGCAGTATGAACCAAGTGCTTTTATTATTTCATATGAAGCGAGAAGGTTTAAGGGTGGATTTTTATTAAATTCAATGAAGAAAGCAAAACATAAGAAATCGAATATATTATAGACTCTTTATATAGTAAATAAAAAATCAGAGAAACTGGAATAAAGTTTCTCTGATTTTTTTATTAATTTAACTTTACCTTTCTTGGTATTGACTTAACTCCAAACACATTAAAAAGTTTAGAGCTATAGACTAAAAAATGTTACGAAAGATAAGAGTATTGATGTAATGACGATTGCAATAAGCGGACGAATTGATTTAGTACGTAATTCTTTTAAGTTAATATTTAATCCTAAACCAGTCATAGACATTGTTAAAATAAATGATGTAAAAACAGAAACGTCTGACATCGTTTTATTTGATACCGGAATTTTTTGACCAAGGATGTAGCTTCCAACAAAACTCATAATAACAAAGCCAATTAAGAACCATGGGAACTCCAGTTTTGCTTCTCCGTTTAATTTTCCTTTACGTTTCATCCAAAATAAAAGGATAAAACAAACCGGAATTAATAGAAATACACGGGCAAGTTTGGCTAGCAATGCGTGAGCAAGCGCATCCTGACCTGCAGGTGCAGCTGCTAAAGCTACATGAGCAATCTCATGAAGGCTTATTCCGACCCATGCTCCATATTCAGTTGGGCTAATTGGTAATAAAGGATAGATTAAAGTATACATGATGGAAAATATTGTGCCGACCAATGCAATAATCCCAACGGCCATAGCTGTGTCATCATCTTTTGCTTTAATAATTGGAGATATGGCAGCAATTGCAGCAGCACCACAAATACCAGTGCCGATACTTAATAATAGAGACAGATTCAGATCTGCTTTAAGCCATTTTGCGATAGCCATAAGAACGACAATTGAAAATATGATGGTTCCCATTCCTCTCAGTAATAAAGGCAAACCATCACTAAAAATGACAACCATGTTTAGTTTTAATCCGTACAGTATGATAGCAAATCTTAAAAGTCTTTTTGAAGAAAATTGAATTCCTGCGCGCAATTTTTCAGGGTATCCAAAAAATTGTCTATACACTAAAGCAAGCAAAATGGCACATGCAAGTGGTCCAACATGATCGAACCCTGGTAACTTTGCCATTAGAAAACCTAAAACAGCTATGATGAATGTAAAAGCCACTCCATAGATCATTGATACATTTATCTGTTTACTAGGCTTTTTTTGTTGCTCTTGTTTTGTATTAATTATTGCTTGTTGTTCCATCGTGTTCATCTCCTTGGGGCGTTCTATATTATTTATCGTATCGAATTATCTACTATAAGGAAAATAAATTATTATTATAGTTATGATAAGTAAATACGATAGTTAGAAAAAAATCTATAAACTAACTAATATAAACAGAGCCTTTTTAAATTTTTGTTTTTATATTTTAGAGCTAGTTGAAAGGAGTATAAGTGAATCTAATAAAATCTGTCTTAGTGGGACCTTATTTATTAAACAACGATTTTAATATTAGTAAGACTTACATACAAATTAAAATCTTTAATTTTATTTCATTTTTATTTATGAGTATACTTAGTGTAGTAATATTTTAAATATTCAAAATAATTAATTTATAAAACGCTTCCAAGCGGTTGAAAGGAGGAGAATTCACTTAATGAGTAATAACTTATACGAAAACTTAAATAAAAGCGCAATTAATTTCCCGAATCGTATCGCTTATATGTATGGTGATCAGTGTGTTTCGTACAAGAAATTAAATCAGCTTGTAAATCAATTTGCTGCAGGAATGTCTGCACAAGGAATCGCCAAAGGAGATGGAATTGCCCTGTTATTAGGAAATAGGCCAGAATTTCTCATTGCATACTATGGAATTTTGCGACTAGGTGCCTTTGTTGTTCCAATTAATCCTTTGTTTACCCAAGATGAAATCAGCTACATATTGGAAAATAGTCAAGTAAAAGCGGTTATTGCTCATGAATCTGCTGAGCCAACGTTATCAGAACTAAAGAAACAGTTGGTTAATCTAAATTTAGTCATTTATACAGATGCAAATAAACAGGAATGGACATGGGAGCACCTTATGAAATCGGGAACAAGTTTAAGTGGAAGTCCATTCATTGATCAAGAAGATTTAGCGGTTATTCTGTACACATCAGGTACTACAGGCAAACCAAAGGGTGCAATGTTAACACATCGAAATTTGGCATCAAATGCAGATTCTATTTCAAAATTGCTTGAACTGGATGAAAACGACCGAGTAGTTGCTGTTCTGCCAATGTTTCACGTATTCTGTATGACAGTTTGTTTGAACGCACCGATTGCTTGTGGATCGACAGTTTTAATTCAGCCTAAATTCAGTCCTTTCGATGTAGTCAATACCATACAAAAAAGAAATGCCACTGTATTTGCAGGAGTACCTACGATGTACAATTTTATCAATCAATTACCTGAAGCTTCGTCAAATCATTTCAAATCGATTCGTATTTGTATTTCAGGTGGTGCTTCGATTCCTGTAGAGCTTCTGCAAAAATTTGAAAGTAAGTTCAACGTACCTATATTAGAGGGGTATGGACTTTCGGAAACAGCGCCACTTGTTGCAATTAATCCGTTAAAAGGAATTCGGAAACCAGGTTCAATCGGTAGAAATATTCCAGCTGTTCAAAGCAAAGTAGTAGATAAATTTGGAGAAGAATTGCCAAGAGGTGAGGTTGGAGAATTGGTAGTTCAAGGACCAAATGTAATGAGGGGATATTTAGGGATGCAGGAAGCTACATTGGCCGCTTTTAAAAACGGGTGGTTTTACACCGGTGATCTCGCAACAATGGACGAAGATGGATATATCTACATTGTTGACCGAAAGAAGGACATGATTATTGTTGGTGGTTACAATGTTTATCCTCGTGAAGTGGAAGAAGTACTATATCAACATCCCGCAATTGTAGAGGTAGCAGTAGTTGGCGTACCTAATAAAGAATACGGAGAAAGTGTAAAAGCATACGTCGTAGTTAAAGATGAACAGTTTACAGAGAACGATATTATTCAATTTTGTAATGAAAAGCTAGTTAAATACAAGCTTCCTAAATATGTAGAATTTTTTAAAGAGCTACCAAAGAATTCAACTGGAAAGATTTTGCGTAGAGAGTTAAGAGAATTGACTGAAGTAAAGTAAGCAAATAAATCATTCATAAAGGGAGGAATTCATTATGTCAACAATTTTAAAGGAAAAGGTTAAAGGGTCAGTAGCTTGGAAAGGAACAGACCTAGCAAAAGATGAATCTTGGATTTATTACTTATCTGAGGAAACAATTGTTGAGCTTGAAAATGCACTAGCCCATGTTAAACAAAAGGGGTTAAAAGCACCAAACTTTAACAAACAAGACTTCCAAGTACCAAATCTTTTAAATGAAATTGATTACTTTGTTGAAGAACTTGAGAATGGAAGAGGATTTCTATTAATTCGAGGTTTACCGATTGAAAGATATACAGATGAAGAAGCAAGCATCATTTATTGGGGTCTTGGCCTTCATATGGGTACTCCAGTATCGCAAAATGCTAATGGTGAACTTTTAGGGCACGTTAGAGATCAAGGTCTTAGTTTAGAAAATTCAAACGTTCGAGGTTACCAAACAAAACTGCATCTTCCTTTTCACGCTGATGGTTCTGATGTAGTAGGTTTATTAAGTCTACGAAAAGGGAAATCAGGGGGGGAGAGTAGCATTATAAGCTCGATGGCAGTTTACAATGAGATTTTAGAGTGGAACCCTGAATATTTAGGAATACTTTGTCGTCCGTTTAACTTTGATCGCCGTGGAGAAGAGGGGCCAGGGGAATCGCCAATATTTAAGTCACCAATTTTTAGTTACTATGATGGAAAACTAAGTTGCCGATATGTTCGTTTATTTATCGAATCTGCACAAGCGAAAACTGGTATCCAGTTATCAAAAGTTGAAATCGAAGCATTAGATTTACTGGACTCTCTTCTTCATGATGAAAATTTACATTTCAATATGATGCTGGAGCCAGGTGATATGCAATTTGTAAATAATTATACGGTTCTTCATTCACGAACTCAATACGAAGATTATGAAGAACTAGATCAAAAACGTCATTTATTAAGATTATGGCTCACGATGCCAAATGGCCGTGAAATTTCTCCGGATTTCGCAATGTTTTTTGACGAAAATACTGGAAAACCGGGTCGTGGCGGTGTACCTGCTCGTAATAAAACAGCGGGCGGTATTGTTGAAACTTTAAAGTAATTTTGCTTCTGTAAGAATGAGTGTGAACATCTTTTCTTTTTTGGAAAAGGTGTTCCTTAAATAGTGAAAAGTGAGGATATACTTGTATGTCAAAAACTCCAAAATACGCTTGGGTAATCTTATTATTTCTAGTTCTTACCGGTATGATCAACCAAGTCGATAAAATTATTATTGGTTTGGTTTCCGTTCCATTAATGAAAGAATTACATTTAAGTCCAACGGAATGGGGAGTTGTAGGAAGTTCATTTTTTTGGTTTTTTACATTTTCCTCAATGATACTTGGAGGAATGGCTGATTCGAAAAATACGAAAAAGATGTTGACATGGCTGTCATTAGTTTGGCTAATTGTTCAGTTTGCAACTCCTTTTGCTTCTAGCCTAACTTTGCTTTTGATAACAAGAATGATTTTAGGATTAGGTGAAGGTCCAGCTCCAGCACTTTCTACGGCAATCATGGGAAAATGGTTCCCAAACCATAGGCATGGTATAGGTTTTGGTGCTGTTCTTTTAGGAACGACCGGTGGTTCGGCAATTGCTTCTCCATTATTAATATCATTAATTGATAAACATGGATGGAAATCGGCATTTTTAGTGATGGGTTCTCTTGGACTAATCGTGTTAATTTTATGGATAATTTTCGGTAAAGAAAGTCCAAAAGAAATTGGACTATCAGCTATTCATCAAACGGAGAGCCAGTCTTCTAGCATTCCTAAGGTTTCAATGCGACAGTTTTTTCCACATCTATTTTCTAAAAACTTTATATTAATTGTTTTGTGCGGTGGTTGTGCATATTGGTTATTATCTATTCAAGCAGTATGGTTACCGTCATACTTTACAAAAATTCAACAGTTTGACTCTCAGACTTTAAAACTAGCGGTATCATTGCCTTTTCTTTTTGCAGCTTTTTGCCAAATTGGATTTTCTATGCTATCTGATCGTCTTTACCGTAAAACAGGCAATATTCGTAAAGCCCGTATTAACCTTGCGGGTCTCATGATGATGCTATCTGCTATATGTCTATATCTAGCGATTACCGTGAATTCAGTTACGATGTCTATCGTTTTCTTTACACTAGCACCTGGTTTTGCATACGTAATTCTTTCACTCGCTCCCGCTATATTGATGGAGTTCTTTTCTCCCGAGAACATTGGAAAAGCACAGGGAGCATTCATTGCTCTTGCAAGTATATTTAGTATTATTGCTCCACTAGTCTTCGGATACTTTATCCAACATGCACTAACTGAAGCAATTGGTTATAATTACGCGTTTGGCTTTTCTTCATTAGGAATGCTGATTATAGGAATCGTATTTTGGATTGGTGTACATCCCGCAAATCATAGAAACGCAATAAATGAGTCGGGGGAGCAAATGAGCAGTTAAAGAATGATCTGCAAGTACTTAGAAATAGGAGTTGAGAATAATAGTTTTAACTATTTCGCTATTAAATTAGTAATCTTCAATTTCGAAGGAGGAGTTTTAATGTCAATCATTTTAAATGAAAAAATTCAAGGGCGAGCTGCTTGGAAAGGTATTGATCTTGCTAAAGATGAATCATGGATTTATTTTTTAACCGACAAAACACTTGCTGCACTTGAGAAGGCTGTATTATTTGTTCAACAACGAGGTTTAAAAGCACCTGATTTTAAAAAGGAAGATTTTCCAATTCCTGATCTAGCTGACGAAATTAAGTACTTTGTTGACGAATTAGAGAATGGAAGAGGTTTTCTTTTAATCCGTGGATTGCCAATGGATCGTTATTCCGATGAAGAAGCAAGTATCATTTACTGGGGGCTTGGACTCCATTTAGGACTGCCAATCATCCAAAGTAAAAATGGCGAACTCCTAGGTCATATTAAAAATGTAGGCAAGGATTTTAATGATAATACAAAAGTACGTGGCTACCAAACGAATGTACATCTTGATTATCATACAGATCTTGCTGATGTGGTTGGTTTACTATGTCTTCGTAAAGCAAAATCTGGTGGTTTAAGTAGTATCGCAAGTGCGATGTCTATCTATAATGAAATTCTGGAAAAACGACCAGAATATCTTGAAATTCTCTATCGTTCATTTGCCCATGACCTTCGCGGAGAGGAAATGCCTGGTCAATCTCCTGTCGTTCAATCACCAATCTTTAGCTATTTCGATGGTAAATTAAGCTGCAGATATATTCGCCAGTATGTCCAATCAGCACAAACGAAAACAGGTATCCTTTTGTCGGAAGAGGAAATTGAAGCATTTGATTTTATTGATTCCCTTACTCACGATAAAAACTTCCATATCGATATGATGATGGAACCAGGTGACATGCAATTCGTTAATAATTATACTGTTTTCCATTCACGTACTCATTTTGAAGATTTCGAGGAAGAGGATAAAAAACGTCATTTATTAAGATTATGGCTTATGATGCCAAATGGTCGTAAAATTGCTCCAGGTTTTGAGTTTTATATTGGTGGGGCGCCCATAAATAGCTAAAGAACTAGTGGGAATTTAGCTTATTAAGTAATTGGTGATTTTATTCGATGGGTAACATGAATAAGATCACCAATTTATCATTTAGATTGGCTAATTTCTGGATAAAAGTATAAGTAAAGTAAATTAAAACGAGAGAGGTTGATATTGTTTGGCAAAGTTAGATCCGCAAGTGGAGAAGTTTTTAAGTGCTCTAAAACAGATGCCAGCTATACATGAACTGGAACCCAAAATTGTAAGAGAAATGCTTTCAAAATCACCTCGTCCTCTTGTAAATTTAGAAGGATTATCAAAAGTAGAGGACTTTATGATTCCAGTAAGTAATGATGAAGTAATTAATTGTCGAGTTTACATGCCAGAAGGTCAAGGTCCCTTTCAAATATTCATATACTTCCATGGTGGGGGATGGGTTCTCGGGGATATTGAATCAACGGACGCAAGCTGTCGCTTAATTGCTAATAGAACAAAGAGCATTGTTGTATCCGTAAACTATCGCCTTGCACCAGAATATAAGTTTCCGACAGCAGTGGAAGATGCATTTTCTGCTTTGGAGTGGGTTTATGAAAATGGTATTTCCTTTAATGGGGATGTCTCTAGATTGATCGTTGGTGGAGATAGTGTAGGTGGGAATCTTGCAACGGTCGTTACAATGATTGCAAGAGACAGAAAGGGTCCTAGCATTGCTGGACAAGTTTTAATCTATCCACCTACAAATCTTGAGTTTAATACAGAATCTCATCAAATGTTTGCAAAAGGATTTGGCTTAGATCGAGAACAGCTATTTTGGTTCAGAAGTCATTATTTAAGAAATGAAGAGGACAAAACGGATGAGTATGCTTCTCCATTAATAGCAAAAGACTTAAGTGGCCTTCCGAAAGCATTAATTATTACGGCGGAAAATGATGTACTTCGAGATGAAGGAGCAGCCTATGCCAATCGGTTGAAAAAGTTTGGAGTAGAAGTTGAATATGCGTGTGAACCTGGAATGATCCACGGCTATTTTGCACATATGGCAATTTTTTCGAACAATATTGAATCAACGGTTTCTAAGATAGATAAATTTTTACGATCAGACTGTGACAAACGCTTGCAATCAGTCTGAGAATCAAGTTTTTGGAATTTGTCTACACACACTTAAAGAGCCTCAAACATTATGAGGCTCTATTTCTTTGAACTATTAACTTATAAACTATTAGAAATAAACAGTATTTCCGATGCCGCCAGTTACCGGTATTACTTCTCCAGTAATTGATGCTGATAAAGGTGATGCTAGGAAAGTAACGACGTAAGCAATCTCCTCAGGAGTAATCAAGCGACCGAGAGAATTTAGTGATTTAACTTGTTGAATTGCTGCCTCATTCGTTACTTTGTCTCTAAAAGCTTCGGTATCAACAATTCCAGGATATATTGCATTGACATTAATTCCATGCTTTCCTAATTCCATGGATGCAGATTTTGTTAAATGTACGACAGACGCGTTACGAGGACCAGAGCTAAAGTAATTGCCGCCAATCCTAGCAGCTAGTCCACTGATATTAATAATTCGTCCCCACTTGTTTTCAATCATATGTGGCGCAACGGCTCTAATACTACGAAAATACCCCATATATTTTTCTTCAAAATCCTTTATAATAAGTTCTTCTTTAATACTATTAAAGTCCTCTGGCTCATGTCCTCCTACACGGGCTCCACTATTAATTAATATATCTATGCTTCCCATTACTGCTGCTGATTTTTCTACTAGATTTAAGATGGAGTCTGGATCGGTAGTGTCAGCTACAATTGGATAAATATTTCGATTAGTTTCTTGTGCCAGTTCTTCTGCTGCAATCTTTAGCGTGGATGCATTTCTTGAACAAATCGTACAATCTACACCTTCAAGAGCTAGCTGGCGGGCAACAGCTTTACCAATACCTCGACTACCTCCAACAATAAGTGCTTTTTTTCCTGCTAATTTTAAGTCCATTGTTCAGCCTCCAGTTCGTTTCGATAGTGCTACAAAACAATTGAATGATTTAGTATTTACTCATTTCTATCTTAATTCTACCTATAAATAATATTTATATAAAATTAAAAATTTTAATTTGTAATTTAGTTTTGCTAATATATCGTGGAGTTAAAATTACCTATTTATAATGGTGCATATTTCATATATTAGCAGTATTTACATGTAAGTTAAAATGTTTAATTTTATTTAACTGAAAATTATGAATATAATAAATTTAAGAAAATTGTAATGTAATTAAAGTTATGAAATGAATCTATGAAAATAAAGGGGGGAAGGGCATCTTTGTGGTTTGTTAGAGATGGTGACGAGCAACTTTGTAAGCGCTTTATCTTATTGGAAGAATTGTTAATTTGTTATAAAAGCTTGAGTTAGAAAACAGGTTGCTTTTTGCTTTTTAGAGATGTTCAATAATTAGAAGGAAAGAAAGGGAGATTTTTTTGAACACACCAAAATATTCTTGGATTATTTTATTAATTCTAGTTGCATCTGGCATGGTCAATCAAGTTGATAAAATCATCATAGGATTAGTTTCGGTTCCGTTAATGAAAGAATTACATTTAAGTCCATCACAATGGGGATTAGTTGGAAGCTCGTTTTTTTGGTTCTTTACGATCTCTTCTTTCATTCTTGGTGGCATGGCTGATTCTAAAAACACAAAAAAGATGTTTACTTGGATTATGTTAATATGGTTAATCGTTCAATTTACAACACCTTTTGTATCTAGTTTATCTCTATTAATGTTATCAAGAATGCTATTGGGAGCAGGGGAAGGACCAGCTATTTCTATTTCAACTTCAATAATTGGGAAATGGTTTCCTAAACATAGACATGGTATTGGTTTTGGGGCCGTGCTCTTTGGAGCTACAATCGGACCTGCAATTGCTTCTCCACTATTAATCTCACTAATTAATCAATATAGTTGGAGAGCCGCTTTTGTAGCAATGGGAGCAGTTGGAAGTATTGTTCTACTTTTATGGATGATTTTTGGAAAAGAGAGCCCAAAAGAGATTGGGATTTCTACATATGAGCATGCGGATAAAAACTCAGTGATCCCAAATAAAGTATCATGGAAGCAGTTTTTTCCTCATATTTTTTCTAAAAATTTTATTTTCACCACTGTTTGCGCAGGCTGTGCATATTGGTTATTGTCTGTCCAAGCGGTTTGGTTTCCAGCATACTTTTCGAAAGTTCAACATTTTGATGGTAAAACATTAAAAATGGCCGTATCTTTACCTTTTCTCTTTGCAGCTATTTGCCAAATTGCATTTGCCCTAATTTCAGACCGCATTTACCGCAAAACTAAGGATATTCGAAAAGCAAGAATAAATCTTGCAGGAATTTCAATGATGTCATCCGCTATTTGTTTATATATTGGAAGTGTCGCAAATTCAAGTGCAATTTCCATCTTGTTCTTCATCCTTGCACCGGGTTTTGCAATTGTCATTCTTTCACTAGCACCAGCAATGTTAATGGAGTTCTTTTCACCTAAAAACATTGGAAAAGCTCAAGGGACATATGTTGCTATATCAAGTTCAACGAGTATTATTGCTCCTGTTATATTTGGTAATTTTATTGAAAATGCAGGAAGTGAGTCAATAGGATATGGTTACGGATTTTTAGTGACGTCTTTAGTCATGTTTGTTTTCGGATTAATGTTTTGGATCGCCGTGCGTCCAGCTAATCGAGCAAGCACTACAATCAAGGTAGAGGAACAAGTCATTATATAAAAAGTATGAATTAATCGAGGAGGAAAGATAATGTGTAAAAATAAAAAAGTCTTTGATGGAATCGATTGCTGTGTAGAATGTCAGGAAGAATTATCCATTAGGGAGAGAAATCGTAGTAACTGCTGGAGTTGCCAGGATAAAATAACTGAAACTTACGCTGATGACCATATCGATATGGAAACAGGGGTCAAAACTGAGCAAAACATTAGTTCCAGATAACTAATACATTCGAATAAAGGGAGAAGCACTCGCGTCCACTTTGAACGCAGTTGCTTCTCTTTTTTAGCTATTAATAATTTCCGATTTTAGAAAATGAATATATTTGTTAGCATATGTAGATAAATGTTTATCTTCTGATCGAACTAATCCTAAAGAAATGTTAACAGTACTATGGTTCACTAAGTCGATTGGAATAATATCACCATTTATGACTGATGGATAATTTTGCATGACAAAATCAGGAGCAAATGTAATTGCCAGGTTTTCATTGACCGCTTGGAGAAGTCCAGCCATATTGTTTGTTGTAAATAGAATTTTCATAGGTTTATATTTTTTAAAAAAATCTTGGATAAAATATTGCATTAATTCCCCTTTATATATGACGAGCGTTTGATCGAAAATGTCTTCTGGGGTTACAGAACCAAGAATGGCTAAAGGAGAATGCCTTGAAACGTATACCTTTTGCTTTCCATCAAGGAGTGCTTCAAAAGCGATTCCTTCCATATTTACCCCTAAATCACTTGAGTATGTAATTAGGCCAAAATCAGTCTTATGCTGTCTAACATCATCAATCACTGATGTACCACTTTTTTCAGTAACCTCAAGATTTACATGAGGATAATCATGGCTAAATGTAGAGATTGCTTTAACGAGAAATGCCATTAAACCAGGTAAAGAAGATATATTAAGCTCACCCACCTCCGTGGAGTTGAATAAGTTAGCTGTCTCCTTTATTTCTTCAATTTTTTTTTGAACCTCATAGGCAAGTTTTAAAATGACTCTTCCCTCATCAGTCGGAACCGCGCCATGTCCCCGTGAACGTTTAAATACTTTAATTTCTAGCTCTTTTTCTAAGTTAGTTATGGACTGGCTAATTGTTGATTGTGTAACATGTAAATTTTGTGCAGCTACTGACAAGGAACTGTATTTTGCGACTTCAACAATATAGATTAATTGCTCAATGTTCATGTATGTCCCCTTTTTTTGAATATTAATGATACTAACTTACACATTAAAATCTTTAATTTTTTTTCATTATAATTTATATGTATAATCAATATCAATAAGATTTTAAAAAATTAGAATATTCTTAATATTAGGAGGAAGAGTAGAATGTCAATAGCACAATTATTTGATTTAACAGGAAAGACAGCGATCGTTACAGGAGGCGGAAGTGGGCTAGGTCGTGTAATGGCAATAGCTTTAGCAGAAGCGGGGGCAAATGTAGTAGTTTGTTCTAGACGTTTAGAAATTTGTGAAGAAGTCGTGAAAGAAATAGAGGCATTAGGCAGACGAGCGTTAGCTATATCATTAGATGTAACTAGTCCCGAATCAATTGAAAATGGATTGGAACAAGCTGTTTCCCAATTTGGGAGCATCGAAATTTTAGTAAATAGTAGTGGAACTGTTTTTGAAACGCCAGCTGCAGAAATGCCTTTAGAACAATGGCAATCCATGCTTGACACGAATGTGACAGGGACTTTTTTAATGTGTCAGGCAGTCGGGAAACATATGATTAATAACGATTATGGAAAAATCATCAATATTTCTTCTAGTATAGGCTTTAAAGGTGTTGACCCTGAAGCTGTAGATTCTGTCGGATATACAACAAGTAAGGGTGCCGTTATGACTTTAACGAAGGACTTAGCAGTTAAGTGGGGGCGTCACGGTGTTAATGTTAACTCAATTGCTCCTGGTGTTTTTACTACAGGAATGAATAATCCAGAAATACCGGGAACTCTTGTTCACAAAGCAGGTCCATTCATTGCTACTCAAGTTCCACTTAGAAGATTAGGTAGTGACCATGATTTAGTAGGTGCGACCCTTTACTTTGCTTCAGATGCATCTGACTATTGTACAGGACAAATATTAGTTCTTGATGGGGGCCTTGGTACTAAGTAAATTTCATCAATGTAACCCAGTAATGTAGATTAGCGAAACTAAAATGCAAGTTAGAAATACTAATTTTACTTTACTGAAAATTATAAATATACTGATAATAATAAATTCGAAGTAGTTTTAAGTTGTCATAATTTAAAGGGCTTCTATAGACGAATTTAAAAAACCATAAGGTGGAAGAGGGGATTTAAGTGAGTAATGTAAAGGATGTAAAAGAAGTAGTAGTTCACCATGCTGGAAATATTAATGTAGATGAGTTGCCTTGGATTCCTTATTTTGGAGATTCAAAGTTTAAATTACTTAAAGCAAACTCTGTAACAGGGCAAACTCTTACATTATTATATGTACCTGCGAAAATGCAGCTTCCTGCACATTTCCATCCAGGAACAGTTATTGTATATACTGTTCAAGGAACGTGGAGATATCTAGAAGAGTCTTGGATTTCTAAACCAGGTGACGTTGTTTATGAGCCTGCTGGATCGAAACATACACCTACAGCTGTAGGTGACGAAGATGTTATTACCTTTAATATTGTAGAAGGAACATTGGATTATATCGGTGAGAATGGCGAAATTCTTGCTAGAGATAATTGGGAAACATTTTTAAATAGATACTATGAATATTGTGCAGCTGAAGGTATCGAACCTGTTGATGTGACTAAATTTTAATAAATAGTGTATGAAAAGAGAATCTAAAAACGTCCAGTGACGAACAAGATTCTCTTTTCTTATGAATAATAATCTTAAGATATTTATATATAAGTAAGACTTACTTGTAAATTAAATTATTTAATTTTATTTAACTATTACTTATGAGTATAATTAGTTATAAATTAATATTTTAAAAATTTAGAATATTTAAAAATGAGGAGGTTCATCTAAATATGCCAGCTGAAACAGTGTTAATTACAGGCGCAACAAAAGGTATTGGATTGGAATTTGCAAAGATCTTCGCAGGACATCGCTATAATTTAGTTTTAGTTGCTAGAGATGAGTTGTTGTTGGAAAAACAAGCTGGTTTTTTAAAAAAGGAATACGGAATAGAAGTCAATACTTTTGTCGGTGATCTAAGTAATCATGAAACTGTAGAGAGCTTGTATACATATCTAAAAAGAGAAGAAACCAATATCGATATATTAATTAATAACGCCGGAGCGGGCGGACTAGGGTTAATGACAGAATTAGATATTAAGAAAGAAATAGAATGTTTGCAGCTGAATATGATTTCCTTAACTTATTTAACTAGACTTATAGCGGATGAAATGATTAAGCGAAATCACGGTAAAATTTTAAATGTTGCATCAACAGCAGCTTTTCAACCAACTCCAAGGATGTCGATGTATGGGGCAAGTAAATCATATGTTTTATCATTTACAGAAGCGATAGCCGAAGAACTAAAAGGTACCGGGGTTCAAGTTAGTGTATTATGTCCTCCGTCAACAAAGACACCACTTACTGAGGGACTTGCTTCAACAGGAACTAAAATTTTCATTAAAAACTTAATGGATCCTAAAACAGTTGCCAAGTGTGGTTACGAAGGCTTAATGAAAAATAAAACTGTGATCATTCCAGGCTTTAAAAATAAACTGATGGCAAAGTCTGTTGGAATACTGCCAAGAAAGTGGGTAACTACTTATACCCGAAAGATGATCGAAGAAAAAGTGTAAGTACCCTATTTGGGATAAAGATATTACGAAGAGAGGGATCGTGAATGGAGAATGTATATTTAGTTGAAGCGCTCAGAACTCCAATTGGGTGTTTTGGAGGAGCATTAAAAGATGTAGGTGCTGTACAACTTGCATCAACAGTTATTAAGGAAGTATGGCAACGATCTGGTCTATCTGCTGATTGTGTTGATGAAGTAATATTAGGTAATGTTCTAAAGTCAGGGCTTAAAGGAAATCCAGCAAGACAAGCCGCAATTAATGCTGGTTTACCTGTCTCTATACCAGCCATTACAATTGATAAACAATGTGCATCTGGACTCCGAGCAATTACATTAGCCTATCATCAAATACTAGCTGGTGATTCGAATGTAGTAATTGCTGGGGGGACGGAAAGTATGAGTAATGTCCCACATTTAGTAATGAATGCAAGATGGGGACAAAAAATGGGAGATTTAAGGACAGTAGATGCGATTTTTCATGACGGGCTTCACTGTGCATTAGAAGGTTACCATATGGGAGTTACAGCTGAAAATTTAGTTAAAGACTATCATATATCGCGTGAGGAACAAGACGTATATGCATTAGAAAGTCAGCGAAAAGCAATTAAAGCTAGGGAGCAGGGCAAATTTGAAAAAGAAATTGTTCCAGTTACGATTAAAACTAAACAAGGTCCAATTTTATTTAAAGAAGATGAGAACATAAAAAATACTAGTCTAGAGAAACTACAAACTCTTAAAGCAGCTTTTAAAGAGAATGGTACAGTGACAGCTGGAAATGCTTCATCATTAAATGACGGTGCAGCTGCTGTAATTGTTGCATCTGAACAAGCAGTTCGAGAATATGGTTTAAAACCGCTTGCCAAAATTCGTTCGGTAGCAAGCGCTGCTGTTGCTCCTTCGATTATGGGAATTGGTCCAGTTCCAGCAACACAAAAAGCACTGCAACGAGCAAATCTAACGATACAGGATATAGAATTGGCAGAGATCAATGAAGCATTCGCTGCACAAGTACTAGCAGTAAAAAAAGAATTAAACATATCAGAAGAGATTATTAATGTAAATGGAGGAGCTATTGCATTAGGGCATCCAATCGGCTGTTCTGGTACTAGAATTGTAGTTACTTTATTACATGAATTAATACGTCAAAAGAAACAAATTGGTTTAGCAACTTTATGTGTAGGTGGCGGACAAGGAGTTTCAATTATCATAGAAGCCGTATAATCTAATTAAAAAGAAATGGTAAGCAAATTCTACAATAATTTGCTTACCATTTTTTACATCGGTTTAATTCCATTTGAACGTTAATTTTTTTATCTTAATGAAGATAATCAAAAGTATTTTTTGCTAATAAGATAAAGGTTACTGTAATAAAAAGGATTCGAACGTAGCCACTTCCTTTTTTAATAGCGAATTTAGAACCACAAATTGCTCCTGCTATTTGTGCAAGTCCCATAGCTAGCCCATAGGCATAATGAATTTGTCCCAAGTACATAAACATTAATAATGCAGCTATATTACTACCAAAATTTAAAAACTTTGCGTTGCCTGCAGCTTTTAAGAAATCAAATCCTATCATTAAAAAAGCAAATATTAGGAATGAACCCGTTCCAGGGCCGATGAATCCATCATAGAAACCAATACCAAAAATTAATAGCATAAACAGAATAATACGAGTAAGTGACAGCTTTTTATTGGTAGTCGTATCTCCCCAATCTTTCTTAAAAATAGTATATATAGCAACTGCTCCAAGCATAACCAGCATAAGAGGCTTAAGAACTGTAGGGTCAATTAAATGAACTGTCCAAGCTCCCAAAATGGAACCAATAAATGTGAGTGGGAATAACTTATAGACAGATTTTAAATCAAGCTTTCCAGAACGATAGAACATGATTGTGCTCGTTAAAGAGCCAATTGACCCAGCTAATTTGTTCGTTGCAACGGCAGCAGCTGGAGATAGACCAGTAAATAATAATACTGGCAAAGTAATTAGCCCACCGCCTCCAACTACAGAATCAATAAATGCAGCTAAAAATCCAAATACAATTAAAGTTAATAATAACGACGGATCAATATGGAATATCATCAAATCTACCTTTCTTTTATTTACTAATTTGATAGTAGTTAAAATAGGAAACAAAGTAAATCATTAATTTAGTAATATAAGAATTATTTTTATTATTACACAATAAAAAGCAATAACATTTTTTCCGTATAAGTTAACTAAAGTTATTACTGAAATTAATTTCAACATGTACCACTTTCTAAAATTTTGCATATATTGATATGTGATAATTTAATGATGAGGTGTGTATGGATTGAATTTCGAACATAAAATAACTACTACAGAAATAGGACAAGCCAAAGAAAAATACTTTGAAAAAAACGTCAATCGTTTAATTAAAGAGGTTGTTACAAAAATCGAAATGAAGATGGCGCTTGAAGAACTAAAGGTAAACCGTATTGTCCGATTAGAGGGTCTTGAAAATGATGAAGTTATTAAACAAGTACAAAATGATTTAACGAAAATATTAGAGGATTCAATTAAAGAAATACAACTAAAAATGAGTGGAATTGAGATTTATCTTAATTCATTAGAAGAAATAAAAGGCAATTCAATAAAAAAGGAAAACGATTTTAATAAATAAAAATAGAGTGAGAAACACTAGGTTTCTTCACTCTATTTTTTTGCCTTTGTTTGAATTTGATTCATCTCGGGAAATTGCTTATTTATTGTTAATGTTGATATTAATAGTAATTTTTTTATCACAATGAGATGATGATTGACCATTTTGTACAGCATTTAATATTTTAGCAATTACATCTGTACAGCAATCACAATTCTTGTGTTCGAAGCGGTCACACTCATGGTCTTCGCAGCAGTCACACTCATGGTCTTCGCAGCAGTCACACTCATGGTCTTCGCAGCAGTCGCATTCATGGTCTTCGCAGCAGTCACATTCATGGTCTTCATAGCAGTCACATTTATGTTTGTCGGAATGATTTCGAGTTTTCTTATCTTTTTTGCAGCAACAATCAATATTAATATTCACCGTAATACTGCAATCACATTTCTTTTCGCAACAATCGCATTTCTTGTGTTC
>NZ_JBCMJM010000029.1:0-65029 GCF_050457485.1 Gottfriedia acidiceleris
TCTCGCCCCATGGAAAGCGAGCAGACTGTAGTGGAAATCAACCACACTAAACTCCTTTTGCGAAAATTTGGTAATATTTTTGACGAGTTTGTTTTTCAATAGCGTTAGAAACCTCAAGTCTAATTTGAACTGAGGTTTCTTTTTTTATATAAAAAGGT
Source organism: Gottfriedia acidiceleris (assembly GCF_050457485.1). Lineage (GTDB taxonomy): Bacteria > Bacillota > Bacilli > Bacillales > Bacillaceae_G > Gottfriedia > Gottfriedia acidiceleris_D. The sequence continues at coordinate 159 of NZ_JBCMJM010000029.1, forward strand.
TTAAGCAGATAACTTTTTAATATACAGTTTATAAATCAAGATGATTACATAAATGTAAAGAGAAATTAATGTTATAAATGAACCTGTTGAAATCAATGATTCGAGGTTTAACTGTTTCTCTGTAAAAATCTTAATAACAGGTAACGCATTTTTAGTAGCATTAGAAGTTAACTGATTAAGATATAGTGGCTTCCAAAAGATAATTGACAATATAGGTGCAATTCCAGATTGTAATAAACGACCAATTAAATAAGGTTTCATACTTAATTTCACTTCAGAAATAATACTTGCTACTTGGGCTTGTATTGAAAAACCACCAAATCCTAAAATAAAGCTTGTTAAAGCCACTTGTTGCAATAATGTACTCTTGCCTAATTCACTGACTAATTTAGATCCTAAAGTAATCTCAAATAATCCAGATAAGAAAGGCGTAGATAAATTGTGATTAATCTTTAAATTTGAAAAGCAATATGCAATTATTTTTCCAACATTAGATATAAATCCAATTTCAATTAAAAGCATATTAAGAACAGAAAAAACGATAATAAATCCACCAATCATTAATAATGTCTGTACGGAAGAAGCTATTGCGTCCCCTAATATTTTTCCAATCGGTCTTCTTTCACTTAATCTTTTTTCATGCATAACTTTAAAAGCGTATTTAAAGCGGTTAGAATGGATTCTTTCTTTACGAGAGTAGTTAGGTTGGTTTCTTCCATAAAACCTCATAATGAGGCCTACAATAGCGTTAGATAAATAATGACTGAGTGCAAGTACGAGCCCGATTTTTGGGTTATGAAAAAAGCCAACAGATATTGCAACAAAAATAAACAACGGATTAGATGAATTTGTAAATGAATTTAGTCGTTCGGCTTCTAATTTTGTTAATTCCCCATCTTTATATAATTTTGCAGAAAGTTTTGCACCTGAAGGAAACCCTGATGCCATCCCCATAGCCCAAACGAATGCCCCAACACCCGGAACTCTAAATAAAGGTCTCATAATCGGCTCTAAAAATACACCAATAAATTGAACAATTCCAAAGCAAATTAGAAGTTCACTTAAAATGAAAAAAGGAAGGAGCGAAGGAAATACGATTCCCCACCACATATTTAACCCTCTAATTGACCCTTTAAATGCTACCTCTGGATGCAAAATAATTGTTGAAGTCAGAAATATGAGTAATAAAAAAATTAGTAAGGTAATGAAGTAATTTTTTTTCACATATAAACCTCCAAAGATAAACTTAAAAACCATATAGATTTTTGTCTAATTGTAGTAATACCAATGAGTAGGAAATAAGATAGTAATATATGTATAAAAAAAACTTGTACAATTAAATATACGTTGCTGGAATTCAATTTTAGACCAAAGAGTTTAATTGGAGGGGAAACAACTTGGAACCGAAAATTGGTATAGCATTAGGTTCAGGAGGTGCACGAGGATTTGCACATGTTGGTGTAATTTCCGTTTTAAAAAAGCATAATATTCCTATAGATCTGATTGCAGGCAGTAGTATCGGTGCTTTAGTTGCTGTTTTATACGGTGCTGGTGCGGATGTAGATCGTCTATATAAAATTGCAAAAGTATTTCAATCTAAATACTATATTGACTATGTTGTTCCAAAAATGGGTTTGATTTCTGGGAACAGAGTGAAAGAATTGATAAAAGTACTATCATTTGGTAGAAAGCTTGAAGAATTAGATTTGCCAGTGTCGGTAATCGCTACAGATTTATTAACAGGAGAAAAAATTGTATTTCAAAAAGGAGATATTGCTACTGCAGTCCGTGGGAGTATTTCAATACCGGGAATTTTTGTACCAGAAAATTGGAATGGAAGACTTTTAGTTGATGGTGGAGTCATCGATCGTATCCCCGTTTCAGTTGTAAAGGAGATGGGGGCGGATTTTATTATTGGAGTAGATGCTTCACCGATTCAAGTTAGTGGTGAAGTTTCGACGATCTATGATGTGATTATGCAAAGTATTGAAATAATGCAGCACGAGCTCGTTAGAAATAGAGAATTTGCTTCGAATGTTATGATAAGACCTAAATTAGACCATGTTAATTCTAGAAACTTTACTGACCTTGAAAATGTCATAAAAATAGGTGAAGAAGCTACAGAAAAATTAATACCAGAGATTCTTGAAAAGATTGAGCAATGGAAGGAGAAAAATGGTGATAAAAAGGATCAGAATTCTTAATGTACTATTAGTACTTGGTATTACGCTAATTCTTTTATATTTCATTCCATTACCATACTATGTTACAAAACCAGGCTTAGCCGAGCCTTTAAGGCCATATGTAAGAGTTGAAGGTGCAAAAAAAGATAAAGGTGAATTTATGCTAACGACCATAGCAATGGGGAAGGCAAATGTCTATTCATATATCAGTACGAAAATTAATGACAATTACCATTTATACAAGATAGATGAAATAAAAGTAAAAGGTGAAAGTGATGAAGATTATCAATTCCGCCAATTAAGGTATATGGAGGAGTCAAAGCAAGCTGCAATTTTAAACGCATATAAGCAGGCTAAAAAATCTTATAAAGTGACGGAAAACGGAATAGTAGTTGTATCTGTTTTAAAGGATATGCCAGCCCATAACGTATTAATGCTAGGTGACATTATCACTAAAATCGACGGGAAAGAAATTCGTACGATTAATGATTTTACCAATACTGTAAAAAGCAGAAAACCTGGTACAAATTTTAATCTAGAAGTAAGTAGAAAAGGAAAAATTAAATACTTTAATATTAAAACTAAAGCTTTTAAAGACGAACCGAATCGTGCTGGAATTGGTGTTTCTATAGCAGAAAATTTAAATCTAACTACAAATCCAAAAGTTAAAATAAATTCAGAAGAGATCGGTGGACCTTCAGCGGGACTGATGTTTGCTCTAGAAATTTATGATCAATTAAAAGACGAAAGTCTAGCAAAAGGTCATGAAATAGCTGGAACTGGAACAATTGATAAAAACGGAGTCGTTGGTCCGATAGGTGGTATATCTCAAAAAATAATTGCAGCTTCGGATTCGGGGGCAGAGATTTTCTTTGCACCAAATGAGAACGGTAAAAAGAATTCTAATTATAATGAAGCTATAAAAAGTGCGAAAAAACATGACTTGAAAATGAAAATAATACCAATTGATACATATGACCAAGCAATCAATTATCTTGAAAAGTTAAAGACAAAAAAATAATGATTAGAATAAGTGCATGATAAAAAATGGCAGGATATAAGGGGGATCTCCCTAAACCTGCCATTTTTGAGTTTATATTATTTAGTTGAAACAACTTAAGATCTACTAAATTGATTACTTTTTTCATCATAAATAATTGGATACAGTGAATATTCGGTTTTTATTAATTTTTGTTGGTTTTTTAATGAAAGCATCGAAGCATAAGTATGGGTTGCTTTCAAATCAGTACTTAGTTCTTTTTGATTTTGTTGATTAATGGTCGTGTAAATTGGTAATTCAATTAATTTTTTTTTGCTATTTAAATAAGTTTTTCCCATTGAACTCATACCAAGTAAACGAATATAAGGAACTCGATCTTTCTCTAATATTGCTGCCATTTCCTTTTTCGATGTATTTGTTAACATATGTGTTAACAATCTTTGAATTCGAGTCCAAGTATATCTCTTTGTTTTTATTGAGGTCATTAACTCTTCAAAATTAAGACAGTTTAATACAGAATGTAATACTCTTCTTTCTAAACCTTCGACAGCTTCGTATATTCCTTCAAGTTCTTCTTTAGTTGAAGTCATTAATTTATATTTCAAAAATGGTAAATATTCATTCCAAGAATGAAGAGCACCATACTCGTTTATGTAATCTTCAATCGAATTTTTAGTAAAGCTTGGAACAAAGTCAGAAATCGATTGATTGTCACCTTTTAGAATTTTTCTAATTGCTGTAGCGCTAGCGATGCTATGATGATTGGTTTCTTCATCATGATAATTTGCAGCTATTCGCTGAATTGTTCTTCCTTCCATTCGACTATTAAAGTGTTCAATAGCTTCTAAATAATGTATTCCTAAAATATTATTTGGAAGTGAAACATCTAGTTTTGATGATTCAAGATTTTTTTGTAAAGCAGTGCTATATGCAGCTGGATAACTTAGTCCTTCATCAAGAAAAGTACGTATACTTGTATTGATTGAAGAAGTAAGCTGCTTCTTTTGTTTGATTAACTCGTAAAATGTCTCAATTTTACCCTCTTCACTTCCAAAACAAACATAATCACATTTTAAAGAATCAAGAATTGAAATAGCTCCCTTGGCAAAGATGCTAGCGTGTTGAGTCGAATAGCTATAAGGTAATTCAATAACAAGATTTGCACCTGCTTGTAAAGCCAACTTTGTTCGTACATGCTTTGGAACGACTGCTGGCTCGCCTCTTTGTAAAAATTGACCACTCATTACCGCAATAACAACATCAGCATTAGTATTTTTTTTAGAACTAGTTAAGTGAAAAACATGTCCATTATGTAATGGGTTATACTCTACTACTACACCAACCGAACGCAGAGAAATGCACCTCCAATATTTACTAATTTCACGAATTTATACATTAAGAATACCAGTTTTGAGAAATAATTCGCAACCTAGTGTGAATTGTATTGAATTTTATTGTGGAAAATAATATATTAGATAGGTTACATATAAGAAGCAAGGTCAAGGATTTAAGGGGAAAGCTAGTAACCAAGTCTAAAACTTTTAGTGAATTTTTCGTCTTATGCTTGTCGGAGCTTAGTCAATGAAGTAGAAATGATGTCTAGCTTCCGGCTCCTAACTCCTCGAGTCATAAGCCAATTTTCATCTAAGATTAAAGAGCAAATCTTAGCTAAAAACCTTTTTATGCTTGTCGGGAATTCAGTCAAAGAAGTAGAAAAGATGTCTAGCTCCGGCTCCTAGCTCCTCGAGGTCATAAGCCAATTTTCGTCTAAGATTAAAGTTCAAATCTTAGCCAAAAATCGTCTTATGCTTGTCGGGAATTCAGTCAAAGAAGTATTTATGATGTCTAGTTCCATAAGCTAGCTCTTTTATGTTGAAAGCCAAAATTTTTAAAGTTAAATATTTATAGTGGAAAAAAGTAAATTTTTAACTAAGAAAGATATATGTTCGATGTCTAGCTCCAGGCGTTTGCCCCTCGAGGTCATAAGCCAATTTTCGTCTAAGATTAAACTGCAAATCTTAGACGAAAATCGTCTTATGCTTGTCGGGGCAGAGCGAACGCCTTCCGCTTTTCTAACTGTAAAGAAAAAATATTGACAAGTGATTATAAAGAATATATAATTTTCATTGTTGCCTTGAGGTGGTTTATTTATGAAATGGTCAGTGCACCAGTTGCAGAAATTAAGACATAAAGGTTTAAATTTAGATGAGACAATTGATGTAAGTCAAATAAAGGAACGTAATTCTGATATTCGAGAGGTTTCTCCAATTCGAGTTACTGGACGAGTTGATTTTGGAACGAACCGTTATACGTTTCATTTAACAATAACTGGATATTTAATTTTACCTTGTGTAAGAACATTAGTTGATGTAAAATATCCTTTGTCGATTACCACAACAGAAACATTTTTTACAACATCTGAATGGAAAAGTGAAGATGAGAATTTTCACATCCTAGAGGGTGACGTGTTAGACTTAACCCCAGTGATTGAGGAATGTATCTTAGCTGAGATTCCAATGCAGATTTATGCAGAGGATGTTGAGGGGAAAGAAACAGCTCCAATGTCAGGAACAGATTGGGAAGTTAGGGAACATGTCGAAGTAGAGCAAAAAATTGACCCTCGACTTGCTGGTTTAGCAAAATTTTTTGACAAACAAGATAATTGAGAAGTACCGGATAACCGGCTTCATAACAAACACTCACTTTAAGGAGGTGGGATCAATGGCAGTACCTGCAAGAAGAACGTCCAAAACTGTAAAAAGAAAGCGTCGTACGCATTTTAAATTAGCGGTACCTGGAATGGTTGAATGCCCAAACTGTAGTGAATTAACATTAGCACACCGCGTATGTAAATCATGCGGACACTACAAAGGAAAACAAGTACTTAGCAAATAAGCTAGTCTTTGAATGAGCACATAGGAAACTATGTGCTTTTCCTTTTGCCTTTAAACGTAGTTTGTCCATGATTGATTCCTCTAAAATCATGCTTCCTCTTACCTCTGCCCATATCAATTTCTGTATAGTATAATAAAAACTAATAGGAAACTAGGTAAAGAGAGAGGGATTCCAATGTCTGAAGTAATTACTTATCAAAGAGATGAAATAGATTATATATTTTTAAATAGGCCTAATTACGGGAATTGCATTGATGAAAATACTGTAGAAAAACTTTCTGAAATTATCCGAGAAATCCGAATGAAATCCCAAAGTAAACTAGTTGTATTAACTGGGGAAGGTATGAAATATTTTTGTACCGGTGGAGATTTAAACACAATTCTAAAGTTTAAAAATAATTTAAATGGATTGGAATCTTTTAATCTAAAAATGTGTGATGTAATCTATCAAATAGCTATGTTACCTCAAATTACAATCTGTTTTATTAATGGTTATGCTTTAGGTGGCGGCTGCGAGCTGGCAAGTGCATTCGATTTTAGATACGCGAGTCACAATGCAAAAATAGGATTTATTCAAGGAAGAATGGGAATTCCAACCTCATGGGGTGGAGGTACCGTACTTCAAGAAAAAATGAGTCATCAAGATTGGATTACATTACTATCATCCTCAAATATTTACACCGCATTTCAAGCTAAGAAGATCGGCTTTATACATGAACTATCAAAAGATTTAACAAATTTACATAATGAAAGCTTTATTAGTTTAGCTAGAAGTATTCCAGCACAAATTCATCATCAAAATAAAAAAATACTTATTCGCAAATGGACCGAGCAAAATCTTAAGAGAAGAATGGAAGAAGAAGTTATTTCTGCTATGCCACTTTGGTTTTCAGAGGAACATATAAAAAATATCGAACAATTTACAAAAAAATTGGAAAAGTAATCTTCTACCTTCATTTTTTTGTGCATATGAATTAGTAAAATCTGCTTATTGCATAAGAAATTGGAGGGGATTGCAAATGGTTGCAAATCGCCAGGATGCATGGACGAAAGATGAAGATAACTACTTAGCTGAAGTAGTTTTAAAAACGATAAATGAAGGTTCAACTCAATTAATGGCATTTAAAGTTGTAGCAAAGAACTTATCAAGGACAGCTGCTGCATGCGGTTACCGATGGAATTCTTTTGTTAGAAAGTTCTACAAAGAAGAGATTGAAAAAGCAAAAAATAGTAGTAAAAAACAAACTGCTCCCTCAAATGAAGTAGAACCAACGCACAATTCGGAAATAATTACGAACGAGATTCACGAAGAGGCTACATCAGAAAAAGGCCATTCCGAAATAACATTTGAGTCAGTATATAAATTCCTTGAATATTTGAGATTAAAAGTTGATGCAAGTGGACGAATTAAAGATATACAATCTTTAGAAAAAAAGCTATTAAAATATAAACAAGAAAATGAACAATTGAAAATTGAAAAGCAACAATTAGTTGAAAAACTAAATGAGCTCCAAAGTGAATATGAACATTTATTTGATTTTTTAGATCAAAAACGAAAAATAGTAAATGTTAGTTCTAAAAATGACACGAAGGTAAAATAAAATAAAAAAACTCAACATCTCCAAAAGGGGTGTTGAGTTTTTTGTCTTTATTTATTTTCAGGTTTCCAAATGACAAACTCAGAATCTGCTTCAATGAAACCTTGTTTTTTCCAAAATTCATTTGAATTTGCTCTTGGTATCGTTTTAATTGTTTTCTTAAAGGATTTAGCAAAATTTACTAATTCTTTTCCGTACCCATTCTTTTGATAATAAGGTAGAACTTCCATTTTATTAATTTCAATTATTTCTTCATTATTTTCACTATGTGTATATAAACTCATTCGGGCAATAAGTGCCTTGCCTAAGTAAATACCATAGAAAGGAGATTGAAACTCGTTATCAATTAAATTTGATTCAAGATCTTCAAGCATTGATAGCTCTTGTAAACCGTAACCGGAAAATTGCTGAAATTGTTCAAGTGTTTTAAAATTTATTTGTAAACGTTCTATCTTGATGTTCAAAAAAGCTCCCCCTTAAAAAGAATGTAAATTTTTAATATTTTAAATATAATTATATCGTACAATTAAATTTAAAAAAAGATAGATTCGGTGTAAATTTATTATCACAAAGATAATAATGGAAAAATAATTTTTCGATTGGAGAAATCAATGAAAATAGGCATAATTGGTGGTGGTGCCGTCGGTCTTCTTACAGCATCGTATTTGTATCAAAATAAACATAATGTTACATTGTTTACGAGAACAGAAGAACAGGCAAATCTTATAAATAACTTAGGTGTTATACTTTCAGTAGATGAAAAAACGAAACAAATGTGTATAACATCAAATAAATTATTACCAAAAATAAACACGTTCGATCTATTAATTGTTTGTGTTAAGCAATATCATTTAAATCAAATTGTTAACACGTTAAATCAATATGAGGGTGAGAATATATTATTTCTTCAAAATGGAATGTCTCATATTGAAATCGTTAAAAATTTACCCATTCCAAATTGCTTTATAGGTATAGTTGAACACGGTGCATTAAAAACTTCTCCGAATGAAATCACACATACTGGTAAAGGTATAATTCGAATTGGACAAATAAAAGGGAAAATAGATGCTTTAAATCGCTTATCAAGTTTACATACAGCCGAGTTTCCAATCAAAAGCCAAGATGATTGGGAGTATATAATGAAACAAAAGTGTTTAATAAATTGTGTTATTAACCCTTTAACGTCTATATTGAACGTTCGAAATGGTGAATTAATCACTAATGAGTATTTTAAACCAATTTGTAAATTATTATTTAATGAGGTTGCAACCATCCTAGATTTAAATAACCAAAAAGAGTGGGATAAATTAGTAGAAATTTGTGAGAAAACGAAAGAAAACTACTCATCAATGAATCGAGATTTATTTCACGGTAGACAAACAGAAATTGAAAGTATGCTAGGATTTGTTAAAAAATTGGCAATTAATAAAAAAATAAATGTACCGACAATTGAACTTGTGTACAATAGTATAAAAGGACTTGAGAAGAAAAAGGGGTAATTCTTTTTGGAAAAATTTTTCATTTTCTTTATTTCACTATTAATTGAATTTCCGATTTTTTCAACAATATTTATCTATATGTTTTTGAAATTATTTTTTAAAAATAACAAGCGTAAACTTTTGCTTTTTACGTTAGATTTATCTACAATTCTATATATTAGTTCATTTTATTTTGTATTAAATATGATTTTTCCAACTGCAACAGGTTGGATATTAATTAATTTATTATTGGTTATCTTATTTATTAGTATTATTCTTCAATGGAAAGCAAAAAGAGATATTCGGTTTACTAAGCTACTAAAAGGTTTTTGGAGAATGTCATGTATTCTGTTTATTATTCTTCACTGTATTACCGTGTTGGCTGGTTTAGTATTAAAAATAACTGAGTATAATGCTTAACTGAAGAGCGAGAGAGGAAGTTCGTAATGCAAATTAGTAAAGTCCATTTAGACGGGCAAAATAAATTGCTGAATGATTTTGTAAATGGAAATGAAGTAATTTCTTCTTTCTTTGGTGAAAATCCATTAGTAAAGGAAGAAATGGAATATAGAATTAAAAATGTAATGGAGCGTTCTTATAATCGCACAGGATTAGTTAATGCACTAGAGAAGTTTCATTATAAGCATAATGCAAGTAATGAATCATTAGAAAATGTGAAAAAATTACTTAATAAAGATTCATTTGTTGTAATTGGTGGACAACAAGCTGGCTTATTAACTGGCCCATTGTATTCTATACATAAAATTATTTCAATTATTCAATTGGCTAAGAAATATGAAAAGGATTATGGTCTAACAGTTGTCCCAGTATTTTGGATTGCTGGTGAAGATCATGATATTGATGAAATTAACCATATTCATACAATTGAGAACAATACAGTAAAAAAACAAACCTTTTATCAAAAAACGACTTATTCCCATGCTGCTTCTAGAACAGAATTAGATCAACAGGAAATGAAAAAGTGGATTGATAAAATCGTTAAAACTTTTGATGAAACGAATTATTCGAATGATTTACTTGAAGAACTATATTCGATGATTGAGCAATCTACTACTTACGTAGATTTTTTTGCGAAAATTATTTTTAAATTGTTCAAAAAAGAGGGACTTGTCTTAATTGACGCTGACGATCCAAATGTCCGTGAGTTGGAATCAGCTTTATTTAATGAAATGATTCAAAAGCAAGAGAACGTAAGAGGGATTTTAAAGGATACGAAAAGCAGATTAATAAAATCTGGGTACCACGAAACACTTCAAATTTCTGAACAGAGCATTCATCTTTTTTACCATAGTAATGAAGGTAGACAGTTACTTGAAGTATCTGAAAATGAAGATGTTTTTCAAACAAAAAATAAGAATTATCAATTCTCTAAACTTGAGTTGATCAAAATCGCTAATGAACAGCCAGCCTTATTAAGTAATAATGTCGTTACTAGACCAATTATGCAGGAGTATTTGTTTCCTACATTAGCATTTGTTGGTGGCCCTGGTGAAATTGCTTATTGGGCTGAGTTAAAGGACATTTTTAATCTATTTAACCTTCAAATGCCACCTGTGTTTTTAAGACATATGTTTACTATTTTTGAAAGAAATATTGTATCAGCATTAGAAGATTTTTCATTAGATATTAATGATGTACTGAAAACATCTTTAGAAGAGAAGAAAGCCGAATGGATTAAAGATCAAGTAAAACTAGACTATAAAGAAGTGTTTAGTCATGCTAAAAAATCTTTAGAAGAATTGCATAAACCTCTTCAAGATGTAACGAAAAAAGTAACGCCTAACTTAAAGGATTTTTCTATAAAGAATTATGTAAAGATAGAAGAACAAATTCTACTTTTAGAACGGAAAATAGAAGAATCAATTTTAAAGCAAAATGAAGAGCAAATTGAAAAGTGGAATCGAATCATATGTTCAATTTCTCCTAATGGGAAACCACAGGAGAGAACACTAAATATTCTCTACTATATTAATAAATATGGTTTTGATTTTGTTCATGAGCTGTGTGATTTAGAACTATCATGGGATTACGCTCATCAAATTGTAAAAATTTAAGATGATAATCAAATATATTGCCTTTATTAATATGAATAAGTTGAAACAATCCTTTGAAATAAGCTGAATTTTATAATAAAAATGAAATCCTGCTGCACTGTTAGCAGGATTTTTTGTTTTTTTAAAGAATTTTTTAGAAAAGGTGGTAAGAAGTGGGGGAATGTGGTAAGTTTGTGTTAGAAAGTGGGGGAATAGGATGTTTATCGGTGAATATCAACATAATATCGATGTTAAAGGACGTCTTATTATACCTTCAAAATTTCGAGACAAGCTTGGTGAAAACTTCATTGTTACAAGAGGTTTGGATCAATGCTTATTTGGCTATTCATTGGCCGAATGGAGTGTAATTGAAGATAAACTGCGCACACTACCACTAACCAAAAAAGATGCGAGAGCATTTACCCGTTTTTTCTTCTCAGGAGCTATGGAATGTGAAATGGATAAGATGGGGAGAATTAATATAACACCTAACTTACGTAGTTATGCAAAATTAGAAAAAGAATGTGTAGTAGTTGGTGTTACAAATCGTATTGAGATTTGGGATTTATCAACTTGGAATACATATATGAATGAATCAGAAGAGTCATTTGGTGAGTTGGCAGAAAACTTAATCGGATTTGACTTGTAAAAATTAACAAATTGAAAGTAGTGAAACATCATGTTTGAACATATTACGGTTTTATTAAAAGAAACTGTGGATTCTTTAGATATAAATGAAGATGGCATTTATGTAGATTGTACACTTGGCGGTGGAGGTCATAGTGAATACTTACTATCTCAACTTTCATCAAATGGTAGATTAATCGCTTTTGACCAAGATGAAACAGCAATTAGACATGCAAAAGAGCGATTGAATAAATATGAAAATCAATTAACAATTGTAAAAAGTAATTTTAAACATATAAAAGAAGAACTTCATAATTTAGGCATCTATGAAGTAGATGGAATCTTATTTGACTTAGGTGTTTCTTCGCCGCAATTAGACGTTGCTGAACGTGGATTTAGTTTTCATCAAGACGCACCACTTGATATGCGTATGAATCAAGAACAAACATTATCAGCATATGAAGTTGTAAATGACTGGCCGTATGAGCAGCTTGTGAAAATATTTTTCCGATATGGAGAAGAGAAATTCTCTAAGCAAGTTGCAAGAAGGATAGAAGAATTAAGAGCTAAGAAACCGATTGAAACAACTTTTGAGTTAGTCGAAATCATTAAAGATGCAATACCTGCACCGGCAAGAAGAACAGGTGGACATCCTGCTAAAAGAATCTTTCAAGCAATTCGTATAGCTGTAAATGATGAACTAGGTGTATTTGAAGAAGCTCTAAAGGATGCAATTACACTAATTAAACCAAAAGGAAGAATAAGTGTCATAACATTCCATTCGTTAGAGGATCGCATTTGTAAAACGATTTTTAAAGAAGCTAGTTCACTTCCGCCGTTACCACCAGGTTTACCAATTATTCCAGATGAGTTTAAGCCGAAGTTAAAATTAGTAACAAGAAAGCCACTTTTACCAACAGATGAAGAAGTCGAATTTAATAAGCGAGCAAGATCTGCAAAGTTAAGGGTTGCAGAAAAATTATAAGGAGGGAATATAATGAGTAATTTGGCTAGAAAGCTTCAACAAAAACAAGTTACTGATTTACAACAAAGACCTTCTAACAAGAAAAAACAAAAGAAAGTATCAAAAATTACACCCTTTGAGAAAATACTTTATTTAGTATTTATTTTTGCATGCTTCTTTATGGGTACAAAAATCATTAAAACTCAAGCTGAAATATATGATACAAATTTAAAAATTCAAAATGTGAAAAATGAAATAGCGGATGGAAAACAGCGTAACTCTGAGCTTAAAATGAAGATTGATGAATTAAGCACATATGAGCGCATATGGCAAAAAGCAAAAGAGTTAGGATTAAATATTGATAGTAATAATGTAAAGTTTACCGACACTAGCAAGTAGGAGATTGTGATATGAGTAAGAAAAAGAATAAATACACAAATTATGGTATTCGTTGGTTTTTTCTAGGTACTTTACTCCTTTTTATATCACTTGTAGCTAGACTTGGCTATATACAATTATCAGACACAGTTGAAGGTAAAAATTTAAAAGTTTATGCGGATGAAAATTACAATACATCTCAAAAAATTCCAGCAAAAAGAGGAACAATCTATGATTCACATGGAGTTCCACTTGCGGAAGAGGTGACAGCATACACAGTGTCGGCAGTTCTAGATCCAAGAGCCTCCAAAAACTCGAAAGTGAAAAGGCATGTAGTAGACAAAGAAAAAACAGCTAGAGAATTATCATCAATTTTAGGTATCGATGAATCGGAACTTTTAGCGAAATTAGGTAAACCAAAATATCAAGTTGAATTAGGACCAGGTGGAAGAAATATTTCTCAAAGCACAAAAGAACAAATTGAGAAATTAAAGCTACCTGGTATTGTTTTTACTCCATCACAACAGCGATATTATCCAAATGGTGTATTTGCTTCTCATACGTTAGGGTATACGAATGTAAATGATAATGGTGACCTAATTGGCGAAATGGGATTAGAAAAAGCATTGAATAATGAGTTAACTGAGAAAGATGGAAAAAGAAGCTTTTTACGTGATCGAAAAGGAAATATTCTACCATATGAAAATGAGAAGGTTACTCCTCCACATAATGGTGATGATGTGTATTTAACAATAGATACAAAGATTCAAAGTTTACTAGAAGACGCAATGACTAGCGTTGAAAAAAAATATGAGCCAGAAAAGATTATGGCAATCGTTTCTGATCCAAAAACCGGTAAAATTGTTGCAATGAGTAATCGTCCTAGCTTCAATCCGAATCTTCATGATATTACAAGCTATACGAATGACCCGATTTCATATGCAATTGAGGCAGGTTCTACGATGAAAATATTCACTTTAGGTGCTGCAATGAATGAGGGCGTTTATAATGGAAATGAATATTTCCAATCAGGTCGATATAAAGTACCAGGTGGAGGCACTGTCCATGATGTAAATCGAAACGGATGGGGTTCAATTACTTTTGACGAAGGGATTCAAAGGTCTTCAAACGTAGGTATTTCGATTCTGCTTAATGAAAAATTAGGTGCAGATCGCTTTTTACAATACTATAAAAACTTTGGGTTTACGCAAAAAACAAATATTAATCTTCCAGGTGAGTCAAGTGGTAAATTAGTATTTAATTATCCACTTGAAAAAACAACAACTGCTTTTGGACAAGGATCTACAGTAACTGGAATTCAAATTATCCAAGCTGCAAGTGCTATTGCTAACAATGGAAAAATGATGAAGCCATATATTGTAGATAAAATTGTCAATCATGATACGAATAAAATTATTAAAGACTATAAATCTCAGGTTGTTGGAAATCCAATTTCAGAAGAAACAGCAAAAAGAGAAAGAGCGCTATTAGAAACGGTTATTACTGCGCCACATGGTACTGGGCATAACTATGCGATTGAAGGTTATACTGTCGCTGGTAAAACTGGTACTGCCCAAGTTGTTGACGATCATGGGAAATATCTTAAAGGACGTGGTCAAAACTTATTTTCATTTATCGGTATGGCACCTGCAGATAATCCAAAATTAGTCGTTTATGTAGCAATGCTTCGTCCAAAACTTGAAGCGACTGAAATCGGTTCAGATGGTGTTTCTGAAATATTTAGAACCGTGACTAAGGGCGCATTAGAGTATATGAAGGTTGAGCCTGTTGAAAATGCCAAAGTAGACAAATTAATTGATAAAGAAAGTATAGAAATTCCGAATTTGAAAGGTCTAACTTTAGATGAAGCAAAATCTTTAGCTATATCTGAGGGATTAAAACCTGTATTATTAGGAAATGGGTTAGAAGTTACTGGTCAATCAATTAAGTCAAAAACTCAAGTTGTCAGAGGTACTACTATATATCTTAAGACAAATGGGACAAATACAATGCCATCTATTATTGGTTGGTCAAAATCGGATGTTAACCGTTTAGGTAAATTATTCAAGCTAAATATCTCTACAAAGGGATCTGGATTTGTTACAAGCCAGAGTATTAAAGAAGGTTCAGAGCTACGGGATCGTGACTATTTAACAATTGAATTAAATAAACCTAATGGAGCGACAGACGAAGATAAAGATGTAAAAGTAGATGTACAAGAGTAAAATGGCTGAAATAAGTTTAATTAAATAAAAATGACAATAGACCATTCTAGGACAATAAAAAGCTAGAAGGTCTATTGTATTTGGTACAAGCATATATTGAAACGAACATAATGTAGAGGAGTGTTCGTTTCGATGCGAGTATCTAATGTAACAGTTCGAAAACGATTATTTTTTGTATTCATTGGTGGTTTATTAATTTTTTCTATTATTGCAACGAGGCTTGGTTATGTACAATTTGCTATGGGTGATCTTTTAACTGAGCGAGCGAAAAATTCGTGGAGTCGAGATATTCCATTTGAACCAAAGCGTGGTGAAATTTTAGATCGTAATGGTGTTGCTCTTGCTACTAATAAAAGTGCTCCATCTGTATTAGTTGTTCCTAGGCAAATAAAAGATCCTAAGGAAGCGACTGAAAAACTTGCCCCAATTTTAAAAATCTCCGAAGTAAAACTTTATAAAATTTTAACGAAAAGATCTAGTATGGAACACATTCGAACAGAAGGTATAAAAATTACAAATGAGAAAGCTAAACAAATCCGAGATCTTAACATTGCAGGTGTATACATAGCAGAGGATTCTAAAAGGTATTATCCATTTGGTGACTATCTTTCTCATGTTTTAGGTTTTGCTGGAATCGATAATCAGGGCTTAAACGGATTAGAACTATATTATGATAAGCAATTAAGTGGTGAAAAAGGTAGTGTACAATTTTATTCTGACGCTAAAGGTCAAAGAATGCCTAATATTGCAGATGACTATATTCCGCCAATTAATGGTTTAAATTTAAAATTAACTGTAGATTCGCGAATACAAACAATTCTTGAACGAGAAATGAATAATGCTACTGCTCAATATAATCCTGATTCAATGATTGGAATAGCGATGAATCCTAATACGGGAGAAATTCTTGCAATGAGCAGTCGTCCAAGCTTCGATCCTACTAATTTTAAAAATGTATCGCCTGAAGTATATAATCGAAATTTACCTGTTTGGTCAAATTATGAGCCAGGTTCTACGTTTAAGATTATTACACTAGCAGCTGCATTAAATGAGGGATTAGTAGATTTGAATAAAGAACATTTTTATGATGATGGGGCTGCTGAAGTAGCTGGAGCTCGTTTGCGTTGTCATAAAAGAGGTGGACACGGCTCTCAGACTTTCTTAGAGGTAGTTCAAAATTCTTGTAACCCAGGATTTGTAGAATTAGGTAATCGACTAGGAGAAGATCGTTTATTTAATTATATTCGTAACTTTGGTTTCGGCAAAAAAACAGGAATTGATTTACAAGGTGAAGCATCTGGTATTTTATTCAGCATGGATAGAGTAGGTCCAGTTGAAGCAGCAACAACTGCTTTTGGTCAAGGTGTATCAGTTACACCAATTCAGCAAGTTGCAGCAGTATCAGCTGCTATTAATGGAGGCATTCTTTACCAGCCTTATATAGCCAAAGAGTTTGTAGATCCCGTTACAAACGAAGTAGTAAGTAGAAAAACACCAATTGCAAAAAGACGAGTTATTTCTCCTGATACATCTAAAAAGGTACGATTAGCTCTAGAAAGTGTTGTTGCACAAGGTACTGGTAAAGGTGCATTTGTGGAAGGGTATCGAGTTGGTGGTAAAACTGGAACAGCGCAAAAAGTAAAAGATGGACGATACGATGATAGTAGCTTTATCGTTTCGTTCGTAGGCTTTGCACCGGCTGACAATCCTCAAATAGTCGTTTATATTGCAGTTGATAATCCAAAAGGTACTGTTCAATTTGGGGGAGTTGTAGCTGCTCCGATAGTAGGGAATATTATTCGTGATAGTATGCAAGTTTTAGGCGTACCACCTAGAAAAAATCAAATTCCAAAAAAATTCGTATACGGTGATACACCAACATATGAAGTGCCAAATTTAATTGGTTTGGAGAAAAAAGATTTGCAACCTTTGCTAGATACTTTTACTATTGAATATAGTGGCAGTGGAAATATTGTCGTTGACCAAGCACCAAAAGCAGGTGTTAAACTAAAAGAAGGTTCTAAAATAAGAATTTATTTAGGAACGAAAGAAGAAACTAAATCTAAAACTAAAGATAAAAAATGATTTAGTGAATACGAAAGGAATTACTATGAAACTTCATACTTTACTATCAAGATTAAAGCCTTTAGTGAATCTTCCATCTGAAAATCCGGAAATCACTGGGGTTGAAATGGATTCAAGAAATGTAAAACCAGGTTATTTATTCATCTGTATAGAAGGGTATACAGTTGATGGCCACAAGTACGTAAATCAAGCGATTGAAAAAGGCGCAGTAGCGATACTTGCACAAAAACCAATTGAATCGAATGTTCCAGTAGCTTATGTAAAAGACACAAATCGTTCGATGGCTATTGTTGGTAATGCCTTTTATGAAAACCCAACGCAAAAACTAAATCTAGTTGGCATTACTGGTACAAATGGTAAGACCACTACTTCATATATTATTGAAGAGATTGTTAAACACAATAAGAAAAAAACAGGTGTCATCGGCACAATTGGTATGAAAATAGGAGAAGAGATTTTTGAAACAAAAAATACAACTCCTGATAGCTTAACATTACAATCAATGTTTGCAAAAATGGTTGATGCAAATGTGGATACTGCAGTTATGGAAGTTTCTTCACATGCATTACATTTAGGGCGTGTTCATGGCTGTGAATATGATATAGCTGTTTTTACAAATCTATCACAAGATCACTTAGATTATCATGGAACGATGGAAGAATATAAAAAAGCTAAAGGTTTATTATTCTCTCAATTAGGTAACAGCTTCTCAACGCAAAAACCTAAATTTGCAATCTTAAATAATGATGATACTGCTTCTGATGAATATATGAAGTTTACACAAGCAAATCTAATAACTTATGGTTTAAGTAAAGAAGCTGACTTGTTTGCTGATGAAATTGAATTAACGAATGCTGGTACTAGATTCACATTACATTTTTTAAATAAACAATATGTTGTAGAAATGAATCTTATTGGAACATTTAACGTATATAATGTGTTAGCAGCAATTGGTGCAGGAATCGCATTAAATATAGAAATGGAGACAATTCTAGATGCGGTCGCGACAATTGAAGGAGTACCAGGACGTTTCCAAGCCGTTAATGCTGGGCAAGATTTTACAGTTATTGTAGACTATGCACATACACCAGATAGTTTAGAAAATGTATTAAATACTGTTAAGCAATTTGCAAAAAATGATATTTTAACTGTTGTTGGTTGTGGTGGAGATCGTGACCGAACAAAACGACCACTAATGGGTAAGATTGCAGCGGATCTATCAACAAAAGCGATCTTTACATCTGATAACCCAAGAACAGAAGACCCAACTTTAATTTTAGAAGACATGAAACGCGGATTAGAGCATAATAATATTACGGTAATAGAAGATCGTAAAAAAGCTATAACATTTGCGATTCAAAATGCAAAAAAACATGATATTATTGTTATTGCAGGTAAAGGTCATGAGACATATCAGATTGTAGGAACGAATGTTTCACATTTTGATGATGTTGAAGAAGCTAAAGAAGCTATTTTGCAAAGAAGAGGATAGTATCCTCTTCTTTGTAATGTGAAAAATTGATTTCATAATTCTTTATAAAAGAATTAAACTATTAAGTAAACAACAACAAAGAAGAGAACTTAGAAAGGAGGGCGTATAATGCTAGAACCGTCAATTTTAGTTGCTATGATTACAGCATTTATCATTGCAGTCATTTTATCGCCTATTTTTATACCGTACTTAAGAAAACTTAAATTTGGACAGAGTATTCGAGACGAAGGTCCACAATCTCATAAAAAGAAATCAGGAACCCCAACTATGGGTGGGATTATCATATTAATTGCTTTAAGTTTATCTGCACTTTTAATTTCTATGTATTTTGATGTTTTATCAACACGTACATATGTATTATTATTTGTCACAATTTGTTTTGGAGTAATTGGATTTTTAGATGACTATATTAAGGTTGTTAAAAAAAGAAACCTAGGACTAACATCTAAACAAAAATTCATTTGCCAAGTTATTGTGTCAATCATTGTCTTTTTTGCAATCCGTGCTATGGGAATCTCTACATCTATTTCGATACCTGGGACACATTATTCATTTGATTTAGGCTTTATCTATGTATTATTAATTATCTTTATGCTAGTTGGTACTTCAAACGCTGTAAATTTAACAGATGGATTAGATGGACTTGTGTCAGGTACAGCAGCAATCGCATTTGGTGCATATGCAGTACTTGCTTATAACCAACACCAGCTTGATGTGGCAATATTTTCAATAGCAGTTGTAGGAGCTGTATTAGGTTTCTTAGTATTTAATGCACACCCTGCAAAGGTCTTTATGGGAGATACGGGCTCATTAGCATTAGGTGGGGCGCTGGCTGCAATTGCAATCGTTACACACTTAGAAATTTTACTTGTTATTATTGGTGGTATTTTTGTTATTGAAACACTATCAGTAATGATTCAAGTTGCATCTTTTAAGGCAACTGGTAAAAGGGTATTTAAAATGAGTCCGCTGCACCATCATTATGAATTATCTGGATGGTCAGAATGGCGTGTAGTAGTAACTTTTTGGTTTGTAGGATTACTTTTTGCATTATTAGGAATCTATATTGAGGTGTGGATGTAATTGAATAACATATCGAACTTTCAAAATAAAAATGTATTAGTATTAGGAATGGCAAAGAGCGGTTATGCAGCTAGTAGATTATTAAAAAAATTAGGTGCGACTGTATCTGTTAATGATCGAACTCCTTTTGAACAAAATGAAATCGCACAAAAGCTAAAAAGTGAAGGTTTTAACGTAGTTTGTGGTGAGCATCCACTATCATTATTAGATGATCAACCATTTTGTATCGTCAAAAATCCAGGAATTCCATATACGAATCCAATATTAATAGAAGCTGTAAAACGTAATATTCCGATCTATACGGAAATAGAGCTTGCATATTTAATAAGTGAAGCACCATTTATCGGAATTACAGGCTCAAATGGGAAAACGACAACGACAACTTTAGCATTAAATATGTTACAAGAAGGCAATAAAAAACCACTTGTTGCAGGAAATATTGGAACTGTTGCATGTGAAGTTGCTGAAACTGCAAATGAAGATAATATTATTGTAACTGAACTTTCTTCATTTCAATTGATGGGAATCGAAAGTTTCCGACCAAAAATTTCATTAATCACAAATATTTTCGAAGCTCATTTAGACTATCATGGTACAAAAGATGAGTATATTAAGGCAAAAGCCAATATATTTAAAAATCAAACAGAAAATGATTTTGCTGTCGTTAATTTTGATGATGAGAATGTAATGGCAATGGCTTCTCAAATTAGAGCAAAAATTATTCCATTCTCTACAACTAAAATTATGCAAGATGGTGCATATGTTCAAAATGGCTTTGTTTATTTTAAAGAGAAAAAAGTAATTGAAGTTGAAAAAATTGTCTTACCAGGTAAACATAATTTAGAAAATATATTAGCAGCAGTAGCAATATCTAAACTTCTAGAAGTTGAAAATGATGCGATTGAAAAGGTATTAACAACTTTCACTGGTGTAGAGCACCGACTTCAGTTTGTTACAGAAATAAATAAGAGAAAGTTTTATAATGATTCAAAAGCTACTAATATTTTAGCAACACAAAAAGCAATTTCTTCATTTCAAAAACCAGTCATTTTAATAGCTGGTGGATTAGATCGAGGAAATGGTTTTGACGATTTAATTCCTTATTTTAAAAATGTTAAAAAAATGGTCACTTATGGTCAAACCGCAGAAAAATTAATTGGATCAGCAGAAAAAGCAGGAATGAAAGCAGTAAAATCGGTAGATAATGTTGAAGATGCTGTAAATGAAGCGTTCGCTCATTCAGAAGTTGGAGATATTATTTTATTGTCACCTGCTTGTGCAAGCTGGGATCAATTTAAGACTTTTGAAGAACGTGGTAATAAATTTATACAAGCAGTGCATAAGTTAATGTAAGGCTTGTTTAATTCAAAAGTTGAGGTGTATTTAAGTGCCAACAAAGAAAAATAGTCCTGACATGATTCTTGTTCTCGTTACGCTATCATTATTAACAGTAGGTATGATTATGGTTTACAGTGCTAGTGCAATATGGGCATCTTATAAGTTTCATGATTCGTTCTTTTTTGCTAAACGGCAATTATTATTTGCTGGGGTTGGAGTAGTTGGAATGTTTGTTGTTTCAAATATTGACTACTGGCTTTTCAAAACACATGCAAAAAAAATATTAATCGCTTGTTTTATCTTGTTGGTACTTGTACTTGTACCAGGAGTTGGTCTAGTACGAGGTGGTGCACGAAGTTGGATAGGAATCGGTGCATTCTCGATCCAGCCCTCTGAGTTTATGAAACTTGGAATGATGGTATTTCTATCAAAATACTTAGCAGATAACCAGAAAAATATAACGTCTTTTAAAAAGGGTCTTGTACCATCATTAGGTCTTGTGTTTTTGGCATTTGGTTTAATTATGCTTCAACCAGATTTAGGAACAGGTACAGTAATGGTAGGTACTTGTGTAATCATCATATTCGTAGCTGGAGCAAGAATTTCTCATTTTATGGGATTAGGTATTGTTGGTGTTGCAGGATTTGTAGGCCTAATAGCTTCTGCTCCATATCGAATAAAAAGGATTACATCATTTCTAGATCCATGGTCTGATCCATTAGGAACTGGATTCCAAATTATTCAATCACTATATGCAATTGGTCCTGGTGGATTATTTGGTTTAGGATTGGGACAAAGTAGACAAAAGTTTATGTATTTGCCAGAACCACAAACTGATTTCATCTTTGCTATTCTATCAGAAGAATTAGGATTTATTGGCGGAACTTTTGTCATCTTATTATTCTCTTTATTACTCTGGAGAGGGATTCGAATTGCTTTAACTGCTCCTGATTTATTCGGTACTTTTTTAGCAGTAGGAATTGTCTCAATGATAGCAATACAAGTAATGATTAATATAGGCGTTGTAATAGGATTAATGCCTGTTACAGGGATTACATTACCATTTTTAAGCTATGGTGGTTCATCTCTAACATTAATGCTATTAGCCGTAGGTGTATTATTAAATATTAGTAGACATGCGCGTACATAAAAGGACCGACTCAAATTGAAACAAGTACATGTTGTACTTGAATTTTTCAAAAATGAGTCGGTCCTTTTTATGTTGTAAAGTAATATGTTCTTGCTTATTTACTTTCCAATTGGTAAGTTTTCTTTATTTTTATAGAAAAAACAATTAGAATGATAGTGATAAAATTGGTATAATAACTACTTAAACTGCTTAAAGTTATTTATGTATTGTAATTTAGGAGGATCTTTATGAAAATTTTAGTTAGTGGTGGGGGTACTGGTGGTCATATTTATCCAGCACTTGCGCTAATTAAAGAGTTAAAAAAACAAGATTCCAATGTAGAATGTTTATATGTTGGTACAGAAAATGGATTAGAAAAAGGGATTGTATCTAAAGCAAACATACCTTTTAAATCTATTGTTATTACAGGGTTCAAGAGAAGCATATCACTAGAGAATTTTAAAACAGTCTATCGATTCTTAAAGGGTGTATCAGATAGTAAGAAAATAATTCGTGAATTTAAGCCAGATGTAGTCGTTGGAACAGGTGGATATGTTTGTGGTCCTGTTGTTTACGCAGCATCAAAACTAGGGATCCCGACAGTTATACATGAACAAAATAGTATACCTGGACTAACAAAT
The DNA here is from genome assembly GCF_050457485.1 of Gottfriedia acidiceleris. GTDB lineage: Bacteria > Bacillota > Bacilli > Bacillales > Bacillaceae_G > Gottfriedia > Gottfriedia acidiceleris_D. Next base: position 23,328 of record NZ_JBCMJM010000029.1, read on the forward strand.
AAGTTCTTAAATCGTTATGTAACAAAAGTTGCAATTTGTTTTGAAGAGGTTGCTGACTATTTTAATAAAGAGAAAGTAGTGTTTACTGGAAACCCGAGGGCTTCTGAAGTACTTGGAGAATCAAATCCAGCAGTATTAGAATCATTAGGATTAAAATCAGGTAAACGCACAGTACTAATTGTTGGTGGTTCGAGGGGAGCAAGACCGATTCATCAAGCCTTTTTAAAAAGTGTCAATCAATTAGGTGAAAAAGATTACCAAATGATTTATGTAACAGGTGAAGTACATTACGATTCTGTCATTGAGGAAATAAATAAAGTAGGTAACCCAGAAAATGTAGTGGTTAAGCCATTTTTACATAATATGCCTGAAATTTTAAGAGAAGTGGATTTAGTCGTATCAAGAGCGGGGGCAACTACATTAGCAGAATTAACTGCATTAGGAAAACCTAGTATTCTAATACCAAGCCCATATGTAACGAATAATCATCAAGAAGTTAATGCTAGATCACTCGAGAAGAATGGTGCGGCAATTGTTATATTGGAAAAAAACTTCAATAGTGAATATTTAGTAACTGAAATTGAAAAAGTATTACTAAATCCTATTAAACTTGAAGAGATGAAAAATGCATCATTAAAAATGGGTGTACCAGATGCTGCAAAAAAACTAGTAAATGTATTAGAGAAAATACGTAAATGAACTTGCACGAACAAGTTTGAAATAAAATAAAAATACAATAGAGGATACTATAAGCTAAAGGGGGAAAATATCGAATGTTTGAATCAAAATTAAAGGAAATATTAAATGACTCGAGTCTTCTAATAAATGAGCCTTTAGCAAATCATACGACAATGAAAATTGGAGGACCAGCTGAGTATTTGGTCATTCCTAAAACTGTAAATGAAATTAAAGAGATTATTAACCTTGCAAATGAACACGGGGTAAATGTGACTGTAATTGGTAGAGGATCAAATTTACTTGTATCGGATCAAGGTATTGAAGGTGTCGTAATTAAAATTAGTGATTGCTTAGACCATATTGAAGTAGAAGGTACAAAAGTAGTTGTAGGTGCAGGGTATTCAGTAATTCGTTTAGCTACCCAACTAAGTAGAAAAGGATTATCTGGTCTAGAGTTTGCAAGTGGAATTCCTGGTAGTGTTGGTGGCGGTGTATATATGAATGCAGGTGCTCATCAATCCGATTTTTCAAAAATTACTTCTAGAGCACATATTCTATTTCCTGATGGAACAATGGAATGGCTATCAAATGAAGAATTAGACTTTTCTTATCGAACTTCAGTTTTACAACATAAACGTAAAGGATTTGTATTAGAAGCAGAACTTCAGCTTCAAGAGGGATCAAAAGAAGCGTCAACTGCTTTAATGCAAAAAAACAAAGATTATCGAAGAGAAACACAACCTTGGAATTATCCATGTGCTGGAAGTATTTTCCGTAATCCATTACCACAGTATGCTGGTAATTTAATTGAACGTGCTGATTTAAAAGGATATCAAATTGGTGGTGCGAAGGTTTCTGAAATGCATGGTAACTTTATTGTAAATGCTGGAAATGCCACTTCAAAAGATGTATTAGACTTAATAGCATTTATTAAGAAAACTATATTAGAAAAATTTAATGTGCAACTTGAAACAGAAGTAGAAATTGTTGGGAAAAAAATGTAAGTTTCTTCTAAACTAACCATATTATATGCTATAATTTACATAGCATATGATGACCAAGATAGAATGGCATTCATTTGCTATTCTATTTTTTATTATTCTATTATTAAGTCAAGAACACTCGTGATTTAAATTATGAGATGAATCGACTTCGGATGCAAAATAGTATTAAAAAAACGTCATATTATTTTACTATACTAGTATCCGACATGAAGTATAAGATAAAATCATATCGGACACTTGAACTAGAACGAATTCAATTATGGTGCTTGTTGCGTGAATAGAACTTGTTTGGTGGCTGTCGTTCGCCAATACCTCTCGAAAGTCGCAAAGAGAACAACCGTAATACCCCTCAGTATAAAATCAAGCTGAGTGCGTTTCACCTAGCGTTAGGAAAACTTAACCGTAGGGACTACGGGGATAGCTTGGTAAATAAAAGAAACCTCTGCTAGTAAAGAAATACGCTAGCAAGTATGCTTTGTTCCCAAGAATCTTGTAACTTTAGTCATGAGTAGTTCAATATTCTTAAATTACTTCTTAAGCAAAAGTAAATTAAAAAGGTATTTTTAGTTGAACATTGATAATGGAGGCATATTTATGCAGGAAAATAAGATTATTAGTTTAGAAGACCGTGTACCTGTTTTACGTAATAAAAAACGTAAAAAAGCAAATATGCGATTACTGGTCACAATTCTTGTGTTTTTTTCTTTGCTTTTATGTGTATTGTATTTCCAAACATCAATTGGTTCAAAAATTCACTTAGTAATTAATGGAAACCAACTGTACTCTGATAAAGAAATTCAAAAATTAGCCGAAGTTAGCGTTGATGATAGCTTTTTGACAATTAGGTCAAAAAGGGTAGTAGATCAGCTTGAAAGTCAAAATACAATTCAATCTGCAATCGTACATAAAAGATTTCCTAATAAAGTAGAAATCGATGTTAAAGAATTTCAGCCTGTTGGACAAGGGTTATTCAGCGGGAAAAAGTATCTATTATTAGAAAGCGGAGTGCTTATTAAAGAGAAAAATTCACTAGGAAATACTACAGCACCTGATTTAATTGGTTGGAAACAAGGAGACGAGTTGCAGGAAATGGCTGCGGAATTGAAAAAAATGCCACAAAGTATATTTCATTCAATTTCTGAAATAGATTATACTCCAAGTAAGGATGATCCTTTGTTAATAACAGTTTTTACGAATGAAGGGTATGAAGTAAGGACAACGATTCGAAAATTCTCAAATAAAATGTCAAATTACCCATTAATTTTAAAGTCAATACCTAAAGATCAAAAAGGGGTTATCCATTTAGAAGTTGGTGCGTATTTTTCTCCATATAGTACTGTTACTAAATAGTTGATTTAACATTAGTTAACGGTACTTTCAAGTCTTTTTTAACTTTACATGTTAGTGTAGACTAGTAGTTAAATAGAATTAATGAAAAAAATTAAAAAGATTATGAAAAATCAAACTTAAAAAAGAGGAAAAACCCCGTAAATGTTGAATAGTTGTCATATATGATATTTAAGAATGAATTGATGCTCGATTATAATAGATAGAGAAAAAGGAGGTGCCATCATGAACAGCAATGAGATCTATGTGAGTCTTGACGTTGGAACTTCAACAATTAAAGTAATCATAGGAGAACTAGTTAACGACACACTTAACATTATCGGTGTTGGTAATGTTAAATCTTCAGGCTTAAAACGTGGGTCAATAGTTGATATAGATGAAACAGTCAAATCAATCAAAAAAGCAATTGATCAAGCAGAAAGAATGGTTGGCATTCATATTGACAAAGTAATTGTAGGGGTTAGTGCGAATCAAGTGCAATTGATTAGTACTAACGGCGTAGTAGCAGTTTCTAAAGAAAATAAAGAAATTGACAATGAAGATGTTTTAAGAGTAATGGATCAGGCTCAAGTAATTTCTATACCACCTGAAAGAGAAATTATCGATGTTGTTCCACATGAATACATTGTTGATGGCCTTTCTGAGGTAAAAGACCCAAGAGGAATGATTGGTGTACGATTGGAAATGGAAGGTACATTAATCACTGGTTCAAGAACTCTAGTACATAATATACTTCGTTGTGTTGAAAGAGCGGGGTTAGAAGTAACGGATATATGTCTACAACCTATGGCTGCAAGTACGATAGGACTAAAGCAGGATGAGAAAAACTTAGGTGTAGCACTTGTTGATATCGGTGGAGGCTCAACTACAATTTCTCTTTTTAGAGAAGGGGTATTAATGGCAACTTCAGTCCTACCTGTTGGAGGAGACCATATTACAAAAGACATATCAATTGGGCTGAAAACTTCAACAGAAGATGCAGAAAAAATTAAAGTGAAATTTGGACATGCTTTTTATGATACTGCATTACCTGAAGAAGTATTAAGTGTACCAATAATGGGTAGTGAACAACATCAACAATACAATCAGCAAGAAATTTCCGATATTATTGAAGCTAGATTAGAAGAAATCTTCATTATGGTTCAAAATGAGCTTGTAAGAATGAGGGGAAGCAATTTACCAGGTGGATTTGTTCTAACTGGTGGTACAGTTACAATGACTGGTGTAATCGATTTAGCTCAAAAGGTATTTAAAAATAATGTAAGGGTTGCAACACCAGATTATATTGGTGTAAGAGAACCTCAATACATTACTGGCGTAGGTCTAATCAAGTATGCTTTTTATAAATCAAAAATGCGTGGAAAAAAACTTAGCTCTAATATTGCATTCGAATCAAATGAACGAAAACCTGTAGCTGTTTCAAATTCAAATACAAAACCAAAACAGCAGGATGAAGAGCGCGTCATGAGTAAAGTTAAAAGCATTTTTAAATATTTATGGGATTAAATTTGTGATGAATTTGAATAGTAGGGGGATCAATCATGTTAGATTTTGATACAAATGTAGATGCTTTAGCGAAGATAAAAGTAATTGGTGTAGGTGGCGGAGGAAATAACGCCGTTAATCGAATGATCGAACATGGAGTACAAGGTGTAGATTTTATTGCTGTGAATACTGATGCACAAGCTCTTAATCTATCAAAAGCTGAAGTGAAAATGCAAATCGGTGGCAAACTTACTCGTGGTTTAGGGGCAGGAGCTAATCCAGAGGTAGGTAAAAAAGCAGCAGAAGAAAGTAGAGAACAATTACAAGAAGCTCTTAAAGGAGCTGACATGGTATTCGTAACTGCTGGAATGGGTGGAGGTACAGGAACAGGTGCAGCTCCAGTAATTGCACAAGTAGCAAAAGAATTAGGTGCATTAACTGTAGGTGTAGTTACTCGTCCATTTACATTTGAAGGTAGAAAGCGTTCAACTCAAGCGGCAACTGGAATCGCTGCAATGAAGGAAAGCGTTGATACTTTAATTGTTATTCCTAATGACCGATTATTAGAAATCGTTGATCGTAATACCCCAATGCTTGAAGCATTCCGCGAAGCAGATAATGTACTTCGTCAAGGGGTTCAAGGTATTTCTGACTTAATCGCTGTTCCGGGATTAATTAACCTTGACTTTGCAGATGTTAAGACAATTATGTCTAATAAAGGTTCTGCATTAATGGGTATTGGTGTTGCTGGTGGAGAAAATCGTGCGGCAGAAGCAGCTAAAAAAGCTATTTCTAGTCCATTATTAGAAACTTCAATTAATGGTGCACAAGGTGTACTTATGAATATCACTGGTGGAACTAACTTAAGCTTATATGAAGTGCAAGAAGCAGCAGATATCGTATCGACTGCATGTGATGCTGAAGTAAATATGATTTTTGGATCTGTAATCAATGAAAACTTAAAGGATGAAATTATTGTAACGGTTATTGCGACTGGATTTGAAGGTGTAATTACAGCACCGCCTACTCCAAAACCAATGGCGAGACAAACAATTTCAACACCTACGCAAGCTCCACAACCAACTATTAAACGCGAACCAATTCGCGAAGAAGTTCCGGTTGTAGAAACGACTAAAAATGTAACTAGTCTTGATGACTTAGATATTCCGGCGTTCTTACGTAATCGTAAAAGACGCTAATAAATGTAAAAAAAACCAAGATAAGATAAATCTCTTATCTTGGTTTTTTTCATACTATCGAGTAGTGATTTTGTAAATTAGTTAGATTACTAATGACACTCTTGAACTTTTCGTTACAGCCCTTAGGGAATAAGACACCTAAACCATGTGAGTGTGTAAATTCAAAAGATGGGAGTTGTTGTTTAATGCCTTCCCAAAATTTATAAACCCCAAAATCTTGTATTCGTACTTCAGTATCATGGATTAAAACAATACCTTCTTGAGATACTTTGGATAGCCAAGTAGTGTAATCATGTAGCACAGCTTCAAAAGTATGAAACCCGTCAATATGAAGTATATCGATCGTATTATCTTCGAAATTCTGAATTACTTCGTCGAAAGACTTACGTACAATTTTAGCTTCTTTTTGGTAATGTTTTTGAACAACTTCATGTACTGTATCAAAAACTTCATTACTATACAATCCACTATGCAGATCACCTTGCCAAGTATCAACTGCAAAACATTCACATGACAGATTATGATCTTTCACACTCTGACAAAAACAGAAAAAAGAAAAGCCAAAGTGGGTACCTAATTCTACAATTTTTTTTGGTTTCACGAATTGAACTAAATCGTAAGCAAATTTAGCGTGACCTTTCTAGGCAGAGTGTTGTCTTATTGTTGGTTTAGTTCCGTCAAACTCAAAAATGGGTGAATGAAATATCCAGTTATCCAAATCCTCACTCCTTATTGGGCAGATTTATTAGAAATAAAGTGAAAGATTTCTATAAAATATTGACCTGTCCAATCCATATATAGAAAATGTATTGTCGAAAAACTCTTCAATAAAGCTTCCTTTTTTTGACAGACTTCTTACCGTGCTCATCCTATACTTACATATAAATGAATATTCTATAGAGGATGGCGAACAAAATTGGTGATATATGGCGATCTTGTTTGGTTATTAAACTTGTTAATGGACTTCTTGATCATTCAGTTGACAGGCTTAATTCTAAAAAGAAATGTATCTATTTTGCGGTCATTGTTAGGGGCATTATTAGGTTCAATCGTTGTTCTAATGACGTTTACTCCTTATGCATATGTTTTTGGCTCACCTTTTATGAAAATATTATTATCGTTTTTTATCGTATTTTTTGCATTTGGAAGGCAACGGATTATCACTTTTTTACAGCTATTAAGTATCTTCTATTTTTCAACATTCATTTTAGGTGGCGCATTATTAGGCTTACATTATTTATTTGCTACAAATGAATCAAATTTAACGAAATCATCCTTTTATGGTGATCCTGTTAGCTGGTATTTTGTAATTGGAATGCTACCAATTGTCATATTTTACGCTAGAAAATCGATCAATCAAATCTCGTTTACAAAATGGAAATTGAATGAAATGTATGAAATGGAAATTGTGTGGCGTAACACTTCGATTAAAATTAGAGGGTTAATGGATAGTGGTAACTCTCTACATGAACCGCTTTCTAGGAAACCAGTTATTATTTTAGATTGTTCCACTAGTGATTATGGATTGCCAATAGAACTAGTAAAGTTAGTTAGAGACTCTGAAAATACATTACATAATACTGAAGCACTCGATGTCTTAAGTTTTTTTCAAGGAACTTATATACCTTATAAAAGTATTGGTCAAAGTAATCAATTCCTCGTCGCAATAAAACCTACTGTTGTTAAATTGAAAATTAATGGGAAATGGTATTCATCGAGTTCGGTTTTAGTTGGATTGAGTCATGTTACTTTGTCTTCAGACAATTTATATGAATGTATCCTTCATCCAAAAATGATGCAGGGAACAATTAATGAAATTGCATAGGAGGTAGAAAATGAATCGATTGTTCTTAAAACTAAAGTTAGGTTTGTATAAGCTATTAGTAAAGCTTGGTTTGAAAGCCGACGAAGTATACTACATTGGGGGAAGTGAAGCATTACCACCTCCTTTGACAAGGGAAGAAGAAGAAAAGCTGTTACAGAAACTACCGAATGGAGATTTAGGTGCTAGATCACTATTAATTGAGAGAAATCTACGATTAGTAGTTTATATTGCTAGAAAGTTTGAAAATACGGGCATTAATATTGAAGATCTGATTAGCATTGGTACAATAGGATTGATAAAAGCCGTTAATACCTTTAATCCTGAAAAGAAAATTAAATTGGCAACTTATGCTTCAAGATGTATCGAAAATGAAATTCTGATGCATTTACGTAGAAATAATAAAAACCGTTCTGAAGTCTCATTCGATGAACCATTAAATATTGATTGGGATGGTAATGAATTATTACTTTCTGATGTATTAGGTACAGAAGACGATATCATAACGAAGGACTTAGAAGCCAATGTCGATAAATCTTTATTAACTAAGGCATTAGATCAACTCAATGATCGTGAAAAACAAATAATGGAACTACGATTTGGACTAGATGGAACCGAAGAAAAAACCCAAAAAGATGTAGCTGATATGCTTGGAATATCGCAATCATATATATCCCGATTAGAAAAACGTATTATTAAAAGGCTTCGAAAAGAGTTTAATAAAATGGTTTAAAATTTAAGAACCGATTAGATTTGATTTATTCAAATACTAATTGGTTTTTTTATGTATAAAGGGTAACCAAATAATTTTAAAAAATATTTTCATTTGTCCTACGTACTAAATTTCATTAAATCAGCCTAGAAAATCCTAGTTTTTTCTCTAATTGCTATGCTTTTTTACACCTGAATTTATTATTTTTGTATATTTTATTTTGTGCATAAATTTTCCACCGAAGGAGATACTTACCTATAGTACAGCAACTCCAAGTAGGAGGGAACATCATGACACGAAACAAAGTAGAAATATGCGGTGTAGATACATCAAAGCTTCCAGTTTTAAAGAATGATGAGATGCGTAAGTTATTTCATGCAATGCAAAGCGGTGATCGAAGCGCAAGAGAAACAATTGTAAACGGCAATTTGCGACTAGTCCTAAGTGTTATTCAGCGTTTCAATAATCGCGGAGAATTTGTGGATGACTTATTTCAAGTAGGCTGCATAGGCCTTATGAAGTCTATTGATAATTTTGATTTAAGCCAAAATGTAAAATTTTCGACGTATGCTGTACCTATGATTATTGGTGAAATAAGAAGATATTTAAGGGATAATAACCCAATAAGAGTGTCTAGATCATTAAGAGACATTGCTTATAAGGCATTACAAGTTAGAGAGCGATTATTAGCAGAGAACTCAAAAGAACCAACTCCTGTTCAAATCGCAGAAGTACTAGGCGTAACACATGAAGAAATCGTCTTTGCATTAGATGCAATTCAAGACCCAGTTTCGTTATTTGAACCGATATATAACGATGGCGGAGATCCAATCTTTGTAATGGATCAGCTAAGTGATGATAAAAATAAGGACGAGCAATGGGTTGAAGAACTAGCACTACGTGAAGGTATGAAACGACTAAACGATCGAGAAAAAATGATCATAAGCAAAAGATTTTTCCAAGGAAAAACACAAATGGAAGTTGCCGAAGAAATCGGAATTTCCCAAGCACAAGTATCCAGACTAGAAAAATCAGCAATAAAACAAATGAATAAAAATATACAGGGCTAACGAAAAGCGGAGGCGACTGTTCAGCCCCGACAAGCATAAGGCGAAGACGGAGGAAAGTTGCTTTTTACTTTCCTCGGGCTTCGACTTATGACCTCGAGGGGCTAGGAGCCGGAGCTAGACATAATACTATTTCTTTCCCTGATCATAGAGTAATTTCTCAAAAGAAAAGTTGCTTTTTAACCTTTAGCGGAAATTGGCTTATTACCTCGAGGAGCTAGGAGCCGGAGCTAGGAGCCGGAGCTAGACATCATACCATTTCTTTGCCTGAATAAAGAGGAAATACTCAAAATGAAAGTTGCTTTTTACTTTCATCGGGCTTCGACTTATGACCTCGAGGGGCTAGGAGCCGGAGCTAGACATCATACTATTTCTTTGCCCGATCATAGAGTAATTTCTCAAAAGGAAGGTTGCTTTTTAACATTTAGCGGAAATTGGCTTATGACCTCGAGGAGCTAGGAGCCGCAGCTAAAAATCGTATGGAGGCAAACTTCAATCAAGCTTCAATTCTTGTATAATGAATTGGTTATTATTATAATGAAATCTAAAAAACAAACAATTATATAAACTAAATAATCCAATAACTACTAAATAGTAAGTTAATCTGGAAGAATGAAAATACGATATTAATGTGTTAGACAATGGATGAGCATCGAACAACCTTGTCTAACACATTTTTATTTGAATTTTATCATGATGTTTGGCCCTTACTTCATATATTTTATAAAAAGGATGGTGAAGTTAAATGGCCAGAATTTCAGATTTTCAAGTTAAAGATGTTGTAAATGTTGCCGATGGAAAGAAATTAGGCAATATTGTTGATTTAGATATTGATCAATCAAATGGAAAAATCACTTCGATTATTTTAACAAAACCAGGGAAGGGCTTAAATTTTTTTAGTAAAGAAGAGGAAATGACAATTTATTGGAATGATATTGTGAAAATAGGTGAAGATGTTATTTTGGTAAAATATCGTTCATCTGTGGATTTGGATGAAAACCAAGCAAGTCCAGTTAAATACACATAGAAAAACTCGTTGACTGACGAGTTTCAAGGCGATGAATGGGGCGTAGTTGCACTTTTACTTTATTATTAAAATAGCCTACCACGTAAAATAAGATGCCTTGCAGGTAATTTTATTTTCGAAAGTGAAAAAAATAAGTGTGTTTTGTCAAAAATAATCAAAAATGTGAAATCTATGGTAAAATATAGGAAACCATCAACTGGTTTACATACTATATTTACTAAATTAGTTTCTGTGAGGTCTTATAAATATGAAAGAGAGCTTCATTCAATCGACTGAAAGTACTTTTATGATTCAACCTTGGGAAGACTCATACAAACATTTAGTTGCTGGATTTACAACAAAAAATGATGGAGTTAGCCAAGGTTGTTTCACTTCTTTTAATCTTGGATTACATGTAAATGACTCGAAGGATATTGTCGTAGAAAATAGAGAACTCCTTGCGAGTAAATTAGAGTTTTCAAAGACGAAATGGGTTTGTTCAGAACAAGTTCATGGGAATAATGTCGTGAAAGTAACAAAAAAAGATTGTGGCAAAGGTGTTACTGATTACGAAACTAGCATCGAGACAACAGATGGTTTTTATACGAATGAGGAAAATATATTATTAACTTCCTGTTATGCAGATTGCGTTCCATTGTATTTCCTTGAACCAACAAGTAAATTTATTGGTTTAGCTCATGCAGGTTGGAAAGGTACTGTTCAAAACATTGGCGGACGTTTAATCGAAAAATTAATTAAAGAAGAAAACTTACAACTTAAAAATATCCAAGTTGCAATCGGGCCATCAATTGGTGATTGTTGTTATGAAGTGGATGATTTTGTGATGAATAAGCTAAATGATGCTTTTGAACATAAGATTCCTAATAATATTTTAACCACTTTACAAAATGGGAAATTCAAATTGAATTTAAAAGAAGCAAACAAACAATTACTCATTAGGTCGGGCATTAGTGAAGAGAATATAATAATGACAAATTATTGTACAAGTTGTAACCCGAACTTATTTTTTTCTCACCGTAGAGATGGTGGAAAAACAGGAAGAATGATGAGTTATATTGGTTGGAGGAATTAGCATCATGACAGTCAAACAAAATTATGAACGTATTAGTGAACAAATTAATGCAGCCAAAGTAAGAGCAAATCGAAATGATGAAATCACTCTAATAGCTGTTACTAAACAAGTATCCACTGAAGTGGCTAAAGAAGTTTTAGCTGAAGGTATACAACAATTAGGCGAAAACCGTTTTGAAGGTCTTAAGGAAAAACAAGATCACATTAAAAGTGATGTTGTTTGGCATTTTATTGGTTCACTTCAAACTAGAAAAGTAAAAGACGTCATACATAGAATTAATTACTTACATTCTTTAGATCGACTATCCTTAGCAGAAGAGATACAAAAAAGAGCAGAAGAACCATTAAAATGTTTCCTACAGGTCAATGTATCTGGAGAAGACTCAAAGCATGGAATACATCCAAATGATGTAATCGAATTTGCTAGACAACTTTCAGAATTTGATAAAGTACAAGTTGTTGGGTTAATGACAATGGCACCATTTACAGAGGATGTAACAATCATTCGAAATAGTTTCAAAGGATTAAAGGAATTACAAGAAAAAGTAAAAGAACTACAGATTGCAAATATTCCATGTTCTGAATTATCAATGGGTATGTCTAATGATTTTGAGATAGCAATAGAAGAAGGTGCTACATTCATAAGAATAGGTACTGATTTAGTAGGAAAGGGAAGGTAGAGAAGATGAGTATTATTGGGAAAGTAAGAAACTTTTTTGCAATGGAAGATGAGTATGAAGATGATTATGAATACGAAGAGCAACAACAACAGCAACAGCAACAGCAACAGCAACAAAAACAATATCAACAACAGCATCAACAACAACAATTTTCTAAACATGTGAATGAAGAAATTAACCATGAGAGAAATGCATCAAAGCAAAAATTAGTAAGTATACCAGGAGGAGCTTCTTTGTCGTCAAAAGTTGTATTAGCGCAGCCGCGTGAATATGCAGAAGCACAAGATGTTGCAGACCATTTAAAATCAAAAAAAGCAGTTGTGATCAATTTACAACAAATGCAAATCGATCAAGCTAAACGCTTTGTTGATTTCTTAAGTGGTACAGTTTATGCAATAAGTGGAGATATAAAAAAAATTGGTACAAATACGTTTATTTGTACACCTGATAATATTGATATTTCTGGAACAATTACAGATATGTTATTTGAGGAAGACAATTCCATTAAAAGGTGGTAATTAAATGGATATACTTTTTTATATTTTATACAAATTAATCCAATACTATAGATACGTCATCGTAATTCATATCATTTTATCTTGGTTCCCTCAAATAAGACAATCAGGCTTCGGTCGCTTAATTGGTAGGTTATCAGAACCATATTTAGAGCCGTTCCGTCGAATTGTTCCGTCAATCGGTATGTTTGATTTTTCACCAATTATTGCATTATTTGCTTTAGAATTTGCTGGATATGGAATAGCAAGTATTTCTCATTACTTTTAAAAAGAGAATCTAACAGGTTCTCTTTTTTAATTAATATTGATAGTTTGATGAAAAAGAGGATTGCATCAATGAGTATTTATGATCATTATCGAAAAGAAGAGCATGTTTTCGTAGACAAGGTTCTCAGTTGGAAGGAACAAGCAATTGAACGCTATTCTATTAAGTTGACAGATTTTCTAGATTTAAGAGAACAAATGATTATGCAATCAATTATCGGTAATCAAGGAGAGTGTTTTGTCGCTTTTTTTGGTGGTCGTGAGGATTGTGAACGAAAGCGTGCAATTATTTATCCGAGTTTTTATACACCAGTTGAAGATGATTATTCTTTGGTTGCATTTGACTTAGTTTATGCAACTAAATTTCACACTTTATCTCATCGGCAAGTATTGGGAACATTAATGTCTTTAGGAATCACAAGAGGGAAATTTGGTGATATTCTAATTAAAAATGATATGATCCAAGTTATTGTTGCTGATGAAATAGTAAGTTTTGTAGAAAGTAATTTAAATTCTGTAGGAAAATCGCCAATTAAATTAAAGAGAATTTCATTTAAAGAATTGATTGAATCAGATGATATTTGGCAAACTAATAATGGGACAGTATCATCACTAAGATTAGATGTCTTATTGAGTGAATTCTATAATATATCGAGACAAAAAGCTCAAAGCTTAATTAAAGCCGAACACGTTAAGGTAAATCAGCGAGTTATTGATTCTACTTCGTTTATATGTGAAGAAGGAGATTTATTCTCTATCAAAGGTTTTGGTAGAGGAATGTTAATGTCAATTGATGGCTTATCAAAAAAAGAAAAATGGCGGATAAACTACGGTGTTAAAAAATAGTCAGAAATTGTAGAAGGAAAAACGTAGAAACTGTCGAAAATTTATTATAACCTATAAATAAAGAACATACATACATGGAGGTGGCTTAATTGCCTTTAACACCACTTGATATTCATAATAAAGAATTTGGTAAAAGTTTTCGTGGCTATGACGAAGATGATGTTAACGAGTTTTTAGATCAAGTCATTAAAGATTATGAATTAGTTATTCGTGAGAAGAAACAATTAGAAGAACAAATTCTTGATATGAAAGAAAGATTAAAGCATTTTTCTACTATAGAAGAAACTTTAAATAAGTCAATTTTGATTGCGCAAGAAGCTGCTGAAGATGTAAAAGGTAGTGCCCAAAAAGAAGCTAAATTGATCATTAAAGAAGCAGAGAAAAATGCTGATCGTATTATCAATGAAGCTTTAATTAAATCTAGAAAAGTTACAATGGAATTTGAAGAGCTTAAGAAGCAATCGAAAGTTTTCCGAACTCGTTTAAGAATGGCTATTGAAACACAATTAGAAATGTTAGGTCACGAAGATTGGGATCATATTTTAGAAGATAAAGAAACAGAAGAAATCGCAAACTAGTCGTATAAGCCTTGACGATTTGTAAAGTTTTACATATAATTTATTAGATATTAATAGTAAATCGGTGACAGGGAAGAGTACTTCTATAAATCTAGGTAGCGAGTCAAGGATAGTGTAAGCTTGATATAGATAATAGAAGGAAAATCACCCTAGAGTGCTTTTCTGAAAATGAGTAAGAAAAGACGTTTCATTCACGTTACGAATGCTAAGTGGACAATGATTTAATGAAATTTATTGTCAATTAGGGTGGTACCACGGGAAACCTTTCTCGTCCCTTTTTTGGGATGAGGAAGGTTTTTTGCGTCTTATACGATTTATTATACATAATAGACAACTCCACTAATAAAAGGCTTGTAAGATGGATACAATGCGTTAATGTGGAATTTAAAAAATGTAAAGTAAGCTGGCATAGAGTAGCTGACTTGCCTAATACGGCTAGCTTTAGATCAATTAAGTTTAAAAATGGAGGAAAGCAAATGGAGTACAAAGATACGTTACTTATGCCAAAAACTGAATTTCCTATGAGAGGAAATTTACCTCAACGTGAGCCACAAATTCAAGAAGAGTGGAACAAAAAAGATATTTATGCAACTGTTCAAAAACATAACGAAGGAAAACCGTCATTTATATTACATGATGGACCACCTTATGCAAATGGTGACCTTCATATGGGACATGCACTTAATAAAGTATTAAAGGATTTCATTGTTCGTTTTTATAATATGAATGGATACCGTTCTCCTTACGTTCCAGGTTGGGATACTCACGGTTTACCAATTGAACAAGCATTAGCAAATAAAAAAGTAAATCGTAAAGAAATGTCAGTAGCAGAATTCCGTAAACTATGTGAAGAATATGCTTACGAGCAAGTAGACCGTCAAAAAGAACAATTTAAACGTTTAGGAATTTTAGGTGATTGGGACCGACCATATATCACACTTGAAAAAGAATATGAAGCTGAACAAATTAAAGTATTCGGTAAAATGGCTACTAAAGGTTTAATCTATAAAGGTCTTAAACCAGTATATTGGTCTCCATCAAGTGAATCTGCACTTGCAGAAGCAGAAATTGAATACCAAGATAAGCGTTCAGCATCAATCTATGTTGCATTTGCAGTTGAAAATGGGAAAGACGTTCTAAACGGTGGAGAGAAATTCATTATTTGGACGACAACTCCATGGACGATCCCGGCTAACTTAGCTGTATGTTTACATCCTGACTTAAGCTATGATGTAGTATCTGTAAATGGTGACAAGTTCGTAGTTGCTAGTGAGCTAAGAGAATCTGTCGCAAAAGAACTAGGTTGGGAAGATGCAGTAGTTGAAAAGACTTTTAATGGTTCTGAACTTGAAGGAATCATTTGTAAGCATCCATTGTATGATCGCCAGTCAGTCGTTATTTTAGGTGATCATGTAACAACTGACGCTGGAACAGGTTGTGTTCATACTGCACCAGGTCATGGTGAAGATGATTTCCGTGTAGGTCAACAATATGGTTTAGAAGTGCTTTGTCCAGTAGATGAAAAAGGTGTTCTAACAAAAGAAGCTCCTGGTTTTGAAGGTTTATTCTATGATGAAGCTAATAAAGAAATTACAAAAGCATTAGAAGAAAAAGGTGCTTTATTAAAATTACAATTTATCACACACTCTTATCCACATGACTGGAGAACGAAAAAACCAATTATATTCCGTGCAACTGCACAATGGTTTGCATCAATCGAAGCAATTCGTGAGCAATTAATGCAAGCTGTTCAAGATACTAACTGGTTCCCAGCTTGGGGTGAAACTCGACTATTTAACATGGTTCGTGATCGTGGAGATTGGTGTATCTCACGTCAACGTGTATGGGGAGTTCCAATCCCAGTATTTTATGCTGAAGACGGAGAAGCAATTATTACTGAGGAAACGATTGAACACGTTTCGAACTTATTTAAAGAACATGGTTCAAATATTTGGTTTGAAAAAGAAGCGAAAGAATTATTACCAGAAGGATTTACACATCCTGGTTCACCAAATGGTAACTTTACGAAAGAGAAAGATATCATGGATGTATGGTTTGATAGTGGTTCATCACATCAAGCAGTATTAAACACTCGTGAGGAATTATCATTCCCTGCTGATATTTACTTAGAAGGTTCTGACCAATACCGTGGTTGGTTTAACTCTTCATTAAGTACAAGCGTTGCTGTAACAGGTCAAGCTCCTTATAAAGCTGTAGTAAGTCATGGCTTCGTATTAGATGGTGAAGGCCGCAAGATGAGTAAATCAATCGGAAACATCGTTCTACCATCAAAAATTATGAATCAATATGGTTCAGATATTTTACGTCTATGGGTAGCTTCTGTAGATTATCAATCAGATGTTCGTATTTCTGACGCATTAATGAAACAAGTTGCTGAAGTATACCGTAAAATCCGTAATACGTTCCGTTTCTTACTAGGGAACTTAGATGGATTTAACGCAGAACAAGATGCTTTAAAATATGAAGAGCTACGTGAATTAGATCAATACATGCTAGTTAAATTAAACAATGTGGTTAAAACTGTTCGTGAATCATACGAGAAATATGAATTTGCAAATGTTTACCACACAATTCAAAACTTCTGTACAACAGAATTAAGTTCTTTCTATTTTGATTTATCAAAAGATGTTTTATATATCGAGCCAAAAACGAATAAAGATCGTTTAGCAATTCAAACAGTATTACATGAGTCATTACAAGCACTAACTCGTTTAGTAGCTCCAATTTTACCTCATACATCTGAAGAAGTTTGGTCACATATGGCAGGAACTACTGTTGATAGTATTTTCTTAACTGAAATGCCAGATGTTAAAGATTTCGGGGATACTCAAAGCTTAGAAGCTAAGTGGGAAAAATTCATGGATTTACGTGATGACGTATTAAAAGCACTTGAAGTTGCACGTAATGAAAAAGTTATCGGTAAATCGCTAACTGCAGCAGTGAAAATCTATCCTAATGCAGAAGTAGCAGAGCTATTAAATTCTATAAATGAAGACTTTAAACAATTATTAATTGTTTCTCAAGTAGAAATTGCTAGTAGCGATGAGCAAGCTCCTGAAACAGCGCAAAAATTTGATACATTAAGTATCGAAGTAACTCCTGCTACTGGTGAAACATGTGAACGTTGCTGGGTAGTTACTGAAGAAGTTGGTAAAGATGAAGCACACCCAACCCTTTGCTTACGTTGTGCAAGTGTTGTAAAAGATATGTAATTGAATGTGCAGCATTAAAATCAAGAGCCGAAAGATCAAACTTTCGGCTCTTTTAAATTTAGATTTGTTTTAACATTTTTCAAAAATTGTAAAAAAGTATGTATTGGTGTATTTTATGTTTACAGTACTAAAAATAAGATATAAGAGGTTAATACATAATGAATCATGAAAATAATCCAAATTGGGATAAATTAACTGATTTAATGAAGAAGAGAGTAGATTTAAGGGAAAAAGGATATAGTTACCAAGAAATAGCTGACTTAGAACAGAAAAGTCGTTCAAGTATACAACAAAGTATCAAGCGCTCATATTACCTGTTAGGAATAAAGGAACCAAATATTAAAGGTATCCTCAAAAAAGAAATTGATCAGTCCGTTCATATTGAAGGAATTAGAAATGAAATCCTTGAAGAAATGAAAAAACAAGGAATTAGAGAATTTGTAAAAGAGTTCATTAAAAGAGATGATGTAAGAGAAATTCTTAAAGAAGAATATAGAAAAGAATTCGAAGATGAAAAAGGATGATCGTTAGGTAAAATCTTCCTTTTTTTATTTTTTATTGTATGTATGTATGTGTTGATGTAACATTGTTCTTGTAAGCGATAACAACAACTAAAATCAAACATTGGGGGAATACAATTTGAATAAAAACATCAAAAAAGTAACTCAAACTGTTCTAGGAATTGCGATCGCAGCGCCAATGATTTTTGGATTAGGATCATATGCAGGAGCAACTTCAGGTGCAGTAACTGCTACTAAAGTAGCTGTAAAAGACAAAGCCAGCTATCGTGCTAAAACAGTTGGATATCTAGCTAAAAATCAAAAAATTAACTATTCAGGTTACAATAGTACGTTTGTAAAAGTTAACTATAAAGGTAAGACAAGATTTATTCTGAAAAAATACGTAAAATATGTACCATCAACAAATCCAGCAACACCAGCAAATCCAACTACAACACCGTCTAACCCGACTATACCAGCAAGCTCAAATGATTCGATTCATCAACAAATTTTAGACTTAGTAAATATCGAGCGTGGTAAAGGCGGATTAAAGCCATTAACACTATCTAGCTATCTGGACGGAACGGCTCAAGCATGGTCACAAACAATGAGTAATGCGAACAATATGTATCATTCAACATTAAGCTTTAATGGTGGATACAAGGGTGAAAACATCGCACATGGTCAAACAACTGCAAATGAAGTAATGACTGATTGGATGAATTCACCAGGCCATCGAGCGAACATCATGAGCCTTAATTTTAAACAACTTGGAGTAGGTAAAGTCGGAACTTATTGGACGCAACAATTCACAGACTAATAATACTACTCAATCATTAATTGAAATTTTTGAAAGATATAAGGAAAACCCGCAAAAGGACATGGAGCCTAAGCGGGTTTTCTTTTTTTAGTTTAAATAAAAAATCTTTCTTTAAGAGCAATTATTACTTTATATCACAATTATGAATGGAAATATCTTTAGCCATTTCCTTTAAAGGAAAAAGTTTCACCTATTATGGACTTCAGTTTGAGGGAAAAGTATTTTTACATAAAAAAAATTGGGAGTGAAGAAGATGAGGAGCAATGAAATTTTCTATATTAAACAAGAGCTCGAACTAATTAAAAATGAATTGCTACATCGTTTATTTTCTGAACCAATAAGTTCTACTGATATTGAGCAGCATCATTCAATTTTCGAGGAGACCAATAAACATCATATTCTCGTTGAAGACATGCAAAATGATTTATATGATATTGAGATTGCCTTGCAAAAAATTGACCATGGATTATTTGGTTATTGTGAAGTAACTGGGCAAGCTATTCCAATTGAAAAGTTAAAAGTGCTTCCAACAGGACGAACGTTGGAGGATTTTAGTTTTGTAAGAAATCATTACTAATACTATTCATTGTATAAACGTTTCCCCTATGCTAAAATTTGATGAGATATCTAATAAGGTAGGGGATAAATTTGGCATATATTATTGCGTTAATTGTCATTTTAATTGATCAGCTGACAAAACTTGCTGTATTAAAGAAGATGTATTTAGGAGAAAATATTGAGATTATTAAAAATATTTTTTACATAACATCACATCGCAATCAAGGAGCGGCTTGGGGAATGCTCCAAGGTAAAATGGGCTTCTTCTATTTAATTACTTTAGTCTTTGTGGTAGCAGTGATTTACTTTATTCAAAAGCACGCAAAAGGAGATCGATTCCTTGGTTTATCTTTAGGATTAGTTTTAGGTGGTGCAATAGGTAATTTTATTGATCGATTCTTCCGTAAAGAAGTAGTTGATTTTATTCACGTTTATATTTTTAATTATGATTTCCCAGTGTTTAATATCGCCGATTCAGCACTTTGTGTAGGTGTTATTTTATTATTTATTATTACTTTATTGGAAGATAAAAGAGGAGTTAAGAAATGACAGTTTTTGCTTTTACAGTTCAAGAGGATCAACATTTAGAAAGAATCGATACGTTTATTGCAACTCAAAATGATGAGTGGTCAAGGTCACAAGTACAAACATGGTTAAAAGACGATTTTGTATTAGTGAACGGTGAAAAAATTAAACGTAATTATAAAGTAAAACAGGGCGATGAAATATCAGTTTCAGTACCTGATCCAAAGCCATTAGAAGTAATAGCAGAGAATATTCCACTGGATGTTTATTATGAGGATGCGGATGTTATTGTCGTAAATAAACCACGTGGAATGGTAGTTCATCCTGCATTAGGTCATGAAACGGGTACTTTAGTGAATGCATTAATGTATCATTGTAAAGATTTATCTGGCATAAATGGTATATTAAGACCTGGTATTGTACATCGAATCGATAAGGATACTTCAGGTTTATTAATGGTTGCAAAAAATGATGTAGCTCATGAAAAGCTTGCAGAGCAATTACGTCAAAAAACCACTGTACGTAAGTATATTGCGATTGTACATGGGGTAATTCCGCATGAAGAAGGCACAATCGATGCGCCAATCGGACGAGATAAAAGTGATCGTCAAAGTATGACGGTTACTGAAGATAATAGTAAAGAAGCAGTGACTCATTTTAGAGTATTAGAGCGATTTGATGAGTTTACTTTAGTTGAATGTCAGCTTGAAACAGGCCGTACACACCAAATCCGTGTTCATATGAAATACATAGGATATCCGTTAGCTGGTGATCCTAAATATGGACCACGTAAAACATTAGATATAGATGGTCAAGCACTACATGCAGCTGTTTTAGGATTTAATCATCCAAGAACAAATGAGTATATTGAGTTTTCAGCACCTGTACCAGAAGTACTAGAAAATATTATTGAACAATTACGCAGATAACTGTTGACAATGATTGTAACATAGGTCATAATGAGGACAGTTGAATGAACCTTTAACACAACCCCGTGAGGTTGAGAAGGAAGCGGAAAAAAGAAAAGGGATAATTGTATCCTTTTGCGCTACCCTCTTGTCCATCGGGCAAGAGGGTTTTTTGCTTCTACACTATAAAAGTAGGAGGTAAGGTAAATGACTGAAAAAGCAATCATCTTAGACGAACTAGCGATCAGACGTGGTTTAACAAGAATTGCACATGAAATGTTAGAAAATAACAAAGGTATTGAAAATGTTGTTTTGGTTGGTATTAAAACAAGAGGTGTTTATCTAGCAAAACGAATTGCTGAAAGAATTAAACAGATTGAAGGTAAAGACGTAATCATGGGTGATTTAGATATTACTCTTTATCGAGATGATTTATCGACAAAGACAGAAAACAAAGAACCATTAGTGAAGGGTTCAAATGTTCCAGTAGACTTAACAAACAAAAAAGTAATTTTAGTTGATGATGTGCTTTACACAGGTAGAACAGTTCGTGCCGCAATGGACGCTGTTATGGACTTAGGTAGACCGGCACAAATACAATTAGCAGTTTTAGTAGATCGAGGACATCGTGAACTTCCAGTAAGAGCAGACTATGTTGGGAAAAATATTCCAACTTCGAGTAATGAAAAAGTAGTCGTAGCATTAAAGGAAACAGATGACCACGATAAAGTAAGTATATTTGAAAAATAGAAGTCCCTTTTAAAATTGGTCCAGAGAGGCTAACAAAGGGTCTAGTTAGTTGCTGCCTTATTTGAAGCAACGCACTTGGACTCTTTGTGTACAAATCACAAAGAGTTTTTTTATTGGGAAAATTGGAGGAAACAACATGATAAAACAAAAACCTGTCCTAGAGATAAATGAAAAACCGAATATAGGTCAATGGATTTTCCTAAGTTTACAACACTTATTCGCAATGTTTGGATCGACAGTATTAGCACCAATCTTAATCGGCATAAATCCTTCAATCGCACTCATTTCAAGTGGGATTGGAACAATCGTGTTCGTACTAATTACAAGAGGTAAAGTACCATCTTACCTAGGATCATCATTCGCCTTCATCGCTCCGATGATCTACGCGAAAACAAATTTAGAACCTGGTGCAGCGTTCGTAGGGGTTTTCATCACAGGTATTATTTATGCAGTAATCGCACTAATCATTAACAAAGTTGGCGTAAAATGGTTATTCAGAGTATTACCACCAATCGTAGTGGGGCCGGTAATTATCGTAATCGGATTAAGCTTATCAACAGTAGCGGTTGGAATGGCAATGAATGGTGCAGATGGCAAATACAATTCAACATCAATCACAATCGCATTAATAACACTAGCAATCACAATCATAACAGCATTATTTACAAGAGGTTTCTTATCAGTCATACCAATCTTAGTAGGAATTATCGGTGGATACATTACTTCAATCTTCTTTGGAGTAGTAAATTTTACGGAAATTAAAAAAGCAGATTTGATAGCAGTTCCTGATTTCTCAGTCCCATTTGTTCACTACACACCACATGTCACTTTCCAGCTACTAATCATCTTTGTACCTGTTGCAATCGTGACAATCTCTGAACATATTGGACACCAAGTTGTACTAGGAAGTGTCGTAGAGAAAGATTTAATAAAAGATCCTGGATTAGATAAATCATTATTCGGAGATGCAGTTTCAACAATGATAGCAGGCTTAATTGGAGGACCTACAACAACAACATACGGTGAAAACATTGGAGTTCTAGCAATCACAAGAGCTTACAGCGTATACGTATTCATAGGTGCTGCAATCTTGGCCATGTCATTTGGATTCAGCGGAAAAATCTCAGCGGTGATTAGTTCAATCCCGACACCTGTAATGGGTGGTATCTCAATCCTACTATTCGGAATCATCGCATCAAGCGGATTACGAGTACTAGTAGAAAACAAAACTGATTTTGCTAAACAACGTAACTTAGTTATCGCTTCAGTCATCCTAGTACTAGGAATTGGTGGAGCAGCAATACACATTGGGAATCAATTCGCATTAGAAGGAATGGCTTTATCAGCTTTAATTGGAGTTGTACTAAATTTAGTCCTACCAGAAAACATCGGTGGCGATCGTACAATTGAAAATAAGGATAAGAGCTTAACTTCATAATTGACTTTTAAATGGGGCATTCTTACAGTGATAAGACTCCAAAAATAAAACAGATGAAATTCATTTAGGGGGATGACGGATGAATCATTTATTAACCATGTCTGATTTAACAATTGAAGAAATTCAAGATTTGCTTAACGAAGCACAAAGCTTTGCAAATGGAGAAATAAGTAGCCTAAAACGTCAGACATTTGTTGCAAATTTGTTTTTTGAAAATAGTACGAGAACTCGCTTTAGCTTTGAGGTAGCTCAAAAGAAACTTGGACTTGAAGTTATAAACCTAGCTGTTGAAAGCTCAAGTATTCAAAAAGGTGAAACTTTATATGATACAGTTAAAACCCTTCAAGCAATTGGGGTTGAAGCAGTCGTAATTCGTCATACACAAGACGAGTATTTTCAAGAAATAAAAGATGCAGGAATGCCAATCCTGAATGCCGGCGATGGATGTGGAAATCACCCAACGCAATGCCTACTTGACTTACTAACGATCAAACAAGAATTTGGGAGCTTTGAAGGATTAAAGGTAGCAATTGTTGGAGATTTAAGACACTCAAGAGTTGCACGCTCTAATGCTGAAGCACTAACTAGATTAGGAGCAGAAGTATACTTCGCAAGTCCTGATGAATGGAAAGATGATAAAAATACTTATGGAACATATAAAAATTTAGATGAATTAGTCGAAGAAGTTGATGTCATGATGCTATTAAGAGTTCAGCATGAAAGACACGACGAAGAAACAAATCACATAATGGAAAATTACTTACAAAAGCATGGCCTAACAGTTGAAAGAGCAGAAAAAATGAAATCTACAAGCATTATCATGCATCCAGCGCCATTTAATCGAGATGTTGAAATTGCAAGTGAATTAGTTGAATGCAAGCAATCAAGAATCTTCAAGCAAATGGAAAACGGAGTATTTGTACGAATGGCTGTGTTAAAAAGAGCCTTACCAACAGTATGGGGAGAGATGAAAAATGAAGTACTTGTTTAAAAACGGTGTCATCTTACAAGAAAATGGTGAACTTCTAAATCGAGACGTATTAGTAGTTAATGGAAAAATCTCAGTAATCGCTGAAACAATCGTTGATGAAGATGCAAAGCAAATTGAATTAGATGGCAAATTGCTTTCACCAGGTTTAATAGATGTTCATGTGCATCTTCGTGAGCCGGGCGGTGAACATAAAGAGACAATCGAAACAGGTACGAAGGCAGCGGCAAGAGGAGGATTTACAACAATTGCTGCAATGCCAAATACTCGACCAGTACCAGATACAATCGAGCACCTAAGCGCATTAAACAAAAAAATAGAAGAAACAGCAGTCGTTAACGTATTACCATATGCATCAATTACGATCCGACAAGCTGGTGAAGAGCAAACAGACTTTGAAGTCTTAAAAGAAAATGGAGCTTTTGCATTCACAGATGATGGTGTAGGAGTGCAATCTGCAGAAATGATGTACAAAGCAATGCAAAAAGCGGCTGAACTAAATGTATCAATCGTTGCACACTGTGAAGAAAACACACTGATTCAAAAAGGTTGTGTCCATGAAGGTAAGTTTTCAAAAGAAAATGGTTTAAATGGAATTCCTTCAATTTGTGAAAGTGTTCAAATTGCTCGAGATGTATTATTAGCTGAAGCTACAGGTTGTCACTATCATGTTTGCCATATCAGTACGAAAGAATCAGTAAGAGTAGTACGCGATGCAAAACGTGCTGGAATTAATGTAACGGCTGAGGTTTCTCCACACCATTTAATTCTTTGTGAAGATGATATCCCAGGCTTAGACACAAATTTCAAAATGAATCCTCCATTAAGAAGTGCAGTCGATCGAGAAGCATTAATCGAAGGATTACTTGATGGAACAATCGACATGATTGCAACAGATCATGCACCTCATACAGAAGAGGAAAAAGCTCAAGGAATGCAATTAGCACCGTTTGGAATTGTAGGGTTAGAAACTGCTTTTCCATTATTAAACACTCATTTTGTTGAAACAGGTAAAATGACTTTACAACAAGTAATAAACTTTTTAACAACTAAACCTGCTGAAGTTTTTAACTTAAATAGAGGAAAAATTGAAGTTGGAGCGGTAGCAGACCTAACTGTAATCGACTTAGAGTTAGAAGAGGAAATCGATTCAACAACATTCCTTTCAAAAGGTAAAAACACTCCATTTAATGGTTGGAACTGTAAAGGTTGGCCAGTAATGACAATGGTAAATGGCAAATTAGTATATGAAAGAGAGGAACTAACAGTATGATGCGTCAATTAATATTAGAAGACGGAACAGTTTTTGTAGGAGAAGGATTTGGTAGCGAAGTTGAAACAACAGGAGAAATCGTATTTACAACAGGTATGACAGGATATCAAGAGGTATTAACTGACCCATCTTACTGTGGACAAATCGTAACATTCACTTTCCCTTTAGTAGGGAACTATGGTATCAACTTAGAGGATTTTGAAAGCATCGTACCAGCAGTACATGGCTTAATTGTAAAAGAATATGCTGAGCATCCATCAAATTTCCGAAACAAAATGAGCTTAGATCAATATTGCAAAGATAAAGGAATTCCAGGTTTAGCAGGAATCGATACACGTATGTTAACGAAAAAGCTTCGTGAAGTTGGAACGATGAAAGGTAAATTCTGCAGCATGGAAGCAAATGTTGATGAAGTAGTTGCAGAACTAACAAATACACCACTATTTACAAACCATGTTGCGCGAGTTTCAACACAAAAGCCATATAGAAGTCCAGGTAGAGGACACCGAGTGGTTTTAGTAGATTTCGGTATGAAGCACGGTATTTTAAGAGAATTAACAAACCGTAAATGTGACGTTACAGTTGTACCTTATAACGTCTCAGCAAAAGAAATATTCTTACTGGCTCCAGATGGAATTATGTTAAGTAATGGACCTGGAGATCCAAAAGATGTTCAAGTAGCAATCGAAATGATTAAAGAAGTAGTAGGTAAAGTACCATTATTCGGAATTTGCTTAGGTCACCAATTATTCGCTCTAGCAAATGGTGGAAATACTTCAAAACTTAAATTCGGTCACCGTGGAGCGAACCATCCAGTTAAACATTTAGAAACAGGAAAAGTAGCAATCACTTCACAAAATCACGGTTATGCAGTAGAAACGGATTCAATTGAAGGAACTGATTTAGTAGTAACACATGTTGCACTAAATGATGGAACTGTAGAAGGACTTAAACATAAAACATACCCAGCATTCACAGTACAATACCACCCAGAAGCATCACCTGGACCAGAAGATGCAAACTATTTATTTGACGAATTTATCAGCATGATGGAAGCACAGAAACGAGAGGGGAACTTACAATGCCAAAACGCGTAGACATTAAAACAATCTTAGTAATCGGATCAGGACCAATCGTAATCGGTCAAGCAGCAGAATTTGACTATGCTGGAACACAGGCTTGTCAGGCATTGAAAGAAGAAGGATACAAAGTAATTCTTGTAAACTCAAACCCTGCAACAATTATGACGGATGTACAAACAGCTGATAAAGTATACATCGAACCACTAACAGTAGATTTCGTTAGTCGAATCATTCGTAAAGAACGCCCAGATGCACTTCTACCAACATTAGGAGGTCAAACAGGACTTAACCTAGCGGTAGAATTAGATAAATCTGGCGTATTAAAAGAGTGTGGAGTAAAAATTTTAGGAACAACTCTAGAAGCGATTAACCGCGCAGAAGATCGCGACCTTTTCAGAACATTAATGAACGACTTAAGCGAGCCAGTACCAGAAAGTACAATCATCCATACTTTAGAAGAAGCATATGACTTCGTAGAAGAAATTGGCTACCCAGTTATCGTAAGACCTGCCTTTACTCTTGGAGGAACAGGCGGAGGAATTTGTAATGATGAAGAAGATTTAAAAGAAATTGTAGCAAGCGGATTAAAAAATAGTCCAGTGACACAATGTTTATTAGAAAAAAGTATCGCTGGTTTTAAAGAAATCGAATATGAAGTAATGCGTGATGCAAATGATCATGCGATTGTAGTATGTAACATGGAAAACATCGACCCAGTTGGTGTTCACACAGGAGATTCAATCGTAATCGCTCCATCTCAAACATTAAGTGATCGCGAATATCAAATGTTACGAAATGTATCATTAAAAATCATTCGTGCATTAGGAATTGAAGGTGGATGTAACGTACAGCTTGCACTAGATCCAGATAGTTTCCAATACTATGTAATCGAAGTAAATCCACGTGTATCACGTTCAAGTGCGCTTGCTTCAAAAGCAACAGGTTATCCGATTGCAAAATTAGCAGCAAAAATCGCAGTAGGCTTAACATTGGATGAAATGATTAACCCAGTTACAAAGAAAACTTATGCTTGCTTCGAGCCAGCATTAGACTATATCGTATCAAAAATTCCACGCTGGCCATTCGATAAGTTTGAAACGGCAAACCGCCAGTTAGGAACTCAAATGAAAGCAACTGGAGAAGTAATGTCAATCGGTAGAACACTAGAAGAGTCATTATTAAAAGCAGTACGCTCTCTTGAATTAGGAATAAGTCACATCGAGCTTAACGCAGTAAAAGAACTTTCTAAAGAAGAAATGATTACTCGCATGGCAAAAGCTGACGATGAAAGACTATACATTGTTGCTGAAGCAATGAGAACTGGTATGACATTAGAAGAAATACACGATATTACTAAAATTGATTTCTTCTTCCTACACAAAATTGAAAACATCATTAAAATGGAAAAACAAGTTAAAGATAACCATTTTGAACTAGAGGTACTGTTAAAAGCTAAGAAAATGGGCTTCAGTGATGATTACATCGCATCACAATGGAATGCTACAAATAAAGAAATATACGAATTTAGAAAACAAAATCAAATCATTCCAGTCTATAAAATGGTTGATACATGTGCAGCTGAGTTTGAATCTACAACACCATACTTCTACGGAACATATGAAATTGAAAACGAATCAATCGTGACTGATAAAACAAGCGTAGTAGTACTTGGCTCTGGTCCAATTCGAATCGGTCAAGGGATCGAGTTTGACTATGCAACAGTACATTGTGTAAGAGCAATTAAAGAAGCTGGATACGAAGCAATCATTATTAATAACAACCCAGAAACAGTTTCAACTGATTTCAGTATCTCAGACAAACTGTATTTCGAGCCATTAACAATTGAAGACGTTATGCACATTATCGATTTAGAAAAACCGATGGGAGTAGTTGTTCAATTCGGTGGTCAAACAGCAATTAACCTTGCAGGCAAATTAGTAGAACGTGGTGTGAAAATTCTTGGAACTTCACTTGAGGATTTAGATCGTGCTGAAGACCGCGACAAGTTTGAAGAAGCACTTCAACAATTAGGTGTACCACAACCTCTTGGTAAAACAGCAATGACACCTGAAGAAGCAGCTGATATCGCCGATGAAATTGGTTATCCAGTATTAGTAAGACCATCATATGTACTAGGTGGACGTGCGATGGAGATTGTCTACCACCGTGAAGAAATTCTTCACTACATGCAAAATGCAGTTAAAATCAATCCAGAACATCCAGTACTAGTTGACCGTTACTTAACTGGAAAAGAAATTGAAGTAGATGCAATCTCTGACGGAATCGATGTATACATCCCTGGTATTATGGAGCATATCGAACGTGCTGGAGTTCACTCAGGAGATTCAATCGCAGTATACCCTACACAAAATGTATCAGCGGCTGCGAAGGAAAAATTAATCGACTATACAATTAAACTAGCAAAGGGCTTAAATATCAAAGGCTTACTTAACATCCAGTTTGTTGTAACAGATAAAGATGAAGTATTCGTACTAGAAGTAAACCCAAGATCAAGCCGTACAGTACCATTCTTAAGTAAAATTACAAATGTACCAATGGCGAATATCGCAACAAAAGTAATCTTAGGTCAAACATTAGCTTCATTCGGATATGCAACAGGCTACCACCCAGAAGGAAATGAAGTATATGTAAAAGCACCAGTGTTCTCATTCGCTAAACTACGCTCAGTAGATATAACATTAGGCCCTGAAATGAAATCAACTGGAGAAGTAATGGGAAAAGATGTAAGTCTTCAAAAAGCATTATACAAAGCACTAATTGCTGCGGGAATGCAAATCCCAACACACGGTTCAGTAATCATTACAGTAGCTGATAAAGATAAAGAAGAAGTAGTAAATATCGCAAAACGATTCCATGAAATTGGATTTACAGTATTCGGTACAGAAGGAACTAAAAATCATTTAGAAAACCACGGTGTACCAGTAAAAGCGGTAAACAAAATTAACGAGCATGAAGACAATATGCTAGATATGATCAAGCGTGGAGATGCACAGTTTGTTATCAATACATTAACAAAAGGTAAAAAACCAGCTCGTGATGGATTCAGAATTCGTCGTGAATCAGTTGAAAACGGAGTAGTTTGCTTAACTTCACTAGATACAGCGACTGCAATATTATCAGTAATTGAAAGCTTAACATTCTCAACTTCTGCACTACCAAACAAAGAAATGAAGGCTGGCGTATTAGTATGATAAAAAAGGAACTCATGACAATTGTCTCAAACAGAGAAATTGCCCATCAAATTGTCGAAATGACATTAAAAGGTGAACTAGTTCAGGAGATGCACTCTCCTGGGCAGTTCGTCCATATAAAAGTGACTGGTGGACTAACGCCACTATTAAGAAGACCAATCAGTATATGTTCGATCGACAAAGAGAAAAGTGAGTTCACGATGATATTCCGAGCTGAAGGTGAAGGAACGAAGCTTTTAAAAGAAGCAAGCGTTGGACAACAAGTTGATGTGTTAGGTCCTCTAGGTCAAGGTTATGATGTTGAAACTCTTTCAGAAGGAGATACAGCACTACTAGTTGGTGGTGGAATTGGAGTACCTCCGATGTATGAACTTTCGAAGCAATTTAAAGCTCGTGGTGTAAATGTAATTCATGTGTTAGGATTTGCATCAAGTAACGTAGCTTTTTATGAAAAAGAATTTTCGGAATTAGGACCAACCTTTATGGCAACGGTAGATGGAACTCTAGGTACGAAAGGATTCGTAACAGATGTAATTCGTGAAAAAGAGCTTCAATTTGATCAATACTTTGCATGTGGTCCAACTGTGATGTTAAAAGCTTTGCAACAGCAATATAAAGGTATGAAGGATGGCTATATATCACTTGAAGAACGAATGGGCTGTGGAATCGGAGCTTGTTTCGCATGTGTATGCCATACTGAAGACGGGTCATATCGTAAAATTTGTAGCGATGGACCAGTATTCCAAGCTGAGGAGGTAGTACTATGATTTCATTACAAACAAAACTTCCTGGCTTAGATTTAAAAAATCCTATTATGCCAGCTTCTGGTTGCTTTGGATTTGGTAGAGAGTTTGCAAATCTTTACGATCTAAGTATTCTTGGAGCTATTATGATAAAAGCAACAACAGTTGAAACGCGATACGGAAATGAAACACCTCGTGTAGCTGAAACTCAAGCGGGGATGTTAAATGCGATTGGACTTCAAAATCCTGGTTTAGAAAAAGTAATTGATAGTGAATTAAAATGGTTATCAAATTATGATGTACCAATCGTTGCAAATATTGCTGGATCTACTATTGAAGACTATGTAACAGTCGCAAAAGAAATTTCAAAAGTAAGTAATGTAAAAGCACTAGAATTAAATATTTCTTGTCCAAACGTAAAATGTGGTGGGATTGCATTTGGAACGGATGCTGCAACAGCGGCTGAAGTAACTAAGAAAGTTAAAGAAGTAAGCGAAGTTCCGCTATACGTAAAATTATCTCCGAATGTAACCAATATTGTTGAAATCGCAAAAGCAATTGAAAATGCAGGAGCAGATGGTTTAACAATGATCAATACATTACTAGGGATGAGATTAGATTTAAGAACTGGTAAACCAATTTTAGCTAATAAAACTGGTGGATTATCAGGTCCTGCAATAAAACCAGTAGCAATTCGTATGATTCATGATGTGAGCCAAGTAGTAAACATCCCAATCATCGGAATGGGTGGGGTTATGAATGCAGAAGATGCACTAGAGTTTTTCTTAGCAGGAGCAAGTGCAATCGGTGTAGGTACGGCAAACTTTGTTGATCCATTTGTTTGTCCAACAATCATAGATGAACTACCTGAAGTGCTACACAAATATGGATATCAGTCAATTGAAGAATGTATTGGAAGGAGCTGGAAACAACATGTCATCACAAGTGGTCATCGCGCTTGATTTTTCATCAAAAGATGAAGTAATGAATTTTGTAAAAAAATTTCAAAAATCTCTATATGTAAAGGTAGGGATGGAGCTATTTTACAAAGAGGGTCCAGCGATCATAAAGGAATTAAAAGAATTAGGACATCAAATCTTCCTAGATTTGAAACTTCATGATATTCCAAATACAGTAAAACATGCAATGAAAAATATCGCATCTCTAGAAGTAGACATGGTTAATGTTCATGCAGCTGGTGGAACGAAAATGATGAAGGCAGCATTAGAAGGTCTAGAAGAAGGCACTCCAGCTGGTAAAAAAAGACCTTTACTAATTGCAGTAACTCAACTTACAAGCACTTCAGAAGAACAAGTAATCCATGAACAAGGCATTTCTTCTTTACAGGATTCGATTAAACTATATGCTGCTATAACAGAAGAAAGCGGTCTTGACGGTGTAGTTTGCTCTCCACTTGATGTAGAGTTAGTTCAAGCAGCAGTTGAAGGAGAGAACTTCCTTACTGTAACACCTGGTATTCGCCTAGCAGATAATAGTGTAGATGATCAAGTACGAGTAACAACTCCAGCGAAAGCTAGACAATTTGGAAGTAGCTATATTGTAGTAGGACGCAGTATTACAAAAAGCGAAAATCCAGTAGAAGCATATGAAGAAGTAATTGCACAATGGGAGGGCGTAACAATATGAAAAAGAATATCGCAGCAAACTTATTAAGCATTGGGGCTGTAAGCCTTCAACCTGAAACTCCATTTACTTGGGCATCAGGAATCAAATCTCCAATCTATTGTGATAATCGCCTAACTCTTGGCTATCCAGAAATTCGTAAAAACATTGCAAAAGGCTTAGTAGAACTAATCCAAACTAAATTTGCTAACGTAGATGTAATCGCTGGAACTGCAACTGCTGGAATTCCACACGCAGCCTGGACAAGTGATTTAATGGAATTACCAATGGTTTATGTACGTAGCTCAGCAAAAGGCCACGGCAAAGGAAACCAAATTGAAGGCCCAATTAAAACTGGACAAAAAGTAGTAGTAGTAGAAGATTTAATCTCAACCGGCGGCAGCGTAATTACATGCGTTGAAGCTTTACGCGAAGCGGGCTGCGAAGTACTAGGCGTAGTCTCAATCTTCACATACAATCTTCCAGCAGCAGTAGAGAAGTTCGATGCAAACGACGTAACATACTATTCTCTAACTGACTATGACACACTAGTTGAAGTTGCAAAAGAACAAGGCTCAATCGAAGCAGAACATGTAGCAAAACTAACTGCATGGAGAAAAAATCCACAAGATGCTAGCTGGATGACTGTTGAAGTTTAATACTTAGAATAGGAAAGATGACTTTTTTGAGTCATCTTTTTTTTGTGGGGTGAATTTGGGATGCAAATAATGAGGTGGCAGTGCATTAAGTGGACTGCAAATAAATCGATTGAAAGTGCAAATAAAAAAAGTGGACTGCAATGACTGCTTCTCAATAGTAAATTCATATAATAATCTACCAAACTTTAAACCGGCTAAAATGATCAGGATTCACATGAAAAATCATACAAAATGATAAATTTTCACCTGAAAATCTAACTAAATTACTGTTCTTTCACACCCTATACCCAAACAAATTATTTGATAAATAATTAATAAGTTTTTAAACTATTCATACAATTGATTGAAAGAAACTTTAAAAGGAGGGTCAAGTATGTCAATCGCAAAACAATTTCTTTCGAATAGTTTAAAGGAATTCAAAGGGATAAAAAATCTTGGTGATCGTTCGATGGATCAGCTAAATTATGAGGAGTTGCACTTACAACCATCTAGTGAATCGAATAGTATTTCTATAATTGTAAAGCATTTAAGTGGTAATATGATTTCTAGATGGACGGATTTTCTCACGACGGATGGTGAAAAACCATGGCGAAATCGTGATGTTGAGTTCGAGGGTATTTACCAATCAAAGGATGAGTTATTAGCTGATTGGAATAAAGGATGGAATGTTGTTTTTAACACGCTAGAGAGTCTACAAGAAGAAGATGTATTAAAAACGATTAAAATTCGTGGTGAAGATCATACTGTATTGCAAGCAATACATAGACAAATTAGTCATTACGGATATCATATTGGTCAAATTGTTTATATAGCTAAGTTAATAAAAAATGACGAATTTAAGAGTTTGAGTATTCTAAAAGGAAAATCTCAAGAATTTTTAGAAAATAAATTAAATGAAACAAATAAAAAATCTTAAAATCTACGACTTAGGTTGTAGATTTTTTTACGCATTAAGAAAGTATAAGTTGGCAACAGTGTAGCAAGCTCGTCGTAGTAGCCAATTTTAGTAAAATATAATTGCAACTACGCCCTCTGCCTTCGCCTAAAAGCTCTCAAATTTGCGAGTTATCTTTAAAAATTTCTAGCTTTATCTTTCACTTTACTCTGTACTATTACGGATTGAATTTTGTTTATCCACATTTCAAGAACTAAAAAAGTGTCACAAAAGAGACTAAAATTTAGTAAATATTAGTAAACTTTTCCTTATATAATATTCTTGTATAGAATTGTGATGAATGATTCGACAGTAAAATTAATAAACAACACATATCACTCTCTATTTCAAATACAGAAAATTATTTGTAAAAGGAGATGTTTAAATGAAAAAATTACTCGGAGTAAGTGTCTTATCTGCAAGTCTAGTATTAACTGCAACCCCTATTAGCTATGCTAGTACAAACGATTTACCTTATGTAAAAGAAATTTTAGCATTACAACCGAATGTTACAGAAAAAGAACTGTTAAAGGACGTAGAATCCATTTCTAAAAACACTGGTGATACGCAAGAAGCTATATTAGAACAACTTTTTAGTGAGCTTAAACAAAACGAAGCTCAGGGATTGTCAGAAAAAAAATTGCAAGCTAGAGGGGGTGGTGGTGGTACTGTTTCGGTTGGAACAGGAGTAAAAGGCCAGATTTACTATACGGCATCACAAACTGCTTATTTAAATCATGGACATGTAGGAATGTATTATAGTGCTGAAAAAGTAGTCGAATCTGTTCCAAAAGTGGGAGTTCGAAAATTAGATTACTTAGATAGAAAGGTAGACAAAGGAGATGCACAAGTCAGATCGGTTAACACTACAACTGCTAAACGTAATGCAGCTGCCGATTGGGCATACAGTCGAGTAGGTAAAGATGACTACTCTTACAATTTCGCAACTAACCGTAAAACAGACCATTATGGTGATAAAAATTGTGCAAAGTTAGTCTGGTCTGCATATAAGTTAAAAGCGGACTTAGATTTAGATAAAGACAAAGGATCAGGTGTATATCCGAGGGATGTTCGTGATGCAAAAGATACAACGCTAGTCCGTAAAATATAAATTTTATAAGGCGATAAGTTGAACAGTTTGACTTATTGCCTTTTAATATAGTCTAGGAGAAAAAAATGAAAAGAAAGTATAAATATATCATACTATTTCTAACTTGCTTACTAGTTATTTACAGTTGTTATTTTATTGTTAACAAGATTAGAGTTTCTCCATTTATTGTTAAAGAAGAGACGATTCGAAAGAAAAACTTTTTAGATGATAAACAAGCCGTGTTATATTATTCCTCTACTGCTGACCAAGATATGGATGATAGAGGGATCAGTATCGTAAGCTTTATTGATGATGACGGTGTAGCTAGAGGGTATAAAATGAAAGGATTAGAACTTGGTAGTGTTGGTTTAGGAGAAACTGGCCTTTTATTAGAGGATAAAGAAACACTACGTTTAATTGGTAATAAATATAAAGAAGTTAAAATGAAGTATCAACATACAGGAGAAATAACAGGATATTTAAGAAGTTCAAATCTTTATTTTACTATTTTTAATTCAGGTTTTGTAAAAAATGGTTATGCTTCAAATGTATTATATGGAAATGACAAAGGATTTAAAAAAGGAAATATACCCCATTATATTTCTACATCGGGTGTAGATAAAAATGAAATACTTATTTTAACAGAAGATAATGAGACTTGTCATTTACGTAAAGTTGGTTTCGACGACAACAAGCTAAAAATAAAAGATTTAACTCAGCTAAAAAAACGGTCTGATTATAACAGCTATGGTCCTACTTCACAGATTATTAGTGATGAAAATTATTACTACATGGTACTTGAGGAAAGGAAACAAGGGGATTTGAAGGATGAGAATGTAGTACTAGTTCGAATAAATAAGAAAACATTAATGCAAGATATGATCACCCTTGTTTCATATAAAAATAAAACGATAAATCAATTGAGTGCAAAAATTCCTTACAGTCCTGATCATTCGATCTATATTTATGGTAATGAGCTTTTCTTCGCAAATGGATTAGGTGATGTTTACACAATGGACACTACTAGTAATATAGTGAAAAAGAAATTTACAATTGAAAATCCACGAAAAGGTCCGTATCGCTATGGAGAGCAAACATATTTCAAAAATGATTCACTGTTTGTTGTAAGGTATGATTCAAAAAAGAAAATTAAATATTATTTTGAACAATATTCTCTAGAAACTGGCAAAAAAACAAAGGTAGTTCAAATGAAAGGTGTAGAGGAGATTTTGTCATCAATAAAAGGGAAATCAGTTCATTCATATGATTTTAAAATATTGAAATAGAAGAATGATTAGTTCATAAATCTATATTGCATATATGAAACAAATAAAAATTCTTAAATTCTATGAAGCTAGGAAATGTTTACTTTAAAAATTTCTATCTTTATCTTACGCTTTACCCCGGTCTATTGGAGTAAGATCATCCCTATTTCAACAAAGTTTAACTTATAACTTTTTATTATATTCTAGGAGAAAAAAATGAAAAGAAAATATAAATATATCATACTAACTTTAACTTGCTTACTTGTTATTTACAGTTGTTATTTTATTGTTAACAAGATTAGGATTTCTCCATTTATTGTAAAAGAGGAGACCATTCGAAAGAAGGACTTTTTAGATGATAAACAAGCCGTCTTATATTATTCCTCTACAGCAGACCAGGATAAGGATAATAGAGGGATCAGTATCGCGATCTTTGTTGATGATGAAGGTGTAGCTAGAGGGTATAAAATGAAAGGATTAGAACTTGGTAGTGTTGGGTTAGGAGAAACTGGCCTTTTATTAGAGGATAAAGAAACACTTCGTATAATTGGGGATAAATATAAGGAAGTTAAAAAGTATCAACATACCGGAGAAACAACAGGATATTTAAAAAGTTCAAATCTTTATTTTACTATTTCTAATTCAGGTCATACTTCAAATGTATTATATGGAAATGGCAAAGGATTTAAAAAAGGAAATATCCCCCATTATATTTTAACGTCGGGTATAGATAAAAATGAAATAATTATTTTAACAAAAGATATTGAGAAAAATACTTGTCATTTACGTAAAGTTGATTTCGACGACAACAAACTAAAGATAGTAGATTTAACTCAGCTTAAAAATCGATTAATTAATAACAGCTATGGCCCTAGCTCACAGATTATTAGTGATGAAAATTATTACTACATGGTACTCGACGAAAGTAAACAAGGGAATTTGAAGGATCAGAATGAAGTACTAGTTCGAATAAATAAGAAAACATTAAAGCAAGATATAATCACTCTTGTTTCCTATAAAAATAAAACCATCAATCAATTGTCTGCAACAATTCCTTACAGCCTTAATCAATCGATTTATATTTATGGTAAGGAGCTTTTCTTCGCAAATGGATTAGGAGATGTTTATACAGTGGACACTGCTAGTAAAATAGTGAAAAAGAAATTTACGATTGAAAATCCACGAAAAGGTCCGTATCGCTATGGAGAGCAAACATATTTCAAAAATGATTCAATGTTTGTTGTAAGGTATGATTCAAAAAAGAAAATTAAATATTATTTTGAACAATATTCTCTAGTAACTGGCAAAAAAACAAATGTAGTTCAAATGAATGGAGTAGATAAAATTTTGTCGTCAGTAAAAGGGAAATCAGTTCATTCATACGATTTTAAAATATTGAAATAGAAAAAGGAATTATTATTTCATAAGTCTACCTACGTTATATAGATTTTCAATCAAATAAAAAATCTTAAAATCTACGACTTAAGTTGTAGATTTTTTTTATGTCCATAAAGACTAATAGTGTACGAATGTTCAATCTATTTAATGAAGAAATAGATTAATTGAAAGATTAGAATGTAATTGAGACCAGATAAAAGGAATAAAGAAGAACGCATTACTTTAATCCTGGTAAAAATTTTAATAGTGAAAATAGTTCGAAAATATTGTAAAATGTTACAGGTTAGGGGGATGGCAATAGATGAAAATTTTAATCGAAACAGTTAATCATTTTAAACCGTATTGGAAAGTATTTCTAGTTGCTTTTGTATGTTCATTAATTGCTGGCGCATTTGCGATTATTCCGCCGATTTTGACTGGTAAATTGGTCGATGAGATTGTTGGTGGTCCTGATTCAAAAATTATTTTTTATTTAATTTTAGGGATTATGCTCTCATTCTTATTTAAGGTCGGTTTTGAATCATTACAAGAATTTATTCAAGTGAAAATTGGTCTAGATGTAATTACAGATATGCAATTACGTGCATTTACAAAACTTCAAAAAGCACCAATGACGTTTTTTTCAACAACACCTCGGGGAGATATGTTATATAGGTTAACGCATGATGTAGAATCTGTTCAAAACTTGAATAATACAGTTGTACCACGTTTTATTCAACAAGTAATTGCAGCTATTGCAGCATTTATAGCGGTGTTTCCGTTATATTGGCCTGCTGCAGTCGTCATGCTAGTTGTATTTGCAATTTATTTAGTTCCTTCTTTTATGATTGGTAAAAAAGTAAGAAAAATGGGAGCTATAGCTCGTGATATGAGTGCTGATTTGTATAATCATACTCAAGAAAGTATTGAGTCAGTTCGTTTAGTGCGAACTTTTCAAACGCAGGATATAGAAAATAAAAAATTAGAAGATAAATTGTCTGTTTGGAAAAGATTTGCTATTCGCTTGGCTTTAATTGGGAAGGTTAATTGGCGTTTAGGAAATGTGATTAATAATGGTGCGCCAGGGGTCATTATGTTGATTGGTGGATATTCGATTTGGCAGCATGAAATTACAATTGGTACATTAATCGCCGTTTTAGGATTTATCCCAACGATGTTTATGCCAGTACGCTCTTTAGCTGAAAATGCGTTAACAATTCAACAAGCAATTCCAGCACTTCAAAGAATATATGAGTACTTTGACCTACCTGCAGAACAACCAGATGATTTACCGAAATTTGGAGAAGTGAAAGGTGATATAGAAGTTAAAAATATTCGATTTACTTATCCAAATTCAACTGAAGAAGTTCTAAAAGATGTTTCATTCTCAATTAAAGCAGGTCAACATATTGGAATTGTTGGTTCAAGCGGTGGAGGAAAAAGTACTTTAATTCAGTTATTACTCGGATTATACGAGCCTTCTTCAGGATCGATTTCAGTTGATCGTAAAGATTTATCTTCTCATGATTATCAATCATTACGCCAAAATATTGGTGTCGTTTCTCAAGAAACATTTCTTTTAAATAGTACATTAAAGCAAAATTTACTATATGCCAAACCTAATGCAACTGATGAAGAACTTGGGCTTGCTGTTGAAGCAGCGGACTTATCTGATTTAGTTGAGTCACTACAGGAAGGTTTTGAAACGATTGTTGGTGAAAGAGGGTTAAAATTATCTGGTGGTCAAAGACAACGAGTAGCTCTTGCAAGAGCAATATTACGTCATCCTCCAGTATTAATTTTCGATGAGGCTACATCATCATTAGATGGAGAAACAGAGGAAAAGGTACAATCTTCACTTGAAAAGTTAATCCCAGGTCGTACAACAATTACAATTGCACATCGACTTGTAACAGTAAAGGATGCGGACTGTATTTTATTATTAGATAAAGGACGTATTGCTGAACAAGGTACACATGAAGAATTATTATCTTTCAAAGGTCAGTATTATCAATTATATATGGCACAATACAGTGAACTAGAAAAGGAGAGTGCTGTATGATGCAGAAAAATACGAAAAAAATAGGCGATGGGAAAAGAGTTATAAACTTTCTCAAGCCCCATAAAAAATGGGTATTTGCAGATTCATTTGTAATTGCTTTAAGTCAAGTTTGTGCAGCATTAATACCTACATTAGGAACGGGTTGGTTAATTGATCATATCCTCCCAAATCATGACAATGCATTACTATGGGGATTAATGTGGTTGCTTGTTATTGCTGCAATTCTTGATTTAATTTTAATGGTCATTGATGAGTATTTTTGTCATCATATTGCTAAATCTGTTACAAACTGGCAAAAACTACGCTTATTTAAGCACTTGCAAATTTTACCTTATTCATATTTTCATCAATCTAAATCTGGTGAATTATTAGCACGAGTTTCTGATGACCCAGATACTCTGCATAACTTTTTAGCATGGGAAGGCTCTACATTTATGGCTTCTGTGCAAGGAGTATTTATATATAGTATTGTCTTACTTTGGATTAATCCTTATTTAATGGTTACGAGTGTAGTTTTAGGTGTTCTATTTTACTGGACCTCTAATAAAGTCGGAGCTCGTACTAGAATTGCTTCGGCTAAAGCTAGAAATGAAGCGTCACGTTATTTAGAAAGATTACGAGAATCAGTAACAGGGATCCAACTTTCAAGAATTCTTGGTGCAACGGATTATGAGATTCAAAGTGTCGCCGATATCCGTAAATCATTCATTAAGGAATCAATTATCGAATTAAAAGCAAGAATGCAATCAATAGTCGTAATCGGTAGCTATAATGGATTTGCTTTGGCTGCTGTCTATTTTATAAGTGTTTTACTAATTTCTAATGATCAAATCACAACGGGACAAATGTATACGGCAGGGGGACTTGTGACCATTGCGGCTAATGAAATTCAAAGAATGCTAAGAAACTGGTTATCAGTACGTAGAACTGGTCCAGCATTAGATCGTTCTGAAAAATTGTTAGCTGAAGAAGTTTCAGAATTTGAAGTACAAGAAGGTGAAAAATTAAATTCTGTTAATGGGTTAATTGAATTTAAAGATGTTAAATTTGCCTATCCAACGAAGGAAGAATTTGTGTTAAATGGATTGTCATTTCATGTGAAACCAGGAGAAGCAGTGGCCGTAGTAGGACCAAGTGGTGCTGGAAAATCAACAATTGTAGATTTATTATTAGGTTTCTATCCTTTAAATAAGGGAACAATTGAAGTAGATGGTTTACCAATTGAAAAAGCAAATGCAAAGTGGATCAGAGATTCGATTTCGTTTGTTTCGCAAGATGTACAGTTAAGAAATGGTAGTTTGGCTGATAATATTCGTATAGGAAATGAATTGGTGACAGATGATGAAATGATTAAGGCACTAAAAGATAGTGGATTATCAGACTATTTAAATTCATTATCAGAAGGTCTAGAATCATCAATTGGTGAACGAGGGGCACTATTATCTGGTGGTCAAAAACAAAGATTATCATTAGCAAGAGCTTTAGTTAAAAACTCTCCTATTCTTATTTTAGATGAAGCAAGTTCAGCTTTAGATCCGATTACAGAGTTGCAAATAAATGAAGCGATTCAACAGCGAAAATCAAAACAATCTGTCATCGTAATTTCACATCGATTATCTACCGTATTAACAGCGGACAGAATCGTTGTTCTAGAAAATGGTAAAGTAGTCGAAGAAGGTACGCATCATACTTTATTAGAAAAAGATGGCGTTTATTCAAGATTATTTAAAAGAGAAGCTGAAACTGGTGAAAATGTAATTAGTGTATCGTAAAAAGATTAAAAAGGAGTGTTAGAATGACTAATATTTCAGTAAAACTTTACGAAACAACAGAAGAGTTAAAAAAAGGCTTTGAAGTACTAAAACAACTTCGTACTCACTTAAATGAAGAATCATTCTTTAATTTGTACGAAGAAATGCAAAAAGAAGGGTATCAATTATTTGGGTTAGAAGACCAAGGATTGACGGTTGCAGTCGCTGGAGTTAGTATATTAACAAATTTCTATAATGGTAGACATGTATTTGTTTACGATTTAGTGACAGATGAAAGTAAACGCTCAAATGGATACGGTAAGAAATTACTAGATTTTATTTCTGATTTTGGAAAAAGAAATGGCTGTCAATTAGTAACACTTCAATCTGGTGTCCAAAGAATAAATGCGCACCGTTTTTATGAACATAAAATGGAGTATAAAAAGCTATCTTATTCTTTTAGTAAAGATATTGGATGAACTTAAAAACCCTAATAATTTAGGGTTTTTTACACGTTGTTGAAAAACAACCTTGTCAATTAATTATCAAATTTTCGTAAAAGGAGTAGTGTGATGTTGATTTCCATTACAGGATG
Source organism: Gottfriedia acidiceleris (assembly GCF_050457485.1). Classification (GTDB taxonomy): domain Bacteria; phylum Bacillota; class Bacilli; order Bacillales; family Bacillaceae_G; genus Gottfriedia; species Gottfriedia acidiceleris_D. The sequence continues at coordinate 65,009 of NZ_JBCMJM010000029.1, forward strand.
CTCGCTTTCCATGGGGCGAGA
>NZ_JBCMJM010000030.1:0-52838 GCF_050457485.1 Gottfriedia acidiceleris
ATTAGGCTGATGTTTTTTTGTATTTATAAATATAAATAAATTTAATGAATCAAAGTGAAATTATGTGAAACTTGATCAATGTAAATAAACAAAGCTAATTTCACTGGTACTTCACTTAAAGGCATGGGTTTAAGTAGCAGTTCTTTCGTGAAACGGGGTTTACCTTATATGGTAATAAGCACCGTACAGGAAAGCAGGCGAAGAAACGAAGAAAACAAGCGTTTGGCGGCTAGTCTGAGACTACAAACGAATTGTAGTCCTTTTATAGTAGTTAAAAGGAACAAAAATAAAGTCAAAGTAGGAAAGTAGTATCGTGTTAGAAAAAAATATTTAAAATATAGAGCACAAAATTAGAACTATTTTCATATATTACAAAAAAATAGGCCCTAAATTGTATAAAAAGTTTTTAATTTGCAAAACTAAATAATAAACAAAATTGTTTAATCAATCGTAAATTACACTGGAAAAACACTTAGAGGAGGAATAAAGGTGAATAGTTTATCAAAATGTATAGTTTGTGAAGAGAAAAAGGAAAATGGCATTCATATTATTGAAGCATTCGTTTGTGAAGAGTGTGAAAAGAAAATCGTAAAAACTGAAACAGACGCACCTATATACAATTCCTTTGTAGAGAAGTTAAGATGTATTAGTACGGTGAAAGAAGAAATTGCGAATTAGAGATTAGCATAAGCGTAATAGACTAATAGTAGTAGTCTAATAAGTTTTTGTAAGTTAAAATAAGATATAAAGTGAAGGACCGATTCTATATACAAGGTACCTCTGCCATAATTTATTACTGTTTGGTCACACCTTTAGTGACTGGGCCTTTAAGTAATGGAGAGAACTTGTAAATAGTATCGGTTTTTATATTGTCTATAAAATATTGGTTTTTGAGTTAGGTAGTTGTATTAAATGTCGAAAAGTATGTTTTGAACGTTTAAATTAAAACCCAACAAAAAATATACTAGTATAACGATACGTACAAATAAATTGCGTAAATTAAAGGAAGAGTTATTGATGAATAAAATGCCATTACTAAATGCACTGAAACAGTTTGTAAATAAAGAAACAATATCTCTACATGTTCCAGGTCATAAAAATGGAAAGCACACTTTTATAAATGAATTAGGATTACCAAATATATTAAATTATGATGTGACGGAATTAAACGGCCTAGATGACTTACATTACCCTTCAGAAGTAATCAGAGAGGCTCAAAAAATGTTAGCGAAAGTATACAATGCAGAAGAAAGTTTCTTTTTAGTAAATGGATCAACTGTGGGTAACCTGGCTGCAATTTTAGCGTTATGTGGTGAAAATGACGAAGTATTGGTACAACGCAATTGTCATAAGTCAATTTTTCATGGTCTTTTACTTGCTGGAGCAAAGCCCATATTCTTGCCATTAGATATTGATGAAGAGCTAGGACAGCCGCTTGGGGTAAACAGTGAGCAATCTATGAATGTAATCAAAAATTACCCGAAAGCAAAAGCAATAATTTTAACCAATCCTAATTACTATGGAATGTCTCAGAATTTAAAAAATATAATTGAGTTCGCTCATAGTATGGAGATCCCAACGATCGTGGATGAGGCGCATGGAACACATTTTATAATTGGGGGATCTTTTCCAAATGATGCGCTCTCTATGGGTGCCGATATTGTCATACAATCAGCGCATAAAACATTGCCTGCAATGACAATGGGTTCATATTTACATATAAAATCAAAACTTGTTTGCAAAGATAAAGTAAGAGAAATGCTGAGAATGCTACAAAGCAGCAGTCCTTCTTATCCAATCATGGCTTCCTTAGATTACGCAAGGAGTTTTGTCGAAACATTTTCTCATGATAAGGTAAAAATACTTCAAAAGAAAATTGCCGAATTTATTAAAGAAGTTAATGCTTTATCTAGTATACAAATTGTTACAACAAGTCGAATAAACTATACACAAGATTTACTAAAAGTAATCGTAAAAAGTAAAAAAGGACATACAGGTAAGCAACTACAGGAAATATTGGAAAATGAGGACATCTATTCTGAGCTATCAGATTGGGGACATGTTCTGTTCATTCTTCCGCTAGATGAAAAAATGGATTTTGATGACCTTATTAATCGAATAAAAAAAGCAACTGAATCTATGGCTTATATTGAAAATAAACAACCTAAGCTTAATGTACCTAATTTTACGAGTACAGTTTTACATAGTTACGCTGACTTAAAGAAAAAAAGGAAGTTGGTAAAAGATTTGGCAGATTCGGTAGGAGAAATCTCTGCAGAAAATATTGTTCCTTATCCACCAGGAATTCCGATTTTATTAAAAGGTGAACTAGTTACTACTAAGCACGTTGATTATATTCATGATGTATATCAATATGGAATGACGATTCAAAATTTGATTGAAGATAAAAATTTACAAATTGAAGTACTGATTTAGGAGGAAACACACTTGAAATCTTTATTCATTACATTTGAAGGACCAGAGGGTGCTGGGAAAACAACAATTATAAATATGATATCGGAAGAACTTCGTAAAAGAAGTGTAAATTTTATATCCACTCGAGAACCAGGTGGTATACGGATTGCTGAAAATATAAGAAATATTATATTAGACACAGAGAATATTGAAATGGACAAGCGTACGGAGGCACTACTTTATGCTGCAGCAAGGAGACAGCATTTAGCAGAGAAAGTAATCCCTGCATTGTCAGAAGGAAAAATCGTGTTATGTGATCGATTTGTAGATAGCTCGCTTGCATATCAAGGTGTCGGTAGAGGAATCGGAATAGATGAAATTTATAATATCAATCAATTTGCAATCGATGGTTTAATGCCTGATTTAACAATTTACTTTGATTTAGACCCTAAAGTTGGACTAAATAGGGTTCACCAAGCAGATGAGAGAGAAATCAATCGACTGGATTTAGAAGAACTAGATTTTCATTTAAAAGTTCAAAGTGGATATGCTGAAATCATGAGTAGAGAACCATGGCGCTTTAAACGAATTGATGCATCAAACCAGGTCGATCAAGTATTTAAAGATACCTTAAAAGTCATTTTAGAAAAAATATAAGAAATTTAATTAATTACAAAAATTGATTACATGAACAATAACATGACGGAACTGGTATAATAGAATAAGAAGCATACTTTCGAAACTTAACTGGAAATTACTTGCATAAATAGATAAATGTAAGCCAAAAGTTAGGCTTAAGTAATTAGTAAAACGATTTAAAAAAACGATGCAATTTAAAAATATCATTGATTAATTTATAGATATGAGTAGGTGTAAACATGAAAACATCTTGGGAGAAACTAAGCGAGCGTCAGCCAGTTGCCACAAAAATGTTAAAAAATGCAGTAATTAAGAAAAGGGTAGCTCATGCTTACTTATTTGAAGGCCCAAGAGGAACTGGTAAACGCGAACTTGCATTATACTACACAAAAGTATTACTATGTGAGAATGTAAGTGGCGCTACACCTTGTGGAACTTGTCGTAATTGTAAGCGTGTCGATTCTGGTAATCACCCAAATGTTTATGTAATTGAGCCCGAAGAAGCCTCAATAAAGAAACATCAAATTCAACAATTACAAGAAGAATTCTCTAAAACAGCGGTTGAATCGAATCGAAAAATTTATATAATAGACCATGCTGATCGAATGACGACAAATGCAGCTAATTCTTTATTGAAATTTTTGGAAGAGCCGGTCTCAATTACAACTGCATTTTTATTAACTGAACAAGTACAACAAATTTTGCCAACGATACAATCTCGCTGTCAATCAATCCATTTTAATCCATTACCAACAAAATACTTTGAAGAACATTTAGTTAATAGAGAGCTCCAATCAAACTTAGTACCATTATTAGCAAGATTAACAAATAGTGAGGCAGTCGCACTTCAAATTGCTGAAGAAGAATGGTTTGCACAAGCTAGAGATTTAGTGATAGAATTATATGAAGCATTATTAACGACAAAAAAAGATAGTCTTCTAGTCATACAACAAAATGTTTCTCGTCATTTTGATACGAAGGAACAGTTACAAATGATGCTTGATATGCTTGTATTAGCCTTTAAAGATATGCTATATATATATGCTGAACAAGATCAAAATGTTGTTTTTAAAAATGAAGAACCATTAATGAGACAAGCATTAAATCGTATTTCATTAGAGAAAATAACCACTTGTTTAGAAATCATCCTTTTTGCTAAAAAGCGATTAACATCCAACGCAAATATGTTAATGGTTTTAGAGCAAATGATTATAGAGCTACAGGAGGGATTGTAGATTGTGTACGAAGTAGTCGGAGTACGTTTTAAAAAAGCTGGTAAAATCTATTATTTCGACCCAAATGGATTAGCAATCCCTAAAGATACTTTTGTCATCGTTGAGACGGTGAGAGGGATTGAATTTGGAAAAGTAGTTGTACCAAATAAAAAGGTCGGAGAAAATGACGTAGTCCTTCCGTTAAAAAAAGTTATGCGATTAGCTGATGAGCATGATCGTATGATTGTTGAAGAGAATAAACAATCAGCTAAAGAAGCTTATGAAGTTTGTTCTAGTAAGGTTATGCAACATGAACTAGATATGAAATTAGTTGATGTCGAATATACATTTGACCGAAATAAAGTCATCTTTTATTTTACAGCAGATGGTAGAATAGACTTTAGGGAATTAGTAAAGGATTTAGCTGCAGTATTCCGTACTCGAATTGAATTAAGACAAATAGGAGTACGTGATGAAGCTAAAATGCTCGGTGGGATTGGGCCTTGCGGTAGAATGTTGTGTTGTTCAACGTTCTTAGGTGATTTTGAACCAGTATCCATTAAAATGGCTAAAGATCAAAACCTTTCACTTAACCCGGCGAAGATTTCAGGACTTTGTGGCCGATTAATGTGCTGCTTAAAATATGAAAATGATGAGTATGAGGCTGCAAAAGAACAACTTCCAGACTTAGAGGATATCATCAAGACAGCAGAAGGTCCTGGAAGAGTAGTAGGATTGAACATCTTAGAACGAGTTATACAGGTAGAATTGATCAAAAAAGAACGCGTTGTGGAGTATACCCTAGATGATTTAATTCATGAGGGAGTCGTGTCAATACAAACCACAGATTAAGAGGTGGTAAGATTGGACAAGAAGAATATATTCTTATCTCTTTCCAATATGGAAGAACAAATTCAAGATTTATCAACACAGCTTAGTGATTTAAAACAATATATTGCTGAGCTACTAGAAGAAAATCACTATACGAAAATTGAGAATGATCACTTACGAGAAAGATTAGGTCTAAATAAACGTATAGAAGAAAAAGAGCAAATAAAAGACTCAAAGAAGAAAAAGGTACAAAAGGATAAGGATCTTGGGGAAGGCTATGATAATTTAGCAAGATTGTACCAAGAAGGTTTCCATATTTGTAATCTACATTATGGAAGCGTACGTCATGGTGAGGACTGTCTGTTTTGTTTATCCTTCTTTGATAAAAAGTAATGGTAGGCTATTCCGGAAGAAGCGAGCGATTACCTTTTTAAACAGCTATTAAATAAACTGTTTAAAAAGGTAAAGTACGCACGTTCTAAATGGAATAGCTTCTTTTTATGCATTGCTAGTTAATTGTTATACGATTAGGCAATGCTAAAAGATAATATTGGTATGAATTTGAAAGGAACTAATTATGCTTAAAGGTGACGAACGATTAGATTACTTATTAACCGATGATATGAGGATTATACAAAGTCCATCCGTTTTTTCATTTTCATTAGATGCAGTTCTTTTATCCAATTTTACATATGTCCCGATCCAAAAAGGTACAATTGTTGATTTATGCTCTGGAAATGGAGTTATTCCATTGATGCTACACCGAAGATCTAAAGCAAATATAATAGGTGTAGAAATACAAGAGCGACTGTATGATATGGCTAAAAGAAGTATTGAATATAACAAGTTAGATGAAAAAATATCAATGATTCATGACGATTTAAAAAATGCACCAAATAAAATAGGCAGAGAATTTGTAGATGTTGTTACGTGTAATCCACCATACTTTCAAGATATTCCGACTTCTGAACAGAATATGAATGAGCATTATGCAATAGCGAGACATGAGATTAAAACGAATTTAGAAGAAGTAATCAATGCAAGTAAACAACTTTTAAAGCATGGTGGAAAATTGGCGATGGTTCATCGTCCAGGGCGTATGTTGGATATTGTTACAACAATGCGTAAACAAGGTATTGAGCCGAAAAGAATTCAGTTTGTTTATCCAAAAATGGGTAAGGAAGCAAATACACTTCTAATTGAAGGTATTAAAGGTGGTAAGTCTGACCTTAAAATTTTGCCTCCGATTTACGTATATGAGGAAAATAACGAGTATACGGCTGAGTTAAAGGAAATTCTATATGGAAGATCATAAACACTATTTATATGTGCTAGAATGTTCTGATGCAACTTTCTATGCAGGGTATACAACAAATATTGAGCGTAGAGTAAAACAACACAACGATGGAAAGGGTGCAAAATATACGAGGGGTAGAACACCTGTAAATTGTATATTTTTTGAGGAGTACCCAACTAAAAGAGAAGCGATGCAAGCGGAATACGCTTTTAAGCAATTATCAAGAGAAAACAAAGAACGATATATGAGAGGAGGAACGAGTAATGATTAAAAGTCAAAAGAGCTTCTTAAATGAAGAATTAGGCTGTCTTTATTTAATACCAACCCCTATTGGTAACTTAGAAGATATGACGTTTAGAGCGGTACGAATACTAAAAGAAGTAGATTATATTGCGGCGGAGGATACTCGTAACACGAAAAAGCTTTGTAATCACTTCGAAATACCAACGCCATTAGTGAGTTATCATGAGCATAATAAAGAAAAAGCAGGATTAAAGCTTGTAGAAGACTTGAAACGAGGATTAAAAGTTGGATTAGTAAGTGACGCAGGAATGCCATGTATAAATGACCCAGGTTATGAGCTAGTAAAACTTTGTTTAGAAGAAGGAATTTCTGTCGTTCCTTTACCTGGTGCAAATGCTGCCTTAACATCTTTAATATCATCTGGACTACCTACTGATTCGTTTTTATACATAGGATTCTTGTCACGTCAAAAGAAAGATAAGAAGAAGCAATTGGAACCGTTAAAGGGGCAACGTAGTACAGTCATTTTATACGAGTCTCCACACCGTTTAAAAGAAACGCTACACGTTATTCTTGAAGTATTAGGTGACAGAAAGATTGTACTTTGTAGAGAATTAACAAAGAAGTTCGAAGAGTTTTTACGTGGGACAGTTAGTGATGCAATAGACTGGGCAACGAATGAAGAAGTACGTGGAGAGTTTGTAGTTGTTTTAGAAGGGGCATCTGAAGAAGATGTGAAAAGCAATGAGGAGTGTTGGTGGCAGGAACTATCCATTAACCAACATGTTGATTGGTACATAAATGAAAAAAATGAAAAAAGTAAAGATGCGATAAAACTTGTTGCGAAGGATCGTTCATTAAATAAAAGGGACGTCTACGCGGAATATCACGAAATTTAATAAGGTTTAAAAATGAAGTTAGGCTGTCTTATTTATTTGTAATTCTCTACTCATTTTTACTAGCATTAATTTAGAGAATGCAATTAAACTAGGCAGCCTCTTCAATTTAATTATTATCAGCTATAAATTGTTCAATCTCGAATTTTAGAAGCTCTGCGCCTTTTTTACTTAAAACAATTTTACCATCAGCAACCTCAAGATTATTTTGAGAAATTTCTCCCGTCATCATACAAGTCATATTTGGTTCATACTTTTTTAGGATAATACGATCATCTTGAACAAATATTTCAAGTGTGTCTCTTTCAGTGATATTTAGTGTTCTTCTAAGTTCAATTGGAATGACTACACGGCCAAGCTCGTCTACCTTACGGACAATTCCTGTAGATTTCATAATTAATCCTCCTATATAAAGTTTTTATGAAAATAAATGTACTATGTAGTCCAAAAGACAGAGCTACATAATGCTACTATGCCAAAATGGGTTAATTAAAGAGAAAATGTATGTATATTTATGAGAAATAATAGAAATAGATGTTACTATTGTGTAAAATTTAACTTATAAAATAAGTATGAAGTTGTAATAGTAGATGGGGATATGCAGTTAACTCATTTTTCATTTTATAATGAAATGCAAAATCATGCGAATAATTTAGTGTCAATATTTAGAAATTTTTGAAGGAGGATTTTTGGTCAATGAGTAATAAAACTTTTTATCTTACAACCCCAATATATTATCCGAGCGGAAAATTACATATAGGTCATGCTTATACGACTGTTGCTGGGGATGCAATGGCTAGATATAAAAGACTTCAAGGGTTTGATGTCTTTTATTTAACGGGTACAGATGAACATGGTCAAAAAATTCAACGAAAAGCTGAGGAATTAAATGTCTCACCGCAAGAATACTTAGACGATATCGTTGTTGGAATTAAGGACCTATGGACAAAATTAGATATTTCCTATGATGACTTTATCCGTACGACGGAAAGCAGACATAAAGAAATCGTTGAGAAGATTTTCAAGCAATTACTTGATCAAGGTGATATTTATTTGGACGAGTATGAGGGTTGGTATTCTGTACCGGATGAAACATATTATACTGAAACTCAAATTGTTGATCCTCTATATAATGAAGAAGGAAAAATTATTGGTGGAAAGAGTCCGGACAGCGGTCATCCAGTAGAGCTGGTTAAAGAAGAGTCTTATTTCTTTAAAATGAGTAAATATGCTGACCGATTACTGAAGTATTATGAAGAAAACCCAGAATTTATTCAACCTGAATCAAGAAAAAATGAAATGATTAACAATTTCATTAAACCAGGATTAGAGGATTTAGCTGTTTCACGTACTTCATTCGACTGGGGTGTAAAAGTACCGGGTAATGCTAAGCACGTTATTTATGTATGGATTGACGCTTTATCTAACTATATTACCGCTTTAGGTTATGGTTCAGATAATGAAGAAAACTATAAAAAATATTGGCCAGCGAATGTTCATTTAGTTGGTAAAGAAATTGTACGTTTCCATACGATTTATTGGCCGATTATGTTAATGGCATTAGACTTACCATTGCCTAAAAAGGTCTTTGCTCACGGATGGTTATTAATGAAAGACGGCAAGATGAGTAAATCTAAAGGTAATGTTGTAGACCCAGTAGTATTAATCGACCGATATGGCTTAGATGCTCTAAGATATTATTTATTACGTGAAGTTCCTTTTGGATCAGATGGTATTTTTACGCCAGAAGGATTCGTTGACCGTATTAATTTTGATTTAGCAAATGATCTAGGTAATTTATTAAATCGAACAATTGCAATGATCCAAAAATATTTTGATGGTAATATTCCTGCAGTTAATGGAACAGTAACAGATTTTGATGAAAACCTTCAACAAGTGGCAAAGAACACGAAGGAAACTGTGGAAGCAGCAATGGAAAATATGGAATTTTCAGTTGCATTAACAAATATTTGGCAGTTCGTTAGTCGTACAAACAAATATATTGATGAGACACAGCCGTGGGTACTTGCTAAAGACGAAAACCGTGTACCTGAACTAGCTTCGGTAATGGCGCACTTAGCTGAATCTTTACGTCAAGTTGGGATTTTATTAAAACCTTTCTTAACTCAGACTCCAACGAAAATTTTCACACAGTTAGGACTAGTTGATGAAAAGATTCTTTCATGGGACAGCCTAAAAGAGTTTGGAGCAATTCAAGAGGATACGAGAGTACAAAAGGGTGAACCAATTTTCCCACGTTTAGAGACAGAGGTTGAAGTTGCATATATTAAAGAACAAATGCAAGGTACTGTAAAACCAGTGGTAGAAGAGAAAGTGGAAGAAACTGTTCCTGAAATTACAATTGATGAGTTCTTTAAAGTTCAACTAAAGGTAGCTGAAGTAAAAGAAGCTGGTGCAGTAAAAGGAGCAAAAAAACTTTTAAAACTTCAATTAGATTTAGGAAACGAAGCAAGACAAGTTGTATCAGGTATAGCGGAATACTATAAACCAGAGGAATTAATTGGTAGAAAAGTGATCTGCGTAACGAATTTAAAACCTGTAAAGCTTAGAGGGGAACTATCCGAAGGGATGATCCTTGCAGGAAGTATTGAAGGTAAGCTATCACTTGCAACAATTGATCAATCATTACCAAACGGTACTATTATTAAATAATGTTACTAGGAAAAGTATTTCGTGTAAAAACTAACATGAAATACTTTTCTTTTTGATTTGTTTTACTGAAATAATTGTTGTATTGTGCAGAAAATTGTAAAAATATCATAAGAATCACAAATATGATAATATTTTGTTGATTTATGGCAGGTGTTAACAAGTTATTGTTAAAAAATGTCACTATATGAAGAAAGTATTACAGATTGATTACAATAGTAAACTAAAAAAATTATCAGAATTTTGTTTTAAAAAGTAAGAAAGTCTTGATATAACATGGAATTAATTTAAAACATCTTTAAAAATTTATTAGAAATTGCTTAATTTTGACTGTTTCTTTTTGTAACGGAATTGTTAACTGTGCGTTAGGTAAGAAATTTTACGGTATGCTAGACTAAATCTCAGATGAGCAAAGGGGAAGTAAAAATGCTTTTTGATACACATGTACATTTAAATGCAGATCAATACAAAGAAGACCTTGAAGAAGTAATTAGTAGAGCTCTAGAAGCAGGAGTTGTTCATCAAGTAGTTGTTGGCTTTGATCGACCAACAATTACGAAAGCTATGGAATTAATTGAGAAGTATGATTTTCTTTATGCAGCTATTGGCTGGCATCCAGTTGATGCAATTGACGCAACAGAAGAAGATTTTGAATGGATTAAGGAATTATCAAAACATCCTAAAGTAGTAGCAATTGGTGAAACTGGGTTAGATTACTACTGGGATAAATCTCCAAAAGAAATCCAAAAAGAAGTATTTCGCAAACAAATTCAATTAGCAAAAGAATGCGGACTACCGATTGTTATTCACAATCGTGACGCAACAGAAGACATTGTAACCATTTTAAAAGAAGAAAATGCATCAGAAGTAGGTGGCATTATGCACTGCTTCGGCGGAAGTGTGGAAACTGCAAAAGAATGTATTAAAATGAACTTCTATATTTCATTAGGAGGACCAGTTACATTTAAGAATGCAAAAAAACCAAAAGAAGTTGCGACAGAGATTCCGTTAGAAAATCTATTAATCGAAACGGATTGTCCATACTTAACACCACATCCGTATAGAGGAAAAAGAAACGAACCTAGCTATGTATCACTTGTTGCTGATGAAATTGCACGTTTAAAAAACATATCAGTTGAGGAAGTTCAAAAACGAACTTTTGAAAATGCGTGTAATATTTTTCAGATTAACAAATGATCTCATGAACTAGTACGAATACATAAAATTCGTCACAGTTCACGTATGAAGAGTTGAAGAATTTGTCGAAAGAAAACTCTTCTACTTCTAAATCTAGTAAACATACATTCAGTAGAGTAGAAGCACTAGTTAATAGGTTTGGAGCTAGTCAATCTTTTTTCTCAGGCGAAAAGGAGGAGTAAAATCGTGATAGACGCGAATAGGTTACTTTCTAGACTTGGGAGTAGTAAAAAACTAGCAGTACAACTTGCAGGAGCTTTAGTTTTCACTGGATCAGTAGGTACAGGAGCATATGAGGGACTTAAAGAACAAGTAACTCTTGAGGTAGACGGGAAGGAACAGGTTATTCAAACACATGCAAATACTGTGGCTGAATTATTAAAAGAACAAAATATTAGTATTACGAATGCAGATGAAATATATCCGTCGGCCAAAACGAAAATATCAGATGATATGGATATTACAGTTCATTTAGCGAAACCTGTTAAACTTACGATCGATGGGCAAGAAAAAGTCATTAAGACAACTGCTCAAACGGTAAAGGAATTATTAAAGGAACAAAATATTAAGATCAATCCTGATGATGTTATAATGCCTGCACTGTCAACACCGTTAGAGGAAAATGGTAAGGTATCTTACGAAAAAGCATTCCCTATGGTATTAAATGACGGAGGAGCTTCTAAAAAAGTATTTGCAACTTCGACTACTGTCGCTGACTTTTTAGAAAAGCAGAACATTACATTAAACGAATTTGACCGAGTTGAACCAGGTGCCGGCGAAATGATCAAACAAAATGATACAGTTCGAGTTATCCGTGTCGAAAAAGTCAACGATGTGGTGGAAGAGCCTGTAGATTTTAAAGAAAAAGAGCAAAAAGATTCTTCTATGTATAAGGATGAATCTTCGGTCATTTCAGAAGGTGTTAAAGGACTTGTTAAACGTAACTTTGAACTGATTAAAGAAAATGGTAAGGTAGTTTCTAAAACGCTAGTTGATGAAACTATTTTAAAAGAACCTGTTGATCGAGTAGTTGCAGTTGGAACAAAGTCTGTACCAACATCAAGTGCATTAGTAAAATCTAGTGCGCCAAAATCAAGTAGTAAGGTAAAAGAAATGTATGTTGAAGCAACTGCATATTCACCTTACGATGCGGGGATGTCTGGTGTAACAGCTTTAGGTATTAATGTTCGTAAAAATCCTAACACAAAACTGATTGCAGTTGATCCAAAAGTGATTCCTTTAGGATCAAAGGTTTGGGTTGAAGGATATGGCGTTGCTATTGCTGGTGACACTGGTGGAGCGATTAAAGGCAGAAGAATCGATATTTTAATGCCAACAAAAGACGATTGTTTTGATTTTGGTCGTCGTACTGTAAAAATTCGTATTATTAGCTAATATTTTTAAAATAGATCGTTGTTTAAATGAAAGTAGAAGGATAAGTCCTTCTGCTTTTTTTTATACTACTTTTAAGAGAGTATGAAGTTTTATTATCCTTATGGTATGATTACATATACTTGTACTGGTTGGAGGAACAAATGAAAATTAAAGAAATCATTGTTGTTGAAGGTAAAGATGATACAGCGGCAATTAAAAGAGCTGTGGATGCAGATACAATTGAAACAAGTGGTTCTGCTATAAATAAGGATACTTTAAAATTAATAAAGCATGCTCAGGAGACTCGAGGAGTTATCGTATTTACAGATCCTGATTATCCTGGTCAGCGTATACGCTCGATTATTAAGGAACATGTACCAGGATGTAAGCATGCGTTTTTACCAAAGGAAGAAGCTGTTCGTTCAGGTAAAAAAGGATTAGGAATCGAGCATGCTACTAGAGAATCTATTCGAAATGCTTTAATTCATGTTAAGCAGGAATTTATCGAAGTTGAATCTGAAATTACAAAGGAAGATTTAATAGATGCCGGATTAATTGGACATCCCTCATCAAGTGAAAGACGAGATAAACTTGGTAAAATTCTTAATATAGGTTATACAAACGGTAAGCAACTAGAGAAAAGACTGCAAATGTTTCAAATCTCAAAAGATGAATTTGGGCAAGCAGTAAAAAAAGTTTTAATGGAGGAAAAATAATGAAGGATATCGCGACACCTAGTCGAACGAAAGAAATATTAGCCAAGTACGATTTCTTCTTTAAAAAAAGCTATGGTCAAAATTTCTTAATTGATACAAATATACTAGAAAACATTGTAAGTTATGCAGATTTAACTGAAGAAAGTTGTGCAATTGAAATTGGCCCGGGAATTGGAGCACTAACTGAGCAAATTGCTAAGCGTGCTAAGAAAGTATTAGCTTTTGAAATTGATAATAGACTAATCCCAATCTTAGAAGATACACTTTCACCATATGATAATATACAAATCGTTAATGAAGACGTACTAAAGGCAGATGTTGAAAAAGCGATTAATGAGTATTTGCCTAATGAGTTAGATATAATGGTAGTCGCAAACTTGCCTTATTATGTAACGACGCCAATTATCATGAAGCTATTAACAGAAGGTTTACCAATCAGAGGAATTGTTTGTATGTTGCAAAAAGAAGTAGCTGACCGTATCTCCGCTAAGCCGGGAACAAAGGACTATGGTTCACTATCAATCGCAATACAGTTTTATACACATGCTTCAACTGTTATGACTGTACCTAGAACAGTCTTCATGCCTCAGCCAAACGTTGATTCTGCTGTTATAAAGCTAGTAAAACGTGAAGAACCAGCTGCAGAGGTAATTGATGAATCATTCTTTTTTGAAGTAGTTAGAGCGAGCTTTGCTCAAAGACGAAAAACATTAAATAATAATTTATTAAATAATTTTTCTCAACTGAAAAAAGATAAGGCAATACTTGAAGCTTGTCTTTTAGAGGCGTGTATTGAAGGAACAAGAAGAGGAGAAACTTTATCAATTCAAGAATTTGCAACATTAAGTAATAGTCTATATAAACAAGTAAAATAACAAAAAGATGATTATAAGCTAATTTACCAACTAGTTTGTAATCATCTTTTTTATTTGTTACTTTATTTTAGTTCTGATGCCCTATAAAAGTTCAATAAACCTTCTTTTCACCCTTTTTTTTGTCCATACATAATCTAAGAAAAGAGAGCGAACTCGTAGTGTACTTAAGCAATTTTGGAGGGGAAGGCATGTGAATATTAATGTAGGGGATATAGTAGAAAGAGCATCTTATAAATATGACCTAGTTTTTCGAGTAGTGGAGGTAAAACAAATCGGGGATGAAGTCATTGCTATTTTATATGGTGACGATTTTCGTTTAATTGCTGATGCGCCTTTATCTGACCTGCGAGTAATCATTGAATCAGAGTATAGAGAAAAAGGTAAAAGATCATCTGTTCAAATTGAGGAAAACTATAAACTATTTAAAAGAGAAGCCTTGGAGCAAAAAGAAAAAAGAAGATTTCAAGCAACAAATGGATATAGAACAGATGTAAATCTTTTTCAAATACCAGGTCGGGTTCTTCACATCGATGGAGATCCAATATATTTAAAAAAATGTCTTGAAATGTATAATAAGATGGGTGTGCCTGTTGAGGGAATCTATTGTAAGGAAACAGAATTACCAACAAAAATTGGTTATTACTTAGATCATTATCGTCCCGATATACTAGTTATAACTGGTCATGATGCATACACAAAGTCAAAAGGGGTCGTTACTGATATAGAAGCTTACAGACATTCAAGATATTTTGTCGATGCTGTAAAAGAAGCGCGAAAGAAGGTACCATCTTTAGACCACCTTGTAATTTTTGCTGGGGCATGTCAATCTCACTTTGAAGCGATTATACGTGCAGGAGCAAACTTTGCAAGCTCACCAACTAGGGTAAACATACATGCATTAGATCCTGTGTATGTAGTTGGGAAGATAAGCTTCACATCATTTATGGATCGAGTAAATGTTTATGATGTGGTTCGTAATACAATTACAGGTGAAAAGGGACTTGGTGGAGTAGAAACAAAAGGAATTTTAAGAACAGGGCTACCTTTCCAATCGATGGAAGAGGAGTAAGGAAAAGATTTTCTACATTAACGAGAAAACTCGTATGTAGAAAATCTTTTTTTTATTTTCATACATAAATTTTCAGATTTTCACAAATAATAATCGAGTGTTGCAAAAAAATATTGACAGGTAACCTGTATCGTTGGTATAATTTTATCTTTTTTGACTTAGTTTACATAAGATGGTATACTTGTCATAGTGAGGTGGTATGAAATGGCAAAAAAATTATCTGAAATAAAGGATACTTTAGATAGTCATGTTGGACAACGACTTACATTGAAAGCAAACAGCGGACGTAGAAAGACTGTGGAACGTTCCGGTGTATTAGCAGAAACATATCCATCCATATTCGTAGTACAATTAGATCAAGAAGAGAACGCATTTGAACGCTTATCTTTTAGTTATGCAGATATTTTAACAGAAACAGTTGAATTGTTTTTCTGTGATGACCATACAAGTGGACTGATGGCGAATGGGCAGTAGAATTTTCTACTGTCCCTTTTCTTTTTATTATTCATGAAATTAAACAGAATTACACATACTAACAATGTCGAAGTGGAAAAAGGGGGTTGCTTTTTTTGGGTAGAAGAAAAAGAGGTATAATGTCACAGAGCTTTAAAGAGGAACTTGCAAAAGATCTTGGTTTCTATGACGTCGTTCAAAAAGAAGGCTGGGGAGGCATTCGAGCGAAGGATGCCGGCAACATGGTTAAAAGGGCAATCGAATTAGCTGAGTTACAATTATCTAATAAGCAACAATAAACAATCTTCACTTCGACAAGTGAATTTGTCTACACATCAAACCGAAGCTAAATGCTTCGGTTTTTGTGAATCTTTCCAAAGAAAGTTTACTGATCTAGCTCACTTTCATTGGGGTACATTTTTCTTATGAGTTAATTATGATACAATAGCAAAAAAGTAAGTGTTCATAAGAAGGTGAGAATAGTGAAATTAATGGTGAAGGCTCCTGCGAAAATAAATCTTTCATTAGATGTAGTAGGGAAAAGAGGCGACGGTTATCATGATGTAAAAATGATCATGACAACGATCGATTTAGCCGATCGAATTGAATTAGAGCTTATTCAAGAAGATAAGATTGTCGTTACATCACACAATCGATACGTGCCAGATGATCAACGCAATTTAGCATATCAAGCTGCGATGCTACTTAAAGAAATGTTCGGAGTTAAATTAGGAGCGCATATTTTTATTACAAAAAATATTCCTGTTGCTGCTGGTTTAGCCGGAGGTAGTTCAGATGCTGCGGCAGTACTAAGAGGTCTAAATAAGCTTTGGAATTTAAACTGTTCGTTAGATGAATTAGCGGTAATTGGCTCTAAAATCGGGTCGGACGTATCATTTTGTGTTTACGGCGGAACAGCTATTGCTACAGGTCGTGGCGAAAAAATTGAACATATCGATACACCACCACCTTGTTGGGTTATTTTAGCAAAACCAACACAGGGCGTTTCAACGGCAACTGTTTATCAAAAGCTAAAATTAGATAATATTCAACATCCTGATGTAGATCGTATGGTTAATGCCATTTCAAATAAAAATTATGACGATATTTGTCTGTCATTAGGAAATGTATTAGAAACAGTTACACTGCAATTACACCCTGAGGTTGCAATGATTAAGGATCAAATGAAACGTTTTGGTGCAGATGCTGTTTTAATGAGCGGAAGTGGTCCTACAGTATTCGGATTAGTTCGCCATGATTCTAGGATGAATCGTGTTTATAACGGATTAAAAGGTTTCTGCGATCAAGTATACGCCGTTCGGATGTTAGGTGAAAGGGAAAAACTTGATTAAAAACGAATATTATTATAAAATTTTTATAAAATATTCGTGATTTGAGGTGCTGCATGAAAATTAGAAGAAGCTCTCGTCTTGTAGGTATGACACACTATTTGTTGCATCATCCACAACAATTAGTATCATTAACATTTTTTGCTGATTTATATACGTCTGCTAAATCATCAGTAAGTGAAGATTTAGGTATTATAAAGCAGACGTTTGAACAACAAGGAATTGGGACACTATTGACTGTGCCAGGAGCAGCAGGTGGTGTAAAGTATATTCCTAGTATTAGTAATCAAGAAGTAAATACAGTAATTGAAGAATTATGTGATCTACTTCAAAAACCAGACCGAGTGTTGCCTGGTGGATACTTATACATGACTGATATATTAAGCAATCCTAACTATGTTAATAGTGTAGGCCGGATGTTTGCATCTATATTCAGTAATCAAAAAATAGATATCGTTATGACAATCGCAACAAAAGGAATTCCTTTAGCATATGCTGTTGCAAACTTTTTAAATGTACCAGTTGTAATTGTTCGTCAAGATAACAAGGTTACGGAAGGATCAACAGTAAGTATTAATTACGTATCTGGTTCTTCAAAACGTATACAAACAATGTCATTGGCAAAAAGAAGCATCGAGGCAGGTTCAAATGTTTTAATTATCGATGATTTCATGAAAGCTGGTGGAACGGTTACTGGTATGAAAAATTTGCTTAAGGAATTTCAGGCAAATGTTGCAGGAATTGGTGTATTAGTTGAGGCAGTAAATATTGAAGAAAGATTAGTTGAAGATTATATATCACTTGTAAAGTTATCTGAGGTAAATGAAAGAGAACAGCTTATTCGAGTTGAAAGAGGCAATTTCCAAGAAGAATCATTTATTAAAACTGAAAGCTTATAGTCATTAAATGGATAAGCTAATTGTATATAATGAAGAAGGGGAAGATACATAATGCAATTAATTCATACTGATCATGCACCAAAAGCAATTGGACCATATTCTCAAGCAATAATCGCTAATGGATTGTTATACACATCTGGACAAATTCCATTAACTGTAGAAGGGAATATTGTAGAAGGTGGAATTGAGGAACAAACAAAGCAAGTGTTTGCGAACCTTAAGGCTGTTCTAGAAGAAGCTGGAACAGATTTATCAAAAGTTATTAAAACAACTGTATTTTTAAAAGATTTAACAACCTTTGTTGATTTTAATGCTATTTATGAAGAGTTTTTCAATGGACACAAGCCTGCAAGAAGTTGTGTGGAAGTTGCAAGACTACCTAAAGACGTATTAGTAGAGATCGAATGTATCGCAGTTGTATAAGACCAAAACCTGAAATTATTTTCAGGTTTTTTTTATTGTGTGGAAGTATTGCTAAGTCAATATTCAAAAATAGAAAAATAAGTGAAAATTAAGTAGTTATGACTTTCGTTGATATTATGTTGAGTATTTATTAATCCAACTTCTTCATTTTTTATGATTTGAAATTTTAAAATGCTATATGTTTGAGCGGTTTTATAAACTGATTAAATAAACAACTGTTAGTTTACGCTAAGTAAAGGGCTATTTGATTAGATTTTTATTGCACACTTTTTTTGATGAATAAGTTGATTGGAACGAAGGGGTGCTCGACTCCTATGGGATAAGCGGGAAGCCCGAGGCCCCGCAGGCTTGCAGAGGAGGCTCGGGTCTCGCCCCATGGAAAGCGAGCACCCCGTAGTGGAAATCAACATCACTAAACTCCCGTTACAAAATTTTGGTAATTAATTGACAAAATTGTATTTTAACAGCGTAAAAAACCTGAAATTATTTCAAGTTTTTTTTATTTTCATTAAAATTCAATTAAAATAATCCGATAAATAAGGTAAGGACATTAATTTAGTAAACATTTGTAAAAATTAAATAATTTAAATAAAAAATTTTCCAAAAAGAAGGAAATTATTGATAATTGTTGAAACTTACTAATTATGGTTTAAGTTGATAAAGGTGGTGAACAAGATGGAAGTGACAGACGTAAGACTACGCCGCGTAAACACGGAGGGTCGTATGAGAGCTATCGCATCAATTACATTAGATCATGAATTTGTTGTTCATGATATTCGCGTAATCGATGGTAATAACGGTTTATTTGTAGCAATGCCAAGTAAACGTACTCCGGATGGAGAGTTCCGTGATATCGCTCATCCGATTAACTCTTCAACTCGTAGCAAAATACAGGATTCTGTATTAGCTGAATATCACCGTGTAGGTGAGTTGGAAGAAGACTTTGAAGAAGCAGGTGCTTCTTAAAAATATGACCAAAAAGAACCCATTAATGTATAATGGGTTCTTTTTTTATGGTATAATAAAATGGATGTATTTTGTGGAAAAATATTAAAATTAGCATTTTGAGCTACCAGGTATAGGTATTTAGATTGATGGAGGATGACTATGTCAAATAAATATGCGATTGTTCTAGCTGCAGGAAAAGGTACTAGAATGAAATCAAAATTATATAAAGTACTTCACCCTGTTTGTGGGAAACCTATGGTTCAACATGTTGTAGACCACGTAATGTCAGTTGGTGTACAAAATATTGTAACTGTTGTAGGTCACGGAGCGGAATTAGTTAAAACACAAATAGGTGATCATAGCGAATATGCTCTACAAGCTGAGCAATTAGGTACTGCACATGCTGTTATTCAAGCGGCGCCAATGTTAAAGGATAAAGAAGGAACTACTTTAGTAATCTGTGGTGATACACCGTTAATTTCACCAGAGACAATTCAAGCATTATTCGATGAGCATGAAAGATTACAAGCAAAAGCTACAATATTAACAGCCCATCTTGAGGATTCAACTGGTTATGGTAGAATAATTAGGGGCGAAAATGGATCTGTATTAAAAATTGTTGAGCATAAGGATGCAAGTCCAGAAGAGCTAACAGTTCAAGAAATCAATACAGGTACATATTGCTTTGATAATAAAGCATTATTTGAAGCATTAAATGAAGTAAACAATAATAACGCTCAAGGTGAGTACTACTTACCAGATGTTATTGAGATACTAAAAGCAAAAGGCGAAATAGTAGCTGCATATAAAACAGCAAACTTCGATGAAACATTAGGTGTAAATGATCGATATGCATTATCTATTGCAGAATCTATCATGCGCAAAACTATAAACAAAAAGCATATGTTGAACGGTGTAACAATTATCGATTCAGCTAGCACGTATATCTCTGCAGATGCAAAAATTGGTTCGGATACAATTATTTACCCTGGTACAATGATCTATGGAAATAGTATAATTGGAACGGGTAGTACAATTGGCCCAAATACTGAAATTATCGATAGTGAAATTGGTAATGATACAGTTATTAAACAATCAGTTGTACATGAAAGTAAAATCGGTCATTCAACTACAGTTGGACCATTTGCTCACATTCGTCCGGCGTCAACATTAGGTGATGAAGTTCGAATTGGTAATTTCGTTGAAACTAAGAAAGTTACTTTTGGCAACGGAAGTAAAGCATCTCATTTAAGCTATATTGGTGACGCGGAGATTGGTCAAGGTGTTAATCTTGGTTGTGGCTCAATCACTGTGAACTATGACGGTAAAAATAAGTTTAAAACAACGATTGAGGACAATGTCTTTGTTGGTTGTAATTCAAATTTAATTGCACCTGTAACTGTGAAAAAAGGTTCATACATTGCAGCTGGTTCAACGATTACTGATGAAGTTCCAGAAGATTCACTAGCAATTGCAAGAGCAAGACAAGTGAACAAAGAAGGTTACTATAAAAATTAATTATAGATAAAATGAAAAGAAAAAAAGCGGAGGGTACACGAAACATGCCTAATCATTATCCAGACAAGCATTTAAAAGTATTTACTCTAAACTCGAATCCTAAATTAGCTGAAGAAATTGCAAAACACATTGGTGTAGAGCTTGGTAAATGTTCGGTTTCTCGTTTTAGCGATGGAGAAGTGCAAATTAACATTGAGGAAAGTATCCGTGGTTGTGATGTATTTATCATTCAATCAACAAGTTTCCCTGTAAATGAAAGTATTATGGAATTATTAATTATGATCGATGCTTTAAAACGTGCATCAGCAAAAACAATTAACATTGTAATTCCTTACTACGGTTACGCTCGTCAAGATAGAAAAGCTCGTTCACGTGAGCCGATTACATCAAAGTTAGTTGCAAATCTACTTGAAACTGCAGGGTCAACTCGAGTGATTACACTTGATTTACATGCTCCACAAATTCAAGGATTCTTTGATATTCCGATTGATCACTTATTAGGTGTACCTATCCTTTCAGATTACTTTAGAAAAAAACAGCTTGAAGATATCGTAATTGTTTCTCCTGACCACGGTGGAGTAACAAGAGCTCGTAAAATGGCAGATCGTCTAAAAGCTCCGATTGCTATCATTGATAAACGTCGTCCAAAACCAAATGTTGCTGAAGTTATGAACATCATTGGTAATATTGATGGTAAAACGGCTATCTTAATTGATGATATTATTGATACAGCGGGTACAATTACACTTGCTGCTAATGCATTAGTAGAGCATGGTGCAAAAGAAGTATATGCATGTTGTACACACCCTGTATTGTCTGGACCGGCAATTGATCGTATCGAAAACTCTTGTATTAAAGAATTAGTTGTAACAAATTCAATTTGTCTTACTGAAGATAAAAAAAATACTGATAAACTCGTTGAATTATCAGTTGCAGGCCTGTTAGGCGAAGCGATTATTCGTGTATATGAAGAGCAATCAGTAAGTACTTTATTTGATTAATATAAAAATTACATCTTTGCTTTGAAACTTATAAGAGGACGTAACCAGAAGTGGTTACGTCTTTTCGTAATATAACCAAGTGAATTAGAATGGAGGATAATAAAATGAAGTTGTTTGTAGGACTCGGCAACCCAGGTAGAGAATATGAAAGAACGCGACATAATATTGGGTTCATTGCGATCGATGAATTAGCTCACCGATGGGGCTTTTCATTAACCCAACAAAAATTTAATGGTATTTATACTTCAGGAATTGTGAACGGAGAAAAAGTTTTCTTGCTAAAACCTTTAACATATATGAACTTGTCAGGTGAATGTGTAAGACCATTTATGGATTATTTTAATATTGATATAGAAGATCTTGTTGTTCTATATGATGAAATGGATATTCCAACCGGAAAGCTACGTCTGCGTACAAAAGGAAGTGCTGGGGGGCATAATGGTATAAAGTCGTTAATTCAGCATTTAGGAACACAAGAATTCCAACGTGTTCGAATTGGTGTAGATCGTCCGTCAAATGGAATGAGTATCGTAAATCATGTATTATCAAACTTTTTTGAAGAAGAAATTGCTGAAGTAGTTGATGGGGTAAAAAGAGCCGCAGATGCATGTGAATATTTTTTAAAGCATTCTTTCGTGGATGTAATGAATCAATATAATAAAAAATAAAAAACAGGAATTTAAGCTTTCACATTGAATAAGTATAGTTAGTACAATCCATACTGTATATATGAATTTTATGTAGTATGGAGGAAGTAATGGAATTATTAGATTGTCAGTGTCGGTATTGTAGTAAACAAATGGGTAGTATTGAAAAACAACAGTTGTTACAAGTTTCATCTTCGTATTGTCATTCTTTCGATGAAGAATTAAGCGATTTTGTAAATTTTATTCAATCTCCTAATCAAGTAATTTATATTGTGTGCGAGGATTGCGAAATGACTCTAACTGAGTTTCCACATTACCATGAATATAAGAATTTCATAAATTAAATTGCCTTTGGTTTATAACTGAGGCGTTTTTCTGTTTTTTTCTAGACTCTGTTAAGATGAAGTGTGTGTATCGATACAAAAGACACTTAAAATGGAGCAAATTACAAAAAAATTATAAATATAAACTTCAACTAAGATTATTGTTACTTAGATTGACTGTTAGGGGAGATTGACTTCGTGATTGGTTTAATTGAACAATTTAACCAGTATAAAGATATTAAGAAAGTAATAAATGGCTTAAAAAATGGTCTAAGAGAACAATTGGTAACAAACTTAACGGGGTCTGCGAAGACATTGCTTGCTGGAGCTGTTTTTAAAGAAACTGGACAAACACAGTTAATCGTGACAAATAATCTTCTCCAAGCTCAAAAAGTTTCGGAAGACCTAAAATCAGTAGTTGGGGAAGATAAAGTATTTTTATATCCTGCAAATGAATTGATTGCTTCAGAGATTGCAGTATCAAGTCCAGAGCTTAGATCACAAAGACTAATCGCTTTAAACAGTTTGATGTCAAAAAAACCGTCGGTAGTAGTTACACCTGTGTCAGGATTAATTGGCTTTTTGCCATCTCCAGAATTATGGTCTAACTATCAGATCAATTTTGAAATTGGTGAAGAAATCGACTTTTCGAATTTGATTTCAAAGTTTGTCCAAATGGGCTATGAACGTGTTGGGATGGTCGAAAGTAAAGGAGAGTTTAGCGTACGCGGAGGAATTCTTGATATTTATCCTCTAACGTATGAAGATCCTATTCGAATCGAACTTTTCGATACAGAAATCGACTCAATCCGTTCGTTTTCTCCTGATTCTCAAAGATCTATCACAAAATATGAGAGTGTCCATATTGGTCCAGCGACGGAAAGAATTATTTCCAAGACTGATTTGCAATTAGGAGTTCAACGAATTGAACAAGCTTTTAAAACAACTCTATCAAAAATAAGTGATCAACAAGTAAAAGAGTTATTGGTTGAAAAGGTAACTTATGACCTTGAGCAACTAAAGCAAGGCCAATTGATTGATCAAATATACAAATACTTTGGTCTAATCTATGAAAACCAATTTAGTTTACTAGATTACGTTCCTAAGGAAACTGTTGTTGTTATTGATGAGATTTCGAGGGTTCATGAAATCGTAGAGCAGCTTAAAAAAGATGAAGCAGAGTGGTATACGTCTTTACTAGCTGAAGGAAATGCGTTACATGGAGTAAGTTTTTCACATGATTTTTTTGAATTACTACATTCGAGAATGCGCCAACAAATTCATACGAGTCTTTTCCCTAGAAGAGTACCTCATACGCATCCTGAACAAGTAGTTTCGATTCAATGTAAATCGATGCAAGAGTTTCATGGACAGATGAATCTGTTGAAAAATGAATTAGATCGTTGGAAGAAAAATAACTATACTATCGTTATGCTCGGCGAAAGTGACGAAAGAACAAATAAAATTGAAAATATATTAGAAGATTACAAAATTGAAGGTAAAATTGTCTCTTCTTTAGAGCAAATAAAAAATGGTGAAGTATACATCATGAAAGGGGATCTTCGTTCTGGATTCGAACTTCCTTTAGAAAAATTTGTTCTAATAACAGAGCGTGAGTTATTCACGAAAAAAGCTAAGAAGAAAAAAAGAATCAATACAAAATTATCAAATGCAGAACGAATAAAAAATTACTCAGAATTAAAAGTTGGAGATTATGTTGTTCATGTAAATCATGGTATTGGTAAGTTTTTGGGAATTGAAACATTAGAGATTAATGGTATTCATAAAGATTATTTACATATTCGATATCATGGCGACGACAAATTATTCGTACCGATAGAACAAATTGATCAAGTACAAAAGTATGTTGGATCTGAAGGTAAGGAACCAAAGATTTATAAACTTGGTGGTACTGATTGGAAAAAGGTTAAGAAGAAGGTTGAAGGCTCCGTTCAGGATATAGCTGATGATTTAATTAAGCTTTATGCAGAACGCGAAGCATCAAAAGGCTATGCTTTTTCACCTGATGGACTCGAACAACAAGAATTCGAATCTTCATTTCCTTATCAGGAAACTGACGATCAACTTAGATCAATTCATGAAATTAAAAAGGATATGGAAAGAGAACGTCCAATGGATCGACTGCTTTGTGGTGACGTAGGATACGGAAAAACTGAAGTAGCTATTCGAGCGGCTTTTAAAGCAATTGTTGAAGGTAAGCAAGTTGCTATTTTAGTTCCAACTACAATTTTGGCACAGCAGCATTTCGAAACATTAAGAGAAAGGTTTCAAGATCATCCAATTAATATCGGTTTGTTAAATCGTTTCCGCTCTCGCAAACAGCAGCTTGAAACGATGAAAGGCTTAAAAGAGGGCTCTGTCGATATAGTAGTTGGAACACATCGCCTATTATCGAAGGATATTCTATATAAAGATTTAGGACTTTTAGTTATTGATGAAGAGCAAAGATTTGGTGTATCTCATAAAGAAAAAATAAAACAACTAAAAGCAAATATAGATGTTTTAACATTAACTGCAACTCCAATTCCTCGTACATTGCATATGTCGATGCTAGGAGTAAGAGATTTATCAGTTATTGAAACACCACCAGAAAATCGTTTTCCAGTTCAAACATATGTAGTTGAATATAATGCTGCATTAGTGAGAGAAGCGATTGAAAGAGAGCTTGCTCGAGATGGACAAATATATTTCTTATATAATCGAGTAGAAGATATTGAACGTATGGCTGAACAGATTTCGATGCTTGTACCGGATGCAAAAGTAGCTGTAGCACATGGTCGAATGAATGAAGGGGAACTAGAATCAGTTATGTATGCCTTTTTAGATGGCCAATATGACGTATTAGTAAGTACGACGATTATCGAAACAGGTGTGGATATTCCAAATGTTAATACATTGATTGTATATGATGCAGATCGAATGGGTCTATCAACGCTTTATCAATTAAGAGGGCGTGTAGGACGTTCGAATAGAGTGGCATATGCTTACTTCACATATAAGCAGGATAAAGTATTGACTGAGGTTGCCGAGAAGCGCCTGCAAGCAATTAAAGAATTTACAGAACTAGGTTCAGGTTTCAAAATCGCTATGCGTGACTTGTCTATCCGAGGCGCTGGAAATTTACTTGGAGCACAACAACATGGATTTATTGATTCGGTTGGTTTCGACTTATATTCTCAAATGTTAAAAGATGCAATCGAACAGCGTAGAGGGGTTAAGAAAGAAGATATAATTTCAATTGAAATTGACATTGAAGTAGATGCTTATTTACCTGATACGTATATTCAAGATAGTAAGCAAAAAATTGAGATGTACAAGCAATTTAGACGTGTTGAAACGTTTGAAGAGTTAAATGATTTACAAGATGAATTAATGGATCGTTTTGGTGATTTCCCGTTAGAAGTAGGTTACCTATGCCAGGTTGCTCATATTAAACTTTTAGCTATTGCAGAGAAGATTGAACTGATTAAACAAGTTAAATCAGAAGTAAGTGTTTATTTCTCTGAGAAGGCAAGTGCTAACATTGATGGTGGGAAGTTATTCCAACTATGTAATTCATTCGGTAGAGGCATTGGTTTAGGCATGGATGGATCGAAATTAAAAGTAACGCTAGACGTAAAAGGAAAAAATCCAGCTAACTGGCTTACTACGCTAGAAGGTTTAATAAATGGATTAAAGAACGTGAAAAAAGAGAGTGTAAATGCTTAGGGAAGTAATAAGAATGGTTGCTTTAATTAGGCGATCAAGTAATTAAAAGTTACCAAAAAGTGCTTACAATACTATATTTTTAGTAAAGGTGTTAAAAAATCTCACTTATTTTGTATAGAACTTTCGTTGTGTAGGATACTATCATTAATTAAGGGTGACCTTACCTCATTGTCACTCGGATATCTTTCATCAACGTAGACATGCAAGTAAGTGAGGAGGCGCTTTACAAGTATGAAAGCAACAGGTATAGTTCGTCGAATTGACGATTTAGGTCGAGTAGTAATACCAAAAGAAATTAGGAGAACTTTACGGATTCGTGAAGGTGATCCATTAGAAATATTTGTGGACAGAGATGGAGAAGTCATTTTAAAGAAATATTCACCAATTAGTGAATTAAGTGATTTTGCGAAGGAATACGCTGATGCACTCTACGACACACTTGGACATACTGTCATTATAAGTGACCGAGATTCAGTTGTAGCAGTTGCAGGGGCTTCCAAAAAAGAATACTTAAACAAAAACATTGGTGATATTATCGAAAAAACTATGGCAGAGCGTAACTCAAAAGTAGTTAGCGAGCCTGGGGAAGCTTCATTTATCGAAAGTGTAATTGAAAAATATCAATCCTATGCAGTAGGAGCAGTCATCGCAAGTGGCGATCCGATTGGAGCCGTCGTTATCTTTTCAAAAGATAAAACAATTTCTGAAGTTGAAAAGAAAGCAATCGATACTGCTACTAACTTCTTAGCTAGACAAATGGAGCAATAATCATATATGAAGTAAACATGGGCCAGTAAAGGAATATTACCTTAACTGGTCTTTGTTTTTTCCCTTTGATATAAACTACCGGATTCACATTTAAAGAAAACCATTACTTGCTAAAATGGGAAAAGAGAGGTTTTTTCTATTGGCAACTCTTTACATAAGCCCTATTAATGTAATACATTAAAGGGTGAACCGTCTAACAAAGGAGTTGTTATCCTTTTGCAAAAAGCTAAGCAAAAAGCAGCCCTACAAGGGGCTTTGTTCATAACAATAGCATCATTATTATCGAAAGTACTAAGTGCGTTTTATAAAATTCCTTATCAAAATATTGCCGGCGATTTAGGTTACTATATTTACCAACAGGTATATCCTGTCTACGCAATTGCTTTAGCATTTTCTACATATGGCTTTCCTTTAGTCTTATCATCTTATGTGGCTGAAAAGTTGGCTAAAAAAGATGACAAAGGGGCCAAAGATTTGGTGTATGCAACATTTATGATGTTGTTAGTCATTGGTATATTGTGTTTCTTTACTTTATACATAGGAAGTAATAGTATAGCGAAGTTTATGCGTGATGATCATCTAGCGATGTTAATTCGTGTTGTTAGTGTTGGCTTCTTATTTGTCCCAATCACTTCAGCATTTCGAGGATATTATCAAGGTTTAGGAGATATGGGACCTACTTCAGTCAGTCAGGTAATTGAGCAATTAATTCGAGTTATTACGATTCTAGTGCTGTCACTTTATTTAATGCAAACGACCGACAATCTTTATATTGTAGGAGCAGGGGCTGTTTCAGGTTCAATACTGGGTAGTATAGCAGCGATACTGTACTTCTTTTATTGGGTGTCTTTTCGTGGATCTGGTTTGAGCATACCATCATTTGGTTTACTTAGAACATATCGCTTAGAATTAAAAACAATTTTGTATCAAGGTATCCTACTGAGCTTAAGTAGTTTAGTACTTGTATTCATTCAGTTTATCGATTCACTCTCTTTTTATCCGTTATTAGTACAGTATGGATATCATGTTGAAGGTGCTAAGCTGGTAAAGGGTATTTATGATCGTGGATTTCCTTTAATTCAATTAGGCTCTGTCATTGCTTCATCGTTTTCCCTTGCCCTAATACCGTACTTATCTAGTGAATTAGTTCGTAAAGAACATCATTCTATTAATAGTCGAATCTCAGGTGCCATTAGAGTAAGTATTGTAGTAGGAGCAGCAGCAACAATTGGTTTAATTTCAATTATCCATCCGACCAATATTATGCTTTATCGAAATGATTTAGGAACGGATGTCCTAACTGTTTTATGTATATCGATCTTCTTTGCCGGGGTATCGATAACGACATCTTCAATCGCACAAGGATTAGGAAAAAGTTTAATTCCAGCTTTAAATGTCATTGCTGGAGGATGTGTTAAATTTATTGGAAATGTTATTTTAATGGAGCAAATCGGATCTAAAGGAGCAGCTTATTCAACGGTATCTGCTTTAATTATTGTTACGATTTTGAACTTAGCTTATATATATAAATTGTCAAAAGTAGCATTTTTTGACTTTAAGTTTATTGTTAAATTACTAGTATCTGTAGCCATTATGTATGGTTGTGTATATGGTTATGAATATGTTTTTGAAAAATATTCAATGTTTATTAACCCACTTCGTTTAAGAATGTTAGTTGAGGCACTATCTTCAGCGGTTGTCGGTGCAATTGTATTCGCGATTGTATTAATAAAAATCAAGCTATTTACAGTAGAAGAGCTAAGCTCAATCGTTAAAAGTGAAAAATTACAGAAATGGCTTTCTTAAAAGAACAGGAGGATCAAAATGAACAAGATTACAGTTTTAGGTTTAGGAGCAGGTGACCTTAATCAGCTTCCATTTGGTATCTATAAAGAGTTACAAAAAACTGACAATCTTTATTTACGTACAAAAGACCACCCTGTTATAAGTGAATTAGAAACAGAAGGATTAACGTTCCAATCATTCGATGAAATCTATGAAAAACATGATCGTTTTGAAGAGGTATATGAAGAAATTGTTCAACTACTGGTAAAAGCTTCTGAAGCAGGTGCAATTACATATGCTGTACCAGGCCATCCTCTTGTAGCGGAAAAAACTGTTCAGCTATTAATAGAGCTTGCAGATAAAGGAAAAATCCAGCTAGACATCAAAGGTGGACAAAGCTTTTTAGATGCGATGTTTACTAGTTTGAAGATTGATCCAATTGAAGGCTTCCAGTTTGTTGATGCAACGGATTTAGAGGCGGAGTCGATTACGTTTAGACAGCATTTAATCATCTGCCAGGTTTACGATCAAATGACTGCCTCACATGCGAAATTAAAGCTAATGGAGCAGCTTCCTGATGATTATGAAGTCGTAATCGTTACGGCAGCAGGTAGTTCAAATGAGCAAATAAGAAGAGTACCATTGTATGAGTTAGATCGCGATACATCAATTAATAATTTGACAAGTGTTTATGTACCTCCAGTTAAAAATGAAGAGGATCTGTATCATCAATTTGAAACACTTCGTTCTGTCATTGCTACTTTAAGAGGCCCTAATGGATGTCCGTGGGATCAAAAGCAAACCCATGAATCATTAAAGAAATACTTGCTAGAAGAGGCTTATGAGCTACTTGAAGCAATCGATGAAGAAGATGACGATCATATTATTGAAGAACTTGGAGATGTATTACTACAAGTCATGTTACACGCACAAATTGGAGAAGATGAAGGTTACTTCTCAATCCAAGATGTAATTCAAGGATTAGTAAGTAAACTAATCTATCGTCACCCGCATGTATTTTCAACAGTTCATGTAAATGATGAGGAAGACGTATTAAAAAATTGGCAAGAATTAAAACAAGCTGAAAAAGGACATGTAGTTGAGTCCGTTCTTTCAGGCATACCAAAGGATCTTTCAGGAATATTAAAAGCAGAGAAACTTCAAAGTAAGGCCGCTAAAGTAGGTTTTGATTGGAAGGAACTACCGCCAGTGGTAGATAAGGTTAACGAAGAGTTAGCTGAAGTTCTTGATGCCGTCAAATTGAATGATCAGTCTAAAGTTGAAGCGGAACTTGGTGATCTGTTATTTAGTATTGTTAATTTAGCACGTTTTATTGATGTAAATCCTGAAGAGGCGATTTTAAAAACAAATATGAAATTTACAAAACGTTTTCAATATATTGAATCAAGACTTCGTGAAATAAATAAGACATTTTCTGATGTATCTCTTGAAGAAATGGATGAGATATGGAATGAAGCTAAAAAATACGAATAATGTCTAATTGAATGAGAATTGAGGAGGATAAATTATGAGACTTGATAAATTTTTAAAAGTATCGAGAATTATTAAGCGTCGTACTCTTGCGAAAGAAGTAGCTGATCAAGGTAGAATAACGATCAATGGAACAGTTGCGAAAGCATCTACAGAAGTCAAAGTAAATGACGAATTAAAAATTCGATTCGGACAAAAAATTGTTACAGCAAAAATTAATTTACTTAAAGAGACCGTTCGAAAAGAAGAAGCAGATGCAATGTATACAATCATTAGCGAGGAAAAACTGTCAGATAGCTTGTTCTAAAAAAGTTGTCCCTTCATATACTTGTACAAATAACACTGTATTAGGAATCGATTTACAAGAGGTACAGTTTATGTAAATGGAGGGACTAGTATGAATAATCCGTATGAGTTAAATGCGAAAAATACAAGCCAAATAATCGAGCAGGATTTATCGTTAAAAAGTAGAAGATATCTTGAGATTACAGGAGTAAAACAGGTTGAGAGCTTTGATAGTGAAGAGTTCCTATTAGAAACAGCTTTAGGCTTTTTGCATATTAAAGGTCATAATTTACAAATGAAAAACCTTGATGTAGAAAAGGGGCATGTAGCAATCAAGGGAAAGATTAATGAACTTTGTTATATTGATGAATACAATTCGGGGAAAGCTAAAGGAATCTTTAGCAAGCTATTTAAATGAGCTTAAACGTTCAGTTCTACTCAATGATAGCGATGGTCGGTATGGGTGCTTATCTTGGTATGGCACTAGATACATACCATCGTTTTTTATATCGAGGTACTCGTAATCGATTCATTGTATTTGCAACTGATATATTATTTTGGGTTTTTCAAGCTCTACTAGTTTTTTATGTATTATACTTAGTTAATGAAGGTGCACTCAGGTTTTATCTACTATTAGCTTTACTATGTGGTTATGCGGCATATCAAAGTCTTTTTCGAACTATTTATAAAAAAATATTAGAACTTGTTATTCAACTAGTTATTAGCATTTATCGCATTATAGTAAAGTTGATCGTAATATTTATTGTAAAACCAATAAAGTGGATTATTCAGGTAATAATCATCATTCTCTTGTTTATTTATGGACTCCTTATTCGACTAATCCGTTTAGTTTACAACGTTGTACTATCAATTCTTTTGTTTTTCGGCAGAGTATGTTGGTTTTTTGTGCCAAAACGAGTCAAAAACTATTTAATACAATTTAAAGGAGTTTTCGGAAAATTCAAGAATATCTTCCTTACTACTATTAAAAAAGTAAAGGACCTTTTAGATAGGAGGAAGAAATAGGTGGAACATGCGAGAAAATTGGATTTAACTAGACAAGTTCAAGATAAACAAAATATTACTTTAGTTGAGGAACATGGTGTTAAGCCAAGGAGAAGGAGTTTTAAAAAGTTTTTAGTGCGAATTTCATTATTCTGCTTTTTAACTGTCCCCCTATTCTTTTTATTACAATCTCATTATGTAACACAACAACATGTGTATTCATCTAAAGTAAAGCAATTAAAACTAGCAAAGGTTGATTTAAAGAAAACTAAGAGTACGGTAGAGGATTCGAAGCGTATGATCGACCAATTGAACGATGATCAATATATTATTGAGTTAGCTAGAAAAAACTTATTTTTTTCTAAAAAGGGAGAAATCATTTTTCCTAATATCAAGTAATTATCGTTTCATTGACACTTGTTTTTATAATTTTATATAATATAGTAAATCCAGTTAAACATTTTTAAGGAGGAGCATTTTTTTTATGTCAATTGAGGTAGGCAGCAAAGTTAGTGGGAAAGTTACAGGGATTACAAATTTTGGTGCTTTTGTTGAGTTACCAGAAGGAGTAACTGGACTTGTTCACATTAGTGAAGTAGCTGACAACTATGTTAAAGATATTAACGAACATTTAAAAGTTGGCGATGAAGTAGAAGTAAAAGTAATCAATGTTGAAAAAGACGGTAAAATCGGTCTTTCAATCAAAAAAGCGAAAGAACGTCCACCAGTAAAAGAGGGAGAGCGTGAGCAAAGACCTCGTCAAAGCAGACCTTCATATGGAGGCGGCGGTGGTGGAAACCGTGGCAAAAATCAAAACCGTTCGGATCAACGTCCGGTTAAAGAAACATTTGATCAAAAAATGAGTAAATTTTTAAAAGACAGTGAAGACCGTCTAGCTTCATTAAAACGTAACACAGAATCTAAACGTGGTGGCCGTGGAGCTCGTCGAGGCTAATTTTCTACCTTGTCAGGACATAAATAGGTATATAGAACACGCACTCTTTAATGGGTGCGTTTTTGTATGGAAAAAATAATAAAATAACTTTTAAAAAACTGTTGACGGTTAATTAGTACCATGATAATATAAAACTTGTCGTTTAAAGATAATGGCGGTGTAGCTCAGCTGGCTAGAGCGTACGGTTCATACCCGTGAGGTCGTGGGTTCGACTCCCTCCGCCG
Source organism: Gottfriedia acidiceleris (assembly GCF_050457485.1). GTDB lineage: Bacteria > Bacillota > Bacilli > Bacillales > Bacillaceae_G > Gottfriedia > Gottfriedia acidiceleris_D. The sequence continues at coordinate 33,240 of NZ_JBCMJM010000030.1, forward strand.
CTACCATTCCCTTTAACGGCCCGTTGGTCAAGTGGTTAAGACACCGCCCTTTCACGGCGGTAACACGGGTTCGAATCCCGTACGGGTCATACAACAACAAAAACGTTTGGTCTCTATAAGAGAGGCTAGGCGTTTTTTTCTTTTTCAGGAACATGCATCCCCGTCTCTTAATCCCATTCTTCATTCCATACTTTCTCTCTTTATTCTGAATTTCGATTGACATAAAATTTAATAATTGCGTTTCTTTTACCCTATTAGAGAAATTATGCTGCAAGCTTTTCTCATATTTTGTAAAACAGTTGTACGTAAAAGCTTTTTCCGTCGAAGAAAACTTTTATTTGCCTTTGTCATTTTGACATATTCCTTCAATTAGACAAGTTAAAATATGTTCAATAAACCAATTCGGATGAGGTGGAAATATGACGAAACTGCAAAGAGGGTCTTCTAATTCTTCAGCAAGCTTGGTCCCTACTAATGGATTTCAATCAGTATTTCGGCAATCTTCTAAATCAATTAAATCCAAATTAGAGAGAGCATTCTTTGATTGGGGGTTACTAATCTTTTTAACGGGATTTTTATTAGGACGAGCGTTGATACTATCACATATTCTCCCGTTTGTATTACCGTTTTTTGCCTCAGTTTATATGATGAAACGTGAGCGTACAGGAATAGCTTTTGTTGCTCTTATGATCGGTTCATTAACTGTGTCGGTTGAAACGGTTAGTTATGCATTTGCCACAATTATCCTATTTTTTATCCTTAATATTTTCTTCGCTAGAGTTAAACGACATTATATAGGTTTAGTACCTTTTCAAGTTTTTTTATCAGTATTTATTAGTCATCTATTAATTACTTATGCTTTTCAACAAGAAGTTCTGATGTATGATGTTTTGATGGCATCAGTTGAAGCGGGATTAAGTTTTATTTTAACGATGATTTTTTTCCAAAGTGTACCTCTACTCGCGATTCCTAAAAGAAAACAACTTTTAGGTGTTGAAGAAATCGTATGTTTAGTTATTCTTTTAGCCTCAGTTGTGACGGGGACAACTGATTGGTATATTCAAGATTTATCTATTCAGCATATTGTTACTAGATATATTGTCTTACTATTTGCCTTCGTAGCCGGAGGAACGGTCGGGTGTACAGTAGGGGTTGTAACGGGCCTTATACTAAGTTTAGCGAGTGTTTCGAGTCTATATCAAATGAGCTTATTAGCATTCTCTGGATTACTTGGTGGCCTTCTTAAAGAGGGGAAAAGATTAGGTGCGGCAGCTGGCCTATTAATTGGGACATGCCTCATTAGCTTTTATGCTGAGAAACAATCAGATATTATTTTTTCAATCATTGAATCAGTAATTGCGATTGTCTTATTCTTAATAACACCATCTTTCCTACTAAAACAATTAGCTAAACTAGTACCAGGAACAGAAGAACATTCTACAGATCAACAACAATACTTGCGTAAAATAAGAGATTTGACTGCCAATCGAATTACTCAATTTTCAAACGTGTTTGAAGCATTATCTGCAAGTTTTTCACAGCCTAGCCAGTTTGCACATATTGAGGACGAACTAACTGATGAAGAGCTGTTTATTTGTAGTATTTCAAATAAGTGCTGTAATAGTTGTATGAAAAAGGACCATTGCTGGTCAAACAATGGTGATCGAACATATCAATACATGGAAAATATGATGCATTTAGTTGAAAAGGATCAACTTATTAAGAATGGCCAATTTATGAGAGAGTGGGAGAAATATTGCCAACGTTCTTCAAAAATGGCAGATTTAATGAAGCAAGAGGTTTTCTACTTCCGTGCAAATCAAAGGCTTAAAAAACAAGTTCAAGAAAGTAGAAGATTAGTGGCAGAGCAATTGCGAGGAGTTTCAAAAGTAATGGTCGACTTTGCTAAAGAGATCCAACGAGAAAAAGAAAATCATCAATTACAGGAAGACCAAATCCTACAAGCTTTATTAAACTTTGGCATTGACGTTAGCCAAGTAGAAATTTATAACTTAGAGCAAGGTAATATTGATATAGATATATTAATTCCATTTGAAAACGAGTATGGTGAATGTCAAAAATTAATTGCGCCAATTCTATCAGATATTTTAAAAGAGACGATTGTCGTATTAAAAGAAGAGGCAGCGACAATACCAAATGGAGGTAATTACTTAGTTACATTTGGATCAGATAAGGCATTTGTTATTGAAACCGGGGTTGCAACTGCAGCTAAAGGTGGAGGCTTTATTTCGGGTGATGCATTTAAAATAATGGATGTTGGAGCAGGAAAACACGCTATTGCGATTAGTGATGGAATGGGAAATGGTGAGCGAGCTCATATTGAAAGTAATGAGACACTAAAACTACTTCAAAAAATATTAAATTCAGGTATTGAAGAAACCGTCGCTATTAAATCGATTAATTCGATTCTATCTTTACGTACTACTGAAGAGGTCTTTGCTACGCTAGATTTAGCGATGGTTGATTTACACGATGCTTCAGCAAAATTCTTAAAAATTGGTTCATCGCCAAGCTTTGTTAAACGAGGCAAGCAAGTTATTAAAATTGAAGGTAGTAATTTACCAATTGGTATCATTGATGAATTTGATGTAGAAGTCGTAAGTGAGCAGTTAAAAGCTGGAGACTTATTAATTATGATGAGTGATGGTATTTTTGAAGGTCCTAAACATGTTGAAAATTACGAAATGTGGATGAAACGTAAAATAAGTGAATTTGAAACGGATGATCCACAATCAGTAGCAGAATTGTTACTCGAGGAAGTAATTCGTTCGAATACAGGTGATATTAATGATGATATGACGGTTGTGGTTGCTGTTGTTAAACGAAACTTGCCAGAGTGGTCATCTATCTCTTCATATAGTGCGATGGCTTAGTAAAATAAAATAAATAAAGGTTTATCCCCTCCCGTAATTGGACAAAATGGTAACAACTTTTACGCGGAGGGGATTTTGTATGTATAAGGGAAAGTTAAAACAAATTCTATTAATAACTGATGGTTATTCAAACCATGGTGAAGATCCGTTAGCTGTTTCAAGCCTGGCACAAGAATACGGTATTACAGTAAATGTAATTGGAATTTTAGATGAAAATGTACAAAGTGGTGACGGTTTAAAGGAAATCGAGGAAATTGCTAGAGCAGGTGGAGGGATAAGTCAAGTCGTTTACACAAAGCAACTTTCTCAAACTGTCCAAATGGTTACTAGAAAAGCGATGACACAAACAATTCAAGGATTTGTTAATAAAGAATTAAAGCAAATTTTAGGTGATAGTAATTCGATTGAATCACTTCCTCCTTCAAAGCGAGAAGAGGTATATGAGGTTGTGGAGGATATCGGAGAAACTGTAGGTTTAGAAGTTATTATTTTAGTAGATACGAGTGCTAGTATGAAAGACAAACTAGAAACTGTTAAGGAATCATTATTTGATTTACAAATTAGTTTAAACTCAAGAACAGGAGAAAATGCCTACTCGTTATTTATATTTCCCGGGAAACATGACGATGTAGATAAATTACTAGATTGGACACCTAAGTTAGAAAAACTAAACACAATTTTTCCTAAGTTAACGATGGGCGGTATGACGCCAACCGGTCCTGCTCTACGTGAGGCTTTAAACTATTTTAACGAACAAAACTACAATAGAGGTAATAATGGTGATGATGAACAATCAATTGAATGGGCAGATTAATCTTGCGCCTGGGACTCTCATTACTGGAAAGTGGAATAAAAACAAATACGAAATTAAGAGTTTACTTGGAAATGGGGCAAATGGAACAGTTTATCTAGCTTCTGGAAAAACTGGAGATGTTGCTATTAAGCTGAGTAAAGATTCTACTAATATCACGAACGAAGTAAATGTTTTAAAAAAAATCACACAGGTCCAGGATTCAATCCTTGGGCCTTCTTTTATCGATGTAGATGACTATATAAATCCAGGAACAAATGAATGCTGCTATTACTATGTTATGGAATATGTAAATGGTGTTAGCTTACCGAAATTTATTGAAAGAAATGGAATGGAATGGAGTAGTATTTTTATCATACAAGTTTTATCATTGTTAGATAAATTGCACCATAAAGGTTTTATTTTTGGAGATTTAAAAACAGATAATCTACTAGTTACGAAAGAACCAAATAAAATCCAGTGGATCGATTTTGGAGGAGTTACTCAAATTGGACGTGCAGTTAAAGAGTTTACGGAGTTCTTTGATCGTGGTTACTGGGGTTTAGGTTCTAGAAAAGCAGAAATTTCCTATGACTTATTTGCTGTTACGATGATTTTTATCCACTTACATTGTAAAAAGCAGTTTTTAAAAAACGGGTTGGGAATAAATCAAATTGAACAAGTAATAACGCAAACACAAACCCTTAATCCATATAAAGAATTTCTAATGAAGGGATTAAAAGGGGAGTATGTTAATGCAAGTGCTATGAAACAAGCTCTATTAATGTATGAACAAAAGATAAATGCTACAAAAAAGAAGAAGAGTAAAAAGGATCAAGCTACTACAGCGCAAACGATAAATCAAACAAGGCAATCGAAAAGGCAAAATCAGACTGCTAATCAATCAACACAATCAAAAAAACATAGCCAGCCTACAAATCAATCTAGAAATTCAACTAGTCAGAATCAAAAACCTAACCAATCAACACAGACAAGAGCAGGGAACAACGTCCAAGTGAAGCAAAAGAAAAAAAGAATGCACTGGTTCGAAACATCGACCATTCTCTTGTTAATGGGCTTGGCCTATGCATTATATTTTTATTATCAGCTGTAAATTATAGTACTCCAAGTGTGTGGATGGTAACATATAGATATGAATTTTACTTTCATTAGGAGTATAAGTAAATGGTAATTAATCAATTAAAAGAATTTATAAAACAAAACAATATTAACAAAAAAAGTGTAATTGTGATTGGTGTTTCTGGAGGTCCAGACTCAATGGCTTTAGCTCATTCTTTTTTATCTATTAGAGAAGAATATGAGTTCTCAATTATTATCGCACATGTAGATCATATGTTTAGAGGACAAGAATCTTTAGATGATTTAGAATATGTTAAGAACTGGTGCCTCCAAAAAAACGTACAATTTGAAGGTAAGAGCATAAATGTAGATCAGTATATCGAGGAAACGGGTTTAAGTAGTCAATTGGCGGCAAGGGAATGTCGATATCGTTTTTTTGACGAAATGATGAAGAAATATGAAGCGAGTTATTTAGCGTTAGGTCATCATGGGGAAGACCAAGTTGAAACGATTTTGATGCGTTTAGTAAGAGGTAGCTCGCAGGTCGGTTACGCTGGCATTAGGGAAAAGAGGTCTTTTAGTACAGGTGAAATTATTCGTCCATTTTTAGATTTAAGAAAACAAGCATTAATTACATATTGTTACGAACAAAGTATTGTCCCTCGAAAAGATCCAAGTAATGATAAAGATGTTTACACAAGAAATCGATTTAGACATCATATTCTACCTTTTATTTTTGGAGAAAATCCAACTGCACATAAAAAATTCCAGCAGTTTAGTAGACAGCAATTGGAAGATGATCTATATTTAATGGAATTAACTGAAGACGCAATGAATACAGTTATTAAAAATAAAGAAAAGCAAGCAGTCACTATTGACGTTAAACAGTTTTTAAATGTGCCTATATCTTTACAAAGAAGATGTATTCAACTAATATTAGATTATGTCTACCTATATATCCCTAAAGGCTTGACACAAGGGCATCTTAATTCAATTCTGACTTTATTACGAAATGAAAAATCTACGTGGGAGCAGAATTTACCAGGAGGACTTTTTGTTACACGCTCATATAATGAATGCATCTTTACATTCGAACAAATGAATGTGAAGGATTATACTATTTCTATTAATGAGCCTGGCGAATACGAACTACCAAATGGTTTTTTAATTAAAGTTGAATTAAACAATCAATGTTTTGAACAAAAAAATGACATGTTTTTTTGTTCTGTCAAGGATGTTTCTTTTCCACTCATTGTTCGGAATCGAAAGAATGGTGATCGAATGTCATTAAAGGGTATGAATGGGTCAAAAAAGTTAAAAGATATATTTATTGATGAAAAAATGAAACAATCATTACGTGATGAATGGCCAATAATTACGGATAGTCAAAATAATATATTATGGGTACCTTTCGTAAAGAAATCTGCATTTGAAAGAAATTTTTCGACAGATGAGTCACTCATTGCAATACAGGTGGTTTCTAAGAGTTTCTAGGAGGAAAAAATGAAACAAGACATTCAACAAGTATTAGTAAGTGAAGAGGCAATTCAACAAAAAGTAGTAGAATTAGGTGCAGTACTAACTGAAGAGTACAAAGACCGCTTTCCACTAGTAGTGGGTGTTTTAAAAGGAGCTCTTCCGTTCATGTCTGACCTTATCAAGCATATTGATACATATATCGAAATTGATTTTATGGATGTTTCTAGTTATGGACATAGTACAGTTTCTTCTGGTGAAGTAAAAATTGTAAAAGATTTAAATACTTCTGTTGAAGGAAGAGATGTAATCATTCTAGAAGATATTATTGATAGTGGTCTAACTTTAAATTATTTAGTTGAACTATTTAAACATCGCAAAGCTAATACAGTTAAAATCGTTACTTTATTAGATAAACCAAGTGGACGTAAAGCAAATATTGAGGCTGATTTAGTTGGTTTCGAAGTACCAGATGCTTTCGTGGTAGGATATGGTTTAGATTATATTGAACGTTATCGAAATCTGCCGTATGTTGGCGTTTTAAAGCCTGAAGTTTACACGAAATAAGTCAAGTTTTATTCGTTTGTTTACATGGTATAACTATGCTACTATATAAAGTAATTAAATTGAAAGAGAGGAGGTTTGGAATTGAATCGAATTTTCCGTAATACAGTCTTTTACATATTAATCTTCTTAGTTGTGATTGGTGTTGTTACATATTTCAATGGGCCAGAATCTCAAGTTAAGAAAGTAAGTTACGATACATTTTATACTAAGTTACAAAAAGGAGATGTTAGCAGCTTAACATCTATCCAACCTAAAAATGGAGTGTACATAGTAAGAGGTCATTTTACAGATGTAAAAAAAGGCGAATCTTTCCAAACTCAAGTACCAATTAGTGACGAAACAACAAAAATAGTTAACAAAGCAGTTGCTGACTATAAAATAAAGGCTAATTGGAATCCAGCTGAAACAACAAGTGCATGGGTGCAAATTTTCACTTCACTCATTCCATTTGTTATTATTTTCATTCTTTTCTTCTTCTTAATGAATCAAGCACAAGGTGGCGGAAGCCGTGTTATGAACTTTGGGAAGAGCAAAGCTCGTCTTTATAATGACGAGAAAAAGAAAGTACGATTTAAAGATGTTGCAGGTGCAGATGAAGAGAAGCAAGAGCTTGTTGAAGTAGTAGAGTTCTTGAAGGATCCTCGTAAGTTTTCTGAATTAGGTGCAAGAATTCCTAAAGGGGTACTATTAGTAGGACCTCCTGGAACAGGTAAAACATTATTAGCAAGAGCTGTTGCAGGAGAAGCTGGAGTTCCATTCTTCTCAATCAGTGGTTCTGATTTCGTTGAAATGTTTGTGGGGGTCGGTGCTTCTCGTGTTCGTGATTTATTTGAAAATGCGAAGAAAAACGCTCCTTGTATCATATTTATAGATGAGATCGATGCTGTAGGTCGTCAACGTGGTGCTGGATTAGGTGGAGGTCACGATGAGCGTGAACAAACATTAAACCAGTTACTTGTTGAGATGGATGGTTTCGGTGCTAATGAAGGTATTATCATCATCGCTGCAACAAACCGTGCAGATGTTCTAGACCCAGCGTTATTACGTCCAGGTCGATTTGACAGACAGATTACGGTAGATCGTCCAGATGTAGTAGGACGTGAAGCGGTATTAAAAGTTCATTCAAGAAATAAACCATTATCACCAGAGGTAGACTTAAAAGCTATTGCTCAAAGAACTCCTGGTTTCTCTGGTGCAGATTTAGAGAATTTATTAAACGAAGCGGCATTAGTTGCGGCTCGTCGTGATAAAAAGAAAATCGATATGCTTGATATTGACGAAGCAACTGACCGTGTAATTGCGGGGCCTGCTAAGAAAAATAAGGTTATATCTGAAAAAGAGCGGAAAATTGTTGCGTTCCATGAAGCTGGACATACGGTTATTGGCCAAGTGTTAGATGAGGCTGAAGTGGTTCATAAAGTAACAATTGTACCTCGTGGCCAAGCTGGTGGTTATGCAGTAATGCTTCCAAAAGAAGATCGTTACTTTATGACAAAACCAGAATTACTTGATAAAATTGCAGGTCTACTTGGTGGACGTGTTGCTGAAGAAGTGGTATTTGGTGAAGTAAGTACAGGAGCTCATAATGACTTCCAACGTGCAACAGGTATTGCTCGTCGTATGGTTACTGAGTTCGGTATGAGCGATAAACTAGGTCCATTACAGTTTGGTCAATCTCAAGGAGGAAATGTATTCCTTGGTAGAGACTTTAATAATGAACAAAATTATAGTGATAAAATTGCTTATGAAATCGACGTAGAGATTCAAACAATCATTAAAGAATGTTATGCAAAGGCAACTGATATTATTAAGACGCATCGCGATAAATTAGACTTGCTTGCTAACACATTATTAGAAGTGGAAACTTTAGATGCAAAAGGAATTAAGAGTCTTTGGGAACAAGGCACACTTCCTACATCTCCATCTTCAAAAGATGAAGTTAAAGTCAACATTTCTAAAAAGAATGATGAACCAACTGAGCCTAAAATCACTGAATAAAAAATTAAGAGTGTCTTTCTAGACACTCTTTCTTTTGTTTATTGGTGAAAAGTCAAGTAGGCAAAGACCATGGGAAAAAGGGTTCATTGAAGCGTTTTAATAAACCAATACGAACCCATGTCCACAGCAGAAAGCATCTATTTTTAAACTACTATCAACTTGTGTTATCATTATTTTTATAGTGATTAAAAAATGTACTTGAGACAAAAAATATAAAATAAAAGTTTTATTTTTGAAATGGAGAGACGGTGGATTATATGTTATTTGTAATCGATGTAGGCAATACAAATACTGTTTTAGGTGTTTACCAAGAAGATGAGTTAATACATCATTGGAGAATTGAGACGAATCGTTATAAAACAGAAGATGAGTACGGTATGGTCATTGGTTCATTACTTGAATATGCAGGTATTGGGTTTGATGAGTTTCATGCAGTTATTATTTCATCAGTTGTCCCACCGATTATGTTCTCACTGGAAAGAATGGCAACAAAATACTTTAAACAAAAGCCACTAATCGTTGGTCCTGGTATAAAAACAGGTTTAAACATAAAATATGATAATCCGAAAGAAGTTGGCGCAGATCGAATTGTTAATGCGGTTGCTGGAATTGCACAATACGGAAGTCCGCTGATTATTGTAGATTTCGGAACAGCTACTACATATTGTTATATAGATGAAAATAAAAATTACATCGGTGGAGCGATTGCACCAGGGATCAATATTTCAACAGAAGCACTCTATACAAAGGCTTCAAAACTTCCTCGTATAGAGCTTTCAAGACCTTCTAATATTGTTGGTCGTACAACTGTAGAAGCAATGCAGGTTGGAATCCTATATGGTTATGTAGGTCAAGTTGAAGGTATTGTAAAACGAATGAAAGCTCAAGCAAAGGTAGAACCTACTGTTATAGCAACAGGTGGACTTGCATCATTAATATCTAAAGAATCGGATATAATTGATGTTATGGATCCATATTTAACATTAAAAGGTCTACATTTAATTTATAAACGAAATTCTTAAAAAGGGGTACAACATGAAAGATTATTTAGTAAAAGCATTAGCCTTTAACGGTGAAGTCCGTGCATATAGCGTTAGATCAACAAATATTGTAAAAGAAGCTCAAGAACGTCATGACACTTGGTCAAACGCTTCTGCTGCATTAGGTCGTACACTAACAGCTGCTACAATGATGGGTGCTATGTTAAAAGGCGATGAAAAGTTAACTTTAAAGGTTGAAGGTAATGGCCCAATTGGCCATATTTTAGTCGATAGTAATGCAAAAGGTGAAGTACGAGGATATGTACAAAATCCGCATGTACAAACTGAACTTAACAAACATGGAAAAATAGATGTAGCAAAAGCTGTTGGTACTGTAGGTACAATTTCGGTTGTTAAAGATATTGGTATGAGAGAACCTTTCACGGGCTCAGTGCCTATTGTATCAGGTGAACTTGGTGAAGATTTTACTTACTATTTTGCTGTATCAGAACAAACACCTTCATCTGTAGGCGTCGGCGTATTAGTAAACCCAGATCATTCGATTTTAGCAAGTGGAGGATTTATTATTCAAATTTTACCTGGCGCTAGTGAAGAATGCATTACGCAAATTGAAAATCGTTTAAAAACGATTAAACCAGTTTCTAAACTAATTGAAGAAGGCCTGACTCCAGAAGAAATTTTATATGAAGTGTTAGGAAAAGAAGAAGTTAAAGTTTTAGAAACGATGGATGTAAAATTCCAATGTCAATGCTCAAGAGAGAGAATTGAGGGTGCTCTTTTAAGTATTGGTAAACAAGAATTGGAATTAATATTAGAAGAGGATGGAGAAGCAGAAGTAACATGTCATTTCTGTAATCAACCTTATCATTATTCTGATGAACAATTAAAAGAATTAATTAACAAATTGTAGGTGAAAATTGAAGGGATTTGTCGAGCTTTCTTTTCATAATTTATTATGAATTTCATACAAGTTATGTATAGGAGAAAGTAATTGACAGATTCTTTTGTTTTTTACATAATGTATATTAAACAGGTCAATATACTAGGGATTAGGAGTGGATGAAATGAAAGTTGCAAATTCAGTTTACGAATTAATCGGTAGAACTCCAATTGTAAAACTTAACAGATTAGTAGACGAGGACAGCGCGGAAATTTACTTAAAACTAGAGTTTATGAATCCTGGTAGCAGTGTTAAAGATCGTATTGCACTTGCGATGATTGAGGATTCGGAGAAAAAAGGTTTAATAAAACCAGGTGATACTATTATTGAACCAACTAGTGGAAATACTGGTATTGGATTAGCAATGGTAGCTGCTGCTAAAGGCTATAAATCAATTCTAGTAATGCCAGAAACAATGAGTATTGAGAGAAGAAACTTATTACGTGCATATGGCGCAGAATTAGTTCTAACTCCAGGTCCTGAAGGAATGGGAGGAGCAATTCGTAAAGCTGATGAATTAGCAAAAGAAAACGGGTATTTCGTTCCACAACAGTTTAATAATATTGCAAATCCTGAAGTTCACCGTTTAACAACTGGTCCTGAAATTGTTGAACAAATGGGAGACCAACTTGATGCATTTATTTCAGGAGTAGGTACAGGAGGAACAATCTCTGGTGCAGGAGCTGTTTTAAGAGAAGCTTACCCTGGAATTAATATTGTTGCAGTTGAACCTGAAGACTCTCCAGTTTTATCAGGTGGTAAACCAGGTCCGCATAAAATCCAAGGCATTGGAGCAGGTTTTATACCTGAAACATTGAACACGGATATTTATGATGAAATCGTTCAAATCAAAAATGACGATGCAATGGAAACAGCTAGAAAAGTAGCAAAAGAAGAAGGTATACTTGTAGGTATCTCTTCTGGTGCTGCAATTAGTGCTGCATTACAAGTTGCAAAAAAACTTGGAAAAGGTAAAAAAGTACTTGCGATTATTCCAAGTAATGGAGAGCGTTATTTAAGTACAGCATTATTCCAATTTGAGTAATTTTTTTGATGGATTAAATGATAAATTTAAAATCCCTTTGCAAGCTGCAAAGGGGTTTTTTGTTTTTCCATAAAATGCTTTGATGTATACTTCTTACTTTTTGTGTAAAATGAAAAAAGAAGCGCTATCAGAGGGGGATATTCACATGAATTATGAAATCTTTTCAAAAGTTATTAAATATACTACACCTTTCTTTAAACATTTTGTAGAAACGGCAAAAGAGAAAAAGAATGCCGTACTTCTTGAAAGTGGTCGTGACGGAAGATATTCAATTATGGCATCTAATCCTGTTGCGAAGTTATATGGGAAGGGTAATAAATTAACGGTCGAAGTAGGAATTGAAGGATATTCAGGAAAAGAGGAGTATTTAGGAAATCCAATTGATTTAGCAAAGGAATATCTATCTAAATACACAGTGGAAAAAAGAGAAGACCTACCACCATTTCAAGGTGGAGCAATCGGTTATTTCACATATGACTGTAACCATTATATCGAAGACCTACCAACAATGGCTGAGGATGTCTACAATATTCCAGATGTTTATTTATTAATCTTCCATGAAGTGGTTATTTATGACCATCAAGAAAATCAATTATATTTTATTGTAATAGATGAAATGAATAATGCCGATATGGCACAAGAACGAATAGATTCTTTAGAAGAGTTCTTCATTAGTGAAATAGAGAAAATCGATTTATCTAGAAGAACTTCTACCGAAGAGATTGCAAAAACAATTTATATGTCTGAACAAAAATTTACGGATGCTGTTGGAAATGTTAAAGAATATATCAGTGCGGGGGATGTATTCCAGGTGAATTTATCCGTGCTACAATCTGAGACGCTTGTAACAGAACCACTGTATATATATGAGCAGCTAAGAGAAATAAATCCTTCACCATATATGGCTTATTTAGATTTTGACGAGTTTCAAATTGTTAGTTGCTCACCAGAGCTATTAGTAGCAAAACGTGATCAAGAAGTTTGGACAAGACCAATAGCAGGTACAAGGTCTCGTGGTAAAACAGTTGAAGAAGAACAACAACTGATGGAAGAACTACGTTCAAATGAAAAAGAACAAGCTGAGCATATTATGTTAGTTGATTTAGAGCGCAATGATTTAGGAAGAGTATGCGAATATGGAACTGTTGAAGTAGACGAACTATTAGTAATCGAAAAGTATTCGCATGTAATGCACCTTGTTTCAAATGTTAGAGGTGAGCTACAAAAAGGTAAAGATTCATTTGACTTATTAAAAGCGGTATTTCCCGGGGGAACAATAACTGGAGCTCCAAAAATCCGTACGATGGAAATTATTGAAGAACTAGAACCGACCAAGCGTGGCATTTATACAGGTTCAGTTGGATGGATTAGCTTCACAGGGGATATGGAGATGAACATTACGATTCGAACAATGATTACAAAAGATCAGCAAGCATTTGTACAAGCTGGTGCTGGCATTGTTATTGATTCTAATCCAAAACATGAGTATTTAGAAAGTCTTAAGAAAGCTCAAGCTTTATGGACAGCTAAGAAAGTAAGTGAAGAAAAAGCACAGTTGGGTGGGAATGTAAAATGATATTAATGATTGATAATTATGATTCATTTACCTATAATCTAGTTCAATATTTAGGCGAATTAGGTGAAGAGTTAATTGTAAAACGGAATGATGAAATTTCTTTAGAAGAAATCGAAGCATTAGCCCCATCTTATTTGATGATTTCGCCAGGTCCTTGTACACCAAACGAAGCTGGAATCAGTTTAAAAGCAATTGAACACTTTGCTGGGAAAATCCCAATTTTAGGCGTATGTTTAGGTCACCAATCAATCGCTCAAGTGTTTGGTGGTGACGTAGTACGTGCAGAACGCTTAATGCATGGAAAAACATCGGCAATTACACATGAAGGTTTAGGATTATTTAATGATCTACCATCACCAATTGATGTTACACGATATCACTCTTTAATTGTTAAAAAAGAAACTTTCCCTCAGGAGCTTGAAATAACAGCTTGGACGAATGAGGGAGAAATCATGGCTTTAAAACATAAGACATTACCGATTGAAGGAGTACAATTTCATCCGGAATCGATCATGTCACAATTCGGTAAAGAAATGCTTAGAAACTTTTTACAAGCATATAAACCAACTAGGAGTACAGTATGAAACTATATTTTAATGGAGAATTCTTGAACGATCATGAAGTGAAAATATCTCCATTTGATCATGGCTTTTTATATGGTTTAGGAGTATTTGAAACATTTCGGATCTATAATGGGCATCCATTTTTATTATTTGATCATTTAAAGCGTTTAAGAAAGTCCTTATTGAACCTGAATATCGAGTGGAATTTGCTAGATGAGGAAATACAAAGAATTTTAAATAGGTTAATTGAATTAAATGGGTTACAAGATGCGTATATACGTTTGAATGTTTCAGCGGGTGAAGGTGAAATAGGTTTATACACTGGTCAGTATTCGAATCCAAATACCATCATTTTTATTAAACCTATGCATGAAAGTAATATCTTAGAGAAAGAAGGGGTAATACTAAATACCCCTCGAAACTCTCCTGAAGGAAAAGAGCGTTTAAAGTCTCATCATTATTTAAATAATATTATCGGGAAAAAAGAGATCGGTAACTCACCAAGTATAGAAGGAATCTTTTTAAACAAAGATGGGTTTCTTTCAGAAGGTATCGTTTCAAATCTCTTCTTTATTAACCAAGATCGACTATATACACCACACGTTGATACGGGAATCTTGAATGGGATAACGAGACAGTTCGTGATTCATTGGGCAACATTAAAAGGGATTACAGTTGAAGAGGGCTTTTACACAGAGCAAGAACTGTTAAAAGCGGATGAAATATTTATTTCAAACTCAATCCAAGAAATTATTCCAGTTACAGTAATTGGCGAGCGGAACTTTAATGTTAGTGAAAGTAGCGTAATAAAGGATTTGCAAAAGGATTATAGACTTCACCGAAAATCCTTATTAAGCATGAATGAAATGGAAAGAAGTGAACAAGTGTGAGAAGAGCAACAAAACCTTTGATTTGTGGAAATTACGCATTACCTATTCAGAATGAAACAATTGTAATGGGGATTTTAAACGTAACCCCGGACTCATTTTCTGATGGTGGTCGATACAACGAAATTGAATTAGCGATAGAACATGCAAAGAAGTTAATTGCTGATGGAGCAAAAATTATTGATATAGGTGGGGAATCGACAAGACCTGGAGCTGCCATAGTTGACGAAGACGAAGAGTTAAGAAGAGTTGTTCCGATTATTAAAGCATTATCTAAAGAAATTGATGTCCCAATTTCCATTGATACTTATAAATCTGAAGTGGCAAAACAAGCTGTTGAAGCAGGAGCTACTATCATTAATGATGTTTGGGGAGCAAAGAAAGACCCTAAAATTGCTGAAGTGGCGGCTGCGTACAATGTTCCAATTTGTTTAATGCACAATCGAACAGATGAAAACTATTATAGTTTAATGAGTGATCTTGTCTGTGATTTAGTTGAAAGTATTAATATAGCAAAACGTGCAGGTGTAAAGGATGAAATGATTATTTTGGATCCGGGTGTTGGTTTTGCAAAATCAGCTGGGCAGAATTTGGAAGTGTTAAACCAAATGGAGCAAATCAAAGCACTGGATTATCCAGTGTTACTTGGTACTTCTAGAAAAAGGTTTATAGGGGAAGTTCTTGGTACTGAAGTACATGAGCGAATGGAAGGTACAGGGGCTACAGTCTGTCTAGGTATTACGAAAGGCTGCGAAATTGTACGAGTACATGATGTATTAGCGATTTCGCGTATGGCTAAAATGATGGACGCAATGTTAAAGATTGGAGTAAAAAATGGATAAAATTTATGTAACAGGTATGAGATTTTATGGATACCATGGTGTATTTAAAGAGGAGAAAACATTAGGGCAACGATTCAATGTTGATTTAATTGTCGAATTAGATACAAAAAAAGCAGGAGAAACAGATGATTTGGCGTATTCAGTAAGTTACGCAGACTTATTTAAAACCTGCGAAGAAGTAGTTCAAGGTCAGTCTTATGATTTAGTTGAATCAGTGGCTGAAGAGATTGCCAAACAAATATTAAATACATATGGTTTAATTCAACAATGTACTGTAAAAGTCATAAAACCAGATCCACCAATACCAGGACATTATGATTTTGTAGCAGTTGAAATAACAAGAGGTCGCATATGAAAAATGAATCATATTTAAGTTTAGGAACGAATATAGGCGACCGAGAAGGTTTTCTTACAAAGGCTATTAGGGAATTAGTGAATCATCCCGACATTCAAGTAGAACAAATCTCTTCTATCTATGAAACAGACCCAGTTGGATACGTAGACCAAGATCCATTTTTAAATCTCGTTTTTAAAATTTCTACCAATTTGACACCACTTCAATTACTTGATGTTACGCAAGGAATCGAACAAAACCTTGGTAGAAAAAGGGAATTGCGTTGGGGGCCAAGAACAATAGACCTTGACATTTTACTCTTTAATCACGAAGATATAGAAGTTGAGCACCTAAGAATACCGCACCCGAGAATGTTTGAAAGAAGCTTTGTATTAATCCCCTTAAAAGAAATTAACCAATCAATTAAGGTTGAAACTAAATTTTTAGAGGATAAAGGAGTTCGATTATGGAAGCTGAAAAGTGGGGTAGACGGATTAGGGCTTTTAGAAAATTAAAAGGTTTTACCCAAGAAGGCTTTGCAAAAAACCTTGGAGTTTCTGTTTCGGTGTTAGGTGAAGTTGAGCGAGGGAATCGTATGCCGACTGAACAGTTTTTGCATGATTGTGCAAAACAATTAAAAGTAAGTGTAGAGGAATTATCAATATAGAGTTTTATTGTAATAGAAGGAGGATGGGATGTGCTAAAAATTGGTGACATCGAGATGAAAAATCCCGTCGTATTAGCACCGATGGCCGGAGTTTGTAACTCAGCTTTCCGTTTGACAGTAAAAGAATTTGGTGCAGGTTTAGTATGCGCAGAGATGGTAAGTGATAAAGCGATTCTTCACAATAATAAAAGAACATTAGATATGCTTTATATGGATGAACGCGAAAAGCCATTAAGCTTACAAATTTTTGGTGGTGAAAAATCAACATTAGTTGAAGCTGCTAAGTACGTTGACGAAAATACGAATGCAGATATTATTGATATTAATATGGGGTGCCCTGTTCCTAAGATTACAAAAGTAGACGCAGGAGCTAAATGGCTTTTAGACCCAAACAAAATTCATGAAATGGTATATGCTGTAGCACAGAATGTAAGTAAACCAGTTACAGTTAAAATGCGTCTTGGATGGGATGACGATCACATTTATGTAGTAGATAATGCAAAAGCAGTGGAAGCAGCGGGTGGTAAAGCAGTTGCGGTCCATGGGCGAACTCGTTACCAAATGTATGAAGGGAAATCTGATTGGAGCTGGATTAAAGAAGTTAAAAATCAGGTTTCGATTCCTGTAATCGGTAATGGGGATGTGGAGACTCCTCAGGATGCCAAGCGTATGTTAGATGAAACAGGCTGTGATGGCGTAATGATTGGACGTGCTGCATTAGGAAATCCATGGATGATTTATCGTACAGTTAAATACTTGGAATCTGGAATTTTAATGCCTGAGCCAGAAGCACGAGAAAAAATTGATGTATGTTTATTGCATTTAGACCGATTAATTGATCTGAAAAATGAACATGTAGCTGTAATGGAAATGAGAAAACATGCAGCATGGTATTTAAAAGGGTTGAAAGGCAATGCATTAGTTCGAAATCAAATTAACGAGGTTGGTACTCGTGCTCAAATGGTTGAAGTATTAACAACATACGTTAATGAAGTGGAAGAAAAAATGAAAGCTACTCAAGCTTTGTAAGTTTGACAGGTTTCGCTTGACAAAATATAATAAGTTATAGTAAACAAAACTGCCAGATCGAAATACTGGCAGTTTTTCTATTAAAATCATATTGTATTTAAATATTTATTGAATAATTACGTGGAGTTGAGAAAATGAGTCACGAAGAATTAAATGATCAAGCCCTTATACGTAGGGAGAAATTAAAAACACTTGAAGGAAAAGGTATCGATCCATTCGGTAAAAAGTTTGTGCGCACACATTCTTCAAATGATTTATTAGCACAATTTGACCAGTTTTCTAAGGAAGAATTAGAAGAAAAAGCGATTGTTGTTTCATTTGCAGGTCGAGTAATGACTAAACGTGGTAAAGGTAAAGCTGGGTTTGCGCATGTTCAAGATTTAAATGGACAAGTTCAAATCTATGTTCGTAAAGATGCTGTAGGCGAAGAACAATATGAAATCTTTGATATTACTGATTTAGGTGACATTGTAGGTGTTACTGGTGTGGTATTCAAAACGAATGTAGGGGAATTATCTATTAAAGTTAAAGAATATACATTCCTTTCAAAAGCGCTATTACCACTTCCTGATAAATTCCATGGTTTACAAGATGTTGAACAACGTTACCGTCAAAGATATTTAGATTTAATGAATATGGATAGCCGACAAACATTTATTGCTCGCAGTAAAATTATCCAATCTATGAGACGTTATTTAGATAGCCAAGGTTATTTAGAAGTTGAAACTCCTATGCTACATGCTATTGCAGGTGGAGCTTCTGCAAGACCGTTTATCACTCATCATAACGCGCTTGATATGGAATTATATATGCGTATTGCAATTGAGCTACACTTAAAACGACTAATTGTAGGTGGACTTGAAAAAGTTTATGAAATTGGTCGCGTATTCCGTAATGAAGGTATTTCTACTCGTCATAACCCAGAGTTTACGATGATTGAATTATATGAAGCTTATGCTGATTATGCTGACATTATGGAACTTACTGAAAATCTAATTGCTCATATCGCTAAAGAAGTTTTAGGTACTACTACTATTCCTTACGGTGAGTACACAGTTAACCTAGAGCCAAAATGGACTAGACTTCATATGGTAGATGCGATTAAAGAAGCTTGTGGAGTAGATTTCTGGCCAGAGATGTCAGTTGAGCAAGCAAGACAATATGCTAAAGAACATAATGTTGAAGTTAATGAGAATATGTCTGTTGGTCATATTATTAACGAATTCTTTGAACAAAAAGTTGAAGAAACATTAATTCAACCTACATTTATTTATGGTCATCCTGTAGAAATTTCACCGCTTGCGAAAAAGAATGCTGACGATCCACGTTTTACTGATCGTTTTGAGTTATTTATTGTGGCACGTGAACATGCTAACGCATTTACAGAGTTAAATGATCCAATTGATCAAAAAGAGCGTTTTGAAGCACAGCTTAAAGAACGTGAGCTTGGTAATGACGAAGCACATATGATGGATGATGATTACATCGAAGCATTAGAGCATGGTATGCCGCCAACTGGTGGACTTGGAATAGGTATTGATCGATTAGTTATGTTGTTAACTAATTCTCCTTCAATCCGTGACGTGTTACTGTTCCCATTAATGAGACATAAATAAGATTTAACTAACTGGCTAAAGGAATACTTTTAGCCAGTTTTTTTATGAATGGATGTATCTTTTTAAAGGAATAAGGACATCATTTATTTATTGAAATCCGGTATAAACTATCTGAATAAAAAGAATTTAAAATTAGGTATTGTATTTTGTTTTTATAGGTGTTATATTATTAAACGTTGTCACATTAACACGAAATGACAACGAAAAAAACTTTTTAAAAAACATTGACAGCATTCGATAGAAAATGTTAAGATGTTTAAGTCGCCTCAGAGTGACAAGGTGAACTTTGAAAAC
>NZ_JBCMJM010000031.1:0-29564 GCF_050457485.1 Gottfriedia acidiceleris
ATTGACAAGGTTGTTTTTCAAAAACATAAAAAAGTTATCCTACTTAAAGGATAACTTTTTTGTTTAAATCATTATTCTGCAGTTTTTTCATCTCGATGAACTACTTCTAATTTTCCTGTATGTGGGTCAATTACTAAACCATGAATTTCAACCTCTTTTGGAACAAGTGGGTGGTTTTTAATAATTGAAACACTGTGGTTAACACTGTCGTAAACATTCGTAAAACCAGTTAACCATTTGTCTAAATCTAGACCTGAAAAACCTAAAATTTCTAGGTTTTCTTCTTTAATTCCTCGTTCAACCATTTTTTCTTTCATACGTGTAGGATTTGTATTACCCATTCCACACTCATGGTGACCGATTACTAATACTTCTTTAGCCCCAAGTTCATAGATTGAAACTAGAATACTTCTCATAACTGAACCAAACGGATGAGCAATAACTGCACCAGCCGTTTTAATCATTTTCACGTCACCGTTTCTAATATCAAGAGCCTTTGGTAAAAGCTCAACTAGGCGTGTATCCATACAAGTAACAACTACTACCTCTTTATTCGGAAACTTTGAAGCTATGTATTGCTCATATTCCTTATTCTCAACAAACTTCTTATTAAAATCTAAAATTTGATCTAACATAAAATTCCCCGTTGCCATTTCTTTATAGGTATGTATAAATTAATGTTTGCTTCCCTGTTCTCAGTGTCCGATTTTGCCTAAGCTACTCTCGTTTAGTCTAACACTCCGAGGGCGTAAATTCGGATACAACGAATCCTACATAGCTGAATTATCGTTTATATAAATAGTCTCAACTTTTTTGATTGGCTTGGTTTTCGTCTGTTATTTAGCCTACTCACTATCATGGTTCTACCCAATGCAGAAGTCACTTACGCAACCCCCTAGATTCACAGTAGGTATAATAATTATATCATGAATTTATCTTTTAATAGCAAACAATTAGGCAACGTCCCTCCCTTCTTGTTATAAAATATAATAGATTTATACAAATTGTTTTAAATGTAGCTTAATTCCAATCAAGAATTAAGAACCTTTTTCCTATACTTATATTGAAGGAAAAGCTCAAAATATACAACCATTTTGCACTCATTTATAGTATTATTCTAAAATTATGTTTTCATTTATACCGTTTAATTTTTATTTTTTGTATGGTAAAAATACTGTCAGGCAATTAACAAATTGAAAAGCTTTATGTTTAAAATCCTATTAAATACTCTCAATTTTTTTTATTTTTAAAGCTTATATTGTACACTAGACTTAGTCTTTAATAAGGAGGGAATTAAAATGAAGTTTGAACATTCTATTGCATTACATAATGGAGTTAAAATGCCTCAATTAGGTTTAGGTGTGTGGCGTGTGTCACCAGAAGATGGTGTAGATGCAGTCCGAACAGCTATCGAAGTAGGTTATCGTCATATTGATACTGCAGCTGTTTATCAAAACGAAGAGCAAGTAGGTGAAGCAATTCGCCAATCTGGTGTATCCCGTGATGAACTTTTTATTACAACAAAAGTTTGGAATGCTGATCAAGGTTATGATTCAACTTTAAAAGCTCATGAAGAAAGTTTAAAAAAATTAGGCTTAGACTATGTTGATCTTTATTTAATTCACTGGCCAGTAAAAGAAAAATATTTGGATACATATAAAGCATTAGAAAGACTTTACGATGAAAAGCTTGTGCCAGCAATTGGTGTATCAAATTTTCATGTCCATCACTTAGAAGATATTGCAGCTCATCGCAATATTAAACCAATGGTCGATCAAGTCGAGTTGCACCCAATGTTTCAACAAAACGAATTACATGAATATTGTCATAAAAACGGCATTGCATTAGAAGCATGGAGCCCATTAATGCAAGGTGGCGAAGCTTTAACAAATCCAGTTATAAAAGAGATTGCGGATCAATATGGTAAATCAACCGCTCAAGTCATCATCCGTTGGCACTTACAACGCAATGTAATCGTTATTCCTAAATCAATCACACCTTCACGAATTCAAGAAAACTTTGATGTATTCAACTTCGAGCTTTCATCAAATGATATGCAACAAATTGCTACACTTGATGCAAATAAACGTGTAGGTCCAGACCCTGATAATTTTGATTTTTAAGAAGCTTGATTAAGTATATAGGGATTCAGATGATATTTTTAAAAACGGCTACCTCTTTGAAAGGTAGCCATTTCCAATATTTAAATTCCAAGTTGTGCTTTTATTGTATCTATTGTTTGCGTTTTGTATTTCTTTTTCGGAATAGGTGCATTTTGGTTTGAAGGATTTTGTTTTAAGTAATTTTTTTCTACAAATTGGAAATCTGTTGTGTTTACAATTCCATCATTATTAATATCTGCACTTCGTTTATTTGTTCCCCAATATGTTTGAATATATAGCGCGTCATACACATCGATTACGTCATCTCCGTTAACGTCTCCCGCAGTTGCTTTATCGCTAAAATATTGTAATGTCTGTCCCCAAATCGTACCATTCTTATCTAATCCGATTGGGATTTCACGCTTCACAGTAAAATGACCTGGTACTTTTAGTTCCCATATAAACGGTTTAGTCGTTAATGGTAGATTAGAAATTTTGTAATCTCCATAACTTACAAGAGATGATGAGCCATCATATACTTTACCATTCTCATCAATTACTCGAACAGTCGCTCCAGAAGTAGACCAATTCCAATTTCGATTGTATATTGAGGCTTCGGCACTCAATGTTCCAAATACTTCAGAAAATGTTGGTTGAATTAACCATTCCATTCCTGCAGAAGAAAGGGTAATACGAGTACCTTGATCATTCGTATAAGCAATTGTTGGATTTAAAGGTGCACTTACCGCAAATGTTGTATTTTTCACCTTTAAATTAAGATTAATTGCAGGAATTTTTCCACTAACAATTTTAGTTTCATCTAAAGTAAGCTTTACTTTTGAATTATTACCAGTTGTTTCAACATTTACTGTCGCACCAAAATCCTTAAGTGCGTCGTTTGCCTTCGCTTCTAAAATCTCAAAGTTTTGTCCAATATTATTAAGCGTCCATTCTGCTGATTTTAGATTTTGAACATTGTTTAATACAAATGTAGCATTAACTGTATCACCCATTTTTACATTTACATTATCTGTCTTCACATATCCGTAAGGTGTACCCGATTTAACAAAGTAGTAATTTTTCTTTTGCGTCGTGTTATTTGCCGCATCTAGACCATTCAAAGTATAAGTCAAAAGTGAGCTCGCTTCATTCATTGGTACAGTTAAATCAATTTTTCCATCTGCTCTCACTGGAAGAACAGGGTTGAAGTTACCATTTACTGAATAATTCACTTTATTAACTGATAGGTCTACGTTCATACCAAATTCATTCATTTTAGCAACTTCATCATCGGTTACTTTGACTTGAACCGGAATTGTTTTCTGACCAGGCTGATATTCCATAACAGGTGATTCATTTCCATCAAAAGATGTAGACATTGTTGGAATATTATTATCAATATATAAGTCACTGTAGTTAATAAATTCTTTATCTCTTGCACTTGTACCAATAAATTTAATTCGATATGGCCCAGGTTTTACATAACTTAGTGTAGGCGAAATAGGCTGAATTAAATTTCCAGTATAAGCGTGGTAAGTACCATTAAAGAAAGCACTTAATAAATAATTTGTACTATCGTATGATGAACTTAAATCTACTGTACCGATAACTCCTAAATCATTTCCAGTTTTACCATCTTGTAAAACAATGTCCATTCGTTTCATTGGTGCTTTCAAATTATAAATCAGATCAATATATTGAGTAACACTATAGCTTCGTTTTACATGTAAAAATGGAGGTGACATTGACTTTGAAGATAGTGTTGTTGATTTAAATCCCTCCTCTGTTGTTCGAACACTAAATGGAATTCGATATTGTTCATTTTCATCTTCTGTATTTGTCACAATAATATAACCTTCATAAATACCAGCTTTAGCACTCGCTGGCACAGTAATAGAAACGGGAATTTTCTTTGAATCAGAAGGTTGAACTTTAATTTCTGAAGGAATATTTACAATCACATTGTTTTCGCTAGCATTTAGCGAACCTCTTACATCTGTTTGAAAATTAACATCTACATTAAACTTCTTCATTTTATTTTCTAAATTTGTAAAGCTTAATTTCTTTTCGACTAAAACTTCCTCATTTGCATAGTGACTACCAAAGCTAAGCCCACCTGTTTGTTCTTTTACTTTTACATTCTCACCATTTAATGGGAAAGTTGTTTCATCTTGAACTTGTATTTTCATACCAGTGTGAACAGCCCGATATGGATCTACGCGGCCTGCTCCCACATCAAACACACTATAGCTATCTGTTAAAGGTTTAGCCGTATTCATTAAAATCGTTTTTATATCACCTGGTTCAAGCGATGGATTTGCTTGAAGTAATAAAGCAGAAATTCCAGTAACATGAGGTGCTGCCATTGACGTACCTGACATACGAAAATAAGCGTACTTATAATTAGTTTGGTCGTTCTTATAAATCGAGTAAGAAGGTACACTAGATAGCACACTTACACCAGGAGCTGTAATTTCTGGTTTTATATCGTAATTGCTTCGAGAAGGTCCTCGTGAACTGAAGCTAGCAAGTTTGTCTGCATCAGTATTAACTTCTTTAAAATCTTTAAAAGTCATTTTAGTTTGACCTGCTGCTAATTGCGCTTTAAAATCTAAGCCTTGTTCATAGCTCATAGAAAAAGCAGGTATAAAATTTTGGTCTTCCTTTACGAATTGTGTTGGACCTCCATTTGGAATATTACTATAAGCGATGATTGCACGAGCTCCGTGATTTTTTGCATATACAGTTTTAGACTGTGTGCCAATTACACCTGTACTTACAAATACTACTTTTCCAGTTACATCTTTATTTAAATAATCAGAGTCATTTCCAACCCCTAAATCAACTACATCAAAAGTTTCATTATTAAATACCTTTAAATCTGAAACAAAGTCATTATATAGTGTACTTAATTGATAAGCTGTTTCTAATCCGTTAAGAATACCTGTATATTTAGTTACTGGAATAGGTGCACTACTTGCCCCTACCGTTAATGCAAGTGCAGCCGCTCCCGGAGAACCTAGAGTATAAGAGTTCGGCCCACTATTTCCCGCTGAAACTGATGCCGTTACACCATTCAGCACAGCATTATTTACCGCTGTGCTTGTTGGATACATTGGATCATTAATGTTTGCTCCAAGAGATAAATTAATAACATCCATTCCATCTTCAACTGCTTTTTCAATACCAGCTAAAATATCTTCTAATTGCCCAGATCCATATGGTCCTAATACACGATAAACGTATAAGTCTGCATCAGGTGCAATTCCTTTAACTGCTACACCGCCAGTGTTTTTTGCTCTACCCGCAATCGTTCCTGAAACATGCGTACCATGATTCGTATAGTAAGTTGAAAGATTTTGATCAGTCTCAGGGCGGCCTGATTTTTTCCAATCGTCATATGTAGTTTCCATCGGATCTGGATCATTATCTACTAAATCATATCCGCCTTTAAATGCATCTTTCAAATCTGGATGATGATAATCGACTCCTGTATCAATTACCCCGACTTTAACACCTTTCCCTGTAATACCTTCTTCATGCAACTTATCTACCTCTAAAAATGGAATGCTCTCAATTCTTTTAGTAGATTCTTGTTCCTCATTAGAATTCGTTTCTTCTGGTGGATCAATTGAAAATTCAACACTCTTATATACGGCCTGAACTGAATCAGATTTTAATAGTTTTTCAACTTCATTCGCTGGTAGTTTCATAGAAACCCCATTGTAAACAGTATCAAATGAACGAGTAATTTTATATTGATCCCCGCCGCTTTTCTCCTTAGAAGTTGGTAAGATTTTCATTAAATCTTCTTCAAAGGCAGTATGATCATGTTTAACCCTACTCTTCGCCTCAGAGGAAGTTAAAGATTTCCCTTCTAATGCAGATTCAAGAATAGCAACCTTTTCAGGCTTGGATTTGAATTCGACAATAACAGATATATCAGAACTACTCTTTAAGTCATTTTTATCAAATCCTTGTAATCCATAGCTCTCAATCGATTTTAGCTTCGTTAAAGCATCCCTTTGTTCTTGGGTCAACGAGGCTAATATTTGTTCAGATGATTTGCCATGTATAGCTGTTGCAGATACATAGTCTTTTTGACTTGTTGGTAATAACATTCCCAAAAATATGGCTGCTGCTGCAGAGCCTTTTAACACTCTACTAAACTTTTCAATTTTTAATTTTTCCACCTAATCCCTCTTTTCAAATGAATAACGATTGTTCTCGTCCTTACTAAAACTACATTTACTAAGTAATGGCATACCAAAATATTGATTTACCTTACTCTGACTCATTAAATTTAATTATAAATTTTTCTAATATTTGGTCAATTGGGACATTTTTATCTATATTTTTCAAGGTTTCCGTCGTTTTCGAGTTATTTTCGACAAATTTCCACCAAATAATTGTGCTAATTTATTAAAGTTCTGGATTTTATAAAAAATTACAAAAAAAAAAACGATCCTAACAGTTTTCACACTAGCCTTTAGGTTCGTCTTTTAGATTTCAAATATTCTATTTAGATAATCAAATAAATTTCGATCCGTTCCTTCCCTCCACCTATATTGTTTCGTTTTAGCTTTATTCCTTTAATTTCCCCTGTTCGCTTAATATGTGTCCCACCGCACGAAACTTTACCAAAACCTTTGATTTCCCAATATCTTCTTTGATTTTTCGGGTCATCAAACTCACTATTTATTTCCAAATCTGCATCTATAAGTTCCTTTGCTTTTGTCTCTAAAAGTGGAAATGTTTCAGAGATTTTTCCATCCCAATAAAAATCAATTCTAGCTTTATCACTAGTAATATTTGCACCAATTTTTTCAGGATTATTATAGTTTTGATACATTAGCTCCAAGATGATTTCTGCAGCAAAATGTAGCTTCATAATTCGATAACGTTTCTCCCAATCGATTTCAATTAATACTTCTTGTCCTTTTTGAAGGTCATGATTTTCTGGTAAAGTGTAGATAATATCTAATCCGTCCTTCTTAGCTTCAATCACCTCATAATTACCAATTCGCCCAGAGTCTGATTGTTGCCCTCCCGAAAAAGCATAAATAATGGTTTCGTTTAAAGTAACATTCCTGCCATCTACTTCCGTAACAATTGCAGTGGCTTTTGTAAGATAAGGATCTTCCCAAAATAGTTTTTTTACTCCCATTGCTTTACTCCTTATTCGTTTTTGATTTTTGTTTCCGTTAGTTGATTTCCCTTTTATAGTTAGTAAAAAAAGGAACAATTTCTATAAATTGTCCCTCTTCTAAATTAATCCATATAACTTACTTTGTTACAGCTTCACTACCTTTTACTAATTCAATACGTACTTTTTTCAGCCCATCTTTTTCATCAACATATGTACTTAAACTCCAATTTGCTGCAAGAGTATATTTAATTAGATTAATTGCTTCTTCAGATAAATAAATTCCTTGAATTGCAGTTCCCATATCTTCATAATCTTTTTCAACTTCAATGCCAAATTTATATCTTAATAAAGTCATTAATGAGCCTTTTGTTAAAAATTTGATTTGATAGCCATCATTAATAATTTTATTAAAATTCTCTTCATCGTTTTTGTACAGTTTTATTAATGTTTCCCAGTCAGGAAAACCATTACCATATTGATTTAAAAACTCGAAATTCTCTTCTTTCACAGCATTTATTAACTGAATGTTCTCTACACCAGCACTACGTAGACTTTCAATCATAATTGCATTATTAATAGCAATACTAACAAAGCTCATCTTTGTTCCCTCCGAATTATAAGAATTTTCTTTTTATTCAACTTTATCATAAAATACGACACTAAACTATTAAATTGATGAGATTTACACCGAGATGATGAGAATAGGGAATGCTTTATTTATGATTAATATAGTTACAATATATTACTAAATACAAAAAAAACACAAGATCCTGTAACAGATCTTGTGTTTTTACTTCTTAATGGAGAATTTAGATACACCGTCTTATCTAAATTGTATTTAATGTGATAACAGCAGTTGTGCCTTCTCCATTTTCACTTGTAATTTGTAAATTTCCACCATAGTTTTCAATTAGGTCTTTTGCTATTGATAAGCCTAAACCATTACCGCCATTAGCTCGACTTCTCGCTTTATCAGCTCGATAAAATCGGTCAAATATATGATTGATATCTTCTTCTTTAATACCGATTCCGTTGTCTTTCACTTTGATTTCGATCTTGTTTGCAACTTGAGCTGTAGTTATATCGATAATAGTGTGTTCTTTACTGTATTTAACTGCATTATCAAATAAAATAATTAATATTTGCATTAAATGTTCTCTTGCAATATTTGCTTTATCGACAATTTGATTAGGAGTGTGGAAGTGAGTTTCCAAATCTTCATGTAACAGCTGATAATTGTTTATGATCTCATTTAATACTTCATTAATATTTGTTGGAGCATACTGTTCGATCTTTTCACTATTTTTCTCTAGCTTCGTTAACTGTAAAAGCTCATTCGTTAAAATAATCATTCTGTTTGTTTCATTAATACATGTATTTAACGAGTTTTCTAAAACAGTTTCGTCTTTTTTCCCCCAGCGATTAACTAGTGATAAGTGACCATGAATGATTGCTAATGGTGTTCTTAATTCATGAGAAGCATCTTCAACAAATCGCTTTTGTCTTGTAATCGAAGCCTCTAACTCATCCATCATTTTGTTAAAGAGTAGACCGAGTTCAGATAGCTCATCTTTTGTTTCTCCTACAAAAACTCGCTCTTTTAATTGATTATTTTTTATTTTAATCATTGTTTGATTTAAATTTTTAATAGGATTTAATATTTTTTTAGATAAGAAATAACCGCTTAAAATACTTAAAATTAACGAAATGGTTGTTCCCAGAATGAGAATCATGAAAGATTCTTTAATTAATTTCGAAAAGATTTCTACATTCATTGCAACTTCTAATACACCGTCAAAATTCTTATAATGTAACACTTTACTATTAATTAAAATTTCTTGATTGTGTAGCCTATATTTTTGGATTTTACCGAAGTCGTTTTTATTAATATGAATTTTAGGCATTGTTCTTGAAACTGTAAATATTTCTTTTCCATCTTTATCGATTAATCGAATCATCTCATTATTTTGTATAATTTTTTCAAAATATGATTTGTTTTCTGCAAAAGACGCTGCATTAGGTCGTTTCGTTTTATATTCTTCATCTAAATAAGCTGACGTATCATATAATCTCTTTTCAATACGATGTTGCTGCTGATTCATGACTGACATTTGAATCAAAGCACTTTGAATAAGATTACATAATGTAAATATGACAAACATAAGCACAGCGATTGTAATTGTTATTTTCCATCTAATCGAAAGCTTATTTAACAAGGTAAGATCCACCTCTACATCCTCATTACATACCCAGTACCCCTTACAGTGTGAATATAGGTATTATTTTTATCATCTAGTTTTGTTCTTAAGTAGCTAATATAAACATCCACTACGTTTGTTTCAATTGTAGATCCATAGCCCCATACTGTTTCTAATAAAATTTCTCTAGTTAATACACGATTTACATTGCTCATTAGTAGATACAATAAATCGAATTCTTTTTTAGTTAAATCGATGATTGCTTCATCTTTTTTAACAACTCGAGCTGCAGAATCTAGAGATAAATCTTTGAACTTTAAGCAATGTAAATTTGTTGAACGATCGATACGTCTAAAGATTGCTCGCATATGAGCTAAAAGTTCCTCAATAACAAATGGTTTTGAAATATAATCATCTGCACCACTATCTAAACCAGAAATTCGATCAAAAACACTATCTCTAGCTGTAATCATAATAATTGGTGTGTCTTTATGCGCTCTAATTCGTCTACAAACTTCAATACCACTTAAATTAGGAAGCATTAAATCAAGCAAGATTAAGTCAAATTCTTGGTCGATCGCTTGGTTTAAACCGTCTCTACCATCATTTGAAATATGAACTTCATTTCCTTCATACTCTAATTCTAATCGTATAAAATTTGCTAATTCTTTCTCATCTTCTATAATTAATATTTTTTTCATATATTTTATCCCTCATTTTTTTTATAATAACATCTATAAAAATATTATTTGTATTGTATAAGGATATCTGTTTAAGATGAAAATGGCTTTACGAATATTTTAAAATTCAATTAGAGTTTTATTAGAAATTTTTAATACTTTAACTTAATAACCTTGATATTACTACCTATTGTGTACATTTTCTAATAAATTCACTTAAAAACGATTAAAATTTATTTAAGAATATATTTAAAGCTTGCCATAAGATTAGGTAAAATCTTTTTTATTACCACTTAATTTATGTAATTTTTTAAAGTTAATTTCTTTAAATATCAAAAAAACTTTAGCATTTGCTAAAGTCATTTTCATACTAAAAAAATAATTTGTCAATGAAGGAAGTCACACTACAGTGATCATCATTGATTTTAAAATCAATTTTCCTAATCTTCCTTCCTTATTTATAATTAGGAAACTGAATCGGAATATTTATTATATGTTCTGGTTGGCCGTCTTTTGCACTTGCTACATATAAAGTAAGTACCCCATTTGGACTAGTTGGTTGATTATAATTAATTACTAATTTAAAGTTCCCCCATTCTGGAGCACCCATATCAGCCATTGTATGACCTTCCGCTAATACATTATGACCATCTTCTATTCGATAAAGAAATGTTGCTTCAAAAACACTAGCTTTCCCTTCAACAATTAACACATTTTTACCTGTTGAGTCATTTACGACTGAAGTGACTTTAAATGCATCGTTTTCAACTGGTGTAAATACTTTAACTGGTGGCTTAGTTTCATCCTTTTTAGGTGGATTATTAGTTCCCTTATCTGGTGTATTTCCTTTATCAACTTGTGATGAATGATCATCTTTTTTGCCATTACCGTAGTCACTTGACTGACAACTTGTTAAACAGAATATGCTTAAAATTATAAGTCCAATAAATAAAAGTCTTTTCATTCTATTAATCACCCCTAAATTAATTTATTGCTGCAGATTAAATATTGTTCTGAATCAAATTATTTATTTTTAGCAAAAGATGAAATGCATTTTTACCGAGGTGGACTTCTAAGAATAGGAATGAATTTTTTAACACATTAAAAGAACGTACTAGCAAGTTGTATTACTATTGGTAAAGTTAGACTGCTTAATATAGTTGAGGTAATGACAGTTTGTGCTGCAAAACTTGCATGCGGACCTTTGAATGATAGTAATGCACTATTTCTTGAACTTGGGAAGGCACTACCTATAAAAAGGGCTTTTGCAACCACACCTTCAAAACCGAAAATTTTTATAAGGGCAAATGCAATGATCGGACCACCAATCAATCTTAAGAAGTTACTAATCGCTAAATTGTTCCAGCTAATTTCTTTCCCCGATTCAGCTAATTGAGCTCCAAGTGTAATTAACGCAAATGGGGCGAATGATTCAGTAATAGGATTTAAAATGGTAACCAATTCATGATTTAATTTCACATGAGATATTTGAAGGATAAAGCCAAGTAATACACTATATATGATTGGTAGCTTTAACATTTTCATAATTGCTTCTTTCATTTGAACTGAAGCCTCTGCATTATATACCCCAACAGTAAATGTCATTATATTTTGAAATAAAACGATTAAAACTCCAATACTCAATGCAAAAGGATCATTTTTAAAAACTAACGCATTTACTGGCAATCCAAGATTTCCTGAATTATTTAATGCGATGCTATTAGCAAATGTACCTTGCATAGATTTTTCAATTCCTCTCCATCTACATATTAATGTTGAAATTAGAGACATGAAGACAAATTGAATAACCAAGTAAAATAAAACAACACCTGCAACTTTACCAGATAGAGGACTTTCATATATTTTCATAAATACTGCAACTGGAAGAAATAAATAAACTAAGAGGGTTGTTAAAGTACGTAAGTGAAGTTTAAAAAGGCGATTAAATAAATAACCTAATAAAACATAAAAAAATAGAGGTAGCATAACTTCTAGTAGTAATTTTATTACCATTTCTTTTCCTTCTTTCAGATGATCAACCGCTTTTTATTTTATCTACATATCTCGGTTAAAAATTTTTTCCTTTTGTTTCTGAAACTCAACTTCTGTGATTACTCCGTCATTTTTTAATTTATTTAATTTACGAAGTTTCACTTCAAAGTCCTCTTTCTCTCTTGTAAAATACTTTTCAACATTTACTCCATAATTGGATATACCACGATCACCAAAAACGTTGTATCCATTGATTATCGTAATCATTAGCGCAATTCCGATCCATAACAATCCGAACAAACCAGCTTTTGGTATTACAATTGTAAAACCGAGGACAATAAAAATAATACCAATCATTAAACCAAAAAATGACTGCCCTTTACTTGGTTTAACTCGAATCTTTCTCAAATTTCCACCTCTTTTCATTTTAAAGTTAATTTACTGAATGAAATAGAAGCTTTGACCTTAAAATTTGATAAAATATTATTTTGCTTTCGAAATAACTATATTCGACAAATTATGTTTAAATACCTATTGCAAAAATAAAAAACCACCTATTTAGGTGGATTTTAAAATTTTTTTATCACCTTATTTAAAATGATTTAGCAACATTTTTTCAATCTAATATCAACGAGTTATTTTGAATATTTTTCTTTCCATTCACTTAAATACAAAACCTCATTTGTTTTTATTGCTTCTCCATCAAGTAGCGAAATAAACTCTAAACTATTTCCATCAGGATCTTGGAAATAAACACTTGCTGCTGGCATCCAAGTATGTACTACAGGTTCAATTGGATTTAATCCAAAAAAGTTTTCAGTTGGTTTTATCCCTCTCGCTTTAAGCCATTCAACACTATTCTCTAGTTCATGAAGACTTACGCCAAAAGCGAAGTGGCCCTTGTGAAATTCCTTACCTATCTCTACCTCCCAAAGTCCGAGCATTTGTTTGTCCTCACCAATAAAAAAGAAAGCTACTCTTCTTTCTTCAATTTTATGAGCAAGCTTAATACCTAGTTTTTCGTAAAATATAATGGATTCTTCTAAATTTCTCACTTCCAAATGAGTTTCATATATACTTTTAATCATCGCTTTTTCCCCTCTCATCAGATTAAAGCAATTTTGTAAGTCCTTTATATTTTAGCACTATGCTCTTTAGTTTTAAAAAATTCTGAATTTTAATCTCCTCGAGAACATCTCCAAGATGCTATGATTTAATTAACTTTAATTCAAAATGTAAGGAGGTTTGTACGTGATCTTACAAAAAAATAAGCTTACTATTCGTCAATTAGAAGAAAGTGATGTTCCCCTTCTAGCAAAATGGCTTTCGAATCCTAAAGTCCTTCAATATTATGAAGGTCGAGATAATCCGTTCAACTCTGAAAAAGTTAAAAGTATTTTTTTTACTAAAGATCCCTCTATTCTTATGTGTATCGTAGTTTATGAAAATATTGAGATAGGCTATATACAATTTTATAAATTAGACGATGAATCAAAAATTGAATATGGATATGATAATACAAGTGAAGTTATTTGCGGAATGGATCAATTTATTGGTGAAATTGATTACTGGAATCGTGGGATTGGAAGTTTACTTGTCTCATCAATGGTGAATTTCTTAGTAAATAATCAAAACGCAAAAAAAGTAGTAGTAGATCCACAAACATGGAATGTACGTGCGATTAAATGCTATGAAAAATGTGGATTTAAAAAAATTCGATTACTTCCGAAACATGAGTTACATGAAGGCGAATATAGAGATTGTTATGTGATGGAATATGATTCAAACTGTTGACAAACGCTCGCTTTCTTCTTTGCTTCGCCTGTTGAGCGGTGCTCATTACCGTCAAAGGTAACTCCGCTCCTCACCAAGCTTCGCGCCTCGAAAGACAAGCGTTTGCAATCAGTCTGAAAATCAAGTTTAATGTACTTTGTCTACAGACTGTGGCTGCCTAATTATGATTAGACAGCCTTAATTTTATTTATTTAAATGATGCATACCCTTCGTCTGCCATTACTACACTACCGTTAATTGCACTTGCTTCTTCTAAAGAAAGTAAGTAAACTGTGCCAGCAATTTGCTCTGGTTGAGTTAATTTATTCCCCATTACTTTTGCTTTCATCATATCAATAATTCCTTTGTCTTTATATCCTTGGATGATTGGTGTATCAACTGCGCCAGGTGCAACCGCAACAACTCGTATGCCATATTCAGCTAATTCAAGAGCTGCTGATTTCGTCATCATAATTACGGCCCCCTTCGATTTTAAGTTATTGAACAAAAACTTGTTTTAAAGGTTGATCGGCTGGCCCTTCTAATACTTCACCATAAATTGAAAATCTTGAGCCATGGCAAGGACAATCCCATGATTTTTCACCATTATTCCACTCGACCTCACAACCTAAATGAGTACAAGTTGTATCTACACAATGAACTTTACCATTTACATCTTTATATGCTCCAACTCTTTTCCCATCTAGTGTTACAACTGAGCCCTCATCATTGTACAACTCTTCTATTTTTCTAGAAACAGGCTCTAATTTCCCTTCAATTAAATGTTTAGCTACATCTATGTTTTGCATTAAGAAATGCTTGATACTAGGATCTGCTTGAAATCTCGAAGGAGAGAATACATCAACATCAACTGCTTCTTTTTCTAAAATTAAATTACTAATTAACTGGGCAGAGACTGTTCCACTAGTCATACCCCATTTACGGAAACCAGTGGCTACGTAAATGTTTTGATGTTTTGATGATAGTCTACCAATATAAGGCATTTTATCTAAAGTGATTAAATCTTGGGTAGACCATCTGAATAATACATCTTCAATTCCAAAGGTTTCTTCCCCAAAAAGTTTTAAATTTTCATAAAAACTCATAGTACGAGTTTCTACACCAGTTTTATGACTTTCTCCACCAATTAGTACTAGTTCTTCATTATTATATTTAAATGATCTTAGAGATCTTTTTGGATTTTCCGCACTTATGTACATGCCTCCTGGATATGCTGTTTTTACTTTTGCAGCTAAGGCATATGAACGATCAGCATGTAATTTCGTAAAAAACATTTGATTACCATCGTAAAAAGGAAAATGGGATGCACTAACAACATGCTTACATTTAATTTTTCTTCCACTTTGAGTGACTACGACTGGACTGTTACCTGTTTCAACGTCAATAACTACAGTTTCTTCATAAACCTTTAATCCGTTTTCAATTGAAGCTTTTAATAAATGAATCAAGTATTTTAGTGGGTGAAACTGAGCTTGATCCCTTATTGTAATCGAATATTTTGTATCAATAGGTAATAATGTTTTTACTGCTCCAAATGAGTCGATTCCTAACTTTTCATAGGCTTTCAATTCATTTTCTAGATTTCTTACATAATCATCTGAAGTCGTATAAATTGTTGCATCTTGGGTCTCATAATTACATTCTATTTGGTTATCATTCGTATATTTTTTAATAAAATCCATTGCATTTTTAGTAGAATGATAAAAGATTTTTGTCTTTTCTAATCCAAAATGTTGAATTAACTCATCGTAAATTAAATCATGCTGCGCCGTTATTTTTGCAGTCGTGTGGCCGGTTGTGCCATTAATTATTTTATTCGCTTCAAGTAAAGCCACCTTCATACCCGCTTGTGTTAAAAAATATGCGGTTGAAATTCCTGTAATTCCGGCACCAACAATTACGGCATCAAACTCTTCGTCATCGTTAAACGGATTAAAAGTAGGAATATTTAGTCCACTTCTCCATATTGGCTTTGAGTGCTTCGGCAAGCCATTATAATCAATCTTTTCATTCATCTTTGAATACCTCCATTTATATTATGTGGTTATTATTACCAAATTGATGAATGTTCATTAATCTAACTTTTCAATACTACTAATTAGTAAATATTGTTAAAATGGAGATAATGATGAATGCTCATCTAACGAAGTAAAAAAATAGTTAATAATTAGTAAAGAGGGTAATTTACATGGCTTATAGAATTAAAGACACTTTAATTTCTGAAACTGATTTAAAAAATAGAGTAAAAGCACTTGCCAAACAAATTGAACATGACTTTAATAACGAACCACTAATCCTTGTAGTTGTTTTAAAAGGATCATTTGTATTTGCAGCTGATCTAGTACGTGAAATGAAAAGTAATATTAATGTAGACTTTATTTCTGTTTCCAGCTATAGTAATCAAACTGAATCAACTGGAAAAGTAAGATTGTTAAAAGATTTAGATGAGAATATCACAGATAAAAACGTGGTGGTAATTGAAGATATCATTGATAGTGGTCTAACATTGCACTTTTTACGTGACCATCTTCAAATGCATAAGCCAAAATCGATTAAGATTTGTACTTTATTAGATAAACCTGAAAGAAGAAAAATCGATCTACCAGTTGATTATGTAGGTTTTGTCATTCCAGATGAGTTTATCGTTGGCTATGGAATTGATTATGCACAGCAATTTCGAAATCTACCGTATATCGCAACTGTAGAAGAATATTAATTTAATCAAAAACATGCCGTTTGATTTTTTATCAAACGGCTTTTTTTATTTCTTGTTAACTTTTTTATTAATTAAGTCGATTAATAAGTTTCGATCCTCCGGAAAACTAAGCTCTAATTTAAGAATTTCATCTGCTGATTTCCAAGCAATTTCATATATTAATTGATCAGGGTCTTGGATTTTAGCATAGCCACCAATAATTCTAACCTCAAAATAATATACTTCTACTTGAAAACCATACGAGATCCCTTCTTTTATAAATAATTGCTTAATTATTTCGACTTCATATCCTGTTTCTTCGAGTATCTCTCTTTTACAGCACTCATCAATCGATTCATTTTTTTTCTAAACCACCTGATGGAACTGCC
Organism: Gottfriedia acidiceleris; assembly: GCF_050457485.1. GTDB lineage: Bacteria > Bacillota > Bacilli > Bacillales > Bacillaceae_G > Gottfriedia > Gottfriedia acidiceleris_D. The sequence goes on from NZ_JBCMJM010000031.1 coordinate 17,000, forward strand.
CAAAGTTTTTTTTCATCAGGTTTGCCTTGAAGAACCATTAAAATCTGCCCTTTACTATTAATACAAATACCAGCTGCCCCAATCCATTTCTCCATGAAAAGCCACCTCTTTTAGTTACTTTATATAACTTATCTATTCGATCATTTAATGTTTTATCCGGCCTGAAAATGATTGATCTAACAATATCGCCCTTTTGATATTTATATAATTTCTTGGGAAAAATAACTCAAAATTAGTAAACGGGGTGAATTTATGAATCGCAAATTACTACTCATTTTCTTGATGGTTGTTTGTTTAATTTTTCCGAACTATAGTTACGCGGAAACTACTGCTAACCCACTAAAAATTGCATTTATTCGCGATGGATTTGTTTGGATAAAAATAAATAATAAAGAGGAAAAAATAACAAAAGCAAAAGGGGTTTATACGAATCAACCCGAGTGGTCATTTGATGGAAATTATTTAATGTACCAAAAAGAAATACCTACTGGTCCTACAGCATCATATCCTACTCGCTCAGAAATATGGATTTATAATATGAAAACAAAAAAAGAACAAAGAGTCATTTCCGATGGTGAGAATCCAAAATGGTCCCCTACTAAAAATATTTTTGCATTTCTAGATAGTGGTGTGTTGAACGTTTCTGATTTTAAAAATTTTTACAATATTGCACTAGGTGTGGATGATTATAATTGGATTCCAAACGGTAAAGGCTTTATAGCTTCATCAGCCGCAGCACTAAATCCGGACGGGTGGACAAATCCAGTTTTATATAAAATCACATTACCAAAAGATTTAAAAAATATTACTAGCGTAACAAGTACTGTAAAACAATTTTTTGTTGTTCCTAAAACCTTAACAAAAGGCAATACTTCCATTCCGTCCATAAATGCGTCAACATTTCAATTTTCGCCCGATCAAAAATGGATTTCTTTTATAGTTAACCCAACAGCATCTTGGTCTATGGATAGCGACATGCTTTGTATCATTTCTTCAGATGGAAAGGTTTTTGAAGTTCAAGATGAAATTATTTTACATTTAGATAATCCAAAATGGGCTCAAACTAAAAATATATTAGGATATATTGCTGGTGGTGGCAGATTAGTTTTCGGATACAAAAATAAAAAGATGAATATTACTGAAATGCCAGCATTTACATCAACAAATTTAACACCGCCACATTATGCTGAATTAGGATTTACATGGTGTGATGATACATCGATTGTTGTTTCAAGAGTAAAAGAAAGTGAGTGGTCAAATGATGAAAAGAAACGACCAAAACCCTCATTAAATGTGATTAATCTTTCTACTCATAAACAATTAAAAATAACTAATCCACCAACTGGAAAGGGAGATTATACCCCAGTCTACTCTAAGTCTACCAATAAAATAACGTGGACTAGAAAAGGCGAATTAGATGTTGTCGGTAATGTATGGATCGCCAATTTGGATGGTAGTAAACCTAAAATTTTATTAAAAAATGTTAGTTCATACGCTATTTTTGAGCAATAAATGGATAAGGATGAATTTAGTTTCATCCTTTTTCGATTTCAAGACCATTAACGAAGCAATCATTTCGTAATACTGGTACTACTTTAAAATGGTTTAATTGGCTACAGTGCGTAACATCATCTTCAAATCCCTTCATTCTCAGCTCTCTTCCACTTCCACATTCCCAAATCAATTCTTTAATTTTATGTTTCGAGTGAAGAAACGCACCAATACAAACTTCCGCTTCTGGTGATTTTGTTCCATCTAACTCTGCTAAAATTGCTCCTGCTCCTAGATAATCTTCAATAGAAGGTCGCAGTGCATCCTCATTTTCCTGTAAATCATTCCAAACCTCACCGCACGGAATGACTGTTATATTAACATTTTTTTCTTTTTTTAGACGATTAGCCAAACTTGCAGCCGAAGACGCATTAAGTAAAGAACCAATCAATAACGCTGGCACCTTTGAAGCGATCCATGAACAAAATGCCCCATTTAGAGAACTTAAAACAAATTTATTATTGGCATGACGTTCATTAAATGAGACCGGCGAAAGTGTTGCCTTCCCTAAATCTGCCGCTTCATTTCTTCCTAAAATATACTCCGCTCCAATCTTTTTAGCATAAGCTTTCCCATCTAAATTTGGTGGATATGGATAAACGATTGCGTTTTGAAATACTGCTGAAACAACGGTCGATGAAAAACTAAGAACATCAACAATAATCGTAATATCCCCGCGTTCCGCTGCTTCCCTAGCTCCCCTTTTTCCCCACTCTACACGGCATTCATAATTAGATTGATCGAACATGTTCTCATCCCTTTTATTAATCTTTTAGAAATGTCATACATTGAAAAAGCAATACTCTCTTTAAAAGTATTGCTCAGTGTGTAGAAAAGTTTTAAAAATTGATTTTCAGCCTGATTGCAAGCGCTTGTCTTGAAGCCTGCTAAGGACCCTATACGGTAATGAGCACCGCAAATAGGCGCAGTAACGAAGAAAGCGAGGCTTTAGAGGGCAGTCTGAAACGTCTAATGATATGTAACTTCTGTATACCCTAAACTATTTTTAGTTGTCTTCATCGGCTTATTAGGATAATAGAACACTAAATCTTTATAATTCATCTTATATTTACTTGTTTTAAAGTACTTGTTCAGATACACCGTTCTCATTTTTTCACCATCTACATAGATTGCTTTTCCTTTTGGGCGATCCTTATCAAATCCATAAATTAGTTGATCATTTAAAAAATGCATTCCCTTTCCATCTCCGGCATACAAATGCTCTGCACCTGAAATAGAAGCAAAATTCATATTTAAAAACGATGATGTTTTAAATATATATATACTATGCGGTATATCAGTAATACAAAGAATGTATGAACTATTCGGGATCTTAACCAATTTATAATCCACTTTTTTTAATTCTGGTAAATCCTTATGAATAGCGAAACTAACTGCTTTTTCTTTTGAATTAAAATTTATTGATATGTAAGTAACTATGCTCACTAATGCTACAAAAATTAGCACATATGTAATAACCTTTTTACTCATGATATAACTTCCTTATTAGATATTTATTTTATTCAGGAAAAGAGCATACACCTAAACGACATAGCTAAGTCCTCCTTTTTTACTCCTTACTTGTTATTCAACACTTGTAAACTATTTCCTTTTATATTTCATGCTAAAAATAAAGGGATTTTACTATAATTAGTCAACTATTTATATATATTGAAACTAGACATTGGAGGGGAAATCTTTGATAAAGATTGTTAAAGTAAAAAAAGAAGAGGAATCAAAATTACAGAATTTAATGCAATTTTATATTTATGAATTTACTAAATATCTTCCTGAAATTAAGCTAGGGGAAAACGGCTCTTACCATAAGTTTAATTTGGAAAAATGCTGGCAGGATCTAGATTATCACGCTTTTTTTGTGTTGTATAAAGAAGAATTAATCGGATTCGCTATAATTGAGGCGTCATTAGAATCAACTTCAAATTGTATAGAAGAGTTTTTTATTATTGAAAAATATAAAGGGCATGGTTTTGGTAAGAAAGTTGTAATTGAACTTTTCAATCTGTTTCCTGGAAAATGGAGTATCTCACAAATTGAAAAAAATGAACCTGCCAAGGCTTTTTGGAGAAATGTAATTAATTATTATACAAAAGGGAACTTTACTGAAAGAATTGATGAGAATAAAAAGACAATTCAAGAGTTTGATACGTATGAAATTATAGAAAATTAATTTAAATTAAAGCCACCGTATAGGTGGCTTTAACGCTTTTGAAAAACAATCTTGTTAATTATTCACCAAATTTTCGTAAAAGGTGTATAGTGATGTTGATTTCCATTACAGGATGCTCGCTTTCCATGGGGCGAGAGCCTTCCCGCTTATCCCATAGGAGTCGAGCATCCCTCCATTCCAATCAACTTATTCATCAAAAAAAGTTTACACTAAAAACCTAATTTAATATCCTTTACTTAGAGTAGCATAAAAGCTTGTTAATCAGTTTGTATTTCAATTAAGATTGAACATAACTTATTATAATAATCATTTGAACTTGTTTTTCAAAAAATTAGCTCTTATATAATTTAAACTTCACAGAATAAAACAATTACTAAAGTTTGCTGATATTAAAAAACTGCTCAAACATATTTAATTTAAAATCAATAATAAATCATCAAAAAATTATTTAATCAATAAGGTTCATTTAATATACGTTTGACCATTTTATTTTTCAACAATCTTAAAACCACCCTAAAGGTGGCTTTGTTTTGTAATATAAATAGATTTAATTTGCTTTGAAATTATAAAGTGGTTTAATGACTTTAATAACTTCGATTGCATCCTTAGTATTTTCAATGATTTCTTTCATTTCCTTATAAGCCATTGGACTTTCGTCAAGTGTACTCTCTAAAACTGAAGTACTCCAAACATCCTTCATTGTTTCTTTAAACTCATCAAGTGAAAGAGTTGCCTTTGCTTTTGAACGACTAAGTATTCGACCTGCACCATGAGGAGCCGAATAGTTCCAATCTGGGTTACCTTTGCCGATTGCAATTAAACTTCCATCTCGCATGTTGATCGGAATCAATACTTTCTCACCTTTTTGAGCGGAAATCGCTCCTTTACGAAGAATCATATTTTCGATATCAATATAATTATGGACAGTCGTAAATTGTTCAACAACTGTTAAATCCATATTCTTTACGATTTCATCCATCATTGCCTTCCGGTTCCATAAAGCATATTCTTGGGCAATTGCCATATCATGCATATATCGATCAAACCAAACTCCTTCTAAATAAGCTAAATCCTTTGGAATATATTGCGACGGAAGGCTTTTTAGAACAGTCTCAATTTCTTTTTCACGGCCTTCATCCCTTAATTGCTGAATGACTTTTGAACGATTTTCTGACTGGCTCTTTAATAATTCGTACGCCTTTTTCTGATAAAATTCCGCTACAACTTTACCTAAATTTCGGCTTCCAGAGTGAATAACAAAATAAATATTTCCGTCTTCGTCAGCATTGCACTCAATAAAATGATTTCCGCCACCAAGTGAACCTAAGCTTAGCTTTGTTCTAGTTTCATTTAATTCTTTAAAGCAGTGCAGCTTTGAAAAATCAATTTTCTTCACAAACTCATGTTTATTATTTCGAATTGAAAACCCTGATGGAACATGTTTACGAATGACTGCATCTAATTTTTGAAAATCGATTTCTTTTTGTGAAACTCTTATTGTTTCCATTCCGCAACCTATATCGTACTTTAACCTCTAATTTCTTAGAGAGTGGACTATACCTTCTCTACAATCATCGGAGTATGCAGCTCCTTATGTAGGCCCGCCGTGTTAATTATTCTATCCGACATTAGGCAGTAGAATAATTCTGCACAATCGTCTGCTAACAACGTGCAAGTCTCTGAACCATTTGACTATGTCACCATAGCCTCTGGCTGCTGATTGCCCTCGACTATATTTTACGTTAGGGTTTCCAGCAATTGAGCGAGTTTTTTAACGTTGGAGCCGTTTTAGTTAACCCCAACAAGATTTGGAACAATTTTATCTTGAATCGTCATTGTCGTTCCAATTGTACATCCCTTACCTGCATGTGTATCAGGCATAATTCTAATTTTAGAGCTTTTCACGAACTCTTGATTACATAGTTCAATAATTTGCCCAATTGCTCCTTGTTCCACATTATCTGTAAATATTTTTGCTTCATTAAATGAGCCTTTAACAGTAAGCATCATGTTCTCCTTCAAGTTAGTTTATTTTAAGGTCTAACTTTATTAAACTATTTCAAAACGTTTGATAATAGTTCTAGATTTTGATTAATTTTATTAGCTACAATGATTTGACGATCACTTTAGATTTTCTAAATTTAATGAATACGAAAGAAATTCTTTATCAACTAAATAGCCATTTTTTTCATACAATGCTTGTGCCGATTTATTATCAATCGCAGTTTGTAAATCTAATGCTTTTGCTTTCGATTCGATTGCAAATTTCTTTGCTGCATTTAACAACAATTGAGCTACCCCTTTTTGCCTTGCCGTTTCAGTTACATATAAGTCATTTAATATCCATAACTTTTTCATTGATACGGAAGAAAATGAAGGATATAACTGAGTAAATCCCATAGATTGATTTTCTTCTTTCACAAGAAAAATAACAGAATCTTTGCTATTGATTCGTTCTGTTATAAAATCAATCGCCCCGTTTAAATTACTTTCTTGTTTATAAAACATTCTGTACTGATCAAATAAATTTGCTACTTCTGTAATATGTTCTGATTTTGCGCGAACTACTTCCATCATGTCACCTCTTCTAACTATTAATTAATCTATTAGTTAGTTCGGTACATTTCATTAATTTCCTCTAATCGTTACTAAGGTGATATACCCTACGAAAAATAGTAATTTTTAATTGTAAAGTTAATAATAAAAAAATGATCTATTAAATTTCCAAAATTTAGGTTTTCATATGAATTAACTTATAATAATATTGAAGATGAAAAACTAATTTAATTTTTTATATTATGTGAAAAAATTAACATTCTTACACTTGGGGTGATTAATAATGGATAAAAAAGCGCTCATTATTATTGATTATACGAATGACTTTGTAGCAGATGCTGGTTCATTAACTTGTGGCAAGCCGGCACAGGAAATTGAACAAAGGATTCTTCAAATAACTAAAAGTTTCATTGAAAATCGAGATTATGTTGTATTTGCAGTAGACGTCCATGATGAGAATGATCCGTTTCATCCCGAGGCAAAATTATTTCCACCTCATAATATTAGACATACTAAAGGAAGAGATTTATATGGTGGATTAATGGATTTATACAATTCATCGAAAGACAATTCAACTATTCAATGGCTCGATAAAACTCGTTACTCCGCTTTTGCAGGAACAGACCTTGAAATAAAACTAAATGAAAGAGGCATTAATGAACTTCATTTAATAGGAGTTTGCACGGATATTTGTGTATTACATACCGCAGTCGATGCTTATAATAAGGGTTATAAAATAGTCGTTCACGAGCAGGCAGTTGCAAGTTTTAATGCAGCTGGGCATGAATGGGCATTAAGCCATTTCAAAAATACTTTAGGGGCGGAAATAAGATGAATTACAACTTTCAAGATGACAGCCTTGCACTTCATACAGACCTTTATCAAATTAATATGGCGGAAACCTATTGGGGAGACAATATTCACAATAAAAACGCTATTTTTGAACTTTATTTTCGTAAACTCCCATTTGGAAATGGATATGCAATCTTTGCGGGTTTAGAAAAAATTATCAGTTTTCTACAGAACTTTAAATTTAGTAATTCAGATCTTGACTATTTAAAAGAAGAACTCGGATATAAAGATGAATTCATTCAATTTTTATCTAATGTAAAATTCACCGGTTCAGTTAGAGCAATTCAAGAAGGTGAATTAGTATTTGGTAATGAGCCAATTTTAAGGATTGAGGCCCCGCTATTAGAGGCACAATTAATTGAAACTGCCTTATTAAACATTGTCAATTATCAAACATTAATTGCTACTAAAGCTTCACGAATTAAACATATCGTTGGTAATGATACATTAATGGAATTTGGAACAAGACGTGCTCAAGAATTTGATGCTGCCATTTGGGGAGCAAGAGCCGCTTATATTGGTGGATTTCATGCGACTAGTAATGTTCGTGCTGGTAAATTATTTAACATTCCTGTTTCAGGTACACATGCTCATGCGCTAGTGCAAGCATATAGAGATGAATACATAGCTTTCAAAAAATATGCAGATCGTCATTACAACTGTACATTCCTAGTTGATACATACGATACACTAAAAAGTGGAGTGCCTAATGCAATTAAAGTCGCAAAAGAACTAGGTGATAAAATTAACTTTGCAGCAATCCGACTAGATAGTGGTGACTTAGCCTATTTATCGAAAGAAGCTAGAAAAATGCTCGATGAAGCTGGTTTCGTAAATACAAAAATCGTTGCTTCGAATGATTTAGATGAATATACAATTTTAAATTTAAAATCACAAGGAGCAAAAATTGATTCTTGGGGAATCGGAACAAAGCTTATTACAGCATATGATCAACCGGCTCTAGGAGCTGTTTATAAGTTAGTAAGTATTGAAGATGAAAATGGGAAAATGATTGATACAATAAAAATTTCTCAAAACCCTGAAAAAGTAACAACTCCTGGACTTAAGAAATTGTATCGAATTATTAATACAGTTAACCATCACGCTGAGGCTGATTATATTGCCCTTGAAGATGAAGATCCAGGATCTGAGGAAAAAATAAAGTTATTCCATCCGGTCCATCCATATATCAGTAAGTTTGTAACTAATTTTGAAGCTAGAGAACTACATCACCAAATCTTTACTAAAGGTGAATTAGTCTACAAAGTGCCTGCAATTAAAGACATTCAGGATTTTGCTGAAAACAACTTAAGTGTACTTTGGGAAGAATACAAGCGTGCATTAAACCCTGAAGAATATCCTGTAGACTTAAGTCAAAAATGTTGGGATAACAAAATGGAAAAAATAGCAGAAGCTAGAAAGAAAACAGAGGAAATGAAAAATGGCTAAAATTGGGATTTATGGCAGTTCGTTTGATCCGATTACAAACGTTCATTTATGGACTGCAAGTACGATTGCTCATCGTTGTCAATTAGACAAAGTTATCTTTTTACCATGTTCTTCAAAAAGAAGGGATAAACATTTACATAATACTGATGAACATCGTTGGAATATGTTAAAATTGGCAATTCAAAACAACTCAAAGTTTATTGCAGACGATTATGAAATGAGTAAAGAGGCTTGGGAAGTATTCACTTACTATACAATGAATCATTTTAAAGCGAAATATAGTGAAGATGAAGTTTATTTCATAATGGGTGCTGATCTCCTAGAAGATATTGCAGAAGGAAAATGGAAATACGGGGATCAATTAGTTTCCGAAAATAAATTCATTGTAATGGCCCGTGATGGAATTGATATGCTAAAGACCATCTCTCGTTCTCCCTTATTAAGAAATAATGATAATGGTTCAAGATTTCATCTAATTGATAAAGGATTAGCGATGGAAATTAGTTCAACATATATCCGAGAAGAGTTTGCTAAAGGCGGCGAGCCAAGATATTTATTACCTGAGGATTGCTACGCTTATATTAAAAAATACAATCTGTATCAAAAGGAGAATGAAGATTGAACAGTTTACAAATAGAAATCGTCGAAGAAATGAAAGTAAAGCCAGTTATCGATCCTAAAGAGGAAGTAAGAATAAGTGTTGATTTCCTAAAAAGCTATCTTAAAAAACATTCATTTTTAAATGGTTTTGTATTAGGTATTTCAGGTGGCCAAGATTCAACTTTAACTGGTAAACTTGCACAAATGGCAATAGATGAATTAAATAGTGAGCAATCAGAAAAAAATTATCAATTTATCGCAATTCGATTACCATATGGCGTTCAAATGGACGAAGAGGATTGCCAGGAAGCGTTAAAGTTTATCCAACCAACTAAGACATACACAGTGAATATTAAAGCTGCTGTAGATGCTAGTGTTAAAACATTAAAAGATATTGGCGTTGACCTTACTGATTTTGCAAAAGGTAATGAAAAAGCACGTGAAAGAATGAAAGCTCAATATAGCATTGCTGCTATGAATGGGTGTGTTGTTTTAGGCACTGACCATTCCGCTGAGGCTATTACTGGCTTTTACACTAAATATGGCGATGGTGGATCAGACCTTTGTCCGATTTTCCGTCTAAATAAGCGTCAAGGAAAGATGCTACTAAAAGAATTAAATTGCCCACCTAAGCTATATGAAAAAGTTCCAACAGCTGACCTTGAAGAAGATCGCCCACAATTAGCAGATGAAGTCGCTCTTGGAGTTACATATGATGAAATCGATGATTATTTAGAAGGTAAAGAAATTAATAGTGACTCTCAAGCAAAAATCGAATCATGGTTTAATAAATCTAGACATAAGCGACAAATGCCTTACACTGTTTTTGATAAATTTTAATTCATTTCAAACTACCCACTAAACAGTCGCTTGTAATCAGTCTGAAATTAGGTTAACTTTGTTAACACACTAAAAAGCTACCTATTTTGGTAGTTTTTTTACTTGTCTGCTCAATAAATGGATATGAAAGTTAAAATTGGACAACGTAATAATACAGTCATTAAGAAAGGAATGTTCATATCATGTGGATTTTATTTTTTATTCTTTTAATCTTATGGGTATTAGGTTATTTTACTTTCCATATCGCAGGTGGACTAATTCATATTCTATTAATTATCGCAATTATTGTATTTATCGTTAACCTATTTAGACGTAAAAAGTAGCATATCTTTAGAGACTTTTTCTACAAACTAAAGAGCTTGATATTTCAAGCTCTTTTTCTTATGCCATTTCGATTCCTAATCCTGTTTTTAAACTCTTCTATATTCCTCAATTTTTGAATAAACTTCTATGAATGTCATAAATAAGAGGAGCGAAATTATGCCAGTTAGTATGGAGCCTCCTATATCAATGGAACAAATGCTTCAAACAATTCGTACAGGACTTCCAAAAACACTTGAACCTAAAAATATAATAATTGTTGGTGCTGGAATATCAGGTTTAGTAGCTGCTTCCCTTTTAAAAGGAGCAGGACATGAAGTAACAATTCTAGAAGGAAATAATCGAATTGGTGGTCGTATTTTTACTAATCGTAATTTTTTTGCAGGACAGTATATGGAAAATGGTGCTATGAGAATACCTTCTATTCACTTGCTTGTTTTAGAATATATTAAGAAATTTAACCTTCCTTTAGAAGAATTCATTAATAGCACTCCAAACGATATTATATACGTAAATAATGTAAGAACCATTCAAAAGATTTATGAAGAAAATCCAGACATTCTTAACTTCCCTACTTCACCATCTGAAAAAGGTAAAACAGCTGAATTTTTAGCTCAATACGCCATGCAACCTGTAACTGACTTCATTAAAAAGAATCCAAAAAAGAATTGGGAAATCGTTATTAAATTACTTGATCGTTATTCGATGGAATATTATTTGAAATATAATCCTTATGGCAGAACATTATCAGTTGGAGCCATTGATATGATTAAGGTTATGCTTGGGATGGAAGGTTTTCCTGAGCTTTCATTCACTGCCTTACTTCGAGAAGTAATGATTCTATTTACTCCTGGACTAAAGTTTTATGAAATAAAGGGTGGAAACGATCACTTACCGTATTCATTCCTACCTGAATTACAAGAAAATATTATTTACCATCAAAAAATGAAAAAAATTGAACAACACGACTCTTCTGTAACAATTCATACAGAGAATACACAAACCTCGCAGGCATATACAGTAACTGGAGACTTAGCCATCATTACTATTCCTTTTTCATTACTAAACTTCGTAGAAATCATTCCACGCGATTTATTTTCTTATAACAAATATAAAGCAATTCGACAATTACATTATGTTCCTTCGACTAAAATTGGTTTACAATTTAAAACTAGATTTTGGGAGAAAGAGGGTTTTATTGGAGGAAAAATGATTTCTGATCTACCTGTTCGTTATTCCTATTTCCCAAGTCAATCCGTTGGTTCAGAAGGTCCAGGTGTCATATTAGCAAGCTATACATGGGAAGATAATGCTTCAATTTGGGATAGCTTAACTGAAAAAGAACAAATAGAGAATGCGCTAGAAGATCTATCTAAAATTTACGGTAAAGAAATATATAATGAGTTTATTACCGGTAATACATTTAGTTGGTCAGAAAATCCTTTTTCAGGAGGAGCTTTTGCTATTTACAAACCTGACCAGCAAACCGAGATTGCCCCATATATTTCAACTCCAGAAGGACTGATTCATTTTGCTGGTGATCACACCTCTACAGCCCCAGGTTGGATTCAAGGTGCAATCGAATCCGGAATAAGGGTGGCTTATGAGGTTAACGATTTACCTAAATCAACAGCAAATGAGAATTTTGAAACACATGATCAAGTTTAAGTACTACAGTTTTTAATTTATAACCTTAGATAGCAGCAATAGTTCACAAAATGCTTTTATTCAATTAATTGAAACCCCTATGCCACGGAATTCAAGAAAAACATAAAACCCACAGGTACATAACCTTGTAGGTTTCCAGAGTGTTGAAATATAAACGGTCAATAGGGAAAACGAAAATTATTGAAGATTAATTTTTTATTTTGGTATGTTCTTTTATTTTTTTAAATTGGTTTATGTTTGAGTAATTTTAGAATTCTTCAAACACTAGTAATGTTTTTTTCAGAAGTTTAAAATATTATAAGAAATTTTTATATAAACAAAATAAGTGATTAGTTTATAAATTAATGTTCGATATTAATTTACCTACAAACTAATTAAGAATCAACTGTTAGTTTACACTAAGTAAAGGCTATTTGATTAGGTTTTTATTGTAGACTTTTTTTGATGAACAAGTTGATTGGAATGGAGGGATGCTCGACTCCTATGGGATATGCGGGAAGGCTGAGACCCCGCAGGCTCGCCGAGGAGGCTCAGGTCTCG
>NZ_JBCMJM010000032.1:0-19323 GCF_050457485.1 Gottfriedia acidiceleris
CCATAGGAGTCGAGCACCCTTTCGTTCCAATCAACCTTTCATCAAAAAAAAGTTAACGATAAAAAGCTAATTTAATAACCTTTACTTAGCGTAAAATAATAGACTAATATTCAGTTTGTATGTCAATTAAGATCGAACATCAACTATACTAATCATTTTTAACTTCTAAAATTTTTTCTTAATATTTTTAACTTCTGAAAAGAACAATTACTATAATTCGTTGGTATATTAAAATTCTTGAAACACATTAACATTTAAAATCATTAATAGATCATCAAAAAATGAATTTTAACATCAATAATGTTCCTTAACATTGTTTTCTCTATAGACCGTTTTATATAACACTCTGAAAAAAGCTACTTAAGGCTTCCTAGGTAACTTCAGACTGTTGACAAGCGCTCGCTTTCTTCGTTGCTTCGCCTGTCTGCGGTGCTCATTACCACGTAAGGGTAACTCTCCGCTCCTCACTAGGCTTCGCGCCTCGAAAGACAAGCGCTTGCAATCAGTCTGATAATCATGTTTATACTATAGTTTTTGTTCTAGCTTGATTAAATCCTTACACTGGATACCATTTTCCCAAATTTCTTCATCATAATTATCAATAAAGAAATTGTGAAAAACAGTACTAATCTGAAATCCGCAATTTTTATATAATACTAATTGGTATGTACTTGAGTTTCCTGTACAGATTGAAATTTTAGAATAACCAAGTTTTTTAGATTCATTTATTCCATAGTGGATTAAATTTTTTCCAAATCCTTGTCCTTGGTAGGTCGGATCAACTGCAATATTTTTAATTTCAACCTCTTCACTTGAATTCTCCATTAATACTAATACACCTACGAGTAAATTTTGGTCTAGTAATTCATAAATATTACTCTTTTGAATATATTTATCTAGCATTTCTTTTGATGGGTCAGCTAGTAACAATAGATTCCAATGCTCTTTCGTTAGAAATTGAATTTTATTAATATGATTCATTGATACTCCTTATTTTTTTAATCTTGCCTTTAAATAATTTATCGTATCATTGGTAGATTTTTGTACCGAAAGATTTGTAAATCCATGGTTTCCATTTTTAATTGCAATTAACGTAACCATTTTTGGATTTTTTTTAGCAAATCTCTTAGATTGACTGAACGGAACTAGTTTATCTCCTGTGCCATGTACGATAAAGATTGGGACTTTTGTCTTTTCTACATATTGAATAGGACTCATTCGATTATACTCATCTGTCATTTGATCAACAGTACTATTCATATATTTATCTACGATTTCTGAACTTCTTGAAGAAGGAGATTGATTCATGGTCGTTAAGTCTGAAATTGGATACCAAGCAATAATATATTTTATTTTGTTTTGTATATCGGGCTGAAGGCCAGTTAATAAGGCTAAGTGTCCACCAGCAGAAGCACCAGCTATCCCAATTTGATTTCGATCAATTCCTAATTCAGTTGAATTTGTGTAAATAAAGTCGATTGCTGTTTTCACGTCACGAACTGGAAAGTTATATGAATAATTTTCTTTTGAATAAAGTGTGTAGTCTATACTTATTGCTGTATATCCACCTTTTACTATTTCATTAAAAATCGTACTCCAACGTTTATTTAACGCTTTACTTCCATATCTCCAAGAACCGCCATGAACAAATATCAACGTTGGTGATGGACCATGTGAATTTTTAGATCGGTATATATCAAAGGTTTGTGGAACTTGGGCAGGATTTGTGTAACGCACATCTCTTTGCACAATAATATCTTTACTTACATCATTTATCTTCTTTTGGTGTTTATGTTGAAAACCATTAAATCCAACAAAGACAATAACAAAGATGACTAATGCTAAAATGATTTTCTTCAAGCCAATTCACCTTTCTATAAAAAAAGAGACTAACTCAGGTTATGTTTTCTAAGTTCATTTTTATGTAAGATTTTGAACGTCCACATAAATTAATAGAAATACACTAATGATGCTAGTCTCAATTACTTTATTTAATAACTGTTACATACAAAATTCCCCAAATTAAAAAAACTGCACAAACCGCAAATAATATTTTTGCCAACTTTTCCATCTTAGAACCCCTATTACCTTATTTTAAATCGACAACAGTAACACCTATTCCGCCCTCGGAGGCTGCTCCATATCGATATGATTCAACTGATCTGTGTTTTTTTAAGTATTCTTGTACCCCTTGTCTCAATGCGCCAGTTCCTTTTCCATGAATAATATTAATTCTTGGATAACCGGCTAATAATGCATCATCGATATATTTTTCAACACGAATTAGCGCATCTTCATATCTTTCACCTCTTAGATCTAGCTCAAGATTAACATGAAAATCCTTACCTTTTACAGAGGTGACAGTTCGTTCTTTTACTTCTTTAGGAGAACTAATATATTCGATATCTTTTTCCTTAACTTTCATCTTAATAATACCGAGCTGAACTTGCCATTCCCCTTCACTAACTTGATCAAGTATTGTCCCTTTTTGGTTAAAGCTAATTACTTTTACTTCATCACCTTCACGAAGCTTTCTTTGTTTCTTCGGAGCGGCCTGAGGAATTGTTTTCTTTGGAGCATATGGAATTGCCCCTTCCAAACGAGTTCTTGCCTCAATTAATTCATGATCTTTAATAGAAGCTAATTGGCTATTCTTTAAATCTCTTAGTTCTTTAATAATTTCCTCAGCTTCTTGTTGTGCTACTCTGACACGCTTTTTCGCTTCTTCCTGTGCTCCACGGTATAATTCATCACGGTGCTCATAAAATTCCATCATTTGCTTTTGTAAGTCTTTGAAAACACGCTCTGATTCTTTACGGAAATCTTCTGCTTCTTTCCATTCTGTTTCTGCACCTTTTCTACTCGTTTCTAAAGATGCAATCATATTTTCAACTTCATTACTTTCTTCACTTACATGATTTCTTGCTTTTTCAATTACACGATTTGAAAGTCCAAGTCTTCTAGAAATCTCAAATGCATTACTTCTACCTGGAACACCAATTAATAGTCGATAAGTCGGACTTAATGTTTCTACATCAAATTCAACACTAGCATTCATAACGTGTTCTCGATTGTAACTATATGCTTTTAATTCAGGATAATGCGTTGTCGCTACTATTCTTGCACCGTATTCACTTACCTCATCTAAAATTGAGATTGCTAAAGCCGCACCTTCCTGAGGGTCAGTTCCAGCTCCTAATTCATCAAATAATACAAGACTACTATGATTCACATGTTTTAAAATATCTACAATATTCACCATATGAGAAGAGAATGTACTTAAGCTCTGTTCGATTGATTGTTCATCACCAATATCGGCGAAAATTTGCTCGAACACACAGATTTCTGAACCGTCTAGTGCAGGAATTTGTAGACCAGACTGTGCCATTAAAACACAAATACCAATCGTTTTTAAAGTAACCGTCTTACCACCCGTATTTGGACCAGTAATGACAATCGTAGTAAAATCTTTACCTAATTCAATATCATTAGCTACTACTATATCCCTTGGAATTAGAGGATGACGTGCTTTTTTCAATTTAAAATATCGATCGTTATTTAAAATTGGTTTACTTGCCTTAATTGAATGCGAATAGTTAGCTTTTGCAAATAAGAAATCCATTTCAGCTAAAATTTCAACATTTTGCAATAAATCCGCTGAAGCCTCAGCTACTTGGCCTGTTAATGCCATTAAAATTTTCTCAATTTCTTGCTCTTCTTTAACTTTAGCTTCTTGTAAACTATTGTTTAATGTAACGACAGCTTGTGGCTCAATAAATAATGTTTGACCAGAAGAAGATTGATCATGAACAATACCACCATAAACATGTCGATATTCTTGTTTTACTGGAATAACGAAACGATCATTACGAATCGTTACGATTGAATCTGATAACATTTTTTGTGCATTTGTACCTCTAGTTAGACTCTCTAATTTTTCTCGAATTCGAGCTTCAGCTGTTCGAACTTGTCCACGAATCGTTCGAAGTGTCACACTAGCGTCATCTAAAACTTCTCCATTATCACCAATAGCAGCCTTTATATTTTTATCTAATTCTAGTAAAGGAATGATTTGCTCACTTAATGATTCTAAATATGGAATTTCTACTTCACTCTCAATTAAGCCCTCAATAAATCGAATCATTTGACGCCCGGCATATGTAACACCCGAAATCGCAATTAGCTCAGAAGGAGATAGCATTCCACCAATATCTGCCCTTTTTACTTGCATTCTAATATCTGATAATCCACCAAGAGGTACATTTCCTCGCAGACGAATAACTTTCACAGCTTCATCGGTTGATTCATGTAGTTCTACAACTTCATCATAACTAGTACTTGGTAAAAGGTTTTTTATACGTTCCTTACCTAGTGAAGATGAAGCGTGTTTAAGTAATTGTTCTTTTATTTTATCGTACTCTAAAACTCTTAACGTACGTTTCATATGCCCCGTAACCTCCTTACACTCGATTACGTTTCCTTTCAATCAAACTTAAAAGTTCGTGTAATTCAAATGTATTTACAATATTTTCTCTTTTTAACCAAGCCTTTTTGGCCGCACTAACCCCAACAGTCATATGATCTAGCATATCAATGTTATGTGCATCAGTATTAATTGATAGCATCACACCAGCTTCCTGTGCCATCATTAACATTTCTTTATTTAAATCTAATCGATTTGGATTTGCATTTAATTCTAAAATTGTACCTGTTTCTTTTGCTACAGAAATTAATTCTTCAGCATTTACTTTGTACCCAGCTCTTCTGCCAATTTTGCGCCCAGTTGGATGCCCAATCATGCTAACATAGGGATTTCTCATTGCATTTTTTAAACGCATCATGATTGTCTCTTCATCTTGACTAAAGCTAGAATGAATTGATGCAATAACAAAATCAAGTGAACGTAAAACATCATCTTCATAATCTAGCGATCCATCAGGTAAAATATCCATTTCTACCCCATGTAGAATTGTAAAATCAGTGTATTTTTCATTAACACGTTGAATTTCTTCTTTTTGTTTCCATAAGCGCTCAGGAGTTAAACCGTTCGCAACCTTTAAATATTGTGAATGGTCTGTGATGACAATATATTTATACCCCTTAGCACGACATGCATCTGCCATTTCTTCGATTGAATAGCCACCATCACTCCAAGTAGAGTGCATATGTAAATCAGATTTCATATCTTCTAAACGAATTAATGTGTAATCGTTTGTAAAAGTTGAAACTTCTTTTCCATCTTCTCGAATTTCAGGTGGAAAACAAGGTAAATTAAAGTGAGCATAAAAATCTTCTTCATTTTCAAATGTTAAAACTTCTCCAGTATTAACGTTCTCAACACCGTACTCACTAATTTTTTCATCACGTTCTTTAGCCAATTGACGCATAGCTACATTATGATCCTTAGAACCAGTAAAATGATGCAGCGTTGTAGCAAACTCCTTAGGTTGAATAATTCGGAAGTCAACTGAAATCTCATATTCAACACCTTTTAAAACAAGAGAAACTTTTGTATCCCCTTGTGCAATGATTCGAACGATTTCCGGCATCGAAAGTAATTGCTCCTTAATGCTTTCCGGTTTATTTGATGCAACAATGAAGTCTAAATCTTTAACTGTTTCACGTACTCTTCGTAAGCTTCCTGCTCTTGAATACTTTTCAACATCCTTCATTTCTGCTAAATAAGCTTCAATTTTATCAGCAATCGGTAATACATCTGCTAGTGGCAAGCGTTCAGGCTGCTTACCAAACTCCTCGATTGATTCTAAAATATTTTTCTCTGTCTTTTTACCGAATCCAGCTAACCCTTGCAGCTTACCATTTAAGCATGCTTCTTTTAACTGCTCCATGCTCTCAATTTGTAATGATTGATAAAGCTTAGCTACTTTTTTCCCACCTAATCCTGGTAGTCTGAGTAAAGGAAGTAAAGTTTTAGGCAATGACTCTTGTAGTTCTTCCAATACCGTACTTTTACCAGTTTCGATATATTCTAAAATTACTGCAGAAGTCCCTTTTCCGATTCCTTTTATTGCAGTAAAGTCGTCAATTTGCTCAAGACTTCTTTCATCAGTTTCTAATGCATTTGCCGCTTTACGAAATGCTGATATTTTAAATGCATTCTCACCTTTTAGTTCTAAATAAGTAGCAATTTGTTCTAACAGTTTAATTAACTCTTTTTTGTGCATTTTAAGTCACCTACTTAACATAGAAATTGTTTTTCACTTAAACTTATTAAAGAATTTCTGAACTATGTAATCCGTTGTTCCATAATTCTATTAATTGATTTGATATAAATGGTGTATTTTGAACCATAAAATGAGCAATATTTGATTTAAGTAATAAAACATGAAGCGTATCTATTGGTATGATTAAAGCGATAAAAAGCGCCAAAACTGCAAATAAATAAACCTCTATAAAACCAAAAATACCACCTAAGAAGGAGTTCATCTGCTTTAAAACAGGTAATTGGAACACTCCATTTAATAACGAACCAATAAATGAAATTACTAGCCTTGTCCCAATAAATAGTAAAGCAAATGCTATAATTTCATATACAAACTGATCTGCGTTTACGACTTGACCACCGCTTATATGAATTGGAAATATTTTTTTAAGTGAAGTAGCGGTCTGCTCATAATAATGATAAGCTAGGTATATGGAAAGTAAAAAACCTAGTAATCGTACAAGGCTGCTAATAAATCCTCTTCTCCAACCTGTCAAAATTCCTAAAATAAAAATAATAAGTATAATTAAATCAATCATTTTCTTTCTGCTCACTTTTCGTTTGTTTTTCTAATAATTTTTCGAGCATTTCAGCTCTTTCTTTTAATTTTACATAATCACTTACAATATTTATTGCTGTCAATACAGCTAATTTATTAGTATCTAATAATGGATTCTTTTTATTTATTTCTTTCATTTTATCATCTACAATTGAGGCAACATGGCGAATATGATCTGTTGACTCGTCACCAGTAATTGCATAATGTTGCCCATAAATAGTTACATTTAGTTTTTGTTTCGATGAAGAATTGGACAACTTCATACCTCCATTCAGCTATAAACATTCTAACCTTAACTATAACATGAAATTCAATACAATCAAAAGTATTGGAAAATATCCATTTATAAAGGAGAAATTTATGTCAAACACTGTATTAACAGTTTCTGAGGATACTCTCTTGAAGATGAAAGCACACTACCAAAGTAGTCTTCAATCAAAAGTACCACAAGGTGGAGTATTTATGGCCAAACCAAGTGGCTGTACAATCACTGCATATAAATCTGGTAAAGTAATGTTTCAAGGCTCAAATTGTGATGCTGAAGTAAGTAAATGGCAAGGTAAATCGGCTAGCCAAACGACTAAAAAGGTAAACCCTACAAATACGAATTCAACTTTACCAAAAAACTTCTCAAGTCTTGCAGTAATAGGTAGTGATGAAGTTGGTACAGGCGACTACTTTGGACCGATGACTGTAGTAGCTTCTTTTGTAGAACCAAGCCAATTCGAATTATTAAAAGAATTAGGCGTAAAAGATTCCAAAGAACTAACTGACGATGCCATATGCAGCATAGCAAAAAAAATTGTTCATGTAGTAACTTACAGCCTCTTAGTACTAAACAATGAGAAATACAATGCTATGCAAGAAAAAGGCTATAATATGAATAAACTAAAGGCTCTTTTACATAATCAAGCAATTCGAAATACTATTTCAAAATTGGAAGATAAAAAATATGATGCAATTTTAATTGATCAATTTACTCCTCCAAATCTGTACTACGGATATTTAAAAGGAACAAAAGAAGTTATTCGTGATAAAGTTCAATTCGCTACAAAAGCAGAAGGTTTGCATCTCTCAGTTGCAGTTTCTTCTATCTTAGCCCGTTATGCTTTCCTACAACAAATGGATCAATTAAGTGAAAAAGCTGGCATGACCTTACCAAAAGGTGCTGGAGCCAAAGTTGATCAAGCCGCTGCAAAACTAATTAAATTAAAAGGTTTTGAAGCTTTACGAAGTATAACGAAATTACATTTTGCTAATACCGAAAAAGCATTAAAGATTGCTAAAAAGTGATATTACTAAAATGCATTCTAAAAGATAAGTTGAAGGACTCTAAAGGCGTTACGGAAGTTGCCGCTATCTAGCTTCCCACAAAAAAGCTATGCTTAAATGTTATGAAAACATCAAAAAAGCTGTATTCTAAACATTCATTTAGAATACAGCATCTACTATAAATATTATGAAACCTAATAGGCTAGCAACTTGTTTTTGTTTTTTATATCGAAGCATCGGTTTAGATAATAAAAATAAACAAATCAGAAATCCAAAAGGGATCGGTAACCAAAATAACCTAAATGGTAAAGAAGCTAGTACATAATAACCGATCATTTGAAACCCAAGATTACTAACATCCCGCTTAATGGCATCTTTATAAACTGCTAACACTCCAATTAACAATCCGACATAAAGTAAAAAGATTAACATCAAGCCACCTCCAAGATTGTCCTACTAATAACCTATTCACCTATGGCTTGTCTAAAGACTCATAAAGAAAAATGTTTAAACATATTCATAACATGTAGAAACGAAGGAGGAATATTTAGATGAATAATTTAATAAACGAATTTAGTAGTCTAATCCAATCCGTTCCAAAAATCATCAGAGCCTTATCGAATTCAGATTATAAACCAAGTCCTACAAAATGGTCTAAAAAAGAAATCCTTGGACATCTTTGCGATTCTGCAACTATGAATCATAAAAGATTTATAGATAGATTGTCCTCTAATGATGAACTAGTTTTGGAGCTTTATAAACAAAACTCATGGGTAGAGTTAAATGATTATCAAAATAGCTATACAATTGAAGAAATTCTTACGTTATGGACTGCCTTAAATTCACGTTTTATGAATGTGCTCTCAAACATATCAGAAGAACAATGGAAACTACAATATATTAGTCAAAACGAAGAATCTGTTACACTTAGTTGGTTATTTACTGACTACATTGACCATATGAAGCACCACTTAAATCAAATTTTAGGATAGGATCAAGGTATCGCCATGAAATTTAAAGTGAAGAAAAATCCACTATTTGTCGTCCTAATTCTGAGCTTAATTCCCATCATTACTTCAGTTCCCATCATCAGCTTTATTGAAGCTGATAGCACAGGAATCATCATAAGTTTAGTAGTCTTTGTCTTTCTATTACCAATATTGATTGTTCTTGTTTGGGCATTATTCAACACATACCATGAATTAACCGAAACTGAATTCAAATCAAAATTTGGATTTATAACAATTAACATTCCATTTAGTGAAATCAGAACAGTTAATTTCTCAAATAATCCAGTTTCATCACCTGCATGGACCTTCAAACGTTTAAAAATCGAATACAAAAAGTACGGATTTGCCTTACTTTCACTTCCTAAGGACGAAGAATTTTTTTTACAAGAAATAAAAAAACGCTGCCCAAATGCTACAATTGTAAATCGTCAAAAAGCAGAAGTTTTAATCAAGATTTAAAATCCTTCCACAGAAAACTCTCAAGGTATTATGTTCCTTGCGAGTTTTCTGTGTTTATTCTTGATTTGGTAATCTGATTTTCTACAAAATAGTTGGAGATTTCACTCATGAACCCTTTATAAGGTACTATATTCCAGCTTTTTGCTTTTTTACTTCCTCATGAACCCTTTATGAGGTACTATATTCCAGCTTTTTGCTTTTTAACTACCTCATGAACCCTTTATAAGGTACTATATTCCATACTTTTGCTTTTTTACTTCCTCATGAACCCTTTATAAGGTACTATATTCCATACTTTTGCTTTTTTACTTCCTCATGAACCCTTTATGAGGTACTATATTCCATACTTTTGCTTTTTTACTTCCTCATGAACCCTTTATCAGGTACTATACTCCATACTTTTGCTTTTTTACTTCCTCATGAATCCTTTATGAGGTACTATATTCCATCTTTCCGCTTCTTCACTTATTCATAACCCCTTATGAGTTACTATAATTTCATCTGCTTACTTTTTTACTTATATCCCTTTATTCGTATTTATCTAATCTAAGAGGTTCACCGGCACAAAAAAAGTCTCATAAGCACTTTGACTTACGAGACCTCTCTACATAATTAATTATTAATATACTTCTCAAATACCGATCCGAAATCTTTAACTTTATATTGCTCTCTAGACTTCATTAACCATTCAAAAGCAGCTTCATTAATTTCTTTAAAACTGTTCACTAGATTATTTTCGTTTGAAGTTACGCGGCCTAATGTTGTAGAAGCAATTTCGATGCTTTCTTTCGCATATCCTAGTGCTTTTTCGTTTTCATGACTAATTTCAGCAATCATTAGTAAAGCTTTATACAAATCCTTAACTTGTTCAATATGTTTTTTATGAACATCAATCGAAAACTCTCTACCACCAATGTTGAACTTAATTTCAACATCTAAATCAATTGTACCAGCTGTTTCAAGTAAAACATGTGTGATTTTATGTGTGTGATAATTATAACGATAAAGTGTACGCTTCTTACTTATTGCACTTGTACCGTCTAAATGAATTAAAGCTTTATTCGTAAAGCAGTACTCATCTGATTTTGATTTAATTAAAAAATAAATTTTTTCATTATCTTCATGCATTACATAATCGTCAGAATCAACTTTGTCATAATTTTTCGGTTCAATAACACTACCTACATCACTTAAACCAAGCATATCTGCAGCAACTTTACCAAACATTAAACTTCCTCCTCTGAATAGTAGGTATGGCTAATTCTATATTTAAACGCCTTTTAAACCCACTTTTTGACTATTACACTTCTGAATTATACATTAAATACAAAAATATGGGGATAGGAATAGTAGGGGTATATGGATTTTTTTTCCTTTTTTTATAAAGCCCCCTATTTTTATTTCAGTTCTAACCCGCCCCCTTAAGTTATAACTTAATTTACTGTTGAACACATACCCAGTTGCAGACTATAATTAGATGGTGACTGTTTAAATTACGTTCTTTCAAAAAGAACATTATTATATGAAAAATAAAGAAAAGGTGTCGATCAATGAGTATTTTAACTGTAAAAAACTTAAGCCATGGATTCGGTGATCGTGCAATTTTTAATGATGTATCATTCCGTCTATTAAAAGGTGAACATATCGGTCTTATTGGTGCAAATGGTGAAGGTAAATCCACTTTCATGAATATCGTTACTGGAAAATTACAGCCTGATGAAGGTAAGGTTGAATGGTCTAAAAAAGTACGTGTAGGTTATTTAGATCAGCATGCTGTATTACAACCAGGTATGACAATTCGTGACGTATTAAAAAGTGCTTTCCAATATATGTTTGATATGGAAAATGAAATTAATGATTTATATGTAAAAATGGCTGAAGCAACTCCGGAAGAAATGGAGAAAATGCTTGAAGATGTAGGTGTTCTTCAAGATACTTTAACAAATAATGATTTCTATATTATTGATGCTAAGGTTGAAGAAATTGGTCGTGGTTTAGGTTTAGAAGATATCGGACTTGATCGTGATGTAACAGAACTTTCTGGTGGTCAACGTTCAAAGGTTCTTTTATCAAAACTTCTTTTAGAAAAACCTGATATCTTATTACTCGATGAGCCTACTAACTATTTAGATGAGCAACATATTGAATGGTTAAAGCGCTATTTACAAGAGTATGAAAATGCATTTATTTTAATTTCACATGATATTCCGTTTTTAAATAGTGTTATTAACTTGATTTATCATATGGAAAACCAAGAATTAAATCGTTATGTTGGTGATTATGATAATTTCAAAGGAATTCATGAAATGAAAAAATCACAATTAGAATCAGCCTATAAACGTCAACAACAAGAAATCTCTGAACTAAAAGATTTCGTTGCTCGTAATAAAGCTCGTGTTTCTACTCGTAATATGGCAATGTCTCGCCAAAAGAAACTTGATAAAATGGATGTAATTGAGCTTGCACGTGAAAAGCCAAAACCAGAATTCAACTTCAAACCAGCTCGTACTTCAGGTAAATTAATATTTGAAGCAAAAGATTTAGTGATTGGTTACGATGATCCTCTATCTAAACCGTTAAATCTACGTATGGAACGTGGACAGAAAATTGCTTTAGTTGGTGCGAACGGTATCGGTAAAACGACGTTAATGCGTAGTTTACTTGGTGATATTAGACCAATTTCTGGTGAAGTTGAGCGCGGTGAATTCCTTCACATTGGATACTTCGAACAAGAAGTAAAAAGTGATAATAATAAAACATGTATCGATGAAGTTTGGGATGGATTCCCATCATTTACACAATATGAAGTTCGTTCTGCACTTGCAAAATGTGGTTTAACGACTAAGCATATTGAGAGTAAAGTTGCAGTTTTAAGTGGTGGAGAAAAGGCGAAAGTTCGTTTATGTAAGTTAATTAATCAAGAAACAAACTTACTTGTACTCGATGAGCCTACAAACCATTTAGATGTAGATGCTAAAGAAGAACTAAAACGCGCACTAAAAGAGTACAAAGGAAGTCTTTTAATTATCTGTCACGAACCCGAATTCTACCAAGGATTAGTTACAGATGTATGGAATGGCGAAAACTGGACTACTAAAGTGTTTTAAGATGATATTTAAAAGAGAGTGTCAAAAAGAAATCCTTTTTGAACACTCTCTTTTTTTACATTATCAATCTAAATTTAATGCTGCTTCCCCAATTTCAGCTAACTTTTTTTGCCCTTCAATTGTAGGGTGAATATCATTCTGTCTAACATATGTACTTTGCTGATTATAGAAAGTTGAAAAAGCGTCTGCTATAACGATGTTAGAAATTCCAATTGATTTGAGAGCATTCACTGAATTGTAAATATTTTTGTTAATAATGTTACTCAATAGGAAATTTCCTTGTCCATACATAGGATCTGTAGTTTGGAAAGGATTATATATGTTATATACAACAATCGGTGCATCAGTAAGAGATCTAATTTCTAAAATAGTATCCGATAAATTCTTTAATAACACAGGTAGCATTGCACCAACTGATTGCTGTAGTTTAGTCGAATCTCCATTACTCGCTTTAAGAGCTTGAAGAAGGTCGTTGTTTCCAATATCTAAAGTTACATAATCAGCATGTCTAACTGCATCACGATATGTATCATCATTCTTGATTGAGAACAACAATTGATCAGTTCTCCAGCCTGGAACACCTAAGTCACGAACTCTTAGATTAGCATCTTGTCCAATAATATATGGAAAAGCAACCTTAGAAGGATGATCGTTATTTACACCTAAATTGTAACCAAACGTAATCGAATCTCCTAAAGCTACAAGTGATTTCTTTGCATTTTCACTCTGTGCCATAGCAGCGGTTGAAAACATAGTACTTGCTAAAGTTAAAGCAGAAATTGTTGTTAATAATTTTTTCATTATTAAATTCCTCCCTAATATAATGCCTTTCAAAATGGATTATAATTAAAAAAATTTACAAAATCTGTCGAATTAAGCAACTAAATTTTTGGTAAATATTAGGTAATTAAAAAAAAGAGTAATGCATTTAATTTATACATCACTCTACATGTCATATTATTTGTTTAAGAAAGTGTAATATTTTGACTAAGCTTTGAAGTCCATTCACTTGGATGTTTTCTTTTCTTTGTTCCTTTTGGCATTGAATTGATATAACCGATATGAAGAGCTCCTAAAATTTTTCGATTCTCAGGAATACCCATCTCTTTGTAAAATTGTTTATCAAAAATATAAGGATTTGTTCTCCATACCATTCCAATATTTTTTTCCCAAGCTGCTAATTGTAAATTTTGAACAAATGCACAGGTTGCTCCAATCGCTTCTAAATTTTTCTTTTCATTTTCTGAGTGGTCTGCCGTAATAATTAAATGCATAGGTGTGTCGATGATATATGTTTTAAAGAATTCCGTTGATTTTTTAATTTTCTCAACTGTATATGTTTCAGTTAATTCCATTCTTTCGTAGCTATCTACAATTTTTGATGCATAATATTCTTTTTCTTTTTCTTCTGAAACCATAATGAATTGCCAAGGCTCTTCTTTGCTGTGGAAAGGAGCATAAGATGCTGCTTCAAGTAGCTCCATTAAATCTTCCATATTAATTGGATCCTTTTTTGTATCTCTAATCGTTCTTCTATTTTTAATAAAATTTAATATCGACATTGAACGTTTCCCCTTATTCTCTAAATATCTTAAATTTATTATAAATGTAAATGATAATCATTTTCAATAAAACTTTTTAATTTTAATTGTTTTCTTAGACTACGTTAATCCTTTTTGATCTGGGTATATTATTAATCGAAATCCTTACATAACTATTTATATGTACTAAAAATTAGAAAGACTGTGTTTTGAGTTCTATAATCAAATCAAAAAGAAAACAGGTATTGAAGATAAAAAATTCTTCAATACCTGTTACTTTACATTTCTTTTGGAGCACGAATTCCTAATAATCTTAGTCCTTCTTCTAACACAATGGAAACAACTTTAATTAATGCTAATCTACTCTCTAATTGGTCATCATTTGTTAAAATATGAGTATTTCCATAATATTTATTGAAGCTTTGTGCCAAATCTATTGTATATTTTGCAATGACAGATGGTTCAAATTGTTCAAAACTACGTGTAACTTTATTAGGGAACTCAAGTATATGTTTTATAATATCCCAACTATATGAATCATCCAGTCCATCTTGTTTATTTAAATCCTGTGATGCAGCTTTATCTAAAATTGAATTTGTTCTCGCTATTGAGTATTGTACATATGGCCCTGTTTCACCTTCAAATTTTAGCATCTGATCTAATGAAAATTCGATGTTATTCATACGATCATTTTTTAAATCTTGGAAAATAATTGCACCGACTCCAACCATTTTTGCGACTTCTTCTTTATTTTTTAGTGTAGGATTTTTTTCTGCAATATTTTGACTAGCTAAGCTAATCGCTTCCTCAATTACTTCTTCTAAAAGAACAATTTTCCCTTTTCGCGTTGACATTTTTTTACCGTTTTGTAGGATTAAACCGAATGGAACATGTACCATTTCATTCGCCCATTCATAACCCATTTTCTTCAAAACTGTAAATACTTGATCAAAATGCAATGCTTGTTCTCCACCTACAACATACACTGCTTTATCAAAATCGTATGTTTCTTTACGATAAAGTGCAGCAGCTAGATCTCTTGTAGCATACAGCGTAGCTCCATCAGATTTTCTAATTAAGCATGGTGGTAATTCCTTTTCGGTTAATTCAACAACATCAGCACCCTCAGATTTCACTAAAAGGTTTTTTTGCTCTAGAAGTTCAATAACTCGGTCCATTTTATCATTGTAAAATGCTTCTCCGTTAAAGCTATCAAAGTTAACACCTAATAAATCATAAACTAACATGAATTCTTTAAGAGACTCATCACGGAACCACTTCCATAAATGTAAAGCTTCTTCATTTTTTTCCTCTAATTGCTTAAACCAACTTCTAGCTTCTTCCTCAAGTTGCGGCTCTTTTTCAACTTCTTCATGAAATTTAACATATAATTTTAAAAGTTCTTTGATTGGATTTTCTTTTACTGCGTCTTGATTACCCCAAAGTTTATAAGCAACAATTAATTTCCCAAACTGTGTTCCCCAGTCTCCAAGGTGATTAATTTTGATTGATTTATACCCATTTTTTTCAGCTATTTTAGCAATTGAATTTCCAATCATCGTTGAACGCAAGTGACCCATTGAAAATGGCTTTGCAATATTTGGAGAGGAACAATCGATCGCAACGGTTTTTTCTTCTCCGATTACTTGATTTCCATATTCCTTCCCTTGACCAAGAACTAATTCAATTACTTGCTTACTTACTAGCTTTTTATTCAAAAAGCAATTTACATACGGGCCGTTCGCTTCTACTTTTTCAATTAAATCATGGTTGATCTGTGGTGCAATTTCTTTTGCAATCATTACTGGTGATTTTTTTAATGCTTTTGCTAATTGGAAACAAGGAAATGCTAGGTCACCTTGGTCAGCATAATGTGGCTTTTCAATAAGTGCATTAATTTCTGCTACACCAAGCTTTCCGTTTAATGCTTTTTCTAACTCTTCACTATACATTAGTTCATAATTCATCTGTTCTCATTCCCCTTTTAATCTAAATAAAAATCAAAAACCCCGCCTCTAAAAAAGAGACGGGGTAAAACATCCGCGGTACCACTCTAATTGTTCAAATGATTGAACCAACTTAAATTTGTTAACGAGGTCATCCCCCGGTGAATCCTACTATCCATTCAGACCCACTTTTCCAAAGTGCGTTTCATCTTATTCGTTCTATTAGGCTCCCACCACCCCTAACTCGCTAAAAAACGATTGTAAGATTACTCTCTTTATCATAAAATTTTTAATATTCTTTTAGGTATTAAATCATATTCAAAAAAATAAAACAAGATTGGATTTTTAATTTTTTTTAATTTAATGAGCATATTTTTTTATTACTTCAACAATGTAAGTAATTAAAACAACAATTAAAGCCAAGTGGTAAGGTCCTACTTCCTTCTCAACTTCCTCAATTATACATATGATTAGTCGATCATTTAATCCTTCTTTTTGCTTAATAACATACCCTTTTCTTCTGTCATTTAAACATAGTCCGTTCCTTCAAGTGTTTCGTAATGTTCAAGTACCTTTCTGAGTGGAACCTTTGGTAAGTCAGACATTTCATTTACTAATTGAACCGAATCCAAATTCCAATCTAAATAGGTTGTTACGAATATTCATTTTTAGCCATTTGAATGACACCTTTTTTTGACAACCTTAATAACATAAACTTGAGGTGTATTTAATGAAAAGAAATTCAGTCACTTTAAGTCTTTGTATGATTGTTAAAAATGAAGAAAACGTACTTGAAAGATGCTTAACATCCATTTCTTCCTTTGTAGATGAAATAATCATTGTTGATACAGGTTCAACAGATCAAACAAAACAAATAGCACAGAAATTTACAAATAAAGTTTATGATTTTAATTGGATAAATGATTTTTCAGCTGCTAGAAATTTTGCTTTTTCAAAGGCAACAAAGGATTTTATTATGTGGCTTGACGCGGATGATATCATTACAGAAGAGAATGCAAATAAAATTCTCAATTTAAAGAAAACATTAACGAATAAAGTAGATGCAGTTGCCATGAAATATCATCTTTCATTTGATGAGGATGGCAAACCAACATTTAGTTCTGTTCGAAATCGAATAGTCAATCGCAAAAGAAATTTTAAATGGTTCGGCTTTGTTCATGAATTTTTAGAAGTATACGGAGAAATTATTCATTCAGACGCGGCTGTCTTACACAGAAAAGATAAAGAGGCAACTGATCGAAATATTAAAATATATGAAAATGCAATTGCATCTGGTAAACCCTTATCCGCAAGGGATCAATATTATTACGCTAATGAATGCTTAGATCATAAAAAATATGAGACGGCTATTGAATGGTATACTAAGTTTTTAGAAGAAGGGGAAGGTTGGTCTGAAGATAATATTCAGGCATGCGGTAAAATGGCAGATTGTTACATGAATTTAGGCAAGTGGGATGAAGCAATTAAGAGTTGTGTGAAATCATTTACTTTTGACGGTCCACGTGGGGAAAATTGTTGTCGATTAGGCTATATTTATATTAATGAAAGTGACTATCATCGTGCAATCTCCTGGTATAAATTAGCTACATTTGTTGAGGTTCCTGAGCAAAAGAGCCCTTTCATTAACCTAGCATGTTATACATGGTTACCCCATTTGCAACTATGCCTTGCCTATAGCAGACTTGGCGATCAATTAACAGCAAAAAAACATAATGATCTTGCTGCAACTTTTGCGCCAAATAACCCTTCGGTTAAATACAATCAAGAATATTTCCGTTCTTATTTTAACAAGAAATAGTGTTAATAAATATGAAATTAAAGAATCAATGTAAAAAGACAGTTGTATATTCCTATAACTATCTATAATTATTATTACTAATTGATAGAATTTTGTATTTTCATGATTAGAGCACCTGATCGAAATATTGTACTACTCATTTTATTCTATTTGATTTCCTTTTATTAAATTAGTAAAAGGGATCAGTATCTAGTCAATTATGAAGTTCTTTATATAGGTTCTTTTCTAATAGATTGTGGGTTAAGAAGTTAATTTTAGCTCCTTTTTAGTAAGAAGTTGATTGAAGGGGAAGGTGCGTGACCCTTGTGGGAGTAGCGGGACAGATGAGTCCTAAGCAGGCGTAAATGAGCCGAGTAGACTCAGCGCACGCCCTACTAAAAAGCGAGTATCCTGGAGTGGAAATCAACTAAGATCATTTTTAAATAGCAACAAAGTTACAAAAACAGCCCTAATAAAAAACCCTTACTTTAAATCACATAATAAAGTAAGGGAAACTTATTATATAAATCCTAAATTTTTATAGGTTTCATATGTTTTTTTATACAATTAAGTTAATCTTTCACCTAAATAATAAATTTTTCTTCAAATTAAGCCAATCTAATAATAGTTAATGTGGATTTTGTTGTATAAGTGATTGAATCAGCTATATCTTCAAGTGATTCTAACTGAAGTTGTAACTGAGTACCAGCTGATAATGTGACAATTTCATTGTTATATAGTTCACTATTAGTTGTCAAATTCATTAAGCTAGAGTTAGCATTTTGATTTTCAGAAGTAATTTGACATTGATAAGTTACATAATAGGTTCCAGCAGTATTTATTGTAAAAATATTATTTTCATTGTTTACTGTTATACCAGACAATTTTTGCTTTAAAGGAAGTTTTATAGGAATTATATTGTTTAAAGTAGTATCGATAATTGTAGCTTCCATTTCTGGTTCTTCAACTACAATTCCATACATCGTTACTATTTCTGGTTCTTCAGCTTCCATTTCATTCATCGTTGCTGCTTCCATTTCTAGTTCTTCAACTTCCATTTCATCCATCGTTGCTGCTTCCATTTCATCCACCGATGCTGCTTCCATTTCTGGTTCTTCAGCTACTATTTCATCCATCGTTGCTGCTTCCACTTCTGGTTCTTCAGCTTCCATTTCATCCACCGATGCTGCTTCCATTTTTGGTTCTTCAGTTACCATTTCATCCATCGTTGCTGCTTCCATTTCTGGTTCTTCAACTTCCATTTCATCTATCGTTGCTATTTCTATTTCTGGTTCTTCAGCTTCCATTTCATCCACCGATGCTGCTTCCATTTCTGGTTCTTCAGCTACTATTTCATCCATCGTTACTACTTCCATTTCTGGTTCTTCAGCTTCCATTTCATCCATCG
>NZ_JBCMJM010000033.1:0-19438 GCF_050457485.1 Gottfriedia acidiceleris
GGAACTAGACATCATGAAATGCGGAAGCGAGTTGGTCAGCCCCGACAAGCATAATTCAAAGGACAAGAAAAGTTGCTTTCTTTTGAACTTGGGCGGGCTAATCTCCTGAACTGTACTTTACAAAAATATGAAGGCAAATGGTTTAACAGATAAGGCATAAGTAATAAATTATATGTCTAAACAATTTTTTACTATGTTTTAACTTTTTTTATAAAGGGGAATTATGTTCGATATCGAATCATATATAATTAATCCTCTTATTTCTTAAAAAGAATTTATAGTAAAAGTTTTACTTATTTTATGAATTCTCCATTTTAGTTATTTTTATAGTAATTAAATCAATCGATAAGGAAAAGGTGATGAAATGGAATATTTAAATCACGATTTAGAAAAGACTGCATTATCGTTATTAGAACAAAGAGGTGTTACGCTCGATGACATTGCTGATTTAGTTTATTTTTTACAAAGTAAATATCATGAAAATTTATCTAAAGATGACTGTAAACACAATGTTGAGAGAGTCTTGACAAAACGTGAGATACAAAATGCCATCATTACTGGTATTGAATTAGATATTTTGGCAGAGCAAGATAAACTACAAGAGCCATTGTTGGCTATTATCAAAAAAGATGAAGGCCTTTATGGAATTGATGAAATAATTGCCTTATCGATCGTAAATGTATATGGTTCAATTGGATTCACGAATTACGGTTACATCGACAAATTAAAACCTGGTATTTTAGAAAGATTAAACGATAAATCAACAGGCTTAGTAAATACATTTTTAGATGATATTGTTGGAGCGATTGCAGCTGCTGCATCTAGCCGACTTGCTCATCGTGCTGCACATAAAAAAGCTGATCAAATTAAAGCTGAAGATGAATAAAAAAGAGTGGTCTCATAAGTCAATCTACATTTGAGGCCACTTTTTCATTTGAAATAACACAAAAACCCCACAAGTAAATTAATTACTAGTGGGGTTTTTTAAGTCTAGATATTTTCCTTAAATATATTTAATCCACTCTTCTAATGAGTCAACTGAATAAGTTGGCTGCGCTTCGTAATTTGACAACATATCCCTTGTCGTTACACCAGTATGAACAATCAATGTGTCAACACCAGTATTAATCCCAGCCATAATGTCTGTATCATAATAATCACCAATCATTAATGTATCCTCTTTTGCAACACCAAGAACTTTTAATGCTTGTTCCATAATAATTGATTCAGGTTTTCCAATAAAAATTGGTTTTACTGTAGTAGATACTGCAATAACAGATGTTAGTGAACCATTTCCAGGTAATAAACCTCTTTCAGTTGGAATCGCTATGTCGCCATTAGTAGAAATAAACGTCGCGCCATTTCTTACGGCTATACAAGCCTTTGCTAATTTCTCGTAATTAATACTACGGTCTAAACCACTAATTACAAAATCAGGATTTTCAGCTGTAATTGTTAAACCAACTTCTTCTAAGGCATATTGTAAGCCCTCTTCACCTATCATATAAACAGTAGCATCTGCCTTTTGTTCTTTTATGTAATTTGCTGTGGCATTACTTGTTGTGAAGACCTGTTCTTTTGTAGTTGGAATATTAAAGGAATTAAGTTTATCAGCAACTTGCTCTGGTCTACGTGTAGAATTATTCGTTACAAAAAGATATGGGATATTTTTTTCCTTCAGAGCCTTTATAAAATGACTAGCTTCCTCAATTTGCTCCTCGCCACGATACATAGTTCCATCTAGATCAATTAAGTATCCTTTATATTGTTTCATATTGCCACTCCTTACTAGTAAGACTGTTCTCTCGGTAAGACAAGAAAAACAGCGTTAGAATCAAATTTCACATAGAAAAATTAAGATTATTTTTCCTCATCACTACTAAAAGCATTAATGACTCCAAGTTCCTTATCAAGAAAAGCTTGAACCGCAACCGGGAATTCCTTATATGCTTCTATATTTTCGCTTAATGTCGTCACTATTTTTTCTGTAATTGAAGATGTGTAATCTTGTAATAAATGTTTTCGAATTGGAATTAATTTTTTTATCGATTCTCCAGTTGATGCAGTAATAACTTTCTCATCCATGAGAATATCAACAATGTCATCATAACTTCCTGGGTCCCTCATTATAAAGCCATCAATCATTGTATTTCCAATATCTAACATACTGTCAATTAAAAGATGTGTCATTCTTTCCAAAGCTAATTCTTCTATTTTATTTTTTGGATGGCTGCTGTTTGACGCATAAAATTCAAGCATTGAATTTAAAATTTCAATTCGATCTAATATGTTTTGACGATTTACAAAGTACATATGTACACTTCCTTCTCAATTCTATCTTCTACATTTTATGGACTTATATTTATTTTATAGCTAAATTCGAAAAAAATCGACAAATGAAAGCGTTTCTTACCGATTTTTGTTATATTATATAGGTGAATATTTTTCTAGGGGTTGGACTTTTGGAACGTAAATTTAGTAAAAGGTGACGATGCAATTTATGCTACTACAGGCGTTACTTCAAATAAAGTACTTGAAGGAGCTTTCTTAGGTTGAGACTTAGTCGAAACTCATTCAATTGTAATAAGAAGTAAAACGTAAACTGTGTGACATATAAAAGCACATCACCATTTAGGATATAAGCCAATTCTTATTTTAGTATAATGGAGGAATAAAAAATGTCAGAACGTTTTTTCTTATATGATGACACTATTCAAGCAAAGACTCGTTTTGTAAGCTTTATGGGAGAAGAGCAAAGACATGATCTTGCTCTAGTATATTCTGATCGTCATTATGGCAAAGTTATGATTATGGATATGCAAAGTAATCGATTTGCAATTATTGGTTCAGATGATTTAAAAGAAGAAGGTTACTTAGAATTTGCTTTCGGAATTTCTGAAGAAAAGGCAGCTGAATTATTAGATTTTCTTAGTGAAATTATTTTCTAATTTTTCAATCCTGTGGATAAATAATTTATTTTTACTAAATAATCTGAAAAATAGTGGATAACTAAAAAGTTGTCCACTATTTTTGTGACTAAGTCTTTAGTTATTCACATTTTTGTTGAAAGATTCAAACTTATCCACAAGGTTTTTATTCTTTCAAAAAATCAAAAAATATTTTATCCACAAAATTTTTTATGTAATTTTCCATAAAATAAAAAAAGATGGGTTTCCCCATCATTTAATTTTTTACTTTCTTAACTACAAAATATTTACAACCAAAATTACAATACTCATAAATATATTCACGTAATGTACTTATTTTTGAATCATATGGAACATTTTTTTGAGAATCATCAAAAAATCCTCTAAGTCTTAGTTGCTCATAGCCCCAATCCCCAACAATGTAATCATACTTTGAAAGGATCTCTGCATATCTCGCTTTAAAAGCTTCTTCATTGAATCCTTCACGGTAATCTTCAACCACTTCATAGCAAATATTCTGTATGCAAACCAATTTGTATTCTCCTTCCTTTTACTCCCATAAATATGTAACTAATATTTTGGCATACTAATTTTACAATGATTATTAAAAGGTGGTATTTAATATGCGTAAATATTTAGTTTGTTTATTAACCTTATTTTTATTAACAGGATGTTCATTCGGTCCAAGTCATTCGAGACAGTTCGATTATGAGGACGTAACATATAAAAATGAACATCGAACAAATCCAACACCTAAACAATTAAATACAAAGCCGATGGATTTAGGCGATGTAAATGCTAAAATGTCAAATAACTCTTACAAAGATTATGGCTTTTCTAGACTACAAAAGCAAGATGTTTTAGGTAAAGATGGTGATTATACATTAACTATTGATAAACAAGAAGTGTCAAAATTCATTTCTTATTTAGTTGTAAAGCTTCCTGATATAGACGATGCAGCTACACTAGTCACAGACCAAGAGGTATTGATTGCTTATCGATCAGATGGTGATAAGGCATTAGCTAGAAAACAGGTTGAAAAAACTGCTCAATCTGCACTTCCTAGTTATTATCATATCTTTACTTCAAATTCCATACAAAATATAAATAATATTGAAGACCTAAATAAATATGGTCAGCTTAATGATGGACAATTAGAGCAACAAATAAAAGATTTATCTGAAGGTTTTGATGTAGATAAACAAAGCATGCATTTTGATCAGATTTCAAAATAAATAAAAGCACTAGCTTAGGCTAGTGCTTTTTATTACGCTTGTTTAGCAGCTTCTACTTGTTCGTCAGCATGATATGATGAACGAACTAGAGGACCAGCCTCACAGTGTGAGAAACCTTTTCCTAAAGCAATTTCTTTTAGGGCTGCAAACTCGTCAGGAGTATAGTATTTTTTAACAGATAAATGAGTTTTCGTTGGTTGTAAATATTGACCTAATGTAATGATATTTACACCTGCAGCACGTAAATCATCCATTGCTTCGTAAATTTGTTCATTTGTTTCACCTAATCCAAGCATGATGCTTGATTTTGTAGGGATGCTAGGGTTAATTTCTTTTGCTCTACGTAAAAATTCAAGTGATCTTTCATACGTAGCTCTTGCACGAACACGTGGAGTTAACTCTCTAACAGTTTCAATATTATGGTTCATAATATCCGGTTTTGCATCCATTAACATTTTAAGGTTTTCAAATTTCCCACCCATATCAGATGGTAAAACTTCAATTGTAGTAAATGGATTTGCTTTTCTAACTTCTCTAACAGTTTCTGCAAATACAGCTGCTCCACCGTCTCTTAAGTCATCACGAGCAACCGCTGTAATTACTACGTGTTTTAAGTTCATTTGTGTTACAGATTCAGCAACTCGAACTGGTTCTTGTAGATCAAGTTCAGTTGGTAAACCAGTTTTAACTGCACAAAAGCGACATGCACGAGTACAAACCGCACCTAAGATCATAAATGTAGCTGTTTTTCTAACTGCCCAACATTCATGGATATTTGGACAACGAGCTTCTTCACAAACAGTGTGAAGATTTTTAGATCGCATCATTTTCTTTAATTCTGTGTAAGATTCATTTGTGTTTAATTTTATTTTTAGCCACTCGGGCTTTCTCAAATATTCTTCTTTTTTTGATGCCATTTGAAATTCCTCCAACGTTTATTCGTTTACGACATATTTCATTTTCTCTTCCAATAGTTTATATATTACTACATTTTTCGCGGATATGAAAAACTTTCGTTTGATTATCCCTATTATCCCTATAATTTCCATTTATGAAAGTCGCTCCTTTAACCAAACTATAGATGTAAATCAATTTAAAGGATGATGGTTTTGAAAAAAATAATTGTACTTTTTTGTATGGTGGTTATCTTCATAATGCCATCATTTACAAATGCAGAAGAGATTGATCAAGCACAGCTTAATATAGAAAGAATGGCCTTATACAAAAAAGGTGAAACACTAACCTTTATCCCTTGGTATTACTTTGCAGCTATAGACACTTATGAACGAAATGTACGTAGTGTTAGAAACGATATACCAAAACGCGAAAATGGGGTCCTTTCGATCTATATTAAACCAGAGGATTGGAGTGGTCTATCAAATCCAGTTAAGAAAGACACATATGCTCCTACTATCCATTTATTTAGCGGCATCGGTTTAGATGGAAATAATGATGGAAAAGCCTCATTAGAAGATGATGAGGATATTCTGTACACTTTCATTCATCGATTACATTTCTATGGCCCATCCAGGCAATATATCCGAATGATGCTATGGGATTATTACCAAAGAGCCATAACTGTTGATATTATCGATGAATATGCTAGATTGTATCAATATTACGGAAAATTAAATATAGAAGGTAATGCCTTCCCATTACCAATTCGCAGTACACATAGTTATCGTAGTACATGGGGTGCACCTCGAAGCTTTGGTGGACGAAGAGTTCATGAAGGTACTGATATTTTTGCAAATTATGGTACTCCTGTAAGGTCTACATGCTATGGAGTTATTGAGACGAAGGGCTGGAATCGAATTGGAGGATGGAGAATCGGAATTCGAGATTTAAATAATAATTATCATTACTACGCTCATCTAGGTGGCTTTAACAAAGACCTTCAAAGAGGGCAAGTAGTAGAGCCAGGAACACTTATTGGGTATGTTGGAAGTACGGGATATGGACCTCCAGGGACATCTGGAAAATTCCCTCCACATTTGCACTATGGTATTTACAAAGACAATGGTTATTCAGAGTGGTCTTTTGATCCTTATCCAAAATTACGTCTTTGGGAGCGTCAGGATAGAAGTAAATAAAGAATTATAAAATGAAACCTTTAATGATAAAAAAAGCAGACTAACTTTTCCTAATGTACTAAGTTAGTCTGCTCTATTTTAAATTTATTTTTTTCCTTTTGTTGTTGATGGAATTTGTTGAGTATTTGGAGTAAATGGAATATAACTTGGAACTTCCCCATCGATAATTTCAGTAGCAATTGGGACTTCTACTTTCACCTTTGTTGATTTTGTACTAAACGGGATAATTACATTCATATTTACTTCTACATTCATAATAATTTCGACTACAGAATTATCAAATCCAAATGGCTTAACTTCTTGTGTAACATTAGCCACTGCATCACCGACTACAGAAAAGCGAACTGGTATAGTAGGTCCAAGTTTGCCTAAAAGTACAGTATTTGTAACGACCCCAATCGGTACTTTTAAATAAAGCCCCTCATTATCCGCCTTCATCTTCTTCATTTCTGCTTTTGATAAGGATAAAAATGATATATCACCATTTTCAACTCTACGTATATTTTCTTCAACATGCTTAGTAGTAGAACCAATTATTTTATTGATTAAATATGTATTTGTACTTATTATCGCCTTACCATTCTCATCAACATCCCGAATGATAATATCCTGCCCTTGCAATTCCTTTGATGCCGATTCATACGCTTCATTGATAACTAAAGAAGCAATTCGTCTTGTTTGTTTCTCAGAATATTTTAAGATCGTTGGAGTGAAGATTTTATCAATTTCCCAGAAAGCATATAAGGAAAAAAATAATAGAACAATACATATAACTACATATTTATTTGGAAATATATTACGAATTGTTTGTGTTATTTGAGTTGAATTAGTTTTAAATCCGCTAAAAGCTTTTCTTTTTGAAACAAAAAATTTATTTTTTGGAACACGTCTGTACTTAAATCTCTTCATCGTATCCATGCCCCCTTACTAATGGGTATGCATGTCAATGCCTGTTCATTCTTAATGGATTTGTACAAAAAAAAGATGCCCCAGTAATTTCTCTAAAAACATCATCCCATTTAATAATAAATGCTTTTTATTATTTGATCACACTCGATAATCTCTAATTTCAACTCATTATATAAATTCACTTCATAAGGATTGCTTAATTTTATTCCATTTTCTTCAATTATCAGCACAACTGGACGATCTGTAGCAGCATCATTTTGACTAAAAACGATTCCCTGTCTACCATCACTCAATTTTACGTGTAATCCCTTTGGATAAATGGTTAGTAGATCGCTAAATATGCTAATTAATTTAGCATCATATAATTTATCACTCTCATTAATTAATAATGTTAATCCTTCATGCGGGAGCATTGCTTGTCGATATACTCGATTTGAAGTAACAGCATCAAAAAAGTCGGCAATCCCAATAATCTTTGAGAAAAGATGCATTTCCTCACCAAATAAACCTTTTGGATAGCCGCTCCCATTGATCTTTTCATGATGCTGTAAGGCACAGTCCGCAACAAGTGGATGAATAGAAGATACTTGTATTAGTATATCGTATCCAGCAATTGTATGTTGTTTCATGAATGCATATTCATCTTCAGTTAAACGGTCCCGTTTATTTAAAATCTTTTTTGGTATGGCCATCTTCCCGACATCATGTAAAAGTGCACCTAATCCAAGTAAATTAAGCTGGATATTACCTAAATCTAATGCCGTTCCGATGCCTAAAGAATAAATAGCTACATTTAGAGAATGAGTAAAGAGATACTCATCATATAGTAATACGTCAATCAATAAAGATAAAACATCCTTCTGTTGCCATAATTCGTTTTGCAGTGATTTTATCATTTCTTTAAGCCTAGATGAGTTTTTTTCTAAAGATAGCCCTCTTAAATAAACATCTTCGCTAATTAATTTAACAAAAGCATCTTCTATTGTTTTTGTGATTTCAGTGCGAAGTTCGTCAGAACTAATTGTCTTTCCCATTAAATGTTCTGATGATTGTGCATGTACAAAAACAAATTGAATAGCTAATTTATGTATTCGATTAATCATCTCTTCTGTTAAAGGAATATTTGCATTAACGATCATTTTTCCATGTTCATTATAAATCGGTTTTCTTAAGATCGTACCTGGAACAAGTGTTGATGCTTCAACAACTCTCATTGTTTTCTCCTTGAACAATTTTTTAATTAAATATATGGCTCTTCATAACAGTTAATACGTTGTAATAATCAATTTTTTTGTACTTCGTTTACACAAGAAGCCACTAAAAAAATTTAGTGGCTTTTTTTATATCATCTTTAATAATGCGTCTCTTCCAATCATTCCTTTTTGAATACCTAACTTTTCTGCTTCTACAGTAATGGATTCTAATGGCGCATTTAATAATTCTTCTATTGTTTTTACACCAACTGCTCGGCCTGCGATAATTTGACGATCGCGCAATCTTTCATTTAATAAAGCTACATCTAATGCTCCGCACATAATATATCCGTTATCATTCATAACGACCAATAATGTAGTTTTTGGAAGTAAAACTGTAACAGCATTAAATGTATGATTATCTATTTTAATTGGGCTTAAATTGATCAAGTTCAACGCTCCTTTCTCATTCTAAAATATGAGAAAAAAACAAAAGTGTAACCTGTCTAATCTTGATAAATTTTATACATCTTTTAAAGCCGAAAATAACACATCACGAATAAATTCAGGCATAAAAAATCTTTTATGACTAGCATCTCGAATTGTAGGAATTAAATGACCAAACGTAAATAAATCCAAAGTTCCGATCGCATACATTCGATTTAAATCTAACATTTCACCATTAATAAATAGATCCTCTTTTTTCAAATGCCTTTTCTTATCTTTATTTACAAAAGTAATTCCATCGTAAACCATTTTTCCAATTACTTTCCCTCTAAATCCAAAACCTTTCATCTTTAAATGAGTCAGCTCTTTATCTTCACAACGATTTAAAACATTTAATAATTCCTTACCAGACAAATTAACGACACAAGGATTAATAGGATGTGGGCAAATCCGATGAATGTCCCCCTTAGTAACAAGGCCATTGTTTAAACCTTCAAGTAAAATACCGGAATTTAGTATACTGATATCTGATTTAGTCCATTGGCGAAGTGCATTTGCTAATATTTTCAGCAATGGACTATCTTTAAACCAATTTACACCCATGTTACTCGGAAGTTGTGTCACTGGTTCATTTAAAATTTCTTTACTTAATCTCATTAAATTAGCCAACATCATTTTCGTCATTTCATCTTGGTAATATGTTGGAACTGTATGTACTTCAGTAACTGAAGCTTCAGTATTTATAATACTTTTTGTCTCCTTATTTACAGTAATTAAAACCTCGCCTAAATAGTTACCGTGTTTACCTGTTCCACAAAGTAAAGTTTCACCAGCATACTCTCCATTTGGAAATAAATGATGAGTATGTGCGCCCAAGATAATATCGACTCCTGAAAATTGTTCAGCGATTCTCTGATCGTCTCTCATACCTAAATGAGAGAGTATAATGACAATGTCTGATTGTGCTTTTACTATTGGCAATATGTCCTTTAACATTTCAAACGGATCTTTTATACTCCATCCTAATGTTTCATAAAACACAGGATAAGCGACTGTTAAACCAATTACTCCTAGCTTTACTCCA
Organism: Gottfriedia acidiceleris; assembly: GCF_050457485.1. GTDB lineage: Bacteria > Bacillota > Bacilli > Bacillales > Bacillaceae_G > Gottfriedia > Gottfriedia acidiceleris_D. Next base: position 9,889 of record NZ_JBCMJM010000033.1, read on the forward strand.
TTTTTTTCATAAATTTCAAAAGGCTTGCTGAAACTCTCGGTACCTTCATCTGAAATGTTTAAATTACCAACTAATACATCAAACTTTGCATCTTCGTAAAGGTTTAACAACTCACCTTTTGATAAGGTAATTCCTTCATTATTTCCTATTGTAATTGCATCAAACTTTGCATCATTTAAAAGTTCCACATTGCCTTTTCCTAAAGTAGCCTCCGAAATCGGATGAAATCGATCAACGAAATCTCCAATATCAAAAGTAAGTGTGGCCTCACCTTTTCCTATAGCTAATTCTCTTTTAGACTTCAACAAACCGACGATTGTTGGCCACGTTTCAAAGTAGCTATGAATGTCATTTGTATGGAACAACCGAATATTTATAGTTTGATTTGTTTCCATTGTTCCACCATCCTTTTTTAAATATTTTCTATAATTAATTTTATGCCATAAAATAACACAACTAACCTTAAAATTAATGCGATTGTTTCAGTTTTTAATTTTTGATTAATATATGCTCCAATTTTTCCACCAAACCATGCACCTGGAATAAGTAGAAGAATGTAATAGAAATTTACTTCTCCTAATGTTATGTATGAAATCGAGCTTCCAAGAGTCGTAAACATAACGACAAACATTGAAGTCGCAACAGCTAACTGAGGTGGAAAACCAAATAAAAACGCCATCATTGGTACTAACAATATTCCTCCACCAATTCCAAATAATCCTGAGACGATCCCGATACAAATGGACAAAGAAATCGCCAATGGAAGACTATAGCTATATGTGTATGCCTTGCCTTCATCATTTGTATATGTTCGTATAATCCCTTTATGTACTTCCTTTGATTTTTTATTTAATTTTGAAGAAACAAATAGAAAAACTGATATACAGATTAAAAATATACCAAAAAATAAAGTAAACCGCTCTGTATTTAAAAGCGAATTGATGTATGTACCTAGTAAGCTACCAGGAACACTACCTATTAAAAATAAAATACCACTCTTATAATCGATTCGTTTTTGTTTATGGTACGAAAGGGTGGATGAAAGTGAAGAAAACACAATTGTAATCAGTGAAGTTCCAACTGCAACATGAATTGGTACAGTCGAAAAAGCGGATAAAAAGTGATCAATATTAAGTAGCATTGGAACAATAATAATTCCTCCGCCTAAACCAATCAATGATCCGACTGTTCCTGCAGCAAGTCCTATACTGATGAGTATAAGAATTTGTAGAATGATATCCAACCTAAATTTCTCTCCTTTTTAAATACACTAAAAACCTATTTTCTCTATGTTTTAAATATTAGTTTAACACAAAAAAACTCGGATTTCCCCGAGTATGAATAAACCTTTTAAAGCTGACTATTTCTTTAATACACTTAAATTTGCAATCCAAGGACCTACGTCAGTTTTGTATCTCTTTGCCATCACTCTTGCAATTTGAGTTATATGCGTAAGATCATGTACGACAAAAGTGGATAATAATTCTCTTAATTTAACTGTTCCAAGATCTGGGTGAATCCCTTCTAATTCTAAGTGTAATTCAGGGTCAACCAATAATTGTAGTTTTGTAATATTTTCCGCTCTTAAATTCTTGAATTCAAGTAATCTTTCTTCTATTGATTTCTCATGTTTTTCATTTAAATGCGAAAAACGATCGAATGGTGGGAAATGGTTGTTTCCTTCTTTGTTAAGTATGCAGTTCAATCTTGGAATCCAATTTGTTTTTTCACACTCAATTAGATGGTCGATTACTTCAGAAGCATTCCAGGTTCCTTCACCTTCATTACAGTTTAACCAAGATGCAGATAAACCCGATAGAAGGGACTCTAATGATTTGGGTGTTCTTTCTAAAACTTCAATCGCTTCTTTAAGCTTAAAATTCATAAAAAACCCTCCCACATATTAAATTCCTCAAACATCTCTTTTCCTTCAAGTTAAATTTTACCATAAATATATTAATTAATTTAATAAAGTTACTCATTTTTATTAATAGAAAAAAAGCATGGCAAGATTGCCATGCTTCAATATTTCCAATTATTCAATTCTCTCTAATTCTTTTTTGACCAATTCTAGTGTCAACTTTTTATATTTTAATTTCGTACTTGGAGCATTTACCATTGATGGATTTCTTAACTTGTAATTTTTTTCAATAAACGCAAAGTCTTTCATATCTACCGTGCTATCAAAATTAATATCTGCAGCCCGCTTGTTTGTACCCCAATACGTTTGAATATAAATTGCATCCATTACGTCAATTACTTGGTCACCGTTCACGTCACCAGCTTATAATTGCACTTCACCAAATAGTTGGTTAGCTTCACCCCGGAAGCTATCACCTGATTGTTTAAATAAAGTAAATGGTCTACTATATTTAAAATGACCCGGTACATGTATAGTGAACATCATTTCATTATTTGTTATAGGCATTTTAATTCTTGATTGTGGCCATAGGTATGTCCCAAAAGTAGCTGATGTTACGGTATTAGATACTACATTCCTTTACCTGTATGACCTTCAGCATGTAACTTGCCCACTTGTAAATAGGACCGCTCGTCAGCCATTCCCAACCCCAATTGTTCTGGAGCTATATCTTTAGCCTGAACTGGCGGTTCTGCCTTTATTTCTACATCACTATAAACCGCTTTAACAGTTTCCGATTTTAATAAGTTTTCAACTTGATTTGCAGGAAGTTTCATAGAAACACCATTAAATGTTGTTTTAAATGTACGATTCACTTTGTATGTAGATGCTTTCTTAGTTCCTTTTGCCGGAAATACTTTTGCTAAATCATTTTTAAAAGAAGCATGTGAATCATCTACTAGTTTTTCTGCATCTTTTTCGTCTAAAACTTTACCTACCGTTGCAGCTTCTAATACTGCGGCTGTTGATGTAGGTTGTTTAAATTCAACAATGACGGAAATTTCTTCTAAACTATTTTTGTCAATATTTGGTGCTAAGTGTAATCCCGTCTCATTGATTGATTGTAAGTTTACTAGGGCTTTCTTTTGTTCAGGAGTTAAATTATTAAGTAACTGCTCTGTTTGATTCAAAGTTTCAGATGAATTTTCTAGTTTTGAATTATTGAAGATCACTTGTTGAGTTGTTGTAGTTGCTTGGACTTTAGAAGAGGTACTCAAATATGAAGCTAGTAAACTGCTAGAAGCTAAACCTACTCCTAGTGCAACGGTTGAAACTTTTTTTAATTTCCTTTTCATCCTTTCAATCCACTCCTCGACGATAAAAATAATGATGAAGAAAATTTAATGGCTCAATTTGAAAATAGGGGTTACTAATTACTTCTTTTGAAGCTTAGCTATTTCTAATTCAAATTTTACCTACTTAATCTTCATGCAATTCAAATTATATAGATAATTAATTTTTACCTCAATCGTATTAAGGCGTGTTATTTTAAGGTCAATAATCTAATAATATGCTAACAATTGAAGAAATTTTAACAGAACTCGACATGATTCTTTCAATTCTTAACACGACTAAAAAAACCACTGAAAACAAAACAAATGCATCCAATGATTCTTTTCATATTACATAATTTCATATATGATTTTTCCTCAAAAATAAACCCTGCTACCAATTGGCAACAGGGATTATCTTATACAACGGTATTAACCAATTGAACCTTCCATCTCGAATTTAATCAGACGGTTCATTTCAACTGCGTATTCCATTGGTAATTCTTTTGTAAATGGCTCAATGAAGCCCATTACGATCATTTCTGTAGCTTCTTGCTCAGAAATACCACGGCTCATTAAGTAGAATAATTGCTCTTCAGATACTTTTGAAACTTTCGCTTCGTGCTCAAGAGAAATATTGTCGTTTAAGATTTCGTTGTATGGAATTGTATCAGAAGTTGATGCATTATCCATAATTAACGTATCACACTCGATATTTGAACGTGATCCAGCTGCTTTACGACCGAAGTGTACGATACCACGGTACGTTACTTTACCACCATGTTTAGAAATAGATTTCGAAACAATTGTAGATGAAGTATTTGGAGCTAAGTGAATCATTTTAGCACCAGCATCTTGGTGTTGTCCTTTACCAGCAATTGCAATAGAAAGTGTAAGGCCACGAGCACCTTCACCTTTAAGGATAACTGCTGGGTATTTCATTGTTAATTTTGAACCAATGTTTCCATCGATCCATTCCATTGTTGCGTTCGCTTCACAAACAGCACGTTTCGTAACTAGGTTGAATACGTTATTCGCCCAGTTCTGAATTGTTGTATATCGGCAGTATGCATCCTTCTTAATGATGATTTCTACTACTGCAGAGTGAAGTGAGTTTGTTGTATATACAGGAGCTGTACAACCTTCAACGTAATGTACATGTGCACCTTCGTCAGCAATGATTAATGTACGTTCAAATTGACCCATATTTTCAGAGTTAATTCGGAAATACGCTTGAAGTGGCGTATCAACTTTAACACCTTTTGGTACGTAGATGAAAGATCCACCAGACCAAACAGCTGAGTTTAATGCAGCAAATTTGTTATCTGTAGGTGGAATTACTTTTCCAAAGTGCTCTTTGAAAATTTCTTCATGCTCACGTAAAGCTGTGTCTGTATCAGTAAATAAGATACCAAGATCAGTTAAGTCTTGTTTCATGCTGTGGTAAACTACCTCAGACTCATACTGTGCAGATACACCAGCTAAATACTTTTGTTCTGCTTCAGGGATACCTAATTTATCAAAAGTATTTTTGATTTCTTCAGGTACTTCATCCCAAGACTTTTCTGTTTTCTCTGATGGTTTTACATAGTAAGTAATTTCATCAAAGCGTAAATCTGCTAAGTCTCCACCCCATTGTGGCATTGGCATATCATAGAAATGTTGTAAAGATTTTAAACGAAAATCTAACATCCATTGTGGTTCATTTTTCATACGTGAAATTTCTTCAACGATATCCTTTGTTAAACCACGCTCTGAACGGAAGATTGATACGTCACGGTCATGAAAACCATATTTATAATCACTAATATCTGGCAAATTAGTAGACATTATTCATACTCCCTTCTTATAGAAGAGGAGGATTAAAGCTCAGAGGACTATTCCTCTGATTTTAAGCCCTTCTCCATCGCTTTCCATGCAAGTGTTGCACATTTAATTCGTGCTGGAAACTTCGAAACACCTTGAAGTGCTTCAATATCATCTAAATCGATTGATTCATCATATTCTTTTCCAAGCATCATATCTGAAAATATTTGAGCAAGCTGTAGTGCTTCCTCTATTTTTTTACCTTTAATTGCGTGAGTCATCATTGAAGCTGACGCCATTGAAATTGAGCATCCTTCACCGTCAAAACGAGCATCTGATACAATCCCATCATCAACCTTTAAACGAAGTTCAATGCGATCACCACAAGTAGGGTTATTCATGTTTATTGTTACATCGTTTTCTGATATTGCCCCTACCCCTTTGTTACGAGGGTTTTTATAATGGTCCATTATCACTCGGCGATATAATGCATCTAGATCAATGTTTCGATTAATAGACATCGCTGAAATACTCCTTCGTTTTAACTAATCCTCTTACAAAAGCATCTACATCTTCTTTTGTATTATACAGATAAAAACTTGCACGAGCAGTAGCAGATACCTTTAACCATCTCATTAATGGCTGAGCACAATGATGGCCAGCTCGAACAGCAATTCCTTCTACATCTAATACAGTTGCAACATCATGTGGATGCACATCTTCCACATTAAACGTTACTAGTCCTGCACGATGCTTCGGACCATAGATTGTTACTCCTTTAACAGTAGATAACTGTTCAAGTGCATAATTCGCAATCTCATGTTCATGCTTTTCGATATTATCCATACCGATTTCAGTTAAGAAATCAATAGCAGCACCTAAACCAACCGCACCAGCAATGATTGGAGTTCCACCTTCAAATTTCCATGGCAGTTCTTTCCAAGTAGAATCTTGTAAGTCAACGAAATCAATCATTTCCCCACCAAATTCAATAGGTTCCATGTTTTCAAGAAGATGTTTTTTACCATAAAGTACACCAATACCCGTAGGAGCACACATTTTATGACCAGAAAATGCGTAGAAATCGCAATCTAAGTCTTGAACGTCGACCTTCATATGTGGAGTACTTTGTGCACCATCAACAAGCATGATCGCTCCATTTTGATGAGCAATTGCTGCAATCTCTTTAACAGGGTTAATTGAACCAAGTACATTTGAAACGTACATAATCGCAACTATTTTTGTATTTGAGTTAATTGTAGCTTTTGCTTGCTCAACGCTGATTGAACCATCTTCTTCTAATGGTAAATATTTTAATGTTGCGCCAGTAGCTTTAGTAACCTGTTGCCATGGAATGATATTACTGTGATGTTCCATATAAGAAATCACAATTTCATCTCCAGCTTTTAAGTTCGTTCTTCCGTAGCTAGCAGCAACTGTATTAATTGCAGTAGTTGTACCTCTAGTAAAAATAATCTCTTCAATTGATGATGCATTAATAAATTTACGTACTTTATCACGAGCTCCCTCGTATGCATCAGTAGCTTTTGTTCCTAGAGTGTGTACACCTCTATGAACGTTAGAATTATATTCTTTATAGTAGTTAGCAACAGCTTCTATTACTTGAACAGGTTTTTGTGAAGTTGCAGCACTATCCAGATATACTAAAGGATGTCCATTTACTTCTTGATTTAATATCGGAAAGGCTTCACGGATTGCTTTAACATCCATTACTTAACCTTCCTCTCAATTACATCAACAAGCATTTTTTTAACTTCTTCAATTGGTAATTCCGAAACTACAGGTGCTAAGAATCCGTGAATAACTAAGCGCTCTGCTTCTTTCTTCGGAATACCGCGACTCATTAAGTAGTACAGTTGAGTTGGATCTACTTTACCAACAGAAGCAGCATGACCTGCCATAACATCGTTTTCATCAATTAATAGAATTGGGTTCGCATCTCCACGAGCTTTTTCACTAAGCATTAATACACGTGAAGTTTGTTGTGCATTAGACTTAGAAGCGCCGTGTTCAATTTTCCCAATACCATTAAAGATTGAAGTAGCAGCATCTTTTGATACACCATGTTTTAAGATCCAACCTTCAGATCCTTTACCATAGTGAGTAATGTTTGTTGTAAAGTTTTGAGTTTGCTCCCCACGGCCTACAGTAACCATCTTCATGTCACCAAAAGAACCGTCTCCAACTAGGTTTGTAACATTTTCGAAAACTGAGTTTCCATCGTTCATTAGGCCAAGTGCCCACTCGATTTTGCTATCGCGACCAGCGTGACCACGACGAACAACATAAGCAGTAACACCTTTTGCTAAAGTATCAACAGCACCATAACGAACTTTTGCATTATCTAATGTAATTACTTCTGTAACGACATTTACTACAGCCGCATCTAAATCAGCAGATGTAGAAACATAGTTTTCAACATAAGTAACTTCACTGAATGCATCTGCAACAACAAGAACGTGGTTATATGCAGGTACATTTTCACCATCTACAACAAAAATAGATTGGATTGGTTTTTCTAATACAACATTTTTAGGAATGTATAAGAAAGCTCCACCATTTACTAATGCTGCATGTAAAGCGATTAATTTATTTTCATCGACTTTTACAGCCTCTGTCATAAAATATTTTTTCACAAGATCTTCGTGATCTTTAATCGCTGTGTGTAAATCTACGAATACTACACCTTTTTCTTTTGCTTCAGAAGAAAGAGAGTGATATACAGCAGAACCATTATATTGTACATAAACTGATTGATCAGTGTCTTCATTCATTAAAGATGTTACTGACTCTGGTAATTGATCTTTTGTAGGAACATTTCCAGCTGTAACATTAAATTCTTTTCCAAAGAAATCCCATTTAGAGATATTTGTTTTATCTGGCTTTGGAAGAGAAAGTGATTCAGCTTTTGCTAGTGCATTTAAACGGAACTCTGTGAAATATGCAGGTTCATTTAGCAGTGCAGAAAGCTGCTTAACTGTTTCTTGACTAAATGGAATTGTAGTACCAGTTGTCATGAGAATCCCTCCTATCCGATTAAGCTTCTTGCCCAACAGTCTCGTCTTCGATACCTAACTCTTGTTTAATCCAGTCATATCCTTCAGCTTCTAAACGTGCAGCTAATTCAGGACCACCTGATTTTACAATACGACCTTGCATCATAACGTGAACGAAGTCAGGAGTAATGTAGTTTAATAAACGTTGGTAATGAGTGATGATTAAGCAACCAAACTCTTCTCCACGCATTTCGTTAACACCTTTAGAAACTACTTTTAATGCATCGATATCTAAACCTGAGTCAATTTCGTCAAGAATAGCAATTTTAGGTTGGATCATCATCATTTGAAGAATCTCATTACGTTTTTTCTCTCCACCTGAGAAACCTTCATTTAAGTAACGTTGAGCCATTTCTGGATCCATTTCTAAGAATTCCATGTTTTTATCTAATGTACGGATAAATTTCATTAATGAAATTTCATCGCCTTCTTCGCGACGTGCATTCATTGCAGAACGTAAGAAATCTGCGTTTGTTACACCGCTAATTTCACTTGGGTATTGCATAGCAAGGAAAAGACCAGCTTGAGCGCGCTCATCAACTTCCATTTCTAAAACATCGTTGCCATCAAGCTCGATGCTACCACCGATTACTTCATATTTAGGATGACCCATAATAGCAGAAGATAAAGTTGATTTACCTGTACCATTTGGTCCCATGATTGCGTGAATTTCTCCACCTTTTACTTCAAGGTTAACACCTTTTAAAATTTGCTTTCCTTCAATTGCTACTTGAAGGTCTTTTATTTTTAATGTAGAAGCTCCCATTTTACACCCTCCATAATATTACATAAAAATTCTATAAAATAGAAAATGGCTATTTTAAGTTCATTCTCATTTTATTCTCATTCTAATCTTAAAGCAATTAAAAAGTATTTTCAAGTTGTGCACTATTTTACCAAAAAAGTTTTATTACGTGTAACATTTTTTCGCAAAAAAAGAATAAACAGAGATACTATATATATAGGAAATAAAAAATCTAATATCACAACTAAAAAAGAGGGGAATTTAATGTCTAAAACAACTAAGCTTTCACCAGATCAACAAAAATTTGCGATTAATCAACTACAAACGTATTTCTTACAAGAAAAAGACGAAGAATTAAGTGAATTAAGTTCGATGTTGCTAGTAGATTTTATTTCACAAAAACTTGGACCTATGTTTTACAATAAGGGAGTTGAAGACTCACAAAGATTTATGTCCGAACGAGCTGAAGATCTTTATGCTTTATTATTAAAAGAACGGATTGAAGATTAAGTTGTTTTAGTAAACTTTTTTGCTTTTAGTTTTTAACGACCTTTAGCACACACTTTTATTAATCGTACATACTTAATTTTAGATTATTCAATATTTATATAGTTGTTCAACTTATTCTTATATTGTTAAAACAAATGAATGTTTTCATGCAGACTCTACCATTATTTACGAAAAGGTTTAATTTCATTAATCAAATTTTTAAATAAATAAATAAATAAAT
>NZ_JBCMJM010000034.1:0-15259 GCF_050457485.1 Gottfriedia acidiceleris
ATGCAACTAACGCATGCATTAGTTGTAGATGAAAAAGGTTGTCATACAGCCTTTTTATTTTGCAATCTGACAGGTTAGTGGAATAACCAAATGGTATAATAAAAGTAGAATGTATTTAAAGAAATTAAATTTGTTATTCCGAACCAAAAAGTTTAACAATGATTGATTTTTAGGAGTTAGAAGATGAAATATAAAAAAAGAAATAGAGACAGCTTTTTTAAAGATACTTTAATTGAGTTTATATTTGAAGTGATTTTTGAAGTAATTTGGAAGATCTTACTGTTTATACCAAGAATGATTATTCGATTAATAGGGAACATTTGGTGAAGTGATTAGTCAAAATAGAGCTAACGAGGGTAGGAAAGCAAAACAAATTATATAAATCTTATGTAACTAACGCATGCGTTAGCCAAACATGAATCCTCGGATTCACAACAGTGAATGGAAGTTTTTATTGCACTCCCATGGTAGTTGAACAAGATCTTTACTTTAAACGAAATTGGTAATTTCATTTTGATTGTTTATTTATGACCATTTATTATCTCAATATCATTATCTATCCTTTTACAACTATTTTTTTCTATTGAATATTATATTGATCGTAGGGTAGATAATAAGATAAAAAGGTGTTGTCAGAATGGATTTTCCTACTATTCAAACTAATTTTTGGGACGCTATAATTGCAGTTCCACTAGTGATGGTGTTAACTCAACTACTAAAAATACTTCTAAAAATTAATAGAAAGTATGTATCTTTAATAGCCTTAGTATTAGGATTATGCATTTCAGTTTTTATAAGTCATCGACACCATCTTATCGCTGGTATTTTTATGGGTTGGTTTTACGGCTATGCTGCTATCGGTTCATATGCTTCTTTAAAAACCGCCATAAAGTCTTTTAGAAGTGAAAATAATGATGGATAATTTTTAAAATTCGTTTGCACAATAAAAAATAACATAAATTCCTTTTTAATAAGAAATAGAACTTTTTTGGCATAAGGAATACCACTAATGATATTAACCTATTCAAGACCTAAATTTAAAAAACCTCTAAAATAAATCGATTTATATAGTAGTAATAATTACTATATAAATCGGTTTATTTTTTTACATTACTAAAGGATATATAAATTCCCTTATCCTAATAACTGGCAGTTTAGTTTAATAAGGAAATGCATATTTTGTCCAAAAAATTAGGGTTGTTTATCAGAATGAAAAGGGGTTTTTTACCAAATTGTCGAAAATACAAAGATGGTACTAATATATTAAAACGAAAAAATAAGGTATAAAAATGGAAATTGAATTAACAAGATTTAAAGTGAAAAAAGGGAAAAGTCATCTTGTTGATGAGTGGATCGTAATGCTGAATGAACACATGGATAAGGTTTTATTGAACCTTAATTATGTATTCAAAAGTTGATTTTATTGAAAGAAAAGCTAAAGCAGAATAAGAATGAATAGGTAAATGTCAGCACTAGATTTATTACTTTATTTGCTGGGAAGGTAAGATAATCTAGGGGGAAAATAATACGATCTCATTTTTTAAAAAAATATAAGAAATTATATCAATTATTTAAGGGGAAATAAATGAAGTACATTGAAGAAAGTATATTAAATTATATTAAGAAAGAAAACACCAATTACGCCATCCTTTTAAACGGAAAATGGGGTAGTGGTAAAACTTATTTTTTTGAGAATTCATTAAAACTAGCAATTGAGAATACAGATTTTAATGGAAAAAAGAAAAAAACTATATATTTATCTCTTTATGGTATTTCTAGTCTAGAGGAAATCAATAAGAGAATTGTGTTGGATAACCTTTTAACGAGCAATGACAAAGTAATGAACTTTTTGGATAGCAAATGGGGCGGTAGGATAACTGAAGTAGCCAAGACGGGTTTTGAATATATTAAAACTTTGGATATTCCTGTATTCAAGGATATAGTTGACACAAAAATAAATTATGAAAATTTATTAAATTTTACAGATAAGGTATTAGTATTAGATGATTTAGAAAGGGCTAATTTAGACATTACTGATATACTTGGCTATATCAATAATTTTGTTGAGCATGATGGAGTAAAGGTGGTAATAATCGGTTATGAAGATGAAATAGCTGAAAAGTTAATCCATAGAAACTTAGAACTGAAAATGCTTGTATCATCTATTGTTTTGGAAAAGGAAAAAATACTTCAAAGAGAAAATGACCGATCTTTTGGAAAAAATCAAGAAAGTGAAATTTCAACTAGTAATTTAATAGAAAATAAAATGAATGAATTGTTCCATAGAAGTAATGAATATAAACGGATTAAGGAAAAGTTAATTGGAAAAACGTTAACATTATTACCAGACTATCCAGCACTCATTAACAACATTGTTACACAAGTAGGAAACAACGAAATAAGAGATTTTTTAATCCAAAATATAGAATGTGTTATTAATGTATTCAAGGATAGTCGAACCGATAATATTCGTATACTTAAGCAAGGACTAGATGATTTTGAGTTAATATATTCTAAATTCAAAGAAGATTATAGTGAGTTAGGGGAAGATGTCCTTTTATCGATCCTAATTTATACTCTTGCTGTTTCATTTGAAATAAAATCAGGACAAGAAGGAAACGGAGACTTAGAGGGTGTCACATCAGATGTATTTTTTCTCATAGGCTTTAATAGAACTAATAAAAATTATAAAGAAAAGTACATCGAAAAATTTATAAAAAAATATTCTCTTTCTACATATAAGGCAAAAGGAGTTTCTTTCTTTCCATTCGCCGAGCGACTAGTACGAAAAGGCATACTTGATTTAGAAAAATTTTCTGAAGAAATGAAAGCTATTTTAGCAAATATGGGACAGGATATTCCACTATATTTAAGATTAATTAGAGATAACTTTCAAGACTTAACTGATGAAGAGTTTATTGAAGCTACAAGACTGGCTTATGAAAAGTTGATTAATGGTGAAGTACATTTCGTTTTATATTTTCGAGCATTTAACCTTTTTAGGTATTTTATTGAAAAAGGTCTTTTTAAAAAGGATTTACAAGATGTAAAAACAGAACTTTTAAATGGTTTAGAGCTTTCTGGTATGAGTGGCGAATACTATTCAAATCTGGATACTTATTTTATTGGTACCAACATTGAACAACAAGACTATGATTTATTGGAATTTAAAGAAAAAGTCATATCAATCAATACTTCATTTAGATTAAAGTCAGAGGAACAACGAGTACAGGAACTAATGACTTATCTGGATTCTGATTTTAGGAAATTCTTATACGAAATGAGAGAAAGATTTTTTTATGTTCCTGTTTTCGATAAATATAACGTAGATGATTTATTTAAAAAAGTACTTTCGTTAACCAATTCTGATACAGTTTCATTTTCTTTACTTTTGGAAAAAAGGTATGCCTATAAGGAAGACATTAAAAATTATAAACTTTACTTAGAAGAAGAATCCTTAACTGCATTACAGTCTAAAATAAAGATGTTTATAAATGGGAAAGAAAAAACGTTGAAAATGACATTCCTTCAAGATTTATCACATTCTATTGAAAAAGTAGTCGCTCAAATGAAACTAACCTAACACGAAAAAGTGTAAGCGATACATCTGAAAAAGAATAACGATTTTTAGGAAAGTAACTTATACAACTACTATGGAAGTAAGTATTAAACTTCCATTCACTGTGGTGAATTCTTGATTCTTGGATGGCTAACGCATGCGATACTTCAATAGAAGATCGCATTTTTTTATTCAACATAATGGCAGGATAGTTGAATTAGGGATGATATAATTATTATTGAGATATTGATGAAAATATGGGAATGTACATTGGAGGTTTTAATAGGAGTGAATATAAATGATGCAGTGAAAATTTTAAATAAATATAATCCAATGCCTGCAGATGATCAATTAACACAGAAAATAGTTGATGAATATGGAGTAGCTATAGATTATCTGAAATTAAATCCTCATCCATCCTGTATTGAGCCTATCTTAAAATCTTTCGGAGAATACGATGGCTGGGGGCTATATGAAGAAGCTAGTTTAATTTTAACTAAGTTTGATATAAATCATGTATTACCTTATCTAATTACTGCTTTGCAAAGCCCCCATAATGGAATAAGGTATTGGGCTACCCATATTGTAAGCGATTTTGCAGACAAGCAATTACTCCAGTTCCTTGAAGTTTGTATTCAAGATAAAATTCCAGATATAAGTGAGAATTCAGCAACTGCTTTAGGCTTTATAGGAGGCTCTCAGGCACTTAAAGTTTTAGTAGATGCATTAAAAACTGAAAGTGATCCAATAGTTATAGAGGCTATCGAAGAAGCAATTCAAGAAATTTGAAAAAATAGTAAAAAAGATTAGTGCAATCTAAATTTTTTGATTATATGTGTGGTATACAAACCACTTAATTTAAACGATTCCTTATTGAACTAACGCAATGCATTAGTGGAACAACATGATCGACGATTTGTCGGTCTCTTTTTATTGAACAAAATGGCAGGTTAGTTCAAGAAGGATTTCAAAAATAAATTTAGAATTTATATAGAAAATACTTTAATTGTAAGGTGATAAAATGGTAAATAAAGAGATTAACGAATTTTATCTATCTGCTTTGAACTATTGTAAAAAAATTGAAAATTTCAATTCCAATAAGGAAACCAATAAATTTAATAATCTCCTTGCTTCACTTTTGGATTTGTATTCAAAGGCACTGTATCTTCCCGAAGTTGAAGCTGAAGATACTGAGGTAGCCATCTTAGATTTTGCCATACCAAAATTGAATTTCGGACAAAACGAATATTATTGGGATGTATTTGAACCTTATCAGCTAGAAGAACCTGTATGTGGATGTGGAAGTTTATCAGACGATATACTAGATATTTATAAAGATGTTAAAGAAGGAAATTTATTATATGACCAAAATGAACAATTAGAAGCGATTTGGCATTGGAAATTTGATTTCCATGCACACTGGGGTAGGCACGCTGTTAACGCGATACGTGCATTACATTCCATAAATTTTAATTAATCCTTATGTAACTAACGCATGCGTTAGCCATCCATGAATCATCCGATTCACAACAGTGAATGAAAGTTTATATCGTACTCCCATGGTAGTTGAATAACACTTGGAACCGTTCATCGTTCATCGTTCATCGGCTCCTCTTTTACTATCTGAGGTATTGTGAAGTAGGATATAGTATCTACTAAATTAATATTAAAGAGGTGAATTTTGTGAATAAACCATATGAAATTCAACCATTAAGACTATTGGGAGGATGGACAGTAGAGTTTAATAACTTTTATGAAATCGAACCTGATAAATGTAAGGATTTTGGTTACTTTGTTCAAGATTTATTGCGACTTTCCAATAGTAAGTTTAACCTTATTCTCGACTTGGGTTGGTATCCTGATAGCAATGAAAACGGTGCGTATGATCTATTATTAATTAAGGATTATAATTGGGAAATGCCATTAGAGTATTTTGAAAGTAAAAATACAAAAGCCATTGTAGATAAAATAGAATATTGAACAAATTATGATTTTTTTCAGAAGTATCTAAAATGATAATTTGTAATATTCAGGTGTTTTTAACGTAAATCGAAGAAATGCAATTCAACTAAAGCATGCTTTAGTTACATAAGAAGTTGTTATTTTATCAAAGAAAGTAAAAGGAGAAATATATTTTGAAAAGAGGTATTGGTTTTGAAAATCCAGATCAATTTGGTGGACAATTATTAGCCGAAATATTGAAACCAGTGAACATTAAGTATTTTAACTGGTATATCAACAGTGAAGAGTCTTATTTAGTAGTTGAAAAAGAATTGGATAAACCTCTTTTTCCAGAAGATTTCCAAGTTTTAACTGGTCCAGAATTTGATGATAAAATAAAAAATAATGAATACTATTTAATATTTGCAGATTTAAAAGCTTTTCCCGAAAATAAAGATACAATTGAAATAAAAACATACGAAGAATTTTTAAATAGCGATTGCCAATTATGTTTATTGATTACTGATTGCACATATATAGATATATATTGTAAAGACATTGATTTATTAGAAAAATTGTATATGAACGCACTTAAAAATAATTATGAGAATCTATCCTATATCACAGATACGAATGATAGTAGAACAGGACTCAGTTGTTGGTAGATTTATATTTCTTATTCAACTAACTAATGCGATTGTTGAACAAAACTGACGATCCTATCTTGTAGGAGTGAATCTAAAAATGGATAAACAATTTGAGTCTCAATTAATAAATGAAATTGAGAGTTTTGTTATGTGGTCTAAGGCGACAGAGAGATCTTATGGGGAATGGGAGACTGATTATCTTCATTGGGATAGGATCTACAAATCTACAAATAACCTAATTGAAAAAATACCAGTAGGAAATTGGAGTGCGGATTTAGTAAACAAATTTTTATTTATTTTAGCAAGGGATAATGAGTGTGAGAACATTATTGACCAGTTAATTAATCATCCTATTCAACTGATTGATTTAGCTAAACATTCTCTATCATTTAATGACTTTGAGGCAAGATGGCAGATTGCTTATGCACTTGGGGAGTTAATAAATAATGAAGAAGAGGTTAAAATACTCCTCAAAAAATTTATTATTGATGAAGTAGAGTATGTAAGAATAAGAGCAGCATTTGCATATGAGAAAATAGAAAATAGATAATTTCTTATTCAACTAATGCATGCATGAGTTGAATATCAGCTGCCAATTCAGGCGGCTTTTTTTATTCGACTAAATGGCAGATTAGTGGAATAAGGAATTGGATTTTTATGGTAAAATCAAGTTAAACAATTGCCATAAGGAGAAAAATTATGAAAAAGTTACTTAACGTCTTTAAAAATATGTTTTTAGATATATATTCAATGGGTAAGGGCTTTATATATGGCTTTTTAATGATAGGGTTATTAGTTATTATTGGTAGCGTTATAGTTTACGGAGTTCTATTATTAAAAAATATTAAATTTTAATCGCTTATCTTTCATTTAAGAACTAACTCTTGTCATTAGTTGGTTAAATTTCCTATATTTTTATGTTTTTACTCAAGGAGCGTAAATAAAATGTATTTTAAGGATGCAATACTTAGTGGTGATTTTATTAAAGCGAGAGAACTGTCTTTAAATATGGATGGAGAATCTTTATTAGAAGAGCTTTTTCTAATAGCCTATGAAGAAGAAAGCATTACACCTTATGCTTTTGCAAATTTTCAACTCCTAGAGGCAGAAACATCCGAAAATCATTATATGATTTCATTTATTCTGAGCATGGCTTTAAACTACTTAGAGGGAGCATATCAAACATCGTTTCATCATGCGAAAAAAGCAATGGAACTATCGCCTGAAGATAATAGTTACAAAGAGTATGTCCTTTATTTTAATAAGCTTCCTGAAAGGTTATTAAGTAACGAAGAAGCTATTGAAGTGGCAAATTCAATTCTTGAGAATGATCCTATGAACACTTCGGCATTATCAGTAATTAATGAATTAAAAAATTGATATCTTATGCAACTAATGCATTGCATTAGTTGAAGTTATTGTGAGTCTATTAGACTTTAAACATTTCAACTGTATTAAGAAAAAGAGGATGAATCAATTTATGGATTTTAGAATAGATTTTGTAATTAACATGGAATTTGACTTTACTAAAATAGACGAGGATTTCGATGCTTTTGAAAGAATAATGGGTAAATTAAATCTTAGTATTGATAATAAAGATTTTATGGATAAATTTTTACCGGTAAAAGGTAGTGAAAATTTTAATAAAGATCTTAAAGTTAAAAATTACGATATACCTGTTTTAAGCTATGTTACTGAGTTGTCCTTTTTCATTACAGACAAAGAAAAAGAACCTAATGAAGTTTTCAGGTTAAATGAAGGTTTTATGTCAATTGAGTATATATTTAAAAATGATGGGTGTAACACACATATATTTCTGAGATCAAAGCCTGAAAATTTAATATATGACGGGAATAAAGTATTTAAATCATTAGAAATACCTAATACAAGTTACTTTATTGTACCTAATCATATTTTCTTTGAAGAAATTTATAGAAGTCTTAAGCAATTCAAAAAAGATATTATTACTGTCCCTATGGAATTGACTGAAGATGAGTTATTTAGAAGGGTGTTATTTTTTCTAGAAGGTTTTAAATGAAATTAAACATTCTACATGATTTCTTATACAACTAAAGCATGCAATAGTTGAAGATCATAAGCTGCTAATATGCGGCTTTTTTTATCGAAGTAAATGGCAGATTAATTGCATAAGGATTTTATGATTTATATTTAAAAATGTGAAATTCCCCCAAATTAAAATAGTCGTTAGGTTGATATAATTAATTTAAAAGTATTTGAAGGTGGAGTAAATATGAAAAAAATTATATGTATACTTCTTTATATTAGTGTATTTTCATTACTAACTGGATGTAATATGACAAACAATAGTTTTTCAGAAGTGTTACACGAAAATTTAAATAAAATTAATAAAATTGAAGTAACTAACGGTCAGAATGGGGAGAACACAGTAATAACAGAACAGAAAGCAATTAATAACTTTATTAGTAATATTAAGGATATAAAATTTACCCAAAATAAAAACTCCGATGTAAAGGGATGGTTATACAGTATTACATTGTATAATCAAGACAAAAAGGTAATGAGCTTTACAACTAGTGAAATAAAAGGCAAGACAAAAAAAGATAATGAAAAATTAGTTACTTCAATTGAAACATTATTGAATCATAAGTAAATTTTATATAACTAAAGCAAGCATGAGTTGAATACCAGCTGCCTATTCAAGTGGCTATTTTTTATTCGACTAAAGGCAGTATAGTTGTATAAGGATTTATATAAGTTTTGTGGAATTGTAAAGTATAGGACAGATTGAGCTCCACGAGGTATTCGAATAGAAATAAGCTGAACATCGGATAACAATGATACAATTGAAGTGTTAAAATCATTCATAAAGCTAGAGTTGCTAACATTGAAGTATGAATAAACTTGACAGTACCAAACAAGGACAAGGAGTGAAGTTATGAAATTTCTGCTTACATCTGGAGGCATCAATAACAAAAGCATACTCGACGCGTTAGTTGATATGCTGGGCAAGCCAATTGCTGACTCCAACGCCCTGTGCATCCCCACTGCGATGTATGGACACCCTTGGGTTGGCCCTGGCGTCAAAGCCTGGCAGTTCATCAGTGGGAAAGAAGAGAATCCCATGGTAAGCCTCGGTTGGAAGTCAGTCGGCGTGTTGGAGCTCACAGCGCTACCAAGCATCGACGAAAACCGCTGGAAACCACTGGTTCAGGAGACAGATGTACTGCTGGTGTCAGGCGGCGATGCCCTTTACCTGTGCCACTGGATGCGTCAATCCGGGCTGGCAGACCTTTTACCGTCACTGAACTCAGTCTATGTGGGAATGAGTGCTGGGAGCATGGTGATGGCACCTAGCATAGGGGAGTACTTCATTGGTTGGACTCCACCAGACGGTGGTGATGAAACACTTAGACTGGTAGATTTTTCAATCTTTCCGCATCTGGATCACGAGATGCTGCCGGGAAACACCAGTGCTGCTGCAGAGAGATGGGCAGCAGGGATGCATAGTACGGCGTATGCGATTGACGATCAAACCGCCATCAAAGTAATCGACGGAGAGGTTGAAGTTGTTTCCGAAGGGCATTGGAAACTGTTTTCGCCCTGATACTACTCCTCAGGAAATTGTTGCTAAATTAATATTGCAATAGATTGAAGCTCATTCTAACTTAAATTAGGATGGGCTTTATTCAGAAATCATATCCTAATTCAACTACCATGGGTGTACGATATAAACGTCCATTCACTGTTGTGAATCTGAGGAATTATGGATGGCTAACGCAGTGCGATTCTTCAATAGGAGATCGCTTTTTTTATACAATAAAATAGCAGATTAGTTGAATAAGAAAAAGGGATTTTGAGGAAAAAAATGGAATATATTTAAAAGCAAATATTATTCTATGTTATTAAATTTTGGAGGAACAATCTTAGAAAAACAGTTTACAGGACCTGATATAAAATTAATTGAAATGTTAACCATGGAAGAAAATATAACAGTCATAGGAAAAGATGGGGAAGATATACACCTCCAAAAAAACACAGAGCTAGAAAAATATTATGAAAAAACATACCAACCTTATTTTACTGAAAAGATGTACAACAATTTTATCGCTGCATATGCTCTTAATTATCAATTTTTAGCAAACAAAAGCGGATATCAAATGAAGGTAGATAACATTGATATTAAAGAAATTGAGACGAATGAAGGAGCCTATGAATTTAAAGTTAATGTATTATACAGAAAAGATGGGAGCAAACGAAAGGGCGCTGAAGTTTCAGGTAGAGTTTATTTTAACACAGATGGCAAAATAACTAATATTCGATACTTAGATGATGGGGGATTTATAAGAGAGATGAATAATTAAATAGCGAACTGTAAATATTAGCTCGTTGAACAAAGATCGAGCTTTTATTATACATTTTCTTCTAAAATTGAGTTTGAATGCATATTTCAATTGAAAATGAGGGGAGGTATACTACAATGCAGCGAATTTAATTATTATAGTAACGTACCTGAAGAGGTCGATATGGTGACATATCAACAAACTGAGGTGGTACCAATTAAATTGATGCTCTCTTCCTCAAGAATTATTTCTTTGGAGTGACAGTTTTTTATTATATAAGTTTCATAAGGTAATAATTTAAAGTTTTCGAGAGGGGAAATTATATGAATCCTATATTATTAGATGTTCCGTTACAAATAGAAACAGACAGACTAATTCTTCGAGCACCACTTCAATCTGGTGAAGGGAATATAGTAAAACAAGCTATTAAGGATTCAATTAGTGAGTTAAAGCAATGGTTGTCTTTATTCCAGTCAATTCCTACTGTTGAAGAAACGGAAATTCTCCTTAGAAATGCCCATATAGATTTTTTGAAAAGAGATAGCTTTCGGTATCTTATCTACCATAAGGGTACTAATGATTTTATTGGAACTGCTAGCCTTCACGGAATTAATTGGAAGATTTCTAAATGTGAGATTGGATACTGGATTAACACGCAATTTAGTGGCAATGGATATATGACAGAAACGGTAAGTGAGTTAATAAACCTTGGCTTTCAGCTATTCAAATTTAGAAGGATTGAAATACGATGTGAATTTAATAACACTAAAAGTCGTACGATCCCTGAAAAACTAGGTTTTGAGCTTGAAGGGATATTACGTAATGAAGATCTTTCAGCTGACGGTAAAAAACTAACTGATACCTGCATCTATGCAAAGATAAATTAGACTAAAATTTAATAAGCCCTTGTAGAACTAAACCATGCGATTCTTCAATAGAGGATCGCTTTTTCTTATTCACAAAATGGCAGATAGTTGAATAATTATTTGGAATTTTATGGTAAAATATATATATTTAAGGTAAATGTTAGGAGACTATATGAAGAAAAAAATTATTTTAGTTTTTATTGTTTTAATTGCACTAGTCATCATTATTGTAAAATCCGTAAGTTTCTTTAGAGGAGGACCATACTATATAAAAAATGTGAAATCTACAAACCTTTCTAATGAATACTTCGATAGAGTAGGACTACATGATAATATTAATAGTTTAAGTTTCACAAAAAGGTTTGGAGAACCTTTGGAAAAAGAAGATAATAATTTATACGATTACTATCTTTGGAAAAATGGATTAGAAACGGCTTCAATCATAAATGGGAAAAACAAAGGAGAAATAGTAAGACTTATCATTGGTGATATAAATAATATGTCACGTCATTCTGATCTCGAAACCATAAATGGAATAAAATTAGGAAATTCAAAAAAGGACATTATTTCATTATATGGACCAAATTATTTTAAACGAGTAGAGCAGGGTTGCGATATAATAGGATATGTTGATAAAAAGAATAAGATAATAATTGAATTTTGGTTGGGGGATAAAGTAGTTGAAATTCGTTTAGAAGATATAAATATGGATTAAGTTCAATAAGCATTAAAAATACTGTTTGGTGAAAACAGTCTTTTTTAGTACGTAAAAATCAACATTTTAGTTTAACAGAGCCAACTTATTAAAAATATTCTTATGTAACTAACGCTCTGCGATTCTTCAATAGAAGATCGCTTTTTCTTATTAAACAAAATGGCAGATTAGTTGGATAAGGAATAAAACAAAAATGGTAAATTATGTTATATTTGGTGGGTGGTTAATAATTATTAGGAGTCGTAGAAATCAATGAAATTATTTATGAAAATTGTCTTAACCTTAGTATTTTGTCTTTATCTTGTCGTCCTTACAAATCAAATACTATTTAAATATGTTTCTCCATCAGAAATAATCAGTCATTTTAATTTTAACAATAATGATGATCGTTGGCATGGACAGAATTTTATTCCTTTAAAAACTATTATTTATTATTTGTTTTTAGCTGACATAACTTTAAATATAAGGATTACAAACCTAGTTGGAAACATTATAGGTTTTGTACCTTTTGGTTTCATCCTTCCAATATTATTGAAAAAGTTCAAAACCTTTAAAGTTATCGTAATTGCAACTTTTAGTTTAAGTTTAACTTATGAAGTAATTCAGCTATTATTTGACTTTGGAAGTTTTGACATTGATGATTTAATTTTAAATACTTTTGGAGGATTATTAGGTTATATACCAATTAAACTCATTCAATTAATCAAGTATTCAAGGGAAAAACATCTAAAAATAACAACTGATTTATAAAAAAACATGATTAAACAAATTCAACTACTATGGAAGTAAGTTATAAACTTCCATTCACTGTGGTGAATAATCGATTCATGGTTGGCTAACGCATGCTTAAGTTCAATAGCAAGAAACATTTAAAGTGGTTTTTTTTGTTATTAAATGTCAAATTGTTAATAACAATCCAGTTATTAAGGGAAGATAACACCAGAGGTGAGTAGAAAATGAAGATGAAAGTAATGATTTTTATGTTCATTATGATGTTATCTTTCGGATCGATTGTAGGATACGCGCAACCTAAAAAGTGTCCTGTGTTAAGTGAATTAGACAAAACATCAATGAAGGATCAAAAAGAGGTAATTGAAGCCTTAAAAACCTTAATACCAAAAACTTATGGTACAGGTTTAGAGGATCTTCCTGAATTATATACGAAGTGGAATGTAGTTACGGCAAAGCCATTCCCTAAAACAGTTGGTGTTAAAGAAGAAGAAGATTATTTTGGAATGGCAAAGTATTTTTGCGGGAAAGAAATTGCTGAAAAATCATGGCTAGTCCGTTTGGATTTCCCAAAAGCACCTGGAGCTAACTTAGCCCAAGGTCAAATATTTTTGGCTAAAGGTAAAGAAAATGGATGGTTTGTTTGGTTTCGATATCATTAACCTTATTTAGCTAAAGGTTGCTTGAGTTGAAGATCCTGAGTCGCTATATGTGGCTCTTTTTTTATTCAACAAAATGGCAGTTTAGTTCCATAAGGGTAAGTGATAAAATTAAGAAAAATTGTTCCAGAATGGAAGTGATATGGTGAATCCAGAAGTTGAAAATTCCGTGCTAAAATTACTCGAACGTGCTAGAAGTGATGGGAAAATTGGAGAAAGATTTTCCTTAAATCAACTTGATCATTTAAATAAAGTATTTAGGAACAAACTTCCTGAATGGCTTATACAGTTTTATAGAAATGTCCCTATTTATGGTTTAGAAATTACAACAAAATACATAGATTCAGAAGATGACGAAGATTACATAGATATGGGGTTCCTAGATTTAGAGGGTATCATTTCTGAATCCACTGAGTTATATCCAGGCATTACTTTATTAGATAAAGGTTATTTGTGTATTGGGTATGATGCTTTAGGAACAGGCGATCAAATTTATATATCTTTGGATGAAGGAGAAAACCCACCAGTATATCAGATATATCATGATGTCAGTGAACAACCAGAGGAAATTTTATCAGAAAAAAGAATAATTGCTAATTCATTATCTGAGTTATTTAAAAATGCAAAGATAACATAATAATTACAACTCCTTATTCAACTAATGCATGCTTTAGTTACAATACATGATCGACTTTATAGACATAGATGAATTTTTTATTACAGGAAGGAGTGATTACGTTTAATGACATTTAGCGACCGTTATTTCAAGAACAGGGTAAAGCCTATCGTAATTACCCAAATGATATTGATCATTCCAATCACAGTATTATTTATTTTTTCTTTAAAATCATATCCCGTTAATTTTTTCTATTCTGGACTTATAGGAATGATCCTTGCTGTATATATGTTTTTATCGGGGATAGAGCACTATATTTTAAAAAAGAAAAGTTGGTCAGTTGCCTTCTTTGTCTTATCGGTATTTATAATTCTAGTTGCATCACAATCTTTATATTTATCACAACTACATAAATAACGCTTATACAACTACTATGGAAGTAAGTTATAAACTTCCATTCACTGTGGTGAATAATCGATTCATGGTTGGCTAACGCATGCTTTAGTTGAAGATCCTGAGTCGCTATATGTGGCTCTTTTTTTGTTCAACAAAATGGCAGTATACTTCCATAAGCAGGAAGTATTTTAATCTTTGTTGTATAATTCTATTTGTACTAACAACGAATATTTTTAGGTGGTAAATAATTGTGAAACGATATATACGTACTTCTTTTTTTCTCTTTTTGGGTTTATTCATTAGCAATTTAATAGTTAACCATTTTCTAAAACACGATTTAAACATTTTGACTGCATTTTCAACAGCTTTCGGAGTCTCAATTGGGTTTGTTTTTATCGAGTCTCGTATAACAAAAAAGCTGAAGAATAAGTAATTATTATTAAGCTAACGAATGCGTTTGTTACATAAAAAAAAGCTAAGATCACATATTGTGGTCTTTTTTCATTCCCTTATTCAACAAAATGGCAGATTAGTTGTATAAGGGAAAGGTATTAAAGTGTAGTTGTTTAATAGTAAATTAAATATAAACTAATTAACAGGAGGTAACTAATGCTCTTAAATACAGAAGTTTTAGGAAAAGGTGAACCAATTGTCTTTTTACATACAGGTTTACAAACTGGAATGACTGACTTCGATTATCAAAGGAATTATTTTGTACAAAAGAAAAAAGTAATTCTTCCAGATCTAAGAGGGCATGGGAAATCAACTAGTAGTGATTTATCTAATTATTTTATAGACTCAGCAACAGA
>NZ_JBCMJM010000035.1:0-17649 GCF_050457485.1 Gottfriedia acidiceleris
TCTGTTGCTGAGTCTATAAAAAAATTAGATAAATCACTACTAGTTGATTTCCCATGCCCTCTTAGATCTGGAAGAATTACTTTATTCTTTTGTACAAAATAATTCCTTTGATAATCGAAGTCAGTCATTCCAGTTTGTAAACCTGTATGTAAAAAGACAATTGGTTCACCTTTTCCTAAAACTTCTGTATTTAAGAGCATTAGTTACCTCCTGTTAATAAGTTTATATTTAATTTACTATTAAACAACTACACTTTAATACCTTTCCCTTATGCAACTAAACTGCCATTATGTTGAATAAGAATCTGACTTCGCTAGTATTTATACTATAAATATTTACGACAAAAAACCAGAAAAGCCCTTTTCCGGGATTTTTCTGGTTACACTTGCTATTCTATACGTACTTCATTTTAGATCAATTATCCAGCGATTACTTCTCTGCCTTCTCATGCTCCTGTTTAAAAAAGCTCTTCATTGAATGGAATACATCTGATTTTTGTTTTAGGATGTAGTAGCGGAATTTTTCATCGTTAATGTTTTTATATGGGGACATTAGAGTAGAGTGTCGATTGTATTGGTTTACTAGTATAGGATACACCCTTTGATAAGACTGACTTTTTTGAAGGTTGTTTTTCCAAAAATCCATTTAGCTATTTAGGATGCATCCGTATTTAATAAATTTTATAGTGTACAGATTCATTAAAATACTTTTAACAAAGACGAGTCGAATGGCCATTTTTGCAACACTCTCATGTGTTAAAGTAAAGCCCTAACTCGCAATAG
Source organism: Gottfriedia acidiceleris (assembly GCF_050457485.1). Lineage (GTDB taxonomy): Bacteria > Bacillota > Bacilli > Bacillales > Bacillaceae_G > Gottfriedia > Gottfriedia acidiceleris_D. The sequence continues at coordinate 783 of NZ_JBCMJM010000035.1, forward strand.
TGCTTTACTTTTTTAAAAATTTCTTTTACTTTAAAGTTACTCCATTCACTTTACGAACAAATTTCTCTTGTTTTAATACAATTGTCTTGTCCCACGAACCATCCATAGGTAATTTTACTTTTCCTTTATAAACACCTTTTGAGACTCTCTTTAATTTACCATCTGCCTTATGATTCATGCTTTTCATTTTTAATACGATTTCCACTGAATCAACGTTAACTAATTCATTCTCGTTATTTTTTAAAGTTACCTCATAGCTATGTTCTGAATCTTTGGAAGTTGGTTGATCAGATAGAGTAACATTTATAGTATTTAAATATTTATTTGAGACTTCTTCTTCTGCCTTACCACATCCGTAAAAAAGTGTTACAACTATTAATAATATAATTAAACTATTTATTATTTTCATATTAACCCTCTATTTGTCTCGATTGCTTTTTTTACTAAAAAAGCTAAGCAAACTTATTATAGTAGGCTTAGCGTATTCCATTTATAAATTTGATTTATTGAATTCCAGTTTGGCGAACTTTCTTTTTTATAAATAGAATAATAAACTCAATTAAACCTATTACTAATATTGATATACCAACTATTGGCATTAGAAGTCCACAAATTACTGAAATTAATAAAACACCCAAATAGAATTTATTTCCTTCATTTACTTTTGGAACTCCAGCTGTTCCTTTTGGTCGACGCTTCCACCACATCGTGATTCCACTAAATACGATTAAGACAAGTGATAAACATGCTATAACATTAATCATTAAATTTGTCTTGCCGAAATATCGTCCTTCATGTAAAGCGATCCCTGTTTCAACTGTTTTATCAAACTTACTATAATCTTCCCAACGATAATCTAGTAGTATATTCCCACTATATTGATCAATATCCATCGTTACATAATTTTTAACGCTTCCTGCTGCCCAGCCATAAGTAGAGATTAAGTAAACCCCTTTTTCTCCTTCTGGCATAGAGATTGTGTAGCCAGGATAAACATTTGTTTCTTCTGCAATTTTAACTACATTTTCAATCGGTAACATTCCTTTATTACTATAAACAGATTCGGGAACTGGAATATTTTCTGCTGCCCATGGTGTTTTAGCAACATCTTTATTAATTTTTTTCGATTGAATACTACCATCCCATAAATGTTCAGGTGCATTTGAAAGCTTTGCTTTTGCAACAAAAGTATTTAATTTTTCACCAAATGAACTAGCCCATGGTAAACCTGATAAAACAAGTAGTAACAATATAATTGTCATCCAGAAACCCGTACTTGCATGTAAGTCTCTCCAAAACATACGTGATCCTTTTCTCACACGAATACGAAGAACGCTCCATAATGATTGTTTATTACGTGGAAAATATAAATATAACCCTGTTGCCAATAAAATAATTGCCCAAGAAGCTGATAATTCAACAAGATTATCTCCAATTTTACCAACCATTAATTCTCCATGTAATTTTACGATGATCTCCATTAATCGTTGATCATTTTGTAATTCACCTATAACCTTCCCTGTGTTTGGGTTTACAAATACGGTGTAACTAACATCACCTTTTTCAATTCCAATTTCGGTTGCTCGCTCTGGATTTTTAACATCTGTAAAAGAAGTAATCGCATCATTAGGATATTTATCCTTTACAGCTTTTAACTGTAAGCTTGGTGTAATCTCTTTACTACCTTGTTCCACAAAGTATAAATTTTTATCTAACATCGGTTCTACATATGGTCGAAACAAATAGATTGCACCAGTAATTGCTAATAAAATTAAAATAGGTGCAAAAACCATTCCTCCATAAAAATGCCATCTCCAAATGGTTTTGTATAGAGATGTCTTTTTCGAAGGAACCTGTTCAGTTTGAATTGAATTTAATTGCGTATTTATTCCCATTCATATTTCTCCTTCAATAATTTATATATCCTTGAGAAAGTATAGATTAGAATTGTGATAAATTAATGAAGTTTTAATGAAAATTATTAGTAATTAACTTTACTATTTTAATAACAAACAAACTATAAGACTTACTTACTATTTATTCCAGTTGTTACTTATGCAAGGACCTGCCAGATAATTTTAGTACAATGCTTCACAACCTAATTATCGCTTTGATTTGGTAAGAAATCTTTGAATTACAACGAGACTCATCCATGTAAATTGTCGCCTGGATTATGCTGCGTGGTGGTGATACAAAAGAGAATTTAAATATGCGAGGGGCATTTTTACATGTATTAAGTGATATGCTTGGTTCAGTTGTAGCCATTATTGCAGCACTACTTATCATCTTTTTTGACTGGGGTTGGGCAGATCCACTGGCGAGTGTGATTGTTGCCATATTAGTTTTAAGAAGTGGCTACTATGTAACAAAAGCTTCTATCCATATTTTAATGGAAGAAACACCAAAAGAAGTTGATATTAATGAAGTGGTTCAAATTATTGAAGGAACAAAAGGTATTGAGAGTGTCCACGATTTACACATTTGGACTATTACAAGTGGTCTTAATGCACTTTCATGTCATGCTGTGGCCGATGACCAACTAACAATTGAAGAAAGTGAGACTATTTTACGTAAAATTGAACATGATCTTGAACATAAAGGGATTATGCATGTTACGATCCAACTGGAGACATCCGCTCATAAACATGATAATTCAATCCTTTGCCAAATAAAAAATGAACCATCCACTCACCCTCATCATCATTAAGTGATTAAAAAAGAGATAGATTAATTCTATCTCTTTTTTAATCCTAATATTTAACAAAGAAGGCTGTGAAATACATTATTAATAAACCTAAAGTGAATCCCACAAGGTTTAACCAAGACACAGCCTGTTCTTTATGCTTCTTGTGATCCTCTATCAGCATTTTTGTTATCACAAAGATTACTTGTAATATTGCTCCTGCTCCAATTCCTAGGAAAATCGCTCCCCAGATTGGTGAAAAGATAAATCCACCAAACCAAGTCCCCAAGATTGCTGGTGCACCTGCAATTGCTCCTAATAAAACGAATGTACTAATCTTTGGTTTTGTTTTTATAAGAGGCGCAGCAATTCCAATGCCCTCCGTTATGTTATGAAGTGTAAATCCAATTATTAAAAATGTACCAAGTGCAGCTTCACCAAGAGCAAACGATGAACCGATTGCTAACCCTTCACCAAAGTTATGAAGTCCAATACCTGTTGCCATTAAAAGGGATATGCCAAATGGTGAATAACCACTACTTTTTAGTCTTTTTTGTTGGTATTGATCAAAACCAATTAATAGTAAAAACGTAAGTACTGTACAAATAATAACAACCATGTTTCCTTGGAAAACGGCAGGTGCCTCTGCCCCTATTTCAAATCCATCAAACAAGGTTCCTACAAATAAAAATAGTAGAAGTCCAACTGTTAACGCTAATATCGCGTTTATCCAACTACGTTTTAATCGTTTCATGAAAGGATACCAAAGTAATCCTAAAGTAATTGGAACAATTCCGACATAAAATCCAATTAATCCGTAATTCATAAAACTTTTCCAGTTTGCTTCAGGGGTTAATGTTGCAGCTGCAATCTCCCCCTCTGTAACGATACCATTTTCAGTAATTAATTTAATCACATGAGGATCGCCCTCAACCCAAGGGTAATAAATCATAATTTTTCCATCTTGAAATCTCTTTAAAGTTTGACTAGGAGTAACGGTAAAATTCCAGACTGAATCATCAACCATTAACTGTGCAATGGTAAGTGATTTTGGACCAGTATTTTTAACATCGACTTCAAATCCAGCTTTAGTGACTTTAATTTTTTCAATATTTAATACTTCAATTGGCGCAGCAGGATCTTTTTCTACACCTGCTCCATTCATAAAAATCCAGCCTAATACGGCAACTAATAAAACAAATGGAATTAGCCCCATCATTAACACTTTTAGCTTCATCTTCATTCACCCCCTTCTATTCAACTTCAAAGAATCCCATCCAGCCTAATTCTGCAAATTCACTTACATGTGCATGGAACATATATTTCCCCTTGTAAGGGAAACGAACCTCGATAATGCCTCGTTCTCCTTGACATTGCATGATTGTATCCGTAAATTGAGTTGGATTTTCATTAATACCAGTTGGAATATAAGTGAAAAAATTCGCATGTAAATGAAACGAGTTTAGTAAATCAAATTCAGTAAGATTACTTAAGTAAATACGAACAAGTTCATCCTTCTTTACCTTAATTGGATGATTCATGAAAGCAAAAGCATAACCATTAACTGTGTAAAATTCATTTCCTCCATCTAAATCCAAATCGAATCCATTCATAACCATATTGAATTCTTTTGCTTTTTCTCTTGGTTTCTTAGGGTCAATAATAAAATTCCCATATAAGCCCTTATGAATATGGCGTGCTAATGGGAGTACATGACAATGATAAATTTGTAAGCCATAAGGTTTTGCTTCAAATTCATACGTAAATGATTGTCCAGGCATAACTGGTATAAGACCATCCATACTAGGTGGATGCATACCATGAAAATGAATTGAATGTGGATGACTTCCCTTATTTGTAAAATGGAAACGTAACAGATCACCTTCCGTACATCTAAAAGTAGGTCCAGGGATAGTGCCATTGAACGTCCAACCTGGAAACTTAATTCCTTTTGCTATTTCGATTTCTTTATCAATAGCAACAACAGTATATTCACGAAGTGTTTTACCATTCGGGAGTGTCGATACTTTTCCATAATCAAATTCTGTAAGGAGGCGTTCAGCCATTTTATATCCGTCAGTCTTTGAATGATCAATCATCGTTTCATGATTCATAGAATGATTGTTTTTATGATTAGTATGATTTGAAGCATTTGCTTTATTAGAAAATGGGCTCAACGCATTTAAGTACATACTTCCAGCAATACCTAGCATGCCAGTTGTACCAATCTTTAATATGTCACGTCTTGATACTTTTTTATTAGACATAGTTTGACCTCCTCTTAAAGTTTTTCCCTAACGCAACTTTCTTGTGTTTGTCTATACTTTAGTTTACGGACGAGCCCATTGTCAATAAAAAATTCACTTTACATTAAATTTTTTTAATAAAAAAAATTGCACCTTTTGTAGTTAATACATAAGATACAATCTTTCGAATTTAAGTTGTGACACTATACATTAAGCCCATGTACATAGTTATAACAAAACATAGAGCAAATAGTATTGGTAACACAACATTTATTTTTTTTAGAAAACTTAATACTACTAAAACAAGGAAGATTAGAGACATTCCAATCAACATGAGTCCTTCAGTTGAAGCAAAAAAGTTCAACTGCATTGTTGGGACAATATCTATCCCCATTATTCTTTCAATCCATTTAGATGGACCTTCCGTTCTAATCGTTAAATCAATTTCATGAGGAGATGATTTTGTACTCATTACGCCTGTAAAAAAGAAAACTAACGTTAAAACAATACTTTCAGCCTTTAGCCAACTTCTTATGTTGTAAGTTGAATTCCCAAGTGACTTTTTTATTAAAAATCCATTGATAAAAGCAAAAAATAGAACTGGAATGATTGTAATATGTTTTAATAACAACATTTGTCCATAAGGTAACAACCAAGCAGTCGTATAATCTTCAAGTTTTACGACTTTTAACATTAATACAAATCCACTAACAAAAATGATAATGACACATCCTACCGCTAGTGGGGTAAACCATTTTAAAAAATTCGTATAGTTACTCGTTTCTTTCGAAAACCAAGCCACATGAAAAAGAATTCCACTCCAGATTGTTACCATTAGGAAATGTATGCTTTGAAATATAAAACCTGTCCAAAAATCTAATGAAGTAATATGCCCTGCAAATCCAATTGTTGAAATCATTAATAATAACGTGATAACATTAACGATTTTTTTACCATTAGCATATAGATTTAAGCAAAGTACAATTGCAAACATACTTGAAAATAGCCAAGCCTTTCCAATTTCTGTTCTTACAAAAACTGACTGAGCTGCCAACTTAAAATCTACTGCGTTTTGAAAATAGAAAATAATATTAAAAACTGATCCAAGCGAAAATAAAATAATACCTAACAAGATCAAATACACAAATCGTTTTGACATGGAAATAACAGGTTTCATCTTCTCGGGTACAAGATGCAAAACGATATAGCCTACTAACATTGCATAAAGTAAATAAGTTATAAACTCCGTTATTGGTACGATTATACTCATTTTTTATTCCAAACGATTACTCCACCAACCAATAATAAAATGCCAAAAACACCAATTCCAATTAACGCATATGGGATCTTTTTCTTTTCTTCTTTTGGAGTAACTTCTTTTGCTTCTTGAGTATTTTTTTCCTTGCCTTCACTACTTTTGTCTAATGTTTTATCATTGTTAGTTGTAACCTTATTCTCTTCTTGCTTTAACTGTACTTTGAATTCAACATCGCCAGTAATAGGATGTCCATCTTCTCCAACGATTTTCCATTCGATTTCATAGTTACCATTCTCAAGATCCTTCGGCAAATTTGCTACCATTCTATTATTTTCAATGGAAATGTCCTTCACCTCTAAATCTTTTCCATCCTGAAATACTTTTAATGTACTAAGTTTCTCTAAAGGAGTTTCAAAGTTTAACGTGATCTGTTTTAGAGGCTCAGAAATAACTTGTCCATCAGATGGATTTGATGATTCAAGTGTCGTATGGGCACTTGCTAAAGATGGAAAAATAAAAAGTAGTAACATAATAAATAACAAAGCTTTTTTCATAATGACTCCTTTTACATTTATTAATAAAGTTTAATCTAATTCTACTATAATATTGTGAGGTATTTATGAAATAAAATTTTCTAAAAGAAAAAAACTCGGTAAAAATTACCAAGTTAATTAATGATCTTTGGTATTTTTGTCATCTCCAATTTCACTAGTTAATTCTTGAGTCGAACGTTTAAATTCTTTTAAAGTCTGACCAAATGCTTTACCAATCTCAGGTAATTTCTTTGGTCCAAATATAATTAATGCCAAAACTAAAATTAATAACAAACCAGGAATACCGATATTAGCCACTGCTTCTCACCTATCTCTCATTATTGATTTACATCCTCAACCTACATATATTACGATTTCGTTGATAATATTTCTATTCATTTTTAGATTGTTCACAAATTAGACACCACTTCTGTCCTATTTATATATTTCTCCACTAAACTTAAATTTAGTTATTTATGGGGACTGTAATTAATATTAATGAAGTTAGAAAAACAGGTTGTGTGTTACCGATATGTATTGAGATATCTTTAATGATCCTTTAATTATATGACGATAGTAAATATTAGTTTCAAAATGGAGACTCCCGTGAGTGCACCCATTACTTATCGATAGCATGAGTACTGTTTTTTTACTGTTTTTTTCATTTATTTTTAAATCCTTATGCAACTAACGCAATGCGATTCTTCAATAAAGATAAGTACTATACAAATATTTTTTTGATACTGATATTCAAGATGATAATTATGTAAAATTGCTTAGACTTAGGGAGAAGATTTTACAAGTCGAAACTTCATTAGATTGGGAAGAATTCTCAAAAATGGATAGGAAAGAACAAGAACTCGTATTTACAAGAAAGTTGCAGAAAGTAGTAATTGAAGTGGCTATAAAATATAAATTAGATATTAACCAAATAGAATTAGCGTTTACAGGTTTATTAGACAAGTTAACTCAAGAAAATTAATTCCTTATTCAACTACTATAGAAGAGCGATTTAAAACTTCCATTCACTGTTGTGAATCCACTGATTTATGGTTGGACAACGCTAGCGTTAGTTAGATAACGAAATTAGAGTTCATGGGAGGTAGCTAATCGGTCAATAACTAAAAAAGAATTCCATTTATGAAATGCCTCATTAGCGGTAAGGTAGATTTTAATAAAACATGGAAGAACATTGTAATTTCCTTAATTCACTCGTTCAAATATACTAAGAAATCCTAAACATTCGCGTATTTTATATATTCTTAAACAGATTGTAACACTACTCCATACTAGCATGAACCTTAAAATTAACTTTCAATTTAGGATAATATTCAGACCGCCAGTCTTTTAACTTAGGGTACGAAACCAAGCGGTGAAACTGTTGTCCAAATCCAAAAATATCTGATTGGGATTCTTGTGTCTTTTTTAATATAGTATAAAACCGCTTTTCAATAAGCTTTTCAAGTTCATTCATAATTCTTTTGTTAGTAATTCCCTCTTCTCTTTCTAAAATATATATTTTTAAATTCAAGTCGCTTGATACGTGTGGTTTATTATTTTTTACTACTGTTTTATTTTTGATCGAACTGTTTGTTACGATAATACTAGCAATGCCAAGACTCTCAAATTTTCCTTTTTCATTTTTGTTTTGGAATACATTAATCAACTGACTTTCATATGGACTTATTCTTCCAATGACATTCCCTTTTTTCAAAATTTCGCAGCCTTCAAAGACTAAAACTGTATCTTTTCCAGAACTGACAACAGGAATAGCGATATCTTTCGTATTTAAAAATTGGCTACGAAACACTTCCCAAATAGGGGTGCTAATAATCTCCGGTGCCCAATCATCACCTTTGTTAAAAAAATCGTAGATAGAAGTAGCATGAACACCAAGTTTTTCGTTTATGTTTGCTAATACTTTTTCAACTTTATCGTCTGTAATTGCTATAAGAGCTCTCGACGGAATTTCCTCCGAAACCATTAAAAACTTTATTAGCTTTGTAAATAATTTTTTGTTATGTGCCAAGTCACTTTGTATAACGATTAATCCTATTTGTGATAAATCAAGGGCATTTTCAGAATTCGTGCGAATCTGTCCAATTACACTAGCAACGCTCTCACCTTTACCCGATACGATTTTTGACATTTGGCTATCATTTTGAAGGATTGGAGTTTGAAAAGTTAATTGATACTCTTTATTTTCTTCTTTAGAAATTCCCATTACTAAAGGAAGGGAACGTTTATTTATATCTTTAATATCCCAACAACCGGATAGAAAAATGACTGACATAAATACGATCGATAGTTTAGCTACCTTATTATTTTTCAAACACCAACGCCCCTTTTCGATAGGAAACCATATAGAAGAATTGACAAAGGAATAATAATCATAATATAGGCTTGTGCATCTGTACTCCATAAAAAATATTTTTCAACCATAGAACTATTTGGAATAACTAAACTCAAAATAAATGCGATACTTGCAAAACCAATTATCCAATAATACGATTTTTGAGATTTAAAGATTTTTTGCATTATTCGTCCAATCATCCATAGCATGACAGAGTTCGCAATTACTACTAAACCTACCAACGATAAACCGAAGAATATTGTTTGTCGGTTAAACGAAAACCAGCTGATATCTACTGTATCCATCGCTTCCATAAAAGGGTGGGTTAATTTAACGACTGTTTCTTGTCCAAATATTAATAGCGGTATATATACTACTGACTGTAAAAATATTACAACACAAATACTAATTATGATAAGGTGGCGTAATCGAAGCTTTTTGTCTGAAGGAACTAATCCCAAGAATAAAAAATGTGAAAATCCAAGTAGATAAAAAAATTTTATATTAAACATGAACTTATGAGGTAAGTCCCAACTTGGTGAAACATTATGTAAATCAAAATTTATTACAGATGTAAAAATATTAAATAATTCTATTGGAATAACTATCAAAAAAATAAACATGGATGAACGTAAAATGGTTCCTACACCCTTTATAGCTGTATAGGTAGAAATAAGGAAAAAAAGGATCATTATTGACCAATTAGGAGTACGAGGTAAAAAGATAGAAATAATAACATCTGTATGCAGTCGAATATCAAATGAAACTAGTGCAACTAAATTTATTACATATGGAGTAAGAAAAATAATTGCAGCCCATTTCCCAATTTTCAAATAAATATCAATGACGTCATAGTTGGGGAAATAATTGATACCTTTAACGTATACCCAAGCTAATATTAATTGGAGTAATGCCTGGCATAAGACAACTTCCCAATGCCCTGTTTTTGATAAGTTATAAATTAGATTGGGATAGACTAAATAGCCAAAACTTAAATTTATAATAATAAATACTAATGCAATTTGAATCTGCTTCGACACTATTTATCTCCTTCTTCTTCAATTTGAAACGTTATATATGGAATGTCGTAGGTTGTTATACTTGCCAAGTAGATTAGTGCGAAAGTTAAACCAATACTTAAACCTAGAATGCCGAAAAGTGATGCTAAAATTAGGATAGGATATTTTAACAAACGTATGTATAAGGAGTTTTGCATTCCTATCACTGCGGAACTTGCAATAACTACGGCAGTTATCACAATTACTAACAAATTACTAACTAATTTTGCTTCAACCATCGCTTGTCCAAGTATAACACCTCCTACCATTGTAATAGCTGGCCCCACACTCTTAGGTAGTCTCACAATTGCTTCAAGAATTAAATCAATTAAAATTACCATTGCAATCGTTTCAAGAAAAGCTGGTAACGGTATACCTTCTCTACTTTTTGCTACAAACAGAGCTAGATCCGTTTTAAATACTTCGGGGTTAACTGAAACCAATGCAACATATAAACCTGGAAGTATTAGCGTAGCAATTGCTCCAATCACTCTTAAAAATCTAAGTAAAAACGAAAGTATAGTAGGGAAATTCCTATCATTTACGCTTATTAACATATCCCAGAGTAGATGTGGAAAAACAAGTGCAAAAGGACAATTATCTAAAAACAATACCATTCGATTCGTTTTTAAGGCATGAATGGCTTGAATTGGGAGTTCAGTAGCGAATAAATGACTGACAGGGTTAAACTTTCGTTGACCAAATAACTTGTTGAGATCATCAATGGTTTCAATATCGGATTTAATTCCCTTTAATTGTTGATTTACTTTTTCTATAAGAGAATTTGGAGTTTTTCCTTTTACATAAAGCAATGATAACTTTCGCTTTTCCAACTCTCCAACTTGATAAGAAACATGGCAAAGTCGCTCAGTGTTCAGCCTTTTTCGGATCATTCCAATGTTCATATTAATATCCTCTATAAAAGCATCCAAAGATGAGTAAACAGGACTTTCATTTTTAGGCTCAGCGATACTACTCCTAAGATTTTGGGCTATAGGGTCAACAATGGCATTTAGTTCACCGTCTTCTGAAAAAATAACTAAATTGCCTTCTAAAACTGCTTTAATTATATCTTCAGTTTCAACGTTAATTTGTCCGCTAAGGTTTATTAAAAGCATTTTTAGTGTTATTGATGTGTTTGCCATTTGTTGGACATACAATTTAGATTTTGTTAAATCAACCAACGTTTTAAATCCAATAAGGTAGATTGATGTATCATCGACTAACTCTTCTTCTATAAAAAAATCGTCATGATTAGAAAAATTGGATTTAATTTCTCCTATTATATCCCTCATATATTACTCCTTAAATAATAGAAATCTAAAATAATTATCTGTATTAAGGGGTGATTTTATACGATAACTGTTAAATTCTTAACTAAAACTAGTAATTCAATACAAGAATATTCTAGAAAACTTTATTAAGTTTAAAAATGGGGAATTGATTTCCGCTGATTTTAGTTTCAATTAATGAATGATATCAAAGTAGTTTTTGGGTTATTTTCAACCTAATGTAGCAATGTTGTCCGTATAAAAACGTATGTTAGTTAATCTTCTTATCAAACAATACTGCCATTTGGTGCATAAAAAAATCGACTAAATAGTCGATCATGTTGTTCAACTAAAGCATGCGTTAGGTGCATAAAGAAAAGTATTTTAATATTATTATTTCCAGCCTTCAACGTTTGAGAATGTTTCATAATCACACCCTGAAATGTATTCAAACTCTTTACCCATTCGTTTTGAATATGCTTCTGGCGCTAATGATAGTAATGGCTCAAAAGAGTTGTTCTTTGTCATTTTTTGGGGGTTATTTAAAACCAACTCATAAAATTCTTGACCTTTAGCAACAACAAAGCATCTACTATATAAGAATAAATCTGGAGAGAAATTAGGTTCATCTTCACTAAATGAATTTTCACCGATGTTCTTGGCGTGTTCTTTTGTATCTAATAAATAAAGTTTATACGCAAGATTTTCTTCAAATTGTTTAATATCCTTTACGCTTGTTTTTGAAAGTTTTTCAATAGCTGGACATAGAATTTCTTCATCATGTTTAGCATTTTCAAGTTCAAAAAGTGAAATGATTGACCAAAATGTATCATCATTCATCATTTTTTTAGGTTTTTGAGGTTTATTTAGAAATTCTTCTCTTTCTTTAATTTGCTCTTCAAGAATTTCCCTCTCATAATTTTCACGATCATGAAACCATCGCCATTCATAATAGACAGGGTTAGCAATACTTGGATGCCACTTTCCTATGTATGATGAACATACTAATCCTTTTTCATAGTCCGAAACAGAAGAATTCCCTATATACATCATATCTTTGTGCATCTTTCCATCTGTCCAAAGTAAGGCTTCTTGATTTTCATATGAAAATCTATTTGATCTCAAAATCTCATTTATTTCATTGTTTTCTAAGGTTGGTAATTTAATGTCAAGGTACTTTGAAATAAAAATTAAATATGATTTTTCAATTCTATTTATAACTTTAATCGTCCCATACCTTCCATCTGGTAATTCACATGCATAGATATCTCCAAGTTCAATACCTTTTTTACTCATAATTTTTAGATCCTCCGTCTTTTGTAACTATTATTACATATAATTATTTGAACTTAAATTTGAAATATTTCCCCTTTTCTTATACAACTAATCTGCCATGTAGCTTAATAAAAAAATCGGCTAAAAAGCCGTTCATGTTGTTGAACTAACGCATGCGTTAGTTCAACAAGTAAATATAATAAAAATAAAGTTGAAAATATTAATTTTCAATTTTGCTCCACATATTCATTGCTACTTTAAAGCAATCTTCGTAGGAAAACTCCTCACCAAACGCGGTTGCTACAAATGTTAATGAAGGGAACATAGTTGTCATTAGAACTGCTATAGTTAATGGTAATGTTTTTACTTTTTTTAACTTCTTTTTTATTTTTTCACCTCCTTAAAAAAAAAGCCCCCGAAACAAAGTAATAAGGAATTATTTCCTATTACTGAATGTTTCGGGGGCTTCCCGTAATTAGTTATTAATTTATAAAATAATAATAATATATGATATTCCTAATTTTGACAATAATTTTATTATAAAAAGGTACTACCATATATCGTTCCAGTTTCATGACTTCGATTTTTCTTTTTATGTTCTATTTTCGAGAATCCAAATAGTTATCAATGATGTCTTTCCTTATTGCTTCAATTTGGACTCAAATATAAATTGAGTTGATTGAAAGTGGGTTCAACTAAGGCATGTGAAAATTACTCTTTATAATATACTGCATAGTGAATAGGTTCTTCAAACCCTAACTTTTCTGCTAATCGTATTGAGCCAAAATTATCAATATCACATTCCCAACGAGGATCTAAACCTTTATTTATACAATCTTGTATATACATTTTTGCAGCAATAAAGGCCAAACCCTTCCCTCTATATTCTTCTTTAGTTGCAATGTCTATTTCGGAGAATAATTCATTAGCAAATACAGATGTACACTCACATACAGACACTTCTTTATGTAAAACACAAATTCCAAAACCATTTTCTAAATAATTTGAAACGGAATCCCAGTAATGCTTATAGTAAATTGGTTTAAATCCAACATTTGACTGAAGTACATTTTCATCAATTATTTTTAATGAGTAGTCTTGTGGTAATTCATAATTATCTAGTATTCCTTCTTTAAATTTAAACGTAAAAGAATATCGATCCAACTTAGTTAATTTGTTATTTAAAAGGTCATTAATTAATTGATTCCAAGAACCTGATGAAGAATATAAAATAAAAGGTAATTTCTTCTCTTCTACTCTATCAATATAAAATTCCTTTAACCAATAGTTAAAAGAAATATTTGATGTTTCTCCAATTACACAGTAGAATCCTGATTTCGTACCAATAAAAATGGATTTTGGAGTTTCGATATGATCAACAAATATATTACCCTCTACTATCTCTTGCAAAACTGAATAAACAAACGTAGGTGTATAATTTATTGAAATAATTAATGGGAAAATATTTTTATATTCTTTATTATTTAATTTAATCATTGATTCACCTTTCTTTATCGTCGTTTTTAAATTTTATTATGCCAACAATTGCTTTATGCCCATGCCATTAGTTTTGTTATCCTATTCGGCTAACATCACTCGGTTTCCTTCTTATCCGCTGTTATTCTATCCAGTTAATCTGCCTAGCCACAACTAATGCAAACTACTCGATTACTTTCCAGGTTATCAGGTTTCTTCAATTCCACCATTTTTTTAAGTTCGACAATGTTTGGACCAACTACCTCGGCAATCTTCTTGGGATTTCTACCGATTGGAGAGAAATGGGGTTTGAATTCTGCTTGTTATTTATTTGATTTAGATGAATTGGATGACAATGAAGAAATCCCTATATTTGCTGTTCAAAATAATTATCGTTATGCATTAGAACATCCTGTCAAAACATACTCATTTTGGTTATGTACATTTTTATTCACTTCAATAGTTTTGCATTGATGTGTTTTAATTGAATTTCCCCATATTCATCTCTAGTACTGTCATTTGTCACTTCCAAAGTCTCTAAATTATATGTTACATCACTAATAATCGGATCACCTTCTTTAGTAAAAGATACTACACGAATTTTATCTTCTTTCCCCTTATTTACATTTAGGATAAATTCTTTAAGTCTTGTTAGATTCTCTATTCCGCCGTGATTACTTACTATGTCTGTTTTTGCTGGAGTGAATTGTTTATCTTTAATTTTAGATGCCGATTTGGAACAACTTATTAGTAAAATTATTAGCATCATAATCAAAATAAAATATCTCGTTCTAAAATTCATACGTACACTCCTCTCTTACCTATTATGATGTTATAAAGTTAAATACATATTATTCTCCCATAGTTAAGTATATTTTTTACTATTATTCGGCGTAAATTATTGAATTCTTTGTTCGTTAAACTACTAATTAATTCAACTAAAACAGGGACTACAAAGTAGTCCCTGTTATTCAACTAATGCATGCGTTAGTTCAATAAGAAATTTATACATATGTGTATTTATAATTTTGATTAATATCTTTGACAATACTTATTTTATTTTCATCTAATCCGTTAAATACTGTTAAATAACCTTCTTCAAGGCTTAATCCAATTCCAAATAAACAATTTCTCCATTCAATAATTTCAATAGAATCTATTCTTTTGTTTATACACTTTTTAAATTCACTTAACTTGTTATTCTCCCATTTAAGAACAATATCAGTACCAAAGTATTCAATTTCATCAGACATATTAATCTCGTCAAATGAAACTGCAAACTCATCCGTTTTATTAGCACATAATTCTAATTGGCAATCTTCAAATTTTATTACCACTGGTAAATCATTAAACCACTCATCATCTTCTTGATTCCAGGCGATCCAAATACCTTCTATTTTTTTTCCTTTAATTTTATCTAACTTTTTTTTGTAATCTATTATAATATGTGTTAGTTCGGTATAGAATTTAGGATTGTAATTTTTTATTCCAAGCATATGTATCTCCTATTTTAAGTTCAAATAATATATATTATATCATTCCTTATTCAATCAAACTGCCGTATACTCCAATAAAAAAAGCTGCATATTAGCAGTTCATGTTATAGAACTAACGCATGCGTTAGTTCTATAAGGAAAAGCGAAGATATATCTTTCTTTGTAAAGGTATATATATTTTTTATTATTAAAAAAATTGCAATTAGAAGGGGTGGAAAAATGGAGAAAAAAAATGTCAGAAAAAAGATGATTACTTGGCAAATTGTTTATGGGGTATTGACTGTAATAGGAGCTTTTCCAGGTTTATTAATGCTTGCATTTTCAAGTGATAATGTGGCACCTACTCTACTATTTAAATTAGAAGCGTATTCCTACCCCATCTTCGTCCTGACCTTCCTATTGTCATCAATTGCTTCGTGGAATTTTTTTGCAAAAGGTAAATATAGAGGTGTTATGTGGTTGAACATGTTGCTAAGTCTTTCATTTTTATGGTTCATCTTATCTCTTGTTTATATGGCATAACTATCCTGCCATTTTGTTTAATAAAAAAGATCGACTAGTATGTCGATCAAGTTGTTTAACTAACGCATGCGTTAGTTGCATAAGATATTTTGCTTTTATTTATACAAGAACATATTACTTCTTTTTTCGTGTATATAGTGAATAAGCTACCAATAGAAATCCAATTATTATAGCTGGCGTAGCATTCAAGCAATTCCCCTCCAAAATTCCGTTGTTTCCGATAAACGTAATGTAATGAAAAAAGAGCCTTGATCGACTCAATTAAGTTCTTTAACTTTTGCACAGCGTTAGTTGAACAAGGGAACTAAAAAACTGAAAATCAGAATAAATAAGTAAAAAATCCCCAAAAACATTACCAATCCAACAGTATAGTCATACCTTTTTTTAATCGGGTTAAAACGATTTTTTAAGTCTGTAATTGGCTTTTCTTCTGTTTTTATAGTTTTAAAAAATTGATTACGTATGAATCCTATGGTAGCAAAAAGTAGACCAATTAATCCAAAAGTACTAGGACTAATTTTATGCGTTATCCTTAAATAAATGGCAACCAACATTAGTAGTAGTAGTACAGGAATAAAATATTTCTTTATTTTCATTTGTATCTCCAAATTTTTTTATTTAATTATATCATTTGAGATGTATTTGTAATTTGGGGAATTTTTACCTTTTTTAGATAGAATTTAAGATAATTCTTAT
>NZ_JBCMJM010000036.1:0-1309 GCF_050457485.1 Gottfriedia acidiceleris
TGGTCTTATCCCTGTCAAGTAGACACTTAAATAAAAGGTACACTATTTAAGCTGCCTTAGCCCTATATTCTATAGGGCTAAGGTTATTTAATTTTTTCTGAAAACGTTTATTGTTATAAAACTTAATATATTTATTTACTGCTGTTTTAACCTCTTGCGAAGTCTCAAAATGATTACGGTAAAAACATTCGGTTTTAAAGTGACTAAAAAAACTTTCCATACTTGCGTTATCTAAACAATTTCCTTTTCTAGACATACTTCCCTTAATATTGTACTTATTTAAAAGTTGGTTATATCTTATTGAGGTGTACTGGAAACCTTGATCACTATGTAATATGAGACCTCTTATATCTCTATTCTTTATAGCTTCTTTTAAAGTATCAGCTACTAATTTCAGGTCATTTCTTTCACTTATTTTATAAGCGACAATTTCATTATTATACAGGTCTAATATAGAAGATAAATAGATTTTCTTCCCATTAAAAAGTAAGTAGGTAATATCTGTTACCCATTTTTCATTTGGACGTTTAGCTGAAAAATCTCTATTTAAATAGTTACTTGAAAAGATAAATTTTTCTTTACGTCCAAAGTGTTTCCATTTCTTTTTTCGTATCTTAGCTTGTATCTTATTTGATTTCATCAAACGATGTATTCTCTTATGATTCACTTTTAGTCCATACACTTTACTCAGCCAAGTTTTAACTCTCGGATAACCATAACTCCAATTAATATCTGGATCTTGTTGGCATTCAATAATTTTTTTCACTATTGATTGATCTTCTAAATCTTTTTTTGTAGGGCTACTCTGACGTCTTAACCATTTGTAGTACCCACTTTTTGAAACACCTGCTATCTTACATAAAATAACAACTGTAAATTGTTTCTTAAGTTCATGAATTATACTGTATTCTATTGATTTTTCTTTTCCTGTATCATCCTCCTTTTCGCAGCTAAGAGCTTTTTTAAATAAGCATTCTCTGCTTCTAATCGGTTGATTTTTTCAGCCTCGCTTTCAAGTGATTTTTTAGGTCTACCATGTAGTGGACTATCTGATTTTCCTCTCTTTTCATCTAATCCTTGAAATCCTTCTCGATTGTAGTGAGATATCCAACGTTTTACTATTGACTTTGAAATTCCTAATTCATTGGCAATAGAAGTAGAACCCATATGATTATTCACATACATATCTATCGCTTTAAGCTTGAATTCTTTTGAATAAGTTTTTCTAATTTTCCCCATAAAAAAATCCCCTCCAAAGTAGACAGTACAACCCTTTCTTTTTACTGTCTACTATGAGGGGATATTAACA
>NZ_JBCMJM010000037.1:0-9714 GCF_050457485.1 Gottfriedia acidiceleris
AGAATTTAAGATAATTCTTATGCAACTAAACTGCCATTATGTTGAATAAAAATCCGACTTCACTAGTATTTAAACTCAAAATATTTACGAAAAAAACCAGAAAAACCCTCTACCGGGCTTTTCTGGTTTCACTTTCTATTTAACTCACAATTCATTTAAGTCAATAATCCAGCGATTATTTCGCTGCCTTCTCATATTCCTGTTTAAAGAAGCTCTTCATTGAATGGAATACATCTGATTTTTGTTTAAGGATATAGTAGCGGAATTTTTCATCATTAATGTTTTTATATGCGGACATAAGAGTAGAGTGTCGATTGTATTGGTTTACTTCTCCGTATCCGAACATATTGCTCACTTTCATTAATTCTTGAACTAATTTTACGCAGCGAGCATTATCAGATGTTAAATTATCTCCATCAGAGAAGTGGAATGGATAGATATTATATCTTTCAGGAGAATATTTGTATTCAATTACTTCTAAAGCTTTTCGATAAGCAGATGAACAGATCGTTCCTCCGCTTTCTCCTTTTGTGAAGAACTCTTCTTCTGTAACTACTTTTGCTTCTGTATGGTGGGCAATAAACTCGATATCAACTGATTCATATTTTGTTCTTAAAAATCTAGTCATCCAAAAGAAGAAGCTTCGTGCCATATACTTTTCCCATAAGCCCATACTTCCGCTCGTATCCATCATTGCGAGTACGACGGCTTTAGATTCTGGTTTTCTAATTTCATTCCATGTACGGAACTTTAAGTCTTCTGGAGATATCGGATAGAATGATGGCGTACCACTCATAGCGTTACGTTTAAACGCTGACATCATCGTACGTTTTTTATCAATGTTACCCATTAAACCAGTTTTTCTAATGTCATTAAATTCAATGTTTTCTACTGTATTTAAATCTTGTTCTTTTCTTTTTAGATCAGGTAACTCTAACTGACTAAAAAGAGCTTCCTCTAATTCCATTAGTGAAACCTCTGCCTCATAGTAATCTTCGCCTGATTCCTTACCTGCTCCTTGCCCTTTACCAGCACCCTTTTGCGGCTGGCCACCTTGTGAACCATCTCTTGCCACTACATCGCCAACTTTACTGTCTCCAGTACCCTGACCAACGTGTTTATTTTTATCGTAGTTGTATCTAATCTTATACTCATCTAGTGACCGAATTGGAATTTTTACTACATCGCGCCCGTTTGACATGATGATGCTTTCTTCTGTGATCAAATCTGCTAAATTCTTTTTAATCGCCTCTTGTACCTTCTCTTGGTGGCGCTGTTGGTCGTCGTGTCCTTTACGATGGAGGGTCCAGTCTTCCTGTGAAATGGTAAAATTATGCTTTTGTTCATGTTCATTATTTTCATTACTCATTTTCTTTCCCTCCCTTACTTGTTTTGATTTATTTGTAAAAATAAAAAAATCGTCACACAATAATACACAATTGCATAAACTAATTCGGTAGGTGATTTTCTACCCTTTTTTATAGATTACTCTATCATATGCAGAAGGACACAATAATTGACAATGTTTCTTCTAAATTTTACACCCATTTTTTCAGAAAATTGGACGAGTCCTTAAAAATAAATATATTTATATAAAAATTCCAATAAACTTTTGCCTTTAACTATATGTAAAAATACTAAAAAAAGAACAAAAAAATAAGTGGAAAACTAGTAAAAAGTTCTCCACTTATTTTTATTTAAGGTAAATTATGACCCATTCCAGCTACGTAAATTCGTAACCATTGTTCCGCTGACATACTTAACTTTGTAGACTCAACTGCTGTTTTAACACGTTCAATTTTACCAGACCCTACGATTGGCATCATTTTAGCAGGATGAGCTAATAACCATGCGTACATTACTTCGTCGATTGAATTTGCGCCAATTTCACTAGAAATCTCTTTAAGCATTGCTCGAACTCGTACAGCTGATTCAGACTGACTAGTGAAAATTTGTCCGCCTGCTAATGGGGACCAGATCATTGGAGCAATATCTTTTTCAAGTAATAAATCAATTGTTCCTTTTTCAAAATGTTCTAATTGCATTGGCGAAACTTCGATTTGATTTGTTACTAAAGGCATGTTTAGATATGCTTGTAATGCATTAAATTGAGATGGTAAAAAGTTTGATACCCCAAAGTAGCGTACTTTTCCTTCCGAATGAAGTTGATTAAACGCCTCTGCGATTTCCTTTGGATTCATAAAAGGATTTGGTCTATGTATTAAAAGTAAATCGATATAATCTGTTTGTAGATTTTCCAGTGAATTATTAACACTCATAAGGATATGCTCTTTACTAGTATCATAATGATTCATTTTAAGTTCAGGAAACTTTGATGACTTTAACTTTATTCCACATTTTGTAACGATTTGAATTTTTTCACGAAGCTCCGGTTTTAGCGCTAGAGCCTTTCCAAAAATTTCTTCACAAGTATAGCCACCGTAAATATCGGCATGATCAAATGTTGTAATTCCTAAATCAATACATTCTTCTATAAAAGTGACTAATTGTTCTGATGTCATTTTCCATTCAGATAAACGCCATAAACCGTGAATAATTTGTGAAAACTCAAGATTTTCAGCTATTTGAATTCTTTTCATCTACACTCTCTCACCTTTCTTTTTAATCATTATCATCATTATAGGATAAACGTTATTAATTGCAAAAGAAAACGGCTATCTAAAAGATAGCCGCTTAAACAATTTAACGGTTAAGTAATGAGCCTACGTAACGTAATAATTCATTTGCTGATGTTGAGTTGTAACCATATTCATCAACTAATCTGCTGACAACGTCATTGATTTTCTTTAATTGACGCTCGTCAGGAGTTTTTGTGGACGTCGTAATCTTCACAACATCCTTCAGATCCGAAAAAAGTTTCTTTTGGATTGCTTCTTTTAATCTTTCATGTGAATTGTAATCAAAACGTTTGCCTTTTCTTGCATATGCAGAGATTCTAATTAGTATTTCTTCACGGAATGCTTTCTTTGCATTCTCAGAGATACCAATTTGTTCTTCAATCGAACGCATCAACTTCTCATCTGGATTCATCTCTTCACCTGTTAAAGGATCACGAAGCTTATTCTTATTGCAATATGCTTCTACATTATCAAGATAATTATCCATAAGCGTTTTTGCGGACTCTTCATATGAATAAACAAAAGCTTTTTGAACTTCTTGTTTTGCAATATCATCATATTCTTTTCTTGCGATTGAGATAAAATTCATATAACGCTCACGATCTTCATTAGAAATAGAAGGATGTTGATCTAAACCATCTTTTAATGAGCGTAATACATCCAAAGCATTAATTGAAGGAATCTCTTTTCGAATAATTGTTGATGAAATACGATTAATGACATATCGTGGATCGATACCATGCATACCTTCATCTAAATATTCTTTCTTCAGCTCCTCCAAATCAACAGTGTTATAGCCTTCTACCATTTCACCATCATATAGACGCATCTTCTTAACTAAATCGATATCTCCTCGTTTTGGTTCTTTTAAACGAGTAAGAATTGTAAACATTGCTGCAACACGTAAAGTATGTGGAGCAATATGAACATTTGAAACATCACTTTCAGAGATCATTTTTTGATAAATTCTCTCTTCTTCACTTACTCTTAAGTTATACGGAATTGGCATTACAATTATTCGAGAATGAAGTGCTTCATTCTTCTTATTATTAATAAAGGATCTATACTCTGTTTCATTCGTATGAGCAATGATTAACTCATCCGCAGAAATCAATGCAAAACGCCCTGCCTTAAAGTTTCCTTCCTGCGTCAGGGATAATAAGTGCCATAAAAACTTTTCATCACATTTTAACATCTCTTGGAATTCCATCATTCCACGGTTTGCTTTATTCAACTCACCATCAAACCGGTAGGCACGTGGATCTGACTCTGATCCAAATTGAGCGATTGTTGAAAAATCAATACTTCCTGTTAAATCTGCAATATCTTGAGATTTTGGATCAGACGGGCTAAAAGTACCAATACCAACTCGACGATCCTCTGATAAAAATACTCTTTCTACCATAACATCTTCTATTCTTCCACCAAACTCTTGTTCAAGTCTCATTAAGTTTAAAGGTGAAAGGTTTCCTTCAATTCGAACTCCATATTCATTGAAAAAATCATCTCTTAAATGGTTAGGAATTAAATGCAATGGATCTTCATGCATTGGGCAACCTTTAATAGCATAGATTGCTCCTTGATCAGACCTTGAATAATTTTCTAAGCCTCTCTTTAACATCGTTACTAAAGTAGATTTACCACCACTTACAGGACCCATTAACAATAAAATACGTTTTTTTACATCTAATCTCTTGGCAGCAGGATGGAAATATTCTTCCACGAGTCTCTCTAACGCTTCTTCTAATCCATATAGGTTGTTATTAAAGAAACTGTAGGTTTTTTTACCATTCACTTCTTCAATACCTGCGTCTTTAATCATATTATAAATTCTAGAATGTGCAGTTTGTGCAACCCATGGCTCCTCTTTTAACATTTCAAGATACTCAGCAAAAGTGCCTTCCCATTTCAATCTTTGTTCCATGTCCCGATGCTGCTCAAGTTTCTTTAAAATATCCATGGACAAGTACCTCCTTCTTCTCATCTGTAAGAGAGATTATTAAAGGATATGCAAGGATGTCCGTACTCATGCTATATCTTTGAGTAGGAAAATATATTTTATCGAAATTCAATTCTCATAATTTTACTTTCATATTTCTATGTTTTTTTTGTATAATAAGGTTTAGGGTGTTGGGAATTTTTCAATTGGGAGGATACATACTGATGAGACTAGTATTAATTTTATTAGTTACAGCATCATTTTTAGCAGCAATTTTCACAGGCGGCTATAATGACAAACCTGGACTGAAAAACAGATAATATTTTTTAAAGGATGCTTCTAAACACGGATCTTAATTTTATTTAGACCGTTCTACTGGAAGCATCTTTTTTATTTGTTTACTCTTTGATAAAATCTTAATTTAATAAAAAAATCACCATTTATATGGTGACTTTTATTACTTAGAATAATCCTTTACCTTTAACAAATCACGGAAATCTTGCTGACGTAAAGCTTCGTAAATTAAAATTGCAGCTGTATTTGATAAATTTAGAGATCTAATATGATCTGTCATTGGTATACGTAAACAAGTTTCCATGTTTTTTTCAATTAACTCTTTCGGAAGCCCTGTTGTTTCTCTACCAAATACAAAGAAAATCTCTTCATCTAAATTTGTATAATCAAAGTTTGAATATGTTTTTTCCCCAAATTTAGTTATAAAGTAAAATTTCCCGTCTTTATATTTATCAAATAAATCGTCCAAAGATTCATGATAATGTATATCTACATGCTCCCAATAATCAAGACCAGCTCTTTTTAACATTTTATCATCAGTTGAAAAACCTAACGGACGGATTAAATGCATACTTGTATCTGTTCCTGCACATGTACGTGCAATATTTCCTGTATTTGCTGGAATTTGTGGTTGATATAATACAACGTGTATTCCCATCTTTTTCACCTCTATATTGTTTCAATGCTTTATATTATACCAAATTCGTAATTAATAAGGTATTATTCCATTGGAGGGTTAGAAAAGTCATCTACGAAGTGAAAAAACTTATACTTTATATTCTCCGTAAAAGCAGAAGAATCATAGTATGACCAATATCTTTTACGGCTATTTACAGTATGTGCATTCACTAACGGTTCACCATTTTCATCCTTAGCAACAACGATCGTACAATGATTCCATACTCCATCACCTTCGAAATCATATACGATAATATCCCCTAATGAAAGATCTCTTGGAGAAGGCACCTCTTCTGCTTTAATTCCAGTTTTAGGCGAAGGTAAAAATCTCCTTAATGCGTGAGCAACTCTCCAGCTATAACTACTATTAGAATGATTTTTATACCACCACCCTGTCCCGGGTTTTGGCATTCCAACCATTCGAATGCCTCCAGCCCTTAAACATTGAGATATAAAATTAGTACAATCATTTGCATACAATGGATATTCTTTATTATGGCCATCCCACCAGGTTTCAGCATATTTAACAGCATTAAATCGGTTATATCTGTTATTTCGAACCAATGATTCATTTTCACCTAAATCGTCTTCTTCAAGTTCAAAATTTTCAACTTGATTATCAATCGGGAACGGTATGTCATATAAGATTTCATCATTTTCCATTGCGATTTGTCTTTCATGTTGATCCTCTTCAAAATATAAATCGGTTTGCTTTAAAAAATAACGAGTATGGAATGTATAATTTATATACGTTACGTCCTGTTCAGTCCAAATATTGTTTACATCAAGATTTCCATATACTTTCACTAATGAAATATTACGCTTATTATATAATTCAACTTTACGCCTGATTGCCTGATATTCTTTTTCTTGAATAGGATGACTTCGATGTCCTTCACCAAAATAAAGTTGTAATCGTTCTTTTAAATAACACTCTAAAAGTTCACGATTAAACAAGATAATCCCCCTTTTCAACATATATTCTTATTCTATACGATGTTGAAAAATAAGAGATTATACCACTCAATATTGATTACCTTGAAAGAAGAGCATTAATTTCATGTAATACAATCTCGTTTTGCTCTTTTCGCAAACAACTTTCAATAAATGGTGTACTATTCTTTCCTTCAATCTCAAAGATAGCCCAAATAGCTGTACCTCTAATTACTGGTCTTGCATCTTTTTTCGCTAATTCCTTTAAATCATCTAATGCCGATTCATCTTTAAAATGTGCTAAAGCAATGATGGCATTACGCTGAATAGGATTCTTTCCTCTCCAAGACCCAGACATTTGGCCAAACTGACTTTTAAACTCTCTGTTACTTACCTTTAATACAGAGCGTAATAAAGGTTTTACAGTTTCCGGAGCAGGTTCCATCTCAATATGGTGAGTAAAATTAATACCTTTATTTTTAGGACAAACTGTCTGACATGTATCGCATCCATATATACGATTTCCCAGCTCTTTTCGAAACTCAACAGGAATCATCTCTTTTGATTGTGTTAAAAAAGCAATACAATTTTTAGCATTTAATTGACCTGGAGAAACAATCGCACTTGTTGGACAAACATCAAGGCATTTTGTACACTCTCCACACTGTTCCTCAATAGGCGAATCTGGTTCAAAAGGTAGTGATGTAATCATTTCCCCTAAATACACATAAGAACCGAATTCTGGCGTAATAATTGAACAATTTTTAGCACTCCAACCTATACCAGCTCGCTCAGCCACAGCTCGATCTACTAGCTCACCAGTATCAACCATCGACTGAACCTTTGCATTTGGATAATGTAATAATATAAATGACTCAAGCTGAAGTAATTTCTTTTTTACAACTACATGGTAATCTTCCCCCCATGAGGCCCTACAAAAAATTCCTCTTGTAGATCCTTTTTTACTTTTAGGAGGATTTTTTAATTTAGATGGATATGCTAGAGCAATTGCAATAATTGAATTAGCTTCTGTCATAATTTTTCTGGCATCTACTCTTCGTTCAATATCCTTTGTCTCAAAACCCGATTGATAATTTAATTCCTGCTGCCTATATAAACGATTTTTTAATGTTAAAAATGGATCAACAGTCGTAAATCCAATCTTATCTATTCCAATTTCTTTACTATATGAAATCAATTCTTTTTGAAATTCTTTTATATTCACAAGAATCACCTAACTGCCTGTTAATTTACAAATTATATTTTCTATTCTAGTCAGAAAATTATTTCTTTATCTAATTATGTCACAAAATTCTTTAATAATAGACTTTTTAATATAAAAAAACGCAATGTATCGTTCTTCGAATGAATCAATACACTGCGTTGTTATCAAGTTATAAGTGCTTAACTACTAATACAAATGTAATGTGTATTTAGTAGGTTTTTAATGAACTTGTAATTAAATTTATCATAAATATGTCATAAATTCAAGAATAAAATCAATTTTTGTCGAAAGAGTTCTAGCAGCATGATTTATGAAATGGTCGAGAATAGATAATGTTTATAGCAGTTAAAAAATAGCGGATGACGTGAGTAGGAAAAGATCAATATTCATCAGAACTTTAATTAATTAACTAATTGCAGAGGATATTGAAAGATTTGTAGAAATTTGATTGAAGGTATAATGAATTTTTCCATAGAATTCTTCTTTATAGGTTAAATATAGGAGGAGAGTAACTATGACAGATCCTTTGGTAAATGAAGAAAAAAATCCTTTGGTCGAAAGTTTCGAAGGTGTTTGTAGTTTGATTGAAGAAACAAACGACAGGATTGATTTTACACAGGATACACTTAAGGAACTTGATCGATACAATAATGAGAAATTAAAAGATGCAAAACAATTTACTATTAAAGTAGCTGCTGCAAGCCTACTAATAGCAACAACAGGCTTAGTAGTTACTTTAGCAAATAAAAGAAAACCAAAACAATTTGATTGGCTTGTTGCTAAGCAAAAACGTAAGTATGTAAAAATGTAAAGATAAGCATTATTAAATGAATAATAGTCACATAAAGAAAGGCAACGACTATAACAATGGTCGCTACCTTTCTTTATGATAATCTTTAATACATAATGAAGACAATTATTAAATGCTCGATGAAGATGAAGAATTAAAAAGGCTATTCTTTTCCTTACGCTTTACTATCTAAACAAAAAAGGATTCTGCATCATTTGCAAAATCCTCTTCCCTTAATTCAATATAGCGGTGACAGGACTTGAACCTGCACATCCGTGAAGATACCTGATTTTGAGTCAGGCGTGTCTGCCATTCCACCACACCGCCAAAAAGTTATAAAATAATTATAATATATGAAAGACAAATTGTCCATTCAAATCTGAAATTAAAAACCTCTTACAAAAGTAAGAGGTTTAATGGTACCGAGGGCCGGACTCGAACCGGCACGGGGTCAACCCCCGCAGGATTTTAAGTCCTGTGTGTCTGCCATTCCACCACCCCGGCAGAAGTAAATTAAAAGGCGGTAACCGGATTTGAACCGATGATAAAGGTTTTGCAGACCTCTGCCTTACCACTTGGCTATACCGCCATATGTGGAGCGGAAGACGGGGCTCGAACCCGCGACCCCAACCTTGGCAAGGTTGTATTCTACCACTGAACTACTTCCGCATAAATGGCTGGGCTACCTGGATTCGAACCAGGGCATGACGGAATCAAAATCCGTTGCCTTACCGCTTGGCTATAGCCCATTAATTAAGAACTTTATATACTATATTCAATTTACTATAAATTATATTACTCACTTAAGTAATCGTTACAATAATTTAAATGGGGCGACCGATGGGAATCGAACCCACGAGTGTCGGAACCACAATCCGATGCGTTAACCACTTCGCCACGACCGCCATTATTGTATTATTTGGCAGGGGCAGTAGGAATCGAACCCACACCAAAGGTTTTGGAGACCTCTATTCTACCGTTAAACTATGCCCCTATAAATGGTGGAGGGGGACGGATTCGAACCGCCGAACCCACAGGGAGCGGATTTACAGTCCGCCGCGTTTAGCCACTTCGCTACCCCTCCGGTTAAAGAGTGCCGACTAGAGGACTTGAACCCCCAACCTACTGATTACAAGTCAGTTGCTCTACCAATTGAGCTAAGTCGGCTTAATAAGAATTACTTTTTATATATTTTAAGATGGTGGCTCGGGACGGA
>NZ_JBCMJM010000038.1:0-24266 GCF_050457485.1 Gottfriedia acidiceleris
TTAGTTTTCAAAGTTCACTTCGCCGCTTCAGAAGCGACTTTTAAATCATATCATTTAAAGCTTGTTTTAGTCAACAACTTTTTAAATGTTTTTTGTTTTTTTATTTCATTTGTTTTCCCTCGTTTGGGACAACATAGAATAATATATCAGCTATTTAGATTAATTACAACACTAAAATAAAAGAACTATTATTCAGAATATTCCATTTAAACGAGCGTTTTATTAACAATAGTGACTGTATTCACTTTAATATATCTAGGATGCTTCTTTATGAAGCATCCTTTGATTATTATGCTAATGTTGCATTCTTCTTTAATTTTCCAATTGGTTTTACAGCTTCTACTAATGCTTGATCTAACTCTGTAGTGTAAATTGCTTTTTGTTCCTTACTCCACTCTAGCTTTATTGACATAAATTCAATTACTGAGTCTTTCCATTCATATACCCAATGAATATTGAAAAACAATGCACCAGTACGACGTATAAAAAAGTCGACTGGTTTTACAACCATCTCAAAGTCTATTGCATATAAAAGCGGTACGAAGACATCAATAGGTAAATTATATTGATTAGCCACCATTCTGTATTGGCTTGCTAACTGAAATAATGTATCAACATTGGAACCATAAAATTTTGTAAAACGTTCAGCTTGATTTTCTGACAAACCAAACTTAATTCCTTCTTTGGTTTTTTCAGAAATGTATTTAGAAAATTGTGATGCTCCACCTACACGTCCACCAGAGATAGGCATATGTTTTGTCTTACTTTTTATATAGTTAGAATTATATCCTTCCTTTTTTAGTAATCCAGTTACATAGTCGATTACCGTTTCGGCCATTTTTCGATACCCCGTTAACTTTCCACCAGCAATTGTTATTAAGCCAGAATTTGAAGTCCAAATTTCATCTTTGCGTGAAATTTCGGATGCACTTTTCCCTTCTTCATATATTAACGGACGTACCCCTGCCCAACTTGATTCTATATCCTTTTTCGCGATATTTATTGTTGGAAACATGTAGTTGATTGCATTGATAATATAGTTACAATCTTCATTAGTCATTTGTGGTTTCGCAGCATCTTCTTTATAAAATGTATCTGTTGTACCAACATATGTCTTTCCATCTCGAGGAATCGCAAATACCATACGTCCGTCTGGCGTATCAAAATAGATTGCTTGACCGAGCGGGAAACGGCTATGATCAATAACTAAGTGAACACCTTTGGATAGCTGTAATACTTTACCTCTCTTTGAATGATCCATTTCACGTAGTGAATCAACCCATGGTCCCGCTGCATTTACAATTTTTTTACCATATACTTCATACACTTCACCATCCAATAAATCAACGACAATTACACCGCATACTTTACCATCTTTATATAAGAAACCATCTACTTTAGCATAGTTCACTGCTTTAGCCCCATGAGCGATCGCTTCTTTCATTACCTCAATTGTTAGACGAGCATCATCTGTGCGGTACTCTACATAGTATCCGCCACCTTTTAATCCTTCTTGTTTTACAAGTGGCTCTTTTTCGATCGTTTGTTCACGATTAAACATTTTTCTGCGTTCACTTCTTTTTACACCAGCTAGGAAATCATAAATTCTTAATCCTATTGATGTACTAAATGCACCAAATGTACCACCTTTATGGAAAGGTAATAACATCCATTCTGGAGTTGTTACGTGAGGACCATTTTCATAAACAATTGCACGTTCTTTCCCAACTTCTGCTACCATTTTTACTTCTAATTGTTTTAAGTATCGTAATCCACCATGTACTAGCTTAGTTGAACGACTAGATGTACCTGCTGCAAAGTCTTGCATTTCAAATACGATTGTTGATAATCCACGTGTACTAGCATCTAAGGCAATACCAGCTCCAGTTATACCTCCACCGATTACGATTACATCTAATTCTCTTTTATTTACTGTTTTTAAAACATTTTTTCGTAGTGTACCTGAAAATTTCATGGCTTTTCCTCCTTAAATACGAAAAAAAGAGACCACAAACATCACTATAGAAATTCTTCTATAGCATGTTGTGGTCTCTCTAAATCTCCTACCGAAATATTAACTTGTTTCTATTTTAACACTATACTATGTTATTTGAAAGCTTTTGTTGCTTCGATTGCTTTTTTCCAACCACTGTATAGTTCTTCTCTTTTATCATCTTGCATTTCCGGTTTAAATCTCTTATCCATATTCCATTGTTTTGAGATTGTTTCTTGATTTTCCCAATAACCAACAGCTAGACCTGCTAAATAAGCTGCACCTAAAGCTGTTGTTTCATTTACTTCTGGACGTTCAACTGGGACATCTAATAGATCACTTTGGAATTGCATTAAGAAATTATTCTTAACTGCTCCCCCGTCCACACGTAAAGTATTTAGTTCAATACCCGAATCAGCTTCCATTGCACATAATACATCTTTGGTTTGATAAGCTAATGCTTCCAGTGTTGCACGAATAAAATGTTCCTTCGTTGTTCCACGAGTTAATCCAAAAACCGCTCCCCGTACTTCACTATCCCAGTAAGGAGTACCTAGACCAACAAATGCGGGTACAATATAAACTCCATCTGTAGATTCAACTCTAGTAGCATATTCCTCACTATTACTAGCATCTTTAAACATGCGCATTCCATCACGTAACCATTGAATAGCGGAACCTGCTACGAAAATACTTCCTTCTAAAGCATATTCAACTTTTCCATTTAGGCCCCATGCAATTGTTGTTAATAAGCCATGATTAGATTTTACCGCTTTTTCACCAGTATTCATTAACATAAAACAACCAGTACCATAAGTATTTTTCGCCATTCCTTCGCCAAAGCAAGCTTGACCAAATAACGCAGCTTGTTGGTCACCAGCTATCCCTGCAATAGGTACATTTTGACCAAAGAAATGATAATCAACAGTATGACCATATACTTCAGAAGAAGATCGTACTTCTGGAAGCATACTTTTTGGTACCGTTAGCATTTCAAGTAGCTCATCATCCCATCTTAATTCATGAATGTTATACATTAATGTACGTGATGCATTTGAATAATCCGTAACATGTACATTGCCTCCAGATAATTTCCAAACAAGCCAAGTATCAATTGTTCCAAATAATAATTCATCACGTTCTGCTTTCTCTCTTGCACCTTCTACATTATCTAGAATCCACTTAACTTTTGTTCCAGAGAAATAGGCATCAATTAAAAGACCTGTTTTTTCATGAACAACCTCTCCATAGCCTTTCTCTTTTAGATCAGCACATATCTCACTCGTTTGACGTGATTGCCACACGATCGCATTATAGATTGGTTTTCCAGTTGTTTTGTCCCACACAACTGTTGTTTCGCGTTGATTTGTAATACCTATACCTGCAATTTGCTCAGGTTTTACATCTGCTTCACTTAAACAAGTAGCAATGACTGCTAAAATTGATCCCCAAATTTCTTGCGCATTATGTTCAACCCATCCTGGCTTTGGAAAATGCTGTGTAAATTCTTTTTGTGCAACATGAACTATTTTGCCATGTTTATTAAATAGTATTGCACGAGAACTTGTTGTACCTTGATCTAAAGAAAGAATGTATTTATTCATAATCGTCCCATCTCCTCATTAAGCTACTACTTTTCTATTATTTGTATGACTTTGACTCTTTTTACTTGTTAAATAAGAAACTATCAAAATACCAACTGTTACAATTCCCACATAAATAATTGCAGAGTTATGCTTACCTTCAAAAATAATTTGATAGAATAATCCTGCAAGTGATCCTCCTAATACTGGCCCAACAACTGGAATCCATGCGTATCTCCAATTTGAACCTCCTTTACCAGTAATAGGTAATAAAAAGTGTGCAATGCGAGGTCCTAAGTCACGAGCTGGATTAATTGCATAACCAGTCGTTCCGCCTAATGATAAACCAATGCTAACAATTAAGAAACCTACGATAAAAGGATTTAAACCATCTACAAATTTATTTGAACCAATTGCTAAAATACCAAACACTAAGATGAACGTTCCAATCAATTCACTTAAAAGATTTGCAAATGTATTAGGTATAGCAGGTCCCGTTGCAAATACACCTAATTTTGTTCCTGGATCTTCTGTTACTTTCCAATGAGGTAAGTAATGTAAATAAACAATTGCTGCTCCGATCATCGCACCAATCATTTGTGCTGCAATGTATTCGGGTACTTGACTCCATGGAAATGAGCCTTTAAAAGCTAATGCTAAAGTAACTGCTGGATTTAAATGCGCTCCACTAATACTTCCTACTGCATAAACAGATATTGCAACTGCTAGACCCCACCCTAGAGTTATAACAATCCAACCTGAATCCTTAGCAAATGATTTTTTTAAACTTACACCTGCACAAACTCCTCCACCTAAAACAATTAGCAAAGCAGTTCCAATTAATTCCCCTAAAAATGCTGACATAATTTCACTCCATCCACATTCAATTTAAGATTAAGTTTTCTCGTGATCGAAAATAAATCGAATGGCCATTCTTTTTAATAATAACTCTGTTAATATAGAAAAGAAGTATTGAGACAACGAGTTTGATATTAGTGCATATCAACTATTAACTGAGCCTAAAAACAAAAAAACCACAATCAATCAGCTTCTATTAATAAATAGAAACAATTAATTGTGGATCTCTTCATTTCTCCGTCACGTTTATTAACTTGTCTTTTATGCTAACCTCAAATGAAAGCGGTGTCAACAAGAATTTCCACATTTCTGCCATTATTTTAGGAATTTTTTCCATAAGTCTTTATCCGATGTTGTAATTGCAGTAGCACCAGCATTTAAAGCTGCATCCACATCTTCAACAGTTCTTATAAATCCACCAGCTAAAATAGGTATACCAGTTCTTTCTTTTACCTCTCCAATAACATTCGTAAGCGCTCCTGGTAACACTTCAATGTAATCGGGCTTTGTTTTTTCTAATAACAAAAAACTTTTTTCCATTGCTCCGGAATCAATCAAAAAGATCCGTTGGATGGCAATAACCCCTTTTTGCTTAGCCTTTAAAATAACATTGGATTTTGTAGAAAGTAATCCATCTGGCTTGTATTCTTGACAAAGAAATTCCGCTGCATGCCCATCACTTTGTAAACCATGTATAAGGTCGACATGTAAAAATACTTTCTTTCCATGTTGCTTAGCAAGTGAAACTACACTTTTCAATTGACCGATATGAATATCAAGAATAACAATATATTTATACGGAGTAGTTAATAATTTTTCTATATCCTTTATTTTTCTAACCGCTGGTAGAATCTTTTGTTCATGAAAATCCATCAATATTACCCCTATAGAATCTTTTACTTTTATAGTACACAATATAAAAAAAAAGAAAAAGCCTGTACAATGAAAGAATTTTCTTTGTACAGGCTTTTTTTTAACTTAAGATCTATTCTCTGAAAAATGCTAGGAATAATAGGAATACTACAAACAACACATACATTACAGGATGAATTTTTTTCGTTTTTCCAGCTGCAATCATTGAAATCGGATAGAAAATGAAACCAACTGCGATACCAGTTGCAATACTATAAGTTAAAGGCATTGCAATAATTGTAAAGAATGCTGGAACAGCAATTTCGAACTTTTTCCAATCAATTTGACCTATTGATGAAACCATTAAAACTCCGACTACGATTAAAGCAGGTGAAGTGACAGCTGCAGTTACTACTCCTAAAAGTGGTGCGAAGAATAATGCTAATAAGAATAGAATACCTGTTACTACTGCTGAGAATCCAGTACGTCCACCAGCAGCTACACCAGCAGTTGACTCAATATAAGAAGTAGTAGTACTTGTACCTAAAGTTGAACCAACTACTACAGCAGTTGCATCAACCATTAATGCTTTACCGGCTCTTTCAAGTTTGTTTTCTTTTAATAATCCAGCTTGGTTAGCTACAGCTACTAATGTTCCAGTTGCATCAAAGAAATCTACAATAAAGAAAGTTAATACTACAGCAAACATTTTCCCTGAAGAGAAAACATCTGGAATATGTTTAATTGCTTGACCGAATGTTGGAGCAATACTTGGTACTGGACCAACAACTGAAGATGGTAAGTCGATAATTCCAAAAATCATGCCTGCGATTGCAGTGATGATCATTCCTAAAAATACACCAGCTTTTATTTTTCTTGCCATTAAAACTACAGTAATTACTAAACCGAAAATCGTTAATAAAACAGCAGGTTCATTTAATTTACCAAGTGACACGAATGTCGCAGGGTTACTTACGATAATACCTGAGTTTTTTAAACCAACAAATGTAATAAAGAATCCAATACCGCTACCAATTGCTAATTTTAATTCTATTGGAATTGCATTTATAATTTGTTCACGAAGACCAGTTAATGAAAGAATGATAAAAATGATACCTGATACGAATACGCCAGCTAGTGCTGTTTGCCATGGAATACCCATACCAAGAACTACGTTAAAAGCAAAGAATGCATTTAATCCCATTCCTGGTGCTAAAGCAATTGGATATTTCGCATAAATACCCATTAAAATCGATCCATATGCTGCAGCTAATGATGTAGCTACAAAGATTGCCTCTTTATTCATTCTTAAAGCTTCTGGGAAATCCTTTATATCTGATAATGATAAAATCGATGGATTTACAAATAGAATATATGCCATTGCTAAGAATGTAGTTAAACCAGCAATTGTTTCTTGACGATATGATGTGCCTAACTTGTTGAACTCAAAATAATTACTGATACGTTCTTTCATGTGATCCTCCTAAGTTTTAGTCTTAAAAGTCGGTCTCTATTTTATAAAATAGAAAAGGCACTTTTACACAAAGGTAAAAGCGCCTATCACGAGCAGTTTCATTCTGAACTAATTAACCCTAGAATAGTAGAATAATAGCAAAATAGTGGGTTAATTACTTTCAGAAATCATTACTTCGTAGTCCGCCATTTTACGGTGGCGGGTAGAGACGCTAGTCCATATTTACTAGCCTATACGACAAGTTATGACAAATAATTTATTTAATTTACATCCTTATATTACAATCTGTTTTAATAAGTGTCAACAAAAAAACGAACATTTTTTATAAAATATTCGTTTTCGTTCGTTTTTACCATATTTTAGTTAATCTATTATACTCAATCATTTGGATATTCACGTATCAGTAAAATAAACCATATAATTCACTGTAAATTCTAATAATTATTCTACTATAAACTGATCAATAATAAAAATTTTTAAACCACAAAATTACATAAAAAAAGCTATAATCCCATAGAAGAGATTATAGCCGTTTTAAATTATTCCCACTCAATCGTTGCAGGTGGCTTACTAGTTACATCATAAACTATACGGTTTACGTGTTTAACTTCATTTACAATACGAGTTGAGATTTTTTGTAGTACATCCCAATCAATACGTGCCCAGTCAGCAGTCATTCCATCGATAGACGTAACAGCACGAATACCTACAGTGTAATCATACGTACGTTCATCACCCATTACACCAACACTACGGATGTCAGGTAATACTGTGAAATATTGCCAAATTTCTTTATCTAAACCAGCTAAAGCAATTTCTTCACGTAAGATTGCATCTGATTCACGAACGATTTCAAGTTTTTGATCAGTAATTTCACCTAATACACGAATTCCTAGACCTGGTCCTGGGAATGGTTGTCTCCAAACGATTGCATCTGGAATTCCTAATTCAGTTCCAACTGCACGTACTTCGTCTTTAAATAATGTATTTAAAGGCTCGATTAACGTGAATTGCATGTCTTCAGGTAATCCACCTACATTATGATGTGATTTGATTGTTTGAGCTGTAGCCGTACCGCTCTCGATAATATCTGTATAAAGAGTTCCTTGAGCTAAGAAATCCATACCTTCTAATTTAGCTGCCTCATCATCAAACACATAGATGAATTCATTACCGATAATTTTACGTTTTTCTTCTGGATCAGAAACGCCAGCAAGTTTGCTTAAGAAGCGCTCTCTAGCATCTACTTTAATTACGTTCATGTTGAAGCCTTCGCTAAACGTCTTCATAACGCCTTCAGCTTCATCTTTACGTAATAAACCATGGTCAACGAAGATACATGTTAATTGATCACCAATTGCTTTGTGAATTAGTACTGCAACTACTGAAGAATCAACACCACCACTAAGTGCACAAAGTACTTTTTTGTCGCCAACAGTATTACGAATATTTTCAAGTTCAACTTCAATGTAGTTTTTCATTGACCAGTTTGCTTCACATTCGCAAATATTGAATACGAAATTCTTTAATAGATCATTTCCATATTCAGAGTGACGAACTTCTGGGTGGAATTGTACACCATACATTTTTTTAGCTTCGTTACTCATTGCTGCGATTGGGCAAGAAGCACTAGTTGCATCTACAACGAATCCTTCTGGTTGTTGGATTACTTTATCACCGTGACTCATCCAAACTACGTGGTCTGATGGTAGGTCTTTTAATAAAGCAGACGGATTTTGAATATTTAATTCAGCTTTACCGTATTCACGTTGGTCAGCTTTAGCTACCGTTCCACCAAAATGTTGAGTCATTAACTGCATTCCGTAACAAATACCAAAGATTGGAATTTCTAAATCATAAATTGCTTCATCACAGAAAAAAGCATTTTCACCATATACACTATTTGGTCCGCCAGAGAAAACGATCCCTTTAGCGCCCATTTGCTTAATTTCCTCTGCAGTTATCGTATGAGGACGTAATTCACTATAAACGCCAAACTCACGGATACGTCGTGCTATAAGTTGGTTATATTGACTTCCAAAATCTAGTACTACAATTGTGTCATGTTGTTGCAAAACGGTCACCCCATCTATATATATTGAATTAACGTATCAGTTAAACTGATACTATTTTTCCCAAAAAAAATAAAAAAAGCCGATTTTCTACTCTTTTTACATACGAAAAATACGCATAAGAAGGCAGAAAATCAGACTTAAATTAAAAAAAGTCAGACTGCCTTCATAGTCAGGGCATGTTACGGCGCCCCGGTAGAGACTCTCGACCCGTATTGTCGAGGATATATGAAGAATAATGACGAATATTGTATTATTGTCTCATTCTAACAATGTATATTTTTTCGGTCAAGGTATTTCAATGCATAAAAAAAATAAATTTTTGTGGAAACGTTACAACTTGTCATGAATAAGATTATAGTGTATCTTTTAACTAACGAACGGTAGGTAGTTTATCAAATCGAAATCAATTATTTATTCTGCTATAAGGGGAGATTTTTTATGAGTTGGATTTACTTAGTTATAGCGGGGGTTTCCGAAATTGCTTGGGCATTTGGACTAAAATACTCAGAAGGATTTACAAATTTGTTGCCAACAATTTTAACGATAGCTGGGATTTTGTTCAGCTTTTATTTATTTTCAAAAGCAATAAGAGATATTCCTATAGGTACTGCCTACGCAGTTTTTACAGGAATCGGTGCCGCTGGAACAGTTATTATTGGAATGTTATTTTTAAATGAATCAGCCTCTATATTGAAAGTTGTTTTGGTAATTACATTATTATCTGGAATTATTGGCTTAAAATTAACTTCAGGTGATAAAAAGGCAGAAAAAGGAGATGCAGCATAAAATGGCTTGGTTATTTTTATTTATTGCGGGTTTGGGTGAAGTTGGCTTTGTCATTTTTATGAAGCTATCTAATAATTTTAAAAAACTTAACTACTCCATTTTGTGTATTCTATCTGGATGGACTAGTTTTTACTTATTATCGAAGGCCTTAAAGGTTATACCCGTCGGAACAGGATATACAATCTGGACTGGTATAGGTGCCGCTGGTTCTGTTTTAATTGGCATGTTGTTCTTTAATGAATCACGCGAATGGAAGAGACTATTATTTATCACCTTAGTAATTGGCTCTGTTATTGGTTTAAAAATCATCTCACCCCATTAAAAAAATCCCTATTCGAAATGAAATAGGGATTTTTTCTTAGGAATTATGTGATCTTTTCTTTTAAAACAGCTTGCCCCAAGTGTTTTTTCCAACAATTCCATCGACAACTAGTCCATTACTAGCTTGAAATTTTTTAACTGCATTTTCAGTAACTGGGCCAAAAATTCCATCTGCCGTTATTTTAAGTTTTTGTTGAACCTTTTTGACAGATTCACCTCTTGATCCTTCTTTTAAAATACCAGGGTATGGAACTGAATCTGTTTGGGTTTTCGGGGGATTTAAGATTGCATTTACTTGTGCTTTAAACTCGTTATATTGCTCGGGGTTATCTATGAAGGTTTTTGGACATGGCTTATGTGTTATGTCATAATGTCTTACAATGTCATTTGCATTTAATTTAAACATCTTACACAATTCAGCAATTACTCTAATAGTACGTGTTAATGTATATTGTGAAATCGTACCATCCTTTTCAACACACATTTCAACACCGATTGAAAGTTTATTTGCGTTCGGAGCGAGTTCATCCACCCCTCTATATACACCACCATTACTATTTCTTTCATAATGATCATTTGCATGATAAGCTACTTCATCAAGTGGAATAATACAAATTGCCTCTTTCGAATCAACAAAAATGTGAGCAGATGCATATGTTTTATTTTTTATCGCTATACCGTTAAAATACCTTTGG
Organism: Gottfriedia acidiceleris; assembly: GCF_050457485.1. GTDB lineage: Bacteria > Bacillota > Bacilli > Bacillales > Bacillaceae_G > Gottfriedia > Gottfriedia acidiceleris_D. Next base: position 10,638 of record NZ_JBCMJM010000038.1, read on the forward strand.
TGACTTTGTGCACTTGCCCCCGGATTGGCTGTCCAATGTAGCACAATTTTTCTAACTTCTTTCAATTTTATTGACGGCCTCGTATACTTGTTCATCGAAATAAAATCATTTCTCCAAGTTGCCAAAATTAGCACTCCTTTTCAATATTGGCATGTCCAAACAATTTCCATCCGAATACTTGGACATGTATATTAATACAGTATTCTGAAAGATAAAATTCGTTACATAAAAAAGAAGAGTATTAGATACTCTCCCGAATGTTTGAATAAACTACTTATTTTTTAGTGGTTTAACATAAATTGCTTGTGATGAATTAACTGATAGACAACCATCCAAATCCTTCTCTTTTAACAATCCCAAATTAATAGCAGACTTGATTTTATCTCCATCTGGTTTTCTTACAATTTGTATTAAATCAGTCAAGTTTAGTTCTTCTAATTTATTAATTGTCTTCTCCTCATTAAATTTCTCTTTTTTTCTTATGATTCGTTCAAGTTTTAAATTATTAATAATTAGCTCACCTTTTTCATTCATTCCAACTTGATGATCAAAGTATCCATGAAAAATCTTTTGTAATTCTTCTAACTGATTTTCAATATCTTTCTTTTTTTGACTCAAATCATAGTACTCGTTTAACATTGGTTCCGTAATTTTGAAATTATTTTTCCTCCCCATTTCATAACACCACTTTTCATAAGAAGATAATTAATCTTATTGTGAAATTAGACGAGTTATGACTTGAAATACATTAGAAATAAAAGTACATTTACTAGTGGAAGACTAAAAATAGTGTGAATTATTGCTATATAAGAAAACAAAAATATTTATGTTATTTATATATATCAAATGAAAAAGAAAGGAATCTTGATTATGTTGAAAAGCAACAATCATGATAGCGAAATGAAAAATGTTTATTGAGCCAATGCTATTACAAAATGCTGATAAACCATTTGACTCTGATCATCATTATTTTGAATTGAAATCAAATGGTGTTCGAATGATGCTTGAAAGGCAAAATGGTAAGAATAAACTTTTTAATCGAAATGGTACCGAGATTACGGAGAGAATCCCTGAACTCGAAAATATCGACTTAGATGATTGTTACTTAGACGGTGTTTTAGTTTGTTATAATGACGGCAGAGAGGATTTTGAAGCGGTAACCAATCGAGTAAGTTTTATTCAAGAATACAAAATAATACAAGGAAGCAAACAATTTCCATTAACATATATCGTTTTTGATATTTTACGTCTTAAAAATAAAAACTTAATGAAAGAACCTTTATCTTATCGAAAAAAAATCCTTTCAGAAACTATAGTTGATCAAGAATCAATTAAAAAAAGTTTTTATATCGAATCAGAAGGTGAGATGTTTTTTGAGCAAATTAAAACGCTTGGACTTGAAGGGATAGTAGCTAAATCAAAAGATTCTACTTATATACCAGCACATCGATCTCTAAATTGGTTAAAAATTATTAACTGGAGATATGGTAATTACTATATAACAGGCTATAAAAAACAAGGAATGGGATTATTAATCTCGGAATTAAAAAATCGTGAGTATGTAAATGTAGGGATAGTAGAGTTTGGGATGAATACCGGCCAAAAAACAGCTTTCTTTAGTCTAACTAAGCATATAAAAACTGGAGAAGACAAAAATTATATTTATGTAGAACCGTTAGTTCGATGTGTGATAAAAAGTAGAGGTCAATTAAATAGCGGAGAATTAATTGAACCAATATTCCATGACTTTATCGTTTAAAAAATAACTTTTTTAGAGTAATGATCTACCCCCATTTAATGTAGAAAGTATTAGTAGCTTTTTACTTACATGAAGGGGTTTTTTATTTTCTATCTAAATATAAGCCATAATATGATCAACCAAACTGGTATAGAAAATAAAAGACCAAAAAGGCATCCTCTATATAAACCAAAATTCATCTAAATCATCCTTAAAAAGTTATTTGATTCGCACCATAAGTTTTCTGCTTTTATCAAATTTACTATACATATTTAAACTATATCTAGTCAATAAAGCCTAAGTCTTATTTAATTCAATTTCTCCAATCTATTACCAGTTAGTTATTCTCATTATCAACTACTCCAATAGTAAATAATCGAAACACAAAAATAAAAAACCTATAAAAGTCCCAGGTTTTTTACTTTATTTCACTAGATTTGCTAGCAATATTACTGAGTTATCCCTTACCTTTATAAAAATTTTAAAAAATTACATTTTCCTTCAAACCGTACTTGCATTTAATCCGTTACCTTTAATGAAACCTAAAATATAAAAGGAGATGTAAGTTAATGAGAAAAATTCGTTTTACCTTTGTAGCAGCTATGTCGTTATTTTCAATACTTTTATTTAGTGCAGTGGCATTTGCTGCGACTGATTTTACCCAATTTGGATTTCCGAAAGTAATTGCAGAAAAGAAAATTGAAGCAGGTGAAGCTGCAAAAATTAGTCATAGTGGAATAAAAATTGATATTCCTAAGGGCACGTTTAGTAATGACGTTGTTTTTCAAGTACTTGAAGGGAATAATAGTATCTTCCAAACAAATGCCCCAGAAGGTGAAAAAGTGATTATGAATTTTGCGTTTCGAGTGGTGGATTCAAAGACAAATGAAATAATTTCCAAATTTAATAATCCAGTTATATTTAGCTTTAAAGATAAGAATGTTAATGATGGAAGCATATATTATAATGTAAAACAAGACGGGAGTATTGCGAGGAATTCTGAACCAGCTGTAATCGAAGATCGAACTTTAACTCACGCAATTGGAGGAGCTCCTGTTGGATGGTTAATAACTTCACCAATAAATAGTATTAAAAAATAGTGAAGCCTTTTGCCCATGATTCTTTAACTGAATCATGGGCAATTTACTTTATGTTCCTAAAACTTTTTTTCCACGTGGCTGGATACCATTTGAATCTGGTTCGAGCGAAATACCGATTGCTTCAAAAGCCTGCTCTTTTTCATTTAATACGTAAGTAAGAAAACCATTACCATTTTTATCAACATGAAAAGTTCCCGCACTTCTTCGCTTTCCATCATGGATTAGCCATGCTTGATAAGCCTCAGTACCTTTTGTAGTCGCAAGCCCTCGTAGTTTAAAAACAATCTGTTTTCGAGTACCTTGCTTGTAAACCCACGCATTACCATTTGCTAAATTTACTTCGGGATTGGTAGATTTTAATGAATATACTTGTACAACGTCTGTTGGTGAGATTGTCTTTTTACTTACTTGAGCTAATTCTTGTTTAAGGTAAAGATTATTCCATAGTAGGCCAACAAAGGAAACTAGTATTATAGCAGCTGCAAAAACGTATAGGAATTTGCGAAAACGAACTATTTGATTTTTCACAGTAGATTTATCAGATTGAAAAATATAATTCATTACTTCTTCCTTTAAATCAGTGGGAACTTCTACATCATCCAAACTTAATGGAATCACATTCCATGCCTCCTCCATCTCTTGGACTTCCAAACGACAAAATACACAATTTAAAATATGTTCTTCAAATAAAATCTTTTCTTCTTCTGTAACTTCTCCGAGCATATATGAGACTAAATCATTGGAAAATGAACAACCTTTATTAATAGTCATTTTTTCATTCCCCCTAACTCTGGTTCCATTCTATTTCTTAAAACTTTTAGCGTTTGATGTAATCGACTTTTAATCGTTCCAATAGGTTCTTGCTTCATCTCAGCTATTTCACGAAGTGTATATCCTTCCCAATATAGCCACTGAATTAGCTCGATTTGGCTATTTGAAAGGTATTGATAAGCATGCTGTATTTGTTCTCTAAGTAACTTCTTAGACACTATTTCCGCGGGATTATTGGAAGGGTATTCCGGTATTTGCTCCAATTGTTCCTGTCCAATTGCAATTAAAGCTAGTTCCTTTTTCTCCTTACGATGATGATCGATAGTGATATTTCTAGTAATTGTAAGTAGCCAATTTATAAATTGACCTTTTTCCGGATCATAAGCATTCTTCGTGGTCCAAATCCTCATAAACACAGCTTGGACGATTCCCTTTGCTTTCTCAGGGTCCTTCATTGATTTTAAACTAAACGAGTATACAACTTTAATATAACGATCATATAACTCTTCTAATGCAGGCCGATGTTTTTCTTTTATTAGTTGCATCAATTCTGCGTCACTCATTTTTTGCATAAAAAAGGCAAGCCTCCTCATTATTTACATGATTCCTTTAAATAAGTAACGAACAATAATGGAAAACGGTTTGATATTAAAAGATTTAAATTTTTTATTTTTGTTTTTAAAAGAAGTAAAATTTGCCCATTCTTTACCACAAAAAAAATCCCCACATAGATAAACAGTTTAGAACATCATATCATGTTCTCTTTTTTTTCTGTCTACCTAAAGGGGATCTATTTCAATTTCGATTATTTATAAACATAAAAAAACCCTTGATTGCTCAAGGGTTTTTTCTTTATTACATCATGCCGCCCATGCCCATGCCGCCCATGTCAGGCATTGCTGGAGCATTTTTCTCAGGAATGTCAGCTACTACTGCTTCAGTTGTTAAGAACATAGCTGAAACAGATGCTGCGTTTTGAAGTGCAGAACGTGTAACTTTAGTTGGGTCAACGATACCTTCTTCAATCATGTTTACCCATTGTCCGTTAGCAGCATTGAAACCAACGCCAACTTCCGCACTTTTTAATTTCTCAATAATTACTGATCCTTCTAGACCAGCATTTGTAGCGATTTGACGCACTGGAGCTTCAAGTGCACGTAATACGATGTTGATACCTGTTGCTTCGTCACCTTCTGCTTCGATTGCAGATACTTTATTATATACGCTCATTAATGCAGTACCACCACCAGCTACAATACCTTCTTCAACTGCAGCACGTGTAGAGTTTAATGCATCTTCAATACGTAATTTACGCTCTTTTAATTCAGTTTCAGTTGCAGCACCAACTTTGATTACTGCTACACCACCAGCTAATTTAGCTAAACGCTCTTGTAATTTTTCGCGATCAAATTCAGAAGTAGTTTCTTCTAATTGAGCACGGATTACGCCGATACGTCTTTGGATTTCTTCAGTTTCTCCAGCACCCTCAACGATTGTAGTGTTTTCTTTAGTTACTACAACTTTTGAAGCACGACCTAATTGAGTGATATTAGTTGTTTTAAGATCTAATCCTAATTCTTCTGTAATCACTTCACCGCCAGTTAAGATCGCGATATCTTCTAACATTGCTTTACGGCGGTCACCGAAGCCAGGAGCTTTAACAGTAACTGCATTGAACGTACCACGTAATTTATTTACGATGATCGTTGCTTGTGCTTCACCTTCAACATCCTCAGCAATGATTAATAGTGGCTTACCTTGTTGAACAACTTGCTCAAGTACTGGTAAGATTTCTTGAATGTTTGTTACTTTTTTATCTGTGATTAAAATATATGGATTTTCTAATTCAGCAACCATTTTCTCTGAATTTGTAACCATGTAAGGAGAAGAGTATCCACGGTCAAATTGCATACCTTCTACTACTTCTAACTCAGTTGTGAAACCTTTTGATTCTTCAAGAGTAATAACTCCATCGTTACCAACGCGCTCCATTGCTTCAGCAATTAATTGTCCAACTTCAGGATCCGCTGAAGAAATTGCAGCAACTTGTGCGATTGACTCTTTACCTTCAATTGGTTTTGAGATTGTTTTTAATTCTTCGATTGCTACAGCAACTGCTTTTTCGATACCTTTACGGATACCCATTGGGTTTGCACCAGCAGTTACGTTTTTAAGACCCTCACGAATCATAGCTTGAGCTAAAACTGTCGCAGTTGTTGTACCGTCCCCAGCAACATCATTCGTTTTGCTAGCAACTTCTGCAACTAATTTTGCACCCATATTTTCAAATGCATCTTCTAATTCGATTTCTTTTGCGATTGTAACACCATCATTTGTAATTAATGGAGAACCGAATTTTTTCTCAAGAACTACGTTACGTCCTTTTGGTCCTAAAGTTACTTTTACAGCATCAGCTAAAGCGTCTACACCACGTAACATTGCGCGACGTGCTTCTTCACCAAATCTAATGTCCTTTGCCATGAAAATGACCTCCTTATAATATAAAAAATATATTTTTTAATTTAAGTATTTTTATTTTATTAACCTATGATTGCAAGTATATCGTTTTCGCGAAGTACTAAGTATTCAGTACCACCGTACTTAACTTCTGTTCCTGAATATTTAGAGAAGATAATGCGGTCACCTACAGATACTTCTAAAGCTACGCGCTCACCATTTTCAAGTACTCGGCCAGTACCTACTGCAACAACTTTGCCTTCTTGTGGCTTTTCTTGTGCACTACCTGGTAACACGATACCACTAGCAGTTTTTTCTTCAGACTCAACAAGCTCAATTACAACACGATCACCTAATGGCTTTAACATGTGTAATACCTCCTCAATAATCAAATCATTATTTTTTAGCACTCATGTATATTGAGTGCTAACACAATTATTAGTTTAAATAATATCAAAAAATTTTGCAAGCCCGAAGCAGGCACTTTTCTTGTCGAAATTTAATAAGTTTTTTTCTTTACAATCAAAAGTAAAATAAAAAGTGAAAATTTCTTTTAAGAAACAAAAGAAACGAGTAAAATAATGTACGTGTTGTTATAAACCTTTGGGTTATGAAAAATATCAGCACAAAGGAGCTAACGTATTGAAAACTAGAGATTTATGGATTTTATTAACGTATGTCGTTCTTCAATATTCAGCGGTATTTGGGGTGCCCTATTTATTAAATAGTAACTTATACGTTGGAGTGGATCAGAAAACAGCTTCTCTTGAAGCGGTGGCATTATGGGGTTGTATTAGTTTCGTAAGTGGATTAATTATTATACTTATCTTATTACATAAGCCCATTTATGAAGGAATTAAGAATCTAAAAACTAATTATCGTACAATCATAAAATGGGTTATTATAGGTTACTTCATAACAATGCTAACTCAAATTGTTTGTAATTTAATTTTAATTTATGTATTTGATTTACATAAGGGCTCAGAAAATACTCAAAATATCATAAACATTGCTAAGCTTAACCCGGCATTTATTATCATCCCAAGTTTAGTTGCACCAATTTTAGAAGAGATTATTTTTCGTCGAATTATTTTTAAAAGGCTTTATAATCGCTTACCATTTATTATTTCTGCTGGGATTAGTTCAGCGATTTTTTCGCTTATGCACGGAGACATGCCCTTCTTTTTATCATACTTTTTAATCGGTTTTGTATTTTGTTATCTGTATAAACGAACAAACTCAATTATGGTTCCAATCTTAACACATATGTTAATGAACTCTTTTGTCGTTTTTCAGCAGATCAATTTACATTAAAAACCCCCAATTTTTTGGGGGTTTTTATTTTAATATGAATTTATTGTTGTAAAAAGTATGCCAATGTTTGCAGTTCAACCGCTAAGTCTATATGATGAATGCGAATATGTTCTGGTACACTAATTCGTGCAGGTGTGAAATTTAAAATTCCTCTAATATTTTTTCCATTTAATCGATCAGCTATTGATTGTGCAACAGGTGCAGGAACAGTTAAAATAACGATTTGAATATCTTCATTCATAACTTCCTCTAGATTATCCAGATTATAAACAGGTACTCCACCTATCTCAGTACCAATTTTATTTGGATCAATATCAAAAGCCATCTCAATTTTTGTATTATTATTTTTTATAAAATTATAGTGTAAGAATGCAGTTCCTAAATTACCAACACCAATTAATGCAACTTTCATAACTTCATGCTGGTTAAGCGCTTTCGAGAAAAAAGTTAATAAATAATTTACGTTATAGCCATAACCTTTTTTACCAAGTGCTCCAAAATATGAAAAATCTCTTCTAATCGTAGCGGAATCTACCTTTACTGCTTCACTTAACTCTGCTGAAGAAACTCTTTGTTTACCTGATAAAGACAAATTCTTTATAAAACGGTAATATAAAGGTAGACGTTTAGCAGTAGCTTGTGGAATTTTAATTTGTTCCGAATCCATTTTTTAATCCCCCACTTACTGTAATTCTTTTTACTATGGTGTGTAATTTGACTTTATTTTAGTAATAAAGTACTTGTTCTAATGTAAAATATACACTATATTTAAGAATTTTGACAGTCTACAGTTACATACATAAAAAATTTTGCAATGAGGTGTTATCCATGATTCTTTTACAAGTAAATAATGTCTCAAAGTATTTTGGTAGTGACATTATACTTTCAAATATAAAATTAGAAGTTCAAACGAGTGATCGAGTTGCCATTGTTGGACGTAATGGTGCGGGAAAATCTACATTATTGAAAATAATAGCAGGTGAAATATCCTATGATGGCGGTGAAATAAATAAACCTAAAGACGTTACTGTAGGCTATCTAGCCCAAAACTCTGGTTTACAAAGCGATAAAACGATTTGGGAAGAATATTATTCTGTATTTAATCATTTAGTAGAGATGCAGGACAATATGAGAAAATTGGAAGTTAAAATGACTAGGGAGGATGTCTATTCTAATCAAGCCGTTTATGACAAGGTTATGAATGAATATGATCATCTTCAATATACATTCAAAGAAAACGGTGGTTACCAGTTTGAAGCAGATATACGTTCAATAATTAGTGGTTTAGGTTTTAGTAATGAAGATTACGAAACAAAAATTTCTTCGTTAAGCGGTGGACAAAAGACAAGACTGGCATTAGGTAAGCTATTATTGACAAAGCCTGATTTGTTAATCCTGGATGAGCCTACGAACCATTTAGATATTGACACTCTTAGTTGGTTAGAGCGCTACTTACAGTCATACCCTGGTGCAGTATTAATCGTTTCCCACGATCGATATTTCCTTGATCAAGTTGTTAATATTGTTTATGAAATATCTAATCATAAGCATCAACGATTTGTTGGTAATTATAGTAAGTACCTTGATCTAAAGGCAGCTCAATATGAACAAGAATTAAAACAGTTCGAAAAGCAACAAGAGGAAATCTCTAAACTTGAAGATTTTGTGCAGCGTAATATTGCGCGTGCTTCAACTACAAAAAGAGCTCAAAGTCGCAGGAAACAATTAGATCGTATGGTTCGATTAGACAGGCCACTTGGAGACGAATCTTCGGCTAATTTTTCATTTACAATTGAAAAACAAAGCGGTAATGATGTGTTGTCTGTACAAGATTTATTTATTGGCTATGATCGCATTCCAACAATTGATCAAACGATGAGATTCGTACTGAATCGAGGCGATAGTGTCGCATTAGTCGGTCCAAATGGTGTTGGTAAATCGACATTACTTAAAACGATTATTGGAGATTTAGAAAAATTACAGGGAACGATTGATTTTGGTGCAAATGTTTCGGTTGGTTACTATGATCAAGAGCAAGCAAAACTAACTTCTAATAAAAGAGTATTAGAAGAACTTTGGGATGATTATCCATTAATGCCCGAACAAGAAATTCGAACAATATTAGGGAACTTTTTATTTTCTGGAGATGACGTGACAAAAATTGTTACCTCTTTAAGTGGTGGAGAAAAGGCTAGATTAGCGTTGGCTAAGCTCATGATGAAAAAAGCTAATTTCTTAATTCTTGATGAGCCTACTAACCACTTAGATTTAGATAGTAAAGAAGTGTTAGAAAATGCTTTATTAGATTACCCTGGAACGATTTTATTTGTTTCTCATGATCGTTACTTTATGAACAGATTATCCACAAAAACTTTTGAACTAGCAAAAGCAGGATTATCAATTTATTTGGGTGATTATGACTATTACCAATTTAAGAAAAACGAAGCATTTGAAAAAGAACAAGCAGAAAAAGAGGCTACATTAGCAAAAGTTAAACAATCTTCTCAACCAATTTCTGATTATCAACAAGACAAAGAATTGAAGAAAAAAATCCGTCAAACTCAGCGCCGTATAGAGGAAATTGAAAGTAATATATCGCAATTTGAGCTTGATATAGAGACGATCGAACTAGAATTATGTAAGCCAGAAGTATACGGTGATTTTCAATTAGTACAGGAACTAACAAATAAGAAAAATCATATCGAAGCTAAGTTAATAGACCTAATGGAAGAATGGGAGAACTTACAAGAATAATGACTAAACGGATAAGCTTTTTGCTATCCGTTTTTTCTTATCTACATATTTATCCACATATATTCAATTATATTTTAGCTTTTACACAGGTTTATACACATTATCCACAGAAAAACAGCAATGTTATACACAATTTTGTACACATAGTTTAATAAGTTTTTAACAAATAAAAAGTACTTATCCACATTTTATGAAAAAATTGTGAATAAGTACTTCTTACATATTCTCTAAATCTAAACCTGGATTCCCGTTTAATGCCAAATTACCTAGTTTTCCTTGTTTTAAACGGATAAATGCAGCAGCACCAATCATAGCAGCATTATCTGTACAAAGTGATAGTGGTGGTATAACTAATTCTATATTACTCAAAGCATTCATCTCTTCTTGTAATGTAGCTCTCAACCCTTTATTAGCTGCCACTCCTCCGGCTAATAAAACTTGTTTTACATTATATTCTTTTGCAGCTAGAATTGTTTTTGCAACAATTACTTCAATTACACTCTCTTGGAAGCTTGCTGCGACATCAGCTGGTGATACTTCCTCGCCTCTTTGTTCAGCATTATGCATATAATTAATAACTGCTGACTTTAATCCACTAAAACTAAAATCATAGCTACCCTCTTCTAACCATGCTCTAGGAAAAGGAATAGTTGCATTTCCTTCTTGTGCCAGACGATCAATGTGAGGACCACCTGGATAAGGTAATTTAAGTGTTCTAGCGACCTTATCATAAGCTTCTCCTGCTGCATCGTCCCTTGTTTCACCTATTACCTCAAAAATGCCATCTTCCTTCATGTAGACAAGCTCCGTGTGTCCACCTGAAACTACTAAAGCTAATAATGGATAGTGTAAAGGCTGTACAAGTTGATTAGCATAAATATGACCTGCAATGTGGTGTACTCCTATAAGCGGTAATCCATGTGCAAATGCAATTGCTTTTGCCGCATTTACCCCAATTAGTAATGCTCCAACAAGTCCTGGACCTTCTGTAACTGCAACGGCAGCTAGATCTTCATATTCTACCTGTGCCTGCTTCATTGCTTCTTCAATTACTAAAGTTATTTGCTCAACATGTAATCGTGATGCAACTTCAGGTACAACTCCACCAAAACGTTTATGAATATCTATCTGAGTAGCTACTACATTACTTAAAATTTCATTTCCATTTTTAACAACTGCTGCTGAAGTTTCATCACAGCTTGTCTCTATAGCAAGAATTAAACAATTTTCATTTATCATTTCAAATTCACCCACATAACTAATGCATCCTCAAAATTATCTGTATAATAGCTTTTTCGAATACCACCATCTTGGAATCCCAGCTTTCGATATAGTCCCATTGCTACATGATTCGATACCCTTACTTCTAATGTTAATGTATCAGCTCCAAGATTTTTAGCAGTTTCCATTACCGCGCGAAGTAACTTTTCACCAAGACCTACTCCCCGATAATCTGGCAATATAGCTATATTTGTAATATGTCCCTCATCAATAACCACCCATAATCCACAATAACCAATTATTTTCTCATCAACTTCAGCCACTATATAATTGGCAAATTGATTTGAATATAATTCATTATAGAAAGCATCATATGTCCATGGTGTAGGGAATGATCGTTTTTCAATTTCTACTATTTGATCTAAATCTTCTTCTTTCATTTTACGAAAAGCAACCGATGAGATCATAATATCCTCCTACTTTTCTTGGCTTGCTAGCCAATTAGCTTCTGCTTCTGATAATCTTAAATATTCTGGTGCAAAATTATGAACTGATTCTTCTTTTTCTTCTAAGCTACATGTAAACAGTTCACTTGGTCTCTGGTTATTAATACTTTCTTTTGCAAAGACAGCTTGATCTTTTAAATGCTCAATAATAAATTCTTTATGAATTGATACATCATTACCAATAAATAAGATTTGTTCATTATAAGATTTAAGCTTTTCAATCCAGATACTTCGGTCAATATTGCAGTCTTCTAATACCTCATTAGTAACCTGCCCTCTAAAATCATAAAGACCTGTAAATAATAAGTTGCGTCTTGCATCAAATATTGGGCAAACTAATCCATTAAAATATCGTCCGTTAGCAGCCAATACCTTCAAACTTGATACTCCGATAATTGGAATATTTAAAGTGAAAGCTAATGATTTAGCCACAGTGACACCAATGCGTACCCCTGTATATGAGCCTGGACCTTTTGCAACTACTATTTTAGATAGTTCCTTTGGTTTTATATTGCATTCTTCCATTAAAGTACTAATTGCTGGCATTAATCGTACAGAATGGTTTTTATTAATAAATGTTATCGTTTCTCCAATAACAGATTGATCTTTTATTAGACTAATCCCCATAACATTTGTAGATGTATCAATTGCTAAAACGGTCATTGTTTATTAACTCCTTACAAATAAATTCATACCTAGATCCACTTGGAATAAAAGTAATCATTCTACCACTTTCTTCATGAGTTATTATAATTTTTAAGAATTCATTTGGTAAGTAATCTGAAATTAAATGAGCCCATTCTACAACACAAACACCTTCACCCATAAAATACTCATCAAAGCCTAAATCTTCACTACTACCTTCTAAACGATAAACATCCATATGATAAAGAGGAATTCTACCTTTATATTCTTTAATAATATTAAAAGTTGGGCTATTAACCGTTCTTTTTACATCAAGACCTTTAGCAAATCCTTTTGTAAAAGTGGTCTTTCCAGCACCAAGATCTCCTTCTAATAATATTACATCTTTTTGTTGCACTAGTTGTCCGAGAAAAAATGCAATTTCTTGAGTTTCTTCCTCAGAATTTGTATGTAAAACAATTTCCAATTACTTCACCACCAAAATTCTAACTCGTCTATTTCTAACTTTGCCATATTATATCATTTCAAAACATTAAGCGGATGTCAAACAGTAATATTCTTTTGAATAGTTTAAATAAATTATTGAAATTTATATTTAGGTTGTTTTAGTTTCTTTTGTTACTTCTCTTGCTTTTTGCAGGCCGTAAACAGTGCCTTCTTAGTCGTATAGGGCTCCTTGGGATCTCCCTACCATTCGACGTTTTCTAATTAAGGTTGAATTGAACAGTCTTATCTTCTATAGGCTTCTGTTTTAAACAGTTAAAATCGTTAAAAGTATTACTCATTTCAAAAATAATAAAAAAAACGAAACAATTTTTTGTTTCGTTTTAAGAATCGTATGTATGGCGGTCCCGACCGGGATCGAACCGGCGATCTCCTGCGTGACAGGCAGGCATGTTAACCGCTACACCACGGGACCATTTTGGTTGCGGGGACAGGATTTGAACCTGCGACCTTCGGGTTATGAGCCCGACGAGCTACCAGACTGCTCCACCCCGCGATAATAAAAAATAATTATATCCATAAAAAAACCAAACCAGGCGACGTTCTACTCTCACAGGGGGAAACCCCCAACTACCATCGACGCTGAAGAGCTTAACTGCCGTGTTCGGTATGGGAACGG
>NZ_JBCMJM010000039.1:0-2725 GCF_050457485.1 Gottfriedia acidiceleris
CTATTTCATCCATCGTTGCTATTTCTATTTCTGGTTCTTCAGCTTCCATTTCATCCACCGATGCTGCTTCCATTTCTGGTTCTTCAGCTACTATTTCATCCATCGTTACTACTTCCATTTCTGGTTCTTCAGCTTCCATTTCATCCATCGCTGTTGCTTCCATTTCTGGTTCTTCAGCTTCCATTTCATCCATCGTTGCTGCTTCCATTTCTGGTTCTTCAGCTACTATTTCATCCATCGTTGCTACTTCCATTTCTGGTTCTTCAGCTACCATTTCATCCACCGATGCTGCTTCCATTTTTGGTTCTTCAGCTTCCATTTCATCCATCGTTGCTACTCCAATTTCTGGTTCTTCAGCTTCCATTCCATCCACCGATGCTGCTTCCATTTTTGGTTCTTCAGCTTCCATTTCATCCATCGTTGCTGCTCCCAGTTCTGGTTCTTCAGCTACCATTTCATCTATCGTTACTGCTTCCATTTCTGGTTCTTCGTCTACCATCTCATCATTTGTTACTGCTTCTGGACTAATAATTACAGTTTCCATGTTCGTATCATCAATATTAGATGCATATGCAAATATTGAGGTAAATGACTGGCCTTCTGGTCCTCTTTCTCCTTGTTCGCCTTGTTCGCCTCTTTCACCTCTTTCACCTCTTTCACCTCTTTCACCTCTTTCTCCTTGTTCGCCTCTTTTACCTCTTTTACCGTCTTCTCCGTCTTCTCCGTCTTTTCCTCGTTTACCCCGTTCACCTTTTGGGCCAGTTGGACCTGTTGGGCCTATTGAACCGTTTGGACCTGTTTGATCTGTTACTTCTGTTACTTCTGTTACTTCGGTTACTTCTGTTACTTCTTCTGTACCAAATGATTTTGGAATTAGAGGAATTTGTCTCAATAATCGTCTTAATGGTGGTAGTGACAAAAAAATACACCTCTCATAAACTTTTGTTCATTTTATATTATTAAAAAAGGACAAATTGGTTCATTATAATCCTAAAAATGAGTCAAAAAATATGTACAAATTAATCATTATTTAAAAATAACAAATTCCCAATCAAAAAATTTCTTATTAAAAACAATAGCTAGGAATCTATCTAATATCTTTTTTATTACTGTTTATTATTCTCTTTGCTTAACTAATCATAAAGAATAGATACATAATTTAACAAATGAGTATCTATAGCAACTCCAATAAAAACTAAATGCTATATTTTTAAAAGCCAGAATTAATGAAACACATTAAATAATTTTTTAAAATTTATATAATATTTTCAAAAATCATTTATATTTGTCCAAACGTCTTAATAGCTTGTCTCATACAATAAAAAGAATAATAGAAGGTGGTGAAATTATTGAGTAAAGAAGATAAATGCAAGAAATGCGATCACGATCATGATGATTGCAAATGTAAGGACAAATGCAAATGCAAATGTAAGTGTAAAGACAAATGCAAATGTAAGTGTAAAGACAAATGCAGGAAATGTAATCATGATCATGATGATTGCAAATGTAAAGATAAATGCAAGAAATGTGGTCACCATCATGATGATTGCAAATGTAAAGATAAATGCAAGAAATGTGATCACGACCATGATGATTGCAGATGTGATGATGATAAATGTAATGATTGTGGACAAAGAAATTGCAAATGCATAAAGCAAAATGTAAATGTTTGTGTTAATGTAGAAAATGGAGCTACAGGTGCTACGGGTGCTACAGGTGCTACGGGTGCTACGGGGGCTACGGGTGCTACGGGTGCTACGGGGGCTACAGGTGCTACGGGGGCTACGGGTGCAGGTATACCTGGATTTGCCTATATTTTTGATACAACTGCTCAAAATTTAGCTGCAGGTGATGCAGTAAGTTTTAATACTAATGGAAATATCACACCTCCAACATTCGTTGATCACAACACTATGATGAATCCTACCGATATCATAATAAAGCAAAATGGTACCTACCTAATCATTTGGGAGGCTTTCCCTCAGCAAGGTGGTTCTGCATTCGCTTTATTTGCAGGTATGAGTCAAATTGCTGGTTCCAATTATGGTTCAGGGTCAGGCAATCAAACTTTAACTGGTCAAGTAATCACTACATTAACAGCAGGAACTACTCTCACTTTACGAAACATTGATGGCAACACTCATCTGAACAATCAAACATCTGGCAGTGGCCCTCTTGTAGTTAGTGCATCGGTTATGATTATGCAGCTAGCATAAGAATTCCTTCAGTCAACCACCCCTCAATTCAATGAAACTATGGAATTGAGGTGGTAGGTTGATTTTTTTAAAAATAATCTTTAAAACATTTAATATAATGAAGCAGCTTGTTCATAGATAATATCGGTGTTTAACATAAAGAATTCATTAGTCATAAATGAAAAAACAAATATGAAAGCACATTTTATAAAAATTAAATTATTTCTTATAAAGTATAAATATTTGTCCAAACTTTTTTATAACTTGTACATAATTTATTAAAGAATACGAAAGGGGGATAAAAATTTGGGTAAAGAAAAACGATGCAAGAAATGTGATCATAAAGATTGTAAATGCAAAGATCGTGATCATGACGATTGTAAAGATCATGATCATGACGATTGTAAGGATCATGATCGTAAGCATAAATGTCCTGATTGTGGACGCAAAAATTGCAACTGCTGCGTAGAGCAAGAAGTAAACGTTTGTGTTAATGTACAAAATGCTGGTGCTACAGGTGCTACGGGTGC
>NZ_JBCMJM010000040.1:0-5088 GCF_050457485.1 Gottfriedia acidiceleris
CTAGATGCAGCAACACTAACTGTCATGAATACAAGAGGACAAATTAAAAATTGTATTGTTGATGGACCATTAGCGCTTGATAATGCCATTTCTGTTGAAGCAGCTAAACATAAAGGCTTAACTGGAGAAGTTGCTGGGCAAGCTGATATTTTATTAGTACCTACAATAGAAACTGGAAATATTTTATATAAATCTTTAGTCTTTATGGCTAACTCAGAAGTGGCTGCACTTATTGCTGGAGCAAAGGCACCGATTGTTTTAACATCGCGTTCTGACTCTGCAATGACAAAATTATATTCATTAGCATTAGCTATATGTAATTCTAAAAACTAAACTTACACATTTTAAGGGAGCTGTTATTACATGGAAATCTTCAAATACTTAGAAACTTATGACTATGAGCAAGTTGTTTTCTGCCAAGATAAAGAATCAGGATTAAAAGCAATTATTGCGATCCACGATACTACATTAGGTCCAGCTTTAGGTGGAACAAGAATGTGGACTTACGAATCAGAAGAAGCTGCAATTGAAGATGCTCTACGTTTAGCAAAAGGTATGACTTATAAAAATGCTGCTGCTGGCTTAAACTTAGGTGGAGGAAAAACTGTAATCATCGGTGATCCACGTAAAGATAAAAACGAAGCAATGTTCCGTGCATTTGGTCGTTATATCCAAGGCTTAAATGGTCGTTATATTACTGCTGAGGACGTAGGTACTACTGTAGCAGATATGGATTTAATCCATGAAGAAACTGATTATGTAACTGGTATTTCACCATCATTCGGTTCTTCAGGTAATCCATCTCCAGTTACTGCATTTGGTGTATACCGTGGTATGAAAGCTGCTGCAAAAGAAGCATTTGGTACTGACAGCTTAGAAGGTAAAAAAATTGCAATCCAAGGTGTCGGTAATGTTGCTTACAGCCTTTGCGAGTACTTACATGAAGAAGGCGCTCAATTAATCGTAACTGATATCAATAAAGAAGCTGTACAACGTGCAGTAGAAGCATTTGGTGCTACAGCAGTAGATCCTGATGATATCTATGGAGTAGAATGTGATATTTATGCGCCATGTGCTTTAGGTGCAACAATTAACGATAAAACAATCCCACAATTAAAAGCGCGAGTTATTGCAGGTTCTGCAAATAACCAATTAAAAGAAACTCGTCATGGTGATTTAATCCATGAATTAGGAATCGTTTATGCTCCTGACTATGTAATCAATTCTGGTGGAGTAATCAACGTTGCAGATGAGTTATATGGGTATAACTACGATCGCGCAATGAAAAAAGTTGAAGGCTTATATGATAACATTGCAAAAGTTATCGAAATTTCAAAACGTGACGGAATTCCAACATATTTAGCTGCAGACCGTTTAGCTGAAGAGCGTATTGCTACAATGGCAAAATCTCGTAGCCAATTTTTATCAAATGGTCACAACATCTTAAGCAGAAGATAATTGACTAAATAAAATTTAATTAACATTCCTTTATTTTTTAGGTGGAAAGAAAGAGTGAAGTAATAGTACCTCTTTCTTTCTAGTTATAAAGGTAAGGTAAACTTAGAAGGGAGAGTGTTGACAATGCATCGTATTTTAGTAATTAATCCTGGCAGCACATCCACAAAGGTTGGTGTATTTGATGATGAAAAACCAATTTTTGAACAAACAATACGCCATGACGATGAAGAATTAAATAAATACAAAACAATAATTGATCAATATGAATTTAGAAAAAATGTTATTTTAGAGGTATTACACAAAGAAGGCATTAACATTTCAAAATTAAGTGCTGTATGTGGTCGAGGTGGACTACTTAGACCAATCGAAGGTGGAACTTATGCTGTAAATGAAATCATGTTAGAAGATTTGAAAATTGGTTATAGTGGTCAGCATGCTTCAAATCTTGGTGGGATCATTGCTAATGAGATTGCACAAGGATTAAACATCCCAGCATTTATCGTTGATCCAGTAGTTGTAGATGAATTAAATCCGGTTGCAAGAATCAGCGGACAATCACTTATGGAAAGAAGAAGTGTTTTCCATGCTTTAAACCAAAAAGCTGTAGCACGAAAAGTGTCAAAACAGTTAGAACAGTCATATAACGATTTAAACCTTATTATCGCCCATATGGGTGGAGGTGTGAGTGTTGGTGCTCATAAAAAAGGACGCGTAATTGACGTAAATAACGGTTTAGATGGTGAAGGACCTTTCAGTCCAGAGCGAGCTGGCACTGTACCAATTGGTGATTTAATAAAACTTTGTTACTCTGGTGACTACTATATTAACGAAGTTCAAAAAATGATAGTTGGTCAAGGTGGGTTAGCTAGCTATCTTGGAACGGCTGATGCAATTAAAGTCGAAAACATGATTGAAGATGGTGACGAAAAAGCTGCTTTAGTATATGAAGCAATGGCTTACCAAGTCGCAAAAGAAATTGGAAGTGCAGCAGCTGTACTTGAAGGTAATATTGATGCAATTATATTAACTGGTGGAATTGCTTATAGTGATTTTATTGTTAATGAAATAACAAAAAGAGTTAAATGGATGGCACGTGTAATTGTTTTACCAGGTGAAAATGAACTTCAAGCTCTTTGTGAAGGTGCACTTCGCGTACTTCGAGAAGAAGAAGAAGCAAAAATCTATCCTGGAGAATTTGCAGTTAAATCTTTAGTATAAATGTGAGGAGAATTTCATCATGGCAACAGAATATGATTTAGTCGTACTCGGTGGCGGTACAGGTGGCTATGTAGCTGCTATTCGTGCTTCTCAATTAGGATTAAAAGTAGCAGTAGTAGAAAAAAATAAACTAGGTGGAACTTGCTTACATGCAGGCTGTATCCCAAGTAAAGCATTATTACGTAGTGCAGAAGTTTTTTCAACTGCTAAGAAAAGTGAAGAGTTTGGTGTTGAAACATCAGGCGTAACATTAAACTTTAGCAAAGTACAACAAAGAAAAGAAAATATCGTTGCCGGGCTTCATAAAGGTGTTGAACACTTAATGAAACAAGGAAAAATTGATGTATACAATGGTTTAGGACGTATTTTAGGACCTTCAATCTTCTCTCCAATGCCAGGAACAATTTCAGTAGAAATGAACGATGGTAGCGAGAACGAAATGCTAATTCCTAAGAACGTATTAGTCGCAACTGGTTCAAGACCAAAGTCTTTACCTGGATTAACTATTGATGGTGAGCATGTAATGTCATCGGATGAGGCGTTAAAAATGGAGTCACTTCCTGCATCAATTATTATCGTTGGTGGCGGTGTAATCGGTATTGAGTGGGCTTCAATGTTAGCAGATTTTGGTGTTGAGGTAACAGTAATCGAGTATAGTAAAACAATTTTACCTTTAGAAGACGAAGAAATTTCTAAAGAAATGACTAGATTATTAAAGAAAAAAGGAATTAAATTAGTTACTGATGCAAAAGTTTTAGCTGAAACTTTAGTAATCGATAATGGTGTTAGAATTAATGCACTTGTTAGTATCTGTTGGTCGTCAAGCGAATGTTGAAGGCATCGGTTTAGAAAATACTGATATCGTAGTTGAAAATGGATTTATCCAAACAAATGCTAATTACCAAACTAAAGAATCACATATTTATGCGATTGGTGATGTAATTGGTGGCTTACAATTAGCACATGTTGCTTCAAGAGAAGGAACAATTGCAGTTGAGCATATTGCAGGTAATTCACCACTTCCATTAGATCCAACAATGGTTAGTAAGTGTGTTTATAGTAATCCAGAAGTTGCATCTGTTGGTTTAACTGAACGTGAAGCAAAAGAACAAGGTTATACAGTTAAAAAAGGAAAATTCTCATTCCGTGCAATCGGTAAAGCTTTAGTTTATGGTGAGCATGATGGATTTGTTAAAATAATTGTTGATGAAGAGACGAATGATCTACTAGGTGTCCATATGATTGGACCTCATGTAACTGATATGATCTCTGAAGCAGGTTTAGCACGAGTATTAGATGCAACTGCATGGGAAATTTCTCATACAATTCATCCACATCCTTCATTATCAGAAGCAATTGGTGAAGCAGCACTTGCTGTAGAAGGATTAGCAATTCACTCTTAATTTAAAATAATGAAATGTAGAGAGCAATTCTCTACATTTCATCACTATAATGATTTAAAACGCTTCCACACATGTATGTGGTAAAAGGGGGATATTTATGGAAAAGGTTACAACTTCAAACCGTCATGAACAGCTGGGTCTATCAAATGATGACGTTCTTAGTATGTATGAAACAATGCTAATGGCGCGTCGTATTGATGAGCGTATGTGGTTATTAAATCGTGCTGGTAAAATTCCGTTCGTTATTTCTTGTCAAGGTCAAGAAGCAGCTCAAGTTGGATCAGTGTATGCGTTAGATAATACAAAAGATTACGTATTACCATATTATCGCGATATGGGTGTAGTTTTACAATTCGGAATGACAGCAAAAGAATTAATGCTTTCTGGATTTGCAAAAGCAGAANNAAAGAAAAATCGTATCGTTACAGGTTCATCTCCAGTTACAACTCAAGTACCTCACGCTGTAGGTGTATCTTTAGCTGCAAAAATGGAAGGTAAAGATATTGTCTCTTGGGTTTCATTTGGTGAAGGTTCTTCTAACCAAGGTGATTTCCATGAAGGCGCAAACTTTGCTGGTGTACATAAGTTACCAGTGATTTTCATGTGTGAAAATAACAAATATGCTATCTCGGTACCGATTGAGAAGCAATTAGCATGTGAAAAAGTATCTGATCGTGCAATTGGATACGGAATGCCTGGTTTCACTGTTGATGGAAATGATCCTTTAGAAGTTTATCGTGTAACAAAAGAAGCAGTTGACCGTGCTCGTCGTGGAGAAGGTCCAACATTAATCGAAGCTGTATCTTATCGATTAACTGCACACTCTAGTGATGATGACGATCGTATTTACCGTTCTCGTGAAGAAGTAGAAGAAGCAAAAAGCAAAGATTGCTTATTTACATTTGCTAAATACCTTCATGAAGTTGGTGTGTTAACTGAAGAAATAGAAAAAGAATTAGATACAAAAATTCGTGCGATCGTTGATGAAGCAACTGACTACGCAGAAAAC
>NZ_JBCMJM010000041.1:0-963 GCF_050457485.1 Gottfriedia acidiceleris
ACCTAATTGAGGCATTTTAATATTTTCGATCATCATTATGTCCCCCTTTTTCAAACAGTGCCATTAAAATGCTGCAAGTTCTCTAGCCGCTTTTTCTACTTTATCTGGATTAACCATGAAGAATTTTTCCATTGTAGGAGAATAAGGCATTGCCGGAACATCAGGGCCAGCAAGGCGTGCGATTGGCGCATCTAATTCAAATAAGCAATTTTCAGCAATAATTGCTGCAACTTCGCTCATTATACTTCCTTCTTTATTATCTTCAGTTACTAATAAAACTTTTCCTGTTTTAGAAGCAGCTTCGATAATAGATTCTTTATCTAATGGATAAATTGTACGTAAGTCTAAAACATGTACAGAAATACCATCTTGAGCTAATTTTTCAGCAGCTTGAAGAGCAAAATGTACACATAATCCGTAAGTGATGATCGTGATATCTTCACCTTCACGTTTTACATCAGCTTTACCAATTGGAAGTACATAATCAGTTTCAGGTACTTCACCTTTAATTAATCGATAAGCACGTTTATGCTCAAAGAAAATTACTGGGTCATTATCACGAATTGCTGCTTTTAATAATCCTTTAACATCATAAGGAGTAGAAGGCATTACAATTTTTAATCCTGGTTGACCTGCAAATACCTTCTCAACAGATTGAGAGTGATAAAGTGCACCGTGTACACCGCCTCCATAAGGAGCACGAATCGTAATAGGACAAGTCCAGTCATTGTTTGAACGATAACGAATTCTTGAAGCCTCAGAAATAATTTGGTTTACTGCAGGCATAATGAAATCAGCAAATTGCATTTCAGCTACTGGTCTAAGTCCGTACATTGCAGCACCAATACCAACACCCGCGATTGCAGATTCTGCAAGTGGTGTATCTAATACACGATCCTCACCAAATTGATCATACAGACCATTAGTCGCTTTAAATACTCCACCTTTTAATCCAACGTCTTC
>NZ_JBCMJM010000042.1:0-3928 GCF_050457485.1 Gottfriedia acidiceleris
TTTAGTTTTCAAAGTTCACTTTGTCGCTTTATCTCTTGGCGACTTATATTATAATAACACATTCAAGTTTATTTAGTCAATAACTTTTTTATGTTATTTTCTTGCCTCATTTTTTGATTTAATGTGACAACGTTTAATAATATACCATTATTCTTATACGATTGCAATAACTTTATTATAAAAAAGATAATGTTTTTCACTATAGCAAAAGAGTATTTATCTTTACTAAGCTCTATTTACTATAATGAAGAAACATTACTCCGCTATTAACGGTAATTCAACTACAAATAGTGACCCTTTACCGACCTCACTTTCTACATAAACTATTCCGTTATGCATATCAACAATTTTCTTTACGATTGATAAACCTAAACCATTTCCACCAGTTGTCCTGTCTCTTGATTTATCTGCTTTATAAAACCTTTCAAATATATGCACTTGATCTTCTTCAGAAATACCTATCCCTGTATCTTGAATTTGTATAACCACCTTGTCATTATCTTGAATAGCAGATATAAATAGATCACCATTGTCAGAAGTAAATTTTATACTGTTTGTTATTAAATTCATCCAAACCTGATTCAAAAGAGCCTCGTCTCCAATAAAGTCAATTTTACCAAGGTCAACATGCATATTGATATTTTTTTCTACTATCTGAGGTTCGCAGCTTAACAATGAGTACATAAGTTGACTATTTAATGAAAAACTGTTTTTTTCTATTGGCTGGTTTTGTGATTCAAGTGAAGTTAGCTTTAGTAGATTATCGCTAAGCTTCGATAATCTTGTACTTTCATACTCGATTATATTTAAATATTGCTTTCGTTCTTCTAATGGTAAACTTTCATTTTGTAATACTTTAGCAAAACCTTTAATTGATGTTAAAGGTGATTGAATTTCATGTGAGACGTTAGAAATAAACTCTTGTCGCATGTTTTCCATTTGATCTAAATTTTTTGCCATATGGTTAAAGCTATCTATTATCTGTCCTATTTCACCACCAAATGCATTCCTGAATTTTTCAAGATCCACTGATACGTTAAACTCTCCTCTTGAAATACTTCTAATTGCCTGCATTATTTCTTTTACCATTTTCATTTGCTTTGGATGATGAAACATTCTACCAAATATAGCTCCTCCGAGCATTAGTAATAGAAAAGTTAAAAAAGTATTTATGATTTGTATCGTTAAGTCTGATAAACTAGTGAAATGATGTTCATAAAAGTAAATAGTAGAATAGTGAACAATTACGCTTCCTATCGTTATTGCAGTCGTTAATAATAATATTGCTCCTATAACATCTCTAATTTTTTTTAATACTTTCAATTCAATAACTCCATTCGATATCCTAATCCCCATACAGTAGAAATTTTAAAACCAAATTCTTTCTCGGGAAATCTTTCCCTCAATCGCTTTATATGAACATCTACCGTTCTTTCATCCCCTGCATAATCGAATCCCCAAATGTTTTCAATTAATTGTTCTCTGGAATATGTCCTACCTAAAGAGCTTGCTAAATTAAATAAAAGCTCTAACTCTTTCAATGGCATATTGATTACTTCATTTTCATTTAGAACTTTGTAATTACCGTGGTCTATTACTAGACGTCCTATTTGAACAATTTTAGATGAAGATATTTTCGATCTTCTTAACAAAGCTTTTACCCGAACAACCAATTCGACTGGTTCAAACGGTTTTACGATATAATCGTCGGTCCCTAATTTAAACCCTCTAACTTTCTGTTCGGTTTCACCTTTTGCAGTTAACATAATTATAGGAAGATCATAATTGTTACGTATTTCTCGACAAAGCTCGAATCCATCCATTTTAGGCATCATTAAGTCTATAATTAACATATCTATTCTGTTATCTTCAAAAACACTAATTGCTTCAATACCATTTGTAGACTCAAAAACAGTAAAGCCCTCATTCCGAAGTAAAACATTTAATAGTTTCCGAATATGTGGATCATCGTCTACGATTAAAATACTAGCCATAAAAACACCTTCCCTAAAGTTTAATTACACTGCACTATTTACTCTCAATTGTTGATCTGCAAATTCTCTATACATTAAATGGTTACTATATAATTCACTATGTGACCCTATACCAGTTATTTTTCCTTTTTCTAAAAATACAATTTGATCCGCATCTATAACTGTTGAAAGACGATGGGCGATAATTAAAGTGGTTCTCCCTTTCATTAAATTGGAAAGTGCATTTTGTACAACTAATTCCGACCTACTATCAAGATTCGAAGTTGCCTCATCCAACATTAATAATTTAGGGTTTCTTAGTAAAGCTCTCGCAATACCTATTCGTTGTCTTTGTCCACCAGATAGTTTTATACCTCTTTCTCCAACCTCTGTATTAAAACCTTCAGGTAAGTCATTAACAAATTGATCTACATATGCCATACCCGATACATAACCCAATTCTTTATCAGATATCTCTCTTTTAATTCCATAGCAAATGTTATCTCTAATTGTACCGACAATTAACGGACTTTCCTGTGCAACATACCCTATTTGTTTTCTCCAACTCTCTAAATTGAAATTATTAATTGGATTATCTCCAATTGTTATTTCTCCACTATTTGGAAGGTAAAATCGTTCAATAAGTGAAAATAAAGTTGTCTTTCCGCTTCCACTTGGCCCTACAATAGCTGTTACCTTACCTGGAGGGATTACAAAATTAAGATTTGTTAACATCTCTTCTTCCTTATATGCAAAATGCAACTTATTAATATTAATTGGTAAGTTCATATCAACTTCATCTTTACCACCTTGATAATCTTCTTCTTCTAGTTCTAATATACTGATCATTCTTTCAGTAGCACCTTTTGTTTTTTGAAGTTCAGTAAAGAAATGTGTAATTTGTGTTATTGGGAAGATAATTTGGAATAAATATAGTATATAAGCTACTAAAGCCCCTGCTGTTATTGCACCTGATGAGACCCTGACCCCACCATATCCAATAATAACTACTAGAATAAGCATCAATACAAAGGAAACAATTGGTCCAATAAAAGAGTGTAACTTTCCTTCCTTAATACCGAAAGATAATAAATTATTAATTCCCTTGTTTCCATTAGTAATTTCAGTAGTTTCTGCATTCGAAACTTTTACTAATCTAATTTCCGAAAAAACTTGGCTTATTAATGATGTGAACTTTGCTGTCTCATCTTGGGTTGCTTTTGATAATTTTGACATTTGTTTTCCGATAGGGATAAATATAAGAGCGATGACAGGTATAATACTAAATGTTACTAAAGTCATTCTCCAATCTAATACTAGTAGTAATATAAAAGATCCAATAATTGAAATGATTCCTGTTAAAAAGTTTGTTATGTGTTCTGTTATTAACCCCTTTAAAATTGCTGTATCATTCGTAACTCGACTTACATTATCTCCAGTCTGAGTCTCATCGAAATAAGATATTGGAAGTACAATCATTTTCTTCCACAACCGGTGTCTTACATTGGCAACAACTGTATTTCCTACGCGGCTAAGCAGATAGATAGAAGCTGCTGATGAAATAGCCTGTATGATTAGTACAATAACAAAAACTGCTATTTGTCCGGCACTTAAGGATGCTAATGAAAAACCATCTACAAATTTCTTTGTAAGCAAAGGTAATAGTAACCCGACTAAAGTAGTAGCTACACTTAATAGTACGCCTATTGCAAACAACCATTTAGGAGGATTTGCATTTTTTATTAAAGAGATAAAATTTCTCCAGTCACTTTTTTTATTCGAATTAGTTTCTTCTTTCATATCTTTACTCCTTACACTTACTATTTTTTATTTACAATACCTTTAAAATTTACAACTAAAATATGAATAAAGAATGAACTAAATTATTTTTTTTCCGATATAAATCATCATCTTAAATATTATTTTTTATAACGCAAAAAAACATCAGCCTAATA
>NZ_JBCMJM010000043.1:0-810 GCF_050457485.1 Gottfriedia acidiceleris
GAGTAGAACGTCGCCTGGTTTACCAAAGTACCAGCTAATCAGCTGGTGCTTTTTTATTTTGAATCAGTTAATTGTTGATATTTAATAAACCATAAAGGACTGTCACTTATTGATAGTCCTTTTATGTTCTTAGTACATAATTTGGTTATCAAGTACTTGAACAACCTAAATCTAGTCATTCAGAATTATCAATAATAGTAGGAATTGTATCAGATTGTTTAAAAACATAGGTTTTATTATCAATTTTTATTTTAAAAGTTCTTCCTTTTTTATTATAAATGATTTTCAAGTTATGAAACTTAGAACTGTTAATTACATACGTCGTATCTGTTTTCTGTGTATAAGTTCCTTTATCTGTCTCAGAGCGATTATAATAATAAAATGAATGATGATCTTCTTCGTCAAATACTAATGTTGCAAATGGAAGTTTTTTGCTGTGGTAAGTTCCAATTAAAGTTGACTCATATAAATTCTGTATTTTAGGGACGTTTGTTGCTAAAATAATAAATACTAAAACTAACAATAGCACAATACTTTTATCAACCCACTTTTTCTTTTGAACTTCAGTCATTCATTCTACACTCCTTCCTTAATTTAAAAATATTTAAATAAAAGAAGAACTATTCTAAATAGAGATTTATTCCATGCTGAGTTATTTTATTTTTGAGTTATGACATAGTCTCTAGCTCTTTGATGTAATAACCTAGTTGAACAACTAATACAAACACAAAAAACGAACTGTTTATAACAGTTCGTTTTTTCACGCTGTTGAAAAACAACCTTGTCAATTAAATTACCAAATTTTCGTAA
>NZ_JBCMJM010000043.1:816-7150 GCF_050457485.1 Gottfriedia acidiceleris
CGGGGTCTCAGCCTTCCCGCTCATCCCATAGGAGTCGAGCACCCCCCTTTCGTTCCAATCAACTTATTCAATCTAAAGAAGTCGGCAATAAATCCTAGTCAAATAGCCTTTACTTAGATAACTTAACAGTTGTTTAATAATCAGTTTGTAGGTCAATTAATTTCTAACATTAATTAAACTAAGCAATTGAATATGCTTTTCTAATAATTAGCTCATAATATGTTTAACTTCTAAAAAAACATTACTAGTGTTATTAGAATCATAAAATTGCTCAAACATATTAAGATTTAAAACCATTAATAGAATTTTATATTTCAACACTCTGAAAACCACACGCATTATTACTTTATAAAAGGGTTAATTACTTGGTTTATCGACTTTTTTTAAAATAACTGTACTTATAGTATCTTTCCAGTAAATTTCATAATTTATCTCTTTTTCCTTATCAATAAACTCACATCCGCCGCACTCTCTTTTTTTACCATGAAATTCACCAGATTGATTTAATAAAAACGTCTCCCCTCCTATCGTTCCTCCATTATAGTTAATCAAATAGCGTGAGTTTGACTTAATTAAATCTTTATCATATTTTCCTTTATATTTTATAGTTGTTTGATATAAGATATCAGTTCCCACTAAATTCATTTCGTGTAAAATTTCCCAGTTATTATCGACTCCTTTAAAACTAACAGACTTAGTACTAAATAAATGATTTGCAATTTCTCTGTGTTCTGTAGTAATAGAGTTAATTAAGAACAATAAACTGAAAGTAAGATGAGCTATTTTATTTATCATTTTAAATCTCCAGTTTTTATATTTAATATTCAATTTAATTCTATATTTTTATACAACAATAAACACTTATTTAACTAAATTTCCATTTGCAACAAATTTGGAAGATGTACTTTTTCCTTTTTAAATTGGCTTAGTGAGTATGAAACTTAAAGTATAGAGCTTATCTGAACGCTAAAAAAATTGTGGAAAGTTTTTATTAAATACATATAGTAAATATTGTAGATCATCTTTACTTTTCAATTTACACATTGTATGATGATTTCAATAAGTTAGATTTCAATGAACATAATAATAAATGAGGTGCATTTTGTGAGTGCGGTAGGTTCTAAATAGGAAAAAAATAAATGAAATAAATAGGATGAAAAAAGGGGAATTTGTAGAATTCGTACCCTTAATTTTGTCATGTTTATTTCAAACCTATGAAGATACCTACAATACTTTATAATGCGTGTAATGAAATTAGTATGGCTATTCTGTAATAGCGTATTTATCTATATTTCAATTATGATTGCCTTGTAATGTGATTAAAGCTGCGGTATCTCCGCAGCTTTTTATATTTTTTCAGGCAAAATCTTTATTTCTATAAATAATCTTATTGGAATCTAACGTGTAGGTATCTCCATTTATGATCAATAAAATCATATTAAAGAGGAGAATTAAAATTGAATAATATAACATTTGAAAAATTACAATATAACGAGTTAAAAGAAATTGTAAAATCTTATTGTGTAAGTGGATTAGGTAAAAAATTGATAAATCAATTAGAACCTAGTTCTAATATAAAAGTAGTTAAAAATAGATTAAATGAGACAACCGAAGCTCGGGCAATATTAGATGCAGAAGGACATGTACCATTTTTAGGTGTCTCTAACATTGAAAATATTATTCAAAATCTTGAAAAGGGCATGATACTAGATCCGAGTGATTTAATCAGTGTTTCGGACTTTTTAAGAGGATGTAGAAGAATTAAAAAGTTTATGCAAGATAACTTATTTTTTGCTCCAATTCTCGCTTCTTATGCAAACTCAATGAGTGAATTTATGAGTATTGAAGACGAGATTAACTTCTCAATAAAAGGAAACAGCGTTGATTCTGGGGCAAGTAAGGAACTTAAACGGATACGAAATAATATTGAATCAGTTGAAGAGAAGATTAAAGATCGTTTAAATAAATTTCTAAGTAGTAGTGCAAATAAAATGTATATTCAGGACTTTTTTATAAGTAAGAAAGATGACCGATATACAATACCAATAAAAGCTTCGTTTAAGAAGCAAGTTCCTGGCTCAATTATTGAAGTTTCTTCTAAAGGGGCAACAGTCTTTATTGAACCGAGTACTGTAACTAAATTAAACAGTGAGTTAGCAAGCCTAAAGGCTGAAGAGGCAATGGAAGAATATCAAATATTAGCTACCCTTTCAGGAATGATATTAGAAAAAATTTATGAAATAAATATAAATATGGAGTTGATAAGCCAATATGATATGGTGTTTGCAAAAGCTAAATTTAGCAAACATATTGGTGGAGTTGAGCCGAAATTAAATGACTTTGGATATATAAAGTTAGTTGAATGCAAACATCCCCTATTAACAGGTAATGTTGTTCCACTTAATTTTGAGATAGGGGAAGGTTATCGAAGTTTAATCATTACTGGACCTAATGCTGGTGGAAAGACAGTCGTTCTGAAAACAATTGGTTTACTAACTTTAGCAACAATGTCAGGTTTCCATATCATTGGAGACATAGGGACTGAAATTGCAGTATTTGAAAAGATTTTCGTGGATATTGGTGATAATCAAAGTATAGAGAATGCACTAAGCACATTTTCATCACATATGAAAAACCTTTCTGATATTATGGGGGTTTCTAATAATAATACGCTTTTACTATTCGATGAAATAGGAAGTGGTACGGAACCGAATGAAGGATCTGCACTAGCAATTTCTATATTGGAAGAGTTTTACCTTATGGGATGTATTACAGTTGCAACTACCCATTATGGTGAAATTAAACGTTTTTCAGAAATGCATAGTGACTTTATGAATGCAGCAATGCGATTTAATAGTGAAACACTAGAACCAATGTATAAATTAATTATCGGTAAATCAGGAGAAAGTAATGCTCTATGGATTTCTAAGAAAATGAACATTCGAGAAAATGTACTTCAAAGAGCGAAAGAATATATGGAAAATAAAGAATATCAATTAGATAAAGTAAATGAAAGTGCAATAAGGAAACCTAAGATTATCAAATTAAAAGCAGAAGAAAAGTCTAACTATCAAAAAGGTGATCGAGTAAAATTATTAGACTATGATAACTTTGGAATTGTCTATAAAGAAATCGATAATTTCTACAATCTCATTGTTTTTTACAATGGTGATTTTTTGGAAGTGAATGAAAAACGGGTATCTTTAGAAGTAAAAGCTGCTGAACTTTATCCAGAAGGATATGACTTAGATACATTATTTGTTGATTATGCGACAAGGAAATTACAGCACGATATTGAACGAGGTTCGAAAAAGGCACTTCGAAAGATTCAAAAGGAATGAGAAGTAACGGGGAGTAAGATTACGGCTGTTTTCAATAAGCAAATGATTGCTCTTTGTATACAAACTAAAACATCAGCCCAAAAGCTGATGTTTTTGATTTAATAAAAAATTCATTGTTTTCAAGAATACAAAACAAATTTAAGCTTATATGAATAGACTATACCAAACTACATGATTGGGGTCTTAATATGAGGAAATTTTCTTATATAGATTTAATCGCCACTTTAAATATAGAAGATGCACATCCAGGTGGGTTTGATTTAACAAAAAAAACATTAAGATTTCTTCCGCTGACATCAGATAGCCAAGTTTTAGAGGTTGGATGCGGTTCAGGTAAAACTGCTAGCTATTTATATGAAAGTTTCAATTGCTCAATTACAACAATCGATATAAACAGTCGGATGCTAGCTAATGCAAGAAAACGATTTAACAAAAAGAAAATTCCAGTTACTCTGCATCAAGCAAGTGCAGAAAACCTTCCTTTTAAAGATAATTCATTTGATATTATAATTTCGGAATCAGTAACAAGCTTCACAAATGTAGATAAATCATTACATGAATATGTAAGAGTATTAAAAAAAGGTGGATATTTTCTTGCTATAGAAATGACATCAGAGAGACCGCTAACACTTAAAGAAGAAAGTGAAATAAAGGATGTATATGGTATTTCAAAAGTAAAAACGGTAAGAGAGTGGGAACAAGCATTAATCAAAGGGGGCTTTAGAGATTATAAAATCCTCAAAGGAAATACAATAATGAATACATCAACAAACCCAACTGATACACTACCATTTCAAAAGTTACCACCAGAGGGAATTGAATTACTTCATAGATTCCAAGAAATACTAGTGCGTTATAAAGATGTGTTGGGATATAGAGTATTTTTATGTAGAAAAAGATAGGCATATTAGCTTATCTTTTTTGTTTGATTAACAAAAGTACCACTTACCAGGTTTGGATTAATTCCAATGTATCAGACTGCTTATATTTTAAAAATTCAGGTGGATTTAACCAAGCTAGTCCAATAATTCCAAGCTATTAAGTATTCGTACAAATCATTTGGGTGATGTCTTATACATGTTGCTAACCTAAAATATAATCCAACCAATACGTTTTTATATATTATGTGAGAATCATTATTTTGTAAAAATTTCAAATGACTAACTGCGGTAGAAATTGTCTCTTTTGTTAAATTATCTGGTGAAGAACAAAACGCATAAATTAAATCATAAAGTGGATCACCAAACACTGGAGTAGGATCAATAATGCCACTTAACTTGCCTTTATTAAAGATAAAATTATGTATACCACAGTCACCGTGTAATAAAAAAGGTTCTCCTTGAAAAGTGATTAGATTTGAATTGTTTACAATAGAAAAGATAAGTGTATGATCTGGCTTTTCTAAATACGAATCTAAAATTTTATAAGACTCTGTCATTCTACTCATAAGAAAATCTGACCATGAATTCGATAAATCATCTGCCCATCCCCAACCTGGAGCATTAGGGTAGGATTCGTAATTATTTATTAACCGTTTAGCAAGTAATATAAGTAATTCTTTTTTGTTTTTTTTAATATAATTTGTGCTACCTGGAATGAAAGGATAAACTATGTATTTAAATGTTTTTTCAGCAAATAGTAAATTGGGCAATATATCTACTTTGTTATAGAAATTAAGAAAATATGCTTCTGGTTCTAGTACACGAGGATCATTGAACTTAACTATATATTTACTCTCGTTTTTTATGTTACTTAGAAGATATATACTGCTTGATGTTCCACCTGTTAGTTTAGTGTATTTAATTTCTTTTTTGTTAATTAAATTCATGTTTGATAAATCATTTATTAACGATTCTATTTGCATAAAGTCCTCACCTTCATTATTAATAATGTACTTATTTAAGTATACTCTTATAAATTAACGGTCACCATGAGGATAGATTGGAAATTGCTTATTAAATTCGACTTTATTTATGATTAAAAATGTTTTGGCTATTTTAAAGGCATATGTACATAAGCAAAGTATGAATATAATTATAATGACTTGAATGATTTTTTTCATAATGCTTCTATCCTTTAACTAATTCGAGGAAATTATTTTTGTATTAGTAATAAAAAATATAATGAGGTGTGTCATGACCTTTTCACCTATAAAATAAAAGGGTGTCTCAAAAGTCAGCAATTGACCAAAGAGACATACCCACAGTAATTGAATATAAGATTTTATTGAGCTATTAAAAAAAGAATAATGCAGCTAATGCGACTCCTGCAACAAATCCGAGTGCAATTGAAATACCGAACCCACAGCCGAAGAATCCGCATCTAAATCCATCTCTGTCAAAATCTCTATCGTCTCTTCTTTCTTCTCTTCTATCGAATCTTCTATCAAACCTTCTGTCAAATCTTCTATCGAATCGATCATCAAATTGATTGTCAACGCGATTACCAAACATATTATCAAAACGATTTTCATTGCGGGAACTTCTATTTGAAAAGTTTCTTTCCGAGAAATCTCTATTAGATTGGTTTCTGTTCATGTTACTTCTATTGCGATTGGATGATCTATTAGAAGACTGACGATTTTGATTGACTGGTTCAATAAAAACTCGATCATCAGTTACTCTAGTTATACGTCCAACGTGCTCATTTCCTTCTTTATCGAAAATGCGTACAACCTGCCCTCTAAAATTATTACATAAATGATGGGCTTCATTACATTGCATAACAATTCCTCCTTTTCTTGTACTAATCTATGGAAGAGGGATAATTTGTGCTTGTACTTATACCTAGTTGTACAATTAACTAATTAATTTGTTTGAAATTTACGTAAATTATTTTTGTTAACTTTTTGTAAAAGAAATGCTTGCAATCATTTGGACGAGATGGTATATTTGTTTATGTTGTCACGACAAAACAAGTTGGAACAACAAAAAAATATAAAATAAGTTGTTGACAGATGGTTCAACAAAATATTATTATATTAAAGTCGCTTC
>NZ_JBCMJM010000044.1:0-785 GCF_050457485.1 Gottfriedia acidiceleris
CCTTTCGGGCGCGCCATATTATTTCACCTGTAATTCTGAACGGGAAGTGGCTCAGCTTGGTAGAGCACCTGGTTTGGGACCAGGGGGTCGCAGGTTCAAATCCTGTCTTCCCGACCATTTAAAACATGGGGCCTTAGCTCAGCTGGGAGAGCGCCTGCCTTGCACGCAGGAGGTCAGCGGTTCGATCCCGCTAGGCTCCACTTAAAGAAACTTAAATTAACTTATTATGGCGGTGTAGCTCAGCTGGCTAGAGCGTACGGTTCATACCCGTGAGGTCGTGGGTTCGACTCCCTCCGCCGCTACTTATTTAAGGACCTTTAGCTCAGCTGGTTAGAGCAGACGGCTCATAACCGTCCGGTCGTAGGTTCGAGTCCTACAAGGTCCACCACTTATAATGGAGTAATACCCAAGTCTGGCTGAAGGGATCGGTCTTGAAAACCGACAGGGGTGTAACAGCCCGCGGGGGTTCGAATCCCTCTTACTCCTCCATTTTTATTAAATTTCATATTAATGGATCTAACTTAGTTAGTATCTAAATTATCGCGGGGTGGAGCAGTCTGGTAGCTCGTCGGGCTCATAACCCGAAGGTCGCAGGTTCAAATCCTGTCCCCGCAACCAAATGGTCCCGTGGTGTAGCGGTTAACATGCCTGCCTGTCACGCAGGAGATCGCCGGTTCGATCCCGGTCGGGACCGCCATTTAAGATGGCTCGGTAGCTCAGTCGGTAGAGCAGAGGACTGAAAATCCTCGTGTCGGCGGTTCGATTCCGTCCCGAGCCACCATCTT
>NZ_JBCMJM010000045.1:0-2187 GCF_050457485.1 Gottfriedia acidiceleris
GCCATACCCTATAGGTTTATCTTTTGATCTATTAAAATCTTACGGACTACTTCAATTCACCGAACCATTTTTTAATTAGTTTATCAACAGTTCCATCTTCTTTTAATTCTTTTAGTGCTTTATCAAATTTAGGTGTTAATTTACTACCTTTTGGAAGAGCTACTGCTGAACCAGATTGTTCAAAGAAATCTTGCATTAATTCCCCTTGCATTTCAGGTAATTTATTTAGATATCCACTAGCTACAGATTGTTCGATAACAACAGCATCAAATCTACCAGCTTTTAATTCTTCTACCATCTCAGGAATACGGTTACGGTTTTCAACTTTAAATCCAATCTTTTTAGAAACTTCAATTGCTTTTGTTTCTTGAATTGAACCAGCTTGGACTCCGACTGTTTTTCCTTTTAAATCTTCAACACTTTTAATGTTTGAATCCTTATTTACAACTATTTCATTTTGATCAGTGAAGTATGGTTCAGTGAAATCTGCATTTTTTGCACGCTCAGGTGTCTTTTTCATACCGGCCATAATAAAATCTACTTTATCTGCATTCATCGCAGTAATTAATGAGTTAAAATCAATATCTTTTACTTTAATTGTGTATCCAGTTTTTTTACCAAGTGCTTTGGCTAAATCAACATCAAACCCGACTATTTTGTCATTTTTTGTGTCAATAAATTCATAAGGCTTATAATCCGCACTTGTTCCTAAGATTAAGGTTTTATCATCTGACTTGTTACAAGCAGATAACATTCCAATTGATAATGCTGATGCAGCTAAAACTCCGACTATTTTTTTCATAAATGCTTCCCCCTAATTTTTTAAAAATTCAAACTTATTATTTATATTATCTTTATTAGTATTCTATTAAACAACCATTTTTTTTGAATGAATAATTATTCCACAAAATGAATTTTAACACATACTAATAAATATGCAACTATATTTTTCAGCATTTCGACAAAAAAATCAGATATAGCTTAATTTTACAGGGATATTATAAAAAATATTTTTTTATTAATATTCATTATTTTTATATATTTATTCAATCAAGTGAATGATATTGTTGTTATTAGACTTTTCAAACCTTTCAAAAAGTTTTCGACAAATCTCGCGAATCACTACATTTTTCATTACCGAGCACTTCAATTCCCCCAAATTTAAGCGTTTTCATAATTATTCATAAAAAAAACACCATTGTGGAAATGGTATTTTCATAAAAATGATTACATTATTCATTTATAAATTATTTTATTATATTAATACTTCTTCTTCTATTACTACATCAACAACCTTATTTTCCTTATAATAAAAGGAATAATGATGATTTCGCTCGTTATTTAATAGTATTGGAAGAAAATAAGGAATACACTCTCCTACTCCTTGATTTTTTTCATCTATTACCCAATTAATTTTTTTCCAATCTAAAATTCCTTCATCTGTTTTTAAAGGCGTATCATATTTTAAGCTATTAGCAACCTCGGCCAGAAATACATACATACCTCCGAAATTCACATCTTCTTCATGCCAAGTCACTTTACCTTTATAAGTTATATCTTTTTGCTCAATATGTATTCCGGTTTCTTCTTCAATCTCTCTTTGTACTGATCTATCGATTGTTTCCCCTTTTTCAATTTTTCCACCAACACCATTCCAAATTCCCATTGTAGGAGGATTTATACGATTTAACATTAGTAGTTCATCATTTCGTTTGATAAAACATAAAGTATATTTCACAATTTCCCACTTACCTTTCAAACATATTAGTAAATTTTATTCCTATTAATTATGGCATAATTTGCTATTAATTTGTTCGCAAAACAACTTTACTAATTTTTTAGAATATTTTAAAATTTAATTAATATATTAGTACTACAAAGGAGAGGTGTGTTGTGGATCAATCAAATATTATCGATTTAAGCCAATATAGAAAATTAAAAAAACATAGATCAGAATCCTTCGCTTTTCGGGTTAAATATGATGAAACAGCATATAAGGATGCATTAATGTTTTTAATTTTTACATGCTCTTTAGCTGCATTATCTTTCTTTTTTATCTTTTATTTTATTTACAACATAATTAATTAAAACGCTTCATTTAAATCACAGTTTACATAATATTAATATTATACACAAAAAAAGTACAAAAATTTATGGAAATCCCCCCCATAAATTTTTGTACTTTTT
>NZ_JBCMJM010000046.1:0-4397 GCF_050457485.1 Gottfriedia acidiceleris
GTGCTTCTAGTGAAGTAGCTGCTACAACAATTGAAGAAAAACCAGTTGAAAAAGCTGCACCTGTAGCACCAGCACAAACTCCTGTAGCTGCTGCACCGGTTCAAACTATTGCTAAAACTGATGAGTCTGGTAAAGTTCGTTATTCTCCAGCTGTACTTCGTTTAGCACAAGAAAATAATCTTGATCTTTCATTAATTCCTGGTACAGGAAATAATGGTCGAGTTACTCGAAAAGATGTTTTAAATGCAATCGCAAATGGTGTACCTCAAGCGGCACCAGCACCTGTTGCAGTTGAAGCTCCTGCTCAACCAGTTGTAGCACAAACTGCTCCCGCAGCTCAAGCACCTGCTGCAGCACCAGTACCTGTTATCCCAACAGCAGTTGGTGATATTGAAATTCCAGTTACAGGTGTACGTAAAGCAATTGCTTCAAATATGTTACGTAGTAAACATGAAGCTCCACATGCTTGGATGATGATCGAAGTAGATGTTACAAACCTAGTTAATTACAGAAACAGCCTTAAAGATTCTTTCAAGAAAAAAGAAGGTTTCTCTTTAACATTCTTCGCATTCTTTGTTAAAGCTGTAGCGCAAGCACTTAAAGAATACCCAATGATTAATTCAATGTGGGCTGGAGATAAAATCATCCAAAAGAAAGATATTAACTTATCGATCGCTGTTGCAACAGACGATGCATTATTTGTTCCAGTAATTAAAAATGCTGATGAGAAAACAATCAAAGGTATCGCACGTGAAATTACTGAATTAGCTACAAAAGTTCGTACTGGCAAATTAAAATCAGACGAAATGCAAGGTGGCACATTCACAGTAAATAACACTGGATCATTTGGTAGTGTTCAAAGCGCGGGTATCATTAACTACCCACAAGCAGCAATTTTACAAATTGAAAGTATCGTAAAACGTCCAGCTGTTGTAAACGGAATGATTGGTGTTCGCGATATGGTTAACCTATGCTTATCACTTGATCACCGTGTACTTGACGGCTTTATTTGTGGTAAATTCTTAGGAAGAGTAAAAGAAATCCTAGAAAATACAACAAAAGAAAATACGAACGTATATTAATTTTATAAACAAAAGAGGTTGTCGTTAAGGCAACCTCTTTTTTATTTTATTTTGTCAAATGAGAAAATTAAAATCTTCGTGCTAAGTGCAAATAAAAATAGAGAATCTGCAATTAAATCCTTTGCTATCGCAAATAAAATAAGATATTACCCATATCGGTTATAATATTTTGCCTTAATTATAGTTAAAAGTAGCTCATTCAATTAGAGAACTAGCAAGCTTATTCTAATTTCTTTCTTTATAAACAATAATAGTAATGAATTACGCTAATTATCTTTAAAATGGCCACATAAATTTATGCATAATGTAAAAAGCCACCGAGATACCCCTCAACCATGCTATAGAATGCTATAGAAATAAAAAGCAGTATTTTATCAAAATAAAAAGGAGTATATGTGTGTCCTTTATCCTGAAATATAAAAAAGCCCTTTTTTAGTGACTTATGATAAAATTAATAATTATAAAATTCCGTAAATTATAATAAAGGGGTGGAATTTATGCTAGTTGAACAAAATGGGTATTACATATCAACGAATAAAGAATTATTAAACAGAGACGTTATTTATAACTTTTTAGACAAAGATTCATATTGGGCAAATGAAATTCCTTATGAATATATTGATCGATTTATCAAAGGATCTTTCTGTTTTGGTGTTTACAAGGGGAATCCAGGAGAAAGTGATCCAACCCAAGTAGGCTTTGCTAGAGTAGTATCAGATGGCGTCACATTTGCTTATTTAGCTGACGTATTTATTCTCCCAGAATATCGTAAAAAAGGCCTATCAAAATGGCTAATGGAAGAAATCATGCGTTATGAAAAACTATCAACAGTACGGACATTCATGCTTGGCACAAGAGATGCTCACAACTTATACCGCAAATACGGCTTTGAAGTGATAGATAATAGTAAAAACCGATTCATGGCTATATTAAAAGACAATCTTTATCGGAATATGAAAAACAATAGGGAATAGGATGCCATTCCTCTTCCTTATAATCCTCTTTTTCCTGCCTTCATGAATACCATTTTCCTTTACTCAACCTCCAGATCACTTTTAGAGCCCTGAACTAAAATCTTTACAAACTGTAACATTTGTAAGATAATTTACAAATATGTGACATCTTAGAGAATTAGGGGGGGATAAGATGTTTAAAAATTTATCTGCCGTACATCCTGTTGCTTGGAATATCGTTATTGGAACTTTATTCGTTAGATTTGCTAGCACAGTAAGTATGCCGTTTTTAGCTATTTATTTAACTTCAGTTAAACATATCTCACCTGCAATGGTTGGGCTTATGTTAACAGTTTCATCTTTTTTAGGGGTGTTTTTCAGTTTTATTGGAGGAACTCTTTCTGATCGTATTGGAAGGAAAACTATTTTATTATCGAGTATTTTTTTATGGTCTATTACATTAGTTGGTTTTGGACTAGGAAATTCATTCGCCTGGTTTTTTGTGCTGAACTCGATCTTAAATATTTGTTCATCATTTTTCGAACCTTCTTCAAGAGCATTACTTTCTGATTTAACCGACGAGAAATCAAAACTGTTAGTGTTTAACTTGCGGTATGCCGCTATTAATGTTGGAGTTGCAGTAGGTCCTTTAGTTGGTTTATATCTAGGAAGTTCAAAAAGCACATTGCCATTTGTATTATCTGGAATTGTGTACTTTTTTTATGGTTTAACATTATTATTTATGTTATCAAAGTATAAAATTGGAGAAGGAAAGTCTGCTTCGACAACTAACAAAGTTTCGATGAAGGCATCGTTTTCAATTTTACGTAAGGATATCATTTTTGCTTTAACGATTCTAACAATTTGTTTCTATGGTCTTGGTTATTCACAAAGCTTTTCAACAATGTCTCAATATTTTGCAAATGCACCACAGTTTCATAATGGCGTTAAATTGTATGCGTATTTAACAACAATCAATGCAGTAACTGTAGTAATACTTCAATTCCCAATTGTAAGTAGAATGAAGAATTTTTCACCTACTGTATCTATGATGATTGGTAATGTGATTGTTAGTTTAGCTGTTGCTGGATTTGGGTTATTTACTAACTTTTTCTTATTAGCAATCGTAATGATTGTGTTAACTGTAGGAGAAATATTTGCATTTACATTTACAGATGTATTTGTCGATCAGCTTGCTCCTGAAGAATTAAAGGGAACTTATTTTGGGGCAATGGGATTCTCAAAACTCGGTTTCGTTTTCGGTCCAGCGCTTGGCGGAAGTTTATTATCTTACTTCGGATATGAAAATGGCGGCCGTGGATTTGTTATTATTAGTGCAATCGCTTTTATAAGTTTTCCAATGATGTTTTTTGTAAATAGACTTTTTCAAAAAAGAAAAGAAGTGAAGGTTGAATCGGATACAAAATTAACTGTTAATTCTTAAAAGAACGCTTTTAAAGCGTTCTTTTTTTTTCAGAGTGTTAAGTTATCATTTTATTTTTCCATTCATTTCCAGTAATTAATTGTGATACATTTAATGTAAGAAAAAATTACGAGGATGGGGAGTTATTTGAATAAATATGGTAGGCTTTCTTTAATGATGGTTGGTATCAGTATAGTTATAGCTCTTTTTATTAATGATCACACTAAACAACTGGGCATATTCCTTTTATGTTTCTTAATCTTATCAATAACAGGGGTAATTTTTGCATTCCTCTCAAAAAAACTTACAAATATTATTCTTGGCGTAGTCTTAAATATTATCACATTTGTTTTCTTCTTCTTGTTAATATTAGCGTTCGGTATTGGAGAAGCTTAAAAATTAGAGTTATTTCATTTCATACTAATAAAGTATGCTTTCGTTCATTTCCTCATATATTGTATAAACAAGCGATATGGAGGGAGAGATATGGACGAACTTCTTTTTGATCAGCTTAAGTTATTAAGTTGGGACTGTATAATATTAGAAGGTGCTAGTGAGCAAGAAGAAGAGCTAATGAAAAATGTTTTATCCACATTACATTCAATCGGATTAAAAAATAAAATTGATGCAAAAGTTTTATTTATTGCAGGCGATGTGGAAAAGATTGATCAGTTTGTCATAAAAAATCCATTCGTAACTGTCATACGAGTTGTCGAAGAATTAAATGAAGATTACCAATACGCCATATCTACATTAGCTCATTTACCGAATGTAATCGTAGGGTTAGTGGATGAATAATTAAGGCGCTAAAAGATTCATTTGAAATAAGCAGGTTCAAAAGCTTGAATTAATAGCCGCTAAATTGGTAAGATGAAAAAAAGCATGTAAGGAGTAGATGAAATGAATATGAATTTTAATTTTTTTATGAATGATGTTGTC
>NZ_JBCMJM010000046.1:4423-4771 GCF_050457485.1 Gottfriedia acidiceleris
AAAAAAGAAAGGCACTACACTTGTAATGGTAAACTCAGTATGTGGTTGTGCTGGTGGTATTGCTCGTCCTGCAGCAGCACATTCAGTGCACTATGATGCAAGACCAGACCAATTAGTAACTGTGTTTGCTGGGCAAGATAAAGATGCTACTGCGAAAGCTCGTGAATATTTTACTGGTAAAGCACCATCATCTCCGTCATTTGCACTTTTAAAAGACGGTGAACTTGTAGCGATGGTTGAGCGTCATGAAATAGAAGGTCATGACCCAATGCAAGTCATTCAAAAACTTCAAAATTATTTCGATCAATTTTGTGAAGAAATTTAAATAAAAAAGTACAAAAATTTATG
>NZ_JBCMJM010000047.1:0-1369 GCF_050457485.1 Gottfriedia acidiceleris
AGTAGAACGTCGCCTGGTAACCAAAAACATCAGCCTAATAGCTGATGTTTTTTTGTGTTTGAATATGAAAATGATAGATTTATTCTAAATTTTACTTATTAATAGGATACGCTACAGAAAATCAGAAATAACATCATAGCATTCTATTTACGAAGTGAAACATGTAATAAAAAGTTTGTATCATATTCAAAATGTAACTGATCTACATTTTGAATATGATACAATGATTAGGCCGATTAAGGGAGTAGCTACAAAGTATTTCGTTAATTATCTAGCATGGATCAGTTTGTTGATAGTCTCAGTAACGAAAATACGAAACACGATATTAAAGAGTATTACACATATCGTTTGTTTTTGAAATGACAGTTACTTATGATTGTTTGCTTTTGTCCAGACCCAATATTGAGTCTTCGTTATTTGATTGCAGAATTAATTTTATGAGGTGTTAGAATGATACTTAACGACTTCTTGAAAAAAGTATTTCCTAACTTAGAACTTGAACCACCTTTGTTTTACAATTGGGATATTGGTATTCGATTTGAACTTGGGGTAGAGTGGGAAAGGGGTTATGATTATCCTGATAACCCATATATACTGGGTTGTTATAAAAGAGCAATCACTTTATTTGAAGCGATACACTCTCCAACGGATGATATTTTTGTCGTAATGGATGTAAATAAATGGCTTTGAAAGAGGTAAACAAATTAAACGTAAATTAAAGAACTTTTCACCATATGTAGATAAGTCACTATTGTATAGATTAAAGTATCAAACGAGGCTGTATGTTTTTCCTGAAGATGATGAAAAAGAAATATATAAAACTCATAGGTTTAGTTTAAAATGTAAAACGAATGAATTCAAATACAAATCTTTGCTAAAAGCAATATGTAATCAAGATTTGGGAATTAGTCCGAGGATTTTTTATAGAGCTTATTTTATAAATATTAACAAGAAAAGATCTTTCACGTTTACGATGACAGAGGGTGTGAATTATTGGCAACTTCACCTGACACAATAAGAGATACATATAATATTTACAATGAATGGATCTTGGATTATGACAACCCTAACATTGAGAAGGTTTTTAATTGAAATATGAAGAGGAGAAGCAGCCTTTTGGAGTATTTCCTTTTAATATATCTATAATCAACACTAATATTAACAGAGCGATATATATAGAAAGTATCTTAAAAAAGATAATACAAAATTTTTGTTAATTTTTTGTAAAGAAATGCTTGCAATCATTTGGACGAGATGGTATATTTGTTTATGTTGTCACGACAAAACAAGTTGGAACAACAAAAAAATATAAAATAAGTTGTTGACAGATGGTTCAACAAAATGTTATTATATTAAAGTCGCTTCTGAG
>NZ_JBCMJM010000048.1:0-900 GCF_050457485.1 Gottfriedia acidiceleris
AGAAATAAGCTCCCTTGATGAAATGGTTATACATTATGAAGGTGAAATTATTGAAAAGATCTTAATGAAAAATAATGGCAATAAAACAAGGTCAGCAAAAGAGCTTGGAATATCAGTAAGGAATTTGTATTATAAATTGGAAAAATACCACACTGCAAAAAATAGCACGCAATAATTTGCGTGCTATGAATATTTTTGCATACAATTACTGTCATTTTTCAAAATATTGTTGTAGAATAGATTTATTGGTGTTACTAGTACCTGGTACTAGATTGTTGGTAATGTAAGGCTTTTCAACTATTTTTAAAATAGTTTTATCCTTTTTGAAAAGTTGGCACGCAAATTGCTTTATATAGTGCAGGGGGATGAAAGGAAGGGCTTTCAATGAATTTAACAGATATAATGTTACGCGCGAAAAATCATTCTAGGCAAACTGTTGCTGTAGCTGTTGCTGAGGACTTCGAAGTAAAAGAAGCAGTTTCAATTGCGTTAGATAATGATTTAGCAAACTTTTTACTTTTCGGAAACGAGCAAGCAATCTATGAAATGTATGAAGAATTATTAAAAAACGAACAATTTGCAGAAAGACTAAAAATTGTTCATTCTCATTCAAACAAAGAAGCTGCTAAAAATGCAGTTGTAGCAGTTCGCTCTGGTGAAGCTTCAATTGTAATGAAAGGTAATCTTTCATCTTCAGTTCTTCTAAAAGAAGTATTGAACAAAGAATATGGTTTAAGAGATAAAAGTGTTTTATCGCATGTTGCAATATTCGACGTACCAGGTAGAGAAAATGCAGTAATCGTAACAGATGCTGCGATGAACATAGCACCTACGTTAGATCAAAAGGTGAAAATTATTGAAAACAGTGTTGAAATTGCAAGGAAAGTAGGAATAGAAACC
>NZ_JBCMJM010000049.1:0-520 GCF_050457485.1 Gottfriedia acidiceleris
TACTATGAGGGGATATTAACAATTTGTAAAGGGCTCTTATTTATTTCTAAAATTTTATTATTTCTCTGACGGATTACTGTCCTTAATTCCAGCTAGATAAACAAAATAAAAAACCCTAAATTATTAGGGTTTTTTACAGAGTGTTGAAATATAAAACGGTCTATAGTGAAACAAAATTAAGTGGAAGATTATTGATGTTAAAATCCATTTATTATATTTATAACGATTAACGATTTTAAATGTTAAAGTGTTTCAACAATTTTAATATACCAATAAACTATAGTAATTGTTTTTTCAGAACTTAAAAATATTATGAGCAAATTTTAAATTTATAGTTTTAAATGATTAGTTTATATGTTGATGTTCAAGTTCAATTGACTTACAAACTGATAATATTCTGTTATGTTACACTAAGTAAAGGCTATTTGATTAGGTTTTTATCGTAAACTTTTTTTGATGAATTAGTTGATTGGAATGGAGGGATGCTCGACTCCTATGGGATAAGCGAGAAGGCTAAAGA